>NZ_JBITVL010000004.1:0-490789 GCF_044542955.1 Rossellomorea sp. NPDC077527 | reverse complement strand
CGATAACTGACTAGTTCATTTAGATAACGTTTGGCAACGTAAAGTTTATGTTCCTGTGTAAACTTGGCCATTGGTGCGGGCACCTCCTATTGTTGGTTGGTGTGTCCAACAATAGGGGTGCAGCTCATTTTTTGCTGAGGAGGCTCGGCCGAACGTCCGTGGAAAGCGGAGCAGTTCCCTTCACCCTCTTCCACACAATAAATGACAGAGTTTTGCAAATCATAGTCTGTGTAAGAAAAACAACAATCTTTGTGAAAAGAGCCAAAAATAAAGAGTGAAAGAAGGAGTGGAATGGATGTGCGGTAGATTTTCCTTAACGACGCCTTTAGAGGAATTGGTGAAACAATATTTGATCGATGAATTTGTTGAAGAATGGCAGCCGAGATACAATATCGCCCCTTCACAGAGCGTTCTTTCTCTTATATCTCATAAGGGAAAAAGGAGGGCAGGGGAGATTACGTGGGGGCTTGTTCCCAATTGGGCAAACCGCTCTAAGTGGAAACCGCTGATTAATGCACGAAGTGAAACACTCCTTGATAAACCAAGCTTTAAATCGCTTGTCCATTCAAAAAGAATGGTGATCTTTGCAGATGGTTTTTATGAATGGAAGAAGGATGAAACAGGTAAGACCCCGATACGGTTCCAATTGAAAGGAGAAGAGCCCTTTGTATTTGCCGGATTATGGGACCGAAATGGGGAGGCAACCACATCCACTATCCTGACAACCGAAGCTAATCCACTGGTCAGCCACGTACATGAGAGAATGCCGGTGATGCTTACAAACCGTGAAGATATTGAGAAATGGCTTAATACTGAGGAATATTCCTATGAGGAAGCGTCTTCCGTGTTAAAGCCGCTCCCTGATGAAAGGATGAAAGGATACCAAGTTTCCACTATTGTGAACTCTCCTAAAAACGATCTGTCGGAATGCATCATCCCGATTTCATCCGAAGTGTAAAAAAAATATTCGTACTATTGCATGATTTGACAATTTATGCGAAGGGAAATAGGGTATAATAGAAGCATAAACGGGTGAAAAAGAGGATTGATACTTTGCTGACAAAAACCATCGAGTTCAAATCGAAGTATGGACGGAAGGTCAAAATCTCAGAAGTTCCTGTATTGAAGAAAGATAACCCTCTCTACCTAAGGGTCAATCTTAGGCTGAATCAATTCATTAAAAAAGTCATCAACCAAAACGAGCCTAAGACCATCTTCAGCTTTCGTGAACATTTAAAGAGAACGACGAAATGGTCAGAGTACGAAGAAATTTATCAATCAGAAGAGTTAAAGAATAATGCATAATTTTTACTGGGGGGTTCTGATCCTTTTTCGCAACTATGCGCAGGGTCAGACCTTTTTATATGATTTAGGTTTAGAAGAAGGGAAGTATCGATCGTCTTCTCGAATGATCGAGTCTGCCCTGAGAGTTAAATGCTGGCTATCTATTTAAATACGTGGCGATTAACGATATAATACTAATGATATGGGAGATAGGATGTGGCAAAATTGACCAAAATAAAGATTGTAACAGACTCGACAGTAGATTTATCAGATGAAATTGTAAAAGAATTGGATATTCATGTGGTTCCTCTGTCTATTTCAATTGATGGAGAAACCTACTTAGATAGAGTGGACCTTTCACCTTTAAGCTTCATAGAAAAAATGAAGTCTTCCAAGGAATTGCCCAAAAGTTCTCAACCCCCTGCAGGGTCATTTGTTGAACTTTATGATAAACTCGGCAAAGATGGTTCCTCCGTATTGTCCATACATATGACAGGGAATATGAGTGGAACTGTTCGCTCGGCAGAGTCGGCTGCAGAAATGTCGTCTTCAGAAGTGAAGGTTGTTGATTCGCGTTTCATTTCAAAAGGGCTGGCGTTTCAAGTAATCGAGGCGGCGAAACTTGCGCAGGAAGGAAAGGCAATGGAAGAAATACTCCATGCCATTGAAGAAATCCGTTCGAAAACAAAACTGTATGTCGTGGTTGATACCCTTGAAAATCTTGTAAAAGGTGGAAGGATTGGGAAAGGGCGCGCTATGATTGGCTCATTACTCAATATCAAGCCGATTGCATCCTTAGAAGGAGCAGAATATACACCGGTTGCGAAGGTCCGAAGTCATTCACAGGTAGTGAAGTATTTAACAGCGCAGTTTGTTGAAGATGTGAAAGGAAAGACCATCCGCGGGGTAGGTTTGGTTCATGCAGACGGACTGAACTTGGCACAAAACCTTAAAGCGAAGATCATTGAAAAAACCGGATATGATCAAATCGACATTGTCCCGACTACGCCAATCATCAGTACTCACACAGGGATTGGTGCAATTGGATTTATGTACTATACAGATTAATATCAGAAGGCGAAGAGGAATTCATCCTCTCGCCTTTTTTTGTTTCAAAAAAGAGACAGCAGGAAAAACCTGCTGTCTGATTTTATGAAGGCATAGGTGTAGGGGTAGGCTTGGCATATCCTTCTTTATATTGCTCATCGATAAAAGTCCTGATTTGTTTGATGGATTCACCATTCTTATACTTTACGATGGACTCGGCAGCAATTTTCAAACAAAGCTCACACCGGGTTCCGTGATCATCCCAAACCACTTTCTCGCCTTCCATTTTATAAACAAAGCAATTGAGGTTGCTTTCGTGACCCGCAGAATCACCACACCCACAATAACAAGGGATGTATTTTAATAGCTCTGGGTTTTTCGCTGCAGAGGAATAGACAAGTCTCATATTGTCATCCTTGTCTTCAAGAAAAGACGGAAGCACATCCACAGATGCCGTTTCTTCTCGAATGTCCCCATTCGCAGCAGTGTGGTCATGTTGCGCTTCTTCATCTGGCTCACTTGAACATCCAGCAAGAATTCCCAGAAGGCCGATCAAAACCGAAAAGTATAATAAAATATTTTTCATCATGTCATTCACCTTTCATTTTGTCATACACGTATTTTACCATCAAATAAACAGCAGGCTCGTCCCAGTTCTTGTTTATTTTATGAATATTCTTGCGACCTCATAACCGAATGTATCATATCATAAAATATAATAGGGAAGATTCCTCATTTTAATGTAATGGACGTGGAATGACATCAGTCCTTCCTTATAGAGCATGACTTAGGGAGAAAGGAAGTGTACATGCTTGTCTGATAAAAAGAAAGTATTGGTCTTTTCAGATTTTGGAATCGATGATATTGTCGCGGTACTGTATGCTTACTATAGTGAGATAATCGAGATTGTCGGAATTGTATCGGATTATGGGAATGTATCAAGAGAAGCGGCATTGAAAAATGTGAAGTACCTGCAAAGTTTAACGGGGATAACGGATATTCCGGTCATTGGCGGAGCGGTCTCTGCCTTAACGGGTACACAGCCTCAGTTCTATCCGGAAGTCCACGGTGTGGCTGGTCTGGGACCGATCATTCCTGATGAAATTGAATTCAATCCATCTGACATCAGTGAGAATTTCTATGAAATCAAGGAAATTATTAATCAATATGCCGGAGAATTATATATCTATTCTGCAGGACGATTGACCTCACTCGCTACGGCCTTTGTTTTATATCCTGAAACGATGAAAAAAGTAAAGGAATTCTATGTAATGGGAGGGGCGTTCCATGTCCCCGGAAATGTTACCCCTGTAGCGGAAGCGAATTTCTACGGAGACCCGTATGCCGCGAATATCCTGATCCAGCTGGCGCCGAAGAAGATTCACCTTATTCCGTTAGACGTCACAATGTATGCCCTTATAACTCCTGCCATGATTGATCATCTTCATGATTTTTATGTGAAAACCAATGATAAGGTCGGTCAAATCATTAAACCGATGGTGGATTATTACTATGAGTTTTATAAAAAGACGTATCCCGATATATCGGGCAGCCCACTTCATGATTTATTGGCGATGTGGGCACTGGCTGACAGTGAAAAGATGATATTTGAGGAAGTACCGATACGAGTGGCTGTCAATACAGGCTGTACATTCGGGGAGAGCATCGGTGATTTTAGGAAGTCTCCGGATAAAGCTCACTGGCCAGTCCATAAAATCGCTAAACAATTCCATTATGGTCAATTCATATCCGATGTATTTGCAACATTGCAGTCAGGACCGAGCCGTCCATAGCAGCTCAGATAACAGGATAAGTGTATTATTGTTTTACCGGAGAACAACCGTGATATACTATATAAAAGAGTAAGCGAGGTGAAGCATATGAAAAAAATATCCATTCTCATGCTCGCTTTTGTTTTTTTCCTTTCAGGATGCACGTTAGAAGATGCTGCTGATCATATTACAAGAGAAGTATCCAGTTGGGAGAAAGAAAGTCCCACTGAAACATTCATTCCTAAAAACTTAAAAGTGGTTTCTATAGGGGATTCACTGACCCAGGGTGTGGGTGACAGTACGAAAAAGGGCGGATATGTGCCTTATTTGGAAAAGAGTCTTGAATCAATGGACGGTGTAAAGGATGCCCAGTTTCATAACTACGGAATCAGGGGAAACCGGACCGATCAATTATTGAAGAGATTGAAGAAGGAAGATGTGAAATCTTCCATCGAAGATTCGGACTTAGTGATGATTACCATCGGGGGAAACGATGTTATGAAAATCTTTCGTGAGAACCTATCACACTTGAAGTTAGAAGTATTCCAGGAGGAGAAACGACAGTATCAACTCCGGTTACAAGAGATAATTGAAACGATCCGAAGCTATAATCCGGATGCAGGCATTGTCCTGGTCGGCCTGTATAATCCTTTTAACACTTGGTTCTCGGATATAGATGAAGTGAATCAAGTGATCCACAATTGGAATGAAGCAAGTATTCAGGTCTTGACAAGTTATGATCGGACGTTATTCGTGAAGATTGAGGACCTGTTTATTGATGCGGGAGATACCTTGTTATATGAAGATTACTTTCATCCGAATGATGATGGGTATAAATTGATCGCAGATCGAATGTTTACGGATCTTGCAAAAGGGGAAACATTAGCTACATTGACAGAGAAAAAAGATTCAAAAGAGGATAGGAGCAGCCGTCATGAAGAATAAATGGAAGGTAGGATTTTTTGTCCTTTTAGGTATGTTCATTTTGGGCCTGGTCATCATCGTGTCCATGATTTTTATGCCAATCAAGGATGACAAACTGCCTGATGGTAACAAAAATAATAATCAAGAAGTAGGGTTTAATGTAGAGACAAACAAGAGTGACTTGAATCTTATAATCGAGCATTATATTGAAGAAGAAGGAATGAAGGGGCCAGTGGATTATGATGTCCAGCTGAAGGATGATGTAGAACTCCTGGGCTCTGTTCCTGTCTTTACATCAGACATTGACTTTAAATTAAATTTTGAACCAAAGGCATTGGACAATGGGGATATTTTGTTAAAGCAGAAATCGATTTCAGTAGGTTCATTGAATCTTCCGGTTAATTACGTGCTGAAAGTAATCAGAGATTCATACAATTTCCCGGATTGGGTCAAAATTCAGCCCAATGATGAATTGATTTATGTCTCACTGCAGGACATGAAATTAAAAAGTGATGTGAAAGTGCGGGCAAACGAATTCGATTTAAAAAAAGATCAAATTTCGTTCAGGTTATTGGTTCCTGTGGACCGTGCACAATAAGAAAAGGTGGCTTCTTAAAGAAGTCACCTTTTTTATATGGGTCAGCTTCATATTTTAGGCCTCGTCACCCTTTTAATAGGAGAGCTTCCAGTTCCGGGGTTCCATTGGCTAAACCTACGGCTACAATCGTGTAGGCTTGATTAGGATCAAATTTTACATTTGGAAGGCTGAGTACACTGTTCTTACTTCCGGAGACCCTGGCTTCAAGGTTTACGGTCATCGGGGTTAACCCAAGATAATCAGTGGCTTGTTTAAAGGAGATATCCTGGAATATGACATCCCCGCCTTTCACGGCTATATCAACTGCCGGCGCGTCAGGGGAAAGATGAATGAATTTCACTTTGGTTTCTCCGTTTGGAACTGTGGGGTCATCCAGGTAAGGGAGTAATTGCATTTTATTAAGCGTTCCTACAGCTGCAAGTGTGTAAATTTTCCCTGGGTCGATTTTGACTTTTTTACTAATGACTGTTGTTACGCCCGTACCGGCAGGGTATACGTCAATATGGTATTTACCGGCTGGCAGTGTTAAATAATCGCTCACATCTTTAAATGCCACATCTCTGAGCACCCGATTTCCATTTACATATACATCTACATCAGGGGCATCAGGGACGGCATGAAGCAACCGTACATATGAAGGTTGAGTGGAGGTTGTGATGTCAGCACGTTGGGCCTGTAAAGCTAGCCTCATGTATTTAAGATGTTTTTGATAATAATGAACATGCATGGATGGATCAGTATATTTATAATAACCGGATAATAGGTCATACATCGCCGCTTTCGTTAAATAATCATGTTGGCTCATCCGTATCTCTCCCTTATCGTATTCACACATTAGAATATGCCGTTGCGAAAAAATGGTGAAAGTACCTATTTTTATAAAAATCAGAAATTTCTCTTGCAAAGAGGATGAAAATATTGGATAATATAAGTAATAATTGAGGAAGTGGGTGATGTTTTATGAGCTTATCATTAATGGAACAAGCAGCTAATGTAAATACGCAACAGATCGGTTCGTCACGTCATCTCACTTCAAACGGGATCATTTGATTTTTTCATTTCTTCTAAATTGGAGAATCCGTTGACGTGTCGAACCACGCAATGGATTTTTTATTTTGGGAGGAAAAAAGTTGAATACTAGAGAAAAAGTTTTTGAGATGATGAATCACTTGACAGAAGAAGGGCTTACATTAGGAAGAGTCGTGACCGAGCAAAGGGGTTCTTATATGGTCATGACGAAGACAGGGGAAGGTTTGAGAAAGGTTTCCGGAAAGCTCAGATTTGAAACCGTGCAGCGTGAGGATCTTCCGGCCGTTGGGGACTGGGTTCTCCTGGGCGGGGAAGGGTCTGTCATTGAAAAAGTGTTACCACGTACAAGTAAGTTTTCGAGAAAGAAGGCAGGGAATGAAGCAGAAGAGCAGATCATAGCCTCAAATATCGATACAGTCTTCATCCTATCTTCATTGAATGATGATCTAAATAGTAAACGGCTGGAGCGATATTTACTTCTATGTTGGGAAAGTGGGGCAAACCCTGTCATTGTGCTGACGAAATCCGATACGTGCACCGATATCGAAAAAAAGAAACGGGAAGTAGAGGACACTTTACTTGGTGTGAAGGTCATAACCATTAGTGCATTGAATCAAGACGGAATTGAGGAACTGATGCCTTATTTGGCCGAGGGTAAAACCGTTGCACTCGTCGGTTCTTCAGGTGTAGGGAAGTCAACACTAGTCAATTTGCTGGTGGGATATGACGTCCAGAAGACAAAAGAAATAAGGGAGTCTGATGATAAGGGACGACATACAACCACCCACCGTGAGTTATTTTTATTAGATAATGGTGCCTCGATCATTGACACACCGGGAATGAGGGAAATCCAGTTATGGCAAGGGCAGGAAGGATTATCGACTCACTATCATGATATCGAGGAGCTAGCACTTCAATGCCGCTTTACGGATTGCCAACATGAGGATGAACCTGGATGCAAGATCCGCAAGGCAATTGAAGAGGGAGCTCTCTCAGAGGAAAGACTCGAACATTTTCAAAAGCTCCAAAGGGAAATCGCTTATATGGAGAGACGGGGAAATAAACGATTGGAATCACTGGAACGAAAGAAATGGAAAAATATCGGTAAGCAGAGAAAGCTGAAATATTGATCAGAAGAGTGACCTTTTTGGAGGTCACTCTTTTTTCGATAATGAGGATAGAATGAATGAAGTACGTCATATCGAGCAGGCTTAATACTTTCCCTTTTTAGTAGGAATGCGTTAAAATCTCATACAAAGGGAATAGTGAAAGAGAATGATTCGGAAAGGATGATGAGAGTATGTCAGAGTCATCAAATTATCAAGTCGCCACGTTTGCTGGAGGATGTTTTTGGTGCATGGTGAAACCGTTTGATGAACAGCCCGGAATCGGAAGTGTGACATCCGGGTATACAGGAGGCCACATTTCCAATCCGACCTATAAAGAAGTATGCAGCGAAACGACAGGCCATTACGAAGCGGTTCAGATTGAATACGACCCTGCTCTTTTTCCTTATGAAAAGCTGCTGAAGGTGTACTGGCAGCAAATCGACCCGACGGATCCAGGTGGCCAGTTTTTTGATAGGGGTCAGTCCTATAAAACGGTTATCTTTTACCACGATGAAGATCAGAGAAAGTTAGCGGAGAAATCAAAGAAGGAACTTGAGGACTCAGGCGTATTCTCTAAACCAATCGTCACCGAAATTTTGCCTGCTAAAGAATTCTATCCTGCAGAAGAATATCACCAGGATTATTATAAAAAGAATCCCGGACATTACAATCGGTACAGCAGGGGATCAGGGAGAGTAGCATTCATCGAAAACCATTGGGGGGAAAAGAATGAGTCATGAAGATGTAAAGAAAAAATTATCACCCGAACAATATGATGTCACTCAAAACAACGGCACGGAGCCACCGTTCAGAAATGAGTATTGGAATACGTTCGAAGAGGGGATCTATGTAGATATCGTGTCAGGAAAGCCTCTATTCAGTTCCAAGGACAAGTATGATGCAGGCTGTGGATGGCCAAGCTTTACGAAACCGATTGATGAACAGGAAATCTCAGAAAAAGAAGATCGGAGTCACTTTATGATCCGTACAGAAGTAAGAAGTAAGGAAGCAGATTCACATTTGGGTCACGTGTTTAATGATGGTCCCGGACCTACAAAACTTCGGTATTGCATCAATTCAGCCGCTCTCAGGTTCATCCCGGTAGAGAAATTGGAAGAAGAAGGGTACGGCTCATACAAGAAGTTATTCTAACAAAGTAAATAGCTGTGAAGACATTCACATATGTGCTAATATAGACTTTTCATGTTTAGTTGGAGCTACATTTGTGTAAATAAAAGTATGATAGGAAGGTGAAAGAAGATGCTAAAAAAGCTTTTTGGTAAAAAGGAAGAAGCACCTAAAACGGTAAGTGCCGTCGCGCCATTGTCCGGTAAGGTTAAATCTCTTGAAGAGGTCCCGGACCCTGTATTCTCTCAAAAGATGATGGGGGATGGAATCGCCATTGATCCGATAGTCGGAAAGGTCGTATCACCTGTAGATGGGGAAATCATGCAACTTTTTCCCACCAAACATGCCGTAGGAATCAAAGCGAAAAACGGCGCAGAAATACTGATACACATCGGACTTGAAACCGTTTCAATGAATGGTGAAGGTTTCGAGGCGCATATTTCGGAAGGTTCAAAAGTAAGCATCGGAGATCCGTTGATTACGTATGACCTGGAATTAGTGAAAGAAAAAGCAAAGAGTACCATCACGCCTATCATCATTACAAATGGGGATGACATGGGAGATCTGGTGAAAAAAGATGTAGCAAGTGTTACAGCTGGGAAAGAAGAAGTTCTGGAGATTTCTTCAAAATAATAAAAAAGGAAAGACCGGCTTGGCTGCCGGTCTTTTTATTTTGGAGGAAAGTGCATCCTCACGAAGGATTATTTTCAATTTATGGAATTAGACGCAAAAAGCTTTGGAAATGACGCAAATAATAAAATAATGACGCAATAAAATTAAAAACGACGCAATACCCCACTGAAATGACGCAAATACGCAAGCTGACCATTTAAAAAAGTTTGCGAGAGACCAAGAATCAGTAATGAAATCCCTCGTTAACACTCATCCTACTAAAAAGATTGAAACAAACGTACTAAACTTCATCGTAGATGACCCAAACACATGTTATTTCTCGCGCTTTGTTGTCATCCCGCCTGATAAAATGAATTTCATTGCTTCCTCGGATTTAATATCCAGTATTTCAATATCCGATTTCGGAATCAAAAACGTCACGCCCGCGACCTGAAACGTTTGGGGAATATAAACAGCTGCGTGATCCTGCAGATCATCATGTAAATCCTCCAGGCTTTCTGTCGTTATGAATCCCAAACATTTCATTGACGTGCCAGGCATTGTGACGAGAGCTACCTTAGAAAATGACTTCTTTTCTCCCAGGAATGAATGAATCGTATCCTTTATGACCGAGTAAATCGTCTTGATAAAAGGAATTTTCTGTAGGAGGATATCCACTAATCGAATGATAGTCCCTGTGAAAAATTTAGTGGACAGCCATCCGAGAACCGTTAACAGGACGATGGTGGCCAGAAGTCCAATACCTGGGATATAGTTTTCATTCAGGTATGGTTTTAAGATATTTCCTAATAAGCCATCAAAAAATAAGAACATTTTATATACAACGTAACAAACAAGAGCGATCGGAACAATCGTGAGCACTCCATTGATAAACGATTTGAAAAACCATTTCATACAGCTATTTCTCCTGCCTTTTCTATAAACTCCCCTTATTATATAGAAAGATGTTCATACAGAAAAGGAGTTCCACTGAATTAATTAGGCGAATGCACAAACACTTTCTGGGTGTATGACATAGAGTATAAGGTAAATAAATAAATTTTTGAGGAGTGATAGGTATGAACTATGGATATGGTTGTTGTGATCCATGTTATCAAGGTGGGTATGCTTATCCGGTTGCTGGATGCGGTAATGGGTTTGCGTTGATCGTTGTATTATTCATCCTGTTGATTATTATTGGAGCCGTTTGTTACTGCGGGCATTAATCTGTGGTTTTGATTATCAAATAATGATGAAAAAAAGAGCTGTCGACACGACAGCTCTTTTTGGATTATATTTTAAAGCTTGAAATTAACTCTTTCAGTTTTTCCGCTTGCTGTGAAAGCTCAGATGCACTAGCGGTGACTTGTTCCATGGCAGCAGATCCTTCTTCAGAAGCGGCAGCTGTTGTTTCTGTGTTAGAAGCAGTGGATTCAGCTATTTCATTTACATGGGCAAATGAAGTGGCTACTTCTTGACTGAGTGATAGGGTTTCTTGAATATGATCCACCATTTCATCCACTACAACCGTTGTTTTCGTTGTTTGATTCAATATATCTTCAAGGGATGCATTGGTTTCATTGGTAATTTCAACACCTGCAATGACTTCTTTCACTCCATCAGAGTTCTGCTTGATGATAATATTGACTTCTTCCTGTATGCTGTGAACGATTTCCGTTACACCTTTGGCAGCTTGTCGCGACTGTTCAGCAAGTTTTCTTACTTCATCCGCAACAACAGCAAAACCTCTGCCATGCTCCCCAGCACGTGCTGCTTCTATGGCTGCATTCAAAGCGAGAAGGTTGGTTTGTTCGGCAATGTCTGTGATAGTGCCTATGATGGTGGTGATTTGTGATGAACGCTGACCTAATGCTTCTACCGTTTCACTTGTATTGGACATGGTTTCTTCAATGCTCATCATTTTTGATGAAGAAGCTTGGACGGTATTTCCGCCCTTCTCCGCAACGGCTCTCATATCTCGTGCGGTTTGTCTTACGAGATCCGCCTGATTGAATAAAAAGCGTGCTGCTTCCTCAAGGCTATTCATCTTTTCTAATGAAGAAGACATGCGATGAGTGGTCTGTTCACTACCCGCGGCAATTTCACTGGATGTTTCTGCAATGGAAGTGATTGTGCGTGACGTTTCCTCAGCAGATGCGAGAAGTTCCTGACTGCTTGCTGATACGTTTTCGGCCATTTCGGAAACCTGTTTGACAAGGATTGCGATTCCGGCGATAAGCTGATTTGTATCAGATGCGAGGCCGGCCAGTTCATCCTTGGATTTGACATGGATTCGTTTCGTCAAATCCCCACCCGCGTTGGCAATTTCTAAAATGGATGTACTGATTTTCTTTGTATTGGTTTTAATGTTATGAGATAAAATGATTCCAAAGAATACCGCTAAAAGAACGGCGAATGCAGATAAGCCGATGGTGGCAATTTTAGACATGTACACCTGTTGGTTCAGGGAGTCGATTCGGTCATTTAAATCTTTTTGCTGATCGACGACGATCATGTCTACATACGAACGAATCCCGTCCAAATATTTTTTCCCTACGCCTGTTTCAACCAGTTTTGCAGCCTTTTCGAGACCATCCTCTTTTCTTGTATCGATCACACGGTCTACAAATTGCATCCAGAATCCGTATTGTGCTTGAATTTTACCCATTTTATCAAGCTGGTCGGGGTTATCTTTCAAGAGTGAATTCAAGTCTTCGATATGACCTTCTACCTCTCTCTTACCATTTTGGTAGGGTGCTAGAAATCCTGTCGCACCAGTGATCACATAGCCTTGTTCCCCGATTTCAATATCATTTAATACTTTTGAAAGATCTTTCAACTTGGTATCGACCTTCATATCATAAGTAATCAACGTGTCGATCTCTTTTTCCAGCTTCATCATATTGAAATAAGAAGTAGCCGAGAGAACTAAAAGTACAATCGTTAATAACCCGAAAGACAGGACGACTTTTCCACGTATGGTACGAAAATACGATAAGAAACCAAAGATATTTTTAGATCCTTCTTTTTTCTCTTTCTTTCTTTTTGGTACTTTTAGCAGTTTTTTTCTAGTCTTTTTCACCGTTTCCCCCTCCTGAAGATAAGCAAAAAGTAGCATCATAGGATGAACTTACCATTATTTTATACATATCGACCTAATATTTCTAGTCAATTTAGAGAAATTATGTCGAATTTTTGAGAATTTTAGTATATTTCAATCTTGTAATAGTGTTCGGTTCATATTTTTTCTTTCATGAATTATCGTACAGCTATGTTTCTTCAAAGAAAAAGTGAAAGATACAAAGGTGTTTTTTGATAAAGAAAGAAAGATTCGGCTTTTCATACATATGAATAATGTAAGGGAAATCTTGATGAGCATCCAGATGAGCGAATCGAAAGAGAGTACGAATCTGATTCTTTCAGGAGGGAGAACAATGCCTCATTCGCATTTAATAAAACCGTTGATTGGGGAACATTATCCGACGATTGATTATGGAAAGGGTGTTTATTTATATGACACCGAAGGTCACGAATATGTAGATGCCTGTTCCGGAGCGGTGACGGCAAATTTGGGACATGGTATGGAAGATATTCTTCAATCGATTGTGAATCAAGGGAACAAAGTGGCTTTTGTGTATCGATCTCAGTTCAGTAATCAGCCTGCAGAGGATTTAGCGGCCTTTTTGAATGACAAAACCGGGTATCCATGGACCTTCTTTGTGAATAGCGGGTCTGAAGCTGTGGAAACGGCCATCAAAATCGCCATTCAACATTGGCAGGAGCAAGGAAAGCCGATGAAAAGGAAGATTTTATCTAGGTGGCTCAGTTATCATGGAATCACCTTTGGGGCTTTATCTGCTTCTGGACATCCCACAAGAAGGGAACGATTCGATTCATTTCTGGGAGATTGGCCCACAATCGAGCCGCCATATTGTGTGCACTGTCCATTTGGGAAAACCCATCCCTCCTGTGGTCTGGCTTGTGCTTCCCAGCTGGATACGATGGTTAGAAGAATAGGTGCTGAAAATATTGCAGCGTTTATCGCAGAACCGATCATTGGAGCGGCAGGCGGGGCAATCACGCCACCGAAGGGATATTATGAACGGATAAGGGAAATCTGTGATGCGCATGACATTTTGTTCATTTCAGACGAGGTGATGACAGGGTGTGGCCGGACAGGGACTTTCCTTGCCCTTTCACAATGGGGAGTAGATGCTGATATTGTGGCGATTGGTAAAGGCCTTAGCGCTGGATATGCACCCATTGCAGCGACCCTCATATCAGAGAAGATCATGGAACCGATATTACATGGTAGTAAAGTGATCATGAGTGGTCACACCTTTAGTGGCAATCCCATGTCGGCAACTGCTGCATTGGCCGTCTTAAAGCTGATCGACTCAGAAAAAATCATTGAAGATGTCGAACAGAAAGGGACGTATTTAAAGAACCTTTTAAAAAAATGTCAAAATGAATTTTCTTATATCCAGGATATTAGGGGCAGAGGCCTCATGCTGGGCATTGAATTTACTGAGCGTGGTGGAGAATTTACGTCATTTATCGTTCAAACAGGCGTGGACAATGGAATCTTATTATATCCTGCTGCAGCCGGAATTGATGGTAGAAAGGGTTCTGCCATTATGGTAGCACCTCCTTTGAACAGTACAAAAAGGGAGCTTGATGAAATGGCGAAAAGGCTGAGAAGCACCTTTCAAATCGCAGCAGAGAAATGGAAGGTGAAGTAGATGTCCGGCCATCATAATAAAGTGAGTCAATTTGAAGATATACGAAATTTTTTCCAAAATGAAATGACACTGATGTTTGGTGGGTTTGGAGGCGTCGGATCTCCACCTACTATTATAAATCACCTGCTGAATTGGGGGGTGAATGAGTTGACGATCATCGGAAACGACACAGGATTCCCCCATATAGGAATCGGTCAATTGGTGGCACAAAATAGAGTGAAGAAAGTGATCGCCTCTCATATTGGATCCAACCCGATCGCAGGAAGGTTGATGAGTGAGGGGAAGCTAGAGGTTGAATTCTCACCACAAGGAATATTGGCAGAGAGAATCAGGGCAGGGGGCGTGGGCTTAAAGGGAATCGTAAGTGAAATAGGGGTGGATGACCCCTATTTGAATAAAGGTAAGACTTTCTTTGAAATAGAAGAGGAACGTTTTGTATTTGAAAGCGCCCTGGTTGCCGAAGTGGGCATTGTCTTTGCGAAAAAGGCTGATACATTTGGAAATCTCATCTATGATAAGAGCGCAAGGAATACGAATCCACTCATCGCAATGGCTTCTGATATTACCATTGTTGAGGCTGAGGAAATCGTGCCTTATGGAGAACTGGATCCTGAAGAAATTGTGACGTCAGGTGTATTTGTTGATCATATTGTATTGTCTAAAGGAGTCGATTGGAAATGGGCCTGGGAAACGAACTGAAGAAAAAGATGGCCATGCGGGCTGCGCTGGAAGTGAAAGAAAATATGATTGTCAATTTGGGTATTGGTATACCATCCCTTGTCCCAGATCACCTTCCCCAGGGGTTTCCTGTCGTATTTCAATCTGAAAATGGAATTATCGGAATCGGTCCTGCACCAGTTGGAGGATGTGAAGATGAGAATTTGTGCAATGCAGGAGGATACCCGGTTTCATTGATGAACGGGGGATGCTATACAGATAGCTCCATAGCCTTTGCCATGATCCGGCGGGGCAAGATTGATTTGACGATTCTTGGATCACTTCAGGTAAGTGAAAAAGGGGATCTTGCGAATTGGATCATACCGGGGAAAAAAGTTCCGGGGATGGGGGGAGCAACTGAACTTGCTTCTAAAGCCAAGAAGGTCATTGTACTCATGACCCATTTGGACAAACATGGAGGTAGTAAAATCGTGAGGGAATGTACCCTTCCACTAACAGCGAATCGCTGTGTCTCGATGATCATCACCGATCGGGCTGTCTTCACCATTGCAAATAATCAATTGATTCTGAGTGAGATCTTCCATCCATACACGGTGAAGGATATAGAAGAGACAACGGATGCACGTTATGTTTTAAGCCCTCAGATCAAATATTTGGGGTAGGGGGAGGAAATTCAATGGAAACTCATTGTCTCATTAGAGAAATAATAGAGGGAAAAAAGAAGAGAACGATCAAGCTTCTGCAAAGGCTTGTGCAGGAGGATAGTGTCAGGGAAAACGAATCGAAGGCACAGGCTATCATTATTGAAAAGTGCAGAAAGCTTGGACTGGAGCTGGATATTTGGGAAATCAATGAAAATGATGTTAAACATCACCCGTTTTATCGATGTGATCGAAAGAATTTTAAAGGAAATCCGAATGTAGTCGGAGTCCTCAAAGGGACAGGGGGCGGGAAGAGCCTGCTGTTAAATGGGCATATTGACGTTGTACCTGAGGGGGACAGGAAGGATTGGCTCCATGATCCCTATAGCGGAGTCATTGAGGACGGAAAGCTTTACGGACGTGGGGCAACGGATATGAAGGGAGGATCCGTTGCTTTGCTTCTGGCTATCGATGTAATCAAGGAGCTTGGAATTCCCTTGAAAGGGGATGTCATCTTTCAGAGTGTCATTGAGGAGGAGAGTGGAGGGACGGGAACGTTAGCCGCTTTAGTAAGAGGGTATAAAGCGGATGCAGCCATCATCCCGGAACCGACCAATATGAAGATTTTCCCGAAACAGCAAGGGTCCATGTGGTTTCGTCTAAAGGTGAAAGGGAAATCTGCTCATGGAGGTACTAGATATGAAGGGGTGAATGCAATTGATAAGGCATATAAGGTCGTCCAGGTACTTCACACATTAGAAAAAAAACGTAATGATAAGGTGGATGATCCATTATATAGCACGATCCCGATTCCATTACCTGTGAACGTCGGGAGAATCGAGAGTGGAAAATGGCCGTCTTCTGTCCCTGATACGGCAGTAATAGAAGGAAGGATAGGCGTTGGCCCTTGGGAAACACTTCAAGATGTCGAACAGGAGTTTCTGACAGAAATGTCAAGAATGGAAATGGTTGATGCATGGTTTAAAGAACACCCTGTTGAAGTGGAATGGTTTGGCGGTCGTTGGCAGCCTGGGAACCTTCCTAGTGACCATGAATTAGTAAAGTCCCTGTCAGCACAAGCAAAAGTGGTAATGGGAGCGAATCCGATCATTGAAGCGTCACCATGGGGAACGGACGGTGGAATCCTATCTCAAGGTGGCGATATCCCAGTGGTTGTATTTGGTCCGGGAACAACACAAGTAGCACATGACGCGAACGAATACATTGAACTTGAGCGGATTTATCAGACGGCCGAAATTCTTTCTCTCTTTATGATTGATTGGTGTAATAGATAGCTTATTTCAGATCATAATGGGGTAAAGAGTAATATCATGAATTCATTATGGTTCGGCCCCATGCCAGATATCCAGCACTCCATCTATATTCATATCACCTTCAGAAGGAACAACTCGCTTATAGATAAGGGTTGTTCCCTTTTTATGGCTGTTTGTTTCATAACTTATCTCTTACATTCATATGTTGGTTAAAAAGGGGCTTATAAGGATGCAAACATACGAATATATAAAACAACCTAAACTTGAAGCGACCATTTATAAAGATGACTACAATCGAAGGATTCGGGTGGATGAGTTCAGAGGGAACCCAGGGGGATTGCTGGAATATGTCATGCATGAGGCTGAGTCTTATCGGTTAGATAAGGTTATTGTTAAGGCCAAGGCGAAACAGGTTTCCTGGTTTATGGAAAGAGGGTTTATTCTGGAAGGGGGCGTAAACGGTTACTTTAATGGAGACAGGGCATTTTTTTTGAGTCGTTTTCTGACGGATGACAGGAGAAATAGCTCCTATTGGAGAAAAGAGGATGAGATTCTCCTAGCGGTTCAACAACTTGATAGACAAGAACTAGTTGGAGACAGGACCATCTCTGTCGCCACCGAAGAGTACGCAGAGAAATTAGCGGATTTGTATAGGGAAGTATTTATGCTTTATCCTGTGCCATTACATGATCCTGACTATGTAAAGGAATCCATGAAAAATGGGACAATCTTTGTGTACATCGAGCAGGATGGGAGGATTGTCAGTGCTGCTTCTGCAGAAATATCATCAACCTATAAAAATGCTGAACTAACAGACTGTGCAACCAGGCCTTCCCATCGCAAGGGAGGATATATGAAGCATTTGTTAAGGAGATTGGAAGATGAATTGATCAATCAGAATATTTTTTGCGCCTATACCATTGCCAGGGCGCTATCATTTGGCATGAATGCGGCATTCCATCAACTTGGATACACATACGGGGGGAGGCTTGCGAATAACTGCATCATCTTTGACAAAATGGAAGATATGAACCTTTGGGAAAGGGATTTAAGTCAAACGTAGTAGAGTTGACCGAGAATCCAATTGTCTTGCATCGGTTGTTCTAAAGCGTGATATGAATCCGTTGGATAGAAACTCTTGGAAAGTTGGTGGAGTAGATGAAAATGAATCTCTATAAACCCAAAAGGGATTGGAAGGATATTGAACTTTGGAAGGATGTCACAGAAGAACAATGGAATAACTGGTTATGGCAGTTAACAAATACGATCAGAACACTTGATGACTTGAAGAAAGTGGTGAACTTGACTCCTGAGGAAGAAGAAGGAGTTAGAATCTCAACCAAGACCATCCCGTTGAATATCACCCCTTATTATGCATGGCTGATGAATGAGGATGATCCCCGTTGTCCGATACGGATGCAATCCGTCCCGATTGGAGAAGAAATCCATAAAACGAAGTATGATTTAGAGGATCCATTACATGAAGATGAAGATTCACCCGTTCCCGGATTGACACACCGGTACCCGGACAGGGTGTTGTTTCTTGTCACCAATCAATGCTCGATGTATTGCCGTTATTGTACGAGAAGGAGGTTCTCCGGTCAGATTGGTATGGGGGTCCCCAAAAAGCAATTGGATGCAGCAATAGAATATATCAGGGAAACTTCAAGTGTAAGGGATGTTTTGCTCTCTGGTGGCGATGGTCTCCTGATCAATGATCAGATTCTTGAGTATATTCTAAAGAACCTAAGGGACATTCCCCATGTCGAAATCATTCGCATTGGAACGAGAGCGCCCGTCGTCTTTCCACAAAGGATCACCGAGAACCTATGTAATATTCTAAAGAAGTATCATCCAGTATGGTTAAATACCCACTTCAATACATCCATCGAAATTACCGAGGAATCGAAAAAGGCTTGTGAAATGCTTGTAAATGCAGGGGTACCTGTAGGGAATCAAGCAGTGATCCTTGCAGGGATAAACGACAGTGTCCCAATCATGAAAAAGCTTATGCATGACCTGGTTAAGATTCGCGTTCGTCCATACTATATTTATCAATGTGATTTATCTGAAGGAATCGGGCATTTCCGTGCGCCTGTCAGCAAGGGGCTGGAAATCATCGAAGGGTTGAGGGGCCACACATCGGGTTACGCGGTACCTACCTTCGTCCTGGATGCCCCGGGTGGAGGCGGGAAAATTTCCTTACAGCCCAACTATTTAATTTCCCAAAGTGCTTCAAAGGTAGTTGTCCGTAATTTCGAAGGAGTCATATCCACTTATCCCGAACCCGAGGATTACGTTGCTGGAAGGGCAGACGACTATTTTAAAGAAGTGTATCATGATGAAGAAATCAAAGAACCGACGATAGGAATCGCAGGGTTGATGAACCAGACCCATTCATCACTCACACCAGCCGGACTCAAACGCCTTGAGCGTCGCAAGGAATATCAGGAGAATCCGGATCACAACTCCCTTAAAGATTTCAGAGGGAAAAGGGATCAACTCAAAGAAAAGAAGCATAAAGCGATGCTTTCCAAAATGAATCAGAATCAAAATGATGATAAGGAAGAATCGTCAAATGGATAAATTTAAAACGTGCGAATGGTGTGAAGAAAATAAGGCCCAGGCCCATCTATCAAATGTGTATTGGGAGCTGCCCGACGGCTCAAGAGCGATTCAGATTGTGAATGTGCCGAGCGTATGCTGTAGTCATTGTGATATGGAGTATCAGGAAGAATCAGTCATCAACGAGATTGAAGATCAGCTCATGCTGATAGATACCAGATTGATTGATAAAGTGATTCCTTATGAAGAGTTGATGAACCTACCAAGGTTACTAAAAAGGAATTACTTTCGATTTTAGTAGGGATGCCCGCTTTTAGTTCAAACACTTTACGAATCTGTATACTTCCGCTATCCTTTTAAAAAAGGAACAGGGCAGGTGGAAGAAATGAGAAAATCCTTTTATCACTATTTAATGAAATTTAGGCAACCTACTGCCAAAGATGATATGACGAGATTTGCCAATTCAGCTTATGATGATCACGGCTTCCCGAAACAATCGCGGCAATACGATGAAATCAGTTCGTACCTGGAAATGAATGGGCATTACCTTGAGAGTATGTCCATTTTTGATAGAGCCTGGGATCATTATCAGTTAGATGAAAAGGAATGAAGTTAATACCTTAAGCCAAAGGACTGACATTTGTTAGGAACAAACGTCGGTCCTTTTTTTCAAAACCCATTTTGTTCATCTAGAAACCTCATTTTAAAAACATTTCTTACCCTAAAGATTAGGTAGTCAGGGATTTCGTGTATACCGATACGATTGTAATTGCATATCATATAAAAAAGGCGATTAAGGGTGAGGGGAGAATGAAGAAACGAAAAGAGCCTAGATTCAGAGTTGGGGAAACGGTAGTCGTTACAATCTATGGTACTGTCGGGAAGATTACCGATATCAAAAAGCTTGACGGAGAGTTTCTATATGAAGTGAATGAAAGTGAAGGGCTATTCAAGGAGAAAGCACTAGAACTGCTTGATTCTTATGATGGATATATTTTTGAACAGGAACAAATTGATATTGAGTATAAATTTTTGTTTGGAGACCTTGTCATTGTGAAGGGGTATGAAGAGGACCTCTTTAAAGTGGTTGGCTTCAGAACAGAAATATGGAGGTATAAAGACGATGCCTGGGAAGATGTGATCTATGAATTAATGAGGATCACGGATGGTGAATGGCTGGAGGCAGATGAAGATGAAATTACCTTAGTTGCAGATGAAGAGCAGGCAGAAGCATTTATAAAAAAATATGGGTTCGTTTTTCCGCAAAAAAAAGAAGGGAAATCGAAATCACTTCATTCACCTGCGCATCCTAAGCCAAGCTGGATTGATCAGCTCCTGGATCATTATAATGACTACAAAACATTGTATCTCCTATTCCAGGATAATAAATACAAGAATAAAATGGATTATGTGTTAGAACAGTTGAAAAATCATACAAACTCGCAATCTATAGTTAAAGAGAAGGAATGAGCCACATAATATATAGAAATACGGGGACGCTTATCAGTAAGAATGACACAAGGATGACACGAAGGATCCATTGCATACCTGAAACAATCATCCCTTCCCCATTTTCAAGCCCCTTTAACATTGATTTGGTTTTCTGAGTAAGTGTATGTAACATATTATCGCTCCTCTGCCTTTGATGATAAAGTCTATGCTTGTCTTTAAAGTGTTATGAAAACTTTTTTTCTTCTGGCATAACCGGGAGAGTATGGTCATAAATTGAGAATCAAAGGGGGCGATCACATGCGGGAGATAGAAGTATTTATCGACACCGAGGAAATTGCTGAGTTCTTCATGAAAGAACTTATTCAAAGAGGATATGTACCGACCGAAGATGAGCTTGAAGAAATAGCGGATATCACTTTCGAGTATCTGATTGCCAAATGCATCATTGATGAAGAATGGGAAGATGATGTATAGAATCTGTTCAACCATTTGATTTGGATATTCAAATAGTCTGGATTGACCATTCATATAACAAGGATTAACTCTTATGTGCCTCTCATGTCTTCTTTCCTGAAGCATGGAGGCACATTATTTTGAGTTAATCCCTCTTTAGGTTTATGAGAATAGAAGTCCGTGCCTTCCATCTCCTGGTCATGGAGAAATGATGGGGCATGGTCATTGTCAGAAGAGGCGACAGCACCTCAACCCGCTGGTCCATAAACCAGTCAGAAGAGGAAAGACGCTCAGACGGAAGGTTTTCCCATACTGACCTTAACTCGGGACTGTAGAGGCGCTTTTCTCCCCCTTCCTTCGAATAAATATGCGGCCAGTAATCTTTTCTTGAGCCGGTATGTGGATGGTGGATCGAGAAGGAAACTGCGGTAGGAAAGACGATTGGATGAAATAGTACACTATACAACTTCTTTCCTAACAAAATTCTGCTATTCACTTTCTCAAATTGTGAAACGGATAGTCCTGCGAGAGAACGTGGGTGATTTCTTCCATAAGGAAAGAGGATAGAAGTGAATTCCAAACGATCTTGTAAAAAAAACTTCCACTTTTCCACCCCGATATTCAAGTGTGGATCAGATAGTATTCTCTTTTGAATCATGTGCTGCTCATTCATAATGAGTGCAATCGTCAATACGTGTTGGTCCCCCGATTGAAGATATTCATCCCACATGGTACGCATGAATAAGGAGACATTGAATTTTTTTAAGAGGTGAAAAGATGAGTGACCGGTTAATTTCCACTGTTCATAAAGTAATAACTGGGGAAAAGCGTCTTCGAAGATGGCTGAATTGCATCGCTCCAGAAACGTGAAGAGAGAGCGTTGTTCATGACTATCCAATACGTGCGAAAGAATATGGCTTCTGATATCTGTCATATGATAACCAGCATTCCTCGACACCATGTGAGCAAGAAAAGACCACTCAAGTTCAGGGTGTTTCTTAAAAAGTGCAAGATAGGAAGATGTTCTGGTCAAATTGTTGACATTATATTTTTGCACCTTGTTGCAGATCTCATGATAGAGCCTGATATCATCAGGGAAGTAGATATCAGGAACAGGAACATCATTCATTTGCCCGTAAAGCCGATCGATCGCCTGTAGATCGAGAAGCGGTGATGTATGGACATTTTTACCTGGTTTGAACAGGTTTAAAATCTTTCGAAAGAGAGAATAACCCAAATGATCCCGCCTCTCTGTTGGAATGAAAAAAATTGTTCATTTGATTTGAAACTAAATCAAAAATAATTCGTATATATGAATACAAAGAAAGATAAAAGATTCTTGGGAGGGTAGTTTATGTTGAAGAAAATCATTAAAAGATTACTTGGTTCGTCAAAACCTCATTATTACAGCTCCAGTGATGCGTGGAAAAAGCATAAATCATCGAAACATAAACATTTTGGTCATCACCATTATAAAAAGCATAAGAGCAAAAGCTTTTTTTCCAGTTTCTTTAGCAGTTGACCTGGAGAGGACGCCAAAATGATTCATACACTCTTTCGTAGTCTGATCAATGCTTTCGAACACACGTGGAAATCAGGTGATAACGTTGATGGCTTCGAAGTCACTCATATGGTTGGGAAAGGAAGCTATGGAACAACCTACTCAGTCAAACTCCGAAATGGAGAAGAGGCGATTTTGAAGCGGATACGCCCTTACAAAAAGGTATTTTCCAATCACGTCCAATATGTCCAGAATGAAAGAAATGCGCTTGAAACATTATCGCACCCCTCTATCCCTGGTTTCCTTTTAGCAGGAGAATATAAGGGGATCCCCTATCTTCTGATGGAAAAAATGCAGGGTAAAACCTTTGAAGAATTGATATTTCAGGAAGGAAAAAGGTATTCAGAGGAAGAATCCTTACGAATAGGTTTGAGGTTAGTGGAAATAGTGGATTTCATTCATCAAAAAGGGTATGTACACCGCGATTTGAGAATTCCGAATATCCTTTTGGATAAAGGGGAGCTTCAAGTCATCGATTTTGGTCTTGCGTGTGAAATCCGTACCGAAGAAGATTTTCCCAAAGTACATAAAGATTTCATGAGGGGGAAATCGAAGAAAAGTGACTTTTATGCAATTGGTCATTTTTTATTATTTTTACTGTATTCTTCTTATGATCCATTGGGTAAAAGGGAAGAAAGCTGGGAAGTTGAGCTCTCCATCCATCAGGATACAAAAGCGATTTTAAGGAGACTTCTGCAGATTGACGAAGAATATCAGGACGGTTCTCACCTGATGGAGGATTTGAAGAAGATCATTCAAACTTTACAAACAGAATAAACAAGGAGGAAGGTCAAATGTCATTTTTTAATAAAGTATTTGCTTCAATAGGTATAGGAGCCGCGACAGTTGATACAAAATTGGAAAAATCAAGCTATGAAGCAGGAGAAATAGTGAACGGGGTGGTGGAAATTACGGGAGGCAGTACGGAACAAAGTATCGACGCCATCTTTTTAACTCTCTTCACTACATATATTCGCGAATCGGATGACAAGAAATTTACCGATTATGCCCCTATTCAAAAGGTGCAAATATCCAATCCGTTCACTGTTCTTGAGAATGAAAAAAAGGAAATTCCCTTTTCTTTTACATTACCATTTGAAACACCGATAACATACGGAAACACAAGAGTATGGGTAGCAACGGGAGTGGATATCAAAAATGCAGTCGATCCAAAAGACAAAGACTATATTGAGATTGTACCGAACCAATTGACGAATGCTATCCTGACTTCTGTACAGGAACTCGGCTTCAGGATTCGGAAAGTGGAATGTGAAGAGGCACCTCGTCGCTACAGGGGGAGGTATCCTTTCATACAAGAATTTGAATTTGTACCGGTGAAGGGTCGATACCAACGTAAGTTGGATGAACTTGAAGTCATGTTCCTAAATCAAACCGAAGATCAGGTCGAGTTGCTTCTGGAAGTGGACAGAAGGGCGAGGGGCTTGGGTGGTTTTCTGGCGGAAGCTCTCGAGATGGATGAATCCATGATCAGAATGTCCATTCGTTCTTCAGATGTCCCTCAATTACCGTCACTGCTCCAAGATGCCATAGACAAATTTGCGTAATCATCCGATTCGACAAAGGTTCCCAAGATTCTTTGAAGGATTCGACAAGCTGTTTGTGTAATTGTATGAGTACAACTTATTGATGGAGGGGTACTCATGCCTATACTTGAAAAAATCATTCGTCCAAAGCTCTTGAGGTCCACCTATGACATGACCATTTTCCAAACGCCCAATTATGGTGAGGATAAAGGTTACGAAGAGGTATACAGAATCTCCTTAGAAGCAAATAATCATGAAGAAGCCCTGTATCAGACGTTCAGAACCTTTAACGTACCAGACTTAATGCCGAAGGATTATGAGGGCAGATATATAGCTACACGTGACATTGTATTCATAGATGAAGGACGGAGAGGCCATTTCTACTACCGTCTTCAGCCAAATGGCTGGAAAAGAGTGAACAGGATCGTCATCCATTAAAGAATGAAGAGAGGCATTTTAAATAGGAAAGAGTTTTGCCTGAAGCAAAGCTCTTTCCTATTTCATTTTCACTTACATATTATGTCCGGGACCATTTTTTCTATTGGCACCGGTTTGCTCTTTTCCATGGGCATTATGCTCAGCATCTAATGCTTCTTTTTGAATATGATTATTTTTCTTTGGGGCATTGATTCTGTTTCGGTGTTTTTTTCCCATCAGTGTATCCTCCCCTGCTAAGACTTGCGTTTTTCAGTTCTTGAAGAGTTCGGCTGGGTTCCCGAGCGAGTAGAAGGGTTGGTTTCATTTGCGTGTTGAACTGCTTGCTTCAGTTTCTTACTCATTTTTTCGTTAGCCATGTGAATCACTCCTTCTGCTTATTATTTTGCCACCCGCTTGCCATTCTATCCTTCCATTTACTAGCGTTGCATATGGATTGAAAAAGGATTACAATGGTGTTTCAACAGTATTGTTAGGAGGAATAAATCAGTGAGTATACATATTAATGCCAAAGAGAATGAAATTGCAGAAACGGTTTTATTACCTGGAGATCCACTTAGAGCAAAATACATTGCAGAAACCTTCTTAGAAGATGTTACATGTTATAACGAAGTCCGTAATATGTTTGGATACACGGGAACGTATAAAGGGAAGAGAATTTCGGTACAAGGTACTGGTATGGGTGTTCCATCCATTTCAATCTATATCAATGAATTAATGCAAAGTTATAATGTTCAGAATTTAATCCGCGTTGGTACATGCGGCGCCATTCAAAAGGATGTAAAAGTACGTGACGTAATCCTGGCAATGACGTCTTCAACAGATTCTCAAATGAACAAATTAACGTTCAACGGAATCGACTATGCGCCAACAGCGAATTTTGATTTGCTTAAACGGGCATATGATGCGGGAGTACAGAAAGGTCTTAACTTAAAGGTTGGAAACGTGTTCACTGCCGATATGTTTTACAATGATAATGCAGAGCATGAAAAATGGGCTCAGTATGGAATTCTTGCCATCGAAATGGAAACATCTGCCCTTTACACATTAGCTGCCAAGTATGGCCGAAACGCACTATCCGTTTTGACTGTAAGCGACCATATCCTGACAGGTGAAGAAACGTCTTCTGAAGAGCGTCAAACCACTTTCAATGAAATGATCGAAGTAGCTTTGGAAGCAGCGATTCAAGAATAAAGCGGCTTAATGGAAAGGAAACTGCCTAAAACCCTAAAATGGGTTTTTAGGCAGTTTTTCTTTTTTGTGAAGTTTCTCCTGCTTACAATATCCTTCTGACGTGGTAAGATGGGGGATGGAACCATTTTAGAGAAACTAGGTGAAAGTATGAAAAAGATCATCTTCGTAACTGCTGCCTCCTTGGTAATGTTATCAGGGTGCTCGCAAGTACAAGAGTGGTCAGAAGATTTATTTGGCCAAAAACAACAAGAGTCACAGGAAAAGGAACCAAACGTTCAAGCACCGGATAACGGGCAGGATGAACAAGCAGTGCCGGAACAGCCTGAAGAAACGGTCCCTGAAGAACTGCAATTAGAATCCCGATACTTTAATGACGTAAAAGAGGTGGACGGTAAGCAGGTCATTCAGAATCCAGCCAATCTATTAGCCCTTGTAAACAAGGAATACGCTTTAGATGAATATAAGCCTGCTGACTTAGTTCGCCCAAACGTGCCATTTGTATTCGGAAATCAGGAGCTGGAAAAGGCGCATCTTCGTAAAGAAGCAGCAGAGCAGCTGGAGAAAATGTTCGCAGATGCAAAGGCAAAAGGGGTTTTCCTGACAGCCATTTCTGGTTACCGATCGTACGAATACCAAAAAATGCTCCTTGAAAGGGAAATTGCCCAATTCGGTGAAGAAAAAGCGGTCATGGCCGTGGCACCACCGGGACAAAGTGAGCATCAATCAGGATTAGCCATGGATATTTCCAGTGAAAGCAATCAATTTCAAGTGAATATTGAATTTGCCGAAACGAAAGAAGGAAAGTGGCTGGCTGAAAATGCTTATAAATACGGCTTCATTCTCCGATACCCGGAGGATAAGGTTTCCGTTACCCAATATCAATATGAACCATGGCATTATAGATATGTCGGAATGGATGCGGCAAAAGTAATCCACGAAAACGATTGGACTCTTGAAGAATACTTTAAAAATGTAAAGAAAATCTAATCTTAATAAAGGGTCAGGGCCTATTTACCTGACCTTTTTTGGTTTGTTGTTGAAAGAAGCCCCTTCCTCCAATTGTTCTGTTTTAGAGGATTCCCACATAAAACAGTAATAGGGCTGTCCAATTTCAAATGGGTGGGTGGATTGTATGATGAGGGTGTTTGGCATTATCGTTTTAGGAAGTGTTTTCGTTGGGATAGGCATCAATCTATTTTTTGTCCCCCATCATTTTCTGGATGGCGGCATGATCGGGATCGGTTTAATAGCACATTACTGGTTTGGTTTCAAACCGGGACTGACCATTATCCTTCTTAGTGTGCCCCTCTATTTTCTTGCTTTCATGAAAGACAGGGCCCTCTTTTATAATAGTATCCATGGCCTGTGGCTTTCTTCCTTGATGATCGATTTTTTTTATCAATGGCATATGATGATTAATATCCCTCCACTTATGAGTGCCATTTTCGGAGGTGCTTTCGTTGGGATCGGGATTGGATTAATGCTGAGGGGGAATTCAGCCACAGGAGGATCAGACTTATTGGCACAGTTGATCGGGAAAAGTTTTGGCTTTAATGTGGGCAAGTTGATCTTTGCTTTTGATAGCATTGTGCTTATGGTGGGCTTTCCGATCATCGGGACCGAGGCATTTCTATATTCTCTATTGGCTGTCAGCACGGTAGGGTTTTTTACGACGATTTTGACGCATCATAATGAAGACGGTGGATTTTCCTTTCACTAACAAGGAAAAGCTGATAAAATAAAGTAGTTATGAGCATTTGATTGCTCAGTGGCAAGATTTATGATAGTCTAAACGGAAATTCACAGGAGTTACATAGCAACGAAAGTGGTGGAAGCTTTGGAACAAGATAAGACAGAACAGTCGCAACAGGAAACGCATTCAAGTTTCATAAAAATGAAAAAATTCAAGTTTGTCATGCTCCTCTTTTTCCTTGTTTTCCTTACAGCGGGAATCACAACGTTTGCACTTGCGTTCGGTGACGAAAAAGCGGTCAACGTTGGGGTTACGGAGCGTTCGGAGTTTCAGAAACTGTATGAAGCCTATGACAAATTAAACGAAAATTATTACAAGGATCTTGATGAGGATACTCTCGTCAACGGTGCGATCAACGGTATGATCGACAGTGTAGGAGATCCATTTTCTGATTACATGAATGAAGAAGAAGCGAAGAAATTCGAGGAAAGCATCTCATCTTCTTTTGAAGGGATCGGTGCAGAAATCCAGGAGAAGGAAGGCTATATATCCATTGTTTCTCCGATAAAAGGTTCTCCTGCAGAAAAAGCCGGGTTGCAACCGAATGATATCGTCACAAAGGTAGATGACAAAAGCATACAGGGAATGTCTGTAACGGATGCGGTCCTTTTAATACGTGGTGAAAAAGGCACGAAGGTAACCTTGACCATACAGCGTCCGGGTCAGGATAAGCCTATGGAAGTCACCATCACAAGAGACGAGATTCCGATTGAAACGGTTTATGCAGAAATGAAGGATAACGGTGTGGCTGAAATCCAGATCACCAGTTTCTCCGAAAATACGTACAAAGAACTGACAGAAGCTCTTAATGAAATGAACGATAAAGGCATGAAGAAGCTTGTCTTAGACCTTAGACAAAATCCTGGTGGTTTATTGGATCAGGCAGTCAAAATCTCAAATCTATTTGTTCCTGAAGGGAAAACATTATTCCAGGTGGAAGATAGTAAAGGGAAAGTGCAGAAATATGTCTCAGAATCAGGTCAAAAGGTAGACGTTCCGACAGCCGTCCTGGTTGATGAAGGAAGTGCAAGTGCAGCCGAGATCCTTTCGGCAGCGGTGAGCGAATCCAATGATATTCCTTTGATCGGAACAAAGACGTTCGGGAAGGGGACCGTTCAAACGGCTGAGACCTTCAAAGATGGATCAAATATGAAGTTTACGACAGCTAAATGGCTGACACCTGACGGTAATTGGATTCATGAGAAGGGCATCAAACCGGATGTAGAAGTGAAGATGCCTGATTATGCCCAGCTTCCATACATCAATCCTGACAAGGAAATGAAGGAAGAAGATTTATCTGAAGGGGTTAAGACAGCAGAGCAAATGCTGAAGGCATTAGACATCAACCCTGGAAAAGTAGATGGCTATTATGATGAAGATACAACAACAGCCGTTAAAAAGTTCCAAGGAGAAAATGATCTAGAAGTGACGGGTACATTAAATGGGGAAACCATCTTGAAGCTTATGACCGATCTTCGGGAGAAGTTGAAAGATAACGACCCTCAATTGAAAAAAGCCATTGAGATTTTGAATAAACAACAATGATAAGTGGTCCCAGGTGAATTCACCTGGGATTTTTTTATTTCCTTTCTAATAGCTCATTTGGTCTTTGATCCCTCGTATAGAATAAGCATTCGATACCAACAATGAAAGTATATATGAGGTGATTCAATGAAAAAAATCGTACTGACCTTTGCAATCGTGCTTTCTGCCATTGTTTTCATAAGCGGTTCACCGTTTTGGAGAGATGAGGGTCTTCCTGCTGCAGAGGGAGGCACGGCCGGTGATAACTTACTAAGCGTAAAGGGCGAATCTTTCTTTCCACTCGAAAAAATGGAACCGGTCAACTTCCTTCTGATTGGTTCTGATCAGCGACAGGACGAAGCTGCACGTGCTGATGTCATGATGGTGGTACAATACATTCCTCAAGCATCTACGGTTAAACTCGTTTCCATCATGAGGGACACATTCGTAGAAATCCCCGGACATGATAAGAGTAAAATCAATCATGCCTTTTCTTGGGGTGGAGAAGAACTGCTGGTTGAAACGATACAACAAAATTTCGATTTGAAGATTCAACATACCGTGAAGATTGACTTCAATGATTTCATCAGCATGATGGATCTTGTGTTCCCTGAAGGGGTAAAGGTTGGCATAACCCAGCCGATGATCAATCACTGGAAGTGGTTGAAAGAACCCGGGGAAGTAGTGTTGAAACGGGAAGAAATCCTGCAATATGTAAGGTTCAGGGGAGATGTCAACAACGACTTTGGACGAGTAGAGAGACAGCAGGAAATCATTCGGTTAGCCGAAGAGAATCTCATGAAAACGATCCAATCGGGTGAAGGCATGACAACGATCACTTCTCTTATCAGGGAAGGATTAAATAACGTTGAAACTTCCACACCTATAAGCGAAATCATGAAATATGGTATGTCTGTTTTATTAAATCCCATCGATAAAGTGGAGACCCTCCGCATACCCATCGAGGGCAGCTTCACTGATTTCTCTACGACGCACGCTGGTCTTGTTCTTAAAATGGATGAACAAAAGAATCGTGAAGCCATAATGGTTTTTTTAGATCCACATTACCATGAATAAAAATCTGAAGAATCAAGGTCCAGATATGTTTCAATCTTCTTCATTTTTCTTATGATTAAATCGTGAAGATAGTTCCTATACTTTTGATCTTCAGCCAGATTATGTTCCAGGTGGAGTACCTTGATATGCTCAAGGTGCTCTTTTAATGTTCGCTCATCGCTGTCGGATCCCCCTGATTGGACTTTGCGGAGAATGACATCAACCAGTTTTTCGTGAGTGGCTTCAATGGTTTTTGTTCCTTGCCGGGCATAAATGGCCCCATATCGCAATTCTCCCCTTGTGACAATAGAAGTATAAGGGACATATCTCGGATCATAATCAATGATAAGTACCTGAAACCGTTTATGACACATCATCGGGTGAGTGGCTTCAGGGAATATGAAGTCTTCCGTTCTATATCGTAAAGATTTTGGAAGCAGATGTTGCAGTTTATTATCAACATCTGCTTTATCCAAAAATTCCTCGTCCGTCAAGCCTTTCAAATCAATGGACCCATCATCGAATTGCATAACACCAATGATAATGCATCCGCCTCCTGTATTGGATATTGCAAGGATATGTTTTGCCATTTTGGTGAACTCAATCCAATCAGATTTAAAGTCCACATAATCGGTTTCACCGGTATTATGGAGCAGAAGATCCTTCAATGTTTCATGAGAAGGATTCTTTAGGAAATCTCTTAACTTAAGGGGAACAATCTTCTCATAATACATGATACTCCCACCTTTTACATTCATCACAAATTTATCTTGCCATTGATTCGATCATTCTCTCTGTTACATACTACATTCTATGCGTGATCAGAGTGGGATAACGCTCCTGATCGTATAATTCTTCGAATAGATCATTCTTTCAAGTGGGATCTCCGTTGTTTTCCTGCCTGCTTTCTAATAGAATATGGATAGGAATTAATGGAGAGGAAGATTACATGAAAAAGGATGTATACATATTATCAGGTTTTCTTGGCAGTGGGAAAACGACATTACTGAAAGAATTACTTCAATCCTTAAAGGATCATAATAAAAAACCGGCAGTATTGATGAATGAATTAGGAAGTGTATCGATTGACAGTGATGCAGTTGATGATGATACTGCACTAAGGGAGCTTCTTGATGGATGTATTTGCTGCACCATATCTGAAAAGTTGGAATCCCAGCTCCAGGAGCTCTTAATGAATGAAGAATTTGATGTGCTGGTCATTGAAACGACGGGGGCAGCCCATCCGGTTGAGGTGGTGGATTCTATCTTGTCCCCACTGTTTGCCGATCGATTCGATTTCAGAGGGATTGTCACTGTGGTGGACGGACTCCAATGGCGGAACAGGGGTGACTTCAGTCCGGCAGTCTTACATTTGATGAGAGAACAAATCCGTCATGCACAGTATATTGTAGCAAATAAAATGGACCTGCTTAGTGAAATGGAGCAGGGAACATTCTCATATGAATTACAACAAATCAATCCAAGTGCCAAAGTATATCTAACAAATTACTCCCAAGTTTCGATGGAGGATATCCTGTCTTTAAAAGCACATAAAAGATCGGTATCCCACAACCAAGCCTCAATTGGTGATCATTTAACTTTACAAGCGGTTGTATATACGTTCAAAGGAAAAGTGAATGGAGAAGCCTTTGAAGATTGGGTGAAAAATCAGCCTGATACCATTTACAGAATGAAGGGATATGTGCCTCTACAGGGAAGGAGATATCCAACATTATTTCAGTATTCTTACGGCATGCCTCTCTTCATGCCGGGAGAAATGAATTATCCCACCAATTTCGTCATAATTGGGGAAAAATTACATAAAGAAGAAATAAAACAGTCTTTACAGAAGATTGACCTAATGATGTAGTCCAAGGAGTGGGGAATCCTAATGGTGTTTCTACTGTTTAGTGTAGAACTCATTTTATTTATTACTGGAATATATGGCTTAGGTATATATGAATCCAGGTTGCAGTTATTTATATTTACTGGATTGATCGTCCTCAGTATCGTGTTATTCATCTGGACGGTTGTATCCTATCAGAAGAAACAACAGAAGGGACAAAGATCAAATGACTGTTGGGATTGTGCTATTTATTCACCTGACTGTTTGCCGGCTCCGCGAGGGAATAAATTCGATTGTGATTCACCTGACTGTGACTGTACCCCAGACTGCAGTCCGTAGGAGGGAAAGAAATGAATGAATGGATCACACTTTCCTTTATGCCTTGTCACAGAATGCCGGAGAGGTCACTGAATGTGAAAGGTAAACAATTCCCGCTCTGTTTCAGGTGTATGGGGATCCTTTTTGGGATGATCCTGGGAGTTTCTTTTACATTGTTGTTCTTTCAAGCGTTGACCTTTGTTTATCTATTGATGGCCGTTCTTTTCATCATCCCACTCTTAGTGGATGGATTCACTCAAAAGTGGGGATGGAGACGGAGTACGAATTTTCTTCGGTTGCTAACAGGACTGCTTTGTGGAATGGGTTTATCGCTGGTGATCGTCATATTGTCTAAATGGGGAGTCAGCCTCATCATATTAGTAACAAGTTAAATCATTGACAATCTCTAAAAAAATGTATATTATTTAATAGTTAACTTAGTGAAGTATTTATTGAGTGTAAGAAAGGTCGATTTTTAGTGGGAAAAGAATTGTTCGAGCTAGAAGGATTATTTAGATCCGTTTTTAGAATGATGAAATCAGATATTCGAACCATCTTTGGAGAATTCATTTCAAATGGAGAATTTCGCGTTCTTCAACTCATCAGGGAAAATGGTGCATTGAAATCCTCTGAAATTTCTAAGCGTATGGAAGTTTCAGCGAGTCACATCACCTCCATTACAGATACATTAGTTGAAAAAGGCTATATTACTAGACAGCGGTCGAATGAAGATCGCAGAGTCGTAGAGTTGACTCTCACATCTCTAGGGGTAGAAGTGCTTGCACAGTGTGAAGAGAAGAAATCACACTATTTTCAGCAGTTATTTCAAACCTTTGACAAAGACGAGATCAACCATCTGATTGAATTGTTTGAGAAGTTGCTGAATTCATCGGTACGCAAGTAATCGAATGAGATTAGGTCCTGATCTTCTGAAGAGAAGTGTTGAACAGGAACGAATAATAAGGGTTGACCTTAAAAGCGGTCATCCCTTCTATTATGCTCATTTACTTAAGTTAGTTAATTATTCATACTATAAATATTAAGGGAGACAGAGAATTATGGAACATTTAGAACATCGAAAAAAAGTATTGATCATGATTGCCATTATGTCAGCCATGTTATTCGCAGCATTGAATCAAACCATTGTTGGAACGGCATTGCCTAAAATCATTTCTGAAATTGGCGGAATGGATTATTATAGCTGGGTCTTTACCATTTTTATGCTGACTAGCTCAGTTACCGCTATATTAGTGGGGAAATTATCAGATATGTATGGAAGGAAGCCTTTTATCCTGCTTGGGATTGGTGTCTTCATGATTGGTTCGTTCTTAAACGGACTTTCATCTTCTATTATTCAGTTAATCATTTTCAGGGGAATCCAAGGATTCGGAGCCGGAATGATCATGTCTACAGCATTTACCGCTGTAGGAGACTTATTCTCCCCGCGTGAGAGAGGGAAATGGCAGGGGTTAATGAGCAGTGTGTTTGGTCTTGCAAGTGTATTCGGTCCAACTCTAGGGGGATGGATCGTGGATAACGCCGATTGGCACTGGGTATTCTGGGTATTCCTTCCCGTTGGGTTCATCGCATTCGGAATGATTTATAAAATGTTTCCTTCCCAAGAGCCGAACAAGGGACTTAAAGTGGATTATTTAGGTTCCGTCATGTTAACCTTAACGATCATTCCATTATTGCTCGCCTTTACCTGGGGGGGGAGTGATTATGAATGGATTTCTATTCAGATCATTGGATTACTGACATTATCGGTTGTAGCACTAGTACTATTCATCATTACGGAAAGAAGAGCAAGTAATCCTGTGCTTCCGCTTCAATTGTTTAAGAACAAGATCTTTACCCTTTCAAATATCATTGGTTTCATACTCGGAGCAGGAATGTTTGGGGCCATCATGTATATGCCGTTCTTCATTCAAGGTGTAATGGGTACATCTGCCACTAAATCAGGACTTGTCATGATGCCGATGACATTAAGCATGGTGTTTGCAAGTACAATCGGTGGACAAATCATAACAAAGACGGGGAAATATAAATTTCTTGCCCTTATCGGATTGTTCGTCATGAGTACAGGGATGCTTCTATTATCTTTCATGGATACGGACACTACCAATGCGAGAGCCTTACTCAATATTATAATAGTTGGAACAGGTCTTGGACTCAGTTTCCCTGTGTTCACACTCACGGTTCAAAATGCCGTACAGCATAAGTTTCTCGGAGTGGCCACAGCTGCTACACAATTGTTCAGACAAATTGGTGGAACAATTGGAGTAGCCATCATGGGAACGGTGATGAACTCTTCTATGACGTCCAAGATGACGGAGAAAATGTCTTCAGTGAAGGACTCACCTTTACTTACAGATCCTAAGACCAGTGGAGTGATGAAACAGCTCCAAGATCCTCAGAACATTATGAACGGTGGAAAATTAAAAGAACTTCAATCAACATTACCAAAAGAATTCCAAGGAGTATATGCATCGATCTTAGATGGTGTAAGGGAATCTTTAAGTTATGCTTTAACCAATGTGTTCTTCATCGGAGCCATCATTCTCCTGGTTGGATTCGTACTAACCTTCTTTATGAAGGAGATTCCATTAAGAATGTCAAACAAAGATGTCACAGAAGAAGAAAAAGAAGCGAAACTTAAAGAAGCTTCCAATCATTAATATCCAACTATAATAAAAGGGTAAACCTCGATGTACAGAGGTTTACCCTTTACTTTATTTACATGGTGCTTTCTCCAAATTTCTTGAATGTCATTTCATCTTCAACAAGTCCGCAGGCTGCACATTGAACTTTTAATTCAGGTCCGTTGTAAGCGAGGTGAAATGGATCGAGTTGACCTTGCTCATAACTTTGAACGACCTCTCCGGAAGCAGGATCAAGTTTCACACTCTGTGGTACTTGTTGTATAATATTGAATCGAGTGCGATTCGTTTTACAGCTAGGGCAGCGATAGGGTGTAGTCATTGATATCACCTTTCTTCGTTTTTTTCTAGTATGCTTACATACTAAACTTTTTATGTAAAGGATGTTTTATTATGTCGGAAGTATTCGGTAATCTGCTGAAATCCTATAGACAAATATGGAAAAATCGGATTTTACCTGAAGGAGACGCTTCACCGGAACAAATTTTGAAAGAAGCCATTAAACGTGAACTCGAAGATGCGAATAGTCATCCAAGGGTGCGTAAGTCCATGAATGATAAATATTTTACAGCCACAAAGAGGATTGCTGACTCAAGCTTATCGAATGATGATAAAGTCGGATTAATTGAAATACATATAGAGGTTGCCGAGCAATTAATTAAAGTACGGGGTTGAAAAGGGACAGATTGAAATGGTTTTCGAGCAATTTTCTTTTCTGTATACCTATATAGGTATATAATGTAGGTATTCATATTAAAAGGGTGATGTCAGTATGCCAGTACTAATTTTATTACTAGTCAGTGTGTTTTCATATATGATGTACTATCGATATTTTCCGGTAAGAACAAGACAGTGGTTCTCTCGAGAAGTGACGTCGGAACATATTGTAGTCGACGTCAGGGATTATCAAGACTCTTCCAAAGGAGATTGCGATGATGTAGTTGCCTTACCTTGTGGGTATATTAGAAGATATTTCAGTGATATTCCTGAAGGACCTTTGCTCGTGATGGGGAGCAACCTTATAGAATGTAATGTAGGCGTGAGGCAATTAAAACGACTTGGATTCAATGTAGAGGGATACTTGATCATTGGTTCTGACAAAAAATGTAATGAATACCTTTCTTTAGGGTGAAATCCTTCATTCTTTGAAACGTGACTGTAACATTAGTTACATTATCTAAGCTGTTTAAAACCTGTCAAGAATCATATACCGGTAATAATTAGTCGCTGAACCCAATTCGTTCTCCTATTGGAAATGTAAGTAAATCAAATAAAATGGCTTTTCTCCCTACTAGAATCAGTGGTTACTATAGTACTATAGAAAAATTGTCTTTCAAAATAGAACAATTGATTTCTAGTTTCCAAGTTCTCCCGTAAATGTAACAAAAACAGGGTGGTATGATGAATGTGCAGCACAGAAAAACACATTCACTAAGGAGGAATTCATTTTTATGAATAAGAAAATGATGGTTTCAACAGCAACAGCATTAACATTATTAGCAACTCCATTCGCAGCAGGTAAAGCTGACGCTGCAGCACCATGTCCATCTCAAGATAAGGTCGTTCAACAAGCGAACGCATTTAAATATAATGGAAATCAAGAAGATCTTAATAAATTTGTACAAGATGTTCTATCAAAATATCAAATCGATGGTAAGAATATCAATGTTCAAGAATTATTGAAGGGGCAGGCACCAGAAGCTAAAGCAGAAGCTCCTGCACCAGCAAATGAAGCGCCAAAAGCAGATGCACCTAAGCAAGAAGCACCAAAAGCAGAAGCTCCTGCTCCAGAAGCAGAAGCTCCAAAGGCAGAAGCACAAGCACCTGCTCCAGCTGCAAATGAGCAACAACAACAATCAGAACAAGCGACTGAACAGTCTGGTCAATTAAGCCAGTTCGAACAACAAGTAGTAGAGTTAACAAACCAAGAGCGTGCAAAACAAGGACTTCCTGCTCTTAAAGTAGATGCAGAATTAAGTAAAGTAGCACGCGAGAAGTCTCGTGATATGCAAGCGAACAACTACTTCTCTCATACAAGCCCTACGTACGGTTCACCATTCGACATGATGAAGCAGTTTGGTATTGAATACAGCTCTGCAGGTGAAAACATCGCCATGGGTCAAAAGACTCCGGAAGAGGTAGTACAAGCTTGGATGAACAGTGAAGGTCACCGTAAAAATATCATGAGCTCAAACTACACTCACATCGGTGTGGGATATGTAGAAAATGGTAACTACTGGACTCAACAATTCATCGGTAAATAATCTCATTGGTTTAAAGAAACAGTCTCTCTTGGAGAGGCTGTTTTTTTATTTTCCCCAAATTAAAAAATGTCATCCTGAATCTGTCAATTTGCAACTATTTATCCAATCATTTAAGAGCTTACATTTGCAATTCGGGAAAATCCTTCTTACTATTGAAATATAACGAGTACGTGGAGTGAACATGATGAATGATAAAGTTGTTTTAATAACAGGGGGATCCAAGGGGATTGGACGGCAGACTGTCGAAGAGTTTTCCAAACAAGGGTACACAATTATCCTTAACTATAGAAGTAATGATGAATTCGTAGAAGAATTGGTATCTGACTTAGCCAAACGATATACCAACACCATCATCACGATAAAGGGGGATGTTTCCGTTCCGGAAGAATGTGAACGGATGGCAGTGGAAATCTGGAATAAGGTGGAAAGCGTTGACATATTAATTCACAACGCAGGGCCGTATGTCAAAGAAAGAAAATCCTTTGCCGATTATTCACCTGAAGAGTGGAATTATATCGTGAATGGGAACTTGAATAGTGTATTTTACTTATCAAGGTTATTGATACCAAAGATGCGGGAAAAAAAGTGGGGCAGGATCATCACGTTTGGATATGATCGGGTAGAATCAGCTCCGGGTTGGATTTATCGTTCTGCTTTCGCAGCGGCTAAAGCTGGACTTGCTTCCTTCACTAAAACCATTTCAATCGAGGAAGCACACAACGGGATAACGGCAAATATGGTCTGTCCAGGGGATATCGTAGGTGAGTGGAAGGAAAAGGGGATCAGCTTGGCGAAAGAACACCATGACCCCAAAACCCCGGTTGGCCGACCGGGTTCTGGGGAGGACCTCGCAAGGATCATTTCGTTTCTTTGTCAGGAAGACTCAGATTTCATTACAGGATCTATCATACCGGTAACAGGTGGCAAGGATGTCCTGGGCAAGGTGTTCCATCAATAAAGAGCCACGGCACCGCCGTGGCTCTTTCAGTCAATACCCTATGAATGCATAATTTTTTTGTATTTTTTCTGTATAAAGAGTAGCCTCCCTGATAAGGTGATGGCGCCTGCCGTTAAGCCAGACGTCAGTCCAAGCCAATAGCCATAAGGACCGAAATCCGTATAATTTGCAAGGATGTACCCTAAAGGTAAGCCGATCACCCAGTAAGATATGAGTGCCATCACAAAGGTGATATTGACATCTTTATACCCTCTAAGGGCCCCTTGGACAGGTGCCTGGATCGCATCCGAAAGTTGGAAAAATACTGCATATAATAAGAAATGTGCCGTTAACTTCAATACATAGGCATCATCTGAATAAAGGTTTGCAATATCTGATCGGAAAACGAGTAAAATCACCCCATAAAAGACGGCAAGGAGCAGTGCGAAGCCTACACCCATCCAACTATAGGTCTTTGCATCCCCGAGTCTCTTGCCTCCAACTTCAAATCCAACCACGATGGTCAAAGCCATAGAAATGCTCAGGGGGATCATATAAAGGAAAGAGGCAAAATTGATGGCAGCCTGGTGAGCAGCGATCACGACAGTATCATAATGGCTCATTAATAAGGTAACGGCTGAAAAAATACTTACTTCAAAGAAAATGGATAAACCGATAGGGACACCGATGACAAATAGCTCTTTCCATTTTGAAAGGTCGGGCTTATGAATGGTCCGGAAGATAAAATATTGACTGAATGGTCTTTTCGTGTGGATCACCCAAAAAGCAATTAAAGCTATGATCCAATAAGTGATGGCAGAAGCAACCCCTGCTCCCACTCCTCCAAGTGCAGGAAACCCCATTTCACCGAAGATGAGGAGATAATTGAATACTACGTTTATCGGAAGATAAAGAAGAGTGATGAACATGGTGACCCTCGTCATCCCGAGCGCATCGATAAATGATCGCAAGACGTTATAGATAAAGAGAGGGATCATTCCGAATGAAAGGGCTATTAAATAATCCCTGGCGACGATTCTTACTCCTTCCTCAAGATTCATTTCATTGAGGATCGGTTTAAGGACAATTCCACCGGCCACCATAACGATAATGGATAATGCAATCGCAGCATATACACCTTGAAGGACGGTGTCAGGCACATTTTTCTTGTTTCCACCACCAATCAGTTGAGCGACAATGGGGGTCACCGCCAGAAGAATGCCGCTTAGTCCTGTAAATATTGGGACCCATAGGGAAGACCCGATGGCAACTCCTGCAAGATCGGCGGGTGAATACTTGCCTGACATGATTGTGTCGAAGAAATTCATGGCAAACATCCCAAGCTGGGTGACCAGGATGGGAAACAATATGATGGATAGTTGTTTGATTTTATCTTTGAATGTATGGGTCTCTCTCATAATATGAATTCCTCCTGGATTCCTTCGGGTAGCGAATCAACTTTTCACTATCATACTGTACCATATTTTCAAGAGGAAAGAGTGGGTGAATTTACTTATGAACGCTAATACTCTTAAGGCACAATGCATAGAAACTGGTGGGAGAAAGTCATGAAAAAGGAATGGGGTGATTGGGCTTGGAGCGTATTTTTAATATGGTACGGAGTGGGAATCATCCTTGTTTCGCTTGATCGGGTTCCTCCTTCATTACAGTGGGCCAATGCCGTTTTTTTATATTTAGCTGGTTTTGTGGCTATTCTTTATGTGATGAAGAAGTTCAGGGTGGGTCTTGGAATCATCATTTCTTCATTCATCATGCTGCTAACGATTTTAGCCGAGTCGTTAGGAGTTCATTATGGATTGATTTTCGGATCGTATCATTATGAAAAGGACTTCGGGTTTCAATTATTCGGTGTACCCGTCACAATCGGCTTCGCTTGGGTAATGGTTATATTTTCCAGTATGGCGCATTTTGAATTTCTTCTGATGAGACCAAAGACTGTGTCTGGCGCATTTCTATATAGTACGGTCACTTCACTGTTAGCTGTCACGATGGATTTGATCATCGATCCCGTTGCTTTTAGAGGCAGACAATATTGGATTTGGGATGAAGGGGGACCCTACTATGATATTCCAATGCAAAATTTCGCAGGGTGGTTTTTTGTATCATTTTTCATTCAAGTCATCCTCTATTTTATTATCCGTCAAGAAATTTCATCTCCAAAGTGGAGTGGTCGAATGAGACTTCTATACATGCTTGTGATTCTTATGTTTATGGTGACGGCGATTACGGAGGGGCTTTGGGTTGCTGTTATAGTCACTGCCATATGTTATTCAGTATCTCTCATGCTTCGTAAACGATTGGAGAAGGTAACATGATTCAGCCCCAGAAAAGTAAAAGATTTCAACAATTGTTAGCCTGGTACGTTACACATCAGCTTAAGAGACATTTTTATCGGGTATGGATAGACGACTGTCGAAGTTCTATGCATCCTCCTTCTGGACATTTGATGCTTGCAAACCATTCCAGCTGGTGGGACGGTTTGATGGTTTTTTACTTAAATCAAACGATCATAAACGAAGACAGCTATGCCATGATGAGTCAGAAAGGGATGGAAGATTACCCTTTCTTTAAAAAACTCGGAGCATTTTCAGTCAATCCGTATTCTCCAAAAGACTTGGTCGTATCCCTGAAGTTTGCAGAAAGATGCTTACAAGAGAATAAAACGGTGTGGATATTTCCTCAAGGAAAGGAAGAACATCTCGAAAAGAGACCCATTTCCTTTATGAGTGGGCCGGGATATCTGTATGAACGAAACCCGGATATAACCATCACAATGGTCACGTTTTATTATACGTTTCGTCACGACCAAAGACCGGAATTGTTCATCCGAATCAGCGACGTTGAAGAAAATGTTGATGATCCTTCATCAAGGGCAGAACGGACAGAACTTCTTAGGCACCTTTTAGAAAGAAAAGTTGATGAGATGAAAGAAGACATCATACAAGAAGACTTATCGAAATTTAATTTAGTTCTAAAAGGATTCCCGACTGTTAGTGAGTGGTTGGACTTCTGGAGGAGAAAAAAGTAAGGGGTGATTGAATGAATTTATTTATCGTAATACCATTTCTATTCGTACTCGCTACGTTCATCAACCTGCTTTTCTTACCCAAACTTTCCCGAGTCACGACTACAGATGAATTGGTTTCCGTCCTGGTTCCAATGAGGAACGAGGAAAGGAATGTTGAAGGACTCATTGAAAGTATCAAGAAGATCACTCATTCACCTGTGGAGTTTATCCTATTAGATGATGGATCGACGGATCATACAAGAGAACTTCTAACAACTTTGACTATAGGTGATTCGCGTTTCAGGATCATAGATGGAAAACCGCTTCCGGAGGGTTGGGTAGGAAAGGTACACGCTTGTAAAGAGCTGAGCAGTCATGCACAGGGGGCGTATTATCTCTATCTTGATGCTGATATAAGGGTGTCTCCATCGATCGTTGAGAAAGTGTTATTTCAAATGAATCGGTATGGTTCCGGACTTGTTACGGGATTCCCACAATTCCCCATACCGAGCATACTCAGTAAAATGTTGGTACCTTTTCAGCACTTTCTCGTTTATTTCCATCTGCCGATTGCCGTGTCCAATCATACAACCAAAAGAGCATTTACAGCTGCACATGGAGCATTTATGTTTTTCAAAAAGGAAGCATATGACGAATGCGGTGGTCATGAAGCCGTTAAATCCTCCCTTTTGGAAGATGTTCATATCACGCGGAAAGTGAAAGAAAAGGGATGGAAGGTGACACTTGTCAATATTAGTCATGATGTGTCTTGTCATATGTACGATACGAATAAAGAAGTATGGGAAGGGTTTCTGAAGAATATATACACAGGGACTGGAAGAAGTCCACTATCCGTTGTCCTTATTTCTCTATTCTATTTTATCTTTTTTATATTACCTCTTCCCTTGGCTCTATATGGTGTCGTAGCGGGGGAATGGACCTGCATTCTACCTTTACTGGCAATCTGGATGCAAACCTTGATCATTGATGTGGCATCCAATCAATCGAGGTGGCATTTTCTTTTGATTCCTTTCGCCTCCCTCTGCTTCATCAGCATCATGTGGGCATCCATGCTGAAAGGGTTGAAAAAACAAGGATATACATGGAAAGGAAGGACCTATACATGAAGAATATCATCATCATAGGAGGGGGTTTAGGAGGATTATCTGCTGCAATATCCCTTCAGAGTAAAGGGTATAACGTTACGGTAATAGAAGAGAATCTTCACCCCGGGGGGAAAATGATGCCGGTTGAAATGGAAGGGTACTCTTTTGATTTTGGACCGAATACCATTACGATGCCTCATGTCTTTCAATCTGTGATCAATGATGCAGGAGGGGACTCGTCCCGATATTTTGAGTTTGAAAGGCTGATAAAACATACTAAAAACATCTTTCCAAATGGGAAGATCCTTTATCAAACTGCGGATCCCATGGAGATGATGAAAGAACTTGAAAATATCGATCCATATGGGGCATCTCATTACAGAAAGTATTTAAAAGAAGTGGAAGTTCTTTATAAACAAGCTGAGAAAGGCTTCTTTTATCGAGTTTTCAGCTCATGGAAAGATTATCTTTCCCCGTCTCTTTCTTATCGCTTTATGAAGGTCCGTCCATTAGAGAAAATGGATCATTTCCATAGAAGGTTTTTTCGGGATGAGGAGGTGCTGAAGGTCTTCAACCGGTATGCTACTTACATAGGTTCATCACCGTATGAGTGCCCAGCCACCTTTTCATTGATCGGTCATCTGGAGATGAAAGAAGGAGTGTATTATACCAAAGGAGGGAATCCGCGGATTGCCGAAGGGTTTCACCGTTACTTTAAAGAGTTAGGTGGACAAGTTCTATTGGGAATGGGAGTCAAAGAAATCGTTGTAAAGGGAAAAAAGGCAGTGGGTGTAAAAACCACGGATGATGATACGATTTTTGCACATGACGTGATTGTAAATGGTGACTTCATTACCGCGACAAAGCACCTCATTCAGGAAGAAAATCGACCGAGTCATCCTGACAGCAAACTTGATTCGTATGAACCCTCCATTTCCGCCTTTGTGATCCTTGCGGGGCTCAGGACCTTCCAAGACTCCATTCATCATCACCAAGTGTATTTCGGTGGCGATTATCAAAAAGAATTCAAGGAAATTTTTAAAGACAAAACGCTTCCAAGCGATCCAACGATCTATATCAGCCATTCGGCAGCTACTGATCCAAACATCACCAAGGGTAGTAACCTGTTTATTCTTGTCAATGCTCCGGCCATTGAATTGAGCAATGAAGAGGTCCATTCCTATAAAGAAAAGATTTATGATTCTTTAGAAAAAAAGGGTCTAACCATCCGTGACTCCCTGGAAGTAGAAAGAATCTATACACCGAACACGATTAAACGTAAATTTTCGGCTTATAAAGGTTCTCTTTATGGTCTGGCCTCCCACCGGATGACCGAAGCTTTCCTTCGCCCTTCAAACGTCAGCAAAGACATTGATCACCTGTTCTACGTCGGGGGAACGACTCACCCAGGGGGAGGATCACCGATGGTGACCATCAGCGGAAGAAATGTAGCGAATTATATCTTGAATAGGGATAAGAACTGAACATTTCTTATCATGCCCAGAGAAAGATTCTAAACGGAGATGGGAAGGAATTTCTCTTCTGTTTGTCAAATTTTCGTGGTTCTATCCCGCTTGTATTTTTGGTAAAGTGTATAATGGTTAGATAGAAGGATTTTAGATTATGGAGTTAGGAGTTTATTACATATGAAGAAACGCATTTTATTCACGGGTGGAGGGTCCGCGGGCCACGTCACGGTTAATACAGCATTGATTCCACACTTTGAAAAAGAAGGCTGGGATATAACGTATATAGGTTCTGAAGATGGAATCGAGAAAGAAATCATAACAGAGCAGTTTCCCCATATTCCCTACAAGAGCATTTCAAGCGGGAAGCTTCGGAGATATTTTTCGTGGAAAAATTTCTCAGATCCTTTCCGTGTGATGAAAGGGGTAATGGATGCCCTGGTTGTCATCCGGAAGATAAAGCCTGATATCATTTTTTCAAAAGGTGGGTTTGTTTCTGTACCTGTCGTAATGGCTGCTAAAATAGCAAGGATTCCAGTGGCAATTCATGAATCGGATGTAACACCCGGACTTGCAAATAAACTTGCGGTCCCATTTGCAACAAAGATATTCACCACTTTTCCGGAAACGGTTCAATCTCTTCCAAGTGATAAATCAATATGTGCAGGAGCCATTATCAGGGAGGAATTATTTACCGGTGATGCCCGAGAAGGAAAAAGGTTAACGGGGTATTATGAAGATAAGCCTGTACTGATGATCATGGGAGGCAGCCTTGGAGCAAGGAAAATTAATGAAGTAGTCAGAGGGAATCTTGAAGAGCTGCTTTCTGAGTTTCAAATCATCCATATTTGCGGAAAAGGGAATATCGATGAAGACCTTAAACAGAAGGGCTATCGCCAATATGAATTCATAAAGAGTGAGCTTCCCCACTACCTGGCGATGACGGATTTCGTGATATCCCGTGCGGGTTCGAATTCGATCTTTGAATTCCTTGCCTTAAAGAAGCCGATGCTATTGATTCCACTATCGAGGGAAGCGAGTCGTGGCGATCAAATCCTGAATGCCAATAGCTTCGTGAAGCATGGATACGCGATGAAATTGGAAGAAGAAGAGCTGAATGAAGAAAGCTTTTTACAGAGCGTCAACAAGCTTAAATCAAACAGAGACACCATGGTCAATCATATGGATAAGAGTGAAAAGGCGTTCACCATTCAAGATATGTATGAAGAACTGTCAACAATGTCCAGATAAGAAGTCATGGGGATCCCCTTCTAGCATATAGTATATAAATGGTTGAAGGGGAGAAGTGAAATGGCTTATCAGTATTCAAAAGGATGGTATCTTCAGGAGCTTAAAAAAATGGGAATCAGTCATCATCCCGTTGACAAAAGGAAACTGGAGAATTATAGAACCTTCGTCATCCGGAACCTGTATTTCGAAAAGGTGGATAAGAAGAAGTAAGAAAGAAGAGCTGGCGTAATGGTCCTGATCACGGGTCCTGTACGTTCGGCTCTTTTTTTTAGACACAAAGCCATCTATTTCATTTGATTTTCATGTAATTTTCATTTTTGAGGCTTATACTAACAGTACAAACTATTATGATACTAGGGGTTAACGAATGAAAACCAAAAACACTCAGCATCCCACATTTTTATCAAGTACAATTCCCAATCCAAAAGAGCGTAGAAGCATCATCGTTTATTTCATTTTCACCTTTTGTATAGCAGGAGCGGCAATATCCCTCATTTCCTTTTATTACGATCACCTTATGTTAATAGAGGAAGACCATTATAAAGAGTTTTTTAAGCAGTTCGGGTCAATAGCCAGGGTGGTTTATTTTGCCGTTCTGAGTATTTTTCCGGTCTTCCTTTTGATGAAATGGAAGGGTTTGAGAGAGGTGAAATGGCGAAATCTTGAATTGAAGCGACCTGTACAATATGTAGGCAGGTTATTGAGAAAATTTCATGTCCCTCTTGCTCTATTGGGAACAGCAATTGTAATCGTACATGGCACCCTTGCAGTGATTAGAGACTTTCATTGGGACTTTACCAATGTCACAGGCATCCTTTCGAGTATTGTTCTGTGTTTTCTAGTATACATGGGATTTAAACGGTTCAAGAGAAAGGATGGTGCATGGCATTTAAAGCTGGCATTCATTTTCACCATATTATTTATGATTCATGCATCATTCTAATCAGTCAAAATAAAAAAGTTATCACACAAAAGTACTGACTTTTGTTGATAACTTTTTTTACTGGATATTAAGCTTCTAGAGCCTGATCCTCTTCTGGAGACTGTTGCAGCTGATATAGATACAATGTATATAAATCTTTTGGAATTTCGTATAGATCATAAACCTCTTCTTGAGCGTTTAATTGATCATAAAGGGATTTCCTTGTATCATTTGCCTTTACGACATAAGGGAGCTTTTCAGCGGCCTTTTGTGAACGGGTATTCACTTTACGGATTCTCATGAAAATGGTTTCCATACCCAGCTCAAAAAATAGCTCGGAAAAGAATGCGTCCTTGGCCGGCTGGTTATATCCTTTACCGTGGAATGGTTTACCTAGCCATGTGCCCAGGAATCCTGCATTTTCCTGAATGTCAAAAAGATTGATAGTGCCGATGGGGTTGCCCCACTCGTCCACAATTGTACGGGAAATCAACTCTCCACGATCTTCTGCTTCAATTGTTTGCTTCGTTAAGAATAGAAGCTCGTCATAAGAATGTGCCTTTTGACGCACAAAAGGAAAGACATCCGGGTGCACCATCAGGTCATAAAGTTCATGACACTCATGTAATTCACGTTTCTTGATCATAGTAGACCCTCCTAGAGGGCAGTCTACGTGCGTACGATCCCACCCTCGAAATTTTTAAATGGTAACTAAAAAATTTCGGGGTGGGAATCGAACCCACTAAGACCAGTCAAGAAACTGGTGGCGCACCTTTTGCCTTCCCTTCATTACAGTCGTTCAATATATGAATAGACAGTCTTTAAGAACAATGTAATCGGAAATATATTATCCATCTGTATCATATACGAAATATCTCAAAAAGGAAATAGGTAAAAAGCTAATTTTTGATAAAATTTTTTACCAAATTTCTACACGTTTTGATATGCGATTTCACCGTTCACGAATGTCACCAGGGGCTTGGACATAAAGTGGAAGGGGTGATGGCTCCAAAGGACTAAATCAGCATCTTTATCCACTTCGATACTACCGATTCTGTCAGCCACACCAAGGTTTCTGGCAGGGGCGATAGTAATCCCTTCCAATGCCTTCTGTTCATCTAATCCTTCACGAACAGCAATCGCTGCACACATATTTAAATACTGAATCGGTGTATAGGGGTGATCAGTCGTAACCGATACTTCTACACCTGCTTCCGTCAATTTCTGATAAGTGAGCCAGCTCTTGTTTTTAAGCTCTACTTTCGATCTTCTGGTAAAGGTAGGCCCAACGGAAACTTTTAGGTTTTTCCCTTTTAATTCATCTGATATGAGATGACCCTCCGTGCAATGTTCGATCCTAAGGTCCAGGTTGAATTCTTCTGCAAATCGAACGGCGGATAAAATATCGTCTGCCCGGTGTGCGTGGATTCGAACCGGGATTTCCCGCTTTAATGCAGATACCAGCGGTGCCACTCTCAGTTCCTCCGGTTGGTCACAATATTTTGCCGAAAAGAATGCTTCCCTGAGCATTCCCATAATCCCCATTCTCGTAATCGAATCATTATTACCATTACTATGGATCCGTTTCGGGTTCTCTCCCAATGCGATCTTCAATCCGGATGTCTCCTTAATGATCATGGATTGTATATTGGAGCCAAGTGTTTTAATGACGGAGGTAGTGCCACCGATCACGTTGGCGCTTCCCGGCATGACATTCACGGTGGTGACCCCATATTTAAGGGCATCTTTAAAACCAGGATCCAACGGATATACACCATCAAAGGCGCGGATATGCGGAGTCATAGGTTCTATGGTCTCGTTGGCGTCATTCCCTGCCCACCCGGTCCCTTCGTCATAAAGGCCTAAATGGGTATGACAGTCAATGAAGCCGGGGAATAAAAATTTTCCCTGACAATCATAAACGGTAGAATGCTGATATCCATCTATGTCATGGGGTGAGATCTGTTTGATTATTCCGTCTTTTATCAGTAAAGATCCATTTTGAATGGGCTTTGATGTAATGGGATAGATGGTCACGTTCTTTAATAGTATCGAAGTCATATTGTATCCTTTCGTAAGGCTTGTTTGCTTCTTATTTTAAACAATTTCCCATAAAAAAAGAAGTTAATCCACCCTTTTATTTCTTCTCATGGAAAAAAACAGATACATAGCCGTTGTGAATAGGGCGATTACGCTAAGTGGTTTAATGTAGCGTACTCCTATGACTTCGATAAGCTCCCAATGTGTACCAAGTTCCATTCCGATGATCATAAACAATAATGTCCACGGAAGCATGGCAGCAAAGGTATACAGACTGAATGTAGAGAGGGGCATGCGGCTGATACCTGCGGGAATACTGATGGCATGTCGGACGATGGGAATAAAGCGTGCTGTGAAAATGACAATGGTACCATGCTTCTCAAACCATTTCTCGGAAGCAATCAAATGTTTAGAATGAATGAGCATGTATTTCCCGTATTTATCAAAAAACGGCCTCCCGCCGAAATATCCTAGCCAATATAAAAATAATTGAGCGGCCGTGCCCCCGATGACTCCGCTTAAGAAAGCTCCAATAAAGGTGATTTTACCTGCACTAACCATAAAGCCGGCATAGCTGAGCACCAGCTCACTTGGGATGACTTCGATCATGAGAGCGAGGGAAATCCCCGCGTAACCCAAATCGGTCAGGAAAGTCAGGACGTCTAGTATCCAATCATGGTTCATCTCGAATCCTCCTACATGATCCCTGAGTACTGAAGAATAAGAATCAACATTCCTAAAGCCCAAACATAATATGAAAATATTTTAAGTGAATGCTTTTTCAGAAAATTGACCATGGTGACAATAGCGAAGTAGCCGAATATCGCTGCACTCACCGTTCCAATGGCCAGACTTGAAAGAGAGATTGCTTCCATATGTCCACCGACCATCTCTTTTCCCTGCAGCACGATTCCCCCAAGTATGGCTGGTGTTGACAGGAGAAACGAGAAATAGGCAGCCGTTTCCCTGTCAAGTTTCCGGAACAATCCTGCAGCTATGGTTAAACCGGATCTAGATAGTGCTGGGAAGATGGCCGCAGCTTGAAAGCTTCCGATCACCAGTGCGTCTGTGTATGAAAGGTCTTCCAGTTTTTTATAGCCGTTTTTCACCCCATCAGCCCAGTACATGATGCACCCTGTAGCAAGGAATTCCCATCCGATCGTGGAACCGGTCTTAGAAATGGCGTCAAAGAAGTCCTCGAACAAAAAGCCGACAATCACAGCGGGAATGGTGCCAATGATGAGAATCCATGATAATTTGCTGAAAGGGTGTCTTATCATGAAAAGGAGTTCCTTTTGATACACTACTAGAACAGCTACCAGCGTTCCGATATGGAGCATTGTATCGAGGAAAAGCCCTGCTTCCTCCAGTCCGAACATCAACCTTCCCAGATAAAGATGTCCTGTACTTGAGATTGGAAGAAACTCTGTTAGCCCTTGAATGATTCCCAGAACGAAAGCTTCCAATTTACTCATGTTTATCACAACCTTTCTGTACGTAAAGGGACAAACTCCTTTCTTATACATATATTCCGATTGTTAGTGATTCATGAGGGATGTCCTGAAGTATCCAAAAGATTCAAGAGAAATGAGGATATTGAATGAAACTTTATTCGGGTAAGTACGTAAATATAGAGGAGGATACAATTGACGTATCTGCTAAAGAGTTTGAACAGGGAGGAATTGGCATGCCGACAAAAGACGAAAGAATGATGGCAGCTCTAATTTATATCTTAAGCTTCTTCACAGTTTTCATCGGGCCTTTGGTCATCTGGCTCATTAAGAAGGACGAATCAGAATTTGTGGACTTCCACGGAAAGGAATATTTTAACTTCCTGATTTCATATGCTGTTTACGGATTGGTAAGCTCAATTCTGATGGTTGTCCTGATCGGATTTATATTGGCGCCGCTCGTTGGGGTCCTGGCCCTTGTCTTTACCATCCTGGGTGCAGTAAAAGCCTACGAAGGAGAACACTACTATATCCCCACAGTCTTTCGCTTATTAAAATGAACAGGCTGAAGAACCCATGTCGCTACATGGGTTCTTTTCGTTTAACTCTTTACGTAAAGAGTGTTGCTTCTTCCACAGATTGTGATCTGCCATTGAGTTTGTGCCAAAGGAATGATTATAAAAATCAGAAATAATAATGAGCATTTGGATATTAAATAAGTGTGGGAGTTGACAAAAAATTCTTACACTTTATAATTTTATAAAACTATCAATGCTGAAAGGAGAACCGACTCCCAAGATGAGAATCGATAATAAAGAAAGAATTTTGAAGCTGATGAGTATTTTAAGAGAAGAAACGGACGAAGTTCACGAGTTAAGCTTGGATGATATCATTCTCCGCTTTAAGCAGACGTATGGATCTGAACTGAAATTGAACAAGAATTCGTTAAAAGATGACCTAGATCACCTTATCCGGCAAGGGTTCGATGTTACGATTAATCAAGAAAAGGAAGGACTGCCCAAATTTTATAGTCATCAGTATCGGCTGTTCGAGTTATATGAACTCAGAATGCTCATCGATGCAGTCGTCTCTGCCAAATTCATCTCTAAAAAGGAAACGATTCAGTTGACGGGAAAAATCAAACAGTTGACGAGTCATCGGTTAGGTAAGATGTTACATAATGAAATCCAAATCGACTCTTCCATTAAGAGTGAAAGCCCCTATATTCGCCGCACCATTCATGATATCCATGAGGCCATCGCAGAACGCAGGATGATCACCTTCCAATACGGTCGCTTCGATGTGAACAAACAGTTCAACCTCAGTCACGAGGGCAGCCTTTATAAAGTGAAACCATACGCACTTGCTTGGGCAAATGATTTTTATTACCTTATAGCTTATTATTTTGAAGCAGAGGAAATCCGTCACTACCGGGTGGATCGGCTCCGGAATGTTGAAGCACTCTCTGAAACCTTTTCATATGAAGCCTTTGATGTATCGAGGTATGTTCAGTCCACTTTTCACATGTTTGCAGGGGACGAGGAGTGGATCAGGATCAAGTTTCACAACTCCCTCATCAACGTGATCATTGATAAATTTGGGAAGGACGTTCGTATTCAAAGGGAAGGAGAGGGCCATTTTATATTATCAACCAAAGCCCGGGTAAGCATTGGTCTCGTAAACTGGATCCTCTCGTTTGGCAGTCAGGCGAAAGTGGTATCTCCGTCCTCACTCGTACAGACCGTCAAAACGGAAGTGAATAAACTCCATTCCTTATACAATGGAAAAAATTAAGGACTGGTCCCCGAATGGTTGGGGATCAGTTTTTTTAAAAAAGCAATAAAATAAATGAACGATTCTCTTCTTCCTGCGTCTAATCAATGATAATCAAAAGGAGGAAGAGAAACATGAGCGAATTACAACAAGCATTGCAATCTGTCAATTGGGGACTATTAGCTCCCGTCATCATCATACAATTCATTCTTATAGTGGTGGCAGTGGTGGATCTGATCCGCATCAAGTCAACCAAAGGACCAAAATGGCTTTGGTTATTAATCATCCTGTTCATCAATATTATCGGTCCGGTCATCTATTTTGTATTTGGAAGAGGGCAAAAACGATGATCGTCCTGGAAGTGGCTTATCTCGAGAAGAGATACAGGGATAATTATGCGGTTAAAAACATTTCCTTCGGGTTGAAAGAAGGGGCTTGTACAGCTCTGTTAGGTCCAAATGGAGCAGGGAAAACGACGACCTTAAATATGCTTGCTGGATTGTTAAGACCAACAGGCGGTAGCATTCGAACAACTTCATCTTCTGACGATATACGTGAAATAATCGGGTATCTTCCCCAATATCCAGCGTTTTTTGAGTGGATGACGGGAAACGAATTCCTGGTATTCTCCGGTGAAATTTCAGGATTGTCAAAAGGTGACTCACGGCAGCGAGCAGATGAACTTATTTCAATGGTAGGCTTACAGGAAGGGAAGGATCGGAGGGTAGGTCACTATTCAGGTGGGATGAAGCAGCGTCTCGGTATTGCTCAAGCCCTTATTCATAAGCCTAAGCTCCTCATCCTTGATGAGCCTGTTTCGGCATTGGATCCTTTCGGCAGAAGGGAAGTATTGGAATTATTAAAAACGTTAAAAAAAGAAACGACGATCTTGTTTTCAACCCATATATTAAACGACGCTGAACAAATATGTGATGAAGTGCTATTCTTGCATAAAGGTGAACTGATAGAAGACGGCCCGATCGAGGAAGTGAAGGCAAGACACCACAGGCTGAAGATGAAATTGCATTTCAATGAAGACAGCAAGAAGTTTGTTCATTTTCTAAAGGTGAATGACTGGCTGCACAACATCGTTTCGGATGGAAATCAGATTTCCTTTGATGTAACGGATCTGGAACGGGACCGGTCCAGGATCTTTTCCATGATCTCTGAAAATGGATGGGGAGTGACCAAATTTGAGACCAGTGAACAAAGTCTTGAAGAAGTCTTCATGGAGGTAATGAATAGATGAAAATCGGCTTGGTTTTATTCAGGAAAGAAATATTGGAACTGATACGTAATTACAAGGTGATCTGGATGCCGGCCGTGTTCATCTTATTCGGGTTGACGGAACCGTTAACAGCCTATTACATGCCGGAGATTTTACAATCGGTGGGGGATCTTCCAGAAGGTACAGTCATATCCATCCCTACACCGTCATCAGGTGAAGTATTCTTATCGATCATAAGTCAATTCAGCACATTTGGTGTTCTGGTCATCGTGTTAGGGTTCATGGGGACGGTGGCTGGAGAAAGAAAAAGTGGTAATGCGGTATTGGTTCTTGTGAAACCCGTGTCATACACATCCTATATTTATTCCAAGTGGGCAGCCGCACTTGTTCTGGTGTGGTTTTCCTACAGCCTTGGGATGCTATCCGGTTACTATTACATCCATCTATTATTTGATGGAATCAACGTCGGTCTATTCTTCAAGGGGTTTATCGTTTACGGATTATGGCTGACTTTTATCTTGACATTGGTGATTTTTTTCAGCAGCTTATCACAATCGCTGGGTCTTACGGCATTTTATACAATCGGATCGACCATGTTGATTACCTTCCTATCAGGGTATATGACCAAAACGTTAAAATGGTCGCCTGGACAGCTGGTCAATTATATTCATGAACTGATCCTGCAATCTCAATGGGATGAAGCTCTTACAGAAACCATCATCCTGACCATGATATTATCCTTGATCATCCTACTCATCACCCCGACCCTCTTTAAGAAAAAAGAACTGAGCTGACGCGATGCCGTCAGCTCGTATTTTTTAGAGGGACGGACCTCATGCATAATCGGAAAAGGAATTCATTGTTTTATGTCGAATGGTGATAGAAGAAGGAGGAAGACCAATGATTGTCCCCTGTTTAACACATAAGGTTCACAAATTAATCAAACAAGCACACGAGCTTGCTGAAAGAAATCAACACACGTGCATCCAAAGTATTGACCTATTCTTGGGAGCTGCTCTCGTAAAAGAAGGGACTTTAAGGGAAATGCATGATCTTCTTGAACCGTATTCGGAGCAGTTAGAAAGATTATTGAAAACACTCTCCCCTGAACCATCCTCCGGCATTGTGATTGACTCACATTCTATGCCCGTTTCATTAAATACTCTCAATATATGGAATGTTTCGGTTAACATCATGAAGAGATACAACCAAACTTATCTAAATGAAGGGCATATAATAAAGGCATTTTTCTCACTTCTATCAGAACAGCCCCAGTTGGAGCAGGGGCTTCAGATTGTCCCTCAGGAAAGCATTATCCAATCTGTTACCGTAGCCAAGAATTTGTCCGTTCATCTATTGACTCGAGATTGGTCCTTGAGAAAAGCTGACCAGGTTAAAATAAGTTCTGTTCAAGCATATGAGAAAGAGCACTTCCTATCCTGGTCGGGAAGTCATTTCGGAGAGGTTTGGTCTGATACTCTACGGAATGCCTTTCAATCCAATAATCCTCTCATTCCTATCTATAAGGCAGAGGTAGAAGGGAGACTCATTGGTTTTGCTGCTTATGATGTATTCATGGACAAAAAGGGAGTATTCGGTCCGATGGGGGTACTGCCGGATTTCCGACATGATGGAGTGGGAAGGCGTCTCCTTTATGCTGCGTTAGAAAGCATGAAAGAAAAGGGATATATGTATGCAATGTTAATAGAAGCTGGCCCCATTGAATTCTATGAAAAGACGTGCAACGCTAAGTTGATTCCTATGGAGGAAGGTAAATGAGACATCGTGTAGGGATCATACTGATCGAAGATGACCACTTGGCAGTCATCAAAAGAAATAGGGATGAAGAAGTTTATTACGTGATTCCCGGAGGAGGTATGGGGATGGGTGAAACCGAAATCGAAACGGCAATCCGGGAAGCTGAGGAAGAATTGGGAATCATCGTTTCTGGGCTGAAACACGCGTTGTCCTTCAAGCATAATCATACACATTCGTATTATTTTGTGGGAGAATATAGTGGTTTATTCGGTTCAGGAAAAGGGGAAGAATACGATGCTGGAAGGGGAAGAGGAAGTTATTTTCCCTGCTGGGTATCCCTAGATGAACTCTCTGGAATCAACCTTTATCCTCAAGAAGTAAAGCAGTATTTATTACAGCCAAAGGCGGGTGAATAAGAAATGATGATAAACGAAACTGGACTTGTTCTTGAAGGCGGTGGAATGAGGGGGATCTATACGGCTGGTGCGTTGGAATTTTTCTTGGAAAATGGGATAGAATTCCCCTATGTCATCGGTGTCTCTGCAGGAGCATGTAATGCTGCCTCCTATTTATCAAAGCAAAATGGCCGCAACAAAAAAGTGAATGTCGATTTCATCCGCGATCCTAAATATTTATCATGGAGGAATTACTGGAAGACGGGCGAATTATTTGGAATGGACTATGTCTTTGATGAGATTCCAAATAAACTTGTTCCCTTCGATTACAACGCCTTCCACTCAAATGGAGCAGAATTCGTAATCGGTACAACGGACTGCCAAACAGGAAAACCAACCTACTTTTCAAGAAAAGAATATGGAGAAGAGCTTCTTACCATTATTCGCGCATCAAGTTCCCTCCCCTTTGTTGCTCCGGTCGTTGAATTCGCATCTCATCATCTCTTAGATGGAGGGATAAGCGACCCTGTCCCCATTGGAAAAGCAGAGGAAGACGGGTTCAAGAAGAATGTCGTTATTTTGACCAGAAATAGAGGATATTACAAAAAGCCTTCAAGATTTTCGTTCTTGATCAGAAGGAAGTACCCTCAATATCCCGAATTGCACAAAACGTTAATGAACCGGTATATGCGATATAATCAAACAATAAAAGATATAGAAATAAAAGAAAAAAGGGGAGAAGTATTAGTCATCCAGCCTCAGCACCCCCTTAAAGTAAGCAGGATTGAAAAAAATCCACAGAAGCTGGACGAGTTGTACTGGCAGGGCTATCATGATGCAGAATCAAAATTGAAACAGATAGTCGGTTGGAACCGGTCAGGTGAACTTATTCCCACGTAAAGAGAAGGCGAAGGGTTGACGGAACGACTCATCCAGTATGAGTGTCCCGTTATTCCTTCGCCTTTTCCTTGATTATGGTCTCTTTTCCGGATTTAGTACATACATATGATAGAGATTCCTTGAAAGGACGAGCATTTCATGAACCTCTATCATATATACAAAAATGAACAATATACGTTCCTTTTCCGAAGTGTCATGTATTTCCTAATTGGGGTAGGGATGCTGATTGTGATTCAACAATTGTATTATTTTCCTCTGCTGATCTTCATCCCTGCGTTCTCTAATCTTTACCTCAGCTACAGTCTGAAGAAGGAATTAAAAAAGGCAAAACGACTATTTTATGAAAAGCTGCCCGTTTCAGAACATGCATATGTAGGCGTCCATACAAAAGAAGGGTCTTATTACTTGAAAACCAACGGATGGTCCGACTATTTCATTCAACGCACATCGATGATCAATAATCCTAAGCAATACCTGTTTCACAGAAGGGATAAACGGCCGCTACCTTTCTCAAAATGGAGCAGGATCTTAAAAGTGGAGCATCCCAAATCAATGATGATGTTTCATTTGAAATACCAGAGTTCGACCGCTATCGAATGGCAGAGTGAGGAGGGAGACACCATCCTCATCTACAAAGGTAATAAGAGGTGGATCTTAAATTATAAGGAGAAGAATTACCTGTCTCTACAAAAGGGGTACCTTCCTCAAAGTGTTCAACGGTTGTTCGACTCCCATCACAGTTACGTTTCATTTTATGAAACGTACAATGAGGAATTCGATTGGCTCTTGATATTTCTATGGTACGTAGATAGTGACTACTTTCTCACTTCCTGACTCATTCATAAGATGGATTTTGGGCATCCTAAAAGGGAAGTTATGGAGGTGGTAAGGTGAATGCTGACTACAAATCATGCTTATCGGCTTTAGAGCGGTGCAAGGAAGCATGCAATGTGTGCTATCATGCATGCCTAAAGAAAGAAAAACCGATGATGATGTGTATAGAACTCGATAGGGAGTGTGCAGAAATCTGCTCCTATGCCATTAATGCCATGGAGCGAAGCAGTAAGTTTGTTCATCAAATCCTCACCCTTTGTGTGCACATTTGTGAGATGTGTGGAACAGAATGCCATGCACATGACCAGCAGCATTGTAAAGATTGTGCCAAAGCGTGTTTTACATGTGCGGAGGAATGCAGATTGTTATTAACATAAAGAACGGAGGATGCCTCATATTCAGGTAGAGGCTTCCTCCATTTAGTATGGATTCTAATAAAAACCCTAGTACCGTCAGGGTGATTTTTTACAAAATTAAAATATTTGATCTTCATACATGATTTCATCACTGAAACTATGATAGAATAATGATAATCGAATAGGTTTCCTTCGGGGCAGGGTGAAATTCCCTACCGGCGGTGATGAGCAATTGCTCTCAGTCCGTGACCCGGCTAATGGTTATTAGACGGTGGATTTGGTGAAATTCCAAAGCCGACAGTGAAAGTCTGGATGGGAGAAGGAACGGCAGTATTCAATTGATGAAGTGAGTAAATCCATGTATTTATCATGGATGATTTTTCCTTTTAATTTCATCGAGTGGATGCTTTATTCAGTCATGCCAACTTCCCCCAAGTAGAAACGTTACTTGGGGTTTATTTATTTTAGGATATTAATTCACACATAGAATGGAGGTCATTCAATTGGACCATTCTCATTATATGAAGCTTGCCCTTTCAATGGCAGCGTCCACCCAGGGCCAGACGTCACCAAACCCCATGGTAGGGGCAGTGGTCGTCAACAATGGAGAAATTGTCGGGATGGGAGCCCACCTGAAAGCAGGAGAAGGTCATGCGGAAGTGAATGCGTTGAGGAATGCAGGGGACAAAGCAAAAGGAAGCGACGTTTATGTCACCCTTGAACCATGTTCCCATTATGGGAAAACTCCTCCATGTTCCCAACTGCTCATTTCAAGTGGTGTAAAGAGCGTTCATATTGCAACACGTGATCCTAATCCCCTCGTGGCAGGGCGGGGAATCCAACAGTTGAGGGATGCAGGCATCGATGTGTTGGTGGGAGAATGTGAGGAGGAAGCCCGCGAACTAAATAAACATTTCTTCCACTTTATTCAACACGGTACCCCGTATGTAACACTTAAAACAGCCGTAACATTGGACGGGAAAACCGCTACTGCTTCAGGTGACAGCAAATGGATCACCTCCGAAGAATCAAGAACTGATGTCCACTATGATCGTCACCGGCATGACGCGATACTAGTAGGAGTCAATACCGTTATTCAAGATAACCCACTCCTTACCACCCGTTTGCCCCAAGGTGGAAAAAACCCCATTCGAATCATATTAGATACTTATCTCCGAACACCACTACACTCACATGTAGTGAAAGACGACGAAAGTGCAACACTAATCTTCACAGGAAGTTCCGTCAGTGAAGAACAAAAGCAGCCCTTTTTACAATCCGGGTGTGAAATCGTCACCCTTTCAGAGAAGAGAATTAACATCCATTCCGTTCTGAACGAACTGGGAGCCAGAAATATCGGTTCCCTATACGTAGAAGGCGGTTCAACGATCCATTCTGCTTTTTTAAAGGAAAGTGCCTTCCAGGAATTAATCATGTACATGTCCCCAAAGCTTATAGGTGGAAGCACTGCCTTTACGAGTTTTGGAGGGGAAGGATTTCCTACGATGGCAGAAGGTCTGGAAATGGAGATTCAAAGCTTTGAACGTATAGGAAAGGACATTAAGATTGTTGCTCTTCCCAATACGCATTCTTAATGGATAGGAGGGGAAAGGATGTTTACTGGAATTATTGAAGAAATCGGCTCCATTGAACGGTTGAAGCGATCTTCTTCTTCGATGGAATTGACCATTAGAGCTGAGCGTGTACTGGAAGACGTAAAGGTTGGTGACAGCATCAGTGTAAATGGTGTCTGTTTAACCGTCACCTCATTCAGCACACGGCAATTTCAAGTAGATGTGATGCCTGAAACCTTCGATGGCACCACGCTTCGAAACTTATCCCGTGGTTCTAAAGTGAACCTCGAGCGTGCGATGGCTGCAAACGGTCGTTTCGGAGGGCATTTCGTTAACGGACATGTCGACGGAGTAGGAACGATTACGAGAGTGGAAGTCGTCGAAAATGCATGGTATATGGACATTTCCATTCCGGACCATCAGAGTCATTTGTTTATCATGAAAGGGTCAGTCGCAATTGACGGTACGTCCCTTACCGTTTTCGGTGTGAACGATCATACCATTACGATTTCGTTGATCCCTCAAACGAGAGGAGACACAGTCCTCGGTGAAAAGAAAGTGGGCGATTCTGTCAATATTGAGTGTGACGTAATGGCCAAGTATTTTCATCGTTTCTATGAAGCAAAAGAACAATCCAAGAGTAATTCAAGCAGCATCAGTTATGATTTTTTATCACAAAATGGTTTCGCTGACTAATAGGAGGGGTTGCCCCATGTTTAATAAGATTGAAGAAGCGATAGAAGACCTGAAGGCAGGGAAAGTCATCATTGTGGTCGATGATGAAAATCGGGAAAACGAAGGTGACTTCATTGCCCTTGCGGATAAGGCTACTCCTGATGTCATAAATTTTATGGCGAAAGAGGGAAGAGGACTGATTTGCGCCCCGATCACTGAGGAGATCGCACAGAAACTCAAGCTGGCGCCGATGACACTTTCAAATACAGATCCTCATGGTACAGCTTTTACGATATCAGTGGATCATAAATCATCAACAACCGGGATCAGTGCGTTCGAGAGATCCGCAACCATCCAGGAATTGCTGAACCCTGAATCGATGCCCGAGGACTTTAAACGTCCAGGTCACGTATTTCCCCTCGTCGCCAAAAAAGGTGGTGTACTAAAACGGGCAGGACATACAGAAGCCGCCATCGATTTGGCTGTTCTATCAGGAGCAAAGCCATCCGGCGTCATTTGTGAAATCATGAATGAAGACGGCACGATGGCAAGGGTGCCTGAGTTAGTGAAACTGGCATCGAAGTGGGATCTAAAGATCATTTCGATTGAAGATTTGATCAGGTACAGACGCAAAAAAGAAAAGCTCGTGACGAGAGAAGTGGAAATTGAACTTCCAACGGAATTCGGAAACTTCAAGGCAGTTGCTTACACAGAAAACCTTACAGGGAAAGAACATATCGCACTTGTAAAAGGGGAATGGTCCGAGGATGAAGATGTACTCGTCCGTGTTCACTCCGAATGCTTGACAGGTGACGTTTTCGGTTCCAATCGCTGTGACTGTGGACCGCAGCTTGCTACAGCACTGACTCAAATTGAAGAAAAAGGTAAAGGCGTACTTCTCTATATGAGACAGGAAGGCCGTGGCATTGGTCTGATTAACAAATTAAAAGCTTATAAACTTCAAGAACAGGGCTATGATACAGTTGAAGCCAATCATAAATTGGGGTTTGGAGCTGATCTGAGGGAATATGGAATCGGAGCCCAGATCCTTAGAGATCTAGGTATACAAAAGATTCGGTTACTGACCAATAATCCACGGAAAATTGCCGGCATCAACGGATACGGATTAGAAATAGTAGACCGTGTGCCGATTCAACTTCCGGCTAAATTCGAAAACGAAAAGTATTTAAAAACAAAGCATGCGAAGCTTGGGCATTTACTTAAATTTTAATAATAAACAGGAGGAATAAACAATGAAGACAATTTATGAAGGTAATTTAGTAGGTTCAGGATTAAGAGTGGCCATTGTCGTGTCCCGTTTTAATGAGTTTATTACATCAAAGCTTCTAGGTGGGGCGGAAGATGCGTTAAAGCGCCACGGAGTTGACGAAGATAATGTTTCCGTCACTTGGGTACCGGGTGCATTCGAAATTCCTATGATCGCCAAAAAGCTTGCGCGATCAGGAAAGTACGATGCAGTTATTACACTTGGGACAGTCATTCGCGGAGCGACTGCTCATTTTGAATACGTAAGCGGAGAAGTGGCAAAAGGAGTGGCGAATCTAAGCCTTCAGGAAGAAGTTCCAGTCATATTCGGTGTACTCACTACAGACACCATCGAACAGGCCATCGAAAGAGCAGGCACGAAAGCAGGAAACAAGGGATGGGAAGCTGCAGTATCAGCTATTGAAATGGCGAACCTGATTCGTGAAATAGACAAATAAGATAGGATTGAAGGAGCCTCCTCTGTGGGAGGCTTTTTTTTTTGAGAGGGACGGACATGTTAATGGAGCTTTGGAAGAGAAATGCTCGTGTCATGGAAGAGTTTGTGGGATTATTTGTAAAACGGCGTATTTTTCCAAAAACGGCAAGATTACTGGTTAAATAGCTCCGATTATTCACGATAACGGCTGGATTATCAATGAAAGCCGCTTGATTCTTTTTCATTTCAGCTGGTTTTGCGTTAGAGATCAGCAACTAATCCATCATTCACAATCGATTTCCCCGTAAAGCGGCAATCATCAACACACACCAACATCCACCATCGATTCAAAAAAAAAGCAACCAAAATCCTCCACAAAAATACATATTGGCAAACGTCAGACCTTTTGCTAAAATAGTATTTTGTGGCTCCCCCTATTTGGGGAGGAGCGGGTAGGGAGAGGGCAGTTTTATAGGAAGATTATAATATGAAAGCACGTGGAAGTATTTTTCAGTTAAAGGATCACGGTACCACGATGAAACAGGAGATGATGGCAGGTGCGATCGGTTATTTTACGATTGTCTACATTATCGCTGTGAATGCTTTAATTCTTTCTGAAGCTGGAATTCCATTTGAAGGAGCGGTCATGGCAACCATTCTTGCCTCCTTCGTCGGATGTTTGGTGATGGCCTTTTGGGCAAATGCACCCATCCTACTGGTTCCAGGTATGGGGATTAATGCAATGTTTACGTTCACACTTGTAAAATCATCAGGTCTTTCGTGGCAGGAAGCTTTAGCTGTCGTAGTGATTTCAGGGATACTCTTCATAATTATTGCATTTACAAAGCTTTCAAAAGTATTATCGGAAGCCATTCCCAAAACATTAAAAGAAGCCATTACCGTAGGGTTAGGGATGTTTTTGATGTTCATAGGTCTAGAAAAAGGCGGTCTCATTCAAAGAGGGGACAGTGCCATTATCACGATCGGTGATTTTGGGGAACTAAAGGTGTTGGCCACGGTGTTGACATTCCTGGTGACGATTTTTCTTTTCATACGCAATGTAAAAGGGCAATTTTTATGGAGTATCGCCTTTGGGACACTGCTTGGATTCATATTTGGGATCGAGCCTTCCATTCAATCAGGCTCATTTCATTTAAGTGAATACAGTCAGGTTTTTGGTCAAATATCGTTCAGTGCCATTATGGAAATCCCATTTTGGATTGCGGTTTTTTCAGTAACGATGGTTCTGGTATTTGAAAACATCGGTCTCGTTCACGGACATACGGATATGATCGATCAACCGCATAAATATTCCAAAGCGTTTCAAGCCAACGCATTTTCAGCTTTTACGTCCGGATTCTTCGGGACGAGTCCAACAGTCTCAACGGTGGAAAGTGCTGCAGCGATGACGGCAGGTGGGCGTACTGGGTTGACGAGCTTGACGACAGGAGTCTTATTTTTGGGATCGGTGTTGTTCATCCCTTATTTGAAATGGATTCCGGACCATGCCGTCGCCCCGATCCTGATTATCATCGGCGGCTTGATGATCCAGAATATTCGACATATGGATCTTCGTGATCTGACTGAGGCATTCCCTGCCATTTTTATCATTGCGATGATTCCGTTTACGTACAGCATCGCAGACGGAATTGCCATCGGCTTTATTCTATATCCAGTGTTGAAGCTGGCTACCGGGAAGGCTCGTGAAGTATCCGTTCCTCTATATATTATTGCTGCACTGTTTCTTATGAATTTCTTTGTTCATTCGATTCATTAAAGCGATGAAAATTATAAGTAGAGTTGCCCATCATCATGATGAAAATCATGGTGATGGGCATTTTATTTGTGAATTTTTTCGAAAATCACTGTAACCAATGGAAATCAGGCAAGATGCTATGGGCATCTCGTATTCTTTACAACAACTGTCAAATTACTTGGACTTTCTACGTGTTTATTGTTACTATAAAAGGGATATATGTATCTTTTTTACTATTTATTTATAGATCGTTCAGGAGTAAAGCAGAGGTGGTTTTGATGGAAGTATTTGTAGCCAGGCAGCCTATTTTTGACCGTCATCAAGAAACGGTGGCGTATGAACTTCTCTACAGAAATAATGAGATTAATATATTTCCTAATATTGACGGAGATCAGGCGACTGCAGACGTCATCATTAACAGTTATTTGAATATCGGGCTTGAAAGCCTATCAGCTGGGAAGCCATGCTTTATTAATTTTACAGAAAATCTCCTTAAGCTGAGAGTCCCGACATACTTTAATCCAAGGGAGATCGTCGTGGAGATCCTCGAAAGTGTCACCCCGAATTCCGAGGTAGTACAGGTTTGTCATGAGTTAAAAGCCTTGGGATATAAGATTGCATTAGACGATTTCATATTCAATGAATCGAATCCATATGATAGGGAATTAATGAAATTGGCGGATTACGTAAAGGTTGATTTCTTGAATACAACCGAAGCTGAACGCGGTAGTATTGAAGTTCTCTCTAATGTATTGGGGTACAGGCTTCTTGCTGAAAAAGTGGAAACCATGAGCCATTATGAAGAAGCGATGGAGAAAGGGTATCATTTCTTTCAGGGCTATTTCTTCAGTAAACCGAAGATCATTGCCACTCATGATGTACCGACGTATTTTCACTCCTATTACTCGATTATCCAAAGTCTCGAAATGACGGAACCCAGCATTGATAAGATCAGTCAGTTGATTGAGCAGGATCTTTCCTTATCCTATAAACTGTTGAAATTGATCAATTCCCCCGCATACCGACCGAAACATAAGATTCATTCCATACGACAGGCGATCGTTCTTTTAGGACTTCTTGAAATCAAGCGGTGGATTTATGTGCTGGCTGTGAGGGAACAAGTCGGTAAGAGAAGGCAACTGGAAAATGAAGTGGTTACATTATGTTTGACGAGAGCGAAAATGTGCGAACTCCTGGCAGATAAACATGAACGCTCATCAATGAAATCAAGTTATTTCCTGACGGGAATGTTTTCATTGATGGAAACCATTTTATCCATGCCGATTGATCGTATCCTGAAGGACTTGCCATTGAATGACGATATTTGTAATGCATTAACAGGTTCAAGGAACGATTTAAAGCAGATACTCGAACTCGTCGTCTCCGTCGAGAAAGCGGACTGGGCCATGACAGAAATAATAATGAAAAATTTGAAGTTTAATAAGAGGGAAGTGATGGAAAGCTATCATCATTCCTGTAAATGGACGGAGGAGCTCCTGACTCAAGAAGTATCGGAGTTGAAATAGCTTACCATACAGGTTTGTATTCACCCGGAGTCAAATATTTCCTCTGGGGCTTGATATATCGCTTCAACTCCACCAGGAGAAGCCGTTGCAGATTCTTTGATGAAATTTGCCTGGCTACATCGGCAGGGAATGGGTAGATTCCGATGCAGTTAAAACGTACCCGAAAAAGACCTTCATGCACAAGGTCTTTTTTGTCATTATAGATGCGGGCAAAAGTGGTCACAACCCTTGATTGGTATTCATCAGAGGATTCTTCTACATTCCGGACTTGAAAACGAAAATGGTATTCTTCTTTCATAAACATCACCACATTCATTGTCTCGAAAAGAGGGGGATAATTCAACTGTTAAATGCTTTCGCCATCCAGCCGGATTATTTCTTTTGTTAAATTACAAGGAAGATGATTGCGAAAAGAGCCTGTTTGTGGCAAGCTAAGACTATTATGAATAGTTTACTAGTAAATTACCGTGGAGGGATTCACGATGAACTTGAATCTAATTAAATGTCATGGTTCTGGAAATGACTTTTTACTTATTGATGAAATGACCAATGGATATGATTTCTCAGATGAAGCAAGACAAAATCTAGCCCTTGCATTATGTGATCGTCAGTCTGCTCTTGGGGCCGATGGCATTCTGTTTGTACTGGCCAGCGATGATTGTGATGCGAGAATGAGGGTTTTTAATGCAGATGGTTCTGAAGCATCGATGTGCGGAAACGGGCTGAGATGTGTAGGGCGTTATGTATGTGAGCTGCTGGACAAAGAGTCCATCATCATTCAAACAATGAAAGCAAATCTCCGTGTGTCAACTCAGGATGCCATTTTTGAAAACATCCCGACGTATAATGTTGAAATCTCCCCTGTCCTTTTTGGTTTGGATACTTTACCAATGAACTTGGAGCGGGAAACATTGTTGAATGAAAGCATTCCTGAGATTTCGGATCGTTTGACTTTTTCAGCCCTCGCAGTACCAAACCCTCATTTGATCAGTGTCGTAAGCACAGAGCATATTCTCTCGAATGAGCAAAAGACCATTGCGGAAACGGTGAATGGCCCAAATAATTTATTTCCTGATGGAGTCAATGTGAGTTTTGTATATCCATTAGAACAAGGATCCATTTATGTCCGTACGTTTGAAAGAGGTGTTGGCTTCACAAATGCATGCGGTACAGCGATGTCGGCTTCAAGTCTTGTTACCTGCCTACTTGGAGAGAATGAGTTCGGCAAGGAAATCGATGTGTATAACAACGGAGGGAAGGTCCGTGTCATCGTAAACGAATTGGCCGAAGGGAAGTATAATATGGAATTGATTGGGAATGCTACGTATCTTTATCAATCTCAAATTGAATTGTCTATTTCACATCCTGAGGATTTTCATGAGATGTCCAGACAGGAATTCACTGAAGAAGGAGCATATGAGCTCTTAGAGAATCATGCTAAATCAATCGTTGAAAGTAAAGTGTTCTTGAGTGCGTGATGCCATGATAGAAGTGAGGGTGCCCTTTATTACAGGCACTCTCTTTCTTATTTTTTGGACTGCTTTTTTAAAAACTCGATCACTTTGCCGAATGGCTGTTGTTCTTTTACACTGTCATATTCAATAAAGGGGCATCCAAATTGTTGGAATCTTCTCAACACAACATCTATAGTGAATAATTCCGGGTGAAGATCATCGTCCACTTCATGCCACCATAAAGGAGTCGCCACCAATGCCTCAGCATTCCCCCTCAATGAATAGGGGGCGATGATGGTCTTCCCTTCCCCGTGTTGAATATAATCGACATAAAGTCTTCCATTCCTATTCTTCTTTAAGCGTTCAATCGTAAAATCTTCAGGAAAATTGGATACAAGGTAGGTTGCAATGAATTCAGTAAACAGGGCTGTGTCCTCCCATGAGTATCCGTCGGAAATCGGAATATATACTTGTAATCCCTTGTTGCCGGACGTTTTAACAAAACTTTGAAGGCTCAACCCATCGAATAATTCTTTCATGATCCTCGCTGCTTTAACGGCAAGTGAAAAATGGGCTCTAGACGGAGGATCCAAATCAAAGACTACTTCATTAACAAATTCTTCTTTGGCTTTCTGGAAGGGTACATGAAATTCCAGAGCCAGCTGATTTCCAAGCCAAATCAATGTTGCCAGGTTATTGCAGAGGGTGTAATGGATGTTATTTTCCCTATGTGTTTCAACGAAATCAGGGGAGTAGTCCGGAGCATTCTTTTGGAAAAAGGACTCACCGAAGATACCATGTGGGTATCGAATACAGGTTAAAGGCCGATCCTTTAAGAATGGTAATATCACCACTGATAACTTTCGGAGGTACCGAATATAATCCAATTTCGTTATGTGTACATCCTGGAACAACTCCTTTTCTGGGTGAGTTATATCTACTTCTCTGGGTAGTGAAGCCTCATCCATTTTGAATTGATGGAATGTGCAGTCTTCAGGCTCTGAGGAAAATAGGAATTGCTTAAAGTGAGGTTCCCTGAGCTGCCCGTCTTGCCAGTGTAAATATGAAATCTCTACGACAATAGCTGGATCTATATAGTAAAGAGAGCGCTTTTTTTCTGTGTGATTTTGTTTGATCGCACTTATTACCGTTTTCTTCTCATCTGCAGAAAGTCCAAAGTGGAATAGCCCGATCGGTAGTACCTGATCATGATGAAATACACCTATGTGAAAATAATCATTCGATTCATCCAAAGCAGTGATGAAACACTTACAGTACTTCCAATTCTTCTTTTTCAACCAATTGGTACTTCGTTGACCCTCTTCCCATTTGCTTCCTGTCTTCTTTGCGACCGCACCTTCCCCTTCTTCCTTTTCAACAAGCTCCCACACCTTCCCGAAGTCCTTGTAATCAGGAACCATTTGCAAAGAGGATGGGTGAGCGGGGTTTGGTTCAAGAGGCATTCCTAGCTGGGTGAACACTTCTTTCAATTTACCTTTTCTCGAACGATAAGGTTCATGCATATACAAGCTATTCCCGGACTGAAGGATATCGAATGCTAAATATGCTGCTGGTCGCTTGGCTGCAGCATCAAGGATTCTTTGTTCATTCCGCATCCTGCCCCTTACCTGCAATTCCTGGAACTCGGTACTGAACGGAGATCGTAATAATACGATTTCTCCATCGAATATTAGTGGAAGGGAAAAATCAATTTCCTTCAATAATGTGTGGATTTGCTCTTTGATTTCGGGGAAATGAACAAGGAGTTCCTTCCCATTCCGACTTTGCATGCTAATTTGATCTTGTGATTGAATGCAGAGAATTCCGCGGAATCCATCATATTTCACTTCGTAATGCCAATCTTTACCTGTAGGAAGTTCGTGGCGCAATGTAGGGAGCATCGGTTTCATCATCTTCACCTTGATTTTTAGTTGTAGTGTGTCCGTTAAAGGGCAGAAATATTTCCATATGTTTAAGGGGATGAAGAAAGTCGGGGAACTAAATGATATGAATAAGGGATTAGTTTGTGAAAAGGAGGGTAATGAAAGATATGCATACCATTTGGAAAGGTTCCATCAGTTTTGGACTGGTGAACATCCCCATAAAACTTCATGCTGCTACAGAAGATCGAGATATCAAGCTGCGGTCACTTCATAAGGAGTGCCATACTCCAATTAAGTATGAAAAAGTATGCCCTGCGTGTGAAATAGAATTGGATCAAGCCGATATTGTGAAGGGTTATGAAGTGACAAAAGGTAAATTTGTTGTGCTTGAAGATGAGGAACTGAAAGAGTTGAAGGAAGCAAGTGGAGATAAGGCAGTGGAAATCGTGGACTTTATCAAGATGGAGGAAATCGATCCGATTTTCTTTGATAGAAGTTATTTTGTTTCTCCGAATGAAGGTGGGAAGAAGGCCTATTCCCTCTTGAGGAAAGCCCTTCAGGAATCAGGGAAAGTAGGGATTGCCAAAATCACGATGAGGTCGAAGGAACAGCTTTCCATCGTACGTGTATATGAGCAAACACTCGTTATGGAAACCATCCATTATCCTGATGAGGTAAGGGGAACAGGGGATGTCCCGAATGTGCCCGAACAGGATGATATAACAGAGAAAGAATTAAAGACCGCTACCATGCTCATCGATCAATTGACGACAGAATTTCAGCCGGAAAATTATAAAGATCAATACCGAGAACGATTAAGTCAACTGATAGAGTCAAAACAAACAGGGGAAAAAATGGTCACATCCAAAGAAAAGCAGCCTAAAGAAAACGTAACAGATTTAATGGCGGCACTCCAAGCATCCATTGAATCGTCCAAGCCTAAAAAGGCGAAGAAAACAACCAAAAAGAAAACGACTTCAAAGAAAAAAGCTCAATAGAAGCCGTGAGGTAAGGGAGAGGAAGAAGTCTTGAAGGAGAAACATATCAAACAAGGCGTCTTTGTCGCTGTATCATTCGTGTGTTTGATGGTATTTACTTGGGGATTCGTATCGATTGTTGAAGAATGGAAAGAAAATGAAATTGCTCGGTTCGATAATGGAGTATTCGACATTGTCAGGGGAACGATTTCACCCAAATTAACGGAAATCATGACCTCCATCACTTTTTTGGGAGGAATAAAGGGAATTACCGTTTTCACTGTATGTGTCGTGCTCATCCTTTTATTTATGAAAAAGTATCCCCTAGCTCTATTCGTATCGATCACCATCGTCACGGGGGCTGGTTTCAATGGACTGTTAAAATGGATATTTAAACGGGAGCGCCCTGATATCGAGGCGTTGATCCAACAGGGGGGATATAGTTTTCCGAGCGGTCATTCCATGAGTTCATTCATTTTCTACGGTTCCCTGGCATTCATTCTTTTTCGTGCATTGGATCGTAAGCGGTATAAATGGGCTAGTGTGATGGTGGTTGCCACCCTGGTCTTACTAATAGGACTGAGCAGGGTGTATTTGGGTGTCCATTACCCAAGTGACATACTAGGGGGCTTTACTGCAGGCGGAGCATGGCTGACACTTTGCATCACGATCTATATGTATTTTTATAAGCGTAAGCATTGGAAGGAAGAAGAGTAATGGTAAGAAAACACGCTCAGGAAACTCCTGAGCGTGTTTTAAAATTAAAACAAATTAAAGATGTAAGGTCCAATGGATGAGACGTAAAGGAGAATGTAAATTCCCATGAAGTAAAATACGCCTCCGAATGTTCCCCAATCTGGATCTCGTCCAACTTTCCAAAGAAGCGCAGTAAGGGCGCTTATGACCAGCAGTAGGACATACTCACTTCCTGTAAACGTGAGGTAGTCTGGTGCGGAAAAGTAGAAATAATCTCCCATCGCTTTACCGATGAACGTCAATGGCATGAGGATAAACAGAATGATGGAAGCATATTCTACCCAGTTAATTTCCTCCTTTTCAAATATATTCGGTTTGAACATATAAAGGAGGATCAGGACAAACAGGGAAGGAAGGACCCAATAAAACGATACCAAAATGGTGATTAAACTGCTGAACAGCATGAGGACAGCATTATTAACCGCTTCTTTTACGCTTCGTTTCGACCATTCCGTACTCTTGATAATGGCTTCTTTGTTCTTTGATGCTCCGAATAATTCATAATAATCACCGCCATAATCGAGCCATGCAATACTTTCTTCCGTGATCTGTACAGGTGAGTAGGTAAAGTGCTTGGTTGTGCTGATCGGTGAGGCTGCAAACGTAGTGGATTCATTGTATGGAGCCACATACAGGCTGATAGCATTCTGATCCCCTACTCGATGGCTCTCCGATGTAAAGAGAATGGAAGGCTTTCCGTCAATGGAAGCGAACTGCACGGATCGAGGACTTTCCAATGGATAGCCTGATTGTTGATTAGTGAATTTTAGCTTTTTAGGTTTGAGTATATCCTTTCCAATATCATCAATCGGGGTTTCTAATTTGAAAATTTTATAGGATAAGGTTCCTTGAGCCCGCATCTCTTCATTATACAAAACGTTTAATTGATTGTTAGCCTTTGAAAAAGACAGGCCGGTAATATGGTGGCTCGTTGCAGAATTGACGATAGCGAATGGGCGCTTTAACAATTGCAGACCTTCATCCATGAAATAAAGGATTGAATGTGCATCATCCTGCCTGATTTGAAGTACGGCACTTCCGTTCGTTCCTATGTATGCATCCTGGACTTCACCTTTGAATCTGAATACCTCTTTAGTGGTTAGGTCATCTGGATTGAAAGAGTAGAGAACCTCATTCTTCCAATAATATATAGCCTGAGCAGATGTACTGATCCCTGTTACGTTATCGTCGATTGTTTTTTCTTGATCATCCCCTGAAAGAATGAGTTGATCATCCTTTATTTGTACAACATTCTTCCCATCTGACCAGAAGGGTTTTCCTCGTGTAACACTGGTATTGAGTGTGTTTTCTTTCGTTGGATTCAACGATTCATCTAATGAATACTGAACCACTTCTCCTTTGCTTGCAAGAAAGAGCCCTTCTTCCCCATAAAAGGAAAGTGGACGTTCTTCAGATTGGTATCCCAGAGGAATGGACCGGCTCCACTCCGGGTCCGGCTGTTGTTTGACATTTAGCAGCTGATGGAAGAAAAGTGCCCCAATACACAAAAGGACTAACACGATGGGTATTCCAAAAGCTTTAAGTTTTGCTCTCACTATGATTCCCCCTCAATTTATCTCTTTTTTACGTGAGTACAATTTAGAATTTTACCACAATTCTATTCATTAATCACCAATATTTTCCTTCATCTAAATAATCTTCTGTATTGACTTTTTATTTTGGAGATATTACAATGATATTGAAAATCATTCTCACTAAACAAAAGAGTTCCCCCTCTTTCATATAAGAGAGTGATTCATGAAAACCCCCCCTTTTATTAAATGAAAAGTCAGGCCTGAAGCATCTGCTTCAGGCCTGACTTTTTCTTGCATTTCCTTTCATCCTGTCGTAAATTGTTAAAGGATGTTTCAATAAAGGAGGGATAAAGGAAAGTGAACGATAAAAGCGATAAACGGTTTCGGGTGGCCAACCACGAAGCATTGATTGGGATTGCCCTCGTTCTTATAAATTTTTTATGGTGGTATGGGTTTGCATTCGGGCTCGGAGGTCAGTCTGTTACAGATTACGATTGGATCCTTGGGATGCCTGCATGGTTCTTCTATAGTTGCATTGTTGGCTTTCTCCTAATGGTCATATTAGTGATTGCTGTCGTTAAACTCCTTCTGACTGATATTCCTTTTGACGATGAGGAGGGTGACCATGAATAGTATGGCATTGATTCCCTTATTTGCATTTTTACTATTGATTTTTATAGTGGGGATTTATACAGCCAGAAATGTTAGCAAATCAAATTCGTTTGTACAGGAATATTTCCTCGGGAGCCGTCAGCTCGGAGGGTTTATCCTGGCGATGACAATGATCGCTACATACGGAAGTGCCAGCAGTTTCATCGGCGGACCGGGAGCTGCCTATACATATGGGTTATCATGGGTGCTTCTGGCCATGAGTCAGGTTGTGACTGGGTATTTTGTCCTTCTGATTCTGGGGAAAAAGTTTGCTATCATGTCACGAAAGTATAAAGCTGTGACATTAATCGATTATTTACAAGGTCGGTACAGAAGCAACAAGATTACTATCTTATCTGCCATCAGTATCATCCTATTTTTATTTTCGGCTATGATTGCCCAGTGGGTAGGCGGTGCTAGACTCATTGAATCATTGACGGGATTGAGTTATGAAGCGGCTCTGTTCCTCTTTGCTGTATCGGTTCTCGTGTATGTCATTATAGGAGGATTCCGCGCGGTTGCCGTCACAGACGCCATTCAGGGTGTGGTCATGCTTGGAGGGACACTTATTCTCCTAGTAGCCACGATCATGGCAGGTGGGGGGATGGAAAAGATCATGATGGATCTCCAGGCTGAAAACCCTAATTTATTAAGTCCTCACGGGCCGAATGGGGAACTGAGTGCCAGGTATATTTCTTCTTTCTGGATTCTTGTGGGAGTAGGTGTCGTTGGACTACCTCAAGTAGCTGTGAGGGCGATGAGTTATAAAAATTCCCGGTCCCTGCACAGGGCATTGATCATCGGCACGATTGTCGTTGGTTCTATTATGCTTGGCATGCATCTTATTGGTGTACTTGCAAGAGCTGTCGTTCCGGGAATCGAAGTGGCAGATAAAGTCATGCCGCTCCTTGCATTGGAGGTTCTCCCACCCTGGCTTGCGGGTATAGTACTGGCAGCGCCTATGGCTGCCATCATGTCAACGGTCGATTCTTTGCTGTTGATTGTTTCATCCGCAATTGTAAAAGATGTCTATATGAATTTCATCAACAAAGATGCTAAAGAAAAACAAATTAAGACGATTAGTTTCTGGGTGACAAGTGTAACGGGGATACTTGTTTTTCTACTTGCATTAAGTCCGCCTGATTTGATCATCTGGCTTAATTTATTTTCTTTCGGTGGCCTTGAATCGGTCTTTATCTGGCCAATCGTATTGGGGCTTTACTGGAAAAAGGGGAATGGTGCCGGTGCGTTCGCTTCCATGATTTCGGGACTTTTGGCGTATATATTATTTCATAGCTTTGCTCCAAACTATTTGGATATGCATACGGTCATCTTTCCGATTATCATCTCTTTTTTCATGTATGTATTGGTTTCGCTGGCCACACAATCTAAACACGAGATGGATGGGTTTAACTAACCCATCCATTTTTGTCTTTTTAGGTGAAAAAGAGTACATTGGATAGAAACTAATGACGGATTGGGTGAGGGAAAATGGATCATTCTGTTATTGTAGTCGGAGGAGGTATCGGGGGGCTGACTGCAGCAGCCCTTCTCGGTAGTGAAGGATTCCGTGTACAGATTCTAGAAGCATCACGGGAATGGGGTGGATGTTCAGGGAAGTTCCAACGGGGAAACGTTGTATATCCTGTTGGGGCGACTCTTGGCATGGGGTTTGAAACAGGCGGGATTCATCAGCGTATCTTCTCATACTTGGGTATCATCCCCCCACCTCATCTGCCGCTCGAGCAGGTGATGGACGTTCACCTTCCTCATGTTAGCTTGACATTTCATCGGGATAGGGAAACCCATGTGAATGAACTAAAGAAAGCTTTCCCGGAAATAGCCAATCAAATTGACTATTACTTTAAAGAAGTATACAAGGTGGCAAAGGAAATCCGTCATTTAATGGGAGCAATGCCGATTCTCCCCCCTCAAACGGTGAAAGAATGGAAGGAACTCATCTTAAGTCTGCGTCCCGAATCAATGACCCTCATTCCATCGCTTAACAAAAACATGCTTCATCTGCTGAAAAAATACAGTCTTCATACTCATCTATCCTTTAAACACTTTATTGATGGACAGTTGATTGACAGTATGCAGGTGGTGAGCGATCAATGTTCGTTGTTATTAGGATGTCTTGCCCTCGATATCTACCATGAAGGAGCTTTTTACCTCGAAGGTGGATTATTCCATATAGCTTATAGTCTTCTCGATGCAGCAGAATCTGAGGGCGTCAAAGCGTCTTTGGGGAGGAAGGTAGTCGGTATTGATCGGGATGACCAAAATCATCAGTGGATGGTGTTTGATCACAGGGGCAATGAATATAGAGCAAACCATGTCATATGCAACCTACCGGTTCAAACTCTTGAACCTCTGTTTCCTTCCAAATATGTACCGAAAATTAAACGCTATTTACAAGGAAAAGATAGTAAGGCTGTCTGGGGGACAATGTCACTTTACATTTTATTAAAGGAAGAAGTGATCCCGCAATCACTCCCTTTGTTTTCCCAGTTATGTACGAGTTCCAGGGGAAATATGACGGAAGGGGACCACCTTTTTCTCTCTTTATCACATCCAGAAGATCGTCAGCGTGCACCTGAAGGATTCCGGACCTTGACCGTATCCACACATACCAAATTAGACAATTGGAATACGAAAGAGAAATATGATTCTTACAAGAGTCTACTTCTACAGAAAATGCTGACTGCCATTGAGTCAGCCATACCCTCTATTAGAGAGGGGATTGTCGAAATCTTTCCGGGTGCACCTAAGGCATGGGAGCGATTTACGGGTCGGCCCGGGGGGATTGTTGGAGGATTCCCTCAAACCAAAGAGCATGCCATGTTTAACAGTCTTTCGCACAGAACACCTTTGAGGAATATCTGGGTATGTGGTGACTCTGTTTTTCCAGGTGCGGGGACCATCGGTGTATCTGTGAGTGGTTACCATGTCTTTCATTCCATCACCGGAAAAAAGCTTTCCTTGTAAAGCAGGAATCCTGATTTGACTTGGAGAATACTGTGATGGGGTGATAATATGTATAAACTGACACAATATAAGGACCCATCAGCCTTCCACGACCGGGTGTACCCGCTTCTAATGGAAGATGAAGCGGCCAATAACCTGCCATTGGGCTTAGTGAACACAATGAAGACGAGTGACAAATATAAAGATCCTCTTCTTTTACTGGTTGAAAAGGAGGGAGGCGGCGTTGTGGGGTCATTCATTATGACTCCTCCCCATTATCTTGTAGGTACTCTGAAGGTGGAGGAAGAAGAGATTCTGGGAATCGTACAACGGCTAAAAACCTTTTGTGATGCTTTAAACATAGCCGTTCCTGGCTTTGTTTCCGAGAAAGAAACCGCATCTCAATTGACTAATGCCTGGTGTAGGCTGACAGGAAAGGGCTTCAAGGTCCGTATGAACCAACGTGTATATCAATTGAATAGGGTGAATGATATTACGTTAAGTAAAGGAAGAATGGTACCTGTATATACAGATCAAGAAGAACTATTAGCCCGATGGATTAGTGGATTTGTCGCAGATACAGAAGTGACACCCATGTCTGATGAAGATGCACGTAAAAGGGCGAAAGATATGATTGAAAATGAATCCTATGTGTTCTTTTGGGAAGTGGATGGACAACCGGTTTCCATGGCTAGGGCTGCAAGGAGAACAGAAAATGGAATTACCGTAAATTTTGTATATACCCCTTCAGAACACAGGAAGAAAGGATACGCATCTTCTGTTGTGGCAGAACTTAGCCGCCTTTTACTGAAGGATCACTCCTTCTGTTCACTATATACAGACCTGGATAATCCCACCTCAAACAAAATTTATATGGAAATCGGCTACAAGCCTGTTTGTGATTCGACGATGATTTCCATTGGATGAACCATTTAATACGACACTGAATATAATTTCAGATAAATGGTTGACATCGAGAAAAAAAGGGATTAGTATAATAAACAATTAATTAAATGAGCGAATGGCTATGACGAAGAGGAGTACCTTTGATCGACACTTAAGAGAGCTGGTGGTTGGTGAGAACCAGTGTGAGCGGTCTTAGGGAATGGACTTCCGAGCCTCCAAACCGAAACCACCCGGAGTAGGCTTTGGCGAATGTCTTATCGTTACAAAAGACGCGTATTCAAGCATTCTGCTTTGATACGATTGAGTGGACTGTTTATGACAGTCAACAAAGGTGGCACCACGGGTATCTCGTCCTTTACATGATGATGTAATGGAATATGAGATACCTTTTTTTATAATCAAATATTGATAAATCGCTGATTAAGAGGAGTACATTCAAGTGATGCATAACAGGGAGTTAAGGATAGTGAGACCTTAGCATGATAGCTTGTCTGGAATGGACTTATGAGAGATGATCTGAATGAAGTAGGATTGTCCGGATTTCCACCGTTAAAAGGATAGAGTATCGGGTGATTACACCCCGTACTTGAATCAAGAGGGGATACATATATGTATCCCAACTAAAGAGGTGGCACCGCGGTCAGCATCGTCCTCTATGAACAGAGAGTTATGTTCATAGGGGACTTTTTTTATGGTTTTTAATGGAATGTTGAATTGGAGGCAAATAATGATGAAGCAACAGGAATTGAACTATGTGGTAAAAGAATTGAATGGTGATATGTTCACCCCAATTTCACTCTATCAATCGCTAAAGGGCAAGAAGAAATTTTTACTGGAGAGTTCGCTGAAACATGAACAATCGGGACGGTATTCTTTTGTTGGGAGCGATCCGTTTTTGGAATGTAAGGCATATGGAAATACGGTTCAGTTCAAGAAAATCAATTCAGACGAAATAGAAGAAAGGACTGGGGATCCTATAGCGATGATTCAAAACCTGATACCGAGACAGGACATACTCGATGCACCCTTTCCTTTTACAGGTGGGGGGATTGGATACCTTGGATATGATGTGATCAGGCAGTACGAAGAAATCGGAATCACCCCCCATGATGAACTGGAAATGCCGGACATACACCTAATGTTCTATGAAAAAGTCATCGTTTTCGATCATCTCGAACATAAAGTATTCATCGTCGTCATGGATGAATGGATAGAGGGGGGAGGAGAAAATCTTCAAGAAAAAGTAGAGGAAATCGAGGATGAGCTAACCGATGTATACCTGCACACTCATAAAGAAAAATTGAAACGACTCTCCTTTACTGCACAAACATCAAAAGGAGAATTCATGGAGAAAGTTCACAGGGCTAAAGAGGCGATTAAAAAAGGAGAAATCTTTCAAGTGGTGCTTTCGCAAAGGCTTCAAGCCCCATTTTCAGGAGATCCCTTTTCTTTCTATCGAAGCTTGCGAAAATCAAATCCATCACCATATATGTTCTTCATCGATTTTGAAGACTATATCGTATTGGGGGCTTCGCCGGAAAGCCTGTTGAAAGTACAGGGGAAAGAGATCACCACAAATCCAATAGCAGGAACAAGACACAGAGGGAAAACCGTGGTAGAAGATTTGGAACTAGAAAAAGAGCTTCTATCAGATGAAAAGGAAATAGCCGAACATCGCATGCTTGTCGATTTGGGCAGGAATGATTTAGGCAGGATCTGTACCATAGGTTCAATCTTTTTATCCAAGTATTTAACCATCGAGAGGTATAAATACGTGATGCATATCGTTTCAGAGGTGAAAGGGGAATTGAAAGAAGACGTCTCCCCACTAGAAGCACTGACAAGCTGCTTGCCTGCGGGGACAGTCAGCGGTGCACCGAAGATCAGGGCGATGCAGATCATCAATCAACTCGAGACCACCAAACGCGGCGTATACTCAGGTGCTGTCGGTTATATAGGGGTCAACGGAAATCTGGACTTTGCCCTGGCAATCCGAACAATGGTTCTGAAAGATGGCAAGGCAAATGTTCAAGCAGGCGCAGGTATTGTATATGATTCTGATCCTGAAAGTGAATATGAGGAAACATTGAATAAAGCAAAATCATTACTGGAGGTAACAGGATGATCTTATTGATAGATAACTATGATTCGTTTACGTATAACCTGTTTCAATATATCGAAGAGCTAGGAGAAGAAGTCATCGTTCGACGGAATGATGCCATCACATTGGATGAAGTAAAGAGGATGAATCCTTCTGCAATCATCCTTTCACCGGGTCCGGGGCAGCCGGAAAATGCGGGGATTTGCATCCCTATTATACAGAATCTTCACGCTAGTGTGCCGATTCTCGGGGTTTGTCTGGGACATCAGGCAATTGGAGCAGCCTTTGGGGCAAGCATAGAAATTGCCGGGAATGTGATGCATGGGAAAACTTCCCTCATCAAACATAATGGCAGTGGGGTATTCGAATATCTGCCTCAACCATTGGAAGTGATGCGATATCACTCATTGGTTATCAAGAAAGGGACTTTGCCGCAGTCATTAGAAGAAGTTGCTCACTCTATGGATGATGGCGAGATCATGGCCATCAAGCATATGAGATATCCTCTGTACGGAGTTCAATTTCACCCGGAATCGATCGGGACGAAAACGGGGAAGAAAATCATTGGGAATTTTTTAGAAGAGAAGAGAAAGGAGAATAACCGTGAAAAATTATCTACAATTACTATCTGAGGGTCATTCATTAGAGAGAGATGAGATGAGGACAGCGGTTCAACAATTATTCATGGAAGATACAACAGATAGTCAAATTGCAGGTTTCTTAACACTGTTGAAAATGAAGGGTGAAACCGTGGATGAAATGACGGGCCTCGTTGAGGTGCTTAGAGAGAAAGCATTGCCGATTACAAGCACTTTGAAGGGTGTACTGGACAACTGTGGAACAGGAGGAGATGGGTCTCAGAGCTTTAATATCAGTACCACGAGCGCATTCGTATTGGCAGGTGCTGGTGTCAAAGTGGCAAAGCACGGAAATAGAAGCATCTCAAGCAAAACCGGGAGTGCAGATGTGTTGGAACAACTGGGTGTCTCCCTGGACTTTCAGGCGAATGAAATCGAACGTCTTCTGCAAGAAACCAATCTTGCCTTCCTGTATGCACCCCATATCCATTCGGGGCTGAAAAAAATCATGAAGGTAAGGAAGGAGTTGAAATTTCCGACCATCTTTAATCTTATAGGTCCATTAACGAATCCGGTTCAATTGGAAACCCAGCTGGTAGGTGTTTATAGAAGAGACAAACTAGAAACGATGGCGAAGGTTTTACATCAGTTGGGAAGAAAACGGGCAATCGTTCTGAATGGTGCAGATAACATGGATGAAGCATCACTTGCAGGGGAGAATCATCTCGTCTTGTTAGAGGATGGAAAGATCAGCTCATTTACGTTAACAGGAGAGGAAGTCGGCCTTCCTTCTTACTCCATCGAAGAAATACGTGGTGGGAATGCAAAAGACAACGCCCGCATACTACAGGACGTTTTGCGGGGGAAAGAAGGAGCTTATACTGATACCGTCCTATTCAACGCTGGTATCGCATTGTTCGCACATGGTAAAGCATCGACCTTCGCAGAGGGCGTAAAGTTTGCAAGGGAGAGCATTCAAAGCGGTCGTGCAGAAGATGCACTGTCATCTCTGATTCACTTCAGCCAACAACGACGAAAGCAGGTGATTTAATTGTCTACCATTTTAGAAACAATCATTGAAAAGAAGAAAAAAGAAGTCCAGGAGTTGAAACAAGCTGGATATGAGCTCTATCAGAATCAAGATATGTCTTCAAAATCTCTATTTGAATCATTAAAAACAGCAGATGTACTACAAGTAATAGCAGAAATTAAACGGGCCTCTCCATCAAAAGGGGATATCAGAATGGAAGTCGATCCTGTGTTACAGGCTGCTAAATATGAAGAAGCTGGGGCATGCGCCATCTCTGTCCTTACTGATACACCCTTTTTTAAAGGAAGGATGGAGGATCTTGCCGATGTGCGGAGAGCGGTCTCGATCCCGATTCTTTGCAAAGACTTCATCATCGATGAAATTCAAATTGATCGTGCCAGGGATGCAGGAGCAAATGTGATTCTCTTAATCGTTGCGGCCTTGGATCCCATCAGATTGAAAGAATTATATACTTACGCATCCTGCCTTGATCTTGAAATTCTTGTAGAAGTTCATAACGAAGATGAAATGAAGGAAGCATTAGATCTTGGAGCTACTATAATCGGAGTCAATAATCGGAATTTAAAAACGTTCGATGTGGATCTCCTCATTACTGAATCACTTGCATCCATGGTGAAGGGGAGAGAGGTTGTCCTTATTAGTGAAAGTGGAATAAGAGATGAACAGGATTGCAGGCGAGTAAGTGATGCAGGGGCACAAGGAGTCCTCGTTGGAGAGACATTGATGAGGAGTGAACATACGGAATCGACCTTATCATCCCTTCAAGTGAAAAAAGGTGTAATCAAATGACAAAAGTGAAGGTATGCGGTATCAGAACACTGGAGGAAGCCGAGTGGGCACTTGATGCAGGAGCAGATGCCATCGGTTTCGTATTTGCCGAAAGTAAAAGGAAAATAGACGTGGAAACAGCAGCTCGTATCAGTGCGTCACTTCCTACACATCTATTGAAAATCGGTGTGTTTGTGAATGAAACAATGGATCGACTGGAAGAGATCTTTCACCTGGTGGACCTTGATTATGTACAACTGCATGGAGACGAATCAGTTCGGTTCTGCCACACTATCAATCTTCCATTTATCAAAGCGATCCCGGTGAAGGAAAAAGAAGATATTGCCGGAATGGAAGACTTCGGCGGTGAGATGATCTTGTTGGATAGTGGAAAGGGACCACATCGAGGAGGAAACGGGACAACATTTAATTGGGACTATACAGATTCAGTGATCACCCCTCAGCACCTGATTCTTGCAGGAGGATTGAACCCTGACAATGTGAGGGAGGCGATCACAAAGGTCCGTCCTTATATGGTGGATGTCTCGAGTGGAGTTGAAACCGATGGAAGGAAAGACCGGATGAAGATAGAATCATTTATCCGAGAGGCAAAATCAGTGTAAAGATAAAAGAATGAATGGAGGAAGTAAAATGTTGTATGCACAACCAGATCAAAAAGGCTTATTCGGTCAGTTCGGTGGAAGGTTCGTTCCTGAATCGTTAATGAAAGCCGTACAGGAACTTGAAGAGGCTTACGAGGAAGCAACCCAAGACGATGGTTTCCAAGAGAAACTTCAAAGCTATTTAAAAGATTATGTTGGAAGGGAAAACCCTCTCTATTATGCGGAAAATTTAAGCAAGCAGGTAGGTGGGGCGAAAATCTATTTAAAGCGTGAAGATCTCAATCATACAGGAGCACACAAAATCAATAATACGATCGGTCAGGCCCTCCTCGCTGAAAGAATGGGGAAAAGGAAGGTCGTAGCTGAAACAGGAGCAGGGCAGCATGGGGTGGCAACCGCAACGGTTTGTGCGTTATTAAACCTTGACTGTGTCATATTCATGGGAGCGGAAGACATTCGCAGACAGAAGCTGAATGTATTCAGAATGGAGCTTCTCGGGGCGAAAGTGATCAGTGTCACTCAGGGCAGTGCCACTCTGAAGGATGCTGTCAATGAAGCTCTCCGTTACTGGGTCGCCAATGTTGAAGATACTCACTATATCATGGGGTCCGTATTGGGGCCGCACCCATTTCCGAAAATGGTCCGAGACTTCCAGAGTGTCATCGGAAATGAAACGAAAAAACAATTTTTCGAGAAAGAGGGGGGCCTCCCGAATGCCATAGTGGCATGTGTAGGGGGAGGGAGCAATGCCATGGGGATGTTCTACCCGTTCATTGATGACCAAGAAGTAGAACTATACGGAGTCGAGGCAGCTGGAAGCGGTGTTGAAACAGAAAAACATGCCGCTACCTTAACGAAAGGGTCTGTCGGTATCCTACATGGCAGCATGATGTATCTCCTTCAGAATGAAGAAGGGCAGGTGCAGGAAGCCCATTCAATTTCAGCAGGACTGGATTATCCAGGTGTGGGGCCCGAGCACAGCTTCTTAAAGGAAATTGAAAGAGTCCGTTATACGTCCATTACAGACACTGAGGCGCTGGATGCATTCAAACAATTATCCCAAACTGAAGGTATCATTCCGGCCCTCGAAAGCTCCCATGCTGTTGCTCATGCGGTGAAAATCGCTAAGAGCATGTCAATGGAAGAGTCGGTCGTCATATGTTTATCAGGCAGGGGAGATAAAGACGTTGAACAAGTAAAAGAATTAATGGGAGGTAGTCAACATGGGTAAGAGATTTTTGGAGAGCACCCTTCAAGCTGAATTGGATCAAGGAAATAAGCTGTTCATTCCGTATGTAATGGCGGGAGACGGTGGAATTGAATCCTTGATATCAACCTTAAAGAAACTTGAGGATAGTGGAGCGACGGCCATTGAACTCGGGATCCCGTTCTCCGATCCCGTTGCAGATGGACCGACGATTCAAGAAGCGGGAAAAAGAGCACTGGGGAAAGGGACAACGCTTCAGCAGGTGTTCGACCTATTAATGAAGAGTAGAGCAGAAATCGGGATCCCCCTTATTTTTATGACGTACATGAATCCAGTTTACAAGTATGGTATAGAACGTTTCTTCGCGGCATGTAAAAAGGCGGGGGTGGATGGAGTCATCATTCCAGATCTTCCATTGGAGCACTATGAGCTGGTAAGTGAACCATCCAGAGAACAGGAGATTGCCGTTATTCAACTGGCCACGCTAACAAGTCCTCTTGAAAGGATCAAGGAACTGGCGTCAGCGACGGAGGGATTCCTGTATGCTGTTACGATAAACGGCATTACAGGAACAAGAGAGGGATTTGCCGGCAATATATCCACTCACTTGAAGAAACTAAAGAATAACAGTACAGTTCCGGTTCTCGCTGGATTTGGGATATCCACTCCTGATCATGTACGCAAAATGAGTGAGAATTGTGATGGAGTTGTCGTTGGTAGCAGAATAATTGATCTTATTCAACAGAACGCCTTCGATGAAATCACGGAATTAATCAGCGCCTCCAAAGCGGGGACCCTCCAATCGTGAAATATATCATATTTGTAAAGAAATCAAGAAGTAGATGAACAGAATCTAAATGTATGTTAAATAAAGGTAAATAGCCTTCTATTACTCTGGAAAATCAGTATGATAGAGATGTAGTTGAACAAAGCATCATAACAGGAGGCTATGAAAATGAAAAGTATGAAGAAGTGGTTATTAATGTTAATGACAGCTCTATCAGTAGTTACATTTGCAGCCGGGTGCAGCAGCGACACAGAAGATGATAAAGGTACGGAAGAAAACATGGATGAAGAAAGCAACACGGATGAGAGCAATTCTGACGAAGGTTCTCAAGAGTAATAGAGTTCAGCCGGTCCTTAAGGACCGGCTGATTATTATTCATGATAGAAGATGCATCAATGTGGAAGCCTGCCAGGGTCGTCCCTTACAGATAAATCTCTATTTCACACACTTCACACACACAGTCAAAGCAGGCTTAACCTTTTTATACGAAAGTGCAATGTCTTTAAATCCTGCTTCCTGTAGAGCCTCAGAGATCTCTTTACCATACTTTTCGGCCCTGCTGTCCCGTTCTTCTTCTCCGCGTGGCTGGACGGTAATGAGCAAGGTACCTTCTGTTTTAAGCATATTGTATATATGGCTGAGGGCTCGTTTCTTATCATTCCATAAAGGATAATTATTGACGGAAAAAATCCGGTCGTATTGAACATTCTCTATCTCGAATTCACTGATGTCACGAATAAACAGGCGAACCATGTCTCTCTTTATGACATGCTCGTTCTTCTTTTGTGCGGTTTCTTTCATGGTTTCGGAAATATCGACACCATCTACGAGAGTTCGTGGGAAGCGGTTGGTAATCCGCCGGATACAATAGCCCGGTCCATATCCAACTTCAAGAATACGTTCACCATTTTTGATGTTCAATTGTTTAATCGACCAGTTATTTATTTTCCTATTATCTATCTCCATCACTTTCCCAACAACCCAGCCGAGAAAGCCTTTCGGACGTTTGAATTGCCTTTGCATCGAATACAACAGGGCATCACCTCTATTTAATGGATGGTACTTCAATAAAAATTTGTCCCTACTCTTTTCCACCAAACCCTGAAAATAAAACCTTCAAAAGAATGTTGCATTTTTTGGAAATAGTGGCATAATATAATCAAATTGATTTGTGCGTAGATGAGAAGAGTACCTTGTCAGTCCCCTTAAAAGAGAGCTTCGGATGCTGAAAAGAAGCAAGGGAACGGTCTTGGGAAGATGGTCTCGGAGCATTCTATTCGAACCTTCAGGGTGTAGGGTAGAACGGGGATGAGCGTCCGTTATCACTGCTACGGTATAAGGGTTGGCATACCCCGTACTTGTTGAGATAGCCTTGCGTGAGCAGGCTATGAACTAAGGTGGTACCACGAGCATAACCCCTCGTCCTTAGATGTCTTTTGATATCTACGGGACGAGGGGTTTTATATTTATAGTGAGGAGGAAATGAATATGACTGTTTTTATAGGTGGGGCTTGGCCCTATGCCAACGGCTCCCTGCATTTGGGGCACATCGCGGGATTGCTCCCAGGGGATATCATTGCCCGTTATTATCGTTTGAAGGGAGAAGAAGTCCTTTATGTGTCAGGAAGCGATTGCAATGGAACACCAATTGGGATTCGGGCAAAAGAGGAAGGTGTCCGTGTAGATGAGATAGCAGACCGTTATCATGAAGAATTTGTCCAATGCTTTCAATCGTTGGGATTCAGCTATGATGAGTATACAAGAACCGATCACCGTCACCATCATGAGGAGGTACAAAAGATCTTTACCATCCTATTTGAAAGAGGGTGGCTGTATGAAAAGGAAGTAGAGCAAGTGTACTGCCAGCATGATAAACGATTTTTGCCTGACCGATTCGTGGAAGGAATCTGTCCAGTCTGCGGTTCAATCGCGAGGGGTGATCAATGTGATCACTGCTCGACTGTCTTGGATGCGACAGATTTATTGGATAAAAGGTGTAAATTATGCGGTCATGAACCAGTTCTCAAAACAACCACCCATTTGTACTTTGCGCTTTCCCGTTTTCAACAACCGCTACAACGATTATTGAATGAACATAAAGGAAAGTGGCGTGAGAATGCCGTCCAGCTTACCAGCCGTTATCTTAATGAAGGGCTAGTGGACCGCCCGGTCACAAGAGATTTAGAAAATGGGGTGGAAGTCCCGATTGAAGGCTTTCGTGACAAGAAAATCTATGTATGGATAGAAGCGGTGTGTGGATATTTGAGTGCATCAAAGAAATGGGCTGAAGAAGGTGTAGATAAGTGGGAAAGATATTGGAAAAAGGATACCCATGCTTATTATGTTCATGGGAAAGATAACATTCCATTTCATACTATTATATGGCCAGCGGTCCTTATGGGATTGAATGAAGAAATCACTTTACCGAATTACATCGTCTCAAACGAATATCTCACATTGGAGAAAAGAAAAATTTCGACAAGTCGAAATTGGGCTGTGTGGCTGAAGGACCTTCTAGCGGATTATCCCCCCGATACCATTCGCTATTACCTTACCATTAATGCACCTGAAAAGAGGGACGCCGATTTTTCATGGCGTGAATTTATTTACAGCCATAACAGTGAACTTCTCGGAGCATGTGGAAATCTTGTTCAACGCACGGTGAAGTTCTACCAGAAAGAATTCGGTAATGGTGTTACCTTAACCACTGTTGAAGAGATCGTGCAACGAAAAGTGGAAGAAACATATACCTCTGTTGGTGAATGGATTGAAGCAGGGAGTACACGTCAGGGGCTGGAAGAGGTATTCGAATTTATTCGATGGTCGAATAAACGTTTTGATGAACGAAAACCTTGGATAATGGTAAAAGAAAAGAGGGAGGAAGGGAAAAAAGTACTCGAAGAATTCCTCTACATCATAAGTAACCTTAGGAATCTCCTTGAGCCCTTTTTACCCTTCACCGCTTCTAAGATAGGAGGACAGTTAGGCATGTCCAATCAGCTCGAGTGGAAAAGTGTATCCCTGCCATTGAAGCTAACAATAGAAAAGACATCGCCTCTGTTTAACAGGATTGAATTGGAATGGATTGAGAAGGAAAGGGAAAAGCTGAATGAAAAATCCGAAGGAGAATGAGATGAAGATAGTCATTGTGTCTGACACACATATGCCCAGGAAAGGAAGAGAACTACCTCGTACACTTCAGAAGGATCTTCTGGAAAGTCATCTTATCATCCATGGAGGAGATTTTCAGACCCTTGATGTATATAAAGAGTTTGCAAGGTATGGGGAATTGATTGGCGTTGCCGGAAATGTCGACAGCGATGAACTTCAATCGCTTCTCCCCAAAAAAAGGGTCTTTGAAGTGAAAGGACTTAAGATTGGTGTGACACATGGGGACGGAGTGGGGAAAACCACTGAAAAAAGGGCATTGGAAGCTTTTGAAGAAGAGAATGTGGATGTGATCATCTTTGGTCACTCCCACATCCCCTTTTTACGCTTCATGAAAGGGGTTCTTCTGTTCAACCCTGGTTCTCCCACTGATAAACGTAAACTTCCTTATTATTCTCATGGCATTTTGATGATTGAAGATACTTGGAAGATTGAGCATAAATTTTATACTTAAATAGCACAGCGCCTGAAAATGGCACTGTGCTTCCTTACTTTATTATAATGGATAATGATAGTAATCTTGGCTGTAGAAGGTTTGAAAACCACTGGATTCGTAAAGTTTCAGTGCGTTACCATTGTTCGCTGCCACATCCAGGAAAATGTCACCAGTCCACTCCGATTCCTTCATCACCACTTGTGACAATGCTTTTCTCCCGATGCCCCTTCCCTGAAAGGAGGGGAAGATAGCAAATCCATAAATGAAGCTCTTTCCTTCTGTTCTATGAACTCTTATCTTTCCGACTGTATTTTCATTATATAGGATCATAAAATTACCTAAAGACTCTTCAAATAACCTTTGTGTGTATGATGCAGCATCTGTTCGGACCATCCCGAAGCATTTTTCATCAAGGTCAATAATGGTTTCTATGTCGTGTTCATCAGCAGTTCTTAATCCTACAGTATCCGTTTCTAAGTCCAATCGTAACTGATTCCATTTCATTTCATACTCCGTAAAGTCGTATACAGCATTGGTTGTAGATACAAATTCCTTTCCCGAAGCCGATGACCCCGGAACATTAAGTAAGAGTTTGTTCACTGTACGATTCTCCAAAGAGATCTGTGCATTTTTGAACAGCTGTTGAAACAGATATTGACGTCGGAAATCCGGATGGATCATCCCACATAATTCATACGAATCCCCGAAACCATATAAACCTAAAAATCCAATCAGTCTGTTATCCTTATAATGCAAAAAGTCATCCTGATCGTTTTGGCGTTTTTTTAGCATTTCCCAGTTTAGTTTTAAGTGGATGCCTTCATGATTTTCGCAAATGTTCTGAAGTTCTTTGATATCTTGAAGTTGTTTTGTAGTAAGCATTTCTAATCCCCCGATCCCTTGCAGAATAAAGCATGTTCATTCTAAATATTAGTTCACTATCCATGTATTGACAATAGGGTGATTAGACCAATGAGAGGAATATGATGAAGAAAAGCCATGAACTTCAATGGCAGAAGGTCATGGCTTTTCTTGTATACGCTGAATCACATCATGCAGGTCATCAGGCTTTAAAAATTCCAGTGGGGAAAATCCTTTTTCAAACATGACCGATTCACTTTCAATCATTAAGATATAGCGACCGTTCACTTTGGCTAAGTGAACGCTGTCACCGAAGTCTGAGAGAAGAGCTTTCACGGATACATGGTCAAGCTTCACTTTCAGCTCAATTTCAGGGGAGTGCTCCACGATTTGAGAAGTGGCTTCAACCACTTGTTCAGTCGTGAACCGTTCCTGCAGTTCACGCTTCTGGCTGATTGCCCACTCTTCCACTGCTTCTTCAAATTCAACCCTTTCGTCGCTTTCTTCAGCATAGGTTTCAGAAATATGTTCCTTCACCATGCCGTATACTTGTGATTTGACGATTTCAGGCATGGACTTTTCATACTCGACCCATTTCAGGAAATCTTCGAAGTATCTTGCGTGTGAAGCTTGATGAATTTTGATCTCCGCTGAATCCATCATACCTTCCTCCGGCATATACGGATATTGAATGGATTTCATATTTTTCGTGGTGATTGCCATCTCTACATTGTGAATCAGAGTGGCTTCATCCGTAATGGTGGCTACCTTTGGTTCAAAATCACATTTCATGAGGAACAAGAAGGGATCATCAAAAAATTTCGTCAGCTTTGCTGATGCCACCAGAAAGGCCCCGCCTCTGATGGCGCTGGTCTCTATGTACATTTGAACAAACTGGTCGCACGCTTCACGAAAATCTTCTTTATTCTCAGCGAAACGGGTTCGGTGAAATAAATTGTAGTTTGGATTGGATGTAAGCTCATGACCGGGTTCCACAACAAATCGGCCAATCTTTGTTGGAGCTGATTCTGACTTTGAATGCCTGTCTACCTTTCGTTTGACGATCTTCGTCAGTTCTCCGTCAAGAAAGCTTTTTAAAGGGCTTTCTTCATATTCAGAACCTGTTAGCGTTTGAAAGTGTTTATGTCGCTTATCTGCTTCTTCCCCTTTGCCTTCGACCTGTATTAAATAAAAGGAAAGATGCTGTATGGTGAAATCCATGGTTTGTACTCCTAACTAAATTTAAAATCTTTATTCTTATTCATTGTTTCAGTATAGAAAAGCTCAAAAGGTTCGTCAATTGACTTATGAAAGTACTGACTTGAGAGATACTACCTATTAGGTTGAAAAAATGTAAGGGGTGAGCTTGATGAGTAATGAATCTTTTCTCTCATTAGTGAAAAAAGGCAATAAATCTTCTTTCTTTGCGATGGTGGGAAACGGGATCCTGGCAGTAGCAAAAGGGGCAGCATTTCTATTCAGTGGAAGTGGGGCCATGTTTGCATCCGCTATGCACTCATTAGCCGATTCAGTTAATCAGGGGTTTGTGTTCATCGGCAGCGTCCTTTCAGAAAAAAAGCCGACAGAAAAATTCCCTACAGGTTTTGGACGTGTCATCAATCTATTTTGTATGATTGCGGTCATCGTAGTGTCGGTCATGGCGTATGAAACAATACGTGAAGGATTTCATCTACTCAAGCATCCGGCAGAGGTTAAAGGGATCTGGATCAATGTGTCAGTGCTGCTGTTAAATATCATCATTGATGGAACGATACTCTTTAAAGCCATGAAGGAAATCGGTAAGGAAGCACGAGTGGAGAGCAGGGGAGCAGGAATTGTCACGGATGCGTTTAAGCATGTAAAAAGGGCTGCTCCACCAACAAGGCTTGTATTTTATGAAGACCTGGTAGCTGTATCGGGAGCTATTCTTGCAATGATAGCGGTAGTTGTCTCCTATTTCAGCACGTTTCAACTCCTGGACGGGATCGTGACGATCGTAATTGGATTTCTGATGGTGGGGGTTGCCTTTCGGGTGGGGTATGATAATATGGTCGGTCTGATTGGAGTTGCGGCTCCGAAGGAAGTAGAAGACAGGATTGCCGCTGCCATTTTTGAACATGAAGCAGTCATTGATATCTTCAAGCTGAGGATCATCCAGGAAGGGCGCTATTACCATGTAGAATCATATCTTGAATTGAAGAAGGGAATGCCTCTTTCAGAAGCGGATGATATTAAGTTTGCCATTCAGGAAAAGTTAATAGCCGATCCTGATATTGCTGATGTTACGTTGGGAATCATTGAGGATGATGGGATTCAGGAGTGGAAAGGAAGACATGCATCTGAAATGTCATAAGAAACATCCGGCTGAATATTCCAGCCGGATCATGAAGGTTAATTTTGAATGAATGTTTCAAATACAAACCCAAAATCTTTTAAAGTAAACTCTTTTTTCTTATCTGATAGCCAGTGAAAGGCATATTGGTTGACCTCTTTAAATTGTTCAACTATATTCGCATCATTTGTTTTCACTTGACCCAAAGTCGACGACGCAAGTTGAAGACTTTCATTGGCAAAAGAAGAGTAAATGCTATTGTCAGTAGTGATTTCACCAATCTTAATTAAAGATTTATATAGATCTTTCACTTCTGTTAAATGTTTTTTATGAACATCAATGGAATAGATGTCAGATCCGATCTTAAACTTGATTTCTACATCAAGATCGACTGTACCAGCAGTTTCGAGCAGGACATTCGAGAGTTGATATTTATAATAATCCAGACGGCGTAGCACCCGTTTTTTGCTGGCTGCACTGGTACCGTCCAGATGAATGAGAGCTTTGTTTGTAAAGCAATATTCATCGGCCTTTGATTTGATCAAGAAATAAATTTTTTCTCCATCCTCATGCATAATATAATCATCGGAATCGGCTTTATCGTAATCTGCCGGCTTGATGACTGTGCCGATATCACTTAAACCTAATACGTCTGAAGCAACTTTTCCAAACATGCTTTCAAATCCTTTCTATTTTGTACTGAAGATTCTTCTTTTTATTTTGAGAAGTATTCAATAGTATATCATAGTTTTATATAATGTATGGATAAATTTGGTATTTTCAATATTGAGCACCTTTGGTTTGGTGTTACATTCTGTTCATACTATAATAAAGAAAATCATAGAATAGATTATAGCAAAGGGGGGAATAGAATGAATGTGAACGAACTACTGATGCGCTTCAAGGACAGAACGCCTAAAGTGCTGGGAAGTGAAACATTTTCCGAATATGCTATTCTGCTTCCTTTAATAGAAGTGAATGGTGACATTCACGTTTTATTCGAAGTCCGCTCCTTGAGTATGCGGAGACAGCCGGGGGAAATATGTTTTCCAGGAGGCCGTATCGATCGAAAAGATTCTGATGAGAAGGCAGCTGCAAGCAGGGAGACGTCTGAAGAACTGGGAATTCATGAGAATACCATCTCGGACATATATCCGCTAGATTATATCGTGTCTCCTTTTGGGACCATTATTTACCCATATGTAGGCAGACTGAATGTAGCATTGGAAGAATTGCGTCCGAACCCAGCCGAAGTGGAAGAAATTTTCACAGCACCACTCTCTTATCTTCTTGAAAGAGAACCGGATTTGTACAATATCAAATTTAAAATGGAACCTGAAGAGAGCTTCCCTTATAAAAAGATTCCCGGTGGAGAAAAATACAATTGGCAGGCAAGAAATATGAAAGAACATTTCTATTACTATGAAGACAAAGTCATCTGGGGGCTCACCGCCCGTGTTCTGAATCATTTTATTAAACTTCTAAAGTAACCTTTGAATTGCCATTAAAACAAAAAAATATAAAAAGAAATTCTACAATTATTTGTACGAATTGACATTCGTTTCGCTTTAATACTTTTTTCGATAATCTAATCTGTCGGAGAAGGTATTTTTATTTGTAAATTTGTAGCAAATTGAATGGTTTGTAAATGATTAGAAGGAGGTAAAGAGAAGTAACAGTTAGATGATGAAATAAGGAGAGGGGAAAAAATTATGATCATTCGTGCTAAATGCTGGAGAATGTTAAGTGTCCAGGAAAAACTGTTTATCCTGAAGGCGGTATGTAATAAGCATTTAAAAAAATAATCACTGGCCATGGAGCAACACGTATTGGTGGTATGATCAATTCAGGACTAGATCGTTCGGAAGTGTAGAATGACATACAGAAACCCCCATTCCAATCTGGGAATGGTATGGATACCATTGATCCAACCACCTGCCTATTCTTTTTAAGTATTGCTGGGTCTAGTATACCAGCAGACGGTATAAACTCCATTTCTATCCTCACCATATCCCTCTAATAACTTTATCATTTTTATATTCTCATCATTAAACATTAAACAAATCGAAGAATGTTCTCTTATCCGTAAGAAAAGCAAATGTTCTGGCACTCATAATAGATCTTTTGGTAAGATAATAGTGCACATACATAAGAGGAGGACAACAAGTGAAAGGATCAAAAGCAATATTGATTGTAGGTGTATTTTTTGCCATCCTTTTAGCAGGATGTAATCGGAATGCAGCAGACATTGTTGTAAAGGGTGGTGTAACGTGGAATGAAGAAGCGGACACACTTACCTTTTCCGGTGTTTTAACGGATGAAGCCCTAGAACCGGATACCAAGTTCCGTGCGCGTTTTTTCCTCCAGGGAAAAACAATCAAAAATGCACTTGGTACCGACTTGATCTATACGGATGAAGAGCTTAAGAGCCCATCGAAAGGAGAGGCTTCAAAAGAAATCAAGGTAGAAAAAACTGTAGATATTAAGAAAAGCGACGATATAGATAATATCATTAAGGAAATTAAGAACAAAGATAAAGAAGCGGTCACCATTGAAATCGTGAATGATAATGGCCGGATAGATGAAAAGGTTCTTCATGATATCGAAAAGGAGTAGGGTATACCCCTGCTCCTTTTTATGCAATATGCATCATTTGGGATTCACCGGTCTTTTTAATGCATAAAGATCGTCCTCAAGAAGAAGCATTTTATCCATCAACACATCCTTGGAATCCATCACTCCTTTATTGTACAGAAATGGACCAATTTCCTTCATGAAAAAATCAAACCAATTCTCAGCTCCCAAATCGCCGATTTCGTCCCCGGTTTGTTCATAATAAAAACTTTGTATCCTTCCAATCATCTCATCTTTCTGTTCTTTAGGTATCTTTGTGAACATCATATGTAACCCTCCTGTTTGGTTTCTTCCATCGTAACATAAGGGGGCCAATGAGGGATACGGAAGAAAGCCTCCGATTCTTCTTGATGTGTTGAAAGATGGGGAGTTCAATGTGTTATTCCGGGATCATTTCTTTATAAGCTCATTTTCTTCTATAAAAACTTCCTGCTCCTCTTTTTGGATATATTTCAAAATCCGGTCTTGTATCATAGGGTAAAGCACGATGGAATGAAGTTCTGATACTGGGACCCATCTGATACCGGTTTGTGAAGGGTCCGGCTGACTTGGTGAAAGTGTGGAATGATGATCTGTCCGCTTACAAGAGAAAAACATGGAAAGTGTATGTATCGGTCCATAATGATGTTTGTTTAGATGGGGTGCATACTCATATGTAAATGCTAACGATTCAACCTCTACTCTTGCGCCTGTTTCTTCAAATGCTTCTCTTACTACAGCCTCTTTAATCGATTCTCCTTCTTCAACGCCACCCGCGGGAAGATTATAATGAAGACCACGTTCGTCTTGGAACTCAGCCAATAATATTCTTCCTGTTTCTACAATGATAGCACCTGCACGAATTCTAATAGGGTATAACATTCCATCTCTCCTTTTCTGCATGAACTGGTGAAAGACCAGTTTAGCAGAAAGAAAACGTAACGACCATATAAATTTGTATAATTGTGGTAAACTAAGTCGGACATGGCTCGAATTCAGCTGTGATGAAAGGTATAAAGGAGAATGCTTATGTGGAAGGAATTTAAAAAATTTGCCGTAAAAGGGAATGTCATAGATCTCGCGGTGGCCGTTATCATTGGTGCCGCATTTGGCAAAATCGTCAAATCACTAGTTGATGACATCGTCATGCCTCTACTTGGAATTATACTTGGGGGGATCAGTTTTACAGATCTGAAGGTAACGGTAGGGGACGCCGTGATTACTTATGGAGTCTTCATTCAAAATGTAGTGGACTTTTTTCTTATAGCATGGGTTATATTCTTCATCGTACGATTATATAAAAAGTTGGAGAGAAAAGAAGAAGTAAAAACAGAAACTAAAGTCGATCAGAAAGAGGAACTCCTTAAGGAAATACGCGATCTTTTGAAGGAGACTTCAAATCAACCTCAATAGACCTTTTCAGACTGAATTAGACTAATAATAAAGGGGATTTTCTTTTTGTATCCAATATAGTAAGTGAAGACCAAAAGGGGGACTTATAAATGGATATGAAAACAATGTACTTAATCAAAGAGAAAAATGGTATGAAGAAGGACTTTTCATTGCTTCTCTCCATGATGGATTATGCCAGATTCACTTCTATTCAAGAGGTGGAAGATATGTCAGTTAAAATGCTTGATTACCGTTGCCATGATGAAGCGAATTCCATCGGGATGCTGTTGGCTCATTTCGATGCAGTAGAGAAGATTTATCAAGTTCTCACGTTTGAAGAATGGACAAATGATGAAATTGAAGCATATGCGTCGACATTGGAACCTGCATTAAGTCTGGGAAACAAGGCTGCAGAAGTCATAAAAGGAAATGACGTCCGGTACTATTTGGAGAATCTTCAAAACACAAGAAGGAAGACGATTGAGCAATTTACTAAATTAGACGAGTCATGGCTTTATGAGGAAACAGATTGGTGGTACGGACAAAAGGGTAATAACTTCTTTAAATGGTTCCATGTCTTTGAAGATGAAATCAATCATAGGGGACAGATACGGATGATCAAAAAGTTATATGCAAAAGAAAATGAAAAGGCAATGACAGAGTAGGCTCACATTTACAATTAGACCCATTCCTTTCTTGAGTTTTGGATGACAATCTGTTATAGTAAAGATAGTTATTTTTGTTCGGTTAATATACATGATTGAAAAACAATTCGTCTTGAATCTTAATCAGAGCAGGAATATAAATATTTTTATGTGCAACTGCACTAGGAGGTACATGTTTTATGTTACAAGGTAAAGTTAAATGGTTTAACGCTGAAAAAGGTTTCGGATTTATCGAAGTTGAAGGTCAAGACGATGTTTTTGTTCACTTCTCTGCTATTCAAGGTGAAGGATACAAATCATTAGAAGAAGGTCAAGACGTTACATTTGAAATCGTTGAAGGCGCTCGTGGACCACAAGCAGCTAACGTTCAAAAGTAATCCAACCGTATAATTTCAAACAGAGTACGTCGGCTGACGTGCTCTGTTTTTTTGTTCTAATGGATAATCAGTCCGGCTGGACAATCAGGGAGAAAGTTCTATAATATAATAGACACTTTGAGATTGTTTTATTATGGAAGGATGATCGTGTTGGTTGCAAAAGAAAGTAATATGAAATTGGCGCTTGCCGGATTATTGTTAGGGATCCTTATGTCGGCCATGGATAATACCATCGTTGCAACGGCTTTGGGATCTATCGTATCAGATCTGGGAGGTCTCGATCAATTCGTCTGGGTTACATCAGCGTATATGGTAGCAGTCATGGCCGGGATGCCGATTTTCGGGAAACTGTCTGATATGTACGGAAGGAAGCGGTTTTACATATTCGGTCTTTCGATCTTCCTGATTGGTTCCGCTCTTTGTGGGATTGCACAGGATATTGTTCAACTAAGTATATTCCGTGCCATCCAGGGGATCGGGGGAGGTGCACTTCTTCCTATCGCTTTTACGATTGTATTTGATTTATTCCCTCCTGAGAAACGTGGGAAAATGACCGGGCTCCTCGGAGCGGTATTTGGCTCTGCCTCTGTTTTTGGACCTTTGATTGGTGCCTTTTTGACGGATAACCTCAGTTGGCATTGGGTTTTTTATGTCAATGTTCCGATCGGACTTCTTTCTCTCTTTTTCATTACAACTGCTTATAAAGAATCCCCACAGCGATCTGATCAGAGAATTGATTGGGGAGGGGCTATTACGTTAGTGATAGCGGTTGTGAGTCTGATGTTTGCCCTTGAATTTGGAGGTAAAGAATTTCAATGGACATCATGGCCAATCATCGGATTATTCAGTTCTTTCCTGCTCTTTTTTATTAGCTTCTTATTGATTGAACGAAAAGTAACTGAGCCAATCATTTCATTTTGGATGTTTAAAAGTCCACTGTTTGCATCCGCACAGGCCCTGGCCTTTTTGTATGGTGCAGCCTTCATCATATTGACGATATTGATTCCGATTTTTGTTCAGGCTGTGTACGGAGGATCGGCTACAAATGCCGGGTTAATTTTAACCCCCTTGATGCTGGGATCAGTAGCAGGAAGCGCTGTGGCTGGAATACGGATGACCAAAACAAGCTATCGCAATATCATGTGGCTTTCAATCATTTCGTTCATTACAGGAATGCTGTTACTTGCGACAATGGAACCAGATACGAGTAGATGGTTATTGACACTTTATATGATCATAAGCGGATTTGGAGTCGGTTTTTCATTCTCATTACTTCCTAACGCCACGATTCATAAACTTGATCCAAGATTTAGAGGTTCTGCAAACTCGACGAACGCCTTCTTTCGTTCGCTTGGGATGACCATTGGAATAACGGTTTATGGTACCCTTCAAACCAAACTTTTTGCCTCGAATATGGAAAGTGCCTTCAAGGGGCAAGATGGCGGAGGCAATTTTCAGGGGGATCCACGTAGCATCTTCGAACCTGAAATGCGGGAGAAGATACCGGACTTTGTTCTTTCTAAGATCACTGACTCGATGTCAGACTCTATTACAACAACTTTTGCTTATGCATTGATACCGCTCGGTGTTGCGTTGGTATTTGTTTTCCTTATGGGCAATAGCAGGCTTGAAGTTAACAGCAATCTATCTACAGAGAATAGGGAGAAAGAGAATGAATAGATGCTTCCTGTCTGAAGTTCTCTTCCCCAATTAAGTTTATATTAGGTTTGTTATATTGGAGTGTTGAAGTTTTGTGGAAAAATGCTAAGAAATTTTTTGTTTTTACTGGAGTATTCCTGGGTGTCAGTCTTTTATTGAGTATCATAGCCGGTCTTATCATAACGAATATGTATGCCGATTCAGGTTATAAAGGCTCTCATCTCATTGGGACTTCCATAAATGTAATTTCAGCGGTGGTTGCGGTAGTGGTAGCCTACAAACCGTTTAAGAAAAAGAAACATAAAAGTTGATTTGTTCTTTACTGCAAGTAATTTACCTCCCCGAAGGAATTCGGGGAGGTTTTTTATATAGGTTTTGGGGATTTTCATTGATCATTATGTAATTCTAATGGAAAGAGACCAGTCAATTGACTGGTCTCTCTTTAAGTATCAAATTGGTTACTATGTTAGATTATTTGTTTTGTTGGTTTTGTTGGTTTTGTTGTTTAGCAGCTTTTTTAGCTTTTTGAGCAGCGTTTTGCTCTTGAGCGAATTCTGCTTCATTTTTTTGTTGTTGTGGCTTTTTGTTGTTATTATTTGTCATCTTTATCACCTCCGTCTCCTTTAATTTGCCCCGGTTTCCAAAAAAAATACTCCTAATATGAATTTTTTTCTCCACCTGTTTTCAATACGTTAACAACACATTTCCATTAACTTACTAGTTTATAAATCTGGGTTGGAGGGTATCAATAAGTTCATGCTTTTATTTCTTTATTACATATTGGATTGTGTATATTGAATTGACTCAAATGGATTAAGGGGGAAGTTAGTTGAAAAATTTCACATCAATGTTTTGGATTGCGATTTCTATAGGGGTGATTTTTGTCCTGTGGGGAGTCATATTTCCCCAAGGGTTAATTGATGTCATGACGAAAACGCAAGGAGTTCTCCTTGATAAGTTTGGCTGGTTTTATCAATTTTCCGCTACGTTCTTTTTTATCATCGCGATCTTTTTTGCCTTGAGTAAGTACGGAAAGATTCGCTTAGGAAAAGATACGGACCGTCCGGAATATTCGACCTTAACTTGGTTTGCGATGCTTTTTAGTGCTGGCATGGGTATAGGTCTTCTGTTCTACGGGGTATCTGAACCTGTTTCCCATTACGGGACACCTCCATTCGGTAAGGGTGGAACCATTGAATCGGCGAAGATAGGGTTAAGATATACGTATCTTCATTGGGGATTCCATGCATGGGCTATTTATGCTGTCGTTGCACTTGCACTTGCTTATTACAAGTTCAGGAAAGGTATGCCTGGACTAATGAGCGCGACTCTCTATCCCGTCATTGGTGATAAAGCGAAAGGTCCGATTGGCTATGTTGTTGATATTATTGCCGTATTTGCAACCATCTTCGGGGTAGCCATCTCATTAGGGATCGGAGCTCAGCAAATTAACAGCGGTCTCAATTACCTTATGGACATTCCCATTAATTTTACGACGCAACTGATTATTATGGGAATTGCTACGGTACTTTATATTACATCTGCATCCACAGGGTTATCGAAGGGAATCAAATATTTGAGCAATGCCAATATGATACTGGCAGTTGTGTTATTCATGGTTTTCCTCGTCGTGGGACCTTCGCAATTCGTCCTGGAATTGTTTTTGACCACATTTGGAAGCTATGTTCAGAACCTTCCAAGTATGGGATTACGCTTCTCGCCATTTAATGTAGAAAATAACCAATGGGTGAAGGATTGGACGATTTTTTACTGGGCGTGGTGGATCTCCTGGACTCCGTTTGTAGGAACGTTTATTGCCAGGGTTTCAAAAGGAAGAACCGTGCGGGAATTCATTATTGCGGTCATTATCGTTCCAACTATCGTTTGTTCACTTTGGTTTGGCGTTTTTGGGGGAACCGGACTGTATTTTGATCTTGTAAAAGGAATAGATGTGGCAGGACAAAGCCTGGAAACAGCATTATTCTACGTTTATGATCAAATGCCGTTAAGTGGGGTCCTATCGGTCATTTCCCTGTTCCTGATCATCACATTCTTTGTCACTTCGGCAGATTCTGCCACCTTTGTACTAGGGATGCAAACATCAAATGGAAGTTTGAATCCTCCATTTTTCGTAAAATTCAGCTGGGGGATCGTTTTAGCAGCCATCGCAGCAATCTTAATGGGATCAGGCGGAATCAGTGGGTTGCAGGCTGCTACCATCATTACGGCACTTCCACTCGGTGTCATCTTACTCGTCATGACCTATGGGTTGATCATTTCATTCCAAAAAGATATCGGGATGAAAGGCAAAAGAAATACAGAGTCCGAAACAAGTAAATAAAGCACATCCTTCCCCCTCTATCAAATGATAGGGGGGAATTTTTTATAGTGAGAATCATTCAATAGAATATCACTACTATCTTGATTCATTTGGTAGAATATAGATACATTAAAATGAAAGTGGGGATGGTTTTGAGACAGATAATCGCAATGGGTGGGGGCGGATTCTCGATGGAACCGGAAAACCTGTTACTGGATCAGTACATATTAGAACAAGCAGGAACAATAAAGCCTAACGTTTGTTTCCTGCCTACAGCCAGTGGAGATGCTGATAGTTATATTGAACGATTTTACAAAGCCTTTTCAACACTCATATGTGAACCATCTCATCTTTCTTTATTCAAGCCAAGCACCAGGGATATTGAAGGTTTCCTTCTTGAAAAAGATATCATTTATGTAGGAGGGGGGAATACGAAAAATATGCTAGCCATATGGAGAGAGTGGGAACTGGACAAGACCTTAAGGAAGGCTTGGGAATCGGGGACCATTCTTGCAGGGCTGAGTGCAGGATCGATTTGCTGGTTTGAAGAAGGGACTACTGATTCCTATGGAGATGGATTAGAGCCCATTAAGGGATTGGGATTGATTGCAGGAAGTCATTCCCCACACTATGACGGTGAAGAAAACCGTCGTCCTCTGTATCACTCTTATATCCAAAGGGGAGAATTGGAAGGCGGCTATGCAGCTGATGATGGGGCAGCTCTGCATTTTATCGATGGTGAACTTGCCAGGGTCGTCAGTTCAAGAGAACAAGCATCTGCCTACCGGGTTGAGAGTAAAGGTGGAAAGGTTCAAGAAACAAAATTGCCGACGGAGTATTTAGGAAATTCGATATGATGATTTAGAAGCATGCATACTTTGGTTGCGTTCCACATAGGGATAGTGATGAGTCTTTTCAAAGGAGGAGAAACATCATGAATGAAGATAAGCGCAATACAGCAAGTGATCTGGTGAAGAATACGTCGAAGCAGGCTAGTGAGCTTCTGAATAAAACGGCAGACACGGCCAATGGAATCATTAAGAGTGTAAGTGGAGAAGGCGGGTTGGTTGGGAAAGTATCGGATACGTCTACGGACTTTGTGAAAAATGTCAGCAATGCCGGAAACAAAGCTATAGGTAAAACCGTTGATTCAGCAGGTAAAGCAGTGAAAGGTGCTTCGAATAAACTTTTCAAAAAGAAATGAATTACTATCAATGAAGCAATTTCCAAGAAGGAGATTGCTTCATTTCTTTTATGGAAAACCATACATAAAAAAACAACCGGGTGTTTTCCCGGTTGTTTCCATTTTGTTAGTCCTGTATGGAAGATCTTCGTAATTTAATGAACTTCACCGAATTCAATACGATTGTTTTTGACACGGCATACGTTGGCACAGCTAAAATCATTCCCAGTATCCCTGCTAAATTACCTGCAACAAGTAATAAGATAATGATTGTCGCTGGATGCGTATCCAACCGCTTGCCCAGAATAAGGGGAGAAAGAAGGTTACCCTCAACTTGCTGTGCGATTGTGACAACGACAACCACCAGAATCGCTTTTGTAGGAGAATCAAATAAGGCAACGATGATGGCAGGTGCCGCACCAATGAACGGTCCGATGAACGGAATGATGTTTGTAACGGCCCCGATCAGCGCCATAACCAAGGCATATGGTAAACCGATAATTAAATAACCGATAAAGGTAAGAGTGCCGACAAAAGAAGCGACGGTTAATTGTCCCTGTATGTATGCGGCGAGTGTTTCACTTGTGTCCTTTAGGGTATTGATTCCTTCTTCGCGGTATGCAGGAGGCAGGAATTTCGAAATCGCCCTTGGAAATTTATGTCCATCCTTGAACATGAAGAACAGCAGGAACGGTACGGTTACGATCAGGATCGTAATACTCGTCAATACACTCAATAACCCCTTTAATGCGGTAGTGATATTATCAGGTAATGTATTAGCGAAATCCACCAGCTGATTCTCGATATCCTTCAGAGACACATAATCCTGATTCATCATCCATTTGAACTGCTGTGTTTCAGACAAGTATTCAATAAAATTCCTTGTTTGTCGCGCATACTCCGGCAGCGCATTGAATAATGCCGTCACCTGACGGGTAATGACAGGTGCGATATTTCCAATGATCAATACCATTGCCCCGATGATCGCCGCATATAAGACGATGATCGCAAGAGTACGAGGCAACCTTGCTTTAACGAGAAGATTCACTAATGGGTTTAATAAAAAATACAGAAAGCCAGAAATGATAATCGGGAAAAATAATGTAGATGCAAATACAACGATCGGTTCAAAAAGAAAGGAAATCTTAGTTGAAACATAAATGATGGTTAGAAAAATAAGAATTTGTAAGCTCCAGGAATACATCTTGTTCTTGGTCAACCTATTCACCTCTATCGACTTGTTTATCTGATTAAGTATAACAAAAACAGGTAGGTAAACCCTACTAATATCTTATTGGAAAATGGAAAATTTTTTATAGTGATCAATTGGTAGGTTACTTAAACACTCTTACTCTATATAGAATCATTGGACAGGAATGAATCGAACGATGATGTTACTTCCGTTGTAATAGCCAGTCGGAAGTCCTTGAATAACATAGCTTAATGTGGACACCCTACATGGTAATAAACTCTGTCAGAAGGTGTTACACATGGGAAGGTCATTTAAGACGAGATCAACACGAAAATTAATTAATCCGGTGCCAGAAGAAGAAGAAGTCATCGTTTCTTCCCCTCTTGACTTAGAGGAGCGGGTAACGTTTATTCAAGAAGGTCTATTTCTGACAGATGATCTCACCATTAGAGACATGATCTTTAATGAAAGACGAATGAAACTTTTTTTTATCAATTCGATTGTTGATGTAAAGAGTATACAGACCAATGTCATCAAACCCATGCAGGAACATCCCTTTGGAAACATTAGTAATATTGTAAATGGAGCAACGATTAATGAGACCGTTGATCTCCAAGTGGCACTAGATGCCTTGGTGGATGGTTCATGCTTGCTTATGGGAGAAAACGAAGAATGCATGCAGATGATCCTAGCACCGAAAGATCAGTCTGCACAACGTATTGAACCGATGAATGAAAAGGTCATTAGGGGGTCACACCAAGGGTTCGGTGAAAAAGTCGCCGAAAATGTTCAATTCATTAGAGAGAGAATCACCAATAGAAAAGTGACAGTAAAATATTCTCATGTAGGAGAAACAACTAAAACCAAGTATGCACTGGTGAGTATTTCCACATTGACGGATCCCGCTATTATTAAAACCATTGAAGATAGGATTTCTTCTATTGAGGCAGATTCCATCCAATCTCCTGGATATTTCGAAGAATTTCTTGAAGATAGTTCGTTTTCACCTTTTCCCCAGTTTTTAAATACCGAGAGACCGGATAGAGTGGTGGCCAATCTGATGGAAGGGAGAATGGTTCTTTTCATGGAGGGGAGTCCGACAGCATTGATCTTTCCAGTTTCATTCTTCAGTTTTTTTCAAACCGCAGAGGATTACAATACGCGTCCATTTATTGCTTCTTTCCTACGACTGATCAGATTGGTCAGTTTCATTACTACTTTGTGCCTGCCAGCATTCTATATTGCTGTTATTTCTTATAACTATGAAGTCATACCTGTCGAAATTATCTTTTCTATCAAAAGCTCATTAGAGTATTTGCCCTTTCCTCCACTTATCGAAGCAGCCATTATGCAGTTCACACTGGAATTATTACGTGAAGCCGCCATTCGGTTGCCTAATCCTGTAGCTCAAACCATCGGTGTGGTAGGAGGTCTCGTCATCGGGACTGCAGTTGTAGAAGCGAATTTTGTCTCAAATACAATGGTTATTGTGGTCGCCATCACCGCGATTTCATCATTCGTTATCCCATCCAATGAACTTAGTACTTCGTTGAGGATATTAGGATTTCCATTGATGGTTTTAGCGGCATTATTCGGGTTCTTTGGAATTGTCATAGGTTTGATGTTTACATTCATACATATGTCCAAGCTAAAGTCTCTTGGTCACTACTATTTATATCCGTTGGCCCCCCTCGATGTAAAGGCTTGGAGAGATACATTTATACGGGTTCCTATATGGTTAATGAAAGAGAGGCCGAAAGATTTAAAAGCGATTTATAAATGGAAAACGACGGATCCCAGAAGGTGGAAAAAGAATGAACAATCAGACTAAACTGGGTGGACTGCAGCTCACATTTTTCATTCTCCAGACACAGATCGGTGTCGGTATATTGGGCCTTCCGTTCAATGTCTATTTAAAATCAAAGCAAGATGCTTGGATCTCAGTTCTTTTAGCTGGACTCCTCGTACAGGGGGTCATCTTCCTTCTATGGTTTTTGGGCAGACGTTTTCCTTCTAAGTCCATTTTTGAATACTCAAAGATATTACTTGGCAAAGTGACAGGGACGATACTTAATTGCGGGTACATCCTATATGGACTCTTGGTGACCGCACTGGTTTTAATGTATTCAACGAAAATCATTAAAATGTGGGTGTTGGTTTTTACCCCTAAATGGATCATTATGTTTCTCTTAATCGCCACAGCCATGTACTTGGCGAAAGAAGATGTCATTGGGATTAGCAATATCTATGTCGTCGTATCCAGTCTTATCGTATTCCTTCTTATCATCTCGATCCTGGTTCTTGTGACCTATCCGGTTGATTACAGATATTTGTTTCCCATTGCCCATTCAGGAGGTTTAAATTGGTTGAAGGGGGCCAATGAAGCATATTTTTCCATGCTTGGCTTTGAGTTATTGCTCATTTTATATCCTCACTTTAATCAGATTGGATCTACAGCCATCTTGAAGTCGGTCACAGTTGCCAATATTAGCGTGACGGTCATTTATTGCTTTATGACGATCGTCAGTATAGTGACTTTCAGCCCCACTGAAATCGAAATTGTTCCACAGCCAGTCTTATATTTTGTGAAGTCTCTGTATTTAAAGATCATCGAGCGTATTGACCTTGTTTTTGTATCCCTGTGGATTGTTAACGTTATCACCTCGCTTACGAGTTATTTGTTTTTTTCAACGGAAGGAACCTCATTCTTTATTAGGAAGGTCAAGAAAATCAAACGTACCTTTCTTCCGGTCATTTTTGGCATTATTGGACTGATCATTGCCTTATTGGTGAAAAATGAACAAATGGAATTGTACAACAAGTCAATTATTTATATGAGTTATGTATTTGTCATTTTCATTCCTATTATGCTGCTGGGCATATCTTTTTTGTTCAAAAAACATGAAAGGGAGAAGCGGTCATGAAAAAGAATAGAATTCTTATCCTATTCATCATAGGTTCCTTGACCTTGTCAGGATGTTGGGATCAAAGGCTGTTAAAAAACGGGAGGCTGGTATTCTCCTCAGCCTTTGATTTAACCCCGGAAGGAAATATACATGCCACATCCATCATACGAGACTTTAAAGAAGGAGTACCAACCAATACTGAAGTAGAGGCAGATGCACGAACGATTCGAGAATTGCGAATGCATATGGATCGGAAGATATCTGGCACTTTTGAACCGTCTAAGAATCGTATATTTTTACTTGGTGAAAGCTTAGCAAAGAAAGATGTATACGATTTCCTTGATATTTTTTACCGGGACCCTAACAGTTCCATTTCTGCAAAATTAGCAGTAGCAGAAGGAGAAGCAGGAGATATTCTCAGATTGATTGAACAAAAAAATGTCCTAATATCTGAATTTCTTATTGAATCCATTACCTCGGCCGAGTCATTTACCGGTGCCCCAAAAGTGAATCTACAATCTGTGTGTACAACCATGTTTGATGAGGGGAAAGACTTCTTCGTACCTCTTTTTAAAATTAAAGATGAAGAAGTCATTATGGACGGAACGGCACTATTTCATAAGCGAGCAATGTCAGGAACACTGTCTGTTCCTGAATCGACCCTTATGCTAATATTAATGAACCAAAAGGGGAAGGTCGCAAGAGTTGTTACGAAAGTGGACAGTGGTCACAAGGTGAATATTGAAAACTATATTACATATAATTTGGTGGACCCTAAGACCAAATTAAAAATAATATCAACGACACCTGGAAATATACAGGTTGAATTGACAATGAAGACAAGTGCATCAATTGTGGAGTTTCCTCAGGATAAATTGACGGATAAAGCAAAAATAAAGGAATTGGAAAAACAAATAAAAGAGCATCTGGAGAAAGAAACAGAAGAGGTCATCCAGAAAATCCAGGAAGCAAATTCCGATTTATTGGGGATAGGAAGAGAGTTAATTGCCTTCCACCCGAAAGATTGGGAACAGTTAGACTGGGAAAAGGAATACCCGACCATCACCATAAAACCTACTATTGATTTGAAAATTGTCGGGAACGGGATCATCAATTAACATTTTGAAAAGATCTTGCCCAAATGGGACAAGATCTTTTTCTGTTTAAGATATGAACTTTAACCCAATGATACTGCCAACAATACAGCAGATAAAAAAGAGTCTTTTGACGTCCTTTCTTTCATGGAAAAACACCATTCCCATCACCACAGCACCGGCAGAACCAATTCCAGTCCAAATACCATATCCGGTGCTTACTGGGATATCGAGGAGGGACAGTGATAATAAGTAAAAACTCATTGCTCCTGCTGCAAAGCTGATTAGGGATGGAAAGAGCTTCTTATAACCTTCTGAGAGTTTCATGAACGTCACCATGACCACTTCAGAGAACCCTGCAAAAATGAGGAACATCCACGCCATCAGAGAGCACCTCCCGTATCTTTTTCGCACTTATCACTCATTTTCAATCCGATGACTCCGAAAATGAGTAACGAAATAAATGCAATTTTCAATAGACTTATCCCTTCATTCAAGAAGAACATCCCAACTACAGCAGTGCCTGCTGCGCCGATTCCGGTGAAGACCGCATAGGCAGTCCCTATGGGCAATAATCTCATGGAATGAGAGAAAAAGTAAAAACTCACCAATATGAGGAATGCCGTAATGACACTAGGCACCGGTTTAGTAAATCCTTCTGAAAGGGATAAACCGGTCGCCCATCCTATCTCCAGGATCCCTCCAATGATCACATATAGCCAACCCATGATGCTACTCTCCTTTGTAACTTGATACTCCACGCTCGTATACCTTCCAAGCCGATTGGATTCGTTGCTCGAATATTTCCTTGGTGTAATAGTGATGCTCTAAAAAGACACCGTCAACCAAGCATAAAAACGATGCCACAAATTCATCCTCTGTAATCCCTTGAAACAGGCTCTGTTTAACCCCTTCACGAAAAACAGACACTAATATGGAAGTGGTTACCTTTTCGAAGTGTATAAAGTGCTCCTGTATCAAATCTTTAAATGGTTCTGGAGGAAAGAATGTAACCCTCTTCCACAATAATGCTTCTTTCGTTGTCATCAAACGATGACAGAATAAGTCAAAGAGCTTTCTGATGTTTAATAGGGGTTCTTGGTGATTCATTTTTCCTTCAGTCAATCTGTAGGCCGTGACTTCGGATGCAATAAGATCCTCCAAAACTTCCACAAACAAATCCTCTTTACTCCGGAAGTGATTATAAATAGAAGGTTTTTTAATTCCGACCTCTTTGGCGATTTCCGCCAAGGAAGTATCTTCATATCCTTTTTGTCCGAAGTAATCCAGTGCAACGTTCTTTATTCGTTGTTTATTATCATTCAAGTTGAATCATCTCCTATAACTAACTAACGGTCGTTAGTTTCAGTATAAATCCACTATTATCAATTTGCAAGTAGAATTAGTTTCCACTTTATAGCGTATTCGAATGTTTAGCTCATCCTTTACATATACTCCCTTGTTGGTTGGAAACGAAAGAAAAGGAGGGGTCATGTGAAAACATTCTGGATGAAAACAACGATCCTGGGATTGTTGGTTTTCGTATTGGTGAGTTTAGTGATTACAAAGGTAGTGGTCAGCACAGAAGAAGAGTGGGTGGTAATCGAAGAAAAATACTTTCCTGAGAGGAAGGGGTGGAATCCGGTAGGCATCAGATCCGGGGAAATACTGGACGTTTCAAAGAGAAATCCATCATGTGCCATGAAATTTGATAATGGTCGTACATTTTCAGTGGACTGTGATAAATATTTGGACTTTACCGTTGGTGAGAAGGTGAAAATTGTCTCGATTGAAAATAACAAGGTGAAACTAAGGAGGAAGTAAGCGTGTTTGTGGTAGGATATATCATAGATTAACCAAAAGGGAGGATCACACAAATGGCGAAGGATCTTGTGCAATATTTTATCGTTAACAAGGATTTGAAGATGTCGAAAGGAAAAACGGCTGCGCAAGTGGCGCATGCTGCAACCTTGAGTACACTTTCGTTGATGTCGCAGGATTCACCGTTTCAAGACAATCAGGCTGACTTTATTGAATGGGTACAAACAGGAATGAAAAAAGTGGTTTTAAAGGGTAAATGGACAGAACTGAAGAAGATAGAGGAGAAAGGATATTTCAGTATACACGACAGTGGCTTAACGGAGATAAAAGAGGGGTCCCTGACCGTTATTGCCCTTCCCCCTATGGAAAAATATGAAGCAAAGGAAATTGTAGGTCATTTGACTCTATTAAAAGATTAACTCTATGTAAGGAGGAAACCTCATTGTTCTCAAAAATCGATACGGTCCATATTCTGGTAAGGGATTTAGAGAAAGCTCATCGTTGGTATGAAGAGATATTGGAGTTAGAACAGGTTTTCAATTCAGGAAAGTATTTGGTTTTTAAGATTGGGGTAGGGGAGTCCACCCTTACGATTCAAGCAGGGGAGGTCCGTCCCTCATCCATCAAACCAATATTGTTTTCTGATGCACTGGAGGAAACGCGATTAAAGCTTTTGGAGAAAGGGGTTGAAGTCGGGAAAATTAAAGAGGATGAAGATGTCACATACTTTGAGTTTTATGATTTGGACGGGAATGGTTTTGAAGTGTGCGAGTACATACCGTTATAAAAGATTGTAAAAGATTATGGACCATTTCAGTCCTTTTGGGAGATGTGAGTTGTAAATGGGATACATAGAAGAATTAAGAAAAGTGGTCGGGACGCGTCCGCTGATATTGGTCGGTGCGGTAGCCATTATATTAAATGAGAAGGATGAAGTGCTTCTTCAGCAACGAAGGTTTCCCATGGGTACCTGGGGCCTTCCTGGAGGATTGATGGAACTGGCAGAATCGACTGAAGAGACAGCGAGAAGGGAAGTCGTAGAAGAAACGGGTCTACAATTGGGAGAATTACACTTGTTAAACGTATACTCTGGTGCTGATCAATACATTAAAGCAGAAAATGGCGATGAATTCTACGTTGTCACAACCGCCTATTTTACAAACGAATTTCATGGTGAGATGATAGCAGATCCATCAGAATCCATACACCTCACCTTTTATCCATTTGACAGCCTGCCACAAGCCATGGTGGGTAGCCATCGAAATATGTTAAATGAATATCAAGAAAGGTTTATAAAGAAAGATGATATTTGAAACTAAAACAGCTGATCAGATGACGTTCTGATCAGCTGTTTATTATAGATAAGCGTTCATTGTATTGTATCTAGATACGCATAATACGCGGCTAGTTTTTCTTTGTTGTTTGCAGCTTTACCGTTACCACTTAATGATTTACCTACCGCAACGTATTCTTTATGGACAGGTAAGACATGAACAGTTACAGCCGGTCGCCCTCTATGCCTGAAATCCTTAGGTACGTGAAGCATTGAAAATCGTTTCATTGGTATGCCTCCTTAAAGGAGAGAGCTATTCTACCCATTTATTACTATTTAAGTAGAATCAAGTGTTGCTTAACGATAACATACTGTAGCATTTGATTCAAATTTCTGATTATTATCTACAATTCAAATCAAAAATAATTGAAAAGTACCCCCAGGAATGACATAATGCATTCGTATTATATAGTAGTGAAGAGAACAAATCATCCGTGTGTCTCATTCTGACATTAACAACCTGGGAGGTATTTATAAGTATGAACATTGATGAAGTACTAGAAGATACCGTAGAACTTGGACAAGAGGATATAAAGCGCCCAATCTATCGCGTTGACATTGATAAACTATTAGAATTAACAAATGATATGTAAGAGAGACTCTAAATAGATTGAGAAAAGGCAAGCCCATCATGTCGGGCTTGCCTTTTCATATTTCAACTGCTTTGAGATCAGTGGCTAACAACAAATAGTTTAGTCATGTCTCTTGTGTTTGTTTAATAATTCCTTCAAAAGATTGATGATGGTTGCTCGTTCACTCTTATCGAAAGATTGGGTCCAGCCGGATATAAGTTTTTTCTCTTCAGGTGAAAGGTCTCGCTGCAAGCCATCTACAAAAATCTCATTGATTTCATCTTTTGCATACATAGGGTTTACAGGTTCATGTTTCATCGATCTACCTCCTTGATTACTGTTCCTTATTTTCCCTTTTACATCCAATTCAAACATCTTGGTGCTCTCTGAGTGTTATGTATCGGAGAAATTAAGGGAACAATAATGAAAAAAGTAAGAGGAGAATACTATGTCACTTCCTTTCTTTATTTCAGTTTTAATCATCTTAATTTATATCGTTCTATTTATGAAGAAGAAACTTTCATTTACTGCTAATGCCATTCAATTTTTGGTGTTATCCATTATTTCCACTAATTATATAACGATATTGACGTACAATTTAGAGTGGATGAAGGCATCCGAGGATGTCATTCAATTTATCAGCCTGCTGATTAACCGGGAGTGTATTTTACCTCTAGTAGGGGTGATAATGGCAAATGGTAATTTATATTATGTGAAAAGAAGAGATAAAGTGATCTGCTTTCTTTGTCTTTTATTCTTTATCAGCGTATTGGATGTCCTCCATGTTTATTTTCACTCCCTTTCTTACCCGGAGTGGAGTTTGTTGAATACTGTCATTATTAATGGTGTATATCTGCTGATATGTATATGGATGGGGAAAGGGCTCTACCACTTGATGAAGAAGGAGGAGGGAAGAATTGGACAGAATTTATGAAAGATCATTTGATTGGAATGAGTGGTTCATCATCATCAGCGTGATTGGACTTCTGTTGTTGATATGGGTGACTCCAAAGATTTTTTCCTTCCTTGAGGGCTTCAGCTACTTTGTTTATGGAATATCAATCGGAATGTTTTATGATCACACCATCAGTATACCGCCTTGGGACTTTTACGATGTAAATGACAGCTCTGCCTACCAGGGAATTGATTTCGTCAGCTATATTATGTACGGTCCTTATAGCTACTTTTTTATTTATATATACAAAAAGTTGAGGATTAATGGGATCATGAATCTTGCATACATATTGATATGGACCGCTTTCTCCCTTTTGATGGAATGGATTTCAGTGAAAATCGGGATTTTTCACTTCGATAAGGGCTACAAAATGTATTGGTCCATACCGATCTATATGGCTGTTCAGAGTATACAAATCCTTCTCCATCACAAAGTGAAAAAAGACTACTTATAATCTTATTTGTGAAAAAACCCAGAAGCCGTGTCTGACGGAATCTGGGTTTTATAATTATACAGGGAGGACCATTTTATATTGGGTGAACCCTACGTCTTCAAGGGCTTTCTTTAGACTCGCGCTTGTTTTCAAGTCTTCAAACGTAATACCAAGATTCCCTAATGTATGAGCCACTTCTGGGCGAATTCCGGTTAATACAGATTGTACACCCATCATTTTAAGGGCATTGATGATTTGATAGATATTATGGGAAACCATTGTGTCCATGATAGCAACACCGGAAATATCAATGAATAAAAAATCCAATTGTAATTCAGAACTCTTCCTTAATGCTGTTTCCATGACTGAGCTCGCTCTATGTGTATCGATTTCCCCAATGAGAGGAAGGATGGCAATCTTCTCTGCGATCGGTACAATCGGTGCCGAAAGTTCATCCATTGCGTTATGTATTAACGCAAGCTGATCTTTTTGTTGGGTAAGAAATACTTCGTTCAATAGAAAAGCAATTTCATCCAGTATGGGATTGATTTCTTTATTTACCTGGAGCATAAGGGCAGCGGAAATTTGGTTATCATGCAATTGTTCAGTGAATATGTCCCATATGGCAGTACGGAATGCGGACAACGTTTTTAAAGATTCATTGAGAGGCAGTCCTTTTTCAAGGGCCACTTTTCCTATTCTCCCTGTCCACTCTTTAACTTTCCTGAATGTTTCCACTTTGTCTTCATACAAGGATTGTCCCAGCATTTCAATTAATTGCATACGCCATTCTGTGAGTTGTTCCTTTTTTATTCCAGACAGCTTCAACTGGTCGGAATATCGCTGTTCCTGATAGTGAATGACCCCTTGGGCAATTTCTGATTTATGGGAAACTATTTTTTGTCCCAAATAGAATAATTCGTCTCTCATTTCTTCAGCCAACTCCTTATACTGCATGTTAATTTAAAAATTTCGAAATTATCTTAATTAATGGTAATATAGTATATCATAAAAGTTAGTAAAATAATACTTTCTGATGAACCGTTCACACTGGGACAGTCCCCTGAGTGTAAATGGGGAAGTACACTTTAAATCAAACGGCAGGTGAAGAAGAGATGACATATATATGCTTCGTCCGACACGGACAAACGGATTGGAATCTGAAAGGAAAGTTGCAGGGGCAAACCGATATTCCATTAAACGAAACCGGGGAACAACAAGCGGCAATGTGCAGGGAGGCTTTAAAGGCCGATCAATGGGATGCACTAATCACCACTTCGCTACAGAGAGCGAAGAAAACCGCAGAGATCATCAATGGGGCATTAGACCTGGATATTGTAGAGATGGATCATTTCAAAGAGCGGTTTTTCGGTGAAGGGGAAGGAATGCTTCGTGAAGATCGAGAAAAGCAATTTCCGGACTTTACGTTCCCTAACATGGAATCGTATGAAGAACTTGTAGAGAGAGTGCACAATGGATTAAGAAATATTCTTCAACAATTTCCGGATAAAAAGGTTCTGGTCGTCGCTCATGGAGCCGTCATAAGTGCCATCATTCGGGAGTTCCATAAAGATGCGACTGATCTTGGCCATGTAAAACTCATGAATGGATGCCTCACTGATCTCCATTTTGAAAAAGGCGAATGGATTGTCCGATCCTTTAATAGGGCAGGACACTTATCAGAACATGTATAATAGAATCCGAACCACGGGAAAGTGTATTTCTTGATCATTCTTTATGAAGGTATAATAGTATAAGGGATCGATATTAAATTAGGACAAGGGTTGGTGACATGCAGGTAATATTATTTGATGGCATATGTAATTTTTGCAATAATAGCGTCCGATTCATCATTGATCGCGATCCTGAGGGGACGTTTCGATTTGCCTCGCTACAAAGCAGGTTTGGGCAGGAATTATTAGAAAAGCATAACATTCCTAAAACGACAGACAGCTTCGTATTGGTGGAAGAACACCATGCATTTATCGAATCGACAGCAGCCCTGAAGGTTTGTACGAGACTAGTATGGCCATGGAGGGTGTTGAGTGTTTTTCTCATTATTCCCAAACCTTTGAGAGATAAGTTGTATAGGGTGGTTGCAAGAAATAGATACAAGTGGTTCGGTAAACAGGAATTTTGTATGCTCCCTTCCGAAAACATTCGTAATCGCTTTTTAGAATAAGGTTATTTGTCATGGGTAAATGAAATCGTACCCGATAAAATAGGATGTTGAGAAGCCTGTAGACTTCTCAACATCCTTCATTACCAGTAGACTCGAGGCATGAAACTAAGGTTTAATCAGAAGGAATAACTTTAACGGTCACTTTCCTTCTTGAACGTGGACCATCGAATTCACAAAGGTATATCCCCTGCCACGTTCCAAGTATTAGGTGACCATCCGAAACGATGAGCGTTTGAGAATGGCCGACGGTACTCGTTTTCAAATGCGCCGCTGTATTCCCTTCACCATGTAGATCGGAAGGATGATGCCAAGGATATACTTCATCTAACCGCCTGAGAAAGTCGGTTTTCACATCAGGGTCGGCATTTTCATTTACTGTGATACCGGCTGTTGTGTGTAGTGATTGCACTACTGCAAGACCTTCTTTCATTCCTGAATGGTAAATGATATCTTGTACATAATCCGTAATGTCGATCATTTCATCACGCTTTTTAGTATCGATCGTGAGTGTTTTATTCATATATATCCCTCATTTCATGTAAGACCTATTCGTTTACATTCCTCTTAGAGCTGAAGTTGAAACCTGTTTTCGTTAAGTCGTACCCTGCCGATGATATGGGCAACTTCGTCCGCTCCAATTTCTTCTACGACAATTTCCTTTACAACGGTTTGAAAGTTTTCTGCCCAATCCTGATAGTCCTCAACGACGGCAGTCCATTTTTCCCGATCCGCGAGCCTTCCTAGAGTCATATGGGGGATGTATGTAATATGAACATTCCGAAAAGAGGACAGAATTCCTTTGTATAATTCATCGTGTAAATGTATAAGTGGATCGTTTCCCTGTTTAACATTCAAGAATAAATATTCTTCATCAGATCCAGTCATGCCATTCATAGTAAGGCTGAACGGAGAAAAGAGGTTCGCAACTGATTCAACATGCTGAATCAGTTCCTTTTGGGGTATGCATGAATCAAATGGGAAAACGAGTGTGATATGGGGAGGGATTTTGTTTGATAGTGGATCGTATCTCTTTCTGATTTCCTGTATTTTGTTAGGTGTATGAAATGTAGGAAAGATATGAATGGCCCTTTTCATCTATTTGCTCCTTTATTGACAAGTGGATTCCTGATTTTCAAGGATTGTGTAATCTTTACGTTTGAATGATGCGTTGAAGCATTTTCCCTCGGTCGTTTTATAAAGAGCCCTATAGATTTTGTTCTTGCTGGTTGTAGTATGAGTCTGAATGATTCCAACTATGGTTGCCTGGGGGGAAACTTTGTGTATCGCTGATTCAATACCGGAATGCAACATGACCCGTTTGTATGAGTAAACGAAAATGACGAATGCTACGAGAAAGATGAACCCCCACCTTAATCCCGTTAAAAGTGCTGTCTTGTTCATATAGAACCTCCATCTCCCTCACTGATTTACCTTCTTTCAAGGGTATGAAACAGAGCGGATGATCGCCCTGTTTCATACCCTTAACTTATTAAATAAACGTTTAGCGAGAGATAAGGCCGCTTCATTATCCCCGTGCAGACAAACCGTGTCTGCAAGGATGGAAACAATCTTCCCATCGATTGACACCACTTCCTGTTTTTCCACCATTCGAAGGACTTGCTCTTCCACTTCCTTCTCATTATGTAGTACGGCATTTGGAAGAGAGCGTGGAGTTAATGTACCATCGGATTGATAGGATCGATCTGCAAAAACTTCATGAGCGACGTGTAAGCCGATTTCTTCGCCGGCTCTCGTGAGTTCGCTTTGTGATAATCCGAATAGAGTCAGGGTAGGGTCTACGTCGTATACGGCTTCAGCAATCGATTTAGCAAGTGTGAAATCCTTGGCAGCCATATTGTATAAAGCTCCATGAGGCTTTACATGTGATAGCTTCCCACCCTGTGCCTTTACAAAACCGTTGAGTGCACCAATCTGATATTGGATGAAAGCATAGGCCTCCTCAGGTGAGATGTGCATCATTCTTCTACCAAATCCCTGAAGATCGGGTAACCCCGGGTGAGCGCCAATGTTTACATGATGCTTCAGTGCATTTGTAACGGTTTGTTTCATAACAAGGGGATCACCTGCATGAAAACCGCATGCAATGTTAACTGACGTAACATAATTCATCATTTCTTCATCTTTGCCGACCGTATATGTACCAAAACTTTCTCCTAAATCACAATTTAAATCGATTTTCATTTTTTCATCCTTTCAACCATGAGATGTATTGTAACATTCTGAATTCTTATTTATCATAACATAAAACCTGCTTAGCTGTTTAATTGTTGATAGACTTCCTCCTAGATCGAATATATTCTCATCAAATTTTAATCTTGTTTTAATAGAGTTCACTTTTTCGGGCGATACAATGAATCTTGCTTATGAATAAGGATTTATCACTCCCTAAACAGAATGAAAGTGGGGTAGCTTTCTGATCTGTTTAAATCTTTATTATGTAAGACCCATTCTAATTTCTTTCCTTTGAAGACAAAAGCCTTGCTGAAGCTTTTGTCTTCTTTTTTTTGCACGATTATTTCGCTGAGAGTGACTTTACTAATGACTGTTTTCGTAAACATTATTGTTTAGGAAGGTAAGGAGTTGTGGTTGATTTCCCTCCAATCAACTTTCCCAGCAAAAATGTTTCAGTATAATCGGGTACGGGTCAGGATACTTACACCATCTCTTTTTCTAGTAGTTGCAGAGATCAATTATAGTTAATAGTACTAATTCTCTTTCTTAACTATTTATAGTATTTTTTTGTTCTGTTAACACTTGCTACTTTAGAGGGTGAAGGGAACTGCGGAGACTCAAACGGGCGTGGCGAGACCCCGGAAGCGGTCTTTGCTGAGGAGGATCGGCCGAACGTCAATAATTTTTGCGGAAAAAGCCTTATTAATAAAGGACAAATGATTGCCAAAACTGTATCAGGAAGGGAAACGGTGGATTAAAAGATCGTAATCTTTCAATGAAAAAGGACAGAGAAATTAATTCTCTGTCCTTCATGTAGACACGTTATTGGGGATGATGAAGCTTTAATTTCACTTTATAATACCATTCTTTCATTTTCCCTTCATTTTTATCCCTTTTGGATGGATCGTCCATGATCTTTGACCGTAAAAAATAATACACCATTTCTTCCACTAGGATGAGCAGGATAAAGAAAGATACGATTACAATGAGCAACGTCATACAGATTCCCCCTTTTGCATCTCTTCCATATTTATGGTTATATCTACCACAATATGAAAAAACATAAACCATGAACGATTGGGGGGGGTACACTGATAAACCTTATAAAAAAACGGAACCAACCATGGCCCCGTTTTTTGTCATGCCTTTTTCGGTGATAATGAAGGTGTCTGAGAGACAGGAGTCTTAATGAAAAAGATACCAACAAGACTTGAGAAGATACTGAGACTGATAAAAATAATAAAAATGGTCATTGGTTCAATGAGTGCCACGATAGGAGGTCCCAAAGCGACACCAGTGAACCTCATGGAACTGTAAATAGACGTTATTGTGCCACGATGTTCCTTTTCGATACCTTCTGTGATCAATGCATCCAGACAAGGCAAAGCTGCCCCCATACCGATACCTGCAATGGAAAAGATGGTTATTATGATCCATTTTCCTTCACTAAATAATAAAGGAATGAACGCAACCGAGCTCATCAAGGTCCCTAATACAATCACCCACTTCATTATACCCTTGCTTTTTCCAATCCATTTTCCTGTGATATAGGATGTCAAACATAAAAAAAGAAGGGGAATGGCCAGATAAAACCCTTTCATGACTCCATTGATGCTATAAGCCTGTTCCAGTAAGGTTGACAAATAATATAGAAATCCAAAAAGTATGAACATAGAAAGAATGCCGATGATGAAAATTCCGAATATCCATTTCCTTTCCTTAACAAGAAGGACTTTCACTTCATGTGTGAACTCTTTGATGGTCTGCTTTGTATCTTCCCCTTTAATAGGAGGTACTTTGACAAAGTACAGAATGAGAACAATTGAAATGGCAGAAAAGACTGGAATGGAAAAGAAGGGAATAAACCAAATCCATGCAGCAAATAATGCGCCTAATACCGGGCTCAATACCTTTCCGAACGTGTTGGATGTTTCAATGAGTCCAAGCCCCTTGGTGATCTGATCATCCTCGTCATACAAATCACCAACTGTGGGAATAACTACCGGGAAGGCTCCCGCAGCACCAATTCCTTGAATGATCCTTCCGACGATGATAAAGAGATAAGCATTTGAACCATAAATCGACGCAAAGCCACATAGGAGACCACCAATTCCAGCTATGACCAGACTGGGTATCAAAATTTTCTTCCTACCGAAGCGATCAGACAAGAATCCCGCTATGGGAATGCACAGGATGGCAATAATGGAATAGACAGTGATGATCAGGCTGGATTGAAAACCAGTTATGGTTAATTCTTTCTCCAATTGAGGAAGAACAGGAATTAACATGGAATTTCCAAGGGTCATTACTAAAGGAATAGATGATAATGCAAACAAATCTAACGTTTTCTTGCTATCCATTTCGTGCACCTCATTCTTATTTATACACAGCTAATTTTCCTCAACGGGAGTGTTTTCATACCACCATTTTAAATTGATTGTAATTTTATTATGTAAACCTAAGAATCTCTTAATGAAAATTCACCCTTTTCTCATTCTATTTTAATGATGGTGGAGGAAAATCAAAGTAATGATAAAAGGGAGGTTAGAACCATGTGGATTCGAATTATTCCTATATTATTTTTCAGTTTTACTGCCATTACATTAATGACTTATCAAGGTATTGAAATATTCCATGCCCTTAATGATTTTATTTTTAATAAAACTAAATTAAAATAAGGTGTAATAAGCATTTGAGCAGGTGATTGTGTGAAAAGGATCTTAGTCATTGAAGATGAGAAGAATCTATCCAGGTTTATCGAATTGGAACTCAAATATGAAGGGTATGATGTAGGTCTCGCCTTCGACGGGAGGGATGGCCTGGAACAGGCTCTTGAAGAGGAATGGGACATCATATTGTTGGACTTGATGCTTCCCGGTTTGAATGGTCTGGAGGTATGCAGGCGGATACGTCAAGTGAAATCCATTCCAATTCTAATGATAACGGCAAGGGATAGCGTGATGGACCGTGTATCGGGACTAGACAGCGGTGCGGACGATTATATTGTCAAACCGTTTGCCATCGAAGAGTTATTAGCAAGACTCAGGGCCGTTTTCAGACGTGCTATAAAAGAGGAAACGGTTGTTACCCAGACTACTTTTCATTTCCGGGATATCACCGTACACAAAGAATCCAGGCAGGTTTTTAAGCTTGAAGAAGAAATTGAGGTGACGAAAAGGGAATATGACCTTTTACTCGCCTTTTTAGAGAATAAGAATATTGTGTTGACCCGGGAAGTTTTATTGAACAAAGTATGGGGATACGATACTGAAGTAGAAACGAATGTTGTGGATGTTTACGTCAGGTACTTAAGGAATAAAATTGATTCACCAGACGAAGAGAGCTATATCCAAACCGTACGTGGAACGGGTTATGTGATGAGGACATGAATACACACTTCCATCGTTTAAAGCCTTCATCCCTTAAGGTGAAGTGGGCTATGGCTGCCGGTTCAGCCATATTCCTTGCTTTTTTCTTGTTCAGTTTCTTTCAATATCACGCCATTAATAAGTGGATGCTAGATGAGGAGGAAAACAATTTTGGCCGGGTTTTGGATGAAATCAACGTGTTCTTTAAACAAAGGGGCCAAAATATTCAAGTTCAGGATATTTATGATAGCCGGGATTTGATGAAACAAATTGCAGAAAAAGACCAGACAATACGGATTTTGGATCGTCAAGGAAATCAAGAATTGGAAATCAAAGGAGAGAATGAAACATCCTTTTATGTTCCGTTTCAACCTGTCCACGATAAATCTGTAACACTGATTGAATCTGAGGGAAAGAAAATGCTTATTGGACGCTCCCCGATTCAATCCAGCCGATTTAATGGGTTTGTAGAAATCATACAACCATTGAACCGCTATGAAAAGATTATGAAAAACCTTTTCTGGATGATGACCATTACAGGGATTTTGGCACTTCTGATCAGTGCAGTCGTTGGCTATTATATGGCTAAAAGATTTGTACGTCCCCTGAACAAGCTTTCTGAAACGATGAGATCGATTGAAAGAAAAGGGTTTCACGAACGAGTCGAAATTGTAAAGGCGCATGATGAAATCAGTGATTTGTCCCAGATTTTCAATAAAATGATGAGTCAGATCGAAAAATCCTTTCAGCAGCAACAACAATTCGTGGAAGATGCTTCCCATGAATTGAGAACCCCCATTCAGGTACTCGAAGGGCATCTTGCGTTATTGAACAGATGGGGAAAAAAGGATCCAACCATCCTGGAAGAATCCCTGCAAGTGTCCTTGGAAGAATTGGAAAGGGTTAAGCGGCTGGTAGGTGAATTGCTGGAGCTTTCCAGGGCGGATCGGGAGAAGTTCGATTTGGAAAACGCACGGGCAAATGTCCAGAAAGTAGTGGACAAAGTGATAAGGGACTTTCGGTTCCTTCATAAGGAATATACATTCTCTTCCTTTGATGAGTTAAATCGGGAAGCTGTGGTGACTATCATGCCACGGCACCTTGAGCAGATCATGATTATTCTGCTGGATAACGCAGTCAAGTATTCTGATGAGAATTCAACTATAGAAGTGAAGATGATGGAGCATCAAGGGGAAGTGATGATCGAGGTAAAGGATGAGGGAATCGGTATCCCTGAAGAAGATCTTCCAAAAGTCTTCGATCGTTTTTATCGTGTAGATAAAGCGAGAAGCAGGGAGAAGGGTGGATATGGACTTGGTTTGGCCATTGCATCAAAGCTCATCCAGAACTATGACGGTGAAATCACGGCCTTGAGAAACCAACCTGATGGAACCATCATACGGATTTCCCTTAGATATGCCCATTAACATTTCAGACGTCTCAGTACTTTTCTGAGACGTCTATTTCTGTGTACTGCATATCAATGCTTTTAGGGATTTTCAGTTCCAGGATACCTTCCCTGAATTGAGCCACAGCCCCTTTTTTCTTTACTAAACAAGGAAGAGTGATCACTTGTCTTTCTTCATTCCCCGGAATGTTCTCTATGATGGCCTGATTGGACGTGTGGAATATTTTTAAATTCTTCATCCATTCCTCGTTTGGAATGTGAAAACGGATATAGATGTCTTCAAATGTTTCAAAGACACTGGCAGGAATGGCAGAAGGAGAACGTTCATCTTCCTTCGGTTTGTTTTTCTGCCCATGATTCCCCATCGGATTCATAAAGGACTGAGCCCCGTTCATCATTTCATTCGGATTCATCATGCTTTCCCATCCGCCCGGGAACATATTTTTCATCATTCCTTGTATATAGGAATCCATTTCTTTCGGGTTCATTTGGTTCATTTGGTCTTTCATCCCTTTATTGAAAGGAAATAAACTCCATGGGAACATGTGAACCACCTCACTTTAAACAGTATTGGTGAGTTTCTTTCTTGTTACATCCTATGCAATGGGTGGGCGATGAGTTCATTTTAAGGGGATGACGAAAAATCTGTATCTATTACTCTATAAACATATTACTAAATAAAAAATCATCAAAATTAACAAAAAATATTTGGTTTTTTTAGGTAACAGTAGTAAGATGGTTTATGAAAAAAGCACACTCAAAAAGGGATACAAGAAGGTGAATGAGAAAGCGCTTAATAAAATGTTATTTCAGAATAGTCGATTTAAGAAGAGGTTTCCCAAAGATTTATTATGGGAATATAAGTAATTGACACGTACGAAATGCGGAAAACAAAATTTTGAGAAATTTGCTATAAAGACTTTATCTTACTACTGCACAGTGATAAAATGTCCTTGTAAGCGTTTTTATGTAGTAAAAATTACTATTCTTGCATAACGAAATTTGAATAATGAATTGTAAGAATACATGATACCCAAATTATACTAACTGGCAAAATAGTTGGAGGTTTTTCACAATGAAAAAGCAATCTGCAAAAGGGGAACCGTGGCAATCGTTTTACGGACCAAACCTGGGTTATGTAATGGAGGTTTATGAACAATTCCTTGAAGATCCATCAGAGGTAGATCCTGAGCTAAAGGAATTATTTGAACAATGGGGACCTCCTACAGTTGAAGATGTCAAGGTCATCGCCAGCGCACAGCATGGAGACTCGTCCTTTACACTACCTGAACAGCCAACCGCTCTTAGTAAAATGGTGGCTGCGGTTAAATTAGCAGATAATATTCGTACATATGGTCATTTGGCTGCGGATATTAATCCCCTTAATGACCGGAATAAGGACACAAGAAGAATCGAACTGTCTGAGTTTAATCTTACGGAAGACGATTTAAAGCAAATCCCTGTGGATTTCCTATGTCCGAATGCACCTTCTCACATTAAAGACGGTTTACAGGCGATTCAACACTTAAGGCAGGTCTATACAAATAAATTGGCATTTGAATATGCCCATGTACATGAACTTGAAGAAAAGAACTGGCTAAGAGAAAAAATTGAATCTGAATCCTATTTCAGTCCACTTTCAAAGGATAAAAAAGTCGCATTATTAAGACGACTTGCTCAAGTGGACGGCTTTGAAAAATACGTACACCGTACCTTTGTAGGCCAAAAACGCTTCTCGATTGAAGGGTTGGATGCAATGATTCCATTATTGGACGAAATGGTCCGTTATTCAGTTGAATCCGGTGCTAAAACAGTGAATATCGGTATGGCGCATCGAGGACGCTTAAACGTATTGGCTCATGTGATCGGGAAACCGTATGAAATGATCTTTGCAGAATTTCAACATGCGCCGAGCAAGGATTTAATTCCTTCTGAAGGCTCGATTGGCATTACATTCGGATGGACGGGTGATGTTAAGTATCATCTTGGGGCTGACCGTGAAATCTCCCCACAACAATCACCTACGGCACGCGCACGGGTGACACTTGCCAACAACCCGAGTCACCTGGAAGTTGTGAGCCCGATCGTTGCCGGATATACACGTGCAGCTCAGGAAGTTAGAGAAGAAAAGGGATACCCAGAGCAATCACCGGAAGCATCCTATGCTGTCATGATTCATGGAGATGCTGCGTTCCCTGGTCAAGGTGTTGTGGCTGAAACTTTAAATATGAGTCAACTTCGCGGGTATAATACAGGAGGCTCGATACACCTCATCGCCAACAATATGATTGGTTTCACGACAGAGAGCCGCGATTCACGTTCGACGAAATATGCATCTGATACTGCTAAAGGATTCGAGGTCCCTATCGTGCATGTCAATGCGGATGATCCAGAAGCTTGTCTTGCTGCTGCGGTACTTGCCTATGAATATCGTAAAACATTTGGAAAGGATTTTGTCATTGATTTAATCGGTTACCGTCGATTTGGACACAATGAAATGGACGAACCGATGGTGACTAATCCATTGATGTATTCTGTCATTCAGAATCATCCGAATGTTAAGAAGATGTATGCAGATAAGCTAATATCTGAGGGGGTTTTGACTGATTCAGATGTGGAGAAGATGGATACTGAAATCGAAGAAGAGTTGAAAGCTGCGTATGATAAAGTACCGGCAAAAGATGATGATCCCGACACAGTTCTGGCTCCTCCTGAGGATGTAGCAAACGGGCTACCGGAAATCAATACGAGCGTTGATTTTGAAAAGCTTGAAGGTCTTAACAATGAACTTCTTCAATGGCCAGATGGATTTAATGTATTCAAGAAATTAGATCGCATCTTGAAGAGGAGAAGTCAGGTATTTGAAGGCAAAGGGAAAATTGATTGGGCACATGCCGAGACACTGGCATTTGCTTCTATATTAAAGGACGGTACGCCGATTCGATTGACCGGTCAGGACTCTGAGAGGGGAACATTTGCTCAGCGCCACTTGGTACTTCATGATGAGAAATCCGGTGAGGAATACATTCCTTTACACAACCTGAAGGATAGCCATGCATCATTTGTTGTCCATAACAGTCCTCTTACCGAAACAGCAGTTGTCGGATATGAATATGGGTATAATGTATTCGCTCCAGAAACACTGGTGCTGTGGGAAGCCCAATTTGGTGACTTCTCGAACATGGCACAAGTGATGTTTGATCAGTTCATTTCTGCCGGAAGGGCAAAATGGGGACAAAAAACAGGTCTTGTCATGCTTCTTCCACATGGATATGAAGGACAGGGACCTGAACACTCCAGCGCCCGTCTTGAACGATTTTTACAGCTTGGTGGAGAATATAACTGGACAGTTGCCAATTGTTCCACAGCCGGTCAATACTTCCATATTTTAAGACGTCAGGCAGCCATCTTACAAAAAGAAGAAGTTCGGCCACTGGTCATTATGACGCCGAAAAGTTTACTTCGTAATCAATTTGCAGCCGTCACTGCAGATGAATTAGCACAGGGTGAATTCCATTCAGTCCTTGAACAAAAAGGTCTTGGAGAAAATCCCGATGCCGTTGAAAGAGTGGTATTATGCAGTGGGAAGATTGCAATTGATTTAGAAGAGAAGCTTCAGGATATCGATGATAAAGATTGGTTGCATATATTAAGAGTCGAAGAAATTTATCCTTTCCCTAAAGGAGATATAACAGCCATCTTAGAAAGATATCCAAATCTAAAAGAATTGGTCTGGATTCAGGAAGAACCTAAGAATATGGGGGCATGGACCTTCGCGGAGTCACGACTCAGAGACCTTGCACCAAAGGGAGTAGAGGTTCATTATGTCGGTCGTCGCAGACGTTCCAGTCCATCAGAAGGGGAACCGACTGTACACAAAAAAGAACAATCACGGATTATTACCGAAGCGTTAACCCGATAAGAAAGAGGAGGACATCACAGTGGCAGAAATTAAAGTTCCAGAATTAGCAGAATCAATTACAGAAGGTACAATTGCACAATGGTTGAAACAACCAGGGGATTATGTTGAAAAAGGCGAATATATTGTCGAGCTTGAAACGGATAAAGTGAATGTTGAAGTCATTTCAGAAGAAGCCGGTACAATCAAAGAGCTAAAGGCAGGCGAAGGTGATACGGTTGAAGTCGGTCAAGTGATTGCCATTGTTGGTGCCGGAGGGGAAGCAGCGTCCACTTCTTCTGAAGCAAAAGAAGATGCGCCAAAGCAAGAAGTGAAGGAAAACAGCACGAATGAAGATGCAACAGCGAAAGAAGATAAAAAGAATCGTCCAATCGCTTCTCCGGCAGCACGAAAATTAGCACGTGAAAAAGGGATTGACCTTTCTGATGTGCCTACAGACCCACTAGGCCGAGTGCGTAAACAGGACATTGAAGCCTATAGCAATAAACCAGCTGAAGCACCTTCTAAACCTTCTGCCGAGGAGAAGAAAGCGCCTGCTAAGAAAGATGATGGAAAGCCGGTAGTACGTGAGAAAATGTCCCGTCGTCGTCAAACGATTGCAAAACGTTTGGTGGAGGTTCAACAAACAGCAGCCATGTTAACGACGTTCAATGAAATTGATATGAGTAAAGTAATGGAGCTGCGTAAACGGAAGAAGGACAAATTCTTTGATGATCATGATGTAAGACTTGGTTTCATGAGTTTCTTCACAAAAGCAGTAGTAGCAGCTTTGAAGAAATACCCTTATGTCAATGCTGAGATTGATGGAGACGAAATTGTCCTGAAAAAATTCTATGATGTCGGTGTAGCCGTGTCTACAGATGACGGGCTTGTTGTACCGGTCGTACGTGATTGTGAGCGCAAGAACTTTGCAGAAATCGAAGGCGAAATTATGGAACTGGCCACTAAGGCTAGAAATAATAAATTATCGCTAGGAGATCTTCAAGGTGGTTCATTTACGATTACGAATGGTGGGGTATTCGGTTCACTTCTGTCCACTCCAATCTTAAACGGACCTCAAGTTGGAATTCTTGGAATGCATAAAATTCAACTTCGTCCTGTAGCCATTGATAAGGATACAATGGAAAATCGTCCTATGATGTACATTGCTTTATCGTATGATCATAGAATCATTGATGGTAAAGAAGCTGTTGGGTTCCTTGCAATGGTGAAAGACTTACTTGAAAACCCTGAAGATTTACTTCTAGAAGGTTAAGCTATCCTGATTGAATAATGATAGATGAATGTTTTGCTGATTCATATGACCATTTATGGTATGTGAATCAGCTTTTTTTTTCACAAATTTTCACCATCAACATAAAATATGGATAAGTAAAATAAAGTTTACTTAAGGCAAATTTGGGACGGCAATCGGAGAGGGTGAAAATATGAAAACATTTCATTCAAAAAAAGTGATCCAATATTCTTATTTATTTCATAAAATGGGACTGCTCGATAGTGAGCAATATAAGCTTATCGAGGAATACCATGGTTCAAAGAAAATGAAAAAAGACAGACTCAAATGAATATGAGTCTGTCTGCCAATTGAATTCTCAGGGGGTGAGATAAAAGCCAAAATTTCTAATTTTATGTTTCTTTACTTGGTCAAGATTTCCTAAAAGGTTTCAATCCACGGTTACGAATTTCTTTCTTTAGAAGCAAAATCCAGTCCTGATCATTCCCTTGTTTCTCAGCATCACGATAAGCTGCTACCAACTGTTCATTACTTAAGATTTTCATGACCAACCTCCCAGGAAATGTATAAAATATAGAATTTTCTATATTTTCTATATATTCTACATAGAAATCACTCATTTGAAAAGAGTTTTTTCGTAAATCACTTCTAAAGTTGGATTTTAAGTTATTTTGTTGTTTTTGGTTTAGATTAGACGATTTTTGTCTACATAATCTAGTTGTGCTTTTTTAATCATGTTGAATAATGTCGCAGATCAGTTCCTTTCCCCCTCAAGCACACATTCAACGACTGAGCATTTGCAGCATCATAGCCTCTGTAAGAATAACAACAATCTTTGCGAAATGATCATTGATAATATAACAATGCAACAAGATCCTATAAATAGATGGTAATTAGTTTGAAAATTTTAATTTTTGTGATAATATACACGAATAAGGAACTGGATTTTCACTTTTGACTAGTGCTGAAGGGTTCCAATCTTCAAATGGTCTAAATAAAGGGGGATATTCATTTGTCGGAGATTTTACACACTACAGTAGGGGATCTTCTCGAAACAAAAGCAAGGATTCAGCCTGATATTGAAGCGGTTGTCTATGCAGACAGGGGATTAAGATGGTCATATTACGATTTTAATCAATTGTCCAGACAGGCTGCAAAAGGATTTATAAAGCTTGGGATCAATAAGGGGGATCATATTGCTATATGGGCATCAAACACACCTGAATGGTTGGTAAGCCAATTCGCCACGGGGAAAATGGGTGCTGTTCTGGTGACCGTCAATACGAACTATCGAACGGCTGAATTAGAATATTTACTAAAACAGTCTGACAGTCAATCCATTATTTTGATGGAAGAATTCAGGGGTGCATCTTATATTGACATGCTTTATGAGATCTGTCCGGAATTGAAATCTTCCAAACCGGGGGAATTAAAGAGTGCAAAACTTCCTTTCCTAAAGAATGTAATTGTTTTAGGGGAAAATTCCTATCCGGGTACATATAGTTGGAAAGATATCATGGATAAGGGAAGAGAGGTAGAGGACCAAGAGCTTGATGAAATACTTTCCAGCCTATCCCCCCATGATGTGATCAATATGCAATATACTTCAGGTACCACGGGCTTTCCAAAAGGGGTCATGCTTACTCACTCCAATATCGTAAACAATGGTTATAACATTGCCGGATGCATGAGGCTTGGTTCTGAGGATCGTTTATGTATTCCGGTTCCTTTCTTTCATTGTTTTGGATGTGTATTAGGGGTACTTGCATGCGTTTCCGTTGGGGCAACAATGGTTCCATTACAGGAATTCGATGCCAGACAGGTCCTTAAGACGGTTCAGGATGAGAAATGTACGGCCCTTCATGGAGTGCCGACTATGTTTATCTCCGAGCTGAACCATCCTGACTTTGAACAATTTGATTTGTCTCATCTGCGAACGGGTATCATGGCAGGGAGCAATTGTCCGATTGAGGTCATGAAAGGTGTTATGGACAAAATGGGAGCGGATGAAATCACGATTGCATATGGACAGACTGAATCATCACCTGTGATTACCCAAACACGTACTCACGATCCAATTGAACTGAAGGTCGAAACCGTTGGGAAAGCACTTCCGAATGTTGAAGTGAAAATTGTGGAGCCTGGTTCAAATCGGGAAGTTCCAAATGGCGTACAGGGTGAATTGTGTACCCGTGGATATCACGTAATGAAGGGGTACTACAAAAATGATGAGGCAACAAGGCATGCGATTGATGAAGATGGATGGCTTCATACAGGTGATCTTGCCGTAATGGATGAACATGGATATTGCAGGATCACTGGAAGGCTGAAAGATATGATCATTCGAGGCGGTGAGAATATTTACCCGAGAGAAATTGAAGAGTTCCTTTATTCCCATCCAAAGGTATTGGATGTTCAGGTCATAGGTATTCCCGATGAGGTATATGGCGAGGAGGTTATGGCCTGGATTATTCTGAAAGAAGGTCAAAACGCAACTTCTGAAGAAATCAGAGAGTATTGTACGGGGAAGATATCCCGCCATAAAATACCAAGATATATTGAATTTACCGATGCCTATCCGATGACTGCTTCAGGGAAAATCCAGAAATTCCGATTAAGAGAGCAAGCAAAACAAACGGCCTTACCGAAAAGAAACTAAAAAATTGAAAGCGTTTCCCGAGAGGACATTCCATATGAATTGGAATGTCCTTTTATCATTAATCGTATAGTGAAGTAGAGAATAACTGAAATTTCCTGGACCGTTTGATAAAATAAAAAAAAGACAATGTATTCGATTAACTATAATAAAGTTATGTTAATAAAAGGAGAGGGATAAAGCAGTGTATGTTTTTGTTTATGGAACGTTAAGAAGGCATGAAAGTAATCATACATTATTAAAGGAAGCTTCATTAGTCCGCGAACAAGCGTGGATTGAGGGGGTCCTTTACGAGACTAATAGAGGTTATCCGGCCCTTAGAGAAGGTGAGGGGACCGTCTATGGAGAAGTATATAAGATTAACTCTGACATATTATCAAAGGTTGATGAATTGGAGGAGTTCCTGGAAGGTCGTGAAAACAACCTTTATATCCGGAAGCTGAAAAAAATCGAAACCGATACAGGAGAACTTGAGGCATTTGTATATTTTTCAGAAAATGAAGCTTTATTCCAAGAAGAAATTCCTTCAGGTGACTGGAAGGTACATCAATTTTTGCAAAGGAAACTTGCAAGAACACTTTATTTTGCATACGGCTCCTGTATGGACGATGACCGATTTAAAAAAGCCCAAGTAGATCAACATTTCATGAATTGTCTTGGGGCAGGTGTTTTGAAAGGATACACAATGAAATATCTCTTTCAGGTACAGGATGGCGGTCGTGGAGACATCATTGAAGATGGAGGCACCATGGAAGGCGTGATATATGATATACCTCAGGAGGCAGTAGAATACTTGTTTACGAGGGAGGGAGTCACCCCGGGTTGGTACAGGGCAGCTTTCATAGACATTATGATAGGAGGCGAACCATTTAAAGATGTATTGACCTTTATTGTGAAGGAGAAGAATGATGAAACATGCCCTCCCGATCACTATGCCAGAGAGATCCTTCGGGGCAGCCATCCACATGTAAGCATGTCCTACCATAAAAGGTTGCAAAGACAATTAGTGGAAATAGGCATGTCAGAGGAGCAAGTAGAAGACCTCCTAAGACCCAGTTAACCGTTGAACTCTAATACACCAGAGTTTCACTTTATCCATCCGGGGGTATTAAAGATATGACCTGGAGGAACTTGTGTGAATATAAATCCCTTCGAGTGAGATGAGGTGTGCTATGGATTTTTTACTTCAATTAGTAGATCAATATGGCTATATCGCGATGTTCCTTTTTAGTTGGGTTGTATTTTTGGGTTTGCCGGTACCAAACGAACTTGCTGCAGCACTAGCCGGTTATCTTTCTGAATGGAGAAATTTTAACCCCTTTACCTCATTTCTGTTTATGTATAGTGGATTAATCTCTTATGGAATCTTTGCCTTCTTGAATGGAAGATACTTTGGTACAAAATTATCTTCTCGACTGATGAATGGGAATAAATCTAAAAAACTCATTGAAAATGGAGAGGGTTGGCTAAATAGGTACGGCCCTTTGGCGATTTCATTCAGCTACTTCATACCCGGAGTCCGATTATTCATGCCCTACATTGCAGGAACGTCAAAAGGAATTTCCTTCATGAAATTCCTCCTCTATGCCCTGCCTTCTGCTTTCGTATGGGGAATCATCTATTTTCAGATTGGACGTTACTTTCCTAAGAGCTTTCAGGTAGTTTTAGAGGAAGTGAGTGTGAAAGCAGGGATTTTCTTTGTACTCCTATTTCTCTTTATGATGGTATCGGGTCTCGTTTTCACCATGAAAAAAAGCAATGCTTCAACCAAATGGAAAAAAGTAAGATATCGAAAATAATAAAAGACTGGTGGAAATCTGGCGTCTCCATCAGCCTTTCTCATCAATTATGATCGTGAAATATTTACCGAACATCCCCATCGCTTTTACCGTGATTTGTGATCCATCCTCATCCTCATAGATCTTGCCGATCGTATTAAAAAATAAATACCCGTTTTTAATATTCGATCCGGTTTCGATCAGAGTGGTGTAAGAATTTCCCTGAGACTTTTTCGTGCACGTAATCGATTCATGACATTCAATATCATATTCATTCAAAAGCCATGTGTAAAACTGTTCTTCATTTGGCCTGTGTGTATTCATATAAACAAACAGTATGATCGAGAAGAGCATCCCTATCTTGGTCAATCCTTTTTTCACTAGTATCTTACCTCTCTAAACCTTTAATCTCCTATAATATACCATATAAATGGTGTGAGGTGACAAAAATCTCAAATATTTGACACAAGTTTTTTCAGGACATCTGCTGAATAATTCAACTGAAGCGAACATATAGATTGTAGTTGAACAAATGCCCCTGTAAGAATATACTAGTAGCATAGTTCTCATCAAAAGGAGGTTATTGATTTGATCCATAAGACGTGGACAGAGCATAATACGAATAAAAAGGTAAAGTGTGTACATACAGATGCAAAGAAATATACAGTTGCAAATGTCCTCACGGTTGGAAAAGAATACGAAGTGAAAAATGAATCCGAAGACTACTACTTCGTAATCGATGAAAGTGGCAAAATGGGTGGCTTCTACAAAGAGTATTTTGAAGAAGTGTAATCCTACTTCCAGCTGATTTCTTCCTGAATGGGGGAAATCGGCTTTTTACATTCTGAATGAAGAATTTTTTCTGGTTTTTCAAGACTGAATTTTCTGGTTGTTATTTAGGTTATGTAGAACAGCTCTGAAAAACTTGATCAGATGGGGAGACGGAATATGCAGCAATTATTTAGTAAACGAGTGATTACTATTCAGGACCGGTCCTCACTTATACAACTTTTTAATAACTATGAATCAAAGGTATATGGTGAGATCCAGACGAGCGAATATGAAATACTGGAAATGATCGAATCTATTCCAGAAAGCGATCGCAAAGGATTATGGCATGATGGGGAATTAGTGGCCATCACTATACTGACAGAAAAGGATCATCGCCTACCCTCTTTAATTCTGGCCAATCCTAATGAACGGATGGACCTTTATATAACGGAGATGGCCAAAGAATTAGTGTCATCCGCTATGATCCGAAAGAGAGATCGTCGTGATACCAAGTCGATCATATTATCTGCAAATTTTGAAGAAGAGATGCGGTCGTTTGAGAAATGTGGATTTATTCCGACCCGTTACTGGTTTCAGATGAAAAAGGATCTTGAATCCCTGACAAATGAAACCTTGCCTTCATCACATCGAATTACCAGCTTCAATCCCGAAACTGAAACCCATGACCTTCATGAACTATTTGAAGACGTTTTCTCTGACCATTTTGATTATCACCCGACTGAGTTAGGAGAATTCAAACAGCGTTTTTATCGTCCATCATTTGATCCGACTCTTTGGTTTCTATTAAAGGAAGGGGATGCGGTGGTCGGATTTATTCTCTGCTCTGTCAATGAAGAAACCAAAATGGGTGAAATTTCTCATCTCGGGATAAAGAGGAACCAGCGTCGAAAAGGGCTTGCTCATTCTCTGCTTTCCTACGCATTCTGGAAATTGAGGGAACGAGGGATGAAAACAGCAGCTCTCTCCGTGGACAGCGATAGCTACACAGACGCCACGATTGTCTATCAAAAAGCTGGTATGTATGTATATAGAGGATTCACTCGTTGTGATTTAAAAATATAGATGTGTGAGAAGCACCCGATCGGGGTGCTTTTTTTGAATGGGTTAAGAGATTAGTTTAAATCAGGAGTGGACAAATTTGGGCAGACCCTTTGCAGTGTAAGCGCTATACCATGTAGAATGACAAGTATGTGAAATGGAAAGGATGTCAAAACATGAATCTGGAAAGAAGCTTACCGGAATCGGTCAATCATACAATAAACGAAAGAAAACAATCATTCGCCTCTACTGGGGATCAATCTTTAATCGGTGAAGGCGGTTATACAGCGAGTGAACAATACATCATAGAGGACAGCATCATCTCACTCTCCTTAGGGAAAAACCTTCTCCTTAAAGGACCAACGGGATCAGGTAAAACAAAGCTCTCCGATACATTATCTTCTATTTTCTCACAGCCGATGCATAGCATTAACTGTTCAGTGGATTTAGATGCGGAAGCATTACTAGGATATAAAACGATCAGTGAAAAAGACGGGAAGAGTACCATTGAATTTATAGAGGGACCTGTCATTCAAGCTATGAAAAAAGGTCATTTGCTCTATATCGACGAAATCAATATGGCTAAACCCGAAACATTGCCGATTCTAAATGGTGTGTTGGATTACAGAAGAAGTATAACGAACCCATTTACAGGGGAAGTGGTGAAAGCTGCACCTTCATTTGGTGTCGTAGCCGCAATAAACGAGGGGTATGTTGGGACCGTCCCATTAAATGAGGCACTTAAAAATCGCTTTGTTGTCATTGATGTACCATATATTGAAGGAGATACGTTAAAGAGTGTCATTGAAAGTCAAAGTAAACTGACAGATCCTTTACTCATCAGCCAGTTTGTCCATTTGTCTTCGGACTTATTAATCCAAGTGAAAAATGGACAAATCTCAGAGGAATCAGCTTCTATACGTGCACTACTGGATGCTTGCGATCTGGCCCTGTATCTTCCAGCGAAGCGTGCTATAAAGAGAGGGATCGTCGATAAGCTTGAAGATGAACGGGAAAAAGCGGCGATTCTGAATATAGCAGAGACATTATTTGAATAATGAGGGATCTATAATGCATCGATTTATACAATTTAATGATGAAAACATTGATTCCTTTTTAGTGATGGAAATGGCAGACCTTACGAAAACACTTTCAAGGAATGCGGATATGAACTTAAAGTACGGTCCATTCTCATATTTGGATCATAAAGAGGAAACGGTCTATGTCAGTCATTTCTGGGATCATCGTAAAAGGGAAGAAGAAGTACATGGGTTGAAAAGTGATGTCTACTTGAGAACAATCGGTAATCTTTATGAAACCGATAATGATGAGGTAAGGAAGTACATCGAGAAAGTGAAATCCACTTCGGTACCCCGTTTCGCCAAGCAATTGTTTGTCATCGGGGAAGAAACAAGGCTGGAGGAAATTTGTAAATCCAAACGCCCAGGTACGAAAAAGCCCTTTGAAACAAGAAGAAAATTGTATCGTCAACACTTTGATGCCCAACTGAAAGTCAACTTGACAAAAAGTGTGTTTACAGATGCACTCTTCAATTCTATATTCCTTCTTCTACATGCTCAGTCACCGTTAGAACAACCGGTGAGTATTAATGAGGATATCGACATGGCCATGCCCTTTATTCACGGACAAATCACACGCTTTTTTGAAACCGGGTCAACAAGAGATGTAGTGAAGGTCGCGTTGGAAATCGTAGAGGTAGTGGATGAAATCGTTCGTAAAGATATGTTAAATGAGTATTTCCACTTGCCTGAAGACGTCTATGAGACGGTTGATCCGTTCAATGAAACATTTGACGATTTAAAGAGAAAGGATCCCCTTCAGAACCAGGATATTCTGGAGGAAGAAAGCACAGGCGAAGAAGAAGTAATGGATGAAGAATTCCGTACCTGGCATAGGGAAACCAGTGATAAAGGGGAATCCTTCCTGCAATTTGATTTAGATCAAGGCTCACAATCCGATCTGATGGGGGAAGGGGTCCGTGAAGGCGATGACGGTGATCAGGCACTGGCCATGGTTCAGGGGTCTGCCCAAGACACGGATCGAGAGCAGTATCACAATGTGAAAGCGCAAGAGATGGAGAGGGAAGAGTCTGGAGGTGGTGAAAGTGAATATGGCAAGGATAATCGATTTGCCGTGCCTCACTTTATCACCCCCGCTGTCCCTACTTCTGAAGAAAAGGATGCGTATAATCACAACAAGGGGCTGATTGCCCCTTATCAAAAAAAACTGCAAAAGATGATTGAGAAGACATTGGAACACAAGCGGATACAGCCTAGAACAGACCTGCATTTTGGAAGATTAAATAAAAAGTTATTGAGATTTATCACGGATGATAATCCAAGGCTTTTCTATAAAAAACAGAATCCATCTTCGGAAATAGATGCTGTGTTCTCTCTACTCGTCGATTGTTCAGGATCCATGTATGACAAAATGGATCAAACGAAGCTTGGAATTACCTTATTTCATGAATCATTAAAGTCAGTTCGTGTACCACATGAAGTCGTCGGCTTTTGGGAAGATACCAATCGTGCCACCAAAACCAGTCAACCCAATTATATGAATCCTGTATTGAATTTCTATACTTCTTTGAAACCAGGAAGTGGTTCAGAAATCATGCAACTTCAACCGGAGGAGGATAATCGGGATGGATTTGCGATCCGGTTAATGACAGAAAGAATTTTGATGCGGAATGAAAAACAGAAATTTCTTCTTGTCTTCTCAGATGGTGAGCCTGCGGCTATGGAATATGAACAAAATGGGATTGTCGATACTCACGAGGCCGTACTGGATGCAAGGAAAAAAGGAATCGAGGTCATTAATGTCTTCTTAGCCAACGGAGAGATAGATGACGCCCAAAGAGCAACCATACAAAATATTTATGGGAATTACAGCATCCTTGTTTCCGATGTAGAGGAGCTCCCGGAAGTATTGTTCCCTTTACTCAGAAAACTATTGTACAAAAGTATTTAAAACACCAAAAAAGACGACTACACTCTGAAACTTGTAGTCGTCTTTTTATTGTAAACATTGCAAGAGATCCACGTCTAGATGGCCCAAGGGGGGAAATCAATTCCGACTTCAGTCTGAAAGAAAATCAATCATCTATCTCATACATTCATATAGCGAATCAAATAAACTGAATGTATCAAGTGAAAAGGGGATGGGATCTTGAACAATTTGTCTGAATTGAATGTAAACATACAAGAATATCATCGAATGAATCAACAGCTGAATCAAGATGGATGGAAAGAGGAATCAACGAATAAAAAACGATATTATATTTGGATTCTGAAAGGCCACTAACAGAAATTAAGGTTTTATTCTCAGAGGGAAAATCTGTATACTAAAGAAGAATGACTTAATGGTAAACATAAGGTCATTCTTTTTTTGGTTGAAAATGGGAGGAAGGCTGGTGAGTCGTTTCTACATAGAAGGGAAAGTTAGTATATAGAAACATTAGGGAAATGGAATGTACAAGGGAGGAAGCGCTGAGTATGCATGAATTGAATATGCACCATATTTTTGAACTGGGTCTTATGTTAGTGATGATAGCAGCCGGAATTACAGCGATTGCGAAGAAATTCAAGCAGCCTTATCCGATTGCTCTCGTTATCGTCGGAGCCCTGATTGGACTATTTAATATACCTGTATTGGAGCCGCTTAAAGATTTCATTACAGAAGGTGAAGTCTTTAATTTTGTCATTATTACGCTGTTTTTACCAGCCCTCCTGGGAGAAGCCGCGCTAAAGCTGCCATATTCCCATCTTAAGGCAAACAAAGAACCGATCATCGCCCTCGCATTCGGAGGAACGCTGATTTCATTCTTGATCATCGGTTTTTCAGCTTACTATTTCTTTGGTTTTTCCATACCGGCGGCATTCGTTTTCGGGGCACTCATGAGTGCAACAGACCCTGTCAGCGTGTTGAGTATTTTCAAAAGCGTCGGAGTGAAGAAAAGATTGGCCGTTGTGATTGAAGGAGAAAGTCTATTCAATGACGGATTGGCCGTTGTACTGTTCAATATTTCCGCCTTTTATCTTGTATCATATATTGATGCAGGTTGGGCAGGACTTGGGAGTGGTATATGGGAGTTCATCAGGGTGGTGTCATTAGGCGTCATCATCGGTGGTTCCTTAGGCTATGCCTTTTCAATATTAACGAAATATTATGATGACTATCCTCTCGAAATCATTTTTAGTGTCATCCTTTTTTACGGCTCTTTCCTTTTGGCGGAAAGTGTTCATGCATCAGGGGTCATTGCCGTGGTCATTGCCGCCTTGATTTTTGGGAATTTCGGCGCGAAAATCGGAATGAGTCCCACTACCAAGCTGAATATCAATAGTTTTTGGGATGTAGCAGCGTTACTTGCCAATTCACTGGTTTTTTTGATGGTCGGCCTTGAGATAACCAGGATCGATCTCCTTGATAAATGGCCATACATATTCGCAGCGATTCTTTTGGTAGTAGTTGCAAGAAGCATTGCAGTATATACAAGCTTATCTCTTATTGGGAACTTTCCGCATATGTGGAAACACATACTGAATTGGGGTGGATTAAAAGGGTCACTGTCAATTGCACTTGTCCTTAGTTTGCCCCGTGACTTCCCGGGAAGGGAAGATGTGCTGATCCTGGGCTTTAGTGTGGTATTATTCAGTCTTGTGGTGCAGGGACTTACCATAAAGCCGTTAATTAACGTATTGGGCATTAAGCCTAAAGAAGAAGGTCAAGATGAATTTCAGAAATTACTAAGTCAGCTTCATCGGTATGAAACAGCAATTTCAGAGATTCATCGAGTGAAACAGAAACTATATATCACTGACCCGGTCTCAGATGAACTCATTGATACGTATAAGAAGAGGATTGATATGCTTCGTGCACAATTAGATGAATTGTTTGAGCGTAATCCTGTGTTAAAAGCAGACCAGCTTTCAACTCTGAAAAAACATGCACTGTACGCTGAATATGATGCGATATCAAGGCTGGAAAAAGAAGAAATCATCAGTAGTTCGATAGCAGAGAAGGAATATGATGCCATCACGGATAGCATTGTTCATAATGAAGAGAAATAATGATATAACTATTCTGTTTTTTATAGTTCAAAAAGAACCCTTCAGCTCAAATGTAATTGAGCTGAAGGGTTCTTTACTACTTAGCGTGAAATGGTACAAACCTTCTTGATTATTTTCTCATTTCGATGAGCTTCTGTTTCAGGTCGTTTTCCATAGTGACCATTTCCTGTTCTGCCTGCTGTCGCTTTTGTCTGCCGTCTGCCTGGATAGCCAGTGTTTCTTCGATTGTGGAAATAAGATTTTCCTGTGTTTTCTTTAGAGTATCGATGTCGATGATTCCTCGTTCATTTTCCTTCGCCGTTTCGATGCTGTTCGTCTTGAGCATCTCGGAATTTTTCAGTAGCAGTTCATTGGTCGTACGGGAAACCTGCTTTTGAGCGGCTACTGCCTTCTGTTGGTTCAGTAGGGTAAGGGCAATGGCAATTTGATTCTTCCAGAGAGGGATCGCTGTCAGGACGGAAGCTTGAATCTTTTCAGCCAGTGCCTGATTTGTATTTTGAATCAATCGGATTTGAGGGGCAGACTGAATGGTCATCTGTCTGCTTAACTTTAAATCATGAATGCGTTTATCCAATCGGTCGAGAAATTGCATCGTGTCATTAACTTCCTGATAAATCAATTCATCATCCGTTTCCTCAGCCTTTCTGCGTAAAGTAGGGAGTAGGCTGTTCTGAATTTCTTCTCGTTTGATTTCCGCAGCAGCAATGTACATATTAAGTGCTTGGAAGTAATCTTTATTTTTTTCATATAAGGTTTCCAATAATCGGTTATCATCGAGCAGTGTCTTTTTTGAATGCTCGAGTCTCACTGAAATCCTATCAATTTGGGAACCGATCTTCTGGTATTTAGACAGAACCTCCTGAAGTGATGAAGACACTTTACGGAATAGCTTTTTGAAAACTCCTTTTTGTTTAGTATTCAGTTCATCCGGATTCATTTGCTCAAGCTTCTTCATCAAGTCACTTAATACGTCTCCAATCGGACCAATATCGCGTTTTTGGACATGGTCCAACATTGAATGAGAGAAGTTGGATAGTTGTGATTGAGCAGCTGTTCCATATTTCAAAATGGCTTCATAATCTTTGTAGTCGATTTGTGAGGCTAATTGTTTCGCTTTCTCCTGCTGTTCTTTCGGCAGACGATCGAGTAACAATGGCGACTTTGTTTGTTCAGTGCCAACAGGCATTTCATCTCCAAATGGGTTTGAAAGCAATAAATCCAGTTCTGATTGTTCATTTCGTTGCTCCATGATAAAACCTCCGAAAGTTATTTGAGATCTTTTTTATGAGATAAATGTTGATTCGCGAAATTTAGTTCAAATCGTAAATGATCCATGTCGTCGGCCAACACTTTTTGTAAATCATTTTCCAATGACCCCGTTAAGTCATCAAGTGTTGTACGGGTTTGTTGAAGGGAAAGGAATGTTTCGTTATTTTTACCAGGCTGAGATGCAAGGAAGGTGTACTTCTCGGTTATTTCCACTACAGAGTCTAAATGATAGAAAAAGAATGACTCTGCTGAAAAGAATCGTTTTGGCTCTTTTTTAACAAGCTGATATATTCTCCTCGTTAAGCGGTTAATTTCAAGTATTTGTTTGAAAGCACCGAGTGACCTTACCTTTAATTGCTGTTTTTGAAGCCGTTTTACTTTTTCCTTCGCTTCTTTTAAGTTTCTATTTATATATCGAAATTCCCTTGAGGAAAGGCCGTTTTTGTTCAGCCACCACTTTTTTTGGAGTGCCTTTACAAAGATGAAAAACAATACCCCCGTACCGATGCCTGAGAGGAAAGTAAGAGGTAATCCCAGGTCCATTAGGAGTAAGTAAGCGATAAAACTGCTGATGCCTACACTGAAAGAGATGACCGTCCTTAATAAAAATTGCAGAAATGTGTTCATTTCATCTACCCCTTAATAAAGATGCTTACCATACATACGATTGAAAGTAATAAAGGTTTCATAATATACCTACTATCATTTTATTGTAAAAGAGGGAAAAATGGAAATGATGAAGAGATGCTAAAAGAAAAATCGGGAATATTTGCATGAAAATGACATCATTCTTTCAATTTCTTAACATATTTGAATTGGATGATTATCCGAAATCTATTTTTGATAGAATGAATTAGTGAGTACAATGACAAGACAGGTGTGTGGATATATGAAAAAAGGGTTGATTGTGCTGATCATGCTTTGCATTATTACTCCAAGTGTGTCAGCTCAACAAAATAATATGAACAAACCCAGAACTATATTTAGCGATTCGGCTGTTATAATCGATTCTCAAAACGGCAGTGTCCTGTATTCCAAGAATGGTAATAAAAGGATGGACCCTGCAAGCATCACGAAAATTGCCACTGCGATTTACGCAATCGAGCATGCCGAACTTGATGAACAGGTGAAAATCAGTGAGAGAGCCAGTAAAACGGAAGGTTCCACCGTTTATTTAACTGCAGGTGAATCAATGTCGTTAGAACAGCTTCTTAATGGCCTGATGGTGAATTCGGGGAATGATGCAGCCGTTGCCATCGCTGAACATACAGAGGGTTCAGTGAAACGGTTTGTCGATAAATTAAATGTGTTCCTTGAAGAGGAAGTGGGGGTGGAGGATACCCACTTTGAGAATCCACATGGACTTTATGGAAAGAACCATTATACTACCGCCTATGATATGGCCAAGATCACAAGTTACGCTTTAAAGAATAAGCAATTTCAAGCATTATTCGATATTAAGTCACTAGATTGGAAGGCGGAAGGGTGGAATACTACACTTTATAACCATCATAAAATGGTGAAAGGAGAAATTCCATATCCCGAGGTGACGGGAGGGAAAAATGGTTATATTCCTGAATCAAGACACACCCTGGTGACATCGGCAGAAAATGAAAAGCTTTCGATTGTAGTCGTTACCATGAAAGCTCAGTCTAAAAGGGCCATATACTCGGACACGAAGAAACTGCTTGATTATGGGCTGAATCAATTTGAGAGGAACTATATTCCAAAGGAAACGATCTTTCAATTGGATGGTACTTCTTACGACTTGGAAAGGGACATCCCATATACCCAGCCTGTCAGCAGTAAGGTGACACAGAAACTGGAACAAGATGGAGTGTTAACCCTTTACAATGAGGACCATGAAAAAATGCTGTCAACAAACTTGATTCCTGTTAAAGAAACTCCGATTATTCATTCTGAAGCTGTCGCTTCAAGTGAACATAAAAGGATGTTCTTTGGTAAAGAACTGAGTCAACAACTACTGTTGTATCCATTTATCATCTACATGGCCCTGCTTTTCATTGCTGGCTTGGCAATATTCCGAAGGGAATCCTACAATAAATAGCAAAAAAGGGAGCCCGAGGGCTCCCTTTTATTGACTTTCCTGTTTTTCTAAAGAATGTTGAGGTTGATAAAGCATTTTCCCCATCAGGGTTTGCAGGATGAGGAATGCACCTCCTACAGTCCAGTATAGCGGGAGGGCAGCTGGCGCGTTCAATGAAAAGATAAAAATCATAACGGGTGAAAGCAGTCCCATTATCTTCATCTGTGCCTGCTGCTCTGCAGGGATGTTCATTAATGTGACACGTGATTGGGCTAAATACACAGCCCCGGCAATGACAGCCATTATATGGTCCGGTTGTCCTAAATTAAACCATAGAAATGAGTGGCTGGCTATTTCTGAAGAAGAACGGATGGCATAATACAAACCAATCAAAATCGGCGTTTGAATTAATAACGGCAAACATCCCATGTTGAGAGGGTTTACGCCGTTCTTCTGGTAGAGCATCATCAATTCCTGCTGAAGCTTCTTTTGCTCTTCTTTGTTTTTCGTTTCTTTGATCTTTTTTTGGATTGCAGACATTTCTGGTTTAATCAAAGCCATTTTGCCTTTCATGTCCTGTTGACTCTTATACGTTTTTAGCATAAAAGGCAGGAGAACGAGGCGAATTAGAAGAGTGATTACGATAATGGCTACTCCAAAGTTCCCCCCTAGGAAAGTCCCTATCTCATGAATGAGAAATGAGAATGGATTGACGAGATAATCATGAAAGAAAGCTCCATCGGTTGTGGCACTTTGGCATCCTGTCAATGTAAATAATAGCATAGTGATAATAATTGTCATTTTTTTCAATGTTATTTTCCTCCTCAGTATATTTACTTCTCATTTAGCAATATACAGAAGAGAATTCCTCATCATTATCAGTATGGTAGAACTGAAATTTCATGCACGTTGCGAACCAGATCCGCACAGGTATGATCTCACTTTCAGCTACGTGCTTAACTATCAGGCTGCTCCCTTCAAGCCTTTGATTATAATCGTGTGTATAGAAATGGAATGGGGAAGGGCAACGATCCCATATCAAAGCCAGTATAAATAAAAACACGATACTAACATGCAAAGGACTTAAGTAAAAATCCATTAAGTCTTGTACAATTATGAATGTCAATGGAGAAGACTCCTTTTCTTATTCTGGTTGCATCAGTAATAGGTGTATGATTATTTTAACACATTTAAAGTATACTGCTATTTTCGCATAGAATCCATGGTAATTGTTCATACGAATTTGTGAACAAAAGGTTTCATAAAAAAATGATCAGTGATTTCACGTCACAACAAAAGATCTCTAGATGGCGGAATGCCATCTAGAGATCTCACGTCTAAGGGATGAATAAACTAATCAACCACGATATAGGCGATCATAGGGCCATTATTTTGAATGGTTTCATGCGTTTCGCAAATAAGTCTGTAGTTACCTTCTTTTGGAAAGGTGACGTTAACGACCGTTTCTTTCCCTTTTCTAACAGTGCCTGTAATATCTGTTCCCTCAATGTAAAAAGGATGTTCCATGCCGTTGACTCCATAAATACGGAGTTCGACCTCTCTTCCTTTTTCCACCACGATCGTCCCAGGGTCCCAACGATAGGCTTCTATTTCTTTGCCTTCGGCTGTTTGCGACTTGAACTCGCCCGTTACAAGCTGAATGACTTGTTTTTCACCTGTTTTCTCAGATAAAGAAACCGTTGGGTAGGAGTTTTTAGAGGATAAAGACCAAATCGTACCGACTGTAATGATCAATAAAGTCACTAGAATGGCAAGAATGGACCCTTTTTTTAATACTATGAAATTCATTTATTTTCCCCCTCTTGTGATCAGCTCAAATTGGTCCTTTTCTATTAAACCTATGCTTGTACCACAGAGAACTTGTCAATAAGTTATTAGGAGGGAAATTTAATTGTTTTTCTTTCGACTCCATTTTATGTACAATTTGAAGATGGAAGCAAGGAGGGTGAAGCATTGGACAAAACGTGGAGAGTGATGACAACCAAAAGTGATGCAGAGCCGTGGTGGTTTTTTGAAGGCTGGGAATTGGACATCTTAAAGGATTGGACATTATACAGCAGGCAAGAAGCGGTTGCTTTATTTCTTAAGGAAATGAAACGACTCAGTGACAATTTTCCAAAGTCAAGGACTAAGAAATTTAACTCCATAGCATTTTGGAATCCTGATGAGGTGGATTTTTGCGAAGCCTGTGATGATGATCTTCAGGTGTTTTACGGACTGATCATCTTCGAGGATAATCAGCCGATGGAAATAAAAGATGCATCGATCATTTCAGAAATCAACAATTACACTCAATAGGTATAAGAATAGGTCCATCCAGTAGGGATGGACCTATTGCAGTTTTTAATCGATGACACCGGTTCGAATGATATTATTATGGACTTCCACATCAAATGTTGCCTGCTTGTATAATTTGTCCCACTCATTCCGTGAGACATTCTGGTGTCCGCGGATACTCTTATATTCCATGCCGAATCCAATTGGGTCCGTTCCCTCTTCTTGAAGCATAAGGATCATGTCTTTAATATTCTTTTCAATATACGATCCAATTTCATTTTCAAGTAAACGCAAAGCTTTCGGCTCGGACAAATTCATTTCTTCTGACATTTCCAGCAAGCGTGATTGGATGTCCAATTGAACCTTGAAGGAAGGTTTAGTGCTTTTTTTTGCTGTAATGGTGTGAGAAGATTTAATACTGTCAATCATGATATATACTTTATCGTTTTCTTGCCCTTCATGAAGCCTTGATAAGTAAGGATCGAATGGTTCAATAGGTAATTCTACTTCGACACTGCCTAAATCGTAATCCTCGATTAGAGAACGAATAAAGAATATTTTATCCTTTTTTATTTCTTTTATAAATTTATCTCTTATAAAGAGTGCCATCCCAGATACACCTACTTTTCCATCTTTGGCAGTTAATAAGGGAAGGATGGGATCTTTACCAACACTGCCGTAATCAGTGATGAATTCTTGCAGTGTGGGGGAAACAAGCATTTCTGCTTCAACATTCTGCCGGACTAAATTGTATAAATAGGTCCCTCTATTCGAAGGGGTTTCTTCCATTTGATAGGTTAGGATTTCTTCAGCTGTCGTGTCTGCGATCGTTAAATATACCATATTTCCAATGGACGAGTCTCTCTCGAGTGTATCCACTAAGTGAGCAATCCCTTTACTTGCCAGATCACGCCCATATATGGCAATTCGCAGCTGTCCCGAGACCAACTTATGGTCTGTTTCAAGGTTTTGTGACAAGCGGATCCCTTTACTTGTCTTCGCGGTGCTTGTCAGTACTTTTTCAACATCCTCCATGGCAGGATTGAATTGGTAGAGAACTAAGGTTCCAGTAATTTTCTCATCTTCATCTTGGTCATATCCCACTGCTGTAATCAATCCAAGCTTTTCTAAGTATTTCGTTTCCACACAGCCGCTTAAGAAAAAACTAGCGATACATACCACCAGAAGCATAATCATCCTGGTCATATACTCACATCCTTTTTCTTTTTTCCTAAGTATTTTAATTTGACTAGAATAAATAAAAAACTGGGATACACAAAAGTGAGAATGAAACTGATAGAACCAACTTTATCTGTAATGGTATTCATGGTCATTCGGTCCTTGATAAAGAAGGATAAAACCCAGAGGAGCATGGCAAATAGATATATGGCTTTTTTTTGAGAAAAATGAAACACCCTCTTCATGCCTCTCGAAGCTACCCAAAAGTATAGGCAAATGTTTGGCAGGATGACCATCATCCAAAACGAGACAGCTATAAATTCGAAGCGCTCCAGGTTAGGGATCCTCAAAATCTTGAACATGGAGAGAACCGGCCAGATCGTCTTTAATAGGGCATCTTCAGAGAAGAATCCAATGCAGACAACAGTCACGATGGTAAAAAGAAATGTAGAATATCCGGTACCAATGAGGGCGTATTTCAACACTTTCTTTTTTTCTTTAACGTAAGGATAGAAAAACAGTACCAGGTCAAAGCCGATAATCGTGAAGCTCGACTTATATACACCCATGAGAATCTCTTTGGGGGAAGCGGTCAAGACAGGCTGAAGATGATTGAAATCCATGAATTTAATCGGTGTATAGATCATGAACAATAGCCAGAAAGCCAGGATCAGTCCCAAAAATGCAACCCCGACAACCACTCTGATTCCCCCAAGAACTCCATATACAAGTAAAAATATCAGCAGACCCATCAAAAGCCACGTCGGCATCTTCGGGAAAATCCAGGCTTGGACCATCTCAATGTAATTCATCAGGATCACATAGGTGACGCTCAGATAAAAACTGATATAGAGAATATTAAATAACTTACTGAACCATTTTCCATATAGGTCCATGTGAATTCCATACAAGTCGGCGCTTTCGTAGGTTTCAAGCATTTTAATCATCAGGAATAACACAATGGAAACAAGGATTCCGGATAGAATCACCGAAATCCATGCATCACTTTTGGCTTCCATAAAGATGACTCTTGGTAAACCTGCAATTCCAACACCCGTCTGGGCAGTATGCAAAACAAACATCATCAAAAATGCGTTAAACATGAGCCGTTCTTTAGGATTCACATTAATTTCCATACCTAACACCCTTTATTCGTCTACGTCTTTTTTCTGTTTTGCCTTTTTCAAAGGAATACGCATTTGATCCATGGGATGATTGGACACGGGACGGTTGACTAGAAACTGGTAAGGCAGGCGAAACAGGCTGTACTTCAAGTCGGGAAATCGAAATGGGTAGATGGGGGATAAATATGGTCTCCCCAAAGTTGTGATCTTCAGCAAATGGATCAGTAGAAAGCAAAAGCAGAACATGATGCCGACGCCGCCATATAATCCTGCCATGACAATGATGGGAAAGCGTATGATTCTAACTGCAGTACCGATTGCATAGCTGGGTGCAGTGAAGGAACCCAGTGCTGAAATCGCAATGATGATGATCAGGATATTACTGGTAAACCCGGCTTGGACGGAAGCTTGACCAATGACGATACCCCCTACAATCCCCATTGTTTGACCGACCTTGGTTGGCAGTCTGGCTCCTGCCTCTCTTAGCAGTTCTATGATGAATTCAAGTAACAATGCCTCGAACACAGGCGGAAAGGGAACGTTCGAGCGAGACTGACCTAGGGACACCAATAGTGCAGATGGGATCACCTCATAATGGTACGTCAAAACGGCCACATAAGCAGGGGTGAGAAGGATTGAAAAAAAGATGGCCACAAAGCGAATCATTCTTAGAAAGGTCCCCATATTCCATCTCATATAAATATCTTCGGTTGATTCAAAGAAATTCATAAATGTTGAAGGCCCGATAATCGCTGTTGGGCTTCTGTCCACCAATAGAGCGATCTTCCCGTGAAGGAGGGATATGGTGCAGCGATCTGGGAGCTCTGTTGTAATGAACTGTGGAAAGAAGGTATAGGAATTATCTTCAATCATTTGGGCAAGTACAGTTGAATCAACAATGCTGTCAACTTCAATGTCTGTGATGCGCTGTCTGAACGTATTGACGTTTTCTTCTTCTGCAATGTCCTTTATGTACACCATCTGAACCTTTTTTTTCGTTCTTGAACCGATTGTAAATGTTTCTACACATAGCTTTGGGTCATTGATGTTCGATCGGATCAGATTCAGGTTTTTCGTAATCGACTCTGTGAATGAGATCTTAGGACCGAACACAAGTGATTCTGTCTCGGCTTTTTCCAGGGCGCGGGTGCCCTTATCCGCTACATCTGCCAATATCCCGTGTGTATCTCCTTCTTTAAAGATATAAGCGGTCCCATTGACAAGATTATCAACCACATCAGTGATGGAATTGGTTACTGTCAGCTTTGCAATATTGATTGTGTCTTTGATCTGTTGGTAATATATCTCCCCGTCTGTCTCCTCAAGTGGCCTTATAATGCTATCCTGCATGGAAGTGGCATTGATTAGGTCTTCAAAGTAAACCACAGCGATCGTTTGATTATCCGATGTAATCGTCCTAAAGACTAAATCTTCGCTATTGCTTACCAAAGAGAGCACTTCCTTATGAAAGGTCTCTACTTCAAAGCTATGGGGGGATTGTTTCTTTATGTCTTTCTGAATTTTTCTTCGTTTAAACACGAAATTCAACACCCTAAACCTTAATTTAAAGATTAGAATTCCCATGTAACGAATTCTTACTCATTGATTCATTCATTAACGGATGTACATAAAAGGGATCTAGGTGGGGAAAGGTAGGGAAGGAGGTGAATCAGATGAGCAATAGGAAAAAAGATCCGTCAAAAGCAGCACTGGGCTCTTCACAAGTGGAAGGACAAGGCACGACCAGTCAGGAAATGTCAGGTGGAGTGAAGTCGCCTTCATCAAGGAATAGAAAGAAAAAATAAGTGGTTTTTTTGTCTCAACACCTACATATTGCCTATACTTTAGCGTTGATATATTAAAATGATGTCAAGTATGGTATAATGGAAATAATCAATGTATTTAATCTGATTAGTGAATGAACTATCATTGACCACATACTATCTGCAGCATAAATTACCACATCATATTTTCCTGTTAGAAAGCATAGCAAGGAAATCCTACTTACCTTAAAGGAGGACGTTCAATGGCTTTTGGTCGTAGAAATCAAGTTGAGGAAGAAATTAAAACAGAGGAAACAAAGATTTGGGCTTGTTCCGCTGAAGATTGTAAGGGCTGGATGAGAGATAATTTTAAAAGTGAAGATACACCCAAGTGTCCGCTTTGTAAAGAAGATATGGTGACTTCCACTAAAGTGTTACAAGTGGTGGATAATCCCCATCCTACAATGAAATCATCCTGATGGATCGTAAAGAACCAATCATCCGATTGGTTCTTTTTTCATTGCTGGTGTAATTCCTATAGATAAATGCGAAAAATTATTAAACTCTTTTTTTACATTTGAATAGTATGTAATGTATTTATGTATCAAAGGAGGGAGCATCATGTCCAAAAAAGAGAAAGAAGTGAAAAGTACTTCGATAGAAAATGACCGAAAAGAAACTGTGTGGGACGGCTTTTGGAAGCTATCCAAACCTGTTGACGTAAATAAAGAAGAAAAAACGATTAAATGGTTCTAATCTAATGAAGAGGCTGTACATGTGTATTAATACTCATGTACAGCTATTTTTTATATTCAAATTTGAAGTAAGGCTTATTTAGGAAGATTTATATCCTTCCTATTGGCACGTCCTGTTATCTCTAATACAATAGAGGGATAAGAAAGTTAATTTGGAGGGAAGAGTGTGATTGCAGAAGCAAAGCAGGTATTAAAGCAATACTTTGGATATGATGAGTTCAGGGACGGACAAGCGAGAATTATTGGAAATATATTAGAAGGGAAAAACACAGTGGGCATCATGCCGACTGGCGGAGGGAAGTCGCTTTGTTATCAAATTCCAGCCCTGATGCAGGATGGTGTGACACTTGTCATCTCCCCGCTCATCTCCCTGATGAAAGATCAAGTGGATTCGCTGATACATCAAGGGATCCCTGCTACCTATATTAATAGTACTCTATCAAATAATGAAGTGGAAAGCAGGATGGAAGAGATATCCTTAGGTGAGTACAAGCTTGTGTATATTGCTCCCGAGAGGTTGGAATCTTCAGGATTTCTGCATTTCCTCCATACACTTCCCATTCCCCTTGTAGCTGTTGATGAAGCCCATTGTTTATCCCAATGGGGTCACGATTTCAGACCGAGTTATTTAGGAATCTACAAAGCTGTGAATCAGCTGAGTTCCAACCCGGTGATCCTTGCTCTGACAGCAACCGCTACTCCTCAAGTTCAAGAGGATATCCTTCACCATCTACAGATCCCGGATCAAAATAAAGTATTAACCGGATTTCAACGAACGAATCTATTTTTCCAAGTGGTAAAGGGGGAGGATCGAAAGCGCTGGGTGGAAAAGTATGTATCAAAGAATAAACAGCATTCAGGTATCATCTATTGCGCTACTCGTAAGGAAGTGGAAAATCTCTATCTGCACCTGGAGAAAAAGGGATATGCAGCCGGGAAGTATCATGGAGGACTGTCAGACACATTACGGCAGGAACAACAAGAAGCATTCCTGAATGATTCCATTACCATTATGATTGCGACAAATGCATTTGGAATGGGAATAAACAAATCAAATGTACGCTACGTGGTTCACTATCAAATCCCCAAGAATATGGAAGGTTATTACCAGGAAGCAGGCAGGGCAGGACGTGACGGGGTGGACAGCGAGTGTGTTTTGTTATTTTCCCCCCAAGATATTCAGACACAGAGGTACATCATTGATCAAAACATCGTAAATCCAGAACTTCATAAAAATGAGATGCAGAAGCTTCGTGACATGATTGACTTCGTTCATACGGAGGCCTGCTTACAAAACTATATATTGAATTATTTTGGAGAACATGTTGACCAAGAGTGTGGACATTGCAGTAATTGCCTCGATGACCGTGAATCAGAGGATGTAACGAAAGAAGCACAAATGGTCTTATCCTGTATGATGCGAATGAATGAGAGATTCGGAACGTCTCTTATCAGCGGGGTACTCACTGGATCAAAGAATAAGAAGATTCTTGATTGGGGGTTTGATCGTCTGACCACATATGGGTTAATGAAAGATCAGTCACAGAAAGAAGTGGGGCTGTTCATCGACTATTTGATTTCTGAAGGGATCATTGGCGTTGAAGGGGGGAGTTTTCCGGTACTTAAGGTCTCGACAAAAGGGAAAGAGGTACTAATGGGAGAGCGGAAGGTAACCAGGAAGATACTGCCGACGGTTTCTGCTATCGTCCCTAAGGAAGATGGCTTGTTCCATGCTCTTCGAAACCTGAGAAAGTCCATCGCAGATTCAGAAGGGGTTCCTCCATTCGTGATTTTTTCAGACAAGTCCTTACAGGATATGTGTATGAAAAAACCAAAAACATCAGAAGAATTTCTTCATGTCAGCGGAGTAGGGGAAAGCAAACTGGAACGATACGGAGAACTTTTCATTAATGAGATTTCAGCTTTTTTGGAAGAAAATCCACAGCATCAAGTGGAGATCCAAAAGCCTGAAACAACCCACAAGTCAAACAAGTCGGACACGGCTTCGTACCTGATCAGTTTTACTTTATTCAAGGAGCATAAAAAGATCAAGGACATTGCGAAAGAGAGGGGCATGAGCACGGCTACGATTGAAAATCATATCATCAGAACCTATCAGGAGGGCATGATGGATGATTGGAGTATTCTCTTTACAGAAGAAGAAGAAATCTTAATTGAAAAAGCCGTATCTAAGGTGGGTACAGGATTATTAAAGCCCATTAAAGAAGAACTTCCAAAAGAAATCAGCTATTTTCAAATTAAAGGCTATTTAGTCAAAGCAGGACAGAAGTAAGAATTGAAGATCAAAAAAGAGGATGCCAGTCCGGGCATCCTCTTTTTTATATTCCATTAAGCTTTCATTGCAGCTTTCATTTCCAGGAATTCATCGTAGGTGGTTTCTTTATCAATGACTCCATCTTCAGTGATCTCAATTATACGATTGGCGATCGTTTGAATGAACTGGTGGTCATGTGATGCGAAAATCATGGCACCTTTAAAGTTAATCAAGCCGTTATTCAATGCCGTAATGGATTCCAGGTCCAAGTGGTTCGTAGGTTCATCCAATAGGAGAACATTTGACCCGCTCAGCATCATTTTCGATAACATGCAGCGGACTTTTTCTCCCCCGGAAAGGACGCCAGGCTTCTTCAATACTTCTTCCCCTGAGAAGAGCATACGGCCTAAGAAACCGCGAAGGAATGTTTCACTTTCATCTTCAGGTGAATATTGACGTAACCACTCTACAAGGGATGGTTCACTTCCTTCAAAATACTTGGAGTTGTCATTAGGGAAGTACGCCTGGGATGTGGTCACGCCCCATTTAAACGTGCCGCTGTCCGGTTCCATCTCGCCGGCAAGTATCTTGAATAAAGTTGTTTTAGCAATTTCATTCGTTCCGACCAGGGCAATTTTGTCTTCTTTATTCATAATAAAGGAAACGTTGTTCAGTACTTTTACACCGTCAACCGTTTTGGTGAGTCCTTCCACTCGAAGAACATCGTTACCGATTTCACGTTCTGGCTTGAATTGTACATAAGGATAACGACGGGAGCTCGGTTTGATGTCATCCAATGTGATTTTTTCAAGTGATTTCTTACGTGAAGTGGCTTGCTTTGATTTAGAGGCATTGGCGCTGAATCTGGCAACGAATGCCTGAAGTTCTTTAATTTTCTCTTCTTTCTTCTTGTTCTGATCCTGAGCCATCTTTAGTGCTAATTGACTGGACTCGTACCAGAAATCGTAGTTCCCGACATAGACTTGGATTTTTCCAAAGTCAAGGTCAGCAATATGTGTACACACTTTGTTTAAGAAGTGACGGTCATGGGATACGACGATGACTGTATTCTCGAAATTGATCAAGAAGTCTTCCAGCCATTGAATCGCCTGGATGTCCAAGTGATTGGTAGGCTCATCCAGTAACAGGACATCGGGTTTTCCGAATAGTGCCTGTGCTAATAATACTTTCACTTTTTCTCCACCGGTCAATTCGGACATTTGTTTAGTGTGGAGATCCTCATTGATTCCTAAGCCTTTTAGTAGAATGGCAGCTTCTGATTCAGCTTCCCACCCGTTCAGTTCAGCGAATTCACCTTCTAATTCAGCCGCTCTCATCCCGTCTTCATCAGAGAAATCTTCCTTCATATAGATGGCATCTTTCTCCTGCATGACGTCATATAAACGTGTATGCCCCATGATGACGACTTTCAACACTTCGTATTCTTCGTACTCGAAGTGATCCTGCTTTAAGACTGCAAGGCGCTCTCCAGAGCCCATAGATACGTGTCCGGTCTGAGCTTCGATTTCACCTGAAAGAATCTTTAAAAATGTAGATTTACCAGCACCGTTTGCTCCGATAAGGCCGTAGCAATTCCCTGGATTAAACTTTATATTCACGTCTTCGAATAATTTTCTATCCCCAAAACGCAAGCTTACATCTGAAACCTGAATCATAAATGATATACCTCCTAATACTCAATCTAAAAGATTATAACACGCAAGCAGGCCAAAAAGATAGAGTGGTTGGTGGAACCTTGATAATTTTACCGGGTGTTTACATTATTATAGAAGAAGTTTGGGAAGGTATATAAGGAGAGGTACTAGTTCAATTGAGTTGTGACGTTTTGTAGGGGGTGATTTTTGACTCATTTCCCGAAGATACCTAGAGACCCTGGCACAAATACATTTGTGCCAGGGTCTCTAGGTATCTTCGGGACCTTTCAGCTAGAGCTGAAAGGCGAGGGAAACGTTCGTTTCCCTCGAATGAGCCAAAAATCGATGCTTAGTAAGGGGAGTCGCTATTGAAGGAGGATACTCCTTATGTTTTATGTGCTATGATACTAAATAAAAACTCAGGACAGGTGATGAACAATGATGAGGTTTTGGAAACGGGTGAGCTTTCTGTTTAATGTGAGAAAATCGGTTCCGTTTTTGGTTGATTTTTTCCGGTCCAGGGACGTTTCTTTTGTGAAGAAGGGATTATCGGTGGGATTGATGATCTTTTATTTCCTGCTGCCAATGGATGTGATTCCTGATGTGTTTTTTGTGTTGGGGATTGTCGATGATGTAGCGGTGTTTGCATTTATTCTTCAGTTCATTGTAAAAATGGCTCCAGAGGAGTTACAAAAGAGATATGAAATTACAAAATGATTCCAAATGAGGATGTAAGATCATGAAGGACCGGAAACAGCCAAAAAATGGGCAGCTGTTTTCTGTTTTTTCTTTTGATTTTTTTAGCTAAATCCCATACACTATAATTACACTAATTCCAATAAGAAAGGTATGAATTAAATGCGTACCTCAACAGCCGTTTCTATACCGAGACCTTTAGTTCAATTAAATCAATGGTTCATCGTTTCAATAGTGGCCCTTTCATGGGTTTTTCAAATAGAACTCCTTATAATTCTGCCACTTTTGGTTGGTATGTCTGCTTTACTATTTAAATACAATCCCGTCATCAAGACTGGAAAGCTGTTCTTAAAGAAAGAACCTTCCGCTTATCAACAGGAAGATGCCGATCAACAGCAGTTTAATAATATCATTGCGGTAAGTTGCCTGGGGGCGGCAATCTTAAGTGCAGCTGCAGGCTGGAGCACGGCATACTATATCTTCTCAGGAATGGTCTTCATGGCTGCATCTGTTGCTCTTGCAGGTTTCTGCATTGGATGCTTCATCAGATTTCAATGGAAAAGGTTCCAATACAAACGGTCTTTACAGTAGCCTATTGACAACAGATGGAAAACATCGTAAACTGTTCATGAATTTAAATAGTGTATACAAAGGGAGTATGTTATATGTTAGGTGTCGTTCTTAACTAACCGTGAAATGAATACGGACATTTTGTAGGCAATGGCTTTTACAACAAGCTATTGATAAAGCTTATTTAGTGATGCCTTCAAAGTGTAGTTAAGAACAATGGTCATAGCATACTTATTCCTTAATCAGGAGAGCTGTGTCTTTGTGCACAGCTCTTTTTTGTGCACGAATCCGCAATCGGGAATCTTTTCGAAGGTAGTTTCGAAGAAAAATATCCCAATGCGCCTGCGCACGCTTGTAAGATGATGGAGTTGTATACGAAAGATGGAAGGCCACAATGGACATTGTTCGTTGTGGTCTATTTTTATTATCTGGAGGAGATAAGAATGAATGAAAAAACGTTTCAAACACTTGAATTCAATTCAGTAAAAGAAGAACTGATGGGGTTTGCACTTACGGAAGAAGGAAAAAGAGAATTGTGGAACCTTCAGCCATCGACGAATATCCGCCAGGTCGAAATGCGACTGGATGAGGTGACAGAAGCCGTTCGCATCCTAAAGAAGAGTGCCAGCATACCGATCCATGCTCTAGACGGTGTAGAAAACATCATGGCGAACCTGAATAAAGGAGTCCCGCTCAGACCAGATCAGCTAACAGGATTATATTATTTTCTAGATGCTTGTAAAAAACTCAAAAAATACATGGAGGATAAGCAGTGGCTTGCACCGCGAGTTTCATCATACGTATACTCTATTGAAGATATCCCGGATTTGGGTGAGGAGATCAACCGATGCATCCGGAATGGCAGAGTGGATGATTATGCGAGTAAAGAATTATTGAGGATAAGAAAGCAGGTAGGAATCCAAGAAGATCGGTTAAAGGATAAAATACAATCGATCGTAAAATCTTCGAAATACAAAACGTTCCTACAGGAATCAATTGTAAGCGAGCGAAACGGCAGATATGTCCTGCCCATCAAAAAGGAATTCAGAGGAAAAATGAAAGGTGCTGTATTGGATACTTCCGCCTCTGGTTCGACTCTATATATTGAACCGGAGGAACTGAGCACACAACAGGATCAGCTACTCCTTTATAAACTTGAAGAGGAACGTGAAGTCGAAAATATTCTATGGGCATTAACGGGCCTTGTTCAAGAATACGAATCACAAATTACCCTTGCGATAGAAACGATGGTCCATTACGATGTGTTGTTTGCAAAAGCTAAATATAGCCGTTCATATGATGGTGTAAAGGCAATCGTAAATGAAGATCACCGAATTCATTTACAGAATGCAATACATCCTCTGTTAGGGAAAAAGGCAGTCCCCCTATCCATCAAGATGGGAGAAGGATTTCATGCGTTGGTTATTACCGGTCCTAATACTGGAGGGAAAACCGTGACCATCAAAACGGTGGGCCTGCTCACCCTAATGACTCAATGCGGCCTTCACATCCCAGCAGCGGAAGGAAGTGAAATCAGCTTGTATCATCAAATCCTTCTAGATATAGGTGATGGTCAGAGTCTGCAGCAGAACTTAAGTACATTCAGTTCCCATATAAAAAATATAATCGATATCTTAAAGTATACAAACGATCGTTCACTGGTTCTATTGGATGAACTCGGCTCCGGAACTGATCCTTTGGAAGGTATGGGACTCGCTACTGCGATTCTGAATCAATTATTTGATAAAGGGGCAACAATCCTTGCCACTACTCATTACAGTGAAATCAAACATTTTGCAGAAGGACATGAAGGCTTTATGAATGGCAGTATGGAGTTTAATATCGAAACCCTTCAGCCTACGTATAAGCTCATTGTCGGAAAAGGGGGAGAAAGCCAAGCGTTCTCCATTGCGTTGAAGCTTGGTATGCACCCTGAAATCATTGAAAGAGCCCACGAAATCACTTATAAGGAGAGTAAAACATACAGTTTGGGTAATATCGACTTCCACATGAAAAAGGAAATGGAGAAACAGGTCATTGTAAATAAACACAGTAAAAGGGTGTACAGGAAGACCGTAAAAGAAAACCAGGGAATCACACTCTTTTCTAAAGGTGATAATGTAAAAATCTCCCCTGATGGAGAGTTTGGTATCGTATTCGATGGTCCTGATGATAAAGGGAATTATACGGTTCAGGTGAGAGGGATGAAAAAAACCGTGAAACATAAACGACTAGAGCTTTATGTTTCAGCAAAGGAATTGTATCCGGAAGACTATGACTTCGATATCATCTTTGAGAGCAAAGAAAATCGAAAAAAAGATAAGCTCATGGGAAAAAGATTTGTAGATGGTTTGACCATCAATCATGAAGAATAATTAGAAAAACGTACTTGGGAAGAGACCCAAGTACGTTTTTATTATATTTTTAAAATGAAACTAAGACAAATGGGTGAAGATAAAAGAAAGTATGATGCCTAGGGAGGAAAGGAAACCAACGATGGGTCCACCTTCTTCAAATGCTTCAGGCATCATCGTGGAGGAGACCATGGCCAGTAATCCCCCTGCACCAAAAGCTCCGATCAAGTAGGAGGTGCTCTCAGGGGCATTCTGCAAAAATACGTATCCCAGTAAAGAACTGAGCGATGAAAGAATGACGACACTACCCCAAAGAGAAAGGATTTTCCTCGTACTGTACTGATCGAGCTTCAAACCGATACTACTTGATAAAGACTCAGGTAAATTACTGATAAAGATAGCAAGGATAAAAACCCATTGCATGGATTGGCTTTCGATAAAACTTACTCCAATAATGATGGATTCAGGAATGGCATCCATTATCGTACCTACATAGATGGCCAAACCTGAATGATTTTGAGGATTTTGCCTTGAGCGCTTCCTCTCGCTACCGCCTTTTTTAGAGATGTATAGTTCAAATAATGTAAAGATAAGTGCGCCTGCGAGAAACATCGAAATGAGGTACATCAAATTTGCGTTTCCTTCAGCCTCACTTAATAAATCAAAGGTAGCGGACCCGATGATCAGTCCCGTTCCTAACGCCATAATATACGCAACGATCCTCTTTGGAATATGTAGGTAAATCCCCATAAAAGCGCCGATTAATAAAGATACACTCGCTGCCCCTCCCCATAAAGCTGCCTGAAACATTTTTTCCACCACCTAATGTATCGTTTCTTTTGAGTTTTCCCTTAATATGTAATGAATTAAACACGTAATGAATCCTTGCATAGATTTAAAAAGGTATGGGGAAAGTAAGGGTGAATAAAATTTAGGAGGCATGACAATGAAAAAGTACCTATTGATTTCCCTTATGGGTTTGATGTTCATGACTGTGGCTTCAGGCTGTGGTACGAGCAATAACATGAACGAAGAAGGACAACAAATGAACAACCGTAATCTGGAAAGAGTGAACTACAAAAATGATCAGGCAAATCGGGATTATGTGAATGACGGGACTATGAGAGAGAATTATTCTCTTGCCGAGAAAGAAGCCGATAAAGTGGCGGACCTTAAAGAAGTGAAAAGTGCTTACGTCCTGACAACCGATCAAAATGCATATGTTGCAGCCGTGCTTGAAGATAATATGAATGGAAACGTATCGAAGGAATTGGAAAAGAAAATCTCAGATCAAGTGAAAAAGGCAAATGGAAGTATTGACAATGTGTACGTATCCACTAATCCTGATTTCATTGATCGTATGAGAGGCTATGCAGATAAAGCTAGAAATGGAGAACCGATTAAAGGATTCGGTGAGGAAATAGCAGATATGGTGAAGAGAGTATTTCCAAATAGAGGATAATCAACAACCAAAGTCGAACTTAGTTCGGCTTTTTTTATTTGTCTGTAGGAAAAGGATGGTTTTTTCAGTATACTATTTAGAGAAACGAAATAAATGCGGAAGGGGAGGTAGAAATGGCACAAGCATTGAGAAAGCCAGCTGTAAATCCTACTATTTATGGTATTCTTCTAGCCATCAGTTCGGGTCATTTTATTAACGATACCCTTCAAGCAGTGGTGCCGGCCATGTTTCCAATCATTGAGGAATCATTGCAGCTAAGTTACACGCAAATTGGCTGGATTGCCTTTGCACTTAATATGACATCCTCTTTATTACAACCCATATTTGGTTATTATGCAGATATCCGATCAAGGCCATATTTACTTCCTTTAGGAATGTTATCGAGTTTAATGGGATTGATAGGTTTTGCACTTTCCGGCCATTTTATTTGGATCATCGTATCTGTTTTATTTATAGGGTTTGGCTCAGCCATCTTTCATCCGGAAGGGTCACGAGTAGCCTATATGGCAGCGGGGAACCGCAGGGGGCTGGCACAATCGATTTATCAGGTGGGAGGAAATACCGGTCAATCGCTTGCCCCATTGATTACAGCGTTTATCTTCGTGCCGTTTGGACAAGTGGGGGCGTTATGGTTCACAATTGTCGCCATCATAGGCGTGTTGGTGTTAGTTCGTGTATCAGCATGGTACTCTGAGCGTATCCGTTCGATTAATAAAATGAATCGCACAAAGAAACCTGATTGGAAGAAAACGTCGATTCACCCTAAAGTGAAATGGGCAATGGTATTCGTCGTTTTTCTTGTGTTTGCCAGATCTTGGTATGGTGCCGGTATTTCAAATTACTACCAGTTTTATCTGATTGAAGATTATGGTCTTTCTATTAAAGAAGCACAGTCATACATATTCGTATTTATGTTCGCCGGGGTATTGGGGACATTTTTAGGGGGGCCATTGGCCGATCGTTTCGGGAAAAGAAATATTATCTTTTTTTCCATGATTGGTGCCGCACCATTGACGCTGGCGTTACCTTATTTGTCATTGATCATGATTTATCCATTTATTTTTTGTATAGGGCTTATTTTGTCGTCAAGTTTCAGTGTCATTGTCGTATATGCCCAGGAACTTCTGCCGAGTAAGATTGGGATGGTGTCAGGCTTGACCGTTGGATTGGCGTTCGGTATGGGAGCAGTTGGAGCCGTTCTATTTGGAGGACTTGCTGACCTATTCACCATACGGTTCGTGATGATCCTATGCAGCTTCCTTCCCCTGCTTGGAATGATGACATTCTTCCTTCCAACAGATGAAACCGTTCGAAGCTTTCATAAGTAATTATTAAAGCACTTACAGTGAAAATTGTTGATTATAAAACAGCGTTTAATTCTCTACTGCTCTATTTTATTATAATTAAAACGTTTCTTAGCAAGTTGATTCTCACTGCAGGTGCTCGACTCCTGCGGGAAACGCGTGAAAGTTGAGACCCCGCAGTGCAGAAGCACGAGGAGGCTTAACTCAGGCCCCGCGGAAAGCGAGCACCTCTCGCTGTAATCAACCACCGCTTGCTTCATTAATACAACAATGTTTACTAACATACAACAAAAAAGGGTTGATGCCGTGGAGGTTTCCAAAGGCATCAACCCTCTTTGCATGAGGTTGATCGTTAAGAAAATGCAAAATAAAGAATGAATAATCCGCAAAGGATATACATGATGGGATGAACCTCTTTCCATTTCTTTAGTGAGATCATAGCAAATGGATAGAGAATGAAGCCTAAGGCAATCCCGGTTGCGACACTAAAGGTTAAAGGCATCATAATGATGGTTACGAAAGACGGAATGACAACTTCGAGTCGATTCCAATTGATATGCCTTACTTCAGTAGCCATTAATGCTCCGACAATAATGAGTGCAGGTGCTGTCACCTCAGGTGTTATGACCGACAAAACTGGAGAGAAGAACAAGGCAATCGTGAAACAAATGGCAATCACGACCGATGTGAAACCTGTTCTTCCTCCAACCGCAACCCCAGCAGAAGATTCCACAAAAGATGCAGTCGTGGAGGTACCGAATATCGCACCTGCCACTCCTGATGCTGAATCAGCGAGCAAGGCTCTACCTGCATTCGGAATTTGATTATCCTTCATGATTCCTGCCTGACTGGCAACGGCAATCAATGCACCTGCTGTATCAAAGAATGCGACAAATAGGAAAGTAAAGATAACGGCCATAATTTCAAGTGTGAAAATATCGCCAAGATGTGTAAATACAACTCTGAAAGTCGGTTCCAGACTAGGGACCTTCCCTATAACAGAGTGGGGCACATCAATTTTCCCGACGATCATACCGATGACAGTAGTTGCAACCATCCCGTAGAATATGCCGCCTTTAATACCTTTGACTAACATCATCAACGTAATGATGAATCCGAATACGGCAAGCAGTGTGGCGGGAGATGATAGATCCCCAATCGAAACAAATGTTTCCGGATTAGAGACAACCAATCCGGCGTTTTTAAAACCAATGAAAGCGACAAAGAACCCTATCCCGCCTGCAATGGCGAATTTTAGATCCTGTGGGATGACGTTAATGATCTTTTCCCTGATTTTCATCACACTTAATATCATAAAGATGATTCCAGCGATGAATACTCCTGTCAGTGCTATCTCCCAAGGAACTCCCATACCAATGCATACTGAAAAGGTAAAGAAAGAGTTCAGACCCATACTAGGGGCTATGCCTATTGGGAAGTTTGCAAGAATACCGATTAAAAGGGACCCTACTATCGCAGATAGGGCGGTAGCTGTGAATAAGGCACCCTTATCCATTCCTGCCTGACTGAGAATGATGGGATTAACCACAAGGATGTAGGCCATCGAAAGGAAGGTTGTCACTCCTGCTAATGTTTCTTTTCTATACGTTGTCCCTCTTTCCGCGAATTGAAAGAATGTTTTCATGCGTAACCCTCCTGGTAGATAAAATAAAAAAAACTCTGGTGAAAATCGACCAGAGTGTCATCTACAGGATAAAATAATTTTATTGATATTACTTTATCTTGTAGACAAGCCATTTAAGGTAGCTGGTAGAAACGTTCAAGCCATATTCTTGAACTTATACAAGTTGTATGTGTTTGTTATAATTGAATTAGAAGAATCATAACAACTCGCAAATAACTGGTCAATGGAACAGTTAAAAGTTCATGAATTCATTATTTTCTAAATTGATGATTTATTGTAAAAAACCTCATACGCACTATACAACACAAGTGAAAAAAGCTATATTTAGTGAATACAAACGTAGAGAATTTTTGTAAGTTAACGATATAGGAGGAAATAATAAAATGTCTTCTTTAAAGCCAGGTACGGTAGTGGATTTATTCGTTGATCATGAAGTACCATATGGTTTCTTTTTAACGAATGATGAGGATCGTGTATTGCTGCATCACTCTGAAATAACAGAAGAAATTCAAGAAGGAGATACGGTGAAAGTATTTCTTTATCATGACAAGGATGTTCGTCTGACAGCGACCATGCGTATCCCTAAGATACAGGTTGGTGCATACGGGTGGGCAGAAGTTGTGGACAAACGCGAAGATTTAGGTGTTTTTGTAAATATTGGATTACCTAAGGATATTTTGGTTTCATCAGATGATCTTCCGAAGTTTCTGGAGCTTTGGCCAAATCCCGGTGACCAGCTTTTCTTAACATTGAATCGGGATAAGCAAGACCGTTTATACGGAAGATTGGCAACTGAAAATATCATCGAACAGGTCTCGAGAAGAGCATCAAATGAAATGATGAATGCGAAAGTCCAAGGAAGAGTGTATCGTCTGCTCCGAGTGGGGACCTTCTTCTTATCTGAGCAAGGGTATCGCTGCTTCGTTCACATGAATGAACGCAAAGCAGAGCCTAGACTCGGGGAACTAGTGGAAGGGAGAGTCATCGACGTAAAGGATGACGGAAACGTAAATGTTTCATTCTTACCTTTAAAGCAGGATAAGATGCAGGATGATGCCGAGGTCATTCTTGAGTACTTGGAACAACGAAATGGCGCAATCCCTTTTTGGGATAAAAGTCAGCCGGACGAAATCAAAGACCGTTTCAATATGAGTAAAGCGTCCTTTAAACGTGCCCTGGGGAAACTGATGAAAGAAAATCAAGTGTACCAGGAGGAAGGCTGGACGTACTTAAAGAAATAATACATTCACAAAGAGTGCTGACACGTTGTCAGCACTCTTTGTTTACAATTTGAACTGACTGTCTTCTTCAACTTTCAGTTCTGTTCTTTTTGATTTAATCGGTGCAATCGGTAACAAGGTGCCCAATAACGCGATGAAGGCACATCCAATGAGTACGGTGGAATATCCTTTTAAAGCAATGCTGGACAATACACCGAATACGACAAGGTCTAAGCATGAATCCACGATGGAAAGCAATGAGATCGTCGTCGCCCTGATCCCCGAGGGAATCAAATCATTACTTAATTGGGAGTAGATGGGATAACGGATTGCCCCAACAAGTCTTAACAGAAAGAATGCACCTAAAACGACCCATAAAGAGGAGCCGAATAAACCCGAAAGAAGTAAACCTACTACGGCCAGCAATCCAGACAGGTTCATCAGCCATACCCTGGAAAAACGCCCCGTCATCCAGCCTATGGAATTGGAAGCGATATAGCCAAGAATGGCAGCAACCGCATAAAAGACACCGATCAGGTAGACCGGGACGCCTGCATCTTTTAAGAGTGGTTGATCAAAGTATTGGTAAACGGCCCCAGCCGGAATGAAGACCAATGTAACATTCAGGAACATCAGCAATAATTGTGGGGCTTGCCTTATGACTTTAAGACCACTCTTGATTTGCAAGAATGGATTTTCTTTCTGGAACGAATCAGCAGTAGGCTGCTTCACACCAAGAATCAACAATAATTCTATCAAGTGAAAGGCTAATCCCAGCATAATGAGAACGGTAAATTGGGTATCTGCTAAATCCTTCGCTAGATATGAACCGAACAGTACGGCAATCAGCATACTAATGAACGAAGCTGACTGGATTTTTCCCATCGCATGATCCATTCGATTTTCTTCATTTGACTCCTTGAGTGAATCATAGATTAACGCTTCGTCTGCTCCAGAGAAAAAGGTCACACTGAACCCGTTGATGAAGCTGTACAAGAAAAACATCCAAGGTTCGTAGGCAAATAAAAGAAGAACGATACTAAGGAACTTAAGAAAGGAACCGAGTAAAAATGAATATTTTGCCCCGTAGCGATCGGCGAATATTCCAGTCGGAACCTCTCCAAGTAATACGGCCCCGCTCCAGAACATAAGAACAATTAATATATCCGAGGAGGTTAACCCTCTTTCGAAATAGAATAACGTTAGTACAGGTTGAAGAAAACTGATTGTACCAAAAAAAGAAATCCAAAATAGCATCCGGATGTTATGGGATGCGAGCGTTTGTTTCATCATAAATATGTCTCCTGCTTCCTGAATTTTTTTTATATGCCGGAAGAAGGAGCGTCGTTACTTATTGCAAATTCAGAACGTTCACTCCTTCTTGAATTAGTGAAAGTGTTTTTAATGTTTTTTGCATAATATTTCCTCCTACTGATTAATGAATTAAGTGTAACATAATAGCGTTAAAAAGGAAGGGAGTTATTATTTCACAATTTAAAAATGAGAAAGGGACATGGATGAATGAAAAAAGTTGTATTAGACGTATTGCAGTCCAGGGGGACTTATTATGACATTGGTCTACAATTAGGTAATGCACTTCGGGAATCGCCACTGTATGCACACCATTTGAATCGACGCAGGAAATCATTGCGTGACTACAAAGTGGACATAAATGAAGTGAAGAGGATATTCAGCAAATTTGCCCCCGGCTTGTGGGATGAATTAAAGGGCTTGTCTGATGGTTTACAGTGGTCCCTGGAAGAAACGGTTCATGAATATTCAGGCTTTCAGCAGGAATGGATCCATTCCGGTTGTTCTTCGCTGGCCAAAGATGGTATTTATGTGAGGAATTATGATTATCACCCTAGAACCTATGAAGGCAGGCTATTACTTGTGAAGCCGGAAGACGGATACGCTTCTATAGGGTTTTCCGGGAGAGGAATCGGAAGGATAGACGGCTTGAATGAAAAAGGTTTGGCAATTGGCTTTCATTTTGTCAACCGGTTGAATCCGGGTGAGGGGTTCATATGTACGACAATCGCGCGCATTCTCTTAGACACTTGTAAAAATTCGGACGAGGCTATTGATGTCCTGAGGAGGTTACCACACCGCCATAGTTTTAACTACTCGTTGTATGATCGAAATGGAAAGGCTGCTGTAGTGGAGGCTTCCCCAAGAGGAATTGGTGTATATCATGCCTCAAGTCTTAGCTGCACCAACCATTTTCAAATGAATCATATGAAACAGGATAACCGCCATTATGTAAAGGAATCTGTAAAGAGGTTGACCCAATTGCGCTCAGGGGAGAAAAAGAGATTAACCATGGAAGGGGCACTTCACCTTTTCAATCATGTGGACAGCCCGATCTTCAAGAAAGCATATGATTCGTGGGCGGGTACCATTCATACATGTGTCTTTGATTGTGAATCGCTGCTTTGCTTGATCGGTTTCGGTCAAAGTGCCGAAGGTGTAAAGATAGACTTTCAGAATTGGATAAAGGGAGAGGACATTCCGATTCGGGGGATTTCGGGGAATTTTGATACTCGTGAACCGTTCTTATTTATGGACGAGATGTAGAGAAAAGGAGGGAACCGAGCAAATCAAGGGATTAACGGCTTATTAAAGTGGAGGACTTCCTCGGTTCTTATCTATAAAATGTACACATTTAGTTTAACTTATGTACGATTTATCTATTTCTTAAAAATGTGGGGTCTTGGAATGTAGTGGCACTTCTTGATTTTTGGATGAAACGGAATGCTTGATCACACGCAATATCCTTATACGATTGTACCGTTGGACAAGGATAAGGGGGAGATTGAAAAAGATGCCATATGAAATCATGACCCAAGACAACATACCGTTATTCTGGATGAAAAATAATGGAGCCGGAAGCATTTGCAACCAATGGGATAATTCTGCCCTGTCTAATTCCCTTAGGAAAGTCTCTCTTCCTGAATCGGAGGAGAGGCCGATCTGATTTTTCTTCATCCCTGAGCGAAACCATCCTCCGGCATCAGGGAGGTATGCTTTCCATTTCCTGATTTTCAAACGTGCATAAAATGGCCCATCCAGCTCATATGTTTGTGGGCGAAAGATGAATGAAAATTTCTGTAAAAAAGCTGGTGAGAATCTTGAGGTCATATATGAGATCGTCAAATGAATACAAACCCATGCGAAAATATTGAACATCAGGATCATTTCATCTTTTCATCCTTTCCTTTCTCAATAAATACGTACCTGTCTTTCCACATTGTGTTTTTCCTAATGAAAGTGTTCAATAGTGAATGGAAAAAAGTCATATGAAAAAATAGAATATGGATGGGAAATAATAATGTTTCAAAAATACTAAAGTTCCCGATCCTCCGTACGATTATATACAAGTAAGTTCCAATAACACTGTATTGAACGATGCTAAGAACGGGGTTTTCCCATATCATTCCTGGTAAATTACAGACCAGGGATGTAAGGGAAGCAATCCATATAGAAACCAGCACAAGGAGGAAAATATTTGTAGACTTGGATCCCGATGCGAAGCTTTTGGACCATCCTCGGAATAATTCATGAATGCCTTCCCCATACATTCTCATGGAGATGGCTGTTTTGCCGCTTGCCCCCTCGACGGATTCACCGTATTTCTTCGCCCTCTGACTCAAAGAAAAATGCTCTACCATTTCCCCTTTGACCGCTTCATGTCCACCAATTCTCTTGTACACACTCTTTGAACAAAGGAGACATTGTCCAAATCCACCTGTTGGCTTTGTAAGCCAGGAAAATAGATGAGTGATGCTGGTTGAAGCAAACACGATTAAATGAAACAACATGGAAAGGGTTTCATATGCGTTTTCCATTTTATGATAAGGATGGATGGTCAGCACCCCTTGACACTGTTGTTGATTAAATGTTTCGCAAATTCTGAGCAAGCCTGCCTGCTCAAACCATGTATCACTATCAACAAAAAGTAAAATCTCTCCTTTAGCCAGGTTCGCCCCATGCCAACAAGCCCAAGATTTCCCATTCCATCCATTCGGAAGTGGAGGGGCATCCAGCACGATTGCTCCAGAACTTTCAGCAATCGCCTTCGTTCGATCTGTGGAACCATCGTTTACGACAATAACCTCCATGGGCTGGATTAGCTGCTTTTCAATACTTAATAGCAGTTTTTCTATTGTTTTTTCTTCATTTCTTGCAGGAATGATGATCGAACATTTTTTGACCAGAAAGCTATTCCTAACGTGAATCGATTTCTTGACGACCGGAATTCTCGTAAAAAGGAACATGGTCAGAATCAAGGTTACAAACCATACGCCCATCTTTTCACCTTCTTAAAGAAAATAGTGTTGTATCGCCATTTTAACCATTTAATGTTTCCATAATACGTTAAGATATTCATTCATCTCTCCAATCATTGAGTACCTCTTTGTTTTGAAGTGATATAAATTGGGCACAATGGAAAGTTGAAAAGGCGAATCAGTCTAAATTATCTTTCTCGTAAGGAGGACATGAAAATGAAAAAGAAAGTAGTCATCGTCGGGGGCGGTCTTGCAGGTATGTCGACAGCCATCCGTCTATCTTCAGAAGGATACGATGTTACGATTTTAGAAAAAGGAGAAAGGCTCGGGGGGAAATTAAATAGAAGGGAAGGGAAAGGGTTTGTCTTCGATACAGGGCCTTCGATCCTGACAATGCCCTGGGTATTGGAAAAGGTTTTCGCTCATGCGAACCGTGACCTCAGTGATTACGTAGATATTGTAAGGGTGGAGCCAGGCTGGAGGACTTTCTTTGAAGATGGGAAGGTACTCGATGTTTCTTCGGATCTTCCTACCATGTTAGAAGAGCTAAAGAAGACCTCCATAGAGGATAGTCACAACTTTTTCAATTATTTAAGTTACTGCGGGAAAATGTATGAACTTACGATGAAAAGCTTTTATAAAAAAAGCATCAACGGTTTACAGGATCTGCGCACCATGCATCCTGTCAAAGAATTACTGCAAATGGATCCAATGAAATCCATGGATGCTGCAAACCGTAGATTCTTCAAAGATAAGCATTTACAACAGTTATTTAATTTTCTCATCATGTATGTGGGATCCTCCCCATATCATGCTCCGGCTATTATGTCGCAATTGACTCATGTGCAGTTAGGACTAGGGGTTCATTATGTAAAGGGAGGCATGTATAAAATTGCAGAGGCCATGGCAAAGGTGTTGGAGGAACTTGGTGTGGAAGTACGATTGAATTGTGAAGTGGAAGACATTCTTACTTCAGGAACCCGTGCCGATGGAGTAAGAACAAAGATTGGCGAAGAATTGATGGCTGACATCGTCGTATCAAACTTAGAGGCAATCCCGTGTTACAAATCCCTGTTGGCAGACTATCACGAATCTTCAAAGGAAGCCAATGACCTGGGGAAATATGCGCCAACCGTTTCGGGATTGGTATTGTTACTGGGAGTTGACCGTAAATACGATCATCTCGCCCATCATAATTTCTTTTTCAGTAAGGATCCTCAAAAAGAGTTCAGGCAGATTTTTGATGAGAAAAAGCTTGCGGACGATCCGACAGTATATATCGGCATTTCATCCAAAACCGACCCGACCCAGGCCCCGGAAGGGAAGGAAAACCTCTTTGTGTTGACACATGTTCCCCCTTTGAGAGAAGGGGAAGACTGGTCTCAGTATAAGGACTCTTATCGCATGAAAGTGCTTGAGAAATTGGAGAAAATGGGTGTTGCCAACTTGAGAGATCACATCGAATACGAATATACATTCACGCCGAATGACCTTCAGAGTCTTTATGGTGCAAATGGTGGATCGATCTATGGAACGGTTACTGATAGAAAACTTAATGGTGGATTCAAAATACCAAATAAGAGCAGAGTTCTCTCAAATATGTATTTTGTAGGAGGTTCAACCCACCCGGGAGGCGGCGTTCCCATGGTCACACTATCAGGTCAATTGACGGCAGAATTGATTCTGGAAGAGCAGATAAAAGTGAATCGATTTATTGGATGAAAAAGGGTGAGAGCTGAATTCCTTCAGCCCTCACCTATTTTCGTTTTACTTCCATTCAGAAGAATGGTCATCTACGGTATCCGAGTTGTTCACATTTTCTTCTTCCTCATCAGGATAGGGGTCAAAGAAATTGACGACTTTACCCGGGCCGGCGAATCCCACAACCTGCTCTTTATCGTTTTTGCTTTTGTCATTTTTTTTCATAAAAAAAACTCCTTTCTACCTTTTAGTTTGTCGAAAGGAGCTTGATCTCATGCCATTAATTGTTTTTCCAATGATCATCGATGAATTGGTCGCGGCCGGATTTTTCACGATCTTGTTTATACTCATCTGGATTCTTTTTATAGAACTTTTGATGATAGTCTTCAGCCGGATAAAAAATGGACGCAGGAAGGATTTTGGTGACAATCGGTTTCTTGAATCGTCCGCTTTCACCAATCGCTTTCTTAGTCTTTTCCGCTAATTGTTTTTGTTCTTCGTTGTGATAGAAGATAGCGGTACGATACTGGTCACCCCGGTCGTGAAATTGACCCCCTTCATCTGTCGGATCTATTTGGGGCCAATACAGCTCCAAAAGCCGTTCGTAAGGAAAAAGAGCAGGATTAAAGGTGATCTGAACCACTTCATAATGTCCGCTGTTTCCAGCTTTAATATCCTCATAAGATGGGTTCTCAAGATGACCGCCCGAATAACCGGATATCACATCGATAATTCCCGGCAGTTCATCAAACGGTTTTACCATGCACCAAAAGCACCCTCCTGCAAAGGTAGCGACTTCTCTGTTTTCACTCATATTGCAAACCTCCTGTACCATATATGCCCCATTAAAGCAGTGAAGCAATTGCATGAACAGATTTTACCACGAAAGAATCAAGGCGACAATGTATTTACTTAGCTGTCTATCCGAAATCATGTCACTCGTTTTTCGGGCTATTCCTGCAATTTTCAACAAATTCACCAAAATTCATTTCCTATCCAATGGATTTTGTGTATAATTCTTTTGAACGGAACAGTTACATATGTTACAAGATCAGGTGAAGCGGAGGTCATGATACTTCTTAGCTTCTTAATAGGGAAGTTGGTGAAATTCCAACGCGGTCCCGCCACTGTAAATGGTAGTGAGCTGTAAACATACCACTGTGTAAATATACATGGGAAGGTGTCAGCGAGCAATGACCATGAGCCAGGAGACCTGCCTGATTTTTTCACACCAAATCTACGCGGATAGAAAGGTGTAATATGCATGTTGAGACCCTATTTATGCATCTTACACAACATCTCTAGTCCACTGGAGATGTTTTTTTCTGTCCAATCCGAACAGGGGGAAAAGGAAATGAAACACACATTCAAAGCACTACTTTCATTATTATTAGCCATCGGGTTCCTAACAGCATGTGGAACGGATGATGGAGATCAATCAAATAAAAAGGATACAGCTGAAACCACACAAGATCAATCAGGGTATCCGTTATCTCTAAATGACGCATTGGATCATAAAGTTACACTGGAAGAACAACCTAAACATATCGTTTCATTGATTCCAAGCAATACTGAAATCTTATTTGAGCTTGGATTAAACGAAGAAATCGTCGGGGTCTCCGATTTTGACAATTATCCTGAAGAAGCAGCGGATAAAGAAAAGATCGGGGGAATGGAGTTTAACGTTGAGAAAATCGTCAGCTTGGACCCGGATCTAGTACTTGCCCATGAATCTACTGCCAAATCGGCAGAAGAAGGGTTAAGTCAATTGAAAGATGCAGGCATCAACGTATTCATTGTTCACGATGCAAAAAGCTTTGAAGAGGTATATAATACGATTCAAGATATTGGAACACTTGTCGGGAAGAAGGATCAGGCTGAGTCCATCGTTTCTGACATGAAATCGGATCTGAAAACCATTCAAGAAAAAGCGAAAGATATATCAGATAAGAAACGCGTGTATGTGGAAGTCTCACCTTCACCCGACATTTATTCGCCCGGTAAGGACACCTTCATCGATCAAATGCTGACGATGGTCAATGCTGAAAATGTTATGAACGATCAAGAAGGATGGGTTAAGGTAAATCAGGAAGCGGTCATCTCATCAAATCCTGACGTAATCATCACTACCTATGGTTATTACAGTGAAAATCCAAAAGAACAGGTAATGGGTAGAGACGGATGGAAATCAGTGAATGCTGTTAAGAATAGCGATGTTGAGGACGTCCATTCAGATTTAGTCACTCGTACGGGTCCAAGATTGGTTGAAGGAGTAGAGGAAATTGCAAAGTCGATCTATCCAGAGGTATTTGCAGAATAAAATAGGGGTAACGTACGGACTGGCTGGACTATTTTTAGTCATAGCTCTTCTGGCAGGTATTTCGATTGGAACGATTTCGATTCCACCAATGGATATTCTATATATCGTCGGTTCTAAATGGTTTGGATTTGACTTACCTGAAACGGTTGATCCCATGTTTACGAACATCGTGTATACCATCAGATTACCCAGGGTCTTATTAGCTCTATTGGTTGGAAGCTCCTTAGCTATCGCAGGAGCTTCTTTTCAAGGATTATTGCGAAATCCGTTGGCTGATCCTTATACATTGGGGGTTTCTTCAGGAGCATCGGTCGGTGCGGTCATCACATTATTTTTTCACTGGAGTATTCCGTTCATTGGGAAGTTTACGCTTCCCTTTTTCAGTATCATTTGTTCCATCATCACCGTATTTCTTGTATTGTGGTTTGCACAAAAAGTTGAGAGGACGATGAAGGTCGAAACCATCATCCTGACGGGAATCATTTTCAGCTCGTTTTTGGGATCTTTGATTTCCTTAATGATCGCACTTACAGGAGAAGAGCTGAGGCAGATCATCGGCTGGCTTCTTGGAAGCGTATCCATGAGGGGGTGGGATTACATTGCCATCATATTTCCTTTCTTCCTTTTAGGGGTAGTGTTGCTCCTTCTGAACAGCAAGGAATTGAACGGAATGAGTTTCGGGGAGGAACAAGCCCGTCATATCGGTATCTCGGTTCATAAAAGAAAGCTTCTCATATTAATTGCGGGAAGCATCCTAACCGGCGCGGCAGTTGCCGTATCGGGGACCATTGGATTCGTCGGTCTTGTCATCCCTCATTTCTTGCGAAGAATGGTCGGACATGATCACAAACATTTGCTTCCTCTTTCCATTATTGTAGGAGGCGGATTTCTCGTTCTTGCCGATTTGCTTTCGAGAACGGTCATTTCTCCGACTGAACTTCCGATTGGAGTGATTACCGCATTAATCGGTGCGCCGATGTTTGCGTATATTCTCTTAAAGAAAAGAGGGGTTTCTTCATGATCCAGATAAACGGAGTTTCGGTTGGATATGACAATCGTAAAGTTGTGGAAGACATAAACTTTCATATTGAAAAAGGGGAATTCTTTGGAATACTTGGCCCGAACGGAAGTGGGAAGACGACCTTGCTTAAAGCGATGACGGGTCTTCTTCCTTTAATGGAAGGCACCATTGCACTGAAGGAAAAGCCCCTTCATCAGTTTTCGTCAAGGGAATTGGCTAAACTCGTTGCAGTTCTGCCACAGATCTCATCTGCCCCTTTTTCTTATGAAGTGAGAGAAACCGTAATGCTTGGAAGGTATGCACATCAGAAAGGATTATTCAAGGGTACGACTGACCGGGATATAGAAATAGTTGATAAAGCAATGGAGCAGACGGGCATAGAATCGTTGCAGGACCGCTACCTGCATGAGCTGTCGGGGGGAGAACGACAAAGGGTGTTCCTTGCACAGGCACTTGCTCAAGAGCCTCAAATCTTACTTCTGGATGAACCGACTAATCATCTGGATCTTTCTTATCAGAAAATACTGTTGGATCTTATTCGAACTCAAACTATATCAGAGAAATTAACAGTCGCAGCCATCTTTCACGATTTGAATTTAGCGAGCCTTTACTGTGATCGATTGTTGCTTTTAGACAAGGGCAAAACAAAACTTCTCCATCATCCAGAAGAGGTGTTGAAAGAAGAACATATCGAAGCAGTGTATCATACGAAAGTTCAGAAACATGCTCATCCATCAGTGGCTAAACCACAGATGGTGATTGTACCAGAAGAAAATAAAACGGAAGACCCTGTTTTAGATGAAAAGTACATTATAACGAGTGAAGAATGCATCCATTTTGCTGCACCATTTCCGTTGAAATGTATGTCTTCCGGAATTATTGGGGCTGGAATAGGATGGTACTCACACTTTATTAATCGCAGAGTGCCTGTTGATTATGACAGCCCGGATTATCAAAAAGAGATGAGAGCGTTTCTTGTGAAAAAAGATGTAGATCCCTCTCTTTCTGTAGGTATGATGACTGCGCTTGATTTGACGAACCTGACTTACGCACGCTACGAGTCAGGAGGAAGATCTGTTTTCGTCATGGTTACGGCAGGTGTTGGAAATGCAATGGATGTGTCAACTAGTTATCAATATGAGATTGAGTCAAAGCCAGGTACGATCAATACATGGATATTCATAAACGGAAATCTATCAGACGAGGCTTATATTGAAGCACTCGTGACGTCTACTGAGGCAAAGGTGAGGGCACTGAATGACATGGATATCAGAGACAGGCGTACTGGTCAGCTTGCTACTGGAACGCCAACAGACAGCATTCTTATCGCCTCAAGTCAAAAAGGGGATCCCGATCCCTTTGCCGGACCCATTACTCCGATTGGGAAACTGATTGGGAGAGGGGTATACGAGGTGACAAAAAAAGCCATTCAGCACTATAAGAAGAAACAAGGTGAAGGCTGAAGAGGAAGAGGCTTGTTATGGGGAAACTACTATTCATTACCGGAGGTGTCAGGTCCGGAAAAAGCTCATATGCTGAAAAACTGGCAGCTGCACTTAGAAAGTCAAATGAGGTACTGATTTATCTTGCATGCGGAGTGGTGACGGACCTTGAGATGGAAGAGAGGATAATAAAACATCGGCTTGATCGACAGTCCTCTTCTGAAAACTGGACAACCATTGAGCGCCCCAAAGCGATTCATGGCATTGTCGAATCTATTCCATCCAATTCCATTGTTTTGTTAGACTGTCTCACCACTCTTCTTACAAATGAGTTGTTCAGTTTGGAAAAGGTTGACTCAACGATCGTTGAGAAAGAAATCTATCAAGCTGTGAAACTGTTAATGGATAAAGCTGACGTGTTAATCGTAGTAAGCAATGAGGTGCTGTATGACATTCAATCGAATTCGAAGGATATACTTCGGTTTCAGCGGACATTGGGTAAATTGCATATGAACATGGTAGAGATGGCCCATACAGCGATTGATATGACAGTTGGAGTCCCGGTGGTAAAGAAGGGAGCTACATAGACATGATCGTATTAAAAAGCTTTTTACTTAATGTCCAGTTCTTTACCACTTTTCCAATCCGAAAAGAACTCTCGATGGGAAAAGAAGAATGGAAGTGGATGGTTCGGACTTTCCCTATACTGGGATTCAGTATAGGAGTGCTCCTTTCAAGCGGTTATCTTTTGCTTGCTGCATATACACCTATGAGCACTTTGGCATTATCGTTTTATATATGGGTTATGCCCATCCTCATCTCAGGTGGCCTTCATTTAGATGGTTATATGGATGCGAGTGACGCCTACTTTTCATATAGAGATCAAAATAGAAGATTAGACATCATGAAGGATCCCCGAATCGGGGCATTTGGTGTCTTATCTGTATTGGTGTTGCTCTCTTCCCGATTTCTGTTCATTTACGAGACACTCCAAAACTCTGATTCTGCAGTGATCTCCATGGTCCTTGTATCGATTCCTATATTGAGCCGGCTGGTCATGGGAGCATGCCTCGTTCTTATCCCGCCAGCACAAAATTCAGGAATGGGATATTCCTTCAGTAAGCATATATCAATGAAAGAAATTCCCTGGCTCGTCCTTTTACCTTTATTAGTCGGAGTGTCAAGCATCCTCCTACATGATTTTGTTATGTATTCCTTATTCTTTATGGTCACAATCGGATGTTTCTGGTTCATTTATTTGAAAACAATCAAATGGTTCGGTGGTATGACAGGAGATACAGTCGGGGCAAGTGTAGAAGGAGTGGAATGGATTTTATGGATGACTATATGGTTATTGCAGTTATTCGACATGGTTTAACAGATGAAAATGAAAAGGGGAAGTATATCGGCTGGTCGAACCCAACCTTATCACGGAATGGTACGGAAATGCTCATGAAGTCAAAACAACGCTTCGAACAGTATGAATACTGTTTTTCAAGCGACCTTGACCGCTGTTTGGAAACGGTCCATCATTTGTTTCCTAAACTGCCGGTGGTATCATCCCCACTATTGAGGGAAATACACTTTGGAGAGTGGGAAGGAATGACCTATCAGAACTTGAAGGGCGATGAAGTTTTTCAGAAATGGGTGACCGATCCATTCCATTCGCCTCCAGGAGGAGAAGGGATGTCCCAATTTAGAAAACGAGTTGACGTCGCATGGGAACAGGTCAAGGATCAAGTGGAAGAAATGAATGGGAGACGTTATGCCGTCATTACTCACGGAGGTGTCATTCGGCATCTATTAACTACTTTATCCCCTAAAGAGGAACTTCGAACCTTTTGGGATTGGGAAATTAACCATGGAAATGGATATGAACTGGTTTGGGAAAAAGAAGAAGATTGGAGGCAGCAGATTTGTACTTCATTACGGGCGGTTCCTTTAATGGGAAGGCAGGATGGGTGAGACACCATTTTTGTTTAGAGAACGCTGATACACAATGGATTCCATTATTTGAGGGGGGCTTTGAAGAGATCCAACCGGCAAAGTCAACCCTTGTATTGGAGGGACTAGAATATGCTGTTCGATTTGCCCTTATGCACTGCCAAGGTGATGTCAGGGAGAGATTTAGAGAACAGATGCTACGTTTAAGGAAGTGGGAAGAAGAACATCCAGAACGAAAAGTCATCTGGATCGGATCGGAAATCGGAAAAGGAATTGTCCCCATTGACCCCTTTTCCAGGGAGTGGAGGGATATGACGGGTTGGGTGTATCAAGACCTGGTGGAAGTGTCTCAAAAAGTATGGCTCGTATGGTACGGATTGGCTACAACATTAAAAGGGTAAAGGAGAGGTAGTATGCAACTTTATACAAGAACCGGTGACAAGGGTCAAACAAGCTTGATTGGTGGCAGGGTCGACAAAGATGATATCCGTGTTGAAGCATATGGTACTTTGGATGAGGTGAATTGTTTCGTTGGTCAGGCTATTTCCGAATTGGATCCTGATCGATTTCAAGATATATTGACCGACCTCGAGACCATTCAGCATGAACTGTTCGATTGTGGAGGGGACTTATCCAATGTCTCAAAAAAGAGAAAAAGTAAGCTACAGGAGGCATCTGTTCATTCGTTGGAGGAAAAGATTGACCGTTTGATAAAAGAAGCTCCTCCCCTTGAGAAATTCATCCTTCCAGGCGGAGTGAAAGCCTCTTCGAGTATTCATATTGCAAGGACCGTTTCCAGAAGAGCCGAGAGATGCATCGTATCCCTTTCAAAGACCGATGAGGACTTTCCTCATGTAACATTACAATATATCAATCGGTTATCAGACTACTTCTTTGCTTTGGCACGAGTGATCAATCACCGCAGCAACGTAAAGGACGTTGAATATATTCGGAGTGCCAACGTGTTTTCCTCCCGTAAAGTGCAGAAAAACAATGAAAAGTAATCTCAAAACGCTTTTATTACTATCATTATTTATAGCTTTTTCTGCCATCGGAGGAATGGTGAAGATCCCGGCGGTTATCGGGACAGTTGCGCTGGACAGTATGCCTGCATTATTGGTCGCTTCTCTGTTCAATGGAAGGAAAGGGGCGGTTGTCGCTGGTTGTGGACATTTACTTTCCAGCCTATATGCAGGCTTTCCCCTTGGACCTCTTCATATCCTTATCGCCGCTGAAATGTCACTTGTTGTCTGGTTGTTCGGGTATGTATTTTCTAAAGGGAAACGTGTAATGGCGGCTGTCCTTTTTTTGATAGGGAACGGAATTTTATCAGCTGTTCCATTTATTTTTATTATAAGTGCTTCTTTTTACGTTGCAATTGTTCCTCCCCTTGTAATAGGGTGCTTTATTAACTTGACCATTGCCCACTTTCTATATCCTCCACTTGCTGCCAGATTACCACAGGGAGAAGCGGCATGATTGATAATCGGGATGGACTATCAGTAACCATCAATGAAGAAGACGAACTGATCATTGCGTCTGACTGCAGCGGTGGAATAGGGACGAAAACGGATGACGTGGTTCGAGTTGATCCTGAAGGGGTTGGATATTTCAGCTTTCGGGTTGCGGCGATGGAATGTTTGGCTGTCGGGGCATGTCTCAGGGCTGTTCAGTTAATGAATTTCACAAGTGATGCAGTATGGGAAAAGTATACCCAAGGCGTTCGGAAGGGTCTGAGTGAACTGGATTTGGAGGATGTCCCTATAACCGGAAGTTCTGAATCCAATTTCAGCCTCAATCAGTCTGCTCTCGGAGTAACATGCATTGGTATAAGGAAGAAGGAGAGGCGGCAAGTATCCAGGGGACGTCTTTCATTTGCTCTTATCGGTACACCACTAGTTGGTGATGAAGTGTTAAGACAGAAATCGTCTGTCGCCCCATTGGCTTTATTCAAGAAGTGCATAGAGCATCCTTCTATCTTCGATCTCTTGCCTGTGGGTTCTAAAGGTGTACGGCACGAACTTTCTGTAATCACAGGGAAGCCGTTGACCGAAAAAGATGTATCCTCATTGTATGACTTGGAGAAATCAAGCGGACCGGCCACATCATTTATCATTGCTTTTCAATCAGAAGAAGAACCAGCCGTTAGGAAACTGACAGAAAGCTACTATAGTTCCCTTCGTATTAATTGAAAGAACAACTAAATACTTTTAAGGATATTTGTGGTAAGATATATTTTCAAGGTGAGAGTGTATGGAGAAATGTGTTAGTTCATCCAGTATTCTGCGATTGTCAATTTCAAGAGTATAGAGTACTATTTCATACTATCATCGGTTAATTCATGAATGTCATAAAAGTAGGTGAAGAAATGGAGTCACGGTTAGATCGAAAGACCAAAAAGAAAAAACGCGGAAGAAAAGTGATTTTGGTATTATTACTCCTTATTTTTAGTTTACTCGGGTACGCTGCTTTTCAATTTTACAGCGGTTATAAAATGGCTGGTGAAGACCAGATGCAGGAAGATTATAAATTCAATGGTGTTAAAGACGAAAACGGGAAGGTTAATATTTTGTTATTGGGAGTCGATAGCAGAGGCGAGGAAAAGTCGAGAACCGATACGATGATGCTCGCACAAATTGATCCGAAAACAAATGAAACCAAGCTCGTTTCATTTATGAGAGATATATATGCAGAAATTCCCGGTTATAAAAACTATAAGCTGAATACCGCATTTTATTTAGGTGGTCCCGAATTGCTTAGAAAGACTATCAAGCAGAATTTTGATCTTGATATCCAGTATTACATGATCGTCGATTTCAAAGGGTTTGAACAGTCGGTCGATATCCTGGCACCGGAAGGAATTGAAATGGATGTTGAGAAGGCCATGTCAGAAAACATCGGTGTATCCCTTGAACCTGGTGTCCAAAACCTGAATGGGAAGGAACTATTGGGTTACGCAAGATTCCGTCACGATGAACAGGGTGACTTTGGTCGAGTCGAAAGACAACAAAAGGTCATTGCCGCTCTTAAAGACGAAGTCCTCTCAATAGGAGGCGTAACAAAGCTTCCGAAAATGGCCGGTTCCATACAACCGTATATCCAGACAAATATGAAAAAGTTGGATCAGATCTCCATCGCAAAGGATATCCTTCTGAGTAACAGCAGCGAGATGGACAAGCTGACGATTCCAGTCAAAGGGTCACATACAAATGGTAGTTACAGCGGAGTCGGTTCTGTTCTTGAAATTGATTTCGAAGAAAATATTCAAGCTCTGAAAGATTTTCTAAGTGGAAAAAGTAAGGATGAAGCTGCAACAGAATAAATACAAAATCCCGGTTAGTCATTCACGACTAACCGGGATTTTTTCATGTGGACGTATTAGTTGGCTACCTTCTGTGTCAGAACCGCGCCTATAGGATTAGATAGATGAAAATGGCTGGTTTCCAAATGAAAGTTAAAAGTAAAAATTCTGATTATACGCTTTCTCAGCCAATTAAAGGCCCTCAGAAGGAATCTGAATAACATAAATGGTAATGATAACGCTTCCACTAGCTATTTCGGCTAATTCCTTACTACTTCCTTTATTGCCCTTGATATCATTCTTCAGCATGTTACGATAATAAACGTTGTGAACAAAACACACGCCAATCAAGGGTTTTGGCGACATGTCATAACAAACATACAATGAATTGAATTAAAAACATTCCTTAAAATGTACGTATTAAAAACAAAAAATGTGTTTTGAAAAACTTGATATAAAATTAGGAACGGGAGTGGATATGATTGTTAAAAAATAAAACGATTGCTTTTTTAGGTGCAGGAAATATGGCTGAAGCGATGATCTCAGGAACTGTACAAAGCGGAAAGATACCAGCAGAACAAATCATCGTTTCCAATCGAAGCGATCAAGGTAGACTTCAAGAAATGAAAGCTAAATATGATATCACAGCTTTAACAAAAGATGATCTGCCCTTTGAAAAAATAGATATTCTCATACTTGCAATGAAGCCAAAGGATATAGATAAAGCATTAGATTCCATCAATCATTTGGTTAGAAACGATACGGTGATTATGTCGGTACTCGCAGGAATCACAACTTCTCATATGGAAGATCAACTGCCAGCAGGTCAGCCTGTCATCCGTGTCATGCCGAATACGTCAAGTATGTTGAAGGAATCTGCAACGGCAATCAGTGCAGGTCGCTTCACTTCAAGAGAAGATATGGAAAACGCAGAAGAATTATTATCAAGCATTGGCGAAGTATTCGTCATTGAAGAAAGTCAAATGGACATCTTCACCGGAATTGCCGGAAGCGGTCCAGCATACTTCTATTATTTAATGGAACACATTGAAAAGACTGGTGCCGAGGCTGGATTAGATCCATCACTGGCACGGAAAATCGGCGCTCAAACCATTTTCGGTGCAGCCAAAATGATGCTTGAGCGAGAAGAGTCACCGACACAACTCAGAGAAAACGTCACATCCCCGAATGGTACTACAGCTGCTGGACTTGATGCACTCGCACAGTTTGGTGGAGGTAAGGCTATCTCAGAAGCTGTTAAGGGAGCAGAGAAGCGTTCGAAAGAAATCAGCTCATCCTTACAGTCCAAACAATTAGTTACGAGCTAATCCAAACATCCAATAACAAACACCTCATATAAATGATACCAGCCAAACCAGAAATACAGGTCCGTCCCTGCATAAAGAAAGAGGGGCGAGGGACGGACCCTTTTTACTAGGAGTGATTGAATGTCCCAAGATAATCAGAAGAAACGTATTGTCATTAAGATTGGAAGTAGTTCATTGACAAGCTTACATGGAGAAATGAGCCGCAGAAAGCTTGAACGCCTTGTGGATGAGGTTGTCCGTCTAAAGGACGACGGCCATGAAGTGTTGTTGGTTTCATCAGGAGCTGTCGCTGCGGGTTACCGTAAATTGGGTTGTTTGACACGCCCAAGTTCATTACCAGAGAAGCAGGCCGCAGCAGCAATCGGCCAAGGACTATTAATAGAAGCGTATTCCGATCTGTTAATTTCCAACGGATACGTGGCTTCTCAAATTTTGATCACTCGTAGTGATTTTTCTGACGAAGACAGATATAACAATGCAAGAAACACGATTAATGTCCTACTAGAAAGAGGAATCATTCCCATTGTGAATGAAAATGATACCGTGACGATTGACCGTTTGAAGTTTGGAGATAATGACACACTATCTGCTAAAGTTGCAGCGCTGGTTGATGCCGATCAACTCATCATTCTATCCGATATTGATGGGCTATATGATTCTGATCCACGCAAAAATCCAGATGCTGAACTTCTTGAAAGTGTGACAGAAATTACAGAGGATATTGAAGACATGGCTGGAGAACCTGGAAGCTCTGTCGGTACAGGCGGCATGAGATCGAAGATAGACGCATTTAAGATTACAATGGCATCCGGCATCCCAGCGTTCCTCGGAAAGTCTGGAAATGCAAACGTCATTTATGATGCTGTCCAACATACCGCTAAAGGAACCTATTTCGAATCGACGGAAGATTCTGTGAATCTCGATTCCAAAAAACAGTGGATTGCGTTCAATTCAGGCCCAGAAGGTGAAATCACCATCGATTCAGGTGCGAAAGACCGCATTTTAGAACAGAAGGAAAGCTTGACGATTGAAGATATCTATACTGTGAAAGGCCGATTTGATAAAGGTGCCGTCGTTCGAATTCTTGATAATCGCAATGAGGAAGTCGGGCTCGGAATCGTCAACTATCGTTCAGGAAAGCTTAAGAACCCAGCAGACATTAATGCAGATGAAATCGTAGTGGAAATCGATCAGCTTGTCTGTCATGTAGAAGTGCCGATTCCAGTAGGAGTATAATTTAGGATTACTATGATTCATCATTAAAAATGTTTACAAAGAGCGTTGTTTAAAATAATCAGGAGGTATTTGATGACTTTAACTGTAGAAAAAACCGATGTAAAAAAACAAGCCATTCTGGCAAAGAAAGCTTCAAAAACACTCAGTATGTTAACGACTGAACAAAAAAATAAAGCACTTCATACTCTCGCCGATCATCTAGAAGCGAAGTACGAAACGATCTTGAAGGAAAATGAAAAAGATCTTGAAAGAGGAAGAGAAAAAGGTTTTGAAGCAGCGTTTATGGATCGCTTATCACTTTCTAAAGAACGGGTTGAAGACTTTGCAAACGGACTTCGTCAAGTTGCTGAACTGGAAGACCCTACTGGTAAAGTGGTTTCAGATTGGACATTGGAAAATCAGTTGCAAGTCCAAAAAGTGACCGTGCCGATTGGTGTCATCGGTATGATTTATGAAGCACGTCCAAATGTTACTGTAGATGCTACCGGACTTGCATTAAAATCAGGAAACGCCATCATCCTCAAAGGTGGTTCAAACGCCATCACGTCGAACAAAGCCATTGTCGACGTCATGCATGAAGCCTTGGAACAAACAGAGATACCGAAAGATGCCGTACAATTCATTAATACAACAGATCGTGAAGCGACAAATGAACTGTTTACAATGAAAGAACATATTGATGTGTTAATTCCCCGTGGTGGTGGAGCGTTGATCAATGCCGTTGTGAATAATGCTACGGTTCCTGTCCTTGAGACAGGAGTAGGAAACTGTCATATTTATATCGACAAGGAAGCTGAAGTGGACAAGGCATTGAACATCATCATCAATGCGAAAACGGATCGTCCAGCTGTTTGTAATGCGGCTGAAACGGTCATTCTTCATGAAGAATGGTTCAATCAGAATCGGGATGCCTTCGTTGAAAAGCTTAAAACGCATAATGTTTCCATTCATGGAGATGAGAAAGTGGTCGAGGCAATAGCAGATGCAAAGCTTGCAGGAGAAGAGGACTGGGCAAACGAATATTTAAGTCTTGATATCGCTGTTAAAATTGTGTCTACTTTAAATGAAGCAGTGGAACATATTGAACAATATGGAACCAAACATTCAGAGGCCATCGTGACTGAAAATAAAGATACAGCGAAAACGTTCATGATGCTCGTCGATGCTGCTGCTCTTTATCATAATGCTTCTACACGATTCACAGATGGTGGAGCACTAGGATTTGGTGCTGAAATTGGTATTTCAACTCAGAAACTGCATGCAAGAGGACCGATGGGGCTCCCTGCTTTGACAACAATAAAATATATGATGCATGGAACTGGACAAATTCGATAAAAATATTTACAGAAGCGCATGAGATATTCTCATGCGCTTTTTCAATTTTATCCTAACCCGATTCCTGATTCAGGAATTCATGTAATCCCCGGATTGTGTGAACCTCTTTTTGATAACAAAGCCTCAACAGTCTCTCAAAGATCTCGGCTGTCATGATGGCATCATTTAAAGCGTGATGACGTGTGCGATTTTCTATGTTGAATTTCTTTACAAGTGCATCCAAATAGCAGTCATCTCTATCAAGCAAACTATTAGCCAATGCAAATGAATCGATAAACTCAGGATCGAAAGAGGGGAGCTCCCACTTATATATCCTTTTTTGCAGGAAATTAATATCAAAGCTTGCAGGGTGAGCGACCAGGATCGTCCCTTTGCTGAACTCTAAAAAACGCTCCAGCCCGATTGGCAGCGTTACACCATTAGCAAAATCTTTGCGCCTTAGCCCAGTAAAACGTTTTGTCTCTCTGGATACCGTTTGAAGGGGATCAATCACCTGATAAAAGGTATCATCTCGTTGCACTTTCCCTTCTTTGATTTTTACAGCACCTATAGAAATGATTTCATCTCCTACCTCTGGGAAAAATCCGGTCGTCTCCAAGTCAAAGATGGTGAAGGTACAATGGAATAGGTGCTTTTTTTGAAGGGTTGGTTTTTCTTCTTCAAATTGTTTAAGAGCACGAGATAATTTATGGTAGGATAGTTTCTCTTTTTCACGCTTGACTTGATATCGAAAGAAAAACTGCTGCCATAAATAATATTTTAGTATCCGGTAGCCTACATTTATGCCAATATCATCCATTAAACCACCCGGTTCCTGTTAAAACTGATTTCCATTACCTGTTGTAGTCGATTGGCTATCTGAATGGATTCTTTTAATTTTTGACGGTCCTCTCTAGAAAGTGTACGAACATCTATATGATTGCTTAAGGGTTTACCTTCACTAAGTTCCATGAGATTTTGTTTTGTCCTTAAGGATAGAAGGATATGCATAGCTGTTTTCACATTTTCCGCATCTCTTGGATGGAATGCCTGCAATTTTTTTAATGCTTGTACCCTTTTTATCGTATTTACTTCTTTTATTCCATACTTGACGGAATGGATGCGAATCATATTAACGATTTGTAAGAGTCCCGATTTCTTGATATTAAATAGATGATTTTTTGGTTTTAGATTTACGCGACCCAGTGGACCGACGGGAAGTTTGAAACGTAGGGCATCTTTTCGCAAGAGTTGTTGCATATTAAGCGATCGTTTAGACTTGTCAGCTAGGTAATTCCGGATTTCTTCAGCGATGGAATAATCCCCATATATTGGACGGAAATCATAAAACATCGTGATATTCTGAATTTCTTGAGCATCCATTTCGTGAAGCCACTCATCGATCGCTTTTTTCCAATCCGTGTAGGATCGCTTCCATTTTTGCTCTTTCGCCATGATGCCTCCTGTACATTCCTGGAAGCCGCATGCAGCAAGTTTTTGGTTCAGTTTCTCGGTGAATGCTTGAAAATAGTGATCGACTTTCTTAAGGTCAGATAAGTGATTATAATCATCAAGGATAATCCCATTATCCTGATCTGTATGGAACCCCTGCTCACTCCGCCCCTGGCTGCCCATCACAATGAAACAATAATTGATTGGAGCAGAACCGAATCCTTCTTGTCTCATTTCCCTTTCACTTAATTGGATGATTTTGCGGTGAAGCCGATCGTTATAATTCGAGATCACTTCGCAAATATCAAATCCGAAGCTGTCTTGTGCCAGAAGGTCCTGTATGAATTGTTGAAAAGTTTCGCTCTTTACTGTAGCAAGCTCAACCAATTCATCATTCGTCACTGCCTTTTGAATCTTATAGGAAAGATCCAGGTAATTCGAATCCTGAATATTGAGGAAAGACGTACTCGTAAGAACTCCGACGACGATATCATTGCGGATGATCGGGACGAAATCCACCTCTTCATGTTTGAAGTAGGAAAGGGCTTCATATGCGAAGGATTCATCCCGGATCCAGAAGGGTTTTTCCTTCATCCAATCCTTTGCCTTATCAGACATACCAGGGTTGGTTATATAGGAAAGGATTTCGCGTTGAGTAAGGATACCGAGCATTTTTTTATCCGGATTCACCACTACTAACCCGTATGTATCATGTTCTTTCATCTTTTTGGCCGCATCGACAATTGTAGCATCACCGTCAATGAAAGTAGGGCTATCCATAAGTGTATGAACCTTTGTACGAAATAGATTGATGTTCTCATCGTCGGTTTCTGAGGCGGACTTTACCTTTATTTCATCATATAGGGTTTTCATTCGGTTGCCGATGCTTTCAAAAATGATTTTAGAAAAGTCGTTGTTTTTGGTCATGATCTCCAACAAGCGATCCTTTTGAATGCGGAAAACCGTGCAATCTTCTATTGCCTGCACTGAAAAAGTCATTTGTCCGCTTGTGAGCATGATCATGATTCCAATCAAGTCGCCAGGGTAATAGAAACGGAGTGAATACTGCTTTCCACTCGATCGATGGAGAACATTTTTCGCAAGACCGGAGACGAGAAAGTAAATATCCAGTTCTTCTATCGTTTCATCTTCATGAAAGAGAAATTCACCTTTTTTGAAGGTCGTGTATCTAGAACCGGAAATAATATAATCCAGCTGTTCCGGAGATAGAACATCAAAAGGATAATGATCACGTATAATTTGAAATAATTCCTGCTGATTCATCGAAAACCTCCCGTTCATGCTAGTTCCATAGTACTTTATCATAGATTTCCCCATTTTGAAAACTGTAAAACAACAAGAAAGCCACCTTGCTTAAGGTGGCTCGTGTAGGCGGGTGAGTCGCCATTACATTTTATTATTCTTTACGATGAAATCAGCCGCACTGATCAAGTCAGGAAATAAATAATCGGCGTCATACGTTGAAGAAGTAGGGGCATGAAGGAAAATGGTATTGCAACCAGCTTTCCGCCCGGCTTCTATGTCTACTTCACGATCCCCAACCATATAGGATTCACTCATGTCAATATTATATTTCTCTGCCAAATCAAGAAGCATTCCGGGTTCAGGTTTTCTGCATGTACATCCTGCATCAGGTTTATGGGTACAACAGGAAACTTCCTGAATGATTCCACCTGCTTTTTCAATTTCTTTCACCATATGATCATGTATTGAATGAAGTTCATCGTGGGATAGGTAGCCTAAACCAACACCACCTTGATTTGTTACGACAAATAGAAGGTAGCCAGATTGGGACAATAGCTTGGCAGCTTCCGGAACTCCTTCGAGAAAATGAAACTGATCAGGCCGGTTCACGAATCTAACTCTTTTGGTTTTGACCTCATTGATCACACCATCACGGTCAAGAAAAACTGCTTTTTTCAACATAAATCCCCCTTATTCGTTGTTATTCAACAAGTTGTACAGTTACATGTCGTTTCTTGCGGTTTCCGAGGAAATAATGACAGAGTATTCTGTCATTTATAGGGAGATGGTTATCAAATCATTCATTTCTTCATGTTTAATTCTTGTGGGAAAAGTATAAGGAGGTCCGGAGCTTGTACCGGACCCTACCGTTATAGTTTGCGGATAAAAGCAACTTTTAAATAGTCACTTTGCTTGTATTGACTCAGCGTTTTAAAATCTTCGGGAAGAGTGTATTCTTCTAGGATTTTATATTTTCCATTGGATTCTTTGAAAGCAGTCTCAATGAATCCTTTGAATTTTTTCATATTAAATGTACTGCAGTTAGTGGATGCTACGATCGTTCCGTTCTTCTCGGTGATGGCAATGGCTTCTTTCAATAGGTCCTTATAATCCTTGGCAGCACTGAAAGTATGTTTCTTTGATCGTGCAAAGCTTGGAGGGTCTAATATGACCAAGTCAAATGAAAGTTCTTTTTTTACAGCATATTTGAAGTATTTAAAGACATCTTCAACAATAATATTCTGAGCCTCGTAATCGATTCCGTTGATGCTGAACTGTTCAATGGTTTTACTTAAACTGCGATTTGCCAGGTCCACGCTGGTCGTTTCAATGGCACCTCCAAGTGCAGCGAAAACAGAAAAGGCCCCGGTGTAGGAAAATGTATTTAAAACCCTTTTGTCTTTAGAATACTCGTCACGTATTCTTTTTCGCACTTCACGTTGATCAAGGAATACACCGACCATCGCACCATCATTTAAATAGATCGCGAATTGAACACCATTTTCTTTGACGAGCAGAGGGAATGAAGGACGTGTTCCTTCTACGAAATCATCTTCTTCGACGTATTTTCCTTCTTGGGCGAACCGTTTTTTCTCATAAATGCCTTTGAAATCGGTCAATTCCCGTAACGATGTCATCACTTCTTCATGAAAAGAATAGGCGCCTCTTGAATACCACTGAATGAGATAATATCCATCGAAGTAATCGATGGTCAGGCCTCCGAAACCGTCACCTTCTCCATTGAATACTCTGAATGCGGTCGTATCTTCACTGTAGAAGAAGTGAAGTCGTTGATTGATGGCAGCTTGAATTTTTTTATGTATGAACGCCTGATCGATGTCTTCTTGTTCTTTCCAGCTCAGTAGCCAGCCGATTCCTTTATTTTGAATTCCAAAGTACCCTTTAGCGATAAAGCGGTTATGGGTGTCAACCAGTTTGAGGATATCACCATCTTGTATATTCTGTATCGATGTTGTGACGTTTTCTTTATTTAGAAGCGGAAACCCTTTTTGGAATTGTGATATGTATTTGGGGCTTGCTTTCACGACTATTTCTTTTGTCATTCAACTCATCCTAACCTATTGGTATAGTCTTGTGTAGTATAGAACGTAAAGAAAGTTTACGCAACTGAATAAAAAAAATCCCTCTCGAGAATCAACCGGAAGAGGGAATTAGGTTTCAATCATTTACTCCAAAGGTAGTTTCCTACAAGACGGTCGACTTTTATAGTCTCATGTAAGCCGCTATGGGAAATCGATGGATCGTATACTATTTTGGACTGAAAAGGATTTTTGTCAAAAATGGATTGACTTCCAATGGCACTTTGGACGTTAACCACGTCATCCCCTGAACCGGCGATGGATAATACTTTCACCTCAGTAGGGATTGAGTGACGATTGATATACATTTTCTTCAATGCGTGTGAGTCAGGCTTCAAGTCGATAACGGCTGCACCGGTATTGATTTGATCATATGATTCCTTTGTAACGCCCTGAAAAGGAGTAGCTATTGAAATGAATTTATTGGTTTTAGGTACAAATGAGTTCATACCACTATTTTCTAAATATTGAGTTGATGCAAGACCGCCCATGGAGTGTGCAACGATATTAACATTCGTGACATTAAATTGATGATGCAATAATTTCATGGCGTTTTCAAGCCATATCGCTTGTTTATCCATTGATGCACGATTATCTTCAAATATGACTTGCACAAGGGGAGGCGAAGTAGGATTTTTAGGGATGGTCCCTTTGTAACTGACACTCCCGGAGTCAGACACTGAGATGACCAACGTCTTTTGTCCCCAACCGTGTTGGTTTTCAAAACGATCCAGCATTGATTTAAACGAATTATATGTACCTTTATACCCGTGCACAAAAACAGTGGGGTATTTTTCCTCGGCAGTTAATGGTTTTTCACTGGACTGGACATTTGTCGTACGGAATACTGTATATAATGTGAAGAAAGCGACGATGATGATGCCGCTCCAGAAAATGGACCGTCTACTTTTTTCTGACAAGAATATCGCTCCTTTAAAAAGGTATACCTCTATTGTAATGGATTCGTGAAGTATTGAATATGTTAAAAAAGAAATTTATTTGTCATATTCTATGTAACTTTTTCCATAAATGGTACGTTATTTCTCAATAAGAAAAAGGCTTAAATAGAAATTTAAGCCTTCAACGTTATTCTGCCATATACAACAAATTTTACACCCAGTCACCTGCTCTAAATATCGCTTCAATTGTCCCGTCTGATTTCTCACCGTCAATATCCAACTCTCCAGATCCAATCATGAAATCTACATGAATCATGCTTTCATTGAAGCCTAAATCCTGTAACTGTTCAGATGTCATAGACTTTCCATCCTCTACACACACAGTCAACGCTCTCCCCAGTGCTATGTGACATGAAGCATTTTCATCAAAAAGGGTATTATTAAAGATGATATTCGTATTGGAAATAGGGGAATCGTGCGGTACCAATGCGGCTTCTCCCAAATAGGATGCCCCTTCATCCGTTTCGAGAAGGTTCTTTAGTGTTTCGTAGCCTTCTTCTGCACTGAAATCGATCACTTTCCCTTCCTTGAAGGTTAATGAAAAATTCTTGATCAACGTGCCGCTGTAGTTAAGGGGCTTTGTACTGGAAACTTTGCCGTTCACACCATATTTAACAGGGATCGAAAATACTTCTTCTGTTGGAAGATTCGGCACAAAAGGAATGCCTTTATCGTTTGTAAACTGTGCACTGATCCATTTTGTCTTAGGGTGAAATTCTATTGTTAGATCTGTACCCGGTCCTTTATAGTGCAGTTTTTTGTAGTTTCCTTCGTTTAATTGTTTCGCTTTTATATTAAGGTTTGAAATATGAGATTCCCATAGTTCTACGGTTTTCTCCTGATCGGTTCTCGTTGTATAAAAGATATTTTCCCATAGCTTAGAAAATGCTTCTTCCTGAGGAAGCTCAGGGAAAACGGTTTTGGCCCATTCATTCGTAGGAATGGCTGCGATCAACCAGCTAATCTTTCCTCCACCGATATAAGCTGAGAAGTCTTTCATCGCTTTAGCAGAGGTTTTGTTCAACATGGCTACCCGTGTAGGGTCTGTGTCCCTCAGTAGGGAGGGATTTGGTGCTGCTAAGTTTAACAACGCTACATTGTTTTCTGCCATTTCAATATATCCCTTTGCCTTCCACGTCGGAAACGCTTTCAATCCGTCTTCGGTTGATCTTTCCAAGCGGATTTTTTTTAGCTCATCATCATAAAAATCAGTTAATACGTTTAATGCCCCCGCCTCGTATGCTTTTTCTGTAACCAGGCGAACAAATTGGTATGAGGTGATTGGTGCTGAAATCATTAGCTCCTGTCCTTTTTGAAGATTCAACCCGACCTCTACGATTAATTCTGCATATCTTTCTAAATTTTTCTCAAATGTTTGATTCATTCATGCTCCCCCTTAAATAGATACTCATCCTTAACTATATCTCTTTTGTCAGAAAATTTCATTGAATATTACTCGTAATTAATCAAAACCTACATTTAAAAAGGATGGTGTGGTATGGATATCAATCTTCTGTGGAAAGCAATCGTTATTGCTATCGGGGGGACATTATTGTTGAGGATTGCGGGAAGAAAGTCGATTTCACAAATGAATATTGCTCAAGTGGTCATTATGATCGGTATCGGATCACTTCTTGTCCAGCCAATCGCAGGGGAAAGTGTCTGGTCTACCTTAATAGTCGGGCTGATGCTCGTCCTCTCTCTGATAGTGATGGAATATGCCCAAGTGAAGATAGACGGGTTAGAGAAATTAATAACCGGAAGATCCAAACTCTTGATTAAGAATGGTGAACTACAGACAGATACGTTAAAGAAACTCAGATTTACTGTAGACCAGCTTGAGATGAAGTTGAGACAAAATCAAGTGCATTCCATTTCTGATATTGAAGAAGCGACTCTTGAGCTCAGTGGTCAATTGGGGTTTGTCCTTAAGCAGAATAAGCAGCCTGCAACGAAAGAAGAAATACTTCTGTTGAGACAAGAAATGCACGCACTTTTCTTGAGGCCGGTCCAGGGTGCATTCGAGGGGGCTAATAAGGACCTTCAATCTCCAGCTGAAGCATCTAACGATTTGTTCCATGAAGTGAGCTCAGGTTCACATTCCATTGAGCCTCCTGAAGAATTGAAATGAAATCCGAACCAGCCATTTTATGCATAAAAAATTAAAGGACCGTCCAATTTAAAGGACCGTCCTAGAAACATCATAATTTACTTGAGAATGGAGGGAATTCTTCCTCATTTGAGTTGACTACTACAACACCTGCCAGGGCCATTGCCGTAAGGCTGGTAATGATCAATAATTTTTTTAGGCTTTTCATCTTTTTTCACCTCCTTATAAAGTCAGCATTTCTTCATAAATGACATTGGCTTCATTTAGATGGAATGCAGCAAGTTTATATCTTCTAACACCTTGGTAATAATGGCCAAGGGATTTAGAATATTCGGCATATAATAGAGGAGAGCTGTTTTGTTTGAAGTGGGGGAGAGCGTATTCTCTCATAAAGCTCTCAAATCCATCAGGGAAATCGTTCATAGCAAATTGATAATAAGATAATTGATAGAATTTTTCTGGATATTTTTCTTTTGAACATAGCTGCAACCCTTTTGGTAACCAATAACGAACTTCTGAAAATTGATTCAGTTTATAGTGTTCTTTTACAAGGGAGAGAACAGAATAAAGCTTACCTTCATCATCTTCTCCTTTTAGTTCTATACTTTTTAAATAATGCTGGATGGCTTCGCTGCTTTTATTCATAAAGGATTTCAAGTAACCGAGATTTTGTTCGACCTTCGATTGTAAAGAAGTATACTGTATGGACTGAGAAATGAAATTGGCCCATTCATAATGCTTCACGGCTTCCTCGCTATTTCTAATTCTCCTGTAGCAGATTCCCAATAGTAAATGGACCTCTGCACATCTTTTCTGATAATATACTCCCTGGAAGATTGAAAGAGACTTTTCTCCATAGTAAATGGATAATCGATACATGCTCAAACGTGTCAGTACTAAACTAAATAGATAGTATAAATCGGCCCTTTCTTCTTCATTCACAACATTTCCAAGCACATAGTACGTTTCAGCTTCTTTTAGCTCTCCATTGGCTTTTACGAAATCCTCGTTAAGGTAGTAATAGTTTCCTTTATATTTATGATAGTAAAATTTCAAGGTGTCGGTTAGTTCTCTATAGTTCGATTGAATATGCATCATGTGCTTCAGAGCCTCTGAAAGATTGCCCTGAATTAACTTCACCCTGAAGCATAGAATCCTATGAAATAAATGGGTCATTAACTCATCTGTCTGATCGAGTTCCCTTTGTATGAGTTGGTAAATGGCCCCCGCTTCGTCGGATTTGTTCCAAAGTAATGCATGATTCCATGATTCCAGTAGTTTATTCAGATGCTCTGGATGATCAAGGATATGGTTTACGCCCAATCGTTCACAAAGCAACTGAATGATATCTTCAGAAGGTGTCACTTGGTTGTTTTCAAGTTTTGAAAGGTAGGATACCGAAATGATCCCTTTTGATAATTCTTCTTGGGTTAAATGGCGTTTAAGTCTATGAAACCGTATTTTTGAACCGATCGTCATGTGATTCTTCTCCTTTGACAGGGCAATGGACTCTGACCAATGGAACAGATTAATAAAATAGTATCATAAATAAAGCTAGAAAGTTTAGAATATTCCTATAATTATAATTTTTTATAGGTACTTGGTTGTATGATTCTTTCAGGAGGACATCATTCTTATCGAAACATTCGCGAAAGTCCTTTGTTATAATAAGTTCATTGAATGATTAGAGGAGGAATCTCACTGTGATTGATTTAAGAAGCGACACAGTAACAAAACCGATAGAAGCTATGAGAAAGGCTGCGTATGAGGCTGAAGTCGGTGATGATGTGTATGGTGAAGACCCGACCGTCCAAAAGCTTGAAGAAGAAGCAGCCGGTATTCTTGGTAAGGAAGAGGCGTTATTCGTCACAAGCGGTACGCAGGGAAACCAAATTGCCGTACTGACCCATACGCGACCGGGAAATGAAATTCTCTTAGAAACCAATTCGCATATTTTCTATTATGAATCAGGTGCCGTTGCAGCTCTGGCAGGTGTTCAAACCCGAACCATCACAGGAGAAAATGGAGAAATGGCCCCTGTAGAGGTAGAAGCTGCTATTCGTACAGAGGATCAGCACTTTCCTGAAACAGGATTGATTTGCTTGGAAAATACCCATAACCGTGCGGGAGGTGCAATCGTATCTCCGCAAAATATGCATAGCATCCATACGATTGCCAAGAAACATTCTATTCCAGTGCACGTGGATGGAGCGAGGCTTTTTAATGCGGTTGCTGCAAGTGGTTTAAGTGTCAAAGAATTCACCGTTCATTGTGACACCGTGCAAATATGCCTATCCAAAGGGTTGGGTGCACCGGTAGGTTCGATCATTGCCGGTGACCATAGCTTTATTAAAAGGGCGAGAAAGTGGAGAAAGCGTTTAGGCGGGGGATTGAGGCAAGCAGGTGTGATTGCAGCTCCTGGTTTGGTTGCTTTGACTCAAATGAGAGATCGGTTATCGGAAGATCATGATAAGGCGGAAATCCTTAAGGAAGCCCTTCAATCATGCAAGGGTATTGAGGTGATCAATGGAGTAGATACAAATATCGTCGTGGCCGACGTATCCGGTACCGGAATGACATCTGACCAATTTGTAGATTCGTTAAAAGAGAAAGGGATATTGGCCGTTAGCTTTGGACCTTCTCTGGTTCGATTCACCACTCATTATGATGTGAGCATGAATGACATGAAAAAGGTGTCTAATATACTTGGGGGGAGTTTCAGCAGTAAGTGATAACGGTATAAAAATACGGAAGGGCAGGACGTGCCCTTCCATTTCACTCACTCTTTGCGATCCAATTGTTTTCCATGATGAGGATGGGGGTGCCATCTCATCATATAGCCATTTTCTTTTAGCTTTTGATGTTTGTCTTCCATCATCTTAAGAATTCTATCTCCTTGCTCTTTCGAAAAGACACCATACTCGACATACTTCTTCACAAGTTCTTGTTTTGTTGAGAACATTTGATCATGTAATTTACCAAGCTCAGCTTTTTGTTCTTCTGAAAGATTCACCTTTTGCTGGGGTGCCTGTCCTTCACCTTCTGCAGAAGCCAAAGATCCGAAACCTAGGCTGAGTAGGAAGACAGCAAGTATTGATACCACTATTTTTTTCAATATTTATTCCCTCCTTTCCAAAGATTCCTTCATATTCTTTGCGAAGTATTAGCAGAATATGTAAGAGTGGACGAATCGAAGAGGGAATTGTTAGTATAAACAAGAAAGAGGGGGGCGTAAAAGGTGTTAAATAAATTTTTGTCAAGTATTGGCATTGGCCATGTGAAAGTAGATACCATTGTTCACACTACAGAGATATCCCCGGGCGACCACATTAAAGGTGACGTAGTCCTGAAGGGTGGAATGGCTGATCAACCAATTAATGAGGTACAGTTACTGCTTCTTCATAAGTATGAGGAAGATAAAAAAGATAGTGATTTTTGCTATCATGAAAAAGATTTGGGTACGATTGCCTTAGACAAGATCGGGACGATCAGGGCTGGGGAAGAAAAGCGGATCCCATTTGAGTTCCCTACGAAATCGAATCATCCTAAAACAACTGATACAGATCAAACTATTCTTAGGACGACAGTGGATATACCTCAAGCAGTGGATCCTACAGATGAAGATAGCATTTATGTCCGATAATTCAAAAAAATGAAGGGCCGATTCCTAGAGGATCTGGCTCTTTTCTTATTTAAGATGGCAGGAATAAAAAGTACAATGTTCTCATTGAAAACCATAAAAACCCTATGTAAAATGAAGGAAGCGCATACATTCTAAAAATTCAGAATTTTAACTGTGTGCATACATTTGAAAAGGGAGGAATTTGATGGGTGGAATATGGTTAGCAGTCATTGGTGGTATCGTGTTTCTGATAGGATACAAATATTATTCTACACTTATAGCCGAGAGGGTGTACAGGCTCGATCCGAATTATGAGACCCCCGCACACCAGTATAAGGACGGGGTCGACTTTGTACCAACAAATAGATTTGTCCTATGGGGGCACCATTTTACATCGGTTGCCGGTGCGGCACCGATCGTAGGTCCTGCAATCGCGGTATATTGGGGATGGCTTCCTGCTTTTCTTTGGGTAATCTTCGGGACTGTATTTGCAGCTGGTATCCATGATTTTGGCACGCTGGTTCTTTCAGTACGAAATAAGGGACAATCCGTCGGCACTTTAGCGAATAAGCTTATTGGAAAACGGGCAAAAGTACTTTTTCTATGTATCATATTAATTCTTGTATTAATGGTTAATGCAGTATTTGCATGGGTTATAGCTAATTTATTCATTACCTTCCCAGCCAGTGTATTATCTGTCTTTATCCAGATTCCTCTGGCGGTATGGATTGGATATTCCGTATACAAACGCAATGGTAGCATGCTATTGCCTTCAATAGTAGCTCTTGGTGTGATGTATGCTTCGGCTGTCATTGCAAGCAGGGTGGATGTTTTACAAATCGATTTGGTACGTTATTTCGGTGGACAGGATGCAACGTCATTATTTGGTTTAAGTTCAACCAGTATGGCTTTCTTCGTCTGGATTGTCATCTTAATGATTTATGTTTACATAGCTTCCATCCTTCCAGTGTGGAAACTGTTGCAGCCACGAGATTATATCAACTCACATCAATTAATTGTCGGTCTTGGTTTACTCTATCTCGGTCTGTTATTTACTAACCCGGAAATCACTGCACCGATGACAAACGGTTCTGCAGACGTATCTTGGTTTCCATTATTGTTTATAACCATTGCCTGTGGTGCCATATCCGGTTTCCATGGACTGGTTTCATCTGGGACATCTTCAAAGCAGTTGAATAAGGAAACGGATGCACGATTTGTTGGGTACCTGGGGGCGGTAGGAGAAGGAGCGCTCGCATTAATTGCCATCATCGCCTGTATTACCTTTTTCCCAAACGTGGCAGAATTCAAAGCAACCTACAGTGGATTTGCCGCAGCAAGCGGAGCAGGATTAGGTGTATTCATTAAAGGAGCGGGGCAACTTGCAACAGGTGTAGGAATCCCTGCTGATATTGCGGCTACGATCGTTTCTGTCATCATCGTAAGCTTTGCTGCAACGACTTTGGATTCCTCTGTGAGGCTCATGAGATATATCATTGCCGAATTGGGAGAGGAATACAAGGTGCAACCACTGACCAATGCCCATGTTGCCACTACGGTTGCGGTTGTATCTAGTGCCGCATTAACGCTTCTGCCGCAGGGTCCTAAAGGATTCGGTTCAGGTGGATATCTTCTCTGGCCTTTGTTTGGGACATCAAATCAGCTGCTTGCGGGCATCAGTTTGCTGCTGATCACCATATGGCTGAAGCGTCAGGGTAGAAATTACTTAGCGACATTGATACCTATGCTGTTCCTTATGTTTATGACACTTTGGGCGATGATTCATCAAGTTGTTTTTGAATGGTCGGGAGCCGGTGAGTCGAGTGGTAATATGCTCCTGTTTATCTTTGGAAGCATCATCCTGATTTTTACTTTGTGGATACTCGTCACCGCGGCATCGTCCCTCTCGAAAAAGGGAGACGATCCTACCCAGTTTACAGTATGACCTTGAAAGGGGCCTCAACATGAGACCCCTTTAGTATTCTATTAATACGGAGGAATCATAATGGATGAATCAATGAAAGCAAAGTTCAAAAAGATTATCGCACTGTATGATGATATGATACGCCTCCCTCACAAAACGGAAATTGCCAGGGAATTGAGGGATGAGGATGATTTATTTTTATTGCTCCTCTATTCAGACATGCTTGGGATCCCGAATCCTGTCTTCTATTACACCCTGGAGCTTTATCCTTATATCATAGAAAAGTTTCATGATTGGCACTTAAGGATGGGGATGGAACACTCTCCTCTGGACGGTATCAGATGTTGTTAAAGAGAAATAGAAGGAGGGGAGAAAGGGATGAGTGATCTTGTGCAACAGTCCATTCTATTTATAGGAGGGAAAGGAGGAGTTGGGAAATCAACGACAGCATCTGCTTTGGCTGTCATGTTTGCAAAAATGGGAAAGAAGACATTAATTATTTCAACAGATCCCGCACATAATCTCGGTGATATCTTTCATCAGGAAATCAAGGGACATAAGACGCCATTACTGGAAAATTTGTGGGGAATTGAGATTAATCCGGACATGGAAACACGTCAATACATTGATGGAGTAAAAGGGAATCTGAAAGGGATGGTCAAGGCCAATATGGTAAATGAAGTGCACCGGCAAATTGACATGGCCGCTTCAGCACCCGGGGCAGAAGAAGCTGCTTTATTTGATCGTATTGTTTCCATCATTTTGGAAGAAGGAAATGATTTTGACAAAATCATCTTTGACACTGCACCGACCGGCCATACGATTCGACTGCTTTCGCTCCCGGAACTTATGGGGGTATGGATGGATGGAATGCTGGAAAGAAGGAAGAAAACAAACAAGAATTACTCTCAGCTCTTGAATGATGGAGAGCCGATTGAAGACCCCATCTATGACGTCCTTCAAAAGCGCCGGGAAAAGTTTTCAAGGGTAAGAGAGGTTCTATTGGATCAAAAAAAGACAGGCTTTATATTTGTACTGATCCCTGAACGGCTCCCGATACTTGAAACAGAAAAAGCGATTGAGTCGATGTGCAAGCATTCACTTGACGTTGGTGGACTGGTTATCAATAAAGTTCTACCCACTCAGGCAGATGGTGAGTTCTTACAAAAGAGAAGAGATCAGGAAAAGGTTTATTTGCGACTGATGAAAGAAAAGTTCACCAAACAATCACTCTATCGGATCCCACTGATGGAAGAAGATATATGCACTCTTCCTCTTCTTGAAACCTTCGCAGCTTTGCTTAAGAAGGAAATCGTAAAGAGTGAAAGAGTTTGTCAGCTATAGGGAAATACATAGTATGAATGACCATTGTATATTCTTCAATGGTCATTTTATATTTTATGAAGGGGAAATGTGGGTTTTTGTCGAAAATGTAGTGAAACAATCAATGGAGGGAAGTGGTTCCAATGAAAAATGAGAAGAAGACTATCCCCGCCATTCTTCCATTAAAGAAAAGGGAAGAAACTCAAAATCGTTGGTTATTTCATCGGCTTAATACACTTTTGCCTTCACTAATGGCAAAGCACGATGTCAACATGTGGATAGTGGTTGGAAGGGAATATAATGAAGATCCCGTCCTAAAGAGTCTATACCCAGCATCGATCGACAGTTCGAGGAGATTGACAATCCTGGTATTTCATTTAGACAATGGTAAGCATCTCAAAAGATGGGTCCTGCACCCAAACCCAAATTTCGAACCGTTTTATGAACGGGTCTGGAACCCAGAAGAGTGCGATCAATGGGAATGTCTGAAAAGGCTTGTGGAAGAACAAAACCCTGACACCATAGCTTTGAATTATTCCTCGACGTTTGCTGTTGCAGATGGGTTGAGTCACTCCTATTTCCAGCATGTAAGCATGTTATTGGACGAGCATTCACATAAATTCATGTCAGCACAACATGTGATAGTAGATTGGCTATCGATTAGAACCTCCAAGGAATTAGTGGCATACCCATCTATAGCCGAGCTTGGAAGGACCATTGCGGAAGAAGCATTATCAAGAGCGGTGATTCATCCAGGGATCACGACTACGGAAGATGTAGTCGATTGGATACGTCAGCGCGTTTTAGACGAAGGGATGGAAACATCCTTTTACCCTACAGTCGATTTGCAAAGAAAAGGATCGGACATGGATCGCTTAGAAGGAGAGATCATCCGTTTTGGAGATATCATACATTTAGATTTTGGCATTCGCTACCTTGGACTTACTACGGATGCCCAGCAGCTGGCATACGTACTCTATCCAGGTGAGGAGGATGCGCCGGAAGGACTTCAGTCTGCTTTCCAAACAGCTTTAAGGTTTGAGGACATCATAACCGAGGAAATGAAAATTGGAAGAACAGGAAATGAAGTATTTTACCGGGCAATGAAAAAGGCAAAAGGAGAAGAAATTGAGGCGATGCTCTATTCTCATCCATTAGGGAATCACTGTCATGAAGCGGGAGCATTAATAGGCTTATATGATCAACAAGGGGATATCCCCATCAGAGGTGACCTTCCTTTAACGGCGAATAGCTGCTATGCGATGGAATTCAATATTAAACAATACATTCCCGAATGGAATCAAATCATCCCCATTTATTTGGAGGAGCCTGTTGCCTTCATTCAAGATCGACTGGAGTATATGGCTAAAAGGCAGACCTCATTTTATTTAATTTAGTTGACCTTCTTGTTATTAGCCTAAAAGACGGATCACAGAGATTGTGTGATCCGTCTTTTTTTATGTAAAGAAAGCATTGTTTCGGAGGGGTAACAGTGTGTGCTTATCTAAAGAAAATTCGACAGAAGGGATCAATTAATCGAAATTAGGATTAATAAAATGAAAAAGGGGAGTAATAATTCTGGAATGGGATGAATAATTTGAAAACCGTGCCGAATAAAATGAAATTAGGATTAATTCTCTCTTCTAAAGTAGAACGTAAGATAGGGGTCCACTCCCTACCTGCTCCCAAGAGTCACATACCATACTGACACTTCTGCTGTTGTTATACTTAAAAAGTTGATTGGAGCGGAAAACGAGCACCTGCAGCGTAAATCAACCACCTCTTGCTTGTTAAAAAGCAACCATGTTTACGAAAAACAACTTTAATTAAAAATAATTAAATACCCCCTTGACTATATACCTCGCAGGGTATATCATTATGAATGTAGCAAGAAAACAATAAACCAACAGGAGGTGTCTTGATGGAATACAATGCACAAATTAAAAATCGAATCAAACGTGTTGAAGGGCAGCTCCGGGGAATTGTAAGGATGATGGAGCAGGGGGAAGATTGTAAGGATGTCATCACTCAACTTTCCGCAGCCAAAACAGCTCTTGACCGTTCCGTAGGTTTAATTGTCAGTATGAATCTTGTTGAGTGTGTAAGGGATTCCCAAGAAACGGGTGAAAGCACAGAAGAGCTCGTTAAAGAGGCAGTAAATTTATTAGTAAAGAGTCGATAAGAAAAAGAGTTGACATCTTTTTTTATATCAATTAATATACCCTTATAGGTATAAGAAAACACATTATTAGGAGGAAATTCACATGAACGCAGATAAAGTTTTAGATGCAAAAGGTTTAGCTTGTCCAATGCCAATCGTGAAAACGAGAAAGGCCATTAAAGAAATCGAAACAGGTCAGATATTAGAGGTTCAAACGACGGATAAAGGGGCAAAAAGTGACCTTACAGCATGGGCAAAATCAACAGGACATGAATTAATGGATTCCAATGAAGAAAATGATGTATTCACATTCTGGATCAAAAAAGGATAATTTTTTTTGAGGGGAGATATACCCCTAGTAGTAATTAGGAGGAGATACAATGTCAGAAACAAAAACAACGAATATTATACTTTTTAGCGGAGATTACGATAAAGCGATGGCCGCATATATCATCGCGAACGGTGCAGCTGCATATGATCATGAGGTTACGATCTTCCACACATTCTGGGGATTGAATGCTTTAAGAAAAGAAGAGTTGGTACCAGTGAAAAAAGGATTTATGGAGAAAATGTTTGGGAAAATGATGCCACGTGGAGCAGATAAAATGGGATTATCCAACATGAACTTCATGGGAATGGGCCCTAAAATGATCAAAGGAGTCATGAAGAAACATAATGCCATGCCTTTACCTGATCTAATTGATATGGCACGGGAACAGGATGTTAAATTAGTTGCATGTACGATGACGATGGATCTGTTGGGGTTACACAAAGACGAATTATTAGAAGAAATCGAATATGCAGGTGTAGCGGCGTATCTAGCAGATGCCGAAGACGGAAACGTTAATTTATTTATCTAAATTTTTTTTGTGAGAAAATATACCCTACGAGGTAATTGGAGGTCGTTTTATGAACAGTATCGAATCAAATATCGTGTTAGACGCAAAAGGACTCGCTTGTCCAATGCCGATTGTGAAAACTAAAAAGGCCCTGAAAGACATGGAAGCCGGGCATGTAATTGAAATCCAGGCAACAGATAAGGGGTCTAAAGCAGATCTTCAAGCTTGGGCAAAGAGTTCCGGACATGATTATTTAGGGACGATTGAAGAAGGAGATGTCCTGAAGCATTTCCTCCGAAAATCAAGTGGTGAAGAGGCTGTTGAGCGTAAACACGAAGTTGTGACAGACAATGGAACTTTAGAAAGTAAATTAGGCGATGAAAATGTCGTTATTCTCGATGTCCGTGAAAAAGCGGAATATGCGTTCAAACATATACCAGGTTCTATCTCAATGCCTCTTGGTGATTTAGAGACTCGGGTAGATGAATTGAATAAAGACAAAGACATTTATGTCGTCTGCCGCACAGGAAACAGAAGTGATATGGCAGCCCAAATGCTTTCAGAAAAAGGGTTTGCAAATGTAATCAATGTTGTTCCTGGAATGAGCGAATGGACTGGGAAAGTAACATCCGAAATTAAATAATTCATATTTTTAGGAGGCATATAAATGGCTGTGAAACCGATGAATACTAAAGAAATAGCACAAAAAGTAATGAACAAAGAAGAATTATTCATCTTAGATGTCCGTAATGTGGATGCATTTGAAGATTGGAAAATTGAAGGAGAAAAATTCGATTACTTGAATATTCCTTATTTCGATCTTTTAGATGGTGTTGAAGAAATTCTCGTTCAACTTCCGGAGGATAAAGATATTGTTGTTGTTTGTGCGAAAGAAGGTTCTTCCGTTATGGTAGCCGAAATGCTGTCTGAAGAAGGAAAGGATGTTTCTTATCTTGAAGGCGGAATGAAGGCCTGGAGTGAGCATCTTGAGCCTGTTAAAGTAGGTGACTTATCAAATGGCGGTGAGCTTTATCAATTCGTCCGTCTAGGCAAAGGTTGTCTATCGTATATGGTTGTATCCAATGGAGAAGCTGCGATTGTGGACGCAACACGTATGGCGGATGTATTCATTGAGTTCGCAAAAGAAAAAGAAGCTACGATCACAAACGTTTTTGATACTCATCTGCATGCCGATCATATTTCGGGAGGACGTACCATTGCAGCAGCAACAGGTGCAACCTACTGGTTACCACCTAAAGATGCTGATGAGGTGACATTTGAATATGCTGCACTTGAAGATGGAAATAAAGTTGTTATCGGAAATACAACCATCGAGATTGCGGCTCTATATTCACCGGGACACACGATTGGTTCTACATCTTTCGTAGTCGATGAGAAATTCTTATTATCAGGAGATATTTTATTCGTCGATAGTATCGGTCGTCCTGATCTTGCCGGAAAAGCGGAAGATTGGGTAGGGGACTTGAGAGAAAGTTTATACAAACGTTATAAAGACCTATCTATGGAGCTTACTGTCTTACCGGCTCACTTTATGATTATTGAAGAATTAAACGAAGACGGTTCTGTAGGGGAAAAGCTAGGAACACTATTTGCCAAGAACCACGGTTTAAACATTGAGAGTGAAGAAGAATTCAGAAAGCTTGTTTCTGAAAATCTGCCTCCACAACCAAATGCGTATCAGGAAATCCGTGAAACAAACATGGGGAAAGTCACTCCGGATGAAGAGAAGCAACGCGAGATGGAAATCGGACCAAACCGTTGTGCTGTACGATAAAAACGAATTTGAATAATGTCCTGATGGGAACCAGCTTGAGCCGGTTCCCATTTCACTAGAATAGGAGGGTTAACAATGGATTTGGCCTTTATTATTACAATCTTTCTAATCGGCTTTGTCGGTTCTTATATTTCTGGAATGGTTGGTATTGGAGGAAGTATCATTAAATATCCGATGCTCTTGTATATTCCACCTTTATTGGGAGTAGCTACATTTTCTGCCCATGAGGTATCAGGTATTAGCGCTGTCCAAGTGTTCTTTGCAACACTCGGAGGAGTATGGGCTTACCGAAAAGGAGGCTATCTCAATAAAACGCTCATTGCCTATATGGGGATAAGCATTTTAATCGGTAGTTTTGTTGGTGGGTACGGCTCTAAATTTATGAGTGAAGCGGGAATAAACATCGTATATGGAATATTGGCACTCATTGCTGCCGTAATGATGTTCATTCCGAAAAAAGGTATAGACGATATAAAGCTTGAAGATGTGTCGTTTAATAAATGGCTCGCTGCCACACTTGCCCTTATCGTCGGGGTCGGTGCAGGTATCGTCGGGGCGGCAGGAGCATTCCTATTAGTTCCAATCATGCTTGTCGTCCTTAAAATACCGACAAGAATGACGATTGCTTCCTCTCTTGCCATAACATTAATTTCTTCCATCGGATCAACAGTAGGAAAGATCTCCACTGGGCAAGTAGACTACCTGCCTGCCATGATCATGGTAGTAGCCAGTCTGATTGCCTCTCCACTTGGAGCAATGGCAGGAAAGAAAATGAATACTAAGATTCTCCAGATGATTTTAGCTCTGTTAATTTTAGGAACAGCGATTAAAATCTGGGTAGATATTTTATAAATGATTGCTTGGTTCTACAACTCATGCACCTTCAAAGAGCAAGAGAAGGTGCATGAGTGTAAGGGCTGAGCTATTTTTGTATTCCTACAGAAATCTACTTGTAACTTTCCTTGGGTCTGTTTCGTCTATATAATAGAAAAAAATAAGACTCTAGATGGATGAATACATTTCATTGTACAAGTACAATGGAGGCGTTCGATGATTTATCCATTTTAAAAAAGGGAGAATGAACATGAAAAAGCTTATTGGTATTGTCTTACTATGTTCACTAATGGTAAGCGGAATCCAGCCTGCATCTGCTGCAGATAATGATAAAGCAAGCATAAATGAAAAATTCGGACTACCTATCGTTGTATATGGAGAAACGCTTACCAACGAGCAGAAAAATGAAGTTCAGAAGCAATTCGGTATGGACGAGGGAACAGAAGTGGAAGAGTTTACAGCAACAGGTGAAGACCTTGTGAAATATATTGAAGGTGAGAACCGTAACGCGAGAATGTTTTCTTCTGCCATGATTACCCGTAAAGAAAAAGGGGAAGGATTAAAAGTCAACATTGTGACACCTGAGAATATTACGGAAGTCACAAATTCGATGTATTCCAATGCCCTGTTAACAGCTGGCGTGGAAAATGCGGTGGTCGATGTCGCTTCACCTGTAAAGGTCAGTGGTCATTCTGCACTGGTGGGAATATACAAGGCCTATGATGTGAGTGGAGAAAAGCTTGATACCGTTCGGATGGAAGTAGCCAACGAAGAGCTATCCGTAGCAACTGAATTAGCCAAAGAAGCAGGCATCGACAAAGAAGAGGTTAGTAATCTATTAACTGAAATCAAAAAGGAAATTGCAAAACAAGATCCAGCAACGAAAGAGGAAGTGGAGAAAATCGTTGAAGATAAACTCCAAACTCTGAACATTGAGTTAAGTCCCGAGGATCGTCAGCTTCTGATTGATCTCTTTGAAAAGATGAGATCACTTGATATTGACTTCGACCATGTTCAACAACAACTGGATGATTTAACAAAGGATATTCAAACAACGATTAAAGAAATAGTGAATGATGAAGGATTCGGGCAAAAAGTATCTGATTTCTTTTCCGGTTTGTTAGAGGCAATCGCAAATTTCTTTAAATCCATCAAAAATTTATTTGGATAATATTACAAAAAGCCTGAGTCTCTTGAGACTCAGGCTTTTATAATTCAAGCAATGGAAACGATAGATAAACTGTCGTTCCTTTTCTTTCTTCGCTTTCAATGGCTAAGGAACCTTTATGCTTATGCATGATTTCCTTGGCGATGGATAAACCAAGGCCATATCCTCCGGTGCCTCTTGTCCTGGAGAGGTCCGATCTGTAGAATCTTTCTCCAATCTGTGATATGGAGTCTTTTGGTATTCCGATTCCTGCATCTTGAATCTTGACTACAGCCTTACCATCTTCTTCATAAGAATGAATGGAAATGGAGCTTCCTTCAGATGAGTATTTCAAAGCATTGTCCAGGATATTATAAAATACCTGCATCACACGGTTGGGATCTCCATTTATGATGGACTCCTCGTTTAAGGTATGATGGATGTCCATATGTTTCAATTCTGCCTGGGGTTGAATCAGTGTTAGAGAGTCCATGATGAATTGAGAGAGTACCATCGGTTCGACATCAAGTGAAAAGGATGAATCTTCTAATTTGTTCAGTTCAAGGAGTTCCGTTATTAATTTCTGCATACGAATCGATTCTTTTTGAATTAGCTGCAAGCTTTTTTCTATTTCTTCAGGTGTTGTTTGAACTCTGTCAGTTAATGCTTTCGCATAACCGCCGATGTACGTAAGTGGGGTCCGTAACTCATGAGCGACATTGGAAAGAAATTGTCTTTTTCGATCTTCTTGGTGTTGCAGGGAGTCAACCATGCTGTTAAAGGTTATGGCAAGCTCAGCCATTTCATCATTAGTGGTGACCTTTAAACGTTCTGTGAAGTCCCCACCCGCTACTTTATTTGAGAATCTCTGCATCTCCCTGACAGGCTTGAACAAGGAGCCTAGGGAAGATTGAATGATTAGAAACAGAAGAAAATAAAACATGACTCCCGCCAATACTAGAATGGGGATTCCTTTACTGAATACTTCTGTCATTTCAGCCAATGGGATATATATGAACAAATATCCCATTAAATGATCTTCATTCATCAGTGGAAAGATGGCCCCTATCACATTCCGATTGAACTCGTCTACATAACCTTCTTTCATGACATGATTCCCTTTAGCCAATTCTTTTACATCTGTGCTATTGATGAGTGGCTTTTGGTCAATAAGAAAAGGGAAATTCTTCCCTAAATCATCAAGGTTTTCAACTACTGAAACTTCATAGGGAGAGATGACGTTATACCAAAGAATCTTGTCTTTCACATTTCCGCTGACATCGCCATAATGATAGTGAGCAGCCGTTCTCTGTCCTTGATATAGCAAAGATTCCTTTACGGTTCCTATATATAAATCTTTGTAAAGGAAATGAATGAAAAGAAATGAAAACAGGATCGTCAAAAATAAGCTGCTCAATAAAAGAATCGAAACTTTTTTATTCAGAGTGAGGTTACTGTTTTTCACATGGATTCCTCAAATTTATACCCTAGTCCCCATACGGTTTCAATTACATGACCGTATTCTTTCAATTTCAGCCTTAAGGTTTTGATATGAGTATCAACTGTGCGATCGCTGCCTTCATAATCATTTCCCCATACCTGATCAAGTAATTGATCCCTTTTATACACTCTCCCGTGGTTACGGGCAAGGAATAAGAATAGTTCGTATTCCTTTAATGTCAATCGTGGTGAAAGTTCACCGACGGAAACGGTCCTTGAAGCTAAATTGAAGGATACTGAACCATATTTTTCGACCATGGAACGCTGGTTCGTTTGAATTCCATACGACCTTCTAAGAATGGTTTCAATGCGCGCGATAAGTTCTTCGGCGTTGAAAGGCTTGACCATATAATCATCGCTACCAAGTTTAAGTCCTTTCACCTTGTCCAGGTCATCCCCTTTAGCAGAAAGAAAAATGAACGGGATTTGACTTTTTCTTCTTACCTCTTCCAGCAATTGAAATCCGTCCATAAACGGCATCATAATATCCACAACCATAAGATCCACATGTGTTTTATTTAGTTGATCAAGAGCGGATAATCCGTTTTCAGCCTCTATACAGAAATAATGTTCCCTGTTCAAGTACAGCTTGATCAACTGTCTCATTTCCGGTTCATCATCTACTATAAGTACATTCCATTTTTTCATGATCATCACTCCCGACATGTTGATGCAGGGTGCTGCATCCATTTTTATTATAGATATAATTAGTGAAGTTTCTGTGAGATATGTATGTTCATTCTCATTTTCTATTTTAGCATGTAAAAGCTAATACAATAACAATGATCTAGTCCGTTACTTTTTCTTTAATAGGGACATTTGCCCTTCCCCTTTTTCCTTTTCATAATAGGCTAATAAAGAGGAGTGACGAACATGTATGAAAGGAGAACCATGAACAGAAAGAATATCATGACCCTATTTAATCAAAGTGGACTCCCGAATCTTATGAGTGATGGGAATTTTAATAGTGGATCTCAAGTACCCGGGGCATGGGGAGGGGCACAAGGTCAGGTACCGCCTTATAATCAGGTAGCCTACGGTAATCCACCAATGTACGGTCAGCAGGTATATCCGCTATCTGGATATCAACAAGCGGGGTATGGTCCGCCTCCATACGGTCCGATAGGTGGGTATGGTATTAACCCTCTCGGGGCTGGGTTAATTGGACTGGGATTGGGATTTCTCGGCGGACAGATTGTAAACACACCATTCCCATTTAAAGGTCCACACAAACGCTACTATTATTACATGTGAATAGAGTGAGCCGACTCCATACCTATGGAGTCGGCTTTTTCTTGCAGAAATCAGGAAACTTGTCATGATAAAAGAAAGCTCTTCTCGCAAAGATAGTTGTTATACTTACACAGACAATGATTTGCAAATGCTATGTCATTGATTCTTAGCCAAAGAATGAATTAAATGGTCATAAAAATCAGTAAAGGAAAAGAACCTTAGTATAATTCGTTCACTGCATCCAAGAAAATGTTTTGGTTGAAACCCTGACATTTACACTGTTATACCAAATATTTATGCTTGTTCAGTTGATTCTCGCTGCAATCAACCACCTCTCGATTGTTCAAAATCAATAATGTTTACGAAGACAGCCTAAATGAAAATTTTATCCCTTGATTTTATACCTATAGGGGTATATAATATGATTATATTACAAATGAGTTTCGTGCATCATTCCATACTAAATAAATCGAGGTGCTTAAGATGGAGTTTATTGGATTAATTGTATTGGCTGTACTAGTAATGTTTTATATCATGATGAAAAAGCCAAGTAAAAACATCAAACAAATTTCTACTGAGGAATTAAAATCCATGTTGGGAGATAAGAACAAACAGTTCATTGATGTTCGCACGCCAGGAGAATACAAGAACAATCATATCAAACAGTTCAAGAATATGCCTTTAAACTCATTACCCAAAAATGATCAATCCCTTTCCAAAGATAAGGAGATCATCGTCATCTGTCAAAGCGGGATGAGAAGTGCAAATGCATGTAAAGTACTTGAAAAGAAAGGGTTCACTTCCATAACGAATGTTAGGGGTGGAATGAATTCCTGGTCACACTGATATAATGAAAATTTATTGAAAGAGAGTGAATGAAAAATGAAATCCATTTTGAGCGATGAAGTAAACAGACGATTATCAGAAGGGGAATCCTTAAATATACTCGATGTCCGTGAAGCAGCTGAAGTACGTAACGGGAAAATCCCAAACAGTTTGAACATTCCACTGGGATTGCTTGAATTTCGCATGAATGAATTAGAGAAGAACAAAGATTACATTGTCGTCTGTCAATCAGGAGGCAGAAGCAGCCAGGCAGTGAAGTTTCTTTCTTATCACGGTTATAATGTAACGAATATGGAAGGCGGTATGTTTGCCTGGGCAGGGAAGGTCGATTAATCTCTTTCACTCTTCCCCCAATTCTATGCTTGTTAATACCCCTGTAGGTTTAGTTTATGAAATTTAGGATAATGTATAAACGAAGGGATAACACTAACTTGAGGGAGGAATGAAAGTTATGACAACGACAGTTAAAGACTTAACAGCCAAGGAACTTACCAGAAAAATCATGGACGGGGAAAGGATGTTCATTCTTGACGTTCGTCCTAAAGAAGCCTTTGACGATTGGAAAGTGGAAGGTAAGAACGTCAAGATCCTGAACAAACCGTTTTCTGAGTTGAAAGACAATCTGGCATCTGTTCAATCCACTTTACCAAATGATGAAGCGATTTATGTCATTTGTGCAAAAGGGAATTCATCAGCAAAAACGGCCGAAATGCTTGCAGAGGCAGGAATGGAAAATATATATTCCGTCGAGGGCGGTATGCAGGCCTGGAGTGAGTACCTTGAACCCGTTAAGATCGGTGAACTGGCAGGTGGGGAAATATATCAGTTTGTACGAATCGGGAAAGGGTGTCTATCATACGCCATCGTCTCAAAAGGAGAGGTTGCATTCATCGATCCCAGCCGTTTAGTAGAGCCTTATAAAACATTCATGAAGGATCGAAATGTACAAGTGAAAGCTGTACTGGATTCCCACCTCCATGCAGATCACATTTCCGGTGGTCGTGCTCTAAGCAAGGAATATGATTCACCCTATTATTTACCTCCAAAAGATGCAGAAGAAGTTCAGTATACATTTAATGAACTGACTGATGATATGGAAATCGAGGTGGGTGATACGACGATTAAAGCTGTCTACTCGCCAGGTCATACGATCGGGAGCACGTCGTTCATCGTTGATCAGCATTATTTATTAACAGGGGACATTCTGTTTATTGATTCCATCGGAAGGCCGGATCTAGCGGGCAAAGCCGAGGACTGGGTAGGGGACTTAAGAGACACATTATATTCCAGGTACAAACATCTCGGGGATGATTTAATCGTTCTTCCTGCACATTTCATGACGATAGATGAAATGAATGAAGATGGCTCGATCTCCCACCGTTTAGGTGATCTCTATCAGAAGAATCACGGATTGAATATAGAAAATGAAGAGGAATTCAGACACACAGTCACTGAAAACCTTCCCCCACAACCAAATAGCTATGAGAAAATCCGTGAAACGAATATGGGTAAAATCAATCCTGAACAAGATGAAAAGCGTGAAATGGAAACAGGTCCCAACCGTTGTGCCGTACGTTAATGGGCTTTTAGACATTTTTTGACGAAGCATAAAAGGCAATGGGAAATGCAACATCCCAACATCGATTGGGATGTTTGCATGTACTGGAAGAATTAAGGATGTGTTCCGTTATGAAGGAAATAAATGAATCAAAATATATTCAGCAGCATCTGGCAAATGAGAGAACGTTCTTGGCGTGGATCCGTACAGCCATTGCCATCATCGGAATTGGATTTTTAACCACAAGCTTACACTTTAACTCCTTACAAGGGGACCCACTTCAAGATAAAATTGCCGCAGGAATAAGTGTAATTTCCATCTTCATTGGATTAGCCATCATTATTGGTTCCACCATTAATTACTACAGGACGAGGAGACATATCAATACACAAACATTTGTGTCTGCTGATGTGTTTATTAAAATGATGACAGTCGTGGCTACAATTGTACTCTTACTTGTGACTGTTTATTTTTTTTCGCTGAATTAAAAAAGCTGAACGCAATAGGAAAATAAATCCCTGCGTTCAGCTTTTATTAATTCTGTTTTTGTTCATTGTAGTATTGGACGGATGTCATGGCTCCTTCGCTCACCATGGAATTATCTTCTATATTGGAAGGGTCAGGATTCCCTCCTTTTTCGAGTGGGAGATCTTCTTTTTTCCTCTTTTTGAATTTTGTAACCAGTCCTTCCTTCATATTGTGAAGCTGGTTACGTTTTTCTTTCGATGATAATGCCCATCCTAGAGAGCCAGCGGTAACAGTTGCACCAACAAGTATTTTTTTGTTCAGTTTCATCTTCTTTTCCTCCAATCGAGTAGTTCGTTTTATCAGTATGTTCTCTATTTTCCCAACGCACATAAATTTAAACATTGGACATCATGAATGAATAATGAGTGGACAAGGACATCTTTCTAGTTGAAAATAAACATACATCAATATGTTTGAGAGAGGGATGATGAAATGAAGAATCTTACGAAACAAAATGTCATTGGATTTATCGGAACAGGGGTAATGGGGAAAAGTATGGCAGGTCATATTCTTGAAGCTGGTTTCCCATTAGTTGTCTATAATCGTACAAAAGAGAAGGCGTTAGATTTAATACATAATGGTGCAAAATGGGTTGACACACCCCAAGAGGTGGCAGAAGCTTCGGATGTGGTCATTACAATCGTAGGGTACCCTTCAGATGTAGAGGGATTATATCTTGGGGAAAATGGCATCCTGAAACACATGAAGCAGGGTTCCGTTGCTTTAGATATGACGACTTCTTCTCCAAAACTAGCAGCGGAGATTTTCAAAAAAGGAATGGATAAAGGAATTTCCATATTGGATGCTCCGGTTTCAGGCGGGGATATAGGGGCAAAAGAGGCAAGGCTTTCCATTATGGTGGGGGGAGAAGAGGAATCGTTCGAGTTAGCGAAACCACTCCTGGATCGTCTTGGTTCCAATGTGGTCTACCAAGGAAAAGCAGGTTCTGGTCAGCATACAAAGATGTGTAACCAGATTGCCATTGCATCGAATATGATGGGAGTTACTGAAGCCCTTCTTTATGCAAAAAAATCAGGTTTGAATCCAGAAAATGTCCTGAAGAGTATCACATCCGGGGCAGCAGGCAGCTGGTCCCTTAGTAATTTGGTTCCACGAATGATTGAAGAAGATTACGCCCCGGGCTTTTATATAAAGCATTTTATCAAGGATTTAAAGATCGCCCTTGATTCGGCAAAGGATATGGAACTTAGGACTCCAGGTCTTGAATTAGCTCTTTCATTATATGAGGAGTTGGCCATGAATGGAGAGGAAAATAGCGGCACTCAAGCTCTTATAAAATTATTAGAGCACTAATCTAAATAAACGTCCCTCATGCGGGGACGTTTATTTAGATCTTTCCGATAAATTGTGGATTTTTTTGTATTCCTGATTGGGTAGGAAGCCAATTGGCAGGTACTCCTGTGCCGGTCTTTCTGGCATATTGAATCCCTTCCAATACCCTTAAGATTTCAAATGCATTTCTACCGACTTCATTCGGGTAAAGCATTTTAGAAGATATGATTCCATCAGGATCAATGATGACGGTGGCACGAAACGTTGCGCCAGCCTGCTCATTCAATACACGATAGGCTTTACTTATTTGGTGGTTTCGGTCACTCACCAATGGAAATTGTACCTTTGATGCAGAAGGGGATACCTCCGTAAACACTTTGTGAGCGTAAACACTATCTGTACTTATCCCAAGCACCTCGGTCTGGAGCGCTTGAATTTTAGGGTAAATAGCAGCGACCGCTGCCAGTTCTGTCGGTCACACGAAAGTGAAATCACTGGAATAAAAAAATAAGATGACCCATTTTCCACGATATGTCTCCATGTTAACGGTCGTTATTTTCTTTTGTATATAATCGTATGCCTCAGCAATAAAGGGAGGGGCGGGGTCATTAGTTTGCGCACAAAATGGAAATGTCTGAGTTTCAGTACCCGGTTTATTCATTCACTCACCCCTTTTCGGAAAAGTACTATCAACATATGTCTTTGTACGATTAGATATGATTACGTGCATGGCCCCATTCAATTCATACTTCACGATAAAATGGGAATAATAGGGGGTGATTGTAAATTTTTCGAAGGAATGATGAGTCTCATGAAAAAAAAAATTATGAAGAATCTTTCCCAAGTGATATACACGTTTGGTTCAGCCATGACCTTAATTGCCTTCCTTGTAACTTATTTCCAAACGAAAACGATCATTAAAGCGATTAAGAAGTATAGCCCCTATAACTGAGTTTACTGTTTGCAATATCTTCTAGTAAGTTAGACAATGATAGTATTAGTGAGGAGGGATTCTGTTGAAATTAGTAGGTAAGAAAATCATTCAATTAGTCAGTACGGATTTCGAAGATCTGGAGTTATGGTACCCGGTCCTGCGATTAAGGGAAGAAGGAGCCACAGTACATATTGTCGGTGAGAATGCGAATGAGGAATATATCGGGAAATATGGGGTTCCGATTGTTTCTGAATATGCTTTTAAAGATATCGATCCGAAAGATTATGACGCCATACTGGTTCCGGGTGGCTGGTCTCCCGATAAACTTCGTCGTTATGAAGAAGTTATTGCTATGGTACAATCAATGGATGACAGAAAGAAACCGATCGGCCAAATCTGTCATGCCGGATGGGTATTGATATCAGCCAAGATCCTTCAAGGAGTAAAAGTCACCAGCACGCCTGGAATAAAGGATGATATGGAAAATGCAGGAGCTACCTGGATAAATGAGCCTGTCGTAACAGATGGCCACATCGTTTCCAGCCGCAGACCCCCAGATCTGCCCGACTATATGAGAGAATTCATTGAAGTGCTGACAAAAGAATGAACGATAAAAGGACTGGTCAAGGAAGCAGAGAGTAAGCCTTCCTTGACCAGTTTATCTTTTATCTATTTCTTTTTTTCTCTTTTATTCCGATCATTCACCCGGGCAAAAAACGTCTGTTTTACAGATTGATGTGTAGTAATGGCGGCACCGGTTGCGATGAAGCCGTTAGCGATTCCGTTAAAGTCAAACCCCAAGGTCCACCCGCTTGCAGCGACTCCCACCAATAATAAAATCCAAATAATCAACCAATCCTGAATATGTGGTGTTCTTTTCAATGCATAGCCGAGCACCCATAGTACAGGAACAAGTACTGTGACCTGTGGATCGATAGAAATCCCGCTTAATAAGTTTTCGATCATGTCATTCACTCCCTATAATGAAAAATGACTTCTATAAAGCTTATTCATGTATTGGGGGGATTCATGACAACCTGTACGGATAAGTTTTTTTAAAAGTGAAATGATGCTTGTAAAATCCGCAATGAAAATGAATGCAATTATACCCTTTAAAGTGACATACGAAAACTTCAATGATATTATATTGATTGACCTATAATAAAAAAGGAGCTGTTATAAATGGCGAAAAAAGGGTACATACAATTCCAGACAGGTGAGAAAATTGAATTCGATCTATTCCCAAATGAAGCACCTGGAACAGTAGCAAATTTTGAAAAATTAGCAAACGAAGGATTTTATAACGGTTTAAGCTTTCACCGTGTCATCCCTGGCTTCGTAAGTCAAGGCGGGTGCCCTAACGGAAATGGTATGGGTGGTCCAGGATACACCATCAAATGTGAAACAGAAGGGAATCCCCATAAGCATGAAGAAGGCTCATTATCCATGGCCCATGCAGGGAAAGATACAGGCGGCAGCCAATTCTTCATCGTACATGAACCACAACCTCACTTGAACGGAGTCCACACAGTCTTCGGAAAAGTGACTTCAGGCATCGATATCGCCAAATCAATGAAAAACGGCGACGTAATGGAGAAGGTAGAAGTACTCGACGCATAATGCAAGAGGGACGGACCTTTGACTGATAACAATTAATCGTCTAATTGAAGAAAAACAATAGTTGAAATAATGCATGTCATGTTGTATCATACTAATACAGGCTGCGTTGTACGTAATCATAACGAAGTTTTAACCTTTAAACTGTAATAGGGAGTTTTACATCGAAGTTGGAATGTCAAGCCTCCACGATTTGAGGACGACAGGAAACCTTCTGCAAACACCCACTTTGAGGAGTGGTGGTTTAAAACTTTCTTATATCATATTACGGCAATTGTGGCTCCTAACCTTAGTATCTCAAGTCAGTTCCCAATCGGGGGCTGGCTTTTTTATTTGCTGAAAAAATAAAAAACTGAATCCTAATAAAAGAATTCAGTCAGTATCATATGTAGCAAGGCCCCTCCCGTCCGTACATGGTTAAGTGTCCCGCAACAAGCGAATGTTCGGGAGAGGCAAATTAAGTTTATCATGCAAAACGATTTATTTCAATCTACCTTCCTCTGTCAGGTAACGGTCAATGCCATGAAAATCATCTACCCCAACAAATGGAGTTCCGCATTCCTTAAGAATACGTTGCAATGCTTTCATGGCAAATGTGACATCCGCCACTTTCGCAGCGTGACTATCGGGCTCGCTATCACCGGCAAAATAAATCGTCTCATACGTTTCCTTTAGTTCTGCAATGACTTTGGACTTGTCAATCCCATAACGCTCTGAATGATGAGGATGTTGTGGATCAATCGTCATATGTATATTTCTTTCTTTATAAAAACCTTCATTCGAAAACACTTTAACATTTCTGATTCCACGATGGTTCAGTATTTGGTGGATATAGTAATCCGTTCCCGCACTGAGAATATAGAAATCTCCTCCTTCTTCCTGGACTTTACGGATAAAGGAAGTAACATGATCATCTATTTCAATTGAAAGGATATCCTCGATGATTTGATGTTCATCTTGATGAATAGATGAAAAGACTGTCCGAAGGAAATCAATGTCCTTCATTTCACCGGCTTTCCACCTTTTAAACAACTTTTCTCCATCTTTAAAGTATTTTTCCAATACGAGATGATAAAAATCTTTCTTCGAGATGGTTCCATCAAAGTCTGAAACAAATGCCCATTTCTTCATTGCGTCTCCTCCACATTTCTAGTTTAGTCGATTGTAACATGATTGATGAAGAGGGAGAAACCGCATGGATTGTTCATAATATTATTATGTAAACAATAGGGATTTTTCTAACCCCTGTATTTAAACAGGGGGCTGTTTTACTTTTTTATACTCTTTACAAAATCTTTCAGTACTTCCGGTGTTCTTTTTACTTCCTGAATGGTGCCCGTGAACGTCGATTTTTTATAGTCAATATCCATTTGGATCTCAGACTGGGTTTCTTGAAGCTGAGTGGCTTCTGAAGAGATTTTATCCATTCTTGATTGAATGTTTATGACCGTTTGATTCATTTCATTCACGATGGGGCGGGTAGTTTTTATCGTTCTCCATAATGCTACTCCCAACATAACCAATCCGATGACAAATAATGCAATGCTTGCATACACAATCCACATCTAGAATTCACCTCATTATCATTTGTTTTAAGTTATATTCCCTAAATACTATAAAAATAACGCATCAAATATTTCTTCTATTGGTTTACTAATTCTATTATACCTAGTAATCTATATGATAAGTTTGATCACTGTTAAGGGAGAGATGAAATTGCTTAAAGCCATTATGTTTGATCTGGATGACACCCTATTATGGGACTCAAAAAGTATTTCAGAGGCGTTCAATGCAACCTGCCAATATGCTCAAGACAGAGTGGGAACAGACCCTCACAAATTAGAGTCAAGTGTGAGAGAAGCTGCTAGAGAGCTTTATGCAACATATGATACATATGAATTCACACAAAATATTGGTATCAATCCTTTTGAAGGGCTGTGGGGGGAATTCCTGGATGAACATGACGAACGTTTTCTTCAAATGAAGGAAATCGTTCCTACTTATCGTAAGATGGCTTGGACAAACGGATTGCAATCATTAGGCATTTCAGATCCTGAACTTGGTAAAGAGTTATCCGAGAAATTCCGCCTTGAAAGAAAACAAAGGCCATATGTATATGAAGATACCTTCCGTGTACTAAATGAAGTGAAAAAACATTATCAGCTTTTGTTATTAACCAACGGATCACCCCATCTACAGAATACAAAGCTTGATAAAACGCCGGAGCTTCTCCCTTACTTTGAGGAAATCATCATTTCAGGTGATGTTGGTAAAGGAAAACCGGATCCGGCGATGTTCCAGCATGCGTTGGATAGGCTTCAGCTTCAAAAAGAAGAGGTCGTCATGGTTGGGGATAATCTAAATACAGACATTCTGGGAGCATCCAAACTAGGTATCAAAACCGTCTGGATCAATCGTCGCGGGCAAATTCCTCAAACAGTTGTTCCAGATTATGAAATAAAAGAACTGTATGAAGTGATCGATATCGTTAAATACATAAGATAGTTGTCTAGGGGGCTTCGAACTGTCGAAGCCTCTTTATTTCTCGCTTTTAACAGTCATAATATCCTAACCCCATTCATACTATTCACGGAAGTATCCACTTTATCGTCTTCAGACAGGTGTTAAGGAGTTTGTGAATTACCGTAACCCCCTATGTGAATGAAGGAGGTACACTTATGGGAACAGGAATACATCAAGTACATGTCTGTGCTTCGCGATCAGATGTATGGTCGTTTATCCGAGATTTGAACGCTTGGGCTCCTTTGGTTCCAGGATACAAGGAGCATAGCATTATCTCTGACACTCAATCTACTTGGAAATTTATCGTTCATTACGGGATGCTGACCAAGAAGATTCATGTCCAGGTTCTAATTACAGAATGGACTGCTCCCTCTGAAGTGAAGTTCACGTTAGACGGGATCAATCAACGGTTTACGGGTAAAGGGTATTTTAATGCTGTAGAAGTGAATCCGGTCGTCACAGAAATGACGGGAAGCTTAACAATCCAATCAACAAGCCCGATGGCAAAACTCCTTCAATCCACATTCGATAAAATGGTAGTGGACCTTACGAGGGAATTAACGATAGCTGTTGGAGAGGCAATTGAAAGAGAAAGCTCATGAATGCAAGTCCTGTCGTTACATGAAGGGCTTGTATTCTTTTAAAGCCTGATTCTGTGATATAATGAATGCTTTATAAGTTGGATAATTGATAGTTAGAGAATAAATACATACACTAAAAAGAAAATAGAAGAAAACGTATAAACATAAAGGGGTCTTACCATGGAAAAGCTTCACCTTCTTCGAGAAGAGGCTATAGAAGAAACGAAACAAAAAATAAAGGAAGATATTACACATTTTTTGGAGGAACATGAGCATTGTCCTTCATTTCAAGACTACCTGGCAGAAAGAAGTGCATTTTTCCATCAAATTTGGCTGAATATTTGGCTGAATAAGGTAACGAATGATGTGCTTCGCAGCCATAAAAAAGCCTTTCTTCGAAAGAAAGGTTACGATATAGAAGGAACAGATAAAAAGTTGATCAATAAATTGTTCCGAAATGAAATTAGAGAGTATCTCCCTTTCCATATTTTAAATTGGTTAACGGAAACCCCACCAGTTGAAGAAGAGTGGAAGGAGCTTTATTTACGTGTACGTAACGAGTATCTTAAGAAAAACAAAGAAAAGAAGCAGGCAACTCTACAAAAAGAGACTCGAAAAGAGATCCTTTCTTACATAGATACTCAACTGAACAAGCTTGAACTTCATTGGTATGTCGAGCTGCGATATATTTTCGCTAAGAAATGTTTGAACGATCTTGAAACAAAGACGAAATATCAATCCATTGAACCGTATATGCTTGAGGAGAAATTGGAAGAAGAAGGCCAATTCACCTGTGATTCCTTCAAGACTGTCTCTGATTTTCTGAAAGAATTTACCGGTTCGATACACAAAAAGAATGAACACTGGGATGGTCATGGGTGGGAATATGAAACCTATTACTATCCATATGAGCGTTTTGTTTTCTACCATTCCGAGCTGGTAGTCTATCGATCTTTACTACAGCATATGCCTGAAGAATTAAGGATCAATTATGAGAATGTGTTCGGTCTGAAACTAACAGAAGAAAGGCTGAGCAGGATCAGCCATCATTTTCTCCTTACTTTAAAGTCGCGCTTTTTTAATATGATACAAGAGGAATATATTGAGGATTTGATACGGATATTGGAGTTTCCTTTTGATCCAGCGATTCATCTTTCATTGTTTGAAAAAGATCTCAAGAAGCAGGAGGAAAGGAAGGCTGCTGAATTAGCTGAATTAAAACGGCAGCAGGAAGAAGAAGAACGTGCATTGGAAGACATCTTTGGGAGGGAATACAGCCCCTCATTCAGGGGAGATATCAGATATATTCTTCATATTGGAGAAACGAATACAGGCAAGACCCACCATGCCATCAGCCGAATGAAAGAGGCAAAGAGCGGTATGTACCTCGCCCCACTTAGACTTCTTGCTTTAGAAGTGTTCGACACATTAAATTCAGCCGACGTCCCTTGTAATTTGAAAACAGGGGAAGAAGAAAAAGAAGTCCTTTATGCAAATCACGTTTCATCTACTGTAGAAATGTTTCATGAGAAAGATGAATATGATGTGATCGTGATTGACGAAGCACAAATGCTGGCTGATCAGGATAGAGGATTTGCGTGGTACCGGGCGATTACGAAATCTAGAGCGAAAGAGGTCCATATTATAGGAAGTGAAAACGTTCGGGAACTCCTAATGGAGCTGGTTGGTGATGGGAACGTGGAAATCCATACGTATAAGAGAGAGGTTCCGTTGCAGGTTGAATCGAAAGAGTTTCAATTGAAACATGCAAAAAAGGGAGACGCTGTAGTGTGTTTCTCGAGGAAAAAAGTACTGGATACGGCTTCAAGATTGCAAAATAACGGACATAAGGTCAGCATGATTTACGGCAGTATGCCTCCAGAAACAAGGAAGAGGCAGATGATGCAGTTCATTAAAGGTAAAACCAATATGATCGTTGCCACTGATGCAATTGGAATGGGGCTGAACTTACCGATACGCAGGATTGTATTCCTGGAAACAGATAAATTTGACGGAACGAGAAGGAGAAGGCTTACTTCTCAGGAAGTAAAGCAGATTGCCGGTCGAGCTGGTAGAAAAGGGATTTACAATGAAGGACGGGTTGCCTTTACTAAGGATATAAAAGTGATGAAACAGCTACTTGAACAACCTGATCAGTCTCTCAGAACGTTTGCCATTGCTCCTACGAGTGGTGTATTTGAACGCTTTCAGCGCTATTATCATGATATGGACACGTTCTTCTATTTATGGGACAAGTTCAGAAGTCCCTATGGAACGGAAAAGGCAACTCTATTTGAAGAAAGGGAGCTTTACGAATTAATCCGCGGAACAGACATCGAAGCAAAATTATTATTGAATGATTTATACGGATTTCTGCATTTGCCGTTCTCTAAGAAAGAGTCACAGTTAACGGAACAGTGGCTTGAATGTATGTTTGCGATAGTAAACGGAGAAGAATTACCAGAGCCACAGTTAAAGAATAAAAACCTGGAACAAAAAGAGGTCTCATATAAGGCTGTTGGTCTCCATCTCCTGTTTTTATATCGATTGGGCAGGCAGACAGAGGCATATTACTGGGAGAGGGTGAGGAGTGAAATTGCCGATGGTGTGCACGAGAGTCTCAGGACAGAGGTTACAAGTTTGACGCAAACGTGTAAACAATGCGGTAAGAAGCTTCCACCAAACTTCGGGTTCCCGATTTGTGATCGGTGTCATGCAGCCCGATTAAAGAGAAGGTCAAGGAGAAAACCACCAAAACATTAAATTTTGAGCAAATCTTAAGTAGAATGAAGGCTTATGTGGTAGTATCGATTGTGAATTGAAAATGATAATTGAGGTGGTCCGATTGAAGATTGAAGTATGGTCAGATTATGTGTGTCCATTTTGTTATATAGGGAAACGCCATTTAGAGGAAGCACTAGAGAAATTCCCTCAAAGGGATAAGGTGGAAATAGAGTTTAAAAGCTTTGAATTGGATCCGAGTGCTCCAGTTAACACAGAAAATAGTATACAGGAAATTCTTGCGAAAAAGTATGGAACGTCACTTGAACAAGCTCAAAATATGACGGATCGTATGAGTCAGCAAGCATTAACAGTAGGTCTCGACTTCCGTTTTGATACGAATATTCCAACCAATACCTTTGATGCTCATCGCTTGACGAAATATGCGAAAACAAAAGGGAAGGAAGCAGACTTGACTGAAATCCTGTTACATGCCCATTTTACCCTTTCCAAACATATTGGTGACAAGGGTACTCTTTCAGAATTAGCGAAACATGCAGGATTAGATGAAAAAGAAGCACTTGCGGTCCTGAACGGTGAAGATTTCTCACAAGAAGTTCGAATGGACGAGGATGAAGCAAGGCAAATTGGCGTACAAGGTGTTCCATTTTTTGTCATCAATCGTAAATATGCGATATCCGGTGCACAGCCAAGTGATGTTTTTCTAAATTCGATTCAAAAAGTGTGGGAAGAGGAAAACCAAACGTCCCCGCTCCAGCCTCTTGGAACGGAAGGTATGGCTTGTGATGAAAATGGATGTGAAGTTCCGAATTCCAAAGAGTAATTAATAAAACAATATGAAAACGATAAAAGCAAGCGGAGATGCTTCCGCTTGCTTTTTTTAATCACTGTAGAAGTTTTCTGTATAGTAAGGCTGTGATTTTTCGTTAAAGGCGACACCTATACCTAAGTGCTCGTAGTGTGGCTGAAGGATGTTCTCTCTATGCCCTTTGGAATTCATCAGTCCCTCGTGGGCAAAGATTGAACTTAATTGTCCGTATGCCAGGTTTTCTCCTGCAGTACGGAAAGCTACCTGATCTTCTTCCATACGGTCAAAAGGTGATTGTCCTTCTAGGTTCGTGTGACTGAAGTAATCCTGTTCCGCCATATCCAAGCTATGCTTCCGGGCGGTGTCTCTCACCTGACTATCCCATGATAGAACACTCAGCCCTTTTTCAACGCGACTGGCATTGGTAAGGTCGAATAACTGATATTCAAATCCTTCCTTTAATTTAGTACTTGCCTTTGTATAGAATTCTTTCTTATTTGCTTCCAACTTATCACTGATGATCTGAATGCCAGTGACCGTATCGTTTTCATGCTTGTCATAGAAAATGGTCACATAGTTTCCATCAACTTGGAATACTTCCTGTTCACCGTTATTTTGAAGCTGATACAATGTCAATCCTTTTCGGATATTCGTTAACGGTTTACCAAGTTCATTCTGTACCACTTCTTTGGAAACGCCCATTTTAATACCTGAATCGGAGGAGAGGAGATCCTGGTTTGTGAATAGGCCATTTACTTTATTGTTTTGGTCATATGAAACCATTAAGAAATTCCGGTAGTTTTCATGATAGGCATACCATGAAACACCGTATTCATTGATGGACTGTCTCTTTGCTTCACCGAGTTCTCCCTCGACACTTTCTTTGGAATCCCCGATTTCGATATTATAGATAGAGAACTTCTGCTCACTCGGCAATGTCAGGGTCGGCTTCTCGACAGGATCTTCATCTCTGGTGCCGGAAGGGCTCTCAAGATCCCGGAATGAATCATCAAGTTTTATAAGCAGAACGCTCACTTTATGATAAAGTTGATTAAAGGTTTCCTGCACCTGGGGATTGTTCTTCATTTCTTCAATTTTGGAGAGGACAGAATCAAATCCTGTCGCTTCCACTTTCTCTTCCCAAGCGGGTTTTGATATATAGGCAATCATGACGATCATGACTAAGATTAATAATCGTTTCAAATGCTAACACTCCATTCTACCTTCCATTGTATCCAAAATACTTAAGAAGTAAAAAGAGAAAGGCTTATTCACTTTGTTTTGTACCCATTCTATATCGTTTTCAATCCAAACTGCCTGTTTTAGTATGGTAGGGTCTGGGTAAGATAAGTGAATAGGGCATACTCACAAATTTTACATATAAGGGGAAATGCACAATGAAATTATCTCATGAAGAACGTATTCAACTCCATGAATTCAATAACTTAACAAAATCATTAAGTTTTAATATGTATGATATTTGCTATACAAAGACCCGGGAAGAACGGGAAGCATACATTGAATACATCGATGAACAGTATAACGCCGATCGATTGACGAAGATTCTCACACATGTATCGGATATTATCGGAGCTCATGTGTTGAATATTTCGAAGCAAGACTACGTTCCCCAAGGGGCAAGTGTGACAATCCTGGTATCGGAAGGACCGATCGTCGAAGTGCCGACGGAGCATTTTGATGAATCACCCGGTCCATTGCCTTCTACGGTGACGATGCATCTTGATAAAAGCCATATTACCGTGCATACCTACCCAGAGTATCATCCTCATGAAGGGATTTCTACATTCAGGGCCGATATTGATGTATCAACATGCGGAGAAATTTCCCCCTTAAAGGCGTTGAACTACTTGATCCACTCATTCGACACAGACATCATGACGATGGATTATCGGGTGAGGGGGTTTACAAGGGATATTAATGGAAAAAAACTATTCATTGATCACGATATCAACTCGATCCAGAATTACATTCCCGAAGAAATCAAGGATGAGTATGACATGATTGACGTGAATGTCTATCCTCAAAATATTTTTCACACAAAATGTAAGCTGAAGGAATTTGATTTAAACAACTATTTATTCGGTTATACAAAGGACAAACTTGAAGAAAATGAGGTCGACGAAATTACGGATAAAGTTAAGATGGAAATGGATGAAATCTTTTATGGTAAAAACATCCCCAGACCATAGGAAGGTCAAACCCCCTTTGTGCACCATTCTGCGAAGGGGTTTTTTGTTCGAAATCTTATTATTATGAAAATAGATGTTAAGAAGGAAATCTCCATCCTCTTGAAGAATAGGTAAATATACATGAGAATAGAGGAGGATTATGGAATGAATTCACATGAAATTGAATACAAATTGCACGGGGATGATATGCAGTTTGTCGAAATAGAATTAGATCCAGGTGAAAGTGCCGTAGCGGAAGCTGGTGGCATGATGATGATGGAAGATGGAATAGGAATGGAGACGATCTTTGGTGATGGATCTCAAGGCGGGGGTGCAGGAGGATTTCTTGGCAAGCTAGTTGGTGCCGGAAAGCGTATATTGACTGGCGAGAGTTTGTTCATGACCGTATTCACCAATGAGGGCATGGGTAAAAAGCATGTATCCTTTGCTGCTCCATATCCAGGAAAGATCATTCCGGTTGATTTAAGCGAATTAGGCGGTAAAGTGATTTGTCAAAAGGATGCTTTTCTTTGTGCGGCAAAGGGAGTATCTGTCGGAATTGACTTTCAAAAGAAATTAGGTACAGGCTTCTTTGGCGGGGAAGGCTTTATCATGCAGAAGCTAGAAGGAGACGGGTTGGCCTTTCTCCATGCAGGTGGAACCATCCACAGAAGAGAGCTTCAGCCAGGAGAAGTGTTACGAGTCGATACAGGTTGTTTAGTTGCCATGACGAAAGAAGTGGATTACAACATAGAATATGTCGGCAAAATTAAATCTGCTTTCTTAGGGGGAGAAGGATTGTTTTTTGCAACAGTCCGTGGTCCTGGTACAGTTTGGATCCAGTCACTTCCATTCAGTCGGTTAGCGGAAAGGATTTATGCCAACGCCCCAGGTGGAGGACGTTCCACGGGTGAAGGAAGTTTACTTGGTGGACTTGGTGACCTACTCAACGGTGACGATTGATAGATGTGTTAAAAGCACTTCCTGCAGCGGAAGTGCTTTTTTACATTGTGATTGACAAAATACCCTTATAGGTATATTATGTGTACATAAGCACTGAAAACAAATGAGGAGGTACAAGCTATGAAACACTTAACAGCTAAACAGGTTGAAGAATTATTGAATGACGAAAATCAATCTCTAAACATCATAGATGTACGTGAAGATGACGAAGTGGCAATGGGGATGATTCCTAGCGCGAAGCACATCTCATTAGGGCAAATAGAGAGTCGCATGAATGAATTAGAAAAGACAAAAGAGTATATCATGGTCTGCCGATCAGGGGGGAGAAGCGGAAAAGCCGCACAATTTCTTGAAGATCAAGGGTTTGATGTGATCAATATGACTGGTGGCATGATGTCTTGGGAAGGTCCGACAAACTAATCACTAAAGATCCTAAAAGGAAAAAATAATAGTAAATGGATTGATCATAATCCAATAAAAAACCATGCATCGCATGGTTTTTTATTGTGAGAAAACAACATTAAACAGATGATATTATATCGATATAATATAAGAAATCTCAGGTGTTATTTCAGTATAATAATAGACGGAAGTGGATTTTATGGTAGGATAATAAGAGGTGTTTTGAGAGTAAAGGAGATGAAAAAATGACTATGAAGCTGGTATCCTGGAATGTAAACGGAATTAGAGCATGTGTGAAAAAAGGGTTTTTAGATTATTTCCACCGTATGGATGCGGATATCTTTTGTCTTCAAGAAACGAAGCTTCAGGATGGTCAAATTTCACTGGACTTAAATGGGTATCATCAGTATTGGAACTATGCAATCCGAAAGGGATATTCAGGGACTGCGGTCTTCACGAAACGGGAGCCTCTGGCTGTCAGCTATGGTTTTAACGACGATGAAATAGAGGCTGAGGGAAGGATCATTACATGTGAATTTGAATCCTTTTATTTGGTGAATGTGTATACGCCCAATTCTAAAAGAGATCTTTCGAGGATCGAGGAACGCTTGGAGTGGGAGGATACTTTAAGAGCTTACCTCCTAGAATTGAATCTACATAAGCAGGTCATTCTATGCGGGGACCTAAACGTGGCGCATACTGAAATCGACCTGAAAAATGATAAGTCCAACCGAGGAAATTCGGGATTCACCGATGAAGAAAGGGGTAAAATGACATTGTTACTGCATGAAGGGTTCACCGACAGTTTTCGATATCTTTATCCCGACAAAGATGACGCCTTCAGTTGGTGGTCTTATATGAGTAATGTGCGTGAGCGAAATATCGGGTGGAGGATTGATTACTTTATTGTCTCCGAACAATTATCACGTTCTATAAAAAAAGCTGAAATTCACTCTGATATCCTCGGAAGCGACCATTGTCCTGTATACTTAGAGATAGAATAGTACAAACATGATAAAAAGAATGAATGTTTAAGGAGGGAAAAGAATGTTACAGAAAAGATTGAAACCATTCATTGAGGAAATAAAAGAATCTGAAGGTACTGTGCCTTTGTTTGATTTGGAGAAGGAATATGTGGTAAAGCAAGGGTTACTGGACGTTGATGAGATTACTTCTCCAGATAAAGATTCACGTTTTCAGGATGCGTATATCGAGCGTTGTGATAAAGAAACAGAAGAACTGATCAGTGAGGAAGCTGTTACATTTCTTGGACAACCCCTCAGCTACTTGAGAGAGCATAAAAAAGAATTCATTTACCTTGAATCCGAATGGTTCGAGGTGATTGGAGTGGAAGCCGTTTCGTTGGAAGTGGACGACGTATTCGGGACGTATGATGCAATGCTTGGATTAAGACTCCAAAAGAAGTATAGGAGTCAGATTGAGCGGTATTTGGAAGAGTCCCTTGAAGTTGAATCATCATTTGATTTGTTGTTTAATGGTGAAGATGGGTTGTGGGACTTGAATTTTACTTTGAATGAACTTCCGGAATTTAAAGAAGAGTATTCAATGCTGGAAGCTTATGAGCTTATCTATGAATTCCTGTTTAGGCTCATTCAAAACGTGGATGAGGCTTAATAAGGTAATCCTCCTGAATAATTGAATTCGAGGGGGATTTTATTTTTCCCTTGTTTGATTTGATCAGATCGTAGTCGAATAACTTTCCTTCATAGACCAAGTGGAAGAGGGGGTGTTTGATGATCTCATGTAACGAATCCCACAGAAGTATCCTATTTTACATATCCTTTTTAATCACAACTTGGTTTGAACATTTAGGGTACTATCAGGGCTAATCTTCAGCATCATTGGTTTTATAGGCAGCTGGACGATTTCGTATTAAAACAGGATCTTCAAATCGGTGATCAAGAAAAGATAGATACCTAAATCGTGTTGACAGCTTGGCCAATATCACCAACCTTAGTCCACATCATTCGTTACTACTTTGATTTTATATGGAGCGACAAAGAGGGACGGACCTTCAACAGGTCCGTCCCTCTTTGTTCTTCACCTTTTCTTTGTGCGCTTATTGATTTCTTCTGTCACGACATGAGCAAGGTCTTCGTTTCCGAAAAGGGAAAGGACGCCAAGTAATGTACTGTCTGGAATATCTTCTGATTCCTCTTTAGGTACGGTCAAGTCGATTCCGTGCTGCAGGGCAGGATTTTTTCCTTGCTGGGGATAGGCTCTTTGATAGAGCTCAGTAGGATCGAGATCATGATTCACACACCATTGTGCAAATACAAGGATCATCATATGCTCGTCCTTCTGATAATTTTGGATGATTTTTTCTTGCATTTCTTTAGAATTCACTAATATTCTCTCCTTAAACAATGATACTATCTGTATTATAACGAAGTTGGAGAAGGAAGCCTATTCATATCCTTTTTCACTGAGATAGAGTATACATTTTTAAATTGGGCGATTAAAGGTGTATAATAGAAAGATGAACGAAACATGTTTCAGATTGAAAGGAAGTTAGAACGATGAATATTACCAACCACCATGTTGAGGAATTAAAAGATCCAACTGGTATATTAAGTGGAGACCGTTATGAAGTGATGCTTGATGTCGAAGTGCCAGAGGATGATGACCTGTATTCAGAACAGGGTATTTACATAAAGGCCATTTTTGTTCGGGATGAGAATGGAGCGAGAATCGTACAATCCACGATCATTGAGAGAAACACTGAGACCATCATGGATTTTGAATTAGAAGAAGAAGAAGAAAGCCTCATTTTGCAATACTGCCAAGAACATATCGAATAAAATGATGCAGAGCATCCTCCCTTCCATTGGTTAATGAGTAGGGAGGATGCTTTTTTACCAGTTTCAATGATTCAGATCAATATGTTTGCATGGGTATTGGATGTAAAAAATGGAATGAGTAAATCGAAGAAAGAATGGTGTTAAAAGTATTTGGAGAAAGTGAAAAAACGATTCATCTATTTTAAAATTTATATGACATTTGTACTGTGTATCTCAATGATATCATTTGATATACTATTGATAATAATGTGCTAGCAGATGATATCATATTGATAGAAAGGAGTGCGAACCTTGTCAAATCAAGGAAGAATGCAACTTAATGTAAGGGTTGATAAAGAAACATCAGAGAAATTGGATGAAATTGTAGAATACTATCAGCAGAATACGAAAATTGGCAGAGTGTACAAAGGTGACGTCTTAACAGACATCATACACAAATCCTATGAGGTCATGGAGAAGCAAAAAAAAATTCAAAATCGGAAATACTAGCCATATATTTTGGTTGCTGCAAAGCAGCAAGAGTTAAACAGTTTATCATGAGCTATAAATGAAAATCCGGATTATTTATGTCATAATATAGGAGACATATTTAAAATATTGAAAGTAAAAGAGGTTTCCAGCATGCAAATGCCGAAGAAAATAATCAATATTCAAAGAGGTTCAGGGATCTCCCCCTACATATGGAGCATTATCAGCATCCTGCCCTTTTACTTTATTTTTCAATCTTCCTCTACGATTGAAATTGCGGTAGGGATTTTCTTGACCATTGCGTTTTTTATTTCATTACGTTTCGCCTTCATCTCTAAAGATTGGCCCGTTTATTTATGGACATCGATACTCATTGCGATCTCCATTACAATGACCATACAATTTAATTTTATATATTTTGCTTTTTACATAGCCTACTATAACGGAAATATTAAAAATCGCGTTGCTTTTTTGACACTTTACATTATCCATCTTGTGCTGACAACGGCTTCGATCAACTATAACTTTGTGTTGCAGGATGAATTGTTCCTATCTCAGTTTCCGTTCATTCTGATCATATGGATCAGCGTGATATTGCTGCCGTTCAATATTTATAACCGGAATAAACAAGTACAGCTTGAAGATCAGCTTGAAGATGCAAATAAGCGAATTTCGGATCTTGTCAAACAGGAAGAACGTCAAAGGATTGCCAGGGACCTCCACGATACGCTGGGTCAAAAACTTTCGTTGATTGGTTTGAAAAGTGACCTTGCGAGAAAATTGGTCTATAAAGATCCAGAACAGGCAAGAAATGAATTGCAAGATGTTCAACAAACGGCAAGAACCGCATTGAGTGAGGTCAGGACAATGGTCTCCCAGATGAGGGGAATCCGATTGAAGGATGAGATTGTCAGGATCAAACAGCTCTTAAAGGCAGCTGATATCGAATTCATCTTGTGTGAAGAAAGCAACCTTCCACAAGCATCTCTCTTTATGGAAAACATCTTAAGCATGTGCTTAAAAGAGGCAGTGACGAATGTAGTCAAACATAGTAAGGCTTCCTACTGTGAACTCCTTATTGAAGAATCGGATAAAGAGATGACCATCTTGGTGAAAGATGACGGTGTAGGGATCGGAAGTGATTACTCACAGTCAGGAGGAAGCGGTCTGATCGGAATGAGAGAGCGGTTGGAATTTGTGAATGGCAGTCTCGACATTGTTTCGGATGAAGGCACCACCTTGATTATGCGGGTGCCAAAAGTAATCAAGCAGACAGATAGGGAGGGAATGGAATGATTCGAATTGTGATTGCCGAAGATCAACGGATGCTGTTGGGCGCACTGGGTTCGCTTTTAAGTTTGGAAGATGATATGGAAGTGGTAGGAAAAGCGGGCAATGGAGAAGAAGCCATTGCCCTCGTCCACGAACTTAAACCTGATATATGCATTATGGATATTGAAATGCCCAAGAAGACCGGCCTTGAAGCAGCTGAGGAATTAAAGGGGGAAGATTGCAAGGTGATCATCCTTACTACTTTTGCAAGATCAGGTTATTTCCAGCGTGCGCTCAAAGGTGGAGTGAAAGGATATTTGTTGAAGGACAGTCCTAGTGAAGAACTGGCGAACTCGATCCGACTTGTGATGGATGGCAAGCGCATTTATGCACCTGAGCTAATGGATGATGTCTACAGTGAAGAGAACCCTCTTACAGACAGGGAAAAAGAAGTACTGGAGCTTGTTGCCGACGGGAAAAACACAAAGGAAATCGCCGATGAACTACAGCTTAAAACAGGAACTGTCAGGAATTATATCTCTACCATACTCGACAAGCTTGAAGTGAAAAATCGAATCGAAGCCATCACACAATCGAAAGAAAAAGGGTGGTTTAAATAATTCGAGGGACGGACCTTTTAACAAGGTTCGTCCCTTTATGGTCTAGCATGATATTGAATATTTATTCTATTCTAAAAAGAAGAGATAAAGGGACTGACGAATTTTTTTAGAAAAAAATATTTCATCAAAAATGAAAACTGCTAAATCTTTTGATGTCATTGCATCCAAGGGTCAATTTGTAACTGATAAAAAACTATGATTTGTGCTATTTGTGTTGACAACGAAATGAATCATGATACGATAACATCGAAAACAAAATTTCATAAGACGATCCACTAGGGGTGCCTTCTAAAAGGCTGAGATTAAAGTGTGACTTTAAGACCCTTTGAACCTGATCTGGTTGAGACCAGCGGAGGGAAGTGGTGTTTGAAGGTCACGGAGAATACGATTCTATCATTCTGATCTCAAGCCACTTTCTGTATGCGGTATGCATCATGGAAAGTGGCTTTTTTTGTTGCCCATTTCGGGTCGTCTGGAAAAGGAGTAGGAAATAATGTCATTTTCAACGGTGTTACGAAATGAAGTCAAGGAAATTTGGGACGCGAGCTTCCATCATCCCTTCGTCAAAGGGATCGGGGATGGAACGCTCCCCATCGAGAAGTTCAAGTACTACCTCTTGCAAGATGCCTATTATCTTTCACATTTCTCGAAGGTGCAGGCGCTCGGTGCGTCAAAAGCAATGGATCTACATACTACATCACGAATGGCATCGCACGCTGTAGGAACAAATGAAGCAGAGCTTTCACTTCATGAAAATTTCTCGAAACGATTAGGTATCACGGAGGAGGAAATACAGAATTTCAAACCGGCTCCCACAGCATATGCCTATACGTCGCATATGTATCGTTCTGCGAGATATGGAGGTCTTGCGGATATCTTGGCGGCGATTCTCCCATGCTACTGGCTCTATTACGAGATAGGGGAACGCTTGAAATCATGCACTCCGGAAGAGCCGGTTTATCAGGAATGGATTGAGGCATATGGAGGGGAATGGTTCAAAGAGTTAGTCGAAGAACAAATCAATCGTCTTGATGAATTGGCAGAAACAATGAGCGCATGTGATAAAGAAAGAATGAAAGAAAATTTCATTTTGAGCAGCATCTATGAGTTACAGTTTTGGGAAATGGCTTATACTCTTGAAAAATGGCCGTTTGCTCTGGATGCCGGAAAGAAAAGGGGTGAGCAGCATGTCTAAATTAAAACTGACGGATATTTTAGTAACAGTAGTCATTTCCATCATGTTTGGAGTTATTTATAAACTTTGGGGACCATTTTACAACTTAATGAAGCCAATCGGTTTACATGCGGATCAATTCATCTATGGAATGTGGTTCATGGCGGCCACAGTGGCATTCTTGATTATCCGAAAACCGGGAGTGGCCCTTTTAGCCGAAATCGCCGCTTCATCCGGGGAGTTTCTCATGGGTTCAGAATGGGGACTGGAGGTGCTTTTATTTGGAATCATTCAAGGGTTGATGGCAGAGTTGTTTTTCTTTATGACGAAATATAAACGCTATGATCTTTCGATTATATGTTTCGCGGCAGTTGGTTCTGCATGTGGTTCCATCTTTATGGACTACATGAAAGGATATATTGGAGATTTGGCCCTTTGGAATCTGTCCTTATTCATTGTTGCGAGATTACTTGGTTCGATTGTCATCGCCGGTGCAGGATCTTTTTATTTGGTTAGGGCCCTCGAGAAAACCGGAGTCACAAGTCTTGTAAGGCGTGCTGATCAAGAAGAGTACGATTCATTGCATCATTAAGAGGTGAACTTTATGCATGTTGAAAACCTTCGACTTAAAGTTCCCGGATCGGAAAAACGGATGTTTAATGATGTCAGTCTGTCAATCAATGAAGGGGAAAAAGTATTGCTATTGGGTCCATCAGGATGTGGTAAATCAACACTTCTTCATGTTTTATCCGGGGTGATCCCCCGGTCTGTGGATGTCCCTATGAGAGCTTCCAACATGGAGATAGCTGATTCATATGGATATGTATTTCAAGATCCCGACTCTCAATTTTGTATGCCCTTTGTAGATGAAGAATTGGCCTTTGTCTTGGAGAATTTACAAATCAAGAGAGAGGAGATGAAAGAGACCATTCGCAGGCTGTTATCGGAAGTGGGACTGGAGATGAAAGATCCCCATACGAAAATCTCAACATTATCAGGAGGTATGAAGCAAAAGTTGGCCATTGCCTCTGTTCTTGCTCTAGAACCCCATACTCTATTCCTGGATGAACCGACCTCACTGTTGGACGAGGAAAGCACAGCGTCTGTTTGGAAAACAATCAAAGAGATTTGTAAAGACAAAACCCTAGTGATTGTAGAGCATAAACTCGATCATGTTCTGGAAATTATAGATCGGATCATTCTATTCGATGCAGATGGAACCATTATGGCGGATGGAACGAAAGAATGGATCCTAAGCCGTTACAAAGAAACGTTGAGGTCTTTAGGTGTTTGGTATCCGGGCGCGTGGGAAGAATATCTGTCATCCCGATGCCAGAGGGAGATTCCTTCGTTTGGACCAGTGATTGCAAGTATGGAAAACTTTAAAGGCTATATTCAAAAAAAAGAGAAGATTCACCTGCCGCATGCTGCGATCCGGAAAGGAGAATGGATTGCCATTACAGGAAGGAATGGTGCAGGGAAATCAACATTACTTCACAGCTTAATGAAATTCATTCATACAAGCGGGACGTACGAACTAAATGGAATGCAGGTGAAGGGGAAAAAGGTTCCCAAAGATTGTGCGTTTGTTTTTCAAAATCCCGAATTACAGTTTGTCACACATTCCGTTTTTGACGAAGTAGCTTACAGTTTTCGGCTGAAGAAATTAGATGAAAAGTGTGTTGAGAAAGATGTGGAAAATTTACTCCAGCGATTCATGCTTGATCCATATAAGTTTCATCATCCATATACGCTATCCATGGGGCAAAAACGCAGATTAAGTGTTGCAGCTTCCATCGTTCCCAATAAGGAGATTCTATTATTGGATGAACCAACCTTCGGGCAGGACGCACAAAATACCTTCGCACTGATTGAAATGCTCCAAGAGTTACAGCGTGAAGGCGCAACCATTTTGATGGTGACTCATGATGATAAAATCATCCAACACTTTGCATCCAGGGTATGGACAATTGAAAAAGGACGATTGCTTCAAGATGTGGATGTAGAAGTAGCAAGGAGAAAAGCGCTGTGAATATGGAATTTGTTTATAAACATACCTGGCTCCATGACATAAACCCGAGCTTGAAATTGATCGTGATGATCGGACTTTTTGTATTTTTACTATTTGTTCATTACCTTAATTGTCTTATGTATTTGACATTGTTCGCTTTCCTCTTATTGTGGTCGTTCTCAGGATACTCAAGGAAATTAGTGCTGCTACTGGTCTTGCCATTTTTCCTTGTCTTTCTGTCTACTGCATCCTCAATGATTATGTTTGGGAAAGGAGAGACAACGTGGCTTACGTGGGGGTTGATCGAAGTGACGGAGGAAAGTTTTTACAGGGGGGTTCATATAGGATTGAGAGCATTTGTATTTGCTGTTTTAGGCCTCTTATTTGCTCTTACAACGAGACCTGTCCTGCTGTTTTATTCACTCATGCAACAATTACGCCTAAAGCCGAAGTATGCTTATAGTTTTATGGCCGGACTAAGGCTGATTCCCATCATGTTGGAAGAATTCAATACGATTGGAAATGCCTTGAAAGTCAGGGGGATTCGAGAACAAAAAGGAATGAAGCATCAAATTCATAAAATACAAGCTTACTCCATTCCCTTATTGGCGCAAAGTATCCGAAGGGCACACAGAATAGCGGTTGCAATGGAAACGAAAGGATTCGTTGGCGATGGGGAGAGGACCTATTTCTACAAAGTCGGCTTTTCGAAATTTGATGCGTATTTTATCGGGAGCATCATTCTCATGATTTTAGTAAGTTACTTCCTTTCTATTAGTCTACCAATTTTTCCGACGGGAGATGTTCGCTATGGAAATTGAAAAAAGAAGACGATTACATGTCATTTCCACTGGTCAGCAATCAAGGGAAGAATTGGTGAAAATCTCGAGAACCATTCACCCCTATATTGATATGCTTCATATTCGTGAAAGAAGCTGGACAGGAGCTGAGTTGATTGAAGCCGTTGTAGAATTAACGGCTGTGGGAGTGCCGTTAAGGAAACTGTGTATCAATGACCGTGCAGACATCGCTTGTATGAAACATGTAAGAGGGGTTCAACTTGGACATCATAGTGCTCCTGTTGGCTTAGTGAAGAAGGCTTTCCCATCTTTGAAAATCGGGTCATCGGTGCACAGTATGCAAGAAGCCCTTCTGGCATATGAACAAGGGGCAGATTTTCTCCTTTATGGAAATGTTTATGATACAACGTCGAAACCAGGGAAGAAAGGGAAAGGGATTGTAAATTTGGAAGAGATTGTTTTGAACATTCCCCTTCCCGTTATGGCCATCGGGGGTATTACACCCGGACGAGTAGATGACATTGTTAGAACCGGTGCAAAGGGTATCGCGGTCTTGTCAGGTATCTTCCTTTCTGAAGACCCTCTAGAAGCAGCCCGGGCTTACTATAAAGCAATCCATAAGGAGGTGAAACAGCTTGGCGAAACAATATGATGTGTTGATTGTAGGTGGAGGTGTGATCGGCTGCTCCATTGCGTATCAGCTTTCCAAAAGAGGAAAAAAAGTATTGGTGATGGAGAAGAATCGATTAGCATCCAAGGCCTCCAAAGCCGCAGCTGGAATGCTTGGAGTACATACTGAATTAACGGGGGGCAGTCCCCTCTATCGACTGGCGCAGAACAGCCGTAATTTGTACCCTGCCCTTGCACAGGAATTAAAAGAAGTAACCGGTATGGATATTGAGTATGTTGAAAATGGAATGATCAAACTTGCAAGGACAGAGGAAGAGGCACAGAATTTAGTAACTGTCGCCTCCCAAACGGAACAGGATGAACAGGTAGAATGGCTATCCCCTCTTAAGCTATCAGCCTTCGAGCCTCATCTTTCGAAGCAGGTGGCCGGTGGTTTATTCATTCCACGGGATGGAAACGTCTCGGCCCCGAAACTAACTGAAGCGTTGGGGATCGCTTCAGTCAGATTAGGGGCTGATGTCAAGGAGTATACGGATGTATATGATTTTATTGTTGAAGGAAGCAGGATAACGGGAGTTCAAACGTCTATCGGTTCCTATTCTGCATCTGAAATAATCGTTGCAGGCGGTGCTTGGAGTCAATCACTATTGGGGAAAATCGGTTTAACACTTCACTCTTTTCCAGTCAAAGGTGAATGCTTTTCGGTGAAATGTCCCCGGGAATTGGTGGAAAGGACCATTTTCACTGAGGGTTGCTACATTGTTCCGAAGGTGGGTGGACGATTACTAATAGGGGCTACAGAACACGCTAATACCTTTGATGAAAGCATTTCCGTTAGCGGAATGATGAGTTTAATGAAGAAAGCTACAGAAATTCTTCCAGACCTTATCCATACCGATTGGGAAAAAGCCTGGTCAGGGATACGGCCTCAAACACACGGAGGACTTCCAATGATCGGAAGGAGTGAAAGGTGGGAAGGGCTCTCCATTGCAACAGGCCACTACCGAAATGGCATTCTCCTTGCTCCCATCACCGGAGTCATGATGGCAGACCTATTGGAAGGCAAAGAGAATCCATTACTACATTCATACGTTGGGAGTTCTAGAAAATGGAATTAAGGATAAATGGACAGCAGGTGACAGTGCCTGACACAATCACTACGATAGAAGAACTTATACACCATTTCAAACTGAAGAATCGAACGATTATGGTTGAACAGAATCACACCATTTTAAGAAAAGAAGAACATGAAAAGGCAGCAGTTGAAAACGGAGATACTATTGAATTAGTCCAATTTGTAGGAGGCGGTTGACATGTTGAAAATCGGAAACTATACATTCCATTCCAGATTATTGTTAGGAACAGGGAAATATCCTGATTTTGATATTCAGAAGAAAGCGGTTGAGGTTTCTGGTGCAGAAATTCTTACGTTTACGGTCAGGAGAATGAATATATTCGAGCCCAGCCAACCCAACTTCTTAGAAAAACTCGACTTGGAGAGCTACTCATTATTACCGAATACGGCTGGCGCAAAAACAGCGGATGAAGCGGTGCGGCATGCACAGTTAGCCAGAGCGTCAGGACTTTGTGACATGATTAAGGTGGAAGTGATTGGGTGTGATAAAACATTGTTGCCCGATCCCGTGGAAACACTGAAGGCTACAGAAGAATTGATTAAAGAAGGATTCACGGTCCTCCCTTATACATCCGATGATGTGGTTCTTGCAAGGAAATTGGAAGAGTTGGGGGCGCATGCCATTATGCCCGGTGCATCACCAATCGGATCGGGACAGGGAATTGTTAACCCGGTAAATCTTCGCTTCATTATTGAGCAGGCAAATGTACCGGTCATCGTTGATGCCGGGATTGGATCACCTGCAGATGCTGCTTATGCTATGGAGCTGGGAGCAGATGCTGTGTTGTTGAACACGGCGGTGTCACAAGCGAAAGATCCAATTAAAATGGCCAATGCCATGAGACTTGCCATTGAGGGTGGCCGTTTTGGATATGAAGCCGGGAGAATTCCCCGAAAGCGCTATGCATCAGCAAGCAGTCCGATGGAGGGGATGAGTGTTTGAATGTGGAGAGATATTCCAGACAAATCTTGTTTTCGCCTATTGGAACAGAGGGCCAGGAAAGAATAAGGGGTAAACATGTGCTCATAATTGGAGCAGGAGCTTTGGGAACAGTGAACGCGGAAATCCTCGTTCGTGCCGGTATTGGAAAACTGACGATTGTGGACCGTGATTACGTCGAATGGAGCAATCTGCAACGACAGCAGCTCTACAATGAGCAAGATGCAAAAAGTCGCCTTCCAAAGGCGATAGCTGCCAAAAAAAGACTGGAAGAGATTAATTCAAATGTTGACATCGAAGCACATATTCTGGACGTCATGCCTGAAGAGTTATTGAACATGGCCATGGGTGTGGACCTGATCATCGATGCAACAGATAACTTTGATACGAGAATGATCATCAATGATGTATCTCAAAAACTTTCCATTCCCTGGATCTACGGAGCCTGCGTGGGGAGCTATGGAATTTCATTCACGATTCTTCCCAATGTCACACCGTGTATTTCATGTTTACTGGATGAAGTTCCTATTGGGGGCTTGACCTGTGACACAGCAGGAATTATCAGTCCTGCCGTCTCACAGGTGGTCGCCTATCAAACGACAGAGGCACTAAAGATTTTAGTGGAAGACTATGAAGCTCTTAGCCACAGGGTCTTCTCTTTCGATTTATGGAAAAATGAGCATACGTCTTTGGATGTGAGTAAGTTGAAGCGAGAAGAATGTCCTTCATGTGGTGTTCATAGAACATACCCAAGTCTTCGATATGAGAATCAAACCAAAACGGCCGTCCTATGTGGACGGGATTCTGTTCAAATCCGGCCAGCTTCAAGGCACTCTGTTAACCTCTTGGACATTTCAAGAACACTTGAGAGCCAAGGCAAGCAAGTGGAAAGGAATCCTTATTTGATTAGGTTCAAAGTAGATTCCCTCAGGGTCGTCTTATTCTATGATGGACGGGCGCTTGTCCATGGAACGAAAGAAATAAAGGAAGCAAAATCAGTTTATCACCGTTACTTTGGTTGAAAAAGGAGTGAATATAAAATGGTGAATAAAGCGTTGACGATTGCAGGATCGGATAGCGGTGGTGGCGCCGGTATACAAGCAGATTTAAAAACCTTTCATGCATGTCATGTCTATGGGATGTCTGCCATTACAGCCGTTACAGCTCAAAATACAAAAGGAGTACAGGGGGTATTTCCATTGTCGGTATCTGGAGTCATAGAACAATTGACTTCTGTAACTGAAGATTTACCACCGCAAGCGGTAAAAACCGGAATGTTAGTGAATGAAGAGATCATTGCATCTGTTGCGGATTTTGCCAGCTCCTCCGGCTGGGAAAAGCTTATAGTGGATCCTGTGATGATTGCGAAAGGCGGTGCTTCTTTATTAGAAGAAAAATCCATTCAAACATTGCTGAATCGTTTGATCCCGGTTGCTTACGTCATCACTCCCAATATACCTGAGGCAGAAGCTTTAACTGGGAGACAGATAGTGAATGTTGATGATTGTAGGAAAGCAGCGGTGGACCTATACGAGATGGGGGCAAAACATGTGGTCATTAAAGGTGGTCACCAGCCTCAATCTTTATATGCAACTGACATTCTTTATGACGGCAAAGGATTTTATGAGTTTACGAGTCCAAGAGTCTCTACACCCCATACGCATGGAACAGGCTGTACGTTCTCTGCAGTCATTACGGCAGAACTGGCAAAAGGGAACACCGTCTATGATTCAGTCCAGACTGCCAAGGAATTTATATCAGCCGCTATTACGCATTCACTCGGGATCGGGAGCGGGCACGGTCCAACGAACCACTGGGCTTACCATGAAGGTTTGAAAGTATGACTCTGAGAGACTCTTTAAAGCTATATTTTGTCATGGGCAGCCAAAATTGTGAAAGATCTCCTGTCCGCGTGTTGGAAGATGCTCTCTCAGGCGGGGTTACCATGTTTCAATTTCGTGAAAAGGGGATTCGTTGTCTGAAAGGGCATCCCAAGATGGAGCTGGCTCTTGAACTCCAACAATTGTGTCAAAAACACAGTGTTCCTTTTATCATCAATGATGATGTGGAGCTTGCATTGTCAATGAATGCAGATGGTGTACATATAGGGCAAGAAGACGAATCAGTCGAGGTAGTCCGTAAAAAAATGGGGGATAGATTACTTGGGGTATCTGCCCATAATGTGACAGAAGCCAAGCTCGCAGTAGAGTCAGGTGCGGATTATCTTGGGGTGGGTCCCATGTTTCATACAACAACAAAGAATGATTGTAGAAACGTTCAAGGGCCAAAGGTGATTGAATCAATGCGAGCGGAAGGAATTCTTCTCCCATTAGTCGGGATTGGAGGAATCCATCTCGGCAATATCCAAGACGTAATGGAAGCAGGCTCAGATGGTGTAGCGGTCATTTCAGCGATTTCAAAACAGCCAGAGCAAACCCACACTCTTTTTCAAGCGGTCCAGAATAGTTTGTTAAAATCATAGCTTTTATCGGACAAAGCAACATATCTTGCCCTCCCCTATCATACTATACAGTAGACCCCGGTCTAACTTGTATCATCATCAACGATAAGAGGGAGGGTTTTGAATGAATGTCTGGTTTGTTTTATTGAACATTTTGGTGTTTCTTGTTCTCATTGGTGTATTATTTCATATGCAAAGAAAAAATGTTTCGTTTTCAAAACGGGTGTTTGCCGCGCTCGGACTGGGGATTGTTTTCGGACTCGGTTTACAGTGGGTGTATGAGGCAGGCGATGAAAATGTAACCCAATCGATTGAATGGTTCAATATTGTTGGAACAGGTTATATAAAGCTTCTTCAAATGATTGTCATGCCTCTCGTGTTCGTGTCAATCGTATCAGCTTTCACAAAGCTGAAACAATCTTCTAATCTAGGAAAGATATCTGTATTGATTATCGGGTTGCTTGTAGGCACGACGGCTGTTGCTGCTGCAGTCGGAATTGCAACAACCGCAGCATTCGATTTGGAAGCCATCCAAATCGATCAAGGAAATGCCGAAGCGGCAAGGGGTGTTCAACTAGAGGAAAGGGCTGCGGCTTTAGAAGGTCAAAGCTACCCTCAAAAAATCCTGGAGCTCCTGCCTCAGAATCCTTTCCTTGATTTGACCGGAGAAAGAGCCACATCGACCATTGCTGTCGTGATATTTGCAGGATTTATCGGTATCGCCTATTTAGGGGTCAGACGGAAGGAACCTGATACGGCTGAATCTTTCAAAAAAATCGTGGATTCAATCTATGCGGTCGTGATGAGAATTGTGACCCTTGTATTAAGGCTGACGCCATTCGGAGTGCTTGCCATTATGGCAAAAACGGTGGCACTGAGTGATTTCGATGCCATTATGAAGCTGGGTGAATTTGTAGGAGCATCCTATATCGCATTGATCGTCATGTTCTTGATCCACTTAATCTTGCTGACACTTACTGGACTGAATCCGGTCACGTACGTGAAAAAAGTGCTTCCCGTATTGGCTTTTGCCTTTACCTCCAGGTCCAGTGCAGGGACACTGCCCCTTAACATACAAACTCAGAAGAATAAACTGGGTGTGTCAGAAGGGATCGCCAACTTCTCGGGATCTTTCGGTTTATCCATCGGGCAAAATGGGTGTGCCGGTGTATACCCGGCAATGCTTGCCGTCATGATCGCGCCAACGGTTGGAATCAACCCTTTTACCCCTTCATTTATTTTCACACTTATTGCTGTCGTGGCCATCAGTTCCTTCGGTGTCGCCGGAGTTGGTGGCGGTGCAACCTTTGCCGCTATCCTCGTTCTATCTGCCATGGATCTGCCGGTAGCGTTAGCGGGCCTTTTGATTTCGATAGAGCCTTTAATCGACATGGGGCGGACAGCCGTTAATGTGAGTGGTGCGATGACATCGGGTATCATAACGAGTAAGGTAACGGGAGAACTGGATACTGAAACCTATAATAAAGAAATGATTGAAGCGGAAGCTTAAAAATAGGGCTGGCTCATACTAGTATGAGCCAGTTTTTTGATAAGGAAAGGAAAATCACATCTTTTTTAAGTGGTTATGATTGAAAATTCAGACTATATTATTTACTATAGAATTAACATACCGACTGGTTAGTATCTTTGGTGTGGATTGAATGTATGGAATAAGGAGGCAGGAATATGAATGTAAAGGACTTGTTTGATTTATCAGGTAAGGTGGCACTGGTGACTGGAGGAGGAAGGGGTCTTGGAAAGCAGATCGCCACAGGATTTGCTGAAGCAGGGGCCAATGTTGTAGTCTGTTCAAGAAATGTAGATGCATGTGATGAAGTCAAAAAAGATTTAGAGGGTATGGGTGTTCAAGCTCTTTCTTTTCAATGTGATGTCACGAATCCGGAAGATGTCGAGAGGGTTGTGGATGAAACCAAAAAAGCATTTGGCCGAATAGACATCCTGGTGAATAACAGCGGAGCTTCATGGGGGGCGCCTGCAGAAGAAATGCCTCTTGAGGCATGGCATAAAGTCATGAATGTAAATGTGAATGGGACCTTCATTATGTCACAGGCCGTAGGAAAGTTGATGTTAGAGCAGCATGAAGGGAAAATCATCAACATCGCGTCTGTAGCTGGGCTGCAAGGTACGGACCCAAGGTATATGGATGCCATCGGATATAGTACAAGTAAAGCAGCGGTCATCAACTTCACGAAGGATCTTGCCGTGAAATGGGGATCTCGTGGCATCCATGTTAATGCGATTGCACCAGGCTTCTTTCCGACAAAAATGTCAAAGGGAATCCTCTCCCATGCCGGGGAAGCCATTTTAGAAGGTACGCCATTAAATCGATTCGGCAGCGAAGATGATTTAAAAGGAGCGGCTCTATTCTTGGCTGCCCGTGCATCTGATTTTGTTACGGGTTCGGTCCTTGTGGTGGATGGCGGCTCATCAGCCATGTAACAAGTAAGATTTATTCAATAAGGAAGGATGGATGTCATGGATTTCTCCTACTCTTCAAAAGTACAAGAATATCAAAATAAACTATCCCGGTTTATGGAAGATTACGTATACCCGAATGAATCACTATATGATGAACAGCTTAATAAGCAAGAAACACGCTGGAATGCCGTCCCGCCCATCATGGAGGAGTTAAAATCCGAAGCAAGGAAACAGGGGTTGTGGAATTTATTCCTTCCACAGAGTGACCTTGGCGCTGGACTGAACAATGTAGAGTACGCACCACTCTGTGAAATCATGGGGAGGTCCCTGATTGGACCGGAAGTGTTTAATTGCAGTGCCCCCGACACAGGGAATATGGAAGTGTTAGAGAGGTATGGGTCTTCTGCTCAAAAGGAGCGATACCTTATGCCGCTCCTGAACGGTGAAATTCGCTCATGCTTTTCCATGACCGAGCCTGATGTCGCTTCATCTGATGCAACAAACATTAAGTCAAGTATCGTACGGGATGGAGATGGATACATCATAAATGCCAGGAAATGGTGGTCTTCCGGTGCTGGAGATCCCCGATGCCAGTTTTCAATTTTGATGGGAAAAACAGACCCTGATGCAAATCGTCATGAACAGCAATCCATGATTATCGTACCTCTGGACGCGAAGGGTGTGAAAATCGAACGGATGCTACCTGTTTTCGGTTATGATCATGCTCCTCATGGTCATGGGGAAATCACCTTTACTGATGTGCGGGTGCCCCTTGAGAATATCATTTGGGCAGAAGGGAAAGGTTTTGCCATTGCCCAAGGTCGATTAGGTCCAGGCAGGATCCATCATTGCATGCGTCTAATCGGTGCAGCGGAAAGAGCGCTTGAAGATTTATGTAAGCGTGTTCAAGATAGAGAAGCGTTTGGTAAGACGCTCTCAAGTCAGGGGGTAGTCAGGGAATGGATCGCGGATTCACGGATTGAAATCGAACAGGCACGACTGCTGACCATGAAAGCCGCTTACATGATGGATACCGTTGGGAATAAACTAGCTAAACAGGAAATAGCAATGATAAAGGTTGTGGCTCCTTCGATGGCTTTACGGGTGATAGATCGCGCCATTCAGGCATTCGGGGCTGCAGGGATATCAGGAGATCATTCCATGGCTGCACAATGGGCGAATGCCCGTACATTACGTCTTGCCGACGGGCCCGATGAAGTACACCGTGCACAACTCGCAAAATTAGAACTGAAAAAATATCAAAAAGCCTCTCTGGTAGAGAGCTAAGAAGTGAGAGTGATTGAATATGAGGCTATCGGGAAGGGTTTCGATCATAACAGGAGGAGGCGGTGGAATTGGACGGGCGACAGCTCTAAGGTTTTCTGAGGAAGGGGCATCTGTGGTCGTGGCAGATTTGGATGAATCGAGTGGGGAAGAAACAGTAAGACTCATCAAGGAAAAAAATGGGCGTGCACTGTATGTAAGGACAAATGTAAGAGAAAGTGGAAGCATTCAAAAGCTCGTACATAATACGGTCGAGCAGTTTGGAAGTCTGGATATTCTCGTTAACAATGCCGGAATCGGACAGTCGGAAGTCAGAGGTGTCGATTTAGAAGAATCAGAATGGGATGATGTCCTTGATACCAACTTAAAAAGCATATTCCTGGGGATGAAATATGCTGTACCGGAATTGGTGAAAAAGGGTGGGGTCATCGTGAACGTTTCCAGTCTTCTCGGATTGAAGGGAAGAAAATACGTATCAGCCTATAATGCGGCAAAAGGCGGAGTGGTGTTGTTGACACAAAATGCCGCACTGGAGTACGGAAAAGATCGTATCCGGGTGAATGCTGTAGCTCCTGGTGTCATCGATACGAACATCATTGAGGGGTGGAAGAGGGATGAAAGGAAATGGTCGGTCATTTCTCAATCCAATGCCCTCAGGAGGATTGGAAACCCGGATGAAGTGGCATCTGCGATTTTGTTTCTGGCTTCGGATGAAGCATCATTTATCACGGGAGCCACATTATCAGTAGATGGTGGTGGATTAATCTATTAGACAAGACAAAGGTGTATGAATAATTTGAAATGAAAGGAATGATACTGTGACAACTAAATCCTGGCACGCTCATTACCCTGAATCGTTCGAGACTGATATCCCGGCAATTGATTTCTCAATACCAGATATGCTCCAACAAACTGCTTCCAAGTACCCTGCGCATCCTTGTATAAGCTTCTATCAAAAGCGCATGACGTATGGTGAACTTCAAGGTGCCGTTACATTGTTTTCTTCTTCCCTCCAGCAAATAGGGACAAAGAAAGGAGACCGGGTTGCCATCATGCTCCCTAACTGTCCACAATATGTCATTTCATATTATGGAATCCTTACCGTAGGTGGTATTGTCACACAGGTGAATCCGATGTCCGTTGAAAGGGAACTCATTCACTTACTAAATGACTCAGGGGCTGAGACAATCGTTGTATTAGACCGCTATTATCGAATCATAAAGTCCATTCAAAAAGAAACAAAGGTGAAAACGATCATCGTAGTCAGCTTCCAAAGTGAAACACCAGATAAGGACTACACGTTTGATGAATTCTTAAAGGATGGAGACGAAGGGCTTGCTCCTATATCCATACAGCCAGAAGATGTGGCAGTTCTTCAATATACGGGTGGAACGACCGGCGTGTCAAAGGGAGTGATGCTTACGCATAGCAACATTCTTTCAAATGTCATACAGAGTCAAAACTTTTTTAAAGATAGTATTAAAACAGGGGAAGAGAGAAGTCTGAGTGTGATTCCCTTCTTTCATGTATTTGGTATGAATTCATGCATGAATTTTTCCATCTATTCTGCGAATGAAATGATCCTGCTGCCGCGTTTCGAGCTCTCAGAAGTGTTAGAAACGATTAAGAAGGAGAAACCTACGCTATTTCCGGGTGTGCCGACCATGTATGTGGCGATTACCAACCACCCCTATGCAGAAGAATATGGAATTGATTCGATCAAGTTATGCAATAGCGGCAGTGCTCCCATGCCTGTGGAGCTATTAAACCAATTCGAGAAGAAAACAGGGGCAAAAATATTGGAAGGGTATGGTTTGTCCGAAGCGTCTCCGACGACCCATTGTAATCCCGCATTTGCAGAAAGAAAGCCTGGAACCGTCGGAATCGGCCTCCCATCTACAGATTATAAGGTAGTTGATTTGGCTACTGGTACGAAGGAAGTTCCTCCTGGTGATATAGGAGAACTAATCATCAAAGGCCCCCAAGTCATGAAGGGCTACTGGAACTTACCTGAAGAAACCTCCAATGCCCTTCGTGATGGATGGCTTTACACAGGAGACATTGCCCGGATGGATGAAGAAGGGTATGTATCGATAGTAGATCGCAAGAAAGACATGATCATTGCTTCAGGATATAACGTGTATCCCCGGGAAGTGGAAGAAGTCATCTATGAACATCCGTGCGTACAGGAAGCTGTCGTGATTGGGGTCCCGGATTCCTATCGGGGAGAAACCGTGAAAGCCGTGATCGTGTTAAAGTCGGGGGAAAAGGTGTCACAACAAGAATTGATCAGGTTTTGCCAAGAGAATATGTCTTCATTCAAAGTACCAAGGATCATCGAATTTCGGAATGAACTTCCAAAGACGAGTGTAGGGAAGATCTTAAGAAGGGCCCTCCGGGAAAGTGTGATATAATTCAGTTGATATTTGCAGATTGAGGGGACTTCATATGAAAGAAAAAATGACAGAACAAGCAGTGCGGTTATTTGATGAAAAAGGCTTTACCGTCACTTCCATTCAGGACATAGTCGAATCGATCGGAGTGACAAAAGGTACATTTTATTATTATTTCTCCAGTAAAGAAGAGCTTTTAAAGGAAATTCACCTTAGATATATAGATGGCTTATTGTCCAAACAGGAAAGAATACTGGAAGATGACAGCAAACGATTCCGTGAGAAACTTTTTGATATCATTCATCTTTCCATTGTGGACATCAAAGAGCAGGGAGCCAGTGCGAAAGTGTTTTTTAGGGAGATGAGACATCTTAGTAATGAGAGCCTGGACCAAATCGAACCAAAACGTGATATGTACCGCTACAACATTGAAAAGCTCTTGATAGAAGGAAGAAAGTCCGGAGATTTCCGAAACGACTTTGACGTTTCCGTTGTCGCTTTCGGTATACTCGGCATGATGAACTGGAGCTATCAATGGTATAAGCCGGGTGGGGAGAAAACGGATAAAGAAATAGCCGGTACGTTTGTCGATATGGTCTTAAAAGGAATTGAATCAGAATAAAGGGGGGAGCGGTTCAATCAATTCCTCTGCCTCCAACATACCGACTGGTTAGTATTTTTAAAGGAAGAAGGCGGATAAATGGAAACCATCAAGGTAAAAAGTAGATTTTGCGAGACAGATGCGCTGGGGCACATTAACAATACTACCTATTTTGTCTACTTAGAAGAAGCACGAATTCATTTCTTTCAAACAATCGGATTCGACATGGATGTAAAGGATTGGCGGTTTATTTTAGCTTCCACCAAATGTGATTTCGTATCTCAGGGTTATTTCAATCAAGAACTGGAGATTACCACCTATATCTCCAGGATCGGATCAAAAAGCTTTCAGTTAGAGCATGATATTTTGTGTGCGGATTCTCATCAATTGATTGCAAGAGGAAACGCGGTAATTGTTTACTTTGATTTCAAGGAACAGCAAAGTAAAGCAATCCCTGATTTATTAAAAACTCAGTTGAACACTCATTTTCGCTCTGAGAAAACTGAATATTCTTGAATTTAGGAGGGGCTAAGATGACTGAACAGGTAGAATATGAAACCGTTTCAGTTCGAAAAGGAGAAGAATTAAATGAGAGCCGATTAAAGGACTTCCTGCTTGAGCACTTTCCCTTTTTGCAACCAGAAGAATTGAGTATTAAGCAGTTTTCTGCAGGACACTCAAATCTTACGTATCTACTCTCGATGGGGAAATGGGAAGGGGTTTTGAGACGTCCCCCTTTAGGGCCGGTCGCACCGAAGGCACATGATATGAAAAGGGAATTCAGAATCCTTTCAGAAGTTCAACCTTTATTCGAGGCTACACCTATACCATATGTATTCTCTGATAATGAAGAGATTGTCGGAAGCCCATTCTTTATCATGGAACGGAAAAGGGGGGAAGTATTTGATACATCCTTCCCCCCTCATCTTGACGTGACACCTGAAATGTGCGGGAGAATCTCGAAAGAAATGGTTTCAAAATTGGTCGAGCTTCATTCCATTGATCATACAAAAACAACACTTCATGAAATCAGTAGACCCGAACATTTTATGGAGAGACAGGTTTACGGGTGGATCAATCGTTATGAACGGGCCAAAACAAGTGAGATTCGTGAAGTGAATCATCTGACACAGTGGTTAATCAAAAACGTTCCAGAAAATGCTGAATCGACAATCATTCATTATGACTTTAAATTAAACAATGCCATGTTTTCCAATGACCTGACTTCCATGCTGGGGTTATTTGATTGGGAGATGGCAACCGTCGGAGACCCCCTTGCAGATTTGGGCGTCGCCATGGGGTATTGGATCCAGCAAGATGATCCTGAATTGTTAAAATTCGGATTAGGTAAGCCTCCAGTGACAACGATGGACGGTTTTTATAGCAGAAGACAATTTATCGAAGAATATGCCAGAAAAAGCGGAAGGGACGTAAACCATATTCATTTCTATTTGTCTTTTGCCTACTTTAAACTCGCAGTTATTGTACAGCAAATCTATTACCGCTTTAAGATGGGGCAGACAAAAGATGCCCGTTTTTCTCGATTCGATCGGTTTGCCGAGTCTTTGATTACACTGGGTAATCAGGCTGCATTTAATTCCAAGGAATAAAAAAGGGGATGATTACGATGCAATCACTATTAGTTGAAAAGAATGATCGGGTGTTGAATCTAATCTTAAACAGACCAGACAGCTTAAACTCATTTGATGAGAGCATGCTGACTGGAATGATTGATGCGTTAGAAGAGGCTGAACAAAAACAGGAGATCAGGGCGATCGTGATCAGCGGAGCCGGGAGGTCATTTTCTGCCGGAGGAGACGTGAAAACGATGGGTAGTGCTTCATCAGCCCAAGTCTATGAACATATCGGAATACTAAATTCTTGTATAAAAGCCATTAAGAAGATAGAAAAGCCGGTCATTGCCGCCGTCCATGGTTTCGCCGCAGGAGCTGGATTTAATTTAGCTCTTGCATGCGATTTAATCATTGCATCTGAGAGTAGTCAATTTGCACTGAGTTTTTCTAAAGTAGGGCTCATTTCTGATGGAGGGGGCTCGTATTTTCTTCCACGGTTGATCGGTCCTCATCTTGCAAAGGAGTTCTTCTTTACAGGAGAACCTGTATCTGCACGGAGGATGTATGAATTAGGGGTGATCAATAGACTGGTACCGGCTGATCGATTAGAGGAAGAGACAAAGGAGTTGGCTACTAAACTAGCTACGGGGCCAAGCAAAGCCTACGGAATGATGAAAAAAATGATTGATCGTTCATACACTGCCACACTTGATGAAATATTGGAACAGGAAAGAATCACTCAAACGTTGATGATATCAACGGAAGATCATGTAGAAGGAGTTTCAGCGTTTAAAGAAAAAAGAACCCCATCCTTTTCGGGGAATTAGGAGGAGTACAGATGAAAGCGATCCAATTTAAGGAGTTCGGTGGTCCCGATGTTTTGAAGAATGTGGATATTGACATGCCTTCACCTGGGGGGAGAGAAGTATTGATCCAGGTGCATGCCTCTGCTGTCAATTATGCGGATACTGCCCGGCGCGAAGGACAATATGTGGTAAAGACCCCCCTTCCATACATTCCCGGAGCGGAAGTATCCGGTATTGTAACCGAAGTCGGAGAAGGTGTGACCAGGGTCAAAAAAGGAGACCGGGTTGTAGCGATGATGGATTCAGGAGGGTATGCAGAATATGCCCTGACAGATGAACGATCGATCATCCCCCTTCCATATGGCTTGGATTTCAAAGAAGCGGCCGCGATTCCTGTACAGGGGTTGAGTGCGTATCATATATTGAAAACACTTGGGAGATTACAGCACGGTGAGACCGTCCTCATTCATGCAGCTGCAGGTGGCGTTGGGCTCTTTGCCGTTCAACTCGCCAAACGATTCGGTGCCGGTAAAGTGATCGCCACTGCCAGCACAGAAGAAAAGCTTCTCCTTGCAGAAGAAATGGGGGCAGATGTATTAGTCAACTATACAGAGGATGATTGGGAGAAAAAAGTCTTGGATGCTACAAGCGGAAAAGGTGTGGATCTCGCATTAGAGATGGCAGGTGGTGATGTCTTTTATAAAACATTAAAGTGCCTCGCCTATTTCGGGAGAATGATCATTTACGGTGTAGCAAGCGGCGAGCAAAGTAGGTTCTATCCATCTTCATTAATGGCCAAGAATCAGTCGGTTACCGGTTTCTTTCTTCCTCCTTTGATGAGAGATTCCGAACTGACCCAGAAAACCCTTCACGAGATCTTTCATTATGTGGCGAATGGTGATGTAAAGGTCACAGTCGGTCACGTGTTTCCGCTTGAAGAAGCAGCTAAGGTTCATTCCCTCATGCAGGGAAGACAAACCGTTGGAAAAGTGATTCTGAAGCCATAAATTTTAAAAAGGGGGAAGAAAGATGAACTTACGCCTATCAGATGAACAAAGGATGATTCAAAAGACCATTCGTCGATTTGTAGAGAAAGAATTGATTCCTTTAGAAAATGAAGTGCTTCGAAATGAAAGGGAAGGCAAGCCCAGTCTCTCTCCAGAAAAAAGGAAAGAGCTGCAAATGAAGGCAAGGGACGCTGGATTCTGGGGAATCAACACTCCGGAAGAATACGGAGGGGCAGATCTCGGTCAAATGATGATGGCCATAGTCTATATGGAAATCTCCAAGACCTTTGTTCCATTCTCCTTTGGCGGTTATGCGGATAACATACTTTATTACGCCAACGAAGAACAGAAGAAAAACTACTTGATTCCAACCATTAATGGAGACAAGAAATCATGTTTTGCCATGACGGAACCTGGAGCGGGATCTGATACCCGTAATATCCGTACCACAGCAGTGAAAGACGGAAACGAATGGATATTAAATGGAGAGAAAACGTTCATTACGGGTGGAAACGAAGCAGATTTTGTCATGGTCATGGCCGTCACGGATAAAGAAAAACACCAGCTTACCGGGAGAGACGGGGTCACCTGCTTCATTGCCGATAGAAGTATGGGCTGGAAGTCCGAATATATCCATACGATGGGTGAATGGGGACCGGCGAGCCTTATTTTTGAAGATGTAAGGGTTCCTGAGGAGAACATCCTTGGTGAAATCGATAGAGGCTACGACCTGGGCTTGGAGTGGATCGGTTTTGCCCGCTGGATCGTAGGTGCCCAGGCGGTTGGAGCAGCAGAACGCCTTCTTCAAATGGCCATCAACTATTCGAAAGAAAGGGAAACCTTTGGAAAACCTATCGCCGACCGGCAGGCCATCCAATGGCAGATTGCAGATTCTGCCGTGGAAATTGAAGCGGCCCGCTGGCTCGTGTTAAATGCAGCCTACACGCTGGATCAAGGAGAAGACAATCGTCATGTGGCGTCCATGGCAAAACTCTATGGATCCAATATGGGAAATCGAGTTGTCGACCGTGTCCTGCAAATTCACGGGGGGATGGGCTACACAAGAGAGCTTCCTATTGAACGCTGGTATCGTGAAGCCAGGTTATGGCGAATTTATGATGGGACCGATGAAATCCAAAAGCTGATCATCTCAAGGAATTTATTAAAGGGACATGTGAAACTGGGGCAATTTGTATAATTTGATAAGGAGGCAATAGGAATGGGAAAACGATTCGCAGGTAAGGTGGCATTGGTGACTGGTGGTAGCAGAGGGATCGGCAGGGCGATTGCGGGATTACTGGCTGAAGAAGGAGCAAAGGTGGCCATCATCGATGTGAATGAAGAGGCGTTGAATGAAGCAAGTGAGATATTTAAACCTTATGAACTGTATACAAAAGTTGCAAATGTCGTAGAATCACAGGAAGTTGAACATGCGGTCAAAGAAGTGTATGAATCCTTTGGTTCCCTTGACATCGTCGTCAACAATGCAGGAGTTATCAGGGATAATCTACTATTTAAAATGACCGAGCCTGATTGGCAGACCGTCATGGATGTGCACTTGAAAGGCTCATTCAATGTAGCGAAGGCGGCGCAAGTGTACATGGTGAAACAAAAGTATGGACGGATCATCAATATATCCTCCACCTCTGCACTCGGAAACCGTGGACAGGCAAACTATGCTACAGCAAAAGCGGGTCTTCAAGGACTTACGAAAACTCTTGCCATTGAGCTCGGACCGTTTGGCATCACGACCAATGCGGTAGCACCAGGATTCATTGAAACTGATATGACGAAAGAGACGGCGAAACGAATCGGAATCACATTCGAGCAACTGGTAGAAGCAAGTCTTCAAGAAATCCCGGTAGGAAGAAGCGGGCAGCCAGAAGATATAGCGAATGCAGTGGCCTTCTTTGCAGATGAAAAATCTTCATTCGTCAATGGTCAGGTTCTTTACGTTGCAGGGGGACCGAAAGCCTAAAGAAAGAGGTGCAGGATATGTTTGAATCATTTATCGGAAAACGTTCGACTCCCATTGAAAATCAGGTAGAAAGAGGAGCGGTTCGTAAATTTGCTGAGGCCATAGGGGACCCTCATCCTCTGTATGTGGATGACGCTACCGGGAAACGCTCCAGGTATGAAGGGAACATCGCTCCTCCCACTTTTCCAAGAGTGTTGGGCTTTGGATCGGTCGAAGGCCTTCATTTACCAAACGTTGGTTTGATTCACGGTGAACAATCCTTTCATTATGTAAGGCCATTGAAGGTAGGGGAAAGCATCCAATGTTACACGGAAATTAAAGACTATTATGAACGGAAAGGGACAGACGGGGCTCTGGGTTTTCTGGTAATTGAAGACGTGGGTGTAGATTTGCACGGGGAGAGGATTTTCACTTCCCAAGCGATTGTCATTATTACAGAAGCAGTCAGAAAGAGGTTGAGTAAATGACTACACTACAATCAATTCATATAGGGGATACACTGCCTCCGGTTGAATTGGCACCGGTATCGAGAATTGACCTGATCAAATACGCAGGGGCTTCCGGGGATTATAACCCAATCCATACCATTGATGAGGAAGCCCTGAAACTTGGCCTTCCAGGAATCATCGCTCATGGTATGTGGACGATGGGCAATGTGTCAAAACTATTCACTCCTCATTATGAAGAAGGGTTTATCAAGGATTACACTGTACGCTTTAAAGGGATGGTCATGTTGAATGATATGATTACTTTACGAGCTAAAATGGTGGATAAAAAGGATAACTCACTCCATTTTACTGTTACTGCAACCAATCAAGTCGAGAAAACCGTGATTGAGGGTAAAGTCGTCTTTGAGTTATTGACTAGTTGAAGAGAAAATGATGTTCAAAATATACGACATATTGCTTTCTAAAAATAATGTTGTAAATCGAACTGGGGTCGAATAAACATAAAAAGAATGGAAATCTCAAGAAAATGAGCCTAAAGACATAAATCCGATCGAAAAACTCGGGTTGACTTCTTGGTGGATTGTGATATTATTTAGAATATTAAAATTAATAACTCTTATCCAGAGTGGTGGAGGGATCTGGCCCTGCGAAACCCAGCAACCTACGTTATGTAAGGTGCTAATTCCAGCAAAATGTGAAGCCATTTTGGAAGATAAGGTATTCTTACCTGAACAACTTTCCAAAACGGAAAGTTGTTTTTTTATTCACTCTTCATATGGGTATGGTGGAAGATTGGGGGAATCAAATGACAAAAGAAAAGAGCCATCAGGCACAGTTTGACATGGTAGCAGAGAAGATCCAGTCTATGCTTGAAACCATGAGCTATGGTTCAATCACGATTGTCGTTCAAGATGGGAAGGTCATTCAATTAGAGAAAAATGAGAAAGTCCGAATCAAATAAGCTGACTAGACAAACTAGAGGCGCATAACAAAGATAAGGGACACCCTTTATCTTGTTATCGCCTCTTTTTATTTGGATAAGCATCAGGAAAAGGGGTGTATCATGTTAACCTATCAGACTTGGAAACAGCCAAACTTGGATTTCGAAGTGGATACGGTCTACAAAGGGGCGTTAAATGTCCTGGAATGGACGTACAGCCACTATGGTGAAAAAGTGGTATATGCATGTAGTTTCGGGATTGAAGGCATTGTGCTCATCGATCTAATCTCCAAGGTACAACCGAAGGCATCCATTGTATTCCTCGATACGGGCGTACATTTTAAGGAAACGTATGAAACGATAGAAAAAGTGAAAGAGGCTTATCCGGATCTACACATTCAAATGCAAAAACCTGAGTTGACAATGGATGAACAGGCCAAAGAATATGGAGATAAATTGTGGGAGAAAAACCCGAATAAGTGTTGCCAAATCCGAAAACTTGACCCTTTGAAGGATGCTCTGTCCAAGGGGAATGCCTGGATATCGGGATTAAGAAGGGAACAATCCCCCACAAGGAGACATGTTGAATTCATCAATAAGGATGATAAATTTCAATCGATTAAAATTTGCCCTTTAATTCACTGGACATGGAAGGAGATTTGGCGATATGTCCATAAACATGATCTGACTTATAACACCCTTCACGATCAAGGGTATCCGAGTATAGGGTGCTTCCATTGCACAACTCCAGCCTATGATATAAATGATCTCCGCTCCGGAAGATGGAAAGGAAAAGGAAAAACAGAATGCGGCCTTCATTGAAATGGGTGACAATACTTGCTTGAAATCACAGCGCTTATCATTAGTTTGTTCTTTGCTATGAACATTGGTGCCAGTGGAGCGGCTGCATCAATGGGAGTCGCATATGGTGCAGGAGCGATAAATAATATCAGGACCGCATTATGGATATGTGCCGCAGGTGTCCTTAGCGGAGCGGTACTGGGTGGAGGAGAGGTTGTCAAGACAATCAGTTCAGGAATCATTCCTCAGAATCTGCTGTCGATCAAAATCGTCCTCATCATTTTGTTATCTGCGACGATTTCTCTATTTCTGGCAAATGTCATCGGAATTCCGTTATCGACGAGTGAAGTGACAGTGGGAGCAGTTGTGGGTGTTGGAGTAGCTTATCAGGTTCTTTATGTAAAATCACTGATTACAATCATGTCATTTTGGGTGATTGTCCCGGTTGTCGCGTTCGTTGTCACATGGCTTTTCGGCTTATGTTTAGTGGGACTTGAAAAACGGGGGTACCATTTAGAAAAAAGATGGCTTGCGTACCTGTTAATCATCTCAGGATTCTTTGAGGCTTTTTCTGCCGGAATGAACAATGTAGCAAACGCTGTTGGCCCTTTAGTGGGGGCCGGTTTGTTGTCCCCTTCACGAGGGATCTTAATTGGCGGATTATTCGTTGCACTGGGGGCTGTATTACTGGGAAAGAAAGTGGTCGAAACAAACGGAAAAAAGATTACGCAATACTCGAAAGCGGAAGGAATCGTTATTTCCTCCACAGGAGCGATCCTCGTAATGGTGAGCTCACTGTATGGATTGCCGATTCCCCTCACACAGGTCACTTCGTCTTCCATCATTGGCTTAGGCGTGGCTAAAAGCGGAAAGCAGATGCTGCAAAAAAAGATTGTTAAAAAAATAGTGAAAATCTGGGTGGTCTCTCCCTTGATTTCACTCAGTATTTCATACTTCTTAGTGAAGCTGGTTATCGATAGTGATTTGTACTCGATTGTAGTACCGATAAGTGTCATCATTGCCACGGTAGGAGCTTTGTCCCTCATGAGGGTGATTAATGAGGAAAGACGGTCTGTCCACGAAGACGGCGGGGGAATTTAATATTAATTCCGATTAAAACAATAAGTTAAGGAGGATATTTTGAATGAGTTTACAACCGCACGGAGGAGTTTTGGTTCAATCTTATTTACCTAAAGAACCATATAAAGATATTCAACAAGAAATCCCACTGGATGAAATCGCATTAAGTGATTTGGAGCTCATTGCAATAGGTGCCTATAGTCCAATCGAAGGGTTTTTGACAGAACGGGATTATCAGACCGTAGTGGAATCATTGCGACTTGAGAGCGGATGTGTATGGAGCATTCCAATCACCCTGCCCATAGAGGAAAATCAAGCAGGTCTCGTGGAGAAAGGGCAGAAGAGCAGGCTTGTATATAAAGGGGAAACATACGGACTCATTGATGTAGAGGATATATATGAACCTGATAAACATAAAGAAGCCCTTCTAGTATACGGAACGACCGATGAGGATCATCCTGGTGTAAAAAAATTATTCCAGCGTGGTGATGTCTATGTTGGAGGCAGGATTACATTAGTGAAAAGACTGTCTAAATCTTTCACTGAGTATACATTTGATCCAGCTGAAACACGACAATGGTTCAATGAAAAAGGGTGGAAAACGATTGTTGGTTTCCAGACAAGAAACCCCGTACACAGGGCTCATGAGTATATCCAGAAAACCGCTTTGGAAACGGTGGATGCCCTATTCTTGAATCCGTTAGTGGGTGAAACCAAAGCAGATGATATTTCAGCGAAAATCCGCATGGAAAGCTATGAAGTGTTATTAAAAAACTATTATCCGAAAGACCGGGTATTTCTCGGAGTCTTTCCCGCTGCCATGAGATATGCAGGTCCAAGGGAAGCCATTTTTCACGCGTTAGTACGAAAAAACTACGGGTGTACTCATTTTATTGTGGGGAGAGATCATGCTGGTGTTGGTGATTATTACGGCACATATGATGCACAAAAAATCTTTGATCAGTTTACCGAAGATGAAATAGGGATTATCCCTCTTCGCTTCGAACATAGCTTCTATTGCAAGAAATGTGAAGGAATGGCGACGACGAAGACATGTCCTCACGAGAAAGAACATCACGTCATTCTTTCCGGAACGAAAGTGAGAGGCATGCTGCGTAGCGGAGAGGTTCCCCCATCCACTTTCAGTCGTACCGAAGTAATAGATGTATTAATCAAGGGGCTGAAACAAGAATCAAAATAACGTCCCAGAGGAGGAAGATAGATTGAGTGATAAACAAGAAAATATCGTATGGCATGAATCAACAATCACTAAACAGGAAAGACGAAAACAGAATGGTCACCAAAGTTTCATTCTCTGGTTCACGGGATTATCTGCTTCAGGGAAATCAACCGTAGCGAATGCATTGGCTTCTTCCCTCTTTGAACAGGGAAAGCAGGTTTATGTTTTGGATGGGGATAACGTCCGGCACGGATTGAATAAAGATTTAGGCTTCAAAGAAGAAGACCGTAAAGAAAACATCAGGCGGATTGGGGAAGTGTCTAAACTATTCGTTGATAGCGGCCAAATTGTCCTGACGGCATTCATTTCACCGTACAGGAAAGATCGGGATCTAGTAAGAAGCTTGGTTGGACCGGAAGAGTTTATAGAAGTGTACGTACACTGTTCCTTGGAGGAATGTGAAAAGCGGGACCCAAAAGGATTGTATAAAAAAGCGAGAAACCATGAAATCCCTTCTTTCACGGGAATCAGTGCACCTTATGAAGAGCCGAAAGATCCTGAAATGGTCCTGGATACAGAAAAGTATTCAATTAAACAATGTGTAGAAAGTCTATTGACAGAATTAAAGCAAAAACAATTGATATAAGGAGAGAAAATCATGGCGTATAGCAAATCTTGGGAGTCAAACGAAAAGCTGAACAAAACAGAAAAATGGAAGCTTGAAAAAGACGGATTATCCATCTTTGATGATATTCCGTATTATGCCGAAAACGGGTTCTCTTCCATCCCTAAAGAAGAGTGGGATAAATTCAAATGGGCAGGACTTTATCTGCAAAGACCTAAGGAAGACGGCTACTTCATGATGAGGGTCAATGTTCCTTCTGGTATATTAACATACGATCAGGCAAGGGAACTTGCTTCCATTTGTAAAGAATACGGCAGGGATGTCTATGATATCACCACCCGTCAGGCTATCCAGTTCCACTGGCTGAAGATTGAACAAATCCCGGATATCTTCAAGCGTCTAGAGAAAGTCGGTCTCTCCTCTGCAGGAGCATGTGGGGATATTACACGTAACATCGTGGGAAATCCCCTGGCCGGAATCGATCCGGATGAACTTTTTGATACTAGGGCCGTTGTGAAGGAAGTGTATGATTTCTTCCAGCATAACGAAGATTTTTCAAATTTACCGAGAAAATATAAAGTCGCGATTTCTGCCAATATCAACAATGCTTCGAATGCAGAGATCAATTGTGTCTCCTTTGTTCCGGCGAAAAAACAGATAGATGGGAAAGAAGAAGCTGGGTTTCATGTGAAAGTCGGTGGTGGATTGTCTGCGAGGCCGTTTCTCGCACAGGAATTGGACGTATTCGTACTCCCGCATCAAGTGAAGGATGTGACGGTTGCCCTGACAACCATATTCCGCGATTATGGTTACCGAGAGAAACGCCATTTAGCCCGATTGAAATTTCTAATGGCCGACTGGGGGCCTGAGAAGTTCAAAGAGAAATTACTGGAGTATGTAGAGCTCCTGCCGGCAGGAATAGATGCTGTAAAAGGCTGGAATGCAGGGTATTTCTATGGAGTTCACCCTCAGAAACAAAAAGGACTCAATTATGTGGGACTGAATGTTCCGGTTGGCAGGCTGAATTCGGATGAAGTGTATGAGCTTGCAAGGATTTCCAAAAAATACGGGAACGGCGAACTCAGAAACTGTAATTCTCAGAATCTCATCATTCCGAATATACCAGATGAACATGTGGATGCTTTGCTTTCGGAGAAGATCTTTGAACGGATTTCAACGAGTCCCCTATCGTTTATTGGATATTCCGTCTCATGCACAGGAATCGAATATTGTAATCTTGCCCTTGTAGAGACGAAGGAGCGGATGAGACAAATCGCCAACGGGCTTGATCAGGAATTGACGCTGGACGTACCGGTACGGATCCATATGGTCGGATGCCCGAATTCATGCGGACAACGCCAAATTGCAGACATTGGTCTGCAGGGAATCAAAATGAGGACGAAAGATAAGAAAATGATCGAAGCATTTGAAATCTATGTAGGTGGAACCCTTCAAGATGGCGGTAAGTTGAATGAAAAGTTGAAAGGAAAAGTGGAAGCCTCCAATCTGGGGGAAGTTGTGAAGCAATTGTTGATTCATTTTAAACAAACCAAGCATGAGGGAGAAACGTTCTTTGACTACATCAACCGGGTCGGTACCACTCCTCTTCAGGAATCATTGGATCAACTGCTTCAGGAAGCGTAAGGAGGAGAAAGATGAATTTGTATCGATTTGAAGTCACTGCCCGAAATTTTGTCACGATTGTTGTCGTAGCAGCTGAATCGGATGAGAAAGCTTTTGACCTGGTTGAAATCGAACTAGAGAAGTATTTTTTGAAAAAGCCGGATGTCGTGGATATCTCACTTTATGAAAAAAAGAGAATCCGAGGAAATGGTGCAGGGTTTGTTCTGCACGAACAAGAAACGATCATCAAATCTTAAGGAGGAAGACAATGGGTAAGGTATATTTGGTCGGAGCGGGACCCGGAGATCCGGAACTAATCACGGTAAAAGCGTTGAAATCCATACAAAAAGCAGACGTCATTCTTTATGACCGCTTGGTGAATAAAGAACTTCTCTCCTATGCGAAACAAGGGGCTGACTTGATCTACTGCGGCAAACTGCCAAACTATCATACAATGAAGCAGGAAACGATCAATCACTTCCTGGTCCGCTATGCGTCCAGCGGGAAAGTGGTGGTGAGGTTAAAAGGCGGCGACCCGTTTGTTTTCGGAAGAGGTGGTGAAGAAGCGGAGGCGTGTGCGAAAAAAGGGATTCCTTTTGAAATCGTCCCGGGAATCACTTCAGGGATAGCAGCAGCAGCCTACGCCGGCATCCCGGTTACTCACAGGGATGCGAGTTCCAGCGTTGCCTTTGTAACAGGCCATAAACAAAACAATCAACTCGAGGATGAGAAATGGGAAAGCTTATCTAAGGGAATCGATACCCTTGCCATCTATATGGGAGTCAGCAACCTCCCTTATATTAAAGAAAAGCTCATTCAATATGGAAAGTCCAAGGATACCCCTGTGGCTCTTATTCATTGGGGAACGACCGAAGTGCAAAAAACCGTCACAGGGACGCTTGATACCATCATTGATAGAGTCAAAGAAGAAAAAATTGAAAATCCAAGCATGATTATCGTTGGAGAAGTGGTACGGTACCGTGAGAAAATTCAATGGTTCGAACAGAAAATGATCATGAGCGAGGCATTATAGATGAAACATGCGGTATTGTATGTGTGCCACGGCAGTCGTTTGGTGAAAGCCCGTGAAGAGGCCATTACGTTCATCAAGCGATGCCAGGAACATGTCGAGGCGGATATCCAGGAAATAAGTTTCCTAGAGCTTGCTTCTCCTTCCATAGAAGAAGGGTTCGGAGCATGCGTAGAAAAAGGAGCGACTCATGTAACCGTCGTACCACTTCTCCTACTGACGGCTGTTCATGCAAAAAAGGATATACCTGATGAAATACAAAAATGCAAAGGATTATATCCTGGCATCAGTGTGATTTACGGAAGTCCTATTGGTGTACACGAGAAAATGGCTGAAAGTGTCATTAAGAAAATAGCAGAAGCTGCACCGCTTCATACCACTACTTCTGCTATATTAATAGGAAGAGGAAGTTCCGATCCTGATGTCAGAAAGGATCTGGATGCTCTTGCTGGGATGGTTCATAGAAGAACACCGTTACGTGAGGTAAGAACGTGCTATTTAACGGCAGCTTCACCGAGCTTTACAGAGACTCTGGAGTCAGTGAAAAATACAGAGGAAAACGTCGTCTTTATTCCGTATTTATTATTCACCGGTTTGTTAATGAAGGGAATTGAAAAGGAAATCCGCAGAACGGATAATAATCATATCCACTTGGGTAACTATTTAGGATATGACCCGCTTGTTGAAGAAGCATTCCTGGACCGGGTAAATGAATCACTTTGGGCTAAAGGAGAATCTTATGATTCCAGTCATGATTGATGTGAAAGAAAAACAAGTAACGATTGTTGGCGGGGGGAAAGTGGCCTATCGTAAGCTTTCTGTATTTTTTGAGCAAGGGGCAAAGATTACAGTTATTAGTCCTGAGGTGGTCGATCCGATCAAAGAATTACATGAAGAGAAAAAAATCGTATGGATCAAGCGAAAGGTGTTGGCAGATGATTTAAAAAATGGCTTTATCGTCATCGCTGCAACGAATCAACGATCCGTGAACGAACAGGTGAAAACGCATTCTGAGGAAAACCAGTTAGTATGCGTAGTGGACGATGGTGATTGTGGAAACATTCAGATGGTCTCCTATAAGCAGAAAGGGAGATTAACCATTGCTGTATCAACCGGAGGATCGAGTCCATTCTTAGCAAAGAAACTTACGAATCAACTGTTTCAACCATTTGATGATTCTTATATCGAAAAGCTTGATCTAATCTCTACAAAGCGAAACGAAATCAAGGCATCAGGCTTATCGGATGAAGAGAAACGAAAGCTGTTGAAAGAACTTTCTGAACGGGTGTAAAGCACAGATGCTTTACACCCGTTTGGTTATATCACGAACAATGTTTGATAGTATGTGAATTAATGTTAGGGTTTGATCCTTTACAAATGAAAAAGTTCCCTATATACTATCCATTATCAAATCAATATTCGTTTTCGCTCATATAATAGCGGGGATATGGCCCGCGAGTTTCTACCGGATTACCGTAAATGATCCGACTATGGGTGAGCAATGAAGGTTCGTCTTTATAGACGCTCTTTTCCTAACCCAAAGGACATTGTCTCACTCTGATGTGAGAACAATGTCCTTTGGGTTTTTTTATCTTTACACAGCTAAGGGAGCGGATTAATCATGGACTTATTAAAAAACAAAATCAAAGCTGAAGGTGTCGTCCTGTCAGAAACAGTATTAAAGGTCGACTCATTCCTGAATCATCAAGTAGATCCGGAATTAATGGTGGAAATAGGGAAAGAATTTGCACAACGTTTCAAGGATCAAGGAATCACCAAGGTCCTGACCATTGAATCATCAGGGATTGCTCCCGGTGTCATGACCGCCCTTCAACTGGAAGTTCCGCTTGTCTTTGCACGAAAGAAGAAATCACTGACTTTATCAGAAGGCATTCTCAGTTCAAAAGTGTATTCATTCACAAAGAAGGAAGAAAATACGATTTCAATTTCGCACAAGTACATACAAAATGACGATCGTGTCTTATTGATAGATGATTTCTTGGCAAACGGGCAGGCAGCACTGGGTTTAATTGACTTAGTGAAACAGGCTGGAGCAGAGGTCGCTGGAATCGGGATTGTCATTGAAAAGGCTTTCCAAGATGGAGGGAAGCTAGTTCGTGAAACCGGCTATAGAGTTGAATCTTTAGCTGAAATTCAATCTCTAGAAAACGGACAAGTGCAATTTAAGCAAGAGGAGGCTAAGGTATAATGAAGAATCAGCCTCTTAAACTGGCTTCACTGGGTATTCAGCATGTTCTTGCCATGTATGCCGGAGCGGTCATCGTCCCGCTTATCGTAGGGGGAGCACTTGGACTCTCAGGAGAGAAGCTTACTTACCTCGTTTCCATAGATATCTTTATGTGTGGGATTGCTACCCTACTGCAGGTATGGAAGAATCGTTTCTTCGGAATTGGACTTCCTGTTGTACTAGGTTGTACATTTACGGCAGTGGGACCTATGATTGCGATTGGGGAGCAATATGGGATTTCGGCTATCTATGGTTCGATTCTCTTATCGGGCTTATTCGTTGTCGTCATCAGTAAGTATTTCGGCAAATTGGTCCGCTTTTTCCCCCCTGTTGTGACGGGTTCAGTCGTGACCATCATAGGGATTACCCTTATTCCCGTAGCCATGAACAATATGGCTGGTGGACAGGGAAGCGCTGATTTCGGTTCATTGGAAAATCTGTCTTTAGCGTTTGGTACTTTGTTATTTATATTATTATTATATAAATTCTTTACAGGGTTTGTACGTTCCGTTTCCATTTTACTTGGATTAATGGCAGGTACGGCCGTGGCATTCGGAATGGGAAAAGTAGATTTCAGTGCAGTTGGAGATGCTTCATGGTTTCATACAGCAAAACCTTTTTATTTCGGGATGCCGACCTTTGAAATCCCGGCGATCCTCACCATGATTCTTGTAGCGATGGTCAGCCTGGTGGAGTCAACGGGTGTGTACTTCGCCTTAGCAGATATAAGTGATAAAAAGATATCGGAAGAAGATTTGTCTCGAGGGTATCGTGCAGAAGGATTAGCCATTGTACTGGGTGGATTATTTAACGCTTTCCCATATACGGCCTATTCCCAAAACGTCGGATTGGTTCAGCTTTCAGGGGTGAAACGGAATAATGTGATTTTCGCAACGGGAGCATTCCTGGTCATTCTCGGTTTAGTACCGAAAATTGGCGCACTTACAACCGTAATTCCTGCATCCGTATTGGGTGGTGCGATGGTGGCCATGTTCGGTATGGTGGTTGCATATGGAATCAAGATGCTGAGTCAAGTGAATTTCGCTTCTCAGGAAAATCTATTGATTATCGCATGTTCTGTTGGAATGGGACTCGGGGTAACGGCTGTGCCGGAATTGTTCGCTCAGATGCCATCAAGCATCCGCATCTTAACGGATAATGGTATTGTCGCAGGTAGTTTAACGGCGATTGGGTTAAATATCTTTTTTAACGAATTATCTAAACGAAAATTGAATGCTGTGGTGAGGGAACAAAAAGCGTCATAGTCACTACTTTCTAGAACCGTCATCTCTACTTGATCAAGAGGTGACGGTTTTTTATTATGATTATATTTCTGAATTATCAGATATCTAAGGAGGGGAAATGTAAAACCGTCACGAACATTATAGGGTAAGGAAAGTATAAGTAAGGATATTTGTAATCATAAGGAGGAGAAACATGTACGCAACGACTGGATCTATTTTTGACCAAACGGTAGAAAAATTCCGCAATAAAGAGGCAATTGTAGAAGAAAAGACCGGGAAACGGTTAACATTTGGAGAATGGCGGGATGAAGTTCATCGTGTGGCCAATGCCCTCTTAGATGCAGGTGTGAAAAAGGGGGACCGGGTTTCTACGTATCTATTTAATACGCTGGAGCTCGCCAATGTGTATTTCGCATGTGGGAAAATCGGTGCTGTGATCAATCCGATTAATTTTCGATTAAAGGGACAGGAAATCCAATATATATTAAAGGATGCAAAACCCAAAGTCGTGATCGTTGAAGAATCCCTCATCAAACCGATTGAGGGGATATCACAAGACTTTCCTCAGACCCTTTTTTGGTATGTGGGAGAAGATATTCCTTCCTTTGCACAAAGTTATCATGAGACAGTGGGATCTTGTTCCCGGGATTTAGAACATATGACGGTAGAAGAGACGGACGTATATGCCATCATGTACACGAGCGGGACTACAGGCAGACCAAAGGGCGTCGTCCACCGGCATAGGGATATGGCGGAGCAGAGTCTGATTTGTACGTCGGTCATGGGGATTACGCCTAATGATATCGGACTTGTAACTGCACCCATGTTCCATTGTGCCGAACTTCATTGCTGTTTCCTTCCACGTGTTCAAGTGGGAGCAAAAAATATCATCGTCCACCAGTTCCAGCCACATATCGTTCTGGACGTTATACAACGTGAGAAAGTAACGACCCTTTTCGCAGCGCCGACCATGTGGAATATGCTTCTTCAACATGGGGTGGAGGAATACGATACATCTTCCCTTCGGATTGGACTATACGGGGCAGCTCCCATGGCTCCAGTGCTAGTCAGGACGTTACATGAAAAGATGAAGATCGACCTCATCCAGGCATATGGTCAGACGGAGATGGGGCCGGCGGTTACGTTCTTGCTTCAGGATGAGCAGTTGACGAAGACGGGTTCTGCAGGACGGGCGGCTTTTAATCATGAAATAAGGGTGGTAAGACCCAATGAAAACGGACCATCTGAGCCAGAGGATATCTGTAAACCAGGTGAAGTGGGTGAAATCATTGTAAGAGGTTCATGTACGATGCTTAAGTATTTCAACCGGGTGGAGGCCACAGAAAAAGCGTTGTATAAGGGCTGGTACCACTCCAGTGATTTAGGGTATCTGGACGAAGAGGGCTATCTCTATGTTGCTGACAGGGTGGATGATATGGTGATTTCAGGAGGGGAGAATGTGTATCCGAGGGAAGTCGAGGACGCGCTTCATGCCCACGAAGATGTGCTGGACGTTGCTGTACTCGGGCAACCGGATGAGAGATGGGGGGAGCAGGTCATTGCTGTAGTCGTATCGAATAATGCTTCTCTCACGTCAGAACACCTGGATCATTTTTTGAAGAGTGGTGATCTACTGGCAGATTACAAACGGCCACGGGAGTACCGGTTTGTTGAAGAACTCCCTAGAAATGCTAGCGGGAAAATTCAAAAGTTTCTGCTTAGGGAGAAAGGCGTTCAAAAAGAACAAAGGTTATAGTGTGACGGTATGTTATGTTTACTGATAATGGATACCTTATTATGGGAGAGTAGTTAAACTGACTGCTTTCATAGGCAGAGTATCCAGAAAAATGACTCTTCTAATGACGGGAATGTAATGGGTTAATGAATAGCCATCGGAATATCCGAAGGCTATTTTTTATGGTTATTTGCAATGTAGGAGAATGACGAATGGAGCAAGCCTATCACGAAATTCTTCTAGTTCGCTGATATCACAGCACCATTTTTATGTATAACGGTTACAATACGACCGGAATTATCTTGATAATAAGATGAGGTACCATATGGGACTTTCAATGTGAATGTTTTCCCATTTTCCTTAAATTCAACAGTGAATTTATCAGATGCCCCAATGATTTCAGCTTCCGTCACCTCGGCTTTTCCTGGAATAAATAAGTTTTGACCTATAAGTAACATATCCATTTTCAAATTATTTGATTTAGCCAAGACTTCTTGCTTTACTCCAAACCGGTGAGCCACACCCCATAAAGTGTCTCCTGGAACTACTGTATATAATTCTCCCACATTTGATTTGTTTTGTTCAACAGGAACCAAAAGAGTTTGTCCGATCTTAATTTGATCTGAATTCAGCTCGTTTAATTGTTTTAAATGAGAGATTGAAGTGTTATATCTTTTGGCTAATGAGTATAGTGTATCTCCTCGTTGGACTGAATATTGGTTTACATCTTGATTTTCTAGATGTGGCACCAGAAGTGTTTGGCCAGCATAAATTTTATCAGACGTTAATAAGTTTTTTTCTTTGATTTGATCGACTGTAACATCATATTTTTTTGCGAGACTATATAATGTATCATGCTTCTTCACTGTATATTCTGCACTGCAAGCCCTTGCAGCTCCATTTGTGAGCAAAAGCGCGGAAAGTGCCCCAATGGTAGGTGCAACGGTTAATTTTTTGTTTCTTTGTTTGAGGGCTTTCTTCTTTTCTGTAGCAATTCTTTCTCTCCTACTCATTTGAATGGTATCCAATTATTCCATCTCCTTTGTCCTAAATACTTTCGAACTAACTATATATTAGTCATTGAAGGGAGAGAAGGGTCTAATGTCAGCGTTACCAATACAATCCTTTGTACCCATTGTTTTCCTGTATTTATTAATTGTTAAATATTCAATATATTCACGAAACTGCGAACAATGTCGGATCATGGATATCGGTTCAGATGTCGGGTCATTAGTAGGAGTTTAGTGTTGGTTTGCACTATTTGAACATAAAGACACATAAGTTTGATGATCAAAAATCAAAACAATGTATTCACATTGGTAGAAGTTGATTGATATAAACCACACTGTATATAAGTCGTGTTCATTACCTGTTTTGCTTGCAAGAAAGCAATGTACATAAAGGATCAATGGTATTGTTCATCTCAAGAACATGATCATTCTTCCGCTTGGTTTCTCAAACGTCGGAATACCTTAACAATCGTTAATAGTGCTTTTAACTCAGTAAAAAGGATGGATTTAAAATATTTTATAAAGTGATAAGATATTTTGGGATTTGTAGAAAAATGTAGAATTTTGTCTAATATTATCCAATAAATAATATTCTACTCTTCACTCATCTCAAAAATCTTCTAAATCTGGATTCATATTTTGAAGATGAACATGCACTTTTTGGAAGAAATCTTTGCTAATAAATAGAGGTGATCGATTCAAAACATACCGGTTTTTCTATGAAGGGGGGCACACCAGTATGTGTATACAAAAAGATTAAGGAACGTATGTATGAACGATAATTTGAAATAACAAGAAGTTAAGGTTGTGAGTAAATGAATAAAAAACCGCCAAATATGAATCGGGCAGGTGCCTTTTTATTTTGCACATTTTCACTCCTATTTTTTATTGTATTTGTCCGTTTTCTTTATATACAAGTAAGCGGAGAAATAGAAGGGAAAAATTTAGCTGTAGAAGCCTCTGATAAATACCTACAGACTCATACTTTAAAAGCGAATAGGGGAACAATATTTGATCGTAACGATCATGCTCTTGCAAAAGACACTCCTTCATATAAAATGATAGCGATTTTATCTGCATCAGTAACATCTAACCCTGAAAAGCCCAACCATGTTGTCGACAAGAAACGGACAGCTGATGTGTTGTCTAGATATATTCATTTAAAAAAGACTGAAATTTACAAACTGTTAAATAAAGAAGGAAAGTTCCAAGTAGAATTGGGAGCTGGAGGTAATGGAATTACTACCGATATGAAAGAGAAAATCGAGAAGGAGAAATTACCTGGAATTACCTTTGTTACAAACAATAAAAGGTCCTATCCAAAAGGCATGTTTGCTTCTCATACAATAGGACTCACTCAAGAAGATGTGAAAAGGAATGGGAAAACAATCAACGAAGGTATCATGGGAATTGAAAAAAGCTTCAACTCATTCCTTACTGGGAAAGATGGACAGATCAGATATGAGAGTGACTTTTGGGGATATATATTACCGGATACAGAAAAGACCGTCATCCCCCCAGATCATGGTGATGATGTTTATTTAACCATTGATGTAAACATCCAAAAAATTTTAGAAGACGCATTAAATTCCGTTGATAGCGAATACCATCCTAGAAAAATGTTTGGCATCGTATCTGACCCCACTACGGGTGAAATATTAGCGATGGCTCAGAGACCATCCTTCAATAATGATACAAAAGAAGGGATAGGTGAAAGTTGGTCAAACTTCATAGTTGAAAGTTCTTATGAACCAGGATCGACAATGAAATCATTCTCTTTAGCGGCTGCAGTTGATAGTAAGGCATTTGCCCCGAATGAATACTATAAATCTGGTCAATATTTTGTAAAAGGCTACCCATCCCCAATAAAGGATTGGAATAGAGGAAAGGGCTGGGGAACCATTACATATTTAGAAGGATTACAAAGATCCTCTAACGTAGCTTTTATTAATCTGTTAGAGAAAATTGGAACAGAAAAGTATTTAACTTATTTAAAATCATTTGGGTTCGGGAATAAAACAGGCATTTCCCTTCAAAATGAAGCAAAAGGTATACTACAATATAGCAATCCAATTGAAAGGGCTACAACCATTTTTGGTCAAGGAAGCACCGTGACAGCACTTCAGATGATCCAAGCTGAATCAGCAATTGCTAATGGCGGAAAAATGATGAAACCATTTGTTGTTTCAAAGATAGTTGATAGCGATTCAAAAAAAATCATTAAAGAGTTTCGACCAGAAGTCATCCGCACTCCAATTACGAAAGAAGCTGCTGAACAAACGCGTCATTACTTAACCTCGACTGTCACGTCCGATATAGGGACAGGCAGGAGATTCCAACTGTCTGATTATCAAGTCTCTGGCAAATCAGGTACTGCCCAAATACCAAATCCAAATGGAGGAGGTTATTTAACAGCTCCCAATGAGTATTTATTTTCATTTTTGGGAATGGCTCCAGCTGATAATCCTGAATTGATTGTTTACGTAGGGGTGGAAGAACCCGATTTACAACCAACAGAAATTGGATCCATTCCTGTTTCTAAAGTATTTAATCCTGTGATGAGAGATAGTCTTAAGTATCTTACCCGTTTAGAGGCAGATAGCATTAAATGAAACACAAACGTAAGTAGGCAGACCTTTTCTCCCTTATAAAATAAATACAAAAATGATTCATTTCCATAGCAGTCTTCTTCGTACATCACGTTAAAATAGAGTAGGATTCTGGTAAAACGCTTTAACATCCTTGATTATCTCAATGGTTACCAGAATCTCTCATACAAAAGGGATTAAACCTCTAATCGAGACTTGGTAATGAAGCTAGTTCCACTGAAATTTCTCGATAAAATGCACGGATGTCGCTTAACCCGACAGTGTCATACAAGCTCAATCCTATAAAATCAGCATGGTCCCATCTATATTGAGTCTTGTGATAATTCCAAACACCTTTCTCACTCGTACTTTGGGCAGGCTGTGCCTTGTGTCCGTTCGGATATTGTGAAGAAGGAACACTTACTAGACCGTCGTTTGGCCACCATGAAGATCCAAGTTGATTATTTTCATATCTACCAATATAAAATCCAGAAGGGTATAATAGTGGATTCATTGAAGGAAGGGGGACATTATACCCAGTTAAGGGAGAATGAAACGTAGCATCCCCTGTATAAGAAAAATAATATACATCTGAATACGTTTTCATTTTTTCGTTTAACTCTTTAGCGCCTTCTATTGAAAGGTCATATTGACTTGTATCCTTGGTTTTCCAGAAAGGACTGTTAAACATTCGTTCTACATACGAGTAAACCGGTTCATTTCCCTCTCTTTTCAAGCCCCAATGATCCAGTTTGAAATCATAGTTGAAAGATTCATTAGAATGCAGGTCTGCCAAATTAATATATTTGTAAACAAACCCTTTTAAAAAGGGCATAAAGTTTTCTAGTTTATTGGCAAAAGGGGATCCATCATGAGGAGTAGCCAAGGTTGTGATGCTATGCACCCAATCTTTTCCCCCATCGTAAAGACTGGACATCTGTTCGGCATCAGGATTATTTTTGTGAAAATCCTTTTCTTCTTTACTGCCCGATTTCAGTAATTCCAACAACATCCTTGAAGTTTGTCCACCCATACTGTGACCAAGCAAATGTACTCGATTCACAGCATTCCAATCCGTTTTGACTCCAGAGTATTTCTTTCCGAAACGAAGGTGATGATGTTGTAAAGAATGAGCAGCCCCATAGTCAACGGCACCACCCTTTATGTAGGCAAATAATTCGGCTGCTCGATCCCAGTTACTTGATACGGGACCGACCGCAGCTGTATATGTTTCAAATCCCTGGGTGTTTAAGTAGTTCTCAATATCATGAATTCCACCCCAGTAATAAAAATTAGAAACTTCTTCTTTACCCCAACCTCCAACTCCATGAATAAGGATGATTGGGTAATCATTGGTCTTAAATTCTCCTGGGCTTGCTGACACCTTTCTTTCTGGAAACAATAAGAATAGCAAAAACAAAATAATGATCATCTTACTAACATGAACCATAATTCCACTCTCCTTTATCTGAAATTTCATACTATTAAGATAATATAGCTGTATCTATAAGCCAATAGGCTAAGTGTCATGTCAGCCTTTTGAACGATAGTGTTAAACTATCGAGATTGTCGCTAATATGAACCGCATGATACTAACACAACTCATGTTGGTGAGGGATATATTCAGAGAGAAGGTTAACGATAATGTGATTCCTGTTTAGATACACAATTTTGGGATGGTAGTGTTTCTATAAAACATGTGAAATAACTTCTCTGAAGAGTAAGCAGTAAAAACAAAAGTTTCTTTAATGAGGGGAATTTAATTACTAAAGTAATTGAAAATATGAAGTTTGAGGGAAAGGGTTTTATGGCACAACGGAACATTTGTTCTGTTTGCAAGAAATAATCATATCAGTTAGAAAATAAGAGATATATGGAGAAAAATAAAGGAAATAAAATGAAGGATGCTGGGAAATATTATTTTCTTGGCATTTTTAATTCGCGACAATAGAAATATACACCGTAATTTGTTTATTTTCATTTTCTTCATTATTCACGTTTAATCCAAATCTGGCATGTTGCATAGTATATCAATAGAAGAGAGGTGAAAAAATTGAAAAATAATAAATGTGTTTCTCTGGTAGTTCCCGCTTATGACGTTCAATAGGGATTGGATGCTATCATCCCGATTATTATTCCAGGTAGCAAAACCAGGGTCAAAGGATACATAGTGGATTGTAATCCGGATAGTAAGGAAGGCATAAAAAAAAGAACCCATCCAAATCCGGATGGGTAGGCACATTACCTAGTGATCACGTCTGCATTTATGGCAGTGACACTTATGGCAACAATTACATTGGTGTTCAAGCTTTTTAGAACATCCGCAATCATTACTGTGGTGTTGAGGTTTTTTCTTGTGACATCCACAGTCATGTTTATCTTTTATTTTGAAACATCTTACTTCATCTTCGACATCTGTTCTTTTTTGTCTGCTACAATCTTTAACATCACATGAACAGTGGGTGAACATCAAGTTGTCCCAAAAACGGCAACGATCATGATCATTTCTTCTGTCTTTTTCACACCAATTACAACATGGGAACCACATCAGAAATCCCCCTATCTTATATAATTTGTCGAAGGTAAAACCTCGACTCATTATATACTATGTAGCTTTGTCCACAATGCTTAGGCTGATGTCATTTTTCTAATGCATTTGCATAAGAGAAGATGATTTCTTACATTCAAATATACATCATGGACTGGAGGGGGAAGAGGCAGCACAGATGAATATTCACTATTTTGTGTAACGGTTGGCATAACTAGAAGCCACGAAGGCATCCGGTTTGATTTTCGGTTCGACTCCCATTGCTTCCATTCTTGCGACCATTTCCTTTACAAACTTACGTGTTTTGTTCTGTTTCCCATTCCCGATATCAATATGGCCCTCCATTGTAAATGTAGCTCCAACATAAATATAAGGGAGGACTATATCAATTAATTGATTTTTTCTTTCCACAGTAAATAATGAAACGATTTCTTCAGATAAGGATAACTCATAGGAGATCCGCTCATGCAATTGCAGCATTCTCCTAGGGATTAATACTTTTCTTATGCATGCCCAGACACCGTTTCCTTCATTTAATATCACAATTCCAGTTATGAATGTGGTATGGGATTGATGAACTTGAGAATCAGTCCCCACCATTAATCGATAGTTCCCATTGGGCTCTGATTGCATGAACTTCACAATATGATCAAAAACCTGGTCAAATGACATCCCAATTTCCTGTAGATTTTGAAATAAGAAGTGATTATCTTTACAGTTTTTCATCTTGTCAAATCACAGCTTTCTTAACCAATTTGAAAACGTAAAATTTATTTTTTATATACTATGATAAGAATTTATTAAAGTGTAATGAAATAAATGCTGACGATTTATTTGTATATTTTACTTGGAGAACCATTCAAAATGTGGTGTTTTGGCATGAGCTCGTTTTTTCCAAGGGGCGGTCTGCATCTCGAAATGGCCAAGATAAACCCGAGGGTCGCATTTCTGACGCTGGTAACCGCACCGTTTCCGTCAAAATAATCGTCCAGAATCCATTTTTAAACCGGATATTGTGTAGAGCGAAATTAATATATTGCCTGTAAGATCAATTTCTGATAGATAGGGAGAAAGCTCTTCCAATGGGGTCGTAAAAACGGGATATTCAACATAGGATAGGAGCGTTCAACATATTATTAGACGCAAGAGAATAGACTTTTTACGAGGGGCATTATTCCATTCTAGAAAGATAAGGAGAGGGTGGTGAAAGGAATGATGGCAATGGATAATAAGGGAATCTTTTCTACCCATCGTCGACTCGCCGTCATTGATACGGACTTTCCTTGGAAACAGAGCGGGTTCCGCTATTGGGAATTTATCGAAATCCTGAGGCAGCGGCCGGATACAATATTTTTTGCCACCAATGTAAGGCGAGAAGAGTTTCCTGTCCCGGTATATCCCTTTGAAGCCTTTGAAGAGATGGCAAAACAGAGTGGGATAACAGATGTTTATTGTGTGTTCCTGAATCTTGCAGGCAGCCTGCTTGGGAATACGACCTTACCAAGCGGATTATCTATTCTAGGCTCCAATCCTAGTTGGACTATATCTTCCTTTTTGAATGAGAAGGGCATTAAGTTGCACACGACTCTGTATCCAGGTGGTGGTTTGTCTCCTGATGTTTCTCCGCTATTTCTTAAACAGGTGAAAGAAGGATGCACCTGTATTTTCACCAACATTCAGGAGGTTCTGGATGAGATTCCAACCAGTATTTTTACCCCAGTAGCCATCAATACAGATTTCTATTCTTATAATAAGAAGCCCGCTAAAGATAAAATCATCATCACCTTTGCTGCACATAGGGGAGTACGTAAAGGGTTTCCTCTATTGGCAAACGTTTTTAATGAACTCGATGATTGCTTCTATCTAAATATTATCGGAGACTGGCAGAATCACCTTCATTTGTTAAAGAACGAGAATTATTCTTATTATGGACTTTTACCGCCGGAAGGGATGAAAAAGATCTATCAGCATACGCATTTATTCATTTATACAGGTACGCAGGATCGGTTCATCATTGACGGGTTCCCGGTTACGGCGGCTGTTGACGCGATGTCAACTGGATGCCTGTTGGTCTCTACAAATCAAAGAAATGACCGCTTGACCCTAGAGGACGGGGTGGACTACCTGGAGGTTGAGCCTATGACCTATTCCATCATTAATGCGTTGAACTGGGTAAAGGAACACTTTGAACTGGCAATGAAAATAGGCCAAAGAGGATCAGAATCCATTAGGAGACAATATGACTGTAAGAAAATCGTGAAGAAGAAACTCCATCATATCTTTCAATCGTAGTCTTCCTAGAAAGGAGAGCAAAAATGTCATTATATGCTACCCCTTTTAGACTGCCTGTCTGGAAATTGTAAAAAGTAACCAAGATGAAGATGTTGGGAAAGTGATATTTCGGCTGAGTGAAAGTGTAATCGAGGAAAAGATTTCCGGGTCAGACGATCCACTGCAAACAAATTATCCTAAGCGCCCCCTATAAAAAGTATAGGTCATTGAAGAGATACTACAAGAATAATCTGTGCTTTTGTGTCATAACAAGGGAAGCATAAATTAAGGATTAAATGGTATTAGAAATATTCATTATAATAGTGGACTAATTTAATCATTAGAATATATATTCAAAATTAAACAATAGGGGAAGATTCCTGACACAAGTGTCAGGAATTGACGAGCGACACAAAAGTCCTGACACAATTGTCTTTGGTATTACTGTATTTTATAGTAACCAATCTGGACTATTGTGTCATTTTTTTTGACACAATAGTGGTTACAATCTTGTTAAATGACACAAAGGTTTTAACAACATTGAAAAAGTCATTACAAACCCTTATTCCGTTAAAGGGCCATTTAATGGAAGAAGGTGTTGTAAGTGTTGGGTTATTTTGAAATAATTGGTATTAAGTTAGATTAATATTTAGCATTGAAATATTTTTAGCTAATTGGTAATTGGAGGCACATTATATAGAGCATTAGCCTACATAGGTGGCAGGGTCCATGCGGAAAGTGGGAAATATATTTAGAAAGTCTGCTTTAGTTATCCATCTAATGAATGTGAGTATGAGCGCATACAGTCAGTCACCAGTCAAACATTAGTCTTCATGAATTGTTTTCTAACATAAAATGACCATTCTTTTCTGAGAGATAGTTCAATGTAATAGTAAAGGCGGCTAAACATGATTATTAGAGAAATGAGTACTTATGATGTTGATAAGGTAAAAGAATTAGCAACAATTACTTGGAAGGCTACATACAGTTTATTAATTCCTTTAGAGATCCAAAGGAAAACCTTGAACGAGGCCTACTCTAAAGAGGTGATGGAAGAAAGATTTGAAAACAGTGTAATGTTAATTGCTGAAATAAATCAAGAAATTGTTGGATATGCCTTCTTTTCGCAGCGGGAAAATAAATCAATTGTCCATCTTGAATCGCTTTATGTTCATCCTGATGTACAAAAGCGTGGAATAGGCCAACAATTGTATCAAACTGGATTAGATTACTTTCCAAAAGCCAAACGAATAACTCTTCATATATTAAAAGGTAATAAAAGCATTTCATTCTACAAAAAATTAAAATTTGAAATCGAGAGCGAGATTTCAAATAAGTTTAATGGTCATCCGGTTATATTTATAAAAATGAGAAAAGGAATATAAAGTAACGCTCATCCTTTTGGTCCTGGTAGTTGCTTACGATTCATCTGAGATTAATTTAATTCTTATTCTGTTAAAGGGCAGCTTAACGGAACAATTCGAAACTTTAAAAATCGGGCTTCGTCTAATAACCAAAGTTTAAATCGATGAATGAAAAGAAATGTTGGATAAATATTTTAGGTGGGTGTTTCTTTTTGGATGAATTGATCATTATATTAAAATATGCTTTTTTAGGTGCATTACAGGGGTTTACAGAACCTATTCCTATATCTTCAAGTGGTCACTTGGTTATTGCCCAAGAATTCTTAGGAATAAGCGTACCAACGAACGATTTTAGTTTTGAGGTTTTAATGAATTTTGCCTCACTTATCGCAGTTATTATTGTATATAGAAAAGATTTAATAAAGTTAACCTTTAATGGTTTTAAATACATAACTCAACGAGAAGAAGCACATAAAAAAGATTTTAAGTTTATTGTATATTTGATAGTTGGGACCCTTCCTGCTGGTCTCTTAGGCTTGTTATTGGAAGATTGGTTATCAGAGAAATTAAAAGGGGTTACTCCAGTCGGTGTGGCTTTACTCATAACAGGCTTAGCCTTATGGCTTATTAGAAACCTAAAAGGTAGAAAAAGTGATAAAAACCTTAATTTTCGAGATGCAATAATCGTTGGTTTTGCCCAGGCTATTGCTTTAATACCAGGCATCAGTCGGTCAGGAGCCACAATTGTTGCAGCGATGGGAATTGGTATGAAAAGAGACACCGCGTTAAGATTTTCTTTCCTACTGTACATTCCTGTCAGCCTGGGTACGATATTACTTAAAATAGATGATTTAGCTTTTAAAGAACTTCTCGTCCCATATGTTGTTGCATTTACTTTATCTCTTGTTTTTTCTTATTTTTCTCTTAAATGGTTTATGGGAATTATGGAACGAGGGAATATAAAATACTTTGCTTACTACTGTTTTGTGGTTGGGTTACTAATAATATTTTTCTTTTAATATCTACATTGTTCTTTACATTATAGGGGGGTGCTGAGCAAGCAGCCGCCCTTTATTCAAGTAAAGTGGCAGTTTAGCTGAATAAGCAAATATTCGAATTAAGCAGCAAAGAGGTGAGGGATGATGGAAAGTAAACAAAAACAACAATTAATGAATAATACAAAGTGGGAAGAAATTAGAATAGCGATATATAGTTGCCCATATAATGTCCAATGGCGAACAAAGGATCTCGAATCGGGATACATATCCACTTGGGATGGTGAATGGTACTATCATTTTAAGGAAAGAGAATATATAACAATTGAGTGGTTAGAGATAAAGGTAGATGCCGGGGAAATTAGGGATGAAGTTATTATCATACTCCGTAATATCCACGTTCCTGGTGTGGTTAGCGACAAAGTAATTAGGGTTTATGGGTATGTAGAGGTTGGTAGCTTTATGGACTATCTTTAGAATTTTCTTCTTCAACAAACGGGCAGGATAATGGAATTAGGGTGAGTTTTAGGGAACACTAAAATGAGGTGTTCTCTATGAAAATTTACATCAGTTTATTAATTAGTCTCATTTTTGTGATTAATCCTTCTATTGCAGGAGCAAAGCTCGAAGGATATGAGGTTGTTAGTCGCAACGATAAAGAGAATATAACTCTTTACGGAAAGAAAATCGATGATTTATATAGGGGGTTTAAAATTGATTTTAAAGGTCAAATTTACACAAGACCTTTTTGGAATAGCGTAACAAGCCCTACATACGCTTCACAAATTTTCTATATAGACATCAACAAGGACAAAAAGGAAGAGCTAATCATTACCTTGACAACAGGGTACGGTACTGGTTTGTTATGGGAAGAAGTTCACGTTTTTGACACGCTGGATAATCGACTAAACGTAAACGAAATGATTGTCGATAATCCTTTAGCAATTATTTATAAGAACGTAAAAACAAAGTTATCAAATGAGGAAGCGGAAATCCGAGTAGGAAATAAGGAGTATAAAGTCGATATAACTCCATTTGAAATCAAAGCTGAGAACTTATTTGATGATGTAGGTTTCGGGAGCATTATTGATTATGAAATAATTAACAAAAATCTTTTGGTCAAAGTGAGTGGGCAAATATCCCCTGCAAGTTATATTGGAGATGTTATCATAACTTATGAATACCGCGATAAAATGTATCAATCGAAAACAATTGACTTTATAACGGATATTGATAAAAACCCTTTTTATGGTCCAGTTAAACATTAAGCGATATTCAAGTAAAGGGGGCTTATCCGGAATAGGGTAAGCTTTTTTTTGTTTAAATTTTTCTTGAGTATGCTGCACTATTTTGAAATAATTGGTATTAAGTTAAAGGGCAGTTAAATGGAATAACACTTACAGGAAACCGGAGGAATAGGATGAACAAAAATAGAGAAAAAAATCTTGTTATTAAGTATAAACATATCAGTAGTTATCCTAACCCTATAAAACTTAACAAGGGACAATCAGTAATTGTTGGAGAGAAATATACTGGGAACGAAGAATGGAATAATTGGGTTTATTGTTTAACAGCAGATAAAAGCTCTGAAGGTTGGGTACCTGAACAAATTATTGAAGGAACAAGAGATAACGGAACAATTTTAGAAGATTATTCAGCAAAGGAATTAAATATGAAACAGGGAGATCGCGTTATTAAATTAAAAGAATTAAATGGTTGGTACTGGGTTAGGGATTTGACCGATTATGAAGAAGGCTGGATACCAAAACGAATTACAGAATAGGAAACCGAATGAAAAGTATAATCTACATATTCTTTAATCGGGAGCAATCACTGAAAATCAGGTAATGGATCCAGCTATTGCCCTTATTCGATTATCGGGCAGTTTACTTGAATAAGCAGGATATTTAAATAAGTGTTATTTCTCTTCTTAGTATTGAATACAGTTTTACTAAGAAGGGGGTTGTCTCGTTAATGAAAGATAATAGGTATTTGTTTGCATCAATCATAGGGATAGTCGGTTCTTTAATGGGGCTATATATATGGAAAGACTATATACCAAAATCAACTGGAGATACTATTGACGATTGGATATGGATATTAAGATTGAAGTACGTTATTTTTCTTTATATACCAAGTTGCATAGCTTTGGTCGCAGTAGTGTTTCGTAAAACTCATCTAATGCTATTAGCCTTTCTAATTAGTTTACCCTTAATAAAATATATTGGAGTTAAGCCATTTATCTTCCCGGATACTCTACCTTTAGTTTACTATCCTCTTGTCTGTTACCTTGTTTCATCCATTTTGATGAGAAATGTTTCAAATGATTCTTTAAGTACCTAGGGCGTTTGCTGAACTAGCATTAGCCCTTAGTTCAAGTGGGAAATATGAGGTATCTGAAGAATAGATAAATTATGATTTTCAGAAATCAATATTAGGGGGTTGGAAGTTGAGACGACTATTAGTTGGCATATTGTTCACGATGCTTATCCTTATAGGGCTTTACTTTTTGACCACATTAGGTGCTTAGAAGTCGTTATTCCATTATAGGGGGCGCTAATGGAAAATCGGTTCCTTTCGGTCGGAGAAATATATTTTAATAACCTTGTATAAATAACCTTCTAATGGGGCACACTTAAACCAAAGTTTACTTGTTTGGCAGCCTCGTAGGAGTTGATGAAATTATGAGAATGTCTGAAGCATGGGAGAAATATCAGTTAGATAAGAAAATAGAAGGGTATTCCCCATTAACATTAAAAGCTTACTGTTTCCAATACAGTCTATTGTTAAGACACTTTGGTGACATCAACATAAAAGACATCACAACGGAAAATCTGAAAAGTTACCTTATTCATTCTGGAGAACACTTAAAGCCAACAAGCTTGGGACATCGGGTTAGATGCATCAGATCTCTATTTAAATGGATCCATGATGAAGGCCACCTACATTACAATCCTGCTTCAAAATTAAAGGAGCCAAAGATAGGAAAAAGAATTCCTAAGTTTCTAACTGACATAGAAATTGAACACCTCAGAGAAGCTTGTCAAAGTTCATTAGAAAATGCTTTGTTTGAATTCTTCTATTCAACAGGTTGTAGAATTGGAGAAGTTGTAAAACTAAACCAAGATGATATCAACTTCTCAGCGAACTCCGTGATTGTTCATGGAAAAGGTGACAAAGAGAGGGAAGTGTATTTTAATACTCGCTGTTCTTTATGGCTGAAAAGGTACCTGGATGAACGAGACGATCTGGATGGTTGTCTATTCATCACAGAAAGGAAGCCCCAAAACAGGATGAGCATTGATATGGTGAGGTACATTATAAAGCGGATATCAAAACGAGCAGGGATAAAGAAGAGCATTCACCCTCACCAACTAAGGCATAGTTATGCCACGCATTTAATTAATAACGGTGCCCCACTGGAAGTAATTCAAAGTCTTTTAGGACATGAAAAAAGTGAGACTACAAAGATTTATGCTCAACTTAGTGGAAAGCTGCGACAGGATTTCTATTGCAAATATTTTTAATGTTAAAGAGTTTCACCCCTTTTGGGTGTGAGGCTCTTTTTTTATCGGGCCATTTAATGGAAGAACATATTGATTAGTAACTTAATGTTTGAAATAATTGGAATTATTGTAATGAAATGAAGCCAAAAAAAGGAGAAATATAATGAATGATCATTTAATTAACTTAAAAGAAGATTTTGAATATCTTCTTAATGCTCCAATAACGTCTGAATCGGTTTTTTTAGAGTGGATAAAAAAAGCTTCAAGTTTGTTAGACTCTGTTCAAGAACTTATTACGATTTCTTATATTAACTATCAATGTAATATAGAAGGAGTACAAGAAAATAAAGCATTCACAGATAGCCAGGAAAAACTGAAACCTCTTTACCAAGAATACAAATCAAAAATTGATAATAAGCTAATACAGCATAATGATTATCTTAAAGATGATCATTTTAATTATCTAAAAGATAGAATTTCAAATTCTACTAGTTTGGTAAATGGAGAAAATTCATCTTTAATTACGGAATGTGACCAACTGATAGCAGAGTATTTTTCCCTTCAAGGGCGCATGAAAGTTAATTGGGAAGGGGAAACGATTCAGGTTCAGGAACTTATTGGGATGCTTTACGATGAGAGTAGATCTATAAGGGAGCGCGCATATTCACTCATCAGCAAATCATATGAGGAGAAAGAAGAAGAATTTCAATTAATAATGGATAAATTAATTTCGTTGAGAGATAGGATAGCAAAAAAAGCTGGATTTTCAAATTATAGGGATTATATGTTTTCTTATTATGAAAGGCTGGATTACTCTTATAAAGACTGTGAGGAAATGGCAGAAGCTATTCGTTCTGAAGTAGTTCCTTTTATAGATCATTTAAACCGAAGGAGAAAAGATTCACTAAAAGTGTATTCTTTAAAACCTTGGGATACTAGAGTTACAGGGAACGAGAACAAACTAAATGTTCCATATCATGATACTAATGAAATGCTGAAAGTCTCAGAAGAACTGTTAGAAAAACTGGACCCTTCTTTTTCGAATCTATTTAGGATGATGAAGGAGAGTGATAAATTTGATCTCCTTACTAAGGCCGGAAAGGCACCAGGTGGATTTTGCGAATTGCTTCCACAATCTAAAACATCATTCATTATGTTAAATTTAGCAAATACAAAAGATGATTTACCTATTTTTCTTCATGAAATGGGTCATGCAATTCACCACGACTTAATCAAAGACATAACTATTCACCACTATAAACAATTACCAATGGAAACTGCAGAATTTGCTGCCATGTCTATTGAGCTTCTTACACTAGATACCTGGAGGGCACTGTACAATTCAGAAGAAGAATTATTATTAGTAAAAAGAGAATTATTTCAGCAAATACTAGACTTTCTCCCAATAACCGTAGTGGTAGATCAATTTCAGCACTGGATGTATACGAACCCTCATCATTCCCATAGTGAAAGGAACAATAAATTCAAAGAGTTAGTGGCCTTATACGATACTTCAATTATTAACTGGACAGGTACTGAAAAGTGGAAAGAGATTCAATGGATGGATATTATACATATTTTTGAAACACCGTTTTACTTTATCGAATATGCCATAGCACAGGTGGCAGCACTACAGCTTTATAAGAAATACAAGCAAAATCCTGAACAAACCTTAACCAGATTTAAGAAAGCATTAGCACTAGGATCTTCCAAACAAATTAAAGAAGTATATGAAGAAGCAGGTATCGAGTTCAATGTTTCAAAAGAAAATATTAGAGAAGTTATGACTTTAATAAGGGAAGAAATCGCAATGCCCTGAATTCTCTATGTTCAATTAAAGGGGCAGTATAGTGGAAGAAGAGAAATGCTATTATTGAGGTGATTAAAATGAAATACACTTGTCCTTGTTGTGGATATAAAACATTAGATGAAGAACCTCCTGGGACTTATGACATATGTGGTATTTGCTTTTGGGAAGATGATGAAGTTCAATATGATGACCCTGAATATGGCGGTGGTGCAAATATCCCTTCTTTAAGGCAAGCACAGAAAAACTATGTCTTATTTGGGGCGTGTGAAGAAAGGTGTATTAAGTTTGTAAGAAAACCAAAAGAAAATGATGTCAAGGACCCTAGTTGGAAACCCTTGTAGCTCTTAATAAAGTAACGGGGCAATAACGGGAGATCAGCTAATTGATCACATGCTATCGACCTTCTTCAATTAATGGGCAGGATAGTTGAACAATGGTCTCTTCATTAAGGGGGATTAATTAAAGTGGAGAATAACAAGGAAAATCCCGAAAATCAAAGAGAGAAGTTAAGGCAAGAGGAATTTAAAAAGAATCCTTTGGGGGAAATGAACAATCTCAGTAATCTTGGAGATTTAGTGGGCAACTTAAGCTGGAAGAGCACAGGTTTATTGATATTACTTATAATTATTGGATGTATTATATTTTTACTTGTTGCTAAATAGGTTATATTCCTATTCGACGTAGCTTATTTAAACTTTGTGCTCAGTTGTTCGTAAGTAATTTATAAAGGATGGGGACATAATGAAAAAGATTTTTTTATTGCTATGTGCAGTATCTTTTCTTCTAATAGGGTGTAGCGACATCAGCAATGGAGGCAGTTTAGTGACATTTGATAACAACCAACTTGAAAGTGATTTAGAAAACCAAGGTATTGAACCGAAATTACCGACAGAGTTTCCGATAGCTATTACAAACTATGAGATAATGAAACCTCCTCACGAATCACCTAGACACGAGATAGAACTAACAGGTGAAAACGGGGAAGTATTCACTCTAGTTATCCATTCAGCTCCAGTTACTTACGATGGAGAATTGGAGAATCAAGAAAAAGTAAAGATAAACGGAAATGAAGGTGTCTATGCTGTAAATGATGTGACTGGTCCATCTGTATATTGGACAGATGGCGATTATCATTACATTTTAGAATATCAAACGATTGGATTAGATACAGAAGTTAACAAAGAAACAATGATGGCAATAGCGAAATCGTATGAATAGAGTGAGTGGTAATTATTTTTCTAGGTTTACATAATGTAAATTATAGGAACCTAAATAAAATCCGCGTTTTCAGTCTCGTATCAAAAGTATACTATTAATAATGAGACAGAAGAAAAAATTTGAACGATCGTCAAATTACATATTATTTTACTGAACCTCACTTTAGTGTAAATATCAATCATGCCGTTCCATGGATTCTAATTTTGTCTGTTAAGTCGTGACTGATGGGTTCCGGTAAGTCACCATCTAAATTAGTTTGCTATTATCTGATTATTCTCCAGTTCTTTTTATTGTGGAATTTGAGTTCATTTCAAATATTTGATTCCGGTTTCATTTTTCATTTCATGCTGGATTTATTTTTCGTTTGATTAGTTTACATAATGCCAAGCTGCTCATTCTTACTTTCTAATCTGTTATTCTGTTTGATGCGAGCATTTGAACCATTCCATTTTGAATCGAAGTCTTCTCCCCCTACGTTATCTTCTATAAATGCCGTACAAAGAAAAAAAGCATAAAGAGTCCATAAGGTCCTCTCTATGCTTGTGCGTTATTTAATCAAATATTGTCTTGGAGTTCCTAAATACAGGGTCTGCTGATATTCAGGGAATATAGATTCAAAGCAAATGATGATCGGTGCATCAAGTAGCCATGGATAGTACGCATAAAAGCCTTTATCCCCGTTGACCATTGCAGCTAATGCAAGTGGTAGCTCCTTCTTGAATATCATATAGCGGACATTGGAGAGTTGTTGATCGAATTCTCCTCCGCTAATATATACTGTTCCTGAGAACGTATATTGACCTAGATTCCGTTTCCATTCTCCCAATACTTCGTCCCTCATGGTCATATTAATCTTCCCTGGGTCAAAGTGGCAGCCGATACTTAAAAAAAGTTCGCCAGTCGTATCACAATGGGTTAATGTGTATTTCCTGTTATCGATGGGGTTGAAAATGGATGCAGGAGGTACATATTGAACAGCTAGGTTTTCCGGCTTAAATTCACTCATGTGTATGCCTCCTTCACAAAAATGGGCTTACAACAGAGTATGACGATAGCCTATAATCGGTTCCTAGCTCTCCCTCCACTTTATTTTAATCAACTTCCATTTGCCGTCTTCATAATACCAATAGGATGTGGCTGTTCCGATACCATCCGCATGGTAGGCTCCGCTAATTTGCTGGTAACCCTTCAAGCCTTTCCCTGATTTACCGAAGATCCGGTCTGGTTCGAAAAAGGCATATGGACCAACCATTAATTCCATTGGTTCATTTAATTTGCCTTCTGTGTAGATGCCTAATCTTTCATAATCCTCTTTACGGTCACTTAAGTCTATCGTGTAAGATTGATTTGTGTCCACAAACGTAATGGATGCCTTGTACTGATCCTCAAACTGGGCTGTAATCGTAAGGGGATCTGGTAAACCTATATCAACCAGTTTATTGTCTGCCAATGTATGGAGAGACATGGAGTAAAGTCCACCGCTTCCTCCCGTTGCTGAAGAATACAGCATATCTTTAATACCATCATGATTTAAATCAACGAATTGAATTTTTGGTTCGTAGCCGCCCTCATAGTCAATCCGGATGTCACTTCCTTTGGACGTTTTGATGTCTGCCCAGATTTGTTTAAGGAACAAGGCGTCAGGAGAAAACGGAATCGCCTTGAGTGTGATGGTGTCCTTTTTACCATCGCCTGTTACATCCTTCTTATATACCGCTACGGTCATTTCATTCACCGGCTGATTTTCAGGGGGTTCGACTGAAAAGTTCCCAGCAATGGCGTGGAGCGACATAACAAAGAAAGCACCGAATGCAAATAGTAATTCTTTTCTCATGATTCTCTCTCCTTGTTTGAAAATGATTCAATAGTATTCTCACCAGAAAAGGAAATTCTATGTAATCATCCCTATATAATTTTTCAAGTAATTCCGTAGCAAAGCATTTTTAAGGAATGTATAAAAGGACCAACCTGATAGGCTGGTCCCTTCTTTCTTTATTGTTTTCTAGTTTCAGGTTTAGCTTCCCAGCTTTCGATTCCTTTCAATCCATCGATCGTGTTTGAATAGAAAACGGGATCTTTCCCCTGCCTTTTTTGTTCTCTGTAATCCTTTAATGCTGCCAATGCAATCTTGGCAAGTAACGTAATCGCTATAAGGTTGATGATCGCCATCAGACCCATGAATAGATCTGCCAGGCTCCATACGATATCAAGCTTTACAACCGCTCCGAATATCACCATTCCTAGAACGGCAATACGGTAAATGAACAGGGATACCGGACTGTATTTTATAAACTCGATATTTGTTTCCCCATAATAATAGTTTCCGATGATCGAACTGAAAGCGAACAAGAATATGGCGACAGCGACAAAGGTGTCAGCCCAAGATCCCACATGGAAGCTCAATGCTGCCTGAGTCAATTGAATTCCGTCAATTCCACTCGTATATTGATCGGATAAAATGATCATGAAGGCTGTTGCCGTACAGATCAGTAACGTATCGGTGAAAACGCCGAGTGTTTGAATAAGACCCTGTTTAACCGGGTGTGTAACACCAGCGGATGCAGCTGCGTTCGGTGCACTACCCATACCGGCTTCATTCGAGAATAAACCACGTTTGATCCCCATCATGATGGCTGCTCCGACTCCGCCGCTTGCTACTTCCCGGATACCGAATGCATTCTCAAAAATGACGACGAACATATTAGGAAGCATCGTAATATTCGTGATGAGAATGTAGAATGCAAGAATCAGATAAAGGACCGCCATGATCGGTACCACGATCTGAGTGACACTGGCGATACGTTTGACGCCACCGAATACGACTAGGGCTGTCAATGCAGCTAGAATGATCCCTACAGTCAGTCGATTGAATGAGTATGCTTCTTCCATAGCAAGTGAGATGGTATTGGATTGTACTGAATTAAAGACAAGACCAAAACAGAAAGTGATGATGACGGCGAAAAGGATTCCCATCCAACGGGCATTTAATCCTTTTTCCATGTAATAAGCGGGGCCACCGCGATATCCATCTTCACCGTCTTTCACTTTGTAGATTTGAGCAAGAGTACTTTCTACGAAGCTTGTTGCTCCGCCAAGTAAAGCGATGAGCCACATCCAGAATACTGCGCCTGGCCCTCCGCCTGCAATCGCAGTTGCTACTCCTGCAAGGTTACCGGTACCTACACGTGAAGCCGTACTGATTGTGAAAGCTTGGAAAGAAGAAATCCCCCGCTTTCCCTCAGCAGAGATCGTCGTTTTATCTGTTAATAATCTGCCCATTTCACCTAAATAACGGAATTGAGCAAACCTTGTGCGTAATGAAAAGTATAATCCTAGTCCGATCAATGCAACGATGAGTATGTAAGACCACATATAATCATTCAGGATACCTACTATACTTGTTAATAAATCCATTAATGTTCCCCCCAGTTGTTAAAGTTTATGACAAAAATTGTATGAACCTATGTATGTTTACCCATTCTGACACTGTTATAATCTATCAAAAATAAGATCTTCCATCAACTGAAAAATTCATATTGTTGAAAGAATATTAATTGTTGTACAATATCATTCCGTTATTGTACAACAATTACGAATGAATATGCACGATATATTCATTTAGGGAATGTTGAAATAGAAAAAACGACCAGAAAATATCCTGGTCGTTTTTTTGAAAGCTATTCTTTTGTATCAGGTACTGGAGACTCTGCCCATGTTTCACACACTGAACCGCTATCCCCTTCATCGATGACGAAGGATCCATTTGAGTAGCGGTCATTTGGCCTAAGGTCTGAGACAATTACCTCTTCTGACTTGCCTTTTGTCGTAATCAGTCCCACTTTGTCCGGGTCTTTTACAACTTCTATGCTGACTACCCGATGGGGATTGGATTTTAATTCCCTCAGCATGATGACTCCGCGTTTGGCACGAGATGTCTTCTCGAATTCCGCTAACTTCATTTTCTTCACGGCACCCCGTTGGGTAGCTAAGAATATGAAATCCTTTGCCGGTTCTTTCACGATCTTGCCGGATACAACAAAATCGTCTTCCTTTAGGTTGATCCCTTTTACGCCTGCTGCCCTTGGTCCCACAATGTTTACATCTTCTTCTGAGAACCAAAGTCCGTAGCTTAAATGTGTGGCGATGAATACATCGTGTGTTCCATCTGTTAAGTGAACATCCACCAGCTCATCTTCACCTTTTAGATTGATTCCCACAAGTGGGCGTGAGTATCGTTGTGCTTTGTATTGAGGAAGCTCGGACCGCTTGATCATCCCGTTTTTCGTCACAAAGAGTAAATAATGTGCCGGATCAAATTCCTTGATCGGAATGGCTTTAAGCACTTGTTCATCCCGGTCGATCGGTACGATGTTCCCCACATGCTGACCAAGATCCTTCCAACGGATATCAGGAAGCTCATGGACCGGACAATAGATGTAGTTCCCTTTGTTTGTAAAGACAAGAAGGACATCTGTTGTGTTCATCTCGAATTGTCCAAGCAGCCTGTCTGTTTCTTTCATGGCGAGATCCTGGCCATTTGAGGCAGAATAAGAACGAAGGCTTGTCCGTTTCATGTATCCATCACGGGTAACGGTTACCATCACATCTTCACTGGCAATCAGAACTTCCAGGTTAATCTTAATTTCTTCGATTTTATCTTCAATGCGGGTTCGTCTCTCATCAGCGAATTGCTTTTTGATCGCTTTTAATTCTTTCTTGATGACACTGTAAAGCTTGCTTTCGCTTTCTAAAATCGCCGTCAATTCTGCAATCGTTTTCGCTAATTCTTCCGCTTCGGCCTCGAGTGCTGTGATATCCGTATTAGTTAATCGGTATAGCTGTAAGCTGACGATCGCTTCTGACTGGGCTTCGGTGAATTGAAATTTCTGAATGAGATTGTCTTTAGCATCGCGCTTATCTTTTGAAGCACGGATAGTAGCAATCACCTGATCTAAAATGGAAAGTGCTTTAATCAAGCCATCAACGATATGCTGTCGATCCTTCGCTTTATTCAAGTCGTGTTTTGTCCTGTTGGTTACCACTTCTTTTTGGTGCTCGATGTAGGCATCCAATAGTTCCCGGAGCCCCATCAGTTTAGGGCGACGGTTATGTATAGCGACCATATTGAAGTTGTAGGCGATCTGAAGGTCACTATTTTTGTATAAATAGTTTAACACGCCGTTTGCATCCGCATCCTTCTTTAACTCAATGACGATACGCATTCCATCACGATCCGTTTCATCACGGACTTCTGCGATTCCTTCCACTTTTCGATCAACACGGAATTCATCCATTTTTTTGACGAGATTCGCTTTATTAATTTCATAAGGTATTTCCGTTATGACAATTTGTTGTTTGCTTCCGCGGATATTTTCAATATCTGCTTTACCCCGCACAACGACTTTCCCTTTTCCGGTTTCATAGGCTTTCTTTATGCCATCGACCCCTTGGATGATACCCCCGGTTGGAAAGTCGGGTCCTTTTAGTACCGTCATAAGATCATCGACTGTACTATAAGGCTTATCCATACGCATGATGGCAGCATCAATGACTTCACCGAGGTGATGTGGTGGAATGTCGGTTGCGTACCCGGCCGATATACCGGTAGAACCGTTGACTAAAAGGTTCGGGAACCGAGAGGGTAAGACTGTCGGCTCGCTTGATGTATCATCGAAATTCGGGACAAACTCCACGGTTTTTTTATCAATATCCCTAAGAAGCTCCATTGAAATGGCAGAAAGACGTGCCTCAGTATAACGCATGGCAGCAGGAGGGTCACCATCGACGCTACCGTTGTTACCATGCATTTCAACAAGGAAGTTACGTACCTTCCATGTTTGACTCATCCTAACCATGGCATCATACACGGATGTATCACCATGTGGATGATAGTTACCGATAACATTACCAACGGTTTTAGCCGATTTTCTGAAGCCTTTCTCCTGGGTGTTTCCATCAACATACATGGCGTAAAGAATGCGTCGTTGTACTGGTTTTAACCCGTCGCGTGCATCCGGTAATGCACGCTCCTGAATGATGTATTTACTATAACGGCCAAATCGGTCGCCAAGCACCTCTTCCAGAGGTAAATCCTGATATCTTTCTACAGTTGTCATCTATTACCCCTCCTCTGGCACCGTAATGTTTTCATTTTCCAGAATGCTTCCGTCTTCTTCTAAACCAAAAGCTACATTACTTTCAATCCATTTACGGCGCGGTTCTACTTTGTCACCCATGAGTGTGGTGACACGTCGTTCGGCGCGAGCGGCATCATCAATGCGAACTCGGATCAACGCGCGTGTTTCAGGATCCATCGTCGTTTCCCAAAGCTGGTCAGCGTTCATTTCCCCAAGACCTTTATAGCGCTGGATCATATAGCCTTTTCCAACTTTGGAGATGGCCCCTTGAAGCTCATCATCCGTCCATGCATATTCAAGTTTTTCCTTTTTGCCTGTACCTTTACTTACTTTGTACAGCGGGGGAAGTGCAATATACACTTTTCCTGCTTCTAATAATGGTTTCATATAGCGGTAGAAGAAGGTCAACAGGAGAACCTGTATGTGAGCTCCGTCTGTATCGGCATCGGTCATAATGACAATCTTGTCATAATTGATGTCGTCAACATTGAATTCTGGTCCTACACCGCCTCCGATAGCATGAATGATCGTATTGATTTCCTCGTTTTTAAAGATATCCTGCAGCTTTGCCTTTTCCGTGTTGATGACTTTCCCCCGCAGAGGAAGGATCGCCTGAAATTTACGGTCTCGGCCTTGTTTGGCAGACCCACCTGCTGAATCACCCTCCACTAGATAAAGTTCATTACGTTGTGGATTTCTCGATTGTGCTGGTGTTAATTTTCCTGATAGGACGGTTTCTGAACGCTTTCGTTTCTTTCCGTTCCGGGCATCCTCTCTTGCTTTACGGGCCGCCTCACGTGCCTGAGCCGCTTTAATGGATTTTTTGATAAGAAGGGAGCTTGTATCCGGATTCTCTTCTAAGAAATAGAGTAGATGCTCCGATACGACAGCATCGACAGCGGATCGTGCCTCACTGGTCCCGAGTTTGCCTTTTGTTTGACCCTCGAACTGCAAGAGATGTTCCGGAATCCGGACAGATACGATACTTGCCAATCCTTCCCGGATATCGGTACCTTCCAAGTTTTTGTCTCGATCTTTCAGTATGCCTGCTTTCCGTGCATACTCATTAAAGACTCGGGTCATGGCTGTCTTTGCTCCCGCTTCATGGGTGCCTCCGTCTTTCGTCCGTACGTTATTGACAAAGGAAAGAATATTTTCAGAGAACCCGTCATTGAATTGAAAGGCGAATTCCACTTCGATATCGTGATGATTTCCTTCGAAGAAAGCTACGGTATGAAGCGCATCTTTTTCTTCATTCAGATATTGAACGAATGCCTGAATCCCGCTTTCGAAATGGAAGACTTCTTTCAGGTCATGTCGGTCATCGATGATTTCAATTTTTAACCCTTTTAGGAGGAATGCAGATTCCCTTAGGCGTTCACAGAGCGTTTCATAATTATATGTAACGGTACTGAAGATGCTTGCATCTGGTTTAAAATGAATACAAGTACCGGATTTTTTCGTTTTGCCAATCTTCTCAAGGGTAGTTTCTGGCTTACCCCCATTAGAGAAACGCTGCTCATATTTGATACCGTCCCGTTCAATCGTAACGACAAGCCATTCAGACAAGGCGTTTACAACCGAGGCTCCGACACCATGGAGGCCTCCACTTGTCTTATATCCCCCTTGACCGAATTTCCCCCCTGCATGAAGAACGGTCAAGATGACTTCAGGAGTCGGCTTGCCAAGCTTATGCATACCGGTCGGCATTCCCCGCCCTTTATCTTGGACTGAGATGCTATTATCTTTATGTATCGTAACAATAATCTCATTCCCGAAGCCTGCTAATGCTTCATCGACTGAGTTATCGACAATTTCGTATACTAAGTGATGCAATCCTCTTGAATCGGTAGAGCCTATATACATCCCGGGTCTCTTACGAACGGCTTCTAAGCCTTCTAATACTTGAATGGCATCATCATTGTAATCCATGGTCTTATTCTGGTTGGCCACGAACATTCCCCTTTCAAAACTTCTCTAACCTATTGAATGTTAGTTCTTGTAAGCTATTATTGGTTATGTATCTATTAACTATAACACAAGAACGTTTGTTCGTTTACCTATATTCTTTATTTCCTGAGGTAAACCACTATTGCTTATTGTAGCGTTTTATTTAATTTTCGCAAATGATATTTCCGTGAACGGATCGAATGAACCTTTGTTTTGCCCGGTTTATGCCCGTTGCTTTTCCGATAAAAAAACAAGCGGTAAGAGCCGCTTGTTACGAGTGAGATTTATTTGGTTAAAGCATGTTCAACCTTAATACAGCGATCCATTATGACTGTATACCCACGTTCTTTTAAAAAGCGATAAGCGTCTTCATTCACTACACCCAGCTGAGCCCAAAATACGTTTGAATCGATTTGATCGAATTCTTCCGCTATTTGTGGAAGGAATTCCGATCGGCGGAATACATTGACAATATCTATAGGTCCATCAATCTCTAGGAGTGATGATACTGCTTTTATTCCAAGTACCGAGTCAATTTTAGGATTTACAGGAATGATCTCATAACCCTGATCCTGCATTGCTTTAGATACCATATAAGACGTTCGTTCAGGGTTATCACTTAAACCAATCACTGCTATCCGTTTTGAAGCTTTGAGAATATTTCCAATTTCTGTTCTTGATGGATTTTCCATAGGGTGATTATCACTCCTTCGTTGATAGCAGCCACAACATTGTGACCTGCTTCATAAGTCCTATTCTTCTTTTATATCATATTTCCCTCTAATTTTTCAAAATTTTATAAAATTATCTAGATGAAAAGGAAGTGTCAGGGTGGGACTAAAGGGGTTATTTCCCTTCATTCCACTCCTGACACATCTATGGTCAATCCTATCCTATTTTTCAATTAGTCCTTTTGAAATGAGGAAGTCTCGCGCTACGTCCTTAGGATCTTCTTTATCCATATCCACTTTCGCATTCAACTCGCTCATTTCTTTCTCCGAAATCTTCCCTGCCAGTTCATTCAACACTTTCTCTACTTCAGGGTGTTCTTTCAACACTTCTTGACGAATGATTGGTGCAGCATCATATGGAGGAAAGAATCCTTTATCGTCCTTTGTCGTTTTTAATTTGTACCGTTGGATCCGCCCATCGGTCGTAAAGGCAGGAATGATGTCAACATCTCCATTTTTGACCGCTTCATACATAATATTCGGGTCAAAACTTTCCTTTTCTTTGAATTGGAACCCATACGCTTCAGAGAATGCATCGTATCCGTCCCCTTCACGTTCATAGAACTGGTGAGGTGCACCGAAGCTCAAATCTTTTGAAAGAGGGACAATGTCTGAGAATGTTTTGGCATCAAAGTCCTGATCAGCTGTGTATGCAAGGGTATACGTATTCTCAAAGCCTAATGGCTTTAACCAGGTCACATTGAACTTTTTTTCGTACCCTTTACGGACCTGTGTAAGGATTTCATCCGCTGATGCGCCTTTCTTTGCCTGTTCTTTCAGTACCGCTTCTAAGCCGGTGCCGGTATACTCCACGTACACATCGATGTCGCCTTTTTCAAGGGCGGGTGTAAGGATCGAAACTTCTCCGAGTCCTTCCTCCACTTTTACATCAAGGTCGGTTTTTTCTTTGAGAAGTTCAGCCATCATTTGTGTTAGGATGAATTGCTCTGTCCACATCTTACCTGAAACAGTGATGGTATCTTTTCCCCCTCCATTTCCGCAACCTGCAATCACTACTGATAATATGGTGATGAATATGAATCCTTGTAATTTCTTCTTCATTCGTACTCTCCTTTGGATATGGATTATTTTCTTGCTTTTAAGCCTTTAGGTGTGGTCATTCTTTCAAGAAGCTTTAATACAAAATCAAAACTCAACGCAAGTAAGGCCGCGGGAATGGCTCCTGCGAGGACTAGTGCATTATTCCACGTGGAAAGTCCTCTATAAATAAGGTCCCCAAGTCCACCTGCCCCTACGAATGTCGCAAGTGTGGCAACGCCTACAGTAAGGACGGTAGCGGTCCTGATCCCAGCCATGATAAACGGAAGGGCAAGCGGGAGCTCCACCTTGAATAACAGCTGTGAGTTGGTCATCCCCATGCCCCTTCCTGCCTCAATGACCCCTTCATCCACTCCGATGATGCCTGTATAGGTGTTCCTGAGGATCGGCAGAAGAGCATAAACAGTCAGTGCGATGATGGCTGTAACACTTCCTGTGCTGAAAATAGGAATGAGGAATCCGAACAGGGCCAAACTTGGTATCGTTTGAAAAACAGCAGTGATTCCGATGAAAAATTCTGCCGTCTGTTTTTTACGTGAAATATAAATACCGAGTGGCAGAGATATCGCAATGGCGATGAAAATCGATACAAAGGATAAAAATAGATGTTCCAATAACCCCGTTAAAATCGCATCGGAGCGGTTTGTGATGGTATGGATGAAAAGGATTGAGAATGCATTCATAGTGTGTTCTCCTCCCTATACCCTTCTGAGGCTACTGTACGAAGGATGTCACTGGATGAGATAATCCCGATTTTCCTGTCGTCTTTCATTACCATCAGATAAGGCTTTCCAGTTGTCAGAAGTAAACTTGCTGCTTCTTTGATAGATGAATCAAACGGTATCAATGAATATTCCTCTTCTTCAAGCATCATGTGAAACCCATCCCCATCGTCCCTCATAATGTTCATTACTTGCTTATGGGTCTGATGGTCCTTCAGTCGGTTTTCGCCAATGAATGCCCTAACGAATTCATTGGCAGGATCCATCAATAGTTCTCTGGGTGTTGCCATCTGTTCGATTTCACCGTCCCGCATGACAGCAATCTCATCCGCTATCTTTAACGCTTCATCAATATCGTGAGTGACAAACACAATCGTTTTATGTATGGTATTTTGGATGCTTTTCAGTTCATCCTGCAGCTGCTCCCTGCTAATCGGGTCCAGGGCGCTGAATGGTTCATCCATCAATATGATCGGTGGTTCAGCTGCAAGGGCGCGTATGACGCCAACACGCTGCTGCTGTCCGCCGCTCAGTTCAAGGGGATACCTATTCTTATATATGTCTGGTTCCAAACCAACAAGATTAAGCAGCTCGTCCACACGACCTTCATACTCTTCCTTTTTCCACCCTTTTAGACGGGGTATGAGACTGATGTTTTCTTCAATCGTCATATGTGGGAGAAGTCCGATGCGCTGTATCACATAACCTATGTTTCTTCTGAGTTCCACTTCATCCGTATCTGAAATGTCTTTCCCGTCAATAAGAATCTTTCCCCCTGAAGGAGCAATAAGTTTATTGATCATCTTCATAGTCGTCGTTTTACCGCATCCGCTCGGACCAATCAAGGCAACTAGCTTTCCTTTGGGAATCGTTAAGTTGATTCCCTTAATGGCTTTCGTACCATCTTCGTAGACCTTTGTTACATTTTGAAATTCAATCATTTTTCCACCTGCTTTATGAACTGAGAAATTTTCCTAAACATAGAAGGGATACCCTCATTATACAAAAGGTAAACATGTTGTAAATGAATCTGCATTTGTATGATATAGTCTGTGATGAATGTGAAGTAGGCATACAGCATACGAATAAAAGATTTCTTTAACTGCAGAAAAAAACCAGCAAAGCATTCTTTGCTGGTTACGTTCTATGTTTCTTCAGTATAAACTGTTCTACTAAGATGCCCGTGATAGTACCCAGTATCAATCCGTTATTCAATATAGATGCAATGACGACAGGCATTTCCTTGAAGGCAGTGGCCGGAACAAACATCGCCCCCACTCCCACAATCAGTGAGATACCTGCAACAAAATGAATTCTTTCTACGTCTTCTTCTTTTCGATATTCAGAAAGGGCAAGTCCGACCATCTTGATGAAGATGACCGTTGTTACTGCATATCCAACAGGAGCAGGAAGACTGGCGAATATGTTCATGATCTTAGGGATCAAGCTGATAACCATGATGATTCCGCTGCCAATGATAAATGGAATGATCGAATACATTTTTGTTGCAGCAACAAATCCGGCAGAACCTGAAATAGGAACAGACCCAATGGCAGAAAACACTCCTCCTAATAACTGATTAAGACCTGAAGCAAATCCGCTCTTTGTATACCGTTCATAAGTAGGCTGGCCTTTCGCTTTCAACAATTCTTCCATCACCCGGATGGAAGCGATCATATTGGTGGTCAAGAGGAACGTGATGAATACTGAGGTCACGATGACTCCAGTATCAAATACGGGTGCTCCGAAAACAAAGACATGGGGTAAAGAAAACCAGCTGTCTGAAACAGAGGCACTCTTACCAAGTCCCATTATGATAAAGATAAGCCATCCCGTAATCATGGCAAGAATGATCGAATATTGTTGAATCCATTTCCGCTTGTGATTGGAAAAGTATAAAGCAGCCAGGATAGTGAGAACACTTCCGAGGAGGATGAGCGGCTCCATGGATTGCCCTTCATGCTGGATTCCGAACATCCCTTTGATAAAAGACCCGCTTAATTGCAATATCAACAGCATCAGATAAACGAATGTAATCGCCGGAGTAAATAAGGAAGATAGCTTCTTTAAAAGCCCTGTGGCAGAAAGAATGAAGAATATCACTCCACTGACGATCATCCCTCCCTGAAGAACGGATAGTACTTCTTTATGACTGCTATAAAGAGTCCCCGCAAATCCTGCATAAATGGCAAATACTCCCCACCACAATCCGGCAGGTCCTTCGTTGATCGGCAGTTTATGCCCAAATAGAGCCTGAATGAGGCTCGCTGCCCCTAAAACGAATATCGTCCGCTGAATAAATCCAGCAGTATCCGCCGTTGACAGCTGAAATAAGTCCGCAATCGCAATGGGGGCAGCGATTGATCCCGCCACCATAAAGGCGACCCATTGGAGAGCTGATAAAACGATTTGCATGTATGTACACCTTCATTTCAACAATATAAAGTGTGTCCATTTTAACATACTTCCGTTCATTAGATGATGGTCAGTAAGGAATTTTATGTAATGTTATCTAGTTTTAAGAACAGGTACTAATTATTTCTCTTAATTTCTCCCCTTTAAAGGGAAAACATGTTAAAATAAGAGCGGAATAGTTATTTTCAAAGGAGCAGTGATGATGATTTTTGCCCTTATTCTCATACTTTCGTATTTATTAGGTTCCATTCCATCAGGTTTGTTGATTGGTAAGACGTTCTATGGCAAAGATATCCGTGAACATGGGAGCGGCAACCTTGGTGGCACAAACACATTCAGAACCCTTGGCGTGAAAGCCGGAATGGTCGTGACCATCATGGATATTCTAAAGGGAACGCTTGCCACCCTGTTGCCATTGATGCTCTCAAGTGATGTACACATGCTATTGGCTGGTGTCTTTGCCGTCATTGGTCATATGTATCCTGTTTTCGCAAACTTCAGGGGAGGAAAGGCTGTAGCTACATCTGCAGGTGTTCTTTTAGGTTATAATTACATCTTATTTATAATCTTGCTTGCCGTCTTCTTTCTTTGCTTGTATTTGACGAAGTATGTGTCTCTTTCCTCGATGATAGCAGCGGTCCTTGCTTTTACGTATTCAGTCTTTACTGGGGACATTCCCCTGATCATCGTTGTAGGAATCCTGACCATTTTTGTCGTTTACAGACACAGGGCCAATATTGTACGGATCAAAAATAAGACCGAACCTAAAATTAAATGGCTCTAACTAAAAAGCGACCTTAGCAACAGGCAGCCCACTTGGTTGTCCCGCTGCAATGGTGGCTTTTTTTTTGTTGCCTGAAAAAGGTATGGCTCATCCTGCATTTGTGTAAGATGATGAGGAAACGTAGGACATTCAATGAGAATATTCCTCAAAATTCTCCAAATAGCTACCCTTTTCCCCCTGTTTTTTTGTAAAATGAACGTAGTGCCCTAAATAAAGGATGATGAATATGAAAAAGCGTATAATGATAGGGATGATCGTCTGCATTTCTTTGGTATTACTGAGCGGTTTTATCATGACAAGCCAGTATTCCGATTGGAGGACATCTTCCAAAGAGGATAAGTTTACTTCAATCCTGCATACGACCAGGGAGGTTGAAGCATCAGGGAAATCGATCAAAACGACTGCTTCCCTTGCTGCCATTGGTGACATCCTCATTCATGATACCGTTTATAAAGATGCCAAAAATCAATCTGGATATAATTTCACCCCTATGTTTTCTCCCGTTAAAGAGATGCTATCTTCCCCTGATTTCCTGATTGCCAACCAGGAATCAACCCCGGGTGGTGTGGAATTGGGTGTTTCGAGCTATCCGCTTTTTAACAGTCCGAAAGAAATTGTTAAATCTCTTCAGGATGTTGGAGTGGATGTAGTGACCACAGCTAACAACCATTCATTGGATCAGGGTGAAAAGGGTCTTCTGAGCGCGATTGACTATTACGGGAAAATCTCCATGCCCTATGTAGGGGCTTTTAAAAGCCGTGAAGACCAAAATCGGATACGAACTTTTAATGTGAATGGAATCAAATTTGCCCTTCTTTCATATACATATGGGACGAATGGAATCCCTGTCCCTGAGGGAAAAGAGTATCTAGTCAATTTAATTGATGAACAAAAAATGATCAAGGAAATCCAGAAGGCTAAAGAAATGGATATCGATCTGGTGGTAATGAGCCTGCATTGGGGAAATGAATATCAACGATACCCTTCTGAGGAACAGCAAAGGCTGGCAAAGGTGTTGACGGATAATGGGGTTGATATCATATTTGGCCACCACCCTCATGTTCTGCAGCCAATCCAAACGTATAAAACGAGTGATGGAAGGAATGCTGTTGTTGTGTATTCACTTGGGAATTTTCTTTCAGGTCAGAAGGATGACTATAAAGATATCGGGGGAATGGTAACGGTTCAGGTTGAGAAAGCGATGAATCCCGCAGGTTCGACCATTTCGTTTCCATCCATTCAATTCCAGCCGACGTTTGTGTCAGAGAATCATTATAGAAACTACAGGATCTACCCTCTCGATTTTGCAAGCAAAAATGGCATGATAGCCTACACGGAAAATGACATGGTTTCACATATGGTGAACGGTTTGCCGGAATGAGCGAAACCATTTTATTGATGTAAAAAAACGAGCTTCCCTTTTAGGAAGCTCGTTTTTAATGACCACCGAATATGAATGAATTGAAGAATATGCCTGCAAGAGCAAACACGGCCAACAACGCATTAACCAATAAGAAGGTCTTACGGGTGCCCTTGAAGAATAGGGTAACCATCCCGTAATATATGAGAGCAGCCACAACAATGAAAACGCCTGCTTCCATTTGATACTTCATGTCGTGCAATTGTAAAAGAGTCAATACAATTAGACCGGCAAAAATAAATGCACCTATGTAATAGAGTAGTGCTTGTGTTTTCATCACGCTCATCCTTTTTGCGTATTAGTAGATGTTCAGTCTTACAATGTATATAATATGAAATGAAACCTGCTTTGTCCAGAAACGCTCTGGAAATACCTGTAGAGAAAGGAGTCTCATCAATGAACATACATATTTCAAAAGAAGCTCTTACTTGGTTTAAAAACGAAATGCTTGTAGAGGAAGGTGAACAAGTTCGTTTTTACGTAAGGTACGGGGGTTCCAGTCCTCTGCATGATGGTTTTTCATTAGGAGTGAACAAAGACGAACCCGTGGTTCTTGGCAAACGTATCGAAATTGAAAATCGGGAGTTTTTTATCGAAGAGAGAGATTTATGGTACTTTGATGGTCATGATTTATACGTTGAGTACGACCAAAATCTTCAAGAACCATCTTACGAATATAAAAAGTAAGAAAGAAATGGCTGGCCTTCGCCAGCCATTTTGCATTCACGAAAATACCGCTATCCTTTAACAAAACGTGAAATATGATCATGAAGACCTTCTTTTAAAAGGATGTCATATTGGGTATCCCCTAATAGATCAAAATGGGGGAAGCCGTCATCCCTTTGATGGATCCATTCCTTCTTCAAGCCATACTTCTCTCCCCACCGGGATAATGCAGCGATGTCTGAGCAGCCAACTTTTGTTACAGAACGTGCATTGGGAAAGCGTTCATCCAGCCAGAAGTGTGTCAGAAAGGCAATCTCACCCTTCATTACTTGCTGTTTCCATTCTTTTAGTTCTACTTTTGTTAGTCCGAATGCCATGGCGTTTTCCTTTCCAATTTATTTTCTGAGGAAATCCAGGGAAAAGGTTTAATCGAAGAAGTTAACCCGAATTACTTTTTTGCCTTTTCATACGCATCATGCCAATGAGGAAACATTTTTCTTATTGAAATAGGACGGAAATTCTCCTGTTTGACGCACACATGTTTCGATTGTCCAGTGATGGCCAGTTCGTTTTTTCCATTATAGATTTCATATGCATATGTAATGCGGAGTCCATCGTACTCTTCAATCCATGTTTTAATAAATGCTTTTTCTCCATAGCGAACGGGTGATTTATAGCTGACATTCAAATCGATGACTGGGGAGAGAATTCCTTCTTTCTCGATATCAGCATATCTAAATCCTAGGTCTTCAATAAGTTTTGTACGACCTAGTTCCATCCAAACAAGGTAATTTGCATGATAGACAACGCCCATTTGATCGGTTTCGGCATATCTTACTTCTATGGTTTTCTCTGAAATCTGCATCATTACACCCTCTTTATCTAATCAGTATCCTGTCCATTTTATCATAGTTGCGTCAGGCATAGAATTAATTGGCTTCGGAGGATAAGGCTCCTAATTAGCGAAATGAGATGTTGATGAAAAATAATAAAATGACCCGGATAGAAAGGCAACTATTCCTTTAGCCTTTCTGTCCGGGCTGTTCCCTTTATTGCTTCGACTCGTCCTTGATTTCGCTGCGAAACGCCTGAAGGCTCTCTCTGCGACGTTCGTTCTTAGCCTGAATGGATTGAAGCTGCTCTTCGCTATCCGTACAAGCCATTGATTCCTCTGCTCGATCTATATTCTCGATTGTATGCTGAACCATACCTTGAAGCTTCTCAACATTATCACTACGATCATCCGGATTCGGTTTATTCCATGCCATTCTAACATTCCTCCCATCAATGATGAGGGACGGACCTCTAAGGTCAATCCCTCTTTACCTCTTATAAAGGTAAGCGTTATTCACCCTTCGTTTGGATGACTTGTGCATGCTTCCCTGATTTATCCTGCATTTGCTTTCCTTTGTTGCCTCCAGCGGCTCTTGATTGCGTACCGATATGATTCGGTGCAAAATGATTCGGACTTCCCTTTGAGTTACTCATCAACTTCCCCCCTTACTAGTATGATTACCAAATTCGGAAGGATGAATAGGCGTAATAATTGGCAGTAATAAAGGAAAGCAAAAAAAATAAGCCTCGTAATTTCTTACTCGGCTTTGCCTATAGGGCGCTTAATCTCAAGTCTTGCATCGATACGTTCTTCAATGGCATCAATAGCATCCTGATCCAATAGGAGTTGTTGTTTGTTTTCTTTCACAAGATCCGCAAATGATTTTTTCCTTGGTCTGCGCATGTCGATCCCCTCGCTCTCTCATGTGTTTGTATAAATAGTATATCCAAATGTCAGATATTTTAAACAAAGGTCACATTTGGAGCGATTGATGGGTGTCTGTGGCTGTTCAAGTCATTATTTCTTGTACGTCTGTGGCATCATCTCACTGTATGAAGGTCCGTCCCTTACTTAATCAGGGACTTAAGGGTATCGATGTCGGTGATGGCTCCTATTTGCTTATGGGTGATGATGCCTTGTTCGTTGATGATATACGTAGTTGGGACAGTCAGGATGTCGTAGGCATTGTTGATTTTATCATCTGTGTCCAATAGGATGGGGAATGTCAGACCCAGTGATGCTTGGTATTCTTTAACGTTATATTGCGGATCGATGTTGATGGCGAGTATTTCAACGTCCTTGCCGTATTTATCATAAAACTCCTGCAGGACAGGCATCTCTTCTTTGCAAGGAGGGCACCAGGTAGCCCAGAAATTCACAATCACTTTCTTCCCTTTCAATTCAGATAATGTCTTGGCTTCCCCACTCAACGTCTTTAGCTTAAAATCAATGGCCGCATCTCCCACATTCGGGCCGGAATCGTTTTCAACAGGAGTGGCTTCTGCAGTCTCTCCCTCTTCAATATCGATCAATTGGTTATAGGTTTCACTTTGTTGAAACGTGTTCTTAGTGAAGGAATTCGGAGAGGATTTATTCTCTATATAGAATGAAAAGACTAATAAAGTGACAAGCAAAATGCCAAAAATGGATTTCAAAAGAGTGTCTCCCTTCCTAAAACGGATATTTACTATCATCTTATGAAGGCTTGTCTTTCTTTAGTCATGGATTTTACGAGTTGAAGGAGGGAACGTGGATGATGATTAAAAAAAGCCCCGGGATAAACCGGGGCTTTAAAGCATCTTATGCTTGTAATTTATTACGAAGAACCATTTGAAGAATACCACCATGACGGTAGTAGTCTACCTCTACTTCAGAATCGAAACGAGCCAGTACTTCGAATTCTGTTTTTGAACCATCTTCAGCTACAGCTGAAACAGTTAGGATATCACGAGGTTTTACATCGTTGGTCACATTGACAGAAATTGTTTCCTTACCTGTCAATCCTAATGATTCTGCGCTGTCACCCTTCTTGAATTGAAGTGGAAGAACACCCATCATCACAAGGTTCGAACGGTGAATACGCTCATAGCTTTCAGCGATAACCGTCTTGATACCAAGAAGATTCGTACCTTTCGCTGCCCAGTCACGAGAAGATCCCATACCGTAATCTTTACCTGCAAGAACAACTAACCCAGTACCATCTTGTTGATACTTCATGCACGCATCATACATTGGCATTACTTCATTTTCAGGCCAATAAGTAGTGAAGCCACCCTCTGTACCAGGAGCAATTTGGTTACGGATACGGATGTTTGCAAACGTACCACGCATCATCACTTCATGGTTACCACGACGTGAACCGTAAGAGTTAAAGTCACGAGGTTCTACATTATTCGCACGAAGATATTTCCCTGCTGGTGTATCCTTTCCGATGGCACCTGCTGGTGAAATATGGTCGGTTGTAACAGAATCTCCAAATTTACCAACAACGCGAAGACCGCTTAACCCTTGGATGTCCTCAGGTGTAGTCGCTAGTCCTGTAAAGAACGTTGGATTTTGGATGTAAGTTGATGTTTCATCAAAGCTGTAAAGTGGTTCGTTACTTGTTTTGATTTCATTCCAGCGCTCGTTTTCAGAGAAGACATGCTCATATTCTTTGCGGAACAATTCAGGTGTAACGGTTGATTTAACAGCATCCTTCACTTCATCTTGTGATGGCCAGATATCTTTGAAGAATACATCATTACCATCTTTATCTTTACCTAAAGAATCTTTTTGAAGATCGATGTCCACAGTACCTGCCAATGCATATGCAACAACAAGCGGTGGTGAAGCAAGGTAATTTGCTTTTACTAGTGGATGGATACGTCCTTCAAAGTTACGGTTACCTGACAGTACGGACGTCAATAGTAAGTCAGCTTCTGATACAGCCTTCTCGATTTCTGGACGAAGTGGACCAGAGTTACCGATACACGTTGTACAGCCGTAACCTACCAAGTTAAATCCGATATCTTCAAGATAAGACAGTAAACCTGAATCTCTTAAGTAACCAGTTACCACTTTAGAACCTGGAGCAAGGGATGTTTTAACGTAATCTGGAACATTCATTCCAAGTTCCACTGCTTTTTTCGCAACTAAGCCGGCACCTAACATAACGTATGGGTTAGATGTGTTGGTACATGAAGTAATGGCAGCGATTCCGATCGCACCTGTTGGCATCACAACATCTTTTCCATCTTCTGTAGTGTACTTGGCAGTTTTGTTAATTTCAGAAGCATCCAGACCGAAACCTTGCACGCCTTCTTTAGCCGTAATCGATTTATGGAAAGCTTCTTTCATATCAGAAAGTGGGATTAAATCTTGTGGACGTTTTGGTCCTGAAAGATTTGGTTCCACTGCTGAAAGGTCAATTTCCACTACGTCAGTGTATGTTGGCTCTTCTTTTTCAGGTGTGAAGAACATGTCATTTTTCTTTAAGTACTCTTCAACCATGTTGATATGTGCCTCTTCACGTCCAGTCAGACGCAGATAATCAAGTGATTCTGAATCAACCGGGAAGAAACCACACGTTGCACCGTATTCCGGAGCCATGTTGGCAATCGTTGCACGGTCGGCAAGTGGTAATGTTGCTACACCCGTACCGAAGTACTCGACGAATTTCCCTACTACACCTTTTTGACGTAATACCTGTGTTACTTTAAGGGCAAGGTCTGTTGCAGTCGCTCCGTTAGGAAGCTCACCAGTCAGTTTTACCCCGATAACTTCAGGAATAGGGAAGTAAGAAGGCTGACCAAGCATTCCTGCTTCTGCTTCAATACCACCTACACCCCATCCAAGTACACCGATACCATTGATCATAGTTGTATGAGAATCCGTACCAACCAATGTATCCGGATATGCTTCAAAATCACCTTCTGTTGTTTCAATAGCGTGAACGACGTTTGCCAGGTATTCTAAGTTTACTTGGTGAACGATCCCTGTTGCCGGTGGAACAGCACGATAATTTTCAAATGCCTTCTGTGCCCAGCTAAGGAATTGATAACGCTCTGCGTTACGTTCAAACTCAAGGTCCATATTGGCTTGTAATGCATTCGCTGTACCGTATTTGTCAACCTGTACAGAGTGGTCGATAACAAGATCAACCGGGATTTCCGGATTGATTTTTTGAGGATCTCCACCGATATCCGCCATTGCTTTACGTAGAGACGCTAAGTCCACTACCGCAGGGACTCCAGTGAAATCCTGAAGGATAACACGTGAAGGCTTGAATGGAACTTCTGCATCCTTCACTTCAGTGGATCCCCAGTTTGCTAAGTTTTCAACATGTTCTTTGTTAATGACACGTCCGTCAAATTGACGAAGTACAGACTCCAAGAGTACCTTTACGCTGTAAGGTAAACGGTTAATTTTTGTTACTCCTGCTTCTTCAAGCGCTTTTAAACGATAATAATGATAACGTTTTCCTTCTAGTTCGAAAGAAGATCGTGCATTAAATACATCGTTCTTTGCCATTTCGATTCCCCCTCTAAACTACATCACACAATAAGTCGAAAAGTTTTCGTTCTAAACGAACTTTTCTCACATTTACATCTTAATACAAGCGATTACATAAGTAAATAACAATAAAGTTATTGTTTTTGATAAGTTTTACTTATCTAAATGATTAAACTCCTTTGGGTTTCTAGAGAAATATTGGTATAACAACATTTTTCACCTTGTCAAATCGTGTCAGATTTCAATTAATATTATTTTGAAAAAATAAATCTGTTAGCCTTTTCCTTTAATAGGGAGCCTTGTTAAGTGGCATTCTATCTACATGGAGGTGTTCTACATTGGCAAAACGTAAATCAAATCATGTTATGAACGGAATGAATGCAGCGAAATCACAAGGCCAGGGTGCCGGATACAATGAAGAGTATTCCAATGAACCACTGACTGCAGCACAACGTCAGTTTAATAAAAAACGAAAAACAAACCAGTAACTGGTAAGGCTGAACATGTCAGTCAAGCAGAAATGGGCCGAGATGTTCTCCAACCCTACCTCTTTTCCCCTACCCGCTTATGGAAAGAATAAAACCCACTTTGCTGAATATTCAACAAGGTGGGTTTTATAGTAGCCATAAGCGGGTTGAATCTATTGTTCATTTACTTCATTCACAATAGAAGACAAGTCGGATTTGAATTGCTGAAGTTGGGCACGTTGAGTATCCGAAGCCACTTCAAGTGCATTTTCGATTTGTTGATAGGCCTCATTCACTTCATTTTTGAGATGAGCCAGTTGTGAGCCGTAGCTTGCTCCATCAAGTACAAGCTCATTGACCGTATTCTGTACTTCCGTCACGCTCTGTTCAGCCGCTTGAAACGCCTGCTGCTTGTTTTTATGGTAAGGCATGATTGATCTCTCCTTAATCAGAAATTAGCTTTTTTAGTATAGCCAAACACGATTGTATCCATACGTGTGAATAATTCATTCATTAAAAAAGCATTCTAAATGATAGGAGGGATGAATCATGAACAAAAATGATGGCAAAGATATGCGTAAAAATGCTCCAAAACAATCGGGACAGCCTGAGCCTTTGAGTGGATCACATAAAGTAAAGAATCGTAACCATTCCCGTCAAAAAAATAATAGTCACCACGATATGTAATCTATACATGAGGGAGAGCAGCTTTCAGCCTGCTCTCCCTTTTATCTGGTTTCTTGTATGTTATGTAGCGCATGGATGATTTCTGTCATTTCCTTCTGGGAGACTGTCCGTAAATCAAAAAGGACGGCATCCTCTTGAATCCTTGTCAAAATAGAGGGGCTTCCCTTTCGAAGCTTCGCGTGTATGTCTTGTGAGGAAAGAGCAGGATGACTGACGGAAACGATATATGTGTCCAATTCAACCTCAGGCATCGTCCCCCCTCCGACCTGGCTCTTTCCTTCTGTTATGATTGTTGTGAAACCATTCTGCAGTGCTATTATACCGCCAGCAAAGTTCTTGGATTGAATCAGGATGTCTTCTTTGGTTCGCGTGATGGATTCAATGGTTGGATTTTTTTCTTTTTCTTCTCCCTTGATGTAGTGCAATAGCGTCATTTCAAGCGCTGCGAGAGTCATTTTATCGACACGTAGCACGCGGGCAAGCTGATGCTTCTTCAGGTGGTCGATCCACTGCTTTCTTCCAGCAATGATTCCTGCCTGTGGCCCTCCTAATAATTTGTCCCCACTGAATGAGACGAGGTCTGCCCCAGTATGCAGGACTGTCTTGACCACCGGCTCATGTCCGATTCCCAACTGTCTAAAGTCATAAAGTGCCCCGCTTCCCAAGTCTTCATAATAAAGGACATGGGAATGTTTTTTTGATAATGAAGCAAGTTCCTCTGTTGAAACGGAGGAAGTAAAACCTTTGATGATGAAATTGCTCTGATGGACCTTCATTACCAAGCTCGTTTCTTCGTTCACCGCTTCTTCATAGTCTCTTAGATGGGTTTTATTCGTCGTGCCTACTTCGTGTAGGATAGCCCCACTTTCTTCCATGATAGAAGAGATACGGAATGATCCTCCAATCTCCACCAGTTCTCCTCTAGAAACAATTACTTCTTTATCTTTGGAAAGAGCAGAAAGGATAAGAAAAACGGCTGCAGCATTATTATTGACAACCATTGCCGCTTCGGCACCTGTTAACTCACAGATGAATTTCTCCGCATGGGAATGTCTCGATCCCCTGTTCCCTTCCTCAATGTCATACTCGAGATTGCTGTAGTGACAAGTTGTAGTTATGACATGTTCCATTGCTTCCTTCCCTAATCTTGCCCGTCCCAGATTGGTATGTAAAATGGTACCTGTGGCGTTTATGATCCTACTAAGCGACAAGGAATAGGAGTCATGCATCATGGTTTCAGTTCGGTCAAAAACCTCATGAACGAATTGGTCAGAAGTTGGATCAGGCCCTTCCCACTCATTGTTCAAAATGGAAGTACGACATAATGAAATCACCTTTTTCAGCAGGTCCGTCCCTTTTTCCCAGGAAAGGTTGTGATGCTGAAGGAAAGTGCGGAATTGTTCGGTTTGCTGCAGTTCATGAATAGGTGGTATGTGTCGGGCGAGATGGTTCATGGTTAATCCCCCTATTTTCTTTTTCCTCATTATAACACCCTCACCATTTAAATTAGAACGAATACAATATGTAAAAGACGTAGTTGGGGGTCAGGTGTAAATGAGTAAGGATAAGGGGGATTTCTATTTAGAGAACTGGGAGGAGGGTATGAAGGATTGGTTATTGGATCCTGCAACGGTTCAATTGGATGAACAGGAATTCCGAGTAGACTTTCTTGACACGACGGAATCGTTCATCGTGGAAATCGAGACTGAAAATATTTGTCCGGAGGAATTGATCATAAAGAAAAAGGATACTCAATTATTGGTATCGATCATGCTGAAGGATGAAAGTAAAATTAGAAAACGATCCATTCGATTTCCTTTTTGCTTAAAGCAACGAGCCATCACCTATTCCATTGAGCATCATACAATTGAAATCAACGTTCCTAAAAAAGAATGTTCCACCCCTTCATCCTTCGTCATTCGAGTTCAAGGTTTGTCGAATGACTAAAGATCCTTCATTTATATGCCCGTTTTCGTAAATATTGTTACTTTTGAACAAGCGAGAGGTGGTTGATTTCCGCTCCAGGTGCTCGCTTTCCGCGGGGCTGGCGGTGAGCCTCCTCGGGCTTTGCCCTGTGGGGTCTCACCTGTCCAGCGTTTCCCGCAGGAGTCGAGCACCTTCCGCTTCAATCAACTGTACAAGCATAAATGTTTCAGTAATAATACTTTAAATGTCGGGATAACTTACACCAACTTTAGTAGTTGCAGTGATCAATTATAGTTAATAGTACTAATACAGTTCCCTTCACCCTCAGGCACACACTCAATGACAGAGCAACTGCAGGATCACAGGCTGTGAAAAAATAATAACAATCTTTGCGGATAGAGTTATTTATGAAGTTCAATGATCGTTATGATCTGGTTGACATCAGGGAAAACGCCTGTGTCCAGTTTGGAATAAATCTTATCTTCCCCCACTGTAATTTCGAATGCGCCCCCAGAAGACGGCACTAACTTCAATTGTCCAATGTCGGACCTAAAATGATTGAACAGCTGTTCCGCGAAACTCGCGGCTTTAGGTGCGTAGTTTCACATCATGCAAAATTCAATGGTCAACATGATTTTGTTCATCAGAATCCTCCTCCATATCATGTGAATGCGTTTGCTATTATAGTTCATTCTATAGGATGGAAAATGTGCGTGCAAATATTCATCACTTTGTAAAAGTTCTTTGCGCTTCTCCTTTGCCCGATTGCATTTTTTTCCTGTACAATAAGACTATTCATACATAAAGGGGTGAAGTAGATGAGCAAGGAAGAAATTATCCGATTAACAGAACTTTCTTCAAAAGCTGGCTGAGGGTGCAAACTTAGTCCAAGTGACCTGACGCAAGTGTTGCGTCAGCTACCCCCTCAACCATACACTAAGGAATTATTGGTAGGAAGCGAATCATCTGACGATGGAGGCATCTTTCAACTGACAGCCGATCTTGCCATGGTACAAACCGTTGATTATTTCACCCCGATTGTGGATGATCCTTTCCAATTCGGACAAATTGCTGCTGCTAACGCGTTAAGTGATGTGTACGCAATGGGTGGTACTCCCAAAACCGTCTTAAATATTGTAGGCTTCCCCATTAAAAAGCTAGGGGGAAAAATACTTGCCGAAATTCTATCAGGAGCACAAAGCAAAGTGATAGAAGCCGGTGCAGTGACAGTTGGTGGTCATTCCATCGACGATCAAGAACCCAAGTTCGGACTGAGTGTTACGGGTATCGTTCATCCTGAAAGATACTGGACCAATAATGGTGCTCAAGAAGGAGACATACTAGTTTTGACGAAACCCTTGGGTGTAGGGATCATGACGACAGGCATCAAGCGTCAGGTTGTAACTCACGACCAAGAAATGTCCGTCATCCAGGTCATGAGCATGTTAAATAAAAAGGCTGCAGAAGTATTGCAAGAATTCAGTCCGAATGCCGTAACCGATGTGACAGGCTTCGGCTTAATGGGACATGCTTATGAAATGGCAAAAGGAAGTAACCTATCGCTTGAATTCTCCTATGCCTCTATCCCCCTTTTAGAAGGGACGAAAGAATTGGCTGATCAAGGTATCATTCCTGGAGGATCGAAAGCGAACCACAAATGGCTACAAGAAAAGGTCAACTATGATCCTGATCTTACTCAGGAAGAACAATGGATTCTCTGTGATGCCATCACTTCAGGTGGATTGCTTATCAGTTTGCCTGCTTCTCAAGGTGAAAGATATCTTGAAGAACTAAATAAGCACGCCATCACAGCCAGTATAATCGGTCGCGTCAAACCGAAACAAAATTGGAGTATCTCGGTGAAAAAATAAACGGTGAATCCTTAGGATTCACCGTTTATTTTTCTTCAATCATTTTGAAAAATTGGCCTGTTATTTTCTTTGATAAAATTCTTACGTGGAATGGGAATGGATGCGCCCCATTTGCAAATGAGTTGAACCAAATCACTTTATCGTCAAGTGCAATAAAAGGAATCGAAGTTGATGAGTCCTTTAATACGATCTTTGCATCCTGAGCTGATTCAATACCTGATTGACAGCGAATCACCACCTGCTTATCTTCTGCTGCAGTTTGTAATGCCATCATTAATGGTCGTGGAATATCTTTTTTATCTTGGACGTTCACTATAATTTTGGTTTTTGCTGCTTTAAAATCTTTTAATAACTTATTGAAATCATTGGATTCGATCCACTTCATTTTCTTTGTGGACGTGGGATAGAGTGAACTGCTATTCTCACTTTTTCCTTCAAGTTGAAGGTGAGAAATCAATTGATGTACAGGTTTGGATCTATCGGTCTTTTGTTGAATGAATGCATCGTTTCCAACAAGGATAAACTTCCCCCTTGCACGAGTGATGGCTACATTAATAAGCCTTTCGCTTCCTTTTTGGGTAATCAACCTTCCTGGCTTACTGTGGGATTCCCCATCAACAAGATCAAACAGAATCATATCATTTTCAGATCCTTGAAAGCCGTGAACAGTAGATGCATATAGATCCTCAGAAGCCCGCCCACTCCTTACTAATTCATCCAGCAACAGATTATACCATTTTGCCTGAGCTCGATACGGTGTCACCACACCAATTGAAGGCAACCCATCCCCCATTGCCTGAATAATCAGCTGAATAGATACCAGACTCGATAACACATTCCATCTTGATCCTTTTTGAGTTTCTGCCCACTCCGTCCCTTCTATGAGTGAAAATAATACGGCACCATATGAAGGAAAGGGTTTTTTTTCGGTGATGCAAGAACGAATCGCTTCTACGGAAGGATGATCTCCCACTCTTGAATGATAAATATAATGGTTGGAGAATGATGAAATACTCGGGTGCATGCGTCTCTGTTCCGGAAGCAATAATAGTTGGGGATGATCCTCCCCTCTCTCTACGGCATCCGCCACACCTGATGAATGAAAGATGTCTTCCTTTAACCATTTGACTGCCATGCTGTGAAAAGAAGTTGAAATGGGTGGCAGCTGTTTGAAGTCCCCACAGATGATGATCCTGTTCCCAAGCGACGCAGCGAATGCAACTTGGGGAACATATGCCATACTTGCTTCATCCACAATGATTAGGTCGAATTCCTGTTCATAAAGGAGCTTATCGATAGCTGCTTTCGATAGAGTTGTCCCGATCACTTTAGCCTCTGAGACCAGATCCCCTTCTCTCCTCTTAAAGGTTTCTTTGATTTTTTGGTAATGTACTTCAAGTTGTGACAACCTTTCTGAATCATATGCAGAATAGGTTTTGGATAACTTTTTTTTCAGCCTTTTTCTATAGATTTCAACCTTTCCTTTTTCCTCGGAAAGGGATGGGTCCTGTTGTTCCAATAATTGAAGAACATTCAAATCTGTGACATCTTCATTTATACGTTTTCTGCTTGCTCCGTATCTTATGACTTCTCCAGGTATCCACCTGTCATGGCTGCTTAGAAAATGATGCATTTCTTCTATTAATACATCCACTGCAGCATTACTATGGGAAAGAAGGAGCACTTTTTTTCCCTCTGAATAATGATAAGCCGCCACTCGGGCAAGGGTATAGGTCTTTCCTGTACCCGGAGGTCCCCACAGATATGTGACGGGGTTATACTTGCTTCTGACATATGCTTCGTGCTGTGGTGATTTATATTCAAACTGTTTTTTGTTTTTTTCAGGAAACATAACCTGGTGAATTCGCTCTGTTTTCCCATGACGTTCCTTGGCCTCATCCAATCGTTCCATGAGCTTTTCAAGGATGTCCCAGGGTTCATGAAGAATCTGTCCATAGGTAAACGTATCTCCCAGAAACTGATCGAACTCAAGTATGCACTCACGGTCCTCTGAACTAATCACCACGCCTTGGATCAAGGATTGCTTACGCTTAAAGATGACGCTTCCCCCCTCGGGTAGCAAAGCTTGATAGTGAAAGGTGAACCAATAGATATAAGCACCTTCCTCTTTTCGTATGCATCTACCTTCTTCAATAGGGACACCTGAATTTTCTCGTTTTTTCAACTGTAGAATTTCCATATCAAGAGCAGTTTTCCACTCATCTATCATGTTCATTATTTTCATCGTAATCACCTTTGTCATACTTTAAAAATCAAGAACCTTATCATATCAATTTATTGAATGCGTGTATAGGTAATCAAAAAAAGAACCGTTCACAAAGCAACGGTTCTTTTGATCTGGTTCATCTATTACATAGGCTTTCCTGTTGTTTTCTTATCCTCTTCCACGAATCGATCAGCATAATACAAAACGTCTTCTACATATTGTTCACTGTGATTATAGGCAAATACCGCTTGTTCGATATTTCCATCAGCCGCCCCATTTCGTGCCAGATAGTTAGCGGCACTGAATATGGCATCTTCTATTTGGAAAGGATCCGCTTTTCCATCCCCGTTTGCATCCACCCCGTATCCTCCATATTTCTTAATAATAGCGGGGTCTGTCTTTTGATCTGAGGGGATGTTTCCCTCCCCAAGTCCTGAGCAGCTAGGGTGTGACCAGCCTACAAAGGTACAAGGCATGAATTGCATGTGTCCTTCAGCTCCCGCTGGAGAAACAAGCGTCTTCATTGTGGAGAATTTCGTCTCAACTCGATGATGAGCGGCCAGTAAATACCAAGGTACACCGTATTTTTCCTGAGCGGCTTTATAGATAGGGATATACTGGGCGGGAATTTCTTCTTTTCCAATCGAAGAAAGGTTATATGATTGATCCCCAATGTTGACAGCATAATAAAGCGCTAAAATGACGAAGGGGATGAGTATGATCCTTAAAGGTGATGAAGTTTTCTTGTTTTTTGGCCGTTTTTTTCGTGTTTTAGGCATGGGGTCGATCCTTTACAAGGGAATTTATACTCCTTGTATTCTAATATGATATTCAATCGCTGACAATCCATAAAGGACAAAAAAATGCCCCCGAACAGCGATTTATCATCAGCCATTCGGAAGCACCTAACCATTATCTATTTAATGTTAACAAACAAACGCTGCTCCAACGATAATTAAAAGGATGAATAAAACTACGATTAACGCGAAACCACCAGCGTAGCCACCACCGCAGCCATATCCATATCCAGGGTATCCATATCCATACATCATCAGTCACCTCCAGTTATCTTACTACGATATTAATGTATGTAGTGGACAAAATGTAGGTTAATGAAATTCATCAAACATCCTCCGCCAAGATTTTGCGAACATGACTGATTGCGATGAATAAAGGGTTCTTCCTATATGAAAGATGTCAAAAATGATGAAAACGTCCAGTTCAGCATAAAGAAAACGCCTGGAAGCTTCCAGGCGTTTTAAGTCGTTTACATTTGTTCTTTAGGTTCTTTCGTTTTTCTAGGCTTAGGCTTAATGTATAAACCTAATTCCTTTTTCTCCTGATTTAGTGACTTGTACAGAGAAATCATCATGAGTGCCATTATCACTGAGAACGGCAATGCTGCGACGATCAATGCATTCTGTAAAGCCTGTAACCCACCGCTATATAGTAAAATCAATGCCACGGTAGACTGTGCAAGTCCCCATGTTAATTTAACATAGTTTGGTGGTGTTAACGAACCGTAAGTGGTTTGCATCCCTAACACAAAGGTAGCTGAGTCAGCAGATGTGATAAAGAATGTTCCAATCAGCGTGATGGCTATGACAGAAAGGATTGTTGACCATTCAAATCCGTTAAAGACGGCGAACAGAACTTCTTCTGTATTAAGATCCGAAAGAGCTGTACCGGCTTGTTGCACTTCAATTGCAGAAGTACCGAAAGTAGCGAACCAAATGAAGCTGACAAGAGCAGGTAGAAGTAATACCCCGATCAAGAATTCGCGAATGGTCCTTCCTCTTGAAACACGTGCGATGAAGATACCGACGAATGGTGACCAGGAAATCCACCAAGCCCAGTAGAAAATGGTCCATCCATTGATCCATGAACGATGCTCTTCGTTTAATGGCGCAATCCTGAAGCTCATTGCGGCGATGTTTTGAATATAAGCACCAATCGTATCCGTGAACATATTCAAGATCAGTAACGTAGGTCCGATGAAGAACACTAATACGAGAAGGGCAATGGCAAGTACCATATTCGTATTGGATAAGTATTTAATTCCTTTACTTAATCCTGACCATGCTGAAATCATAAACAAGACGGTTACCACACCGATAATGATGGCCTGGACGGTGAAGTTGTTTGGAATATCAAGCAGGTAGGAAAGCCCGCCATTAATTTGTGCTGCTCCGAATCCTAACGTTGTTGCAACCCCTACGACCGTGGCGAATACGGCAAGGACATCGATGACCGTTCCCAGTGGTCCATTCACTTTGTCTCCAAAAATAGGCTTCAACGTAGCGGAAATTAATCCCGGTTCATCTTTACGGAATTTATAATAAGCAAGTGCTAATGCAACGATAGCATAAATCCCCCATGCGTGAATGCCCCAGTGAAAGAATGTATAACGCATCGATTCTTTAATTGCCTGGTCAGTTCCCCCTTCTGCCATTGGAGGAGCCATATAGTGAGACAGCGGTTCCGCTGCCCCCCAGAATACTAAACCAATTCCCATACCTGCACTAAATAACATGGCGAACCATGTTCCTTTTGTATACTCAGGCTTTTCATCCGGTTTTCCTAATCGAATCGTTCCCATGGGACTAAAGATTAAGAACACACAGAAGATCACAATTACTGTAACTAAAATAAGATAATACCAACCAAAAGTCGAAGTAATGAAAGTCTGCATATTAGCTGTTATGGTTTCAAACGATTTTGGTGCGATTGCTCCATACCCGACGGCAGCAACAACCAGTAATACGGTAATCCAGAAAACATTGGATATTCTCTTCATAAAATTCTCCTTTCCAAATTCTAAGGTTTTTTTAGCTCATTTCTTAATGAAGGGTACTACAGTGGGATTCGAGGTGTTTATTCAAGCAATATGTACACCTACTGCAAATGCCCCCTCATGTTGAAAGAGTCTCAGTTAATGCCGATGGGAAAATGTGCATTCTGAGGATGAGGGAATGATTACTTATTACCTATTCCCTAGTCACTCTCTTATAAAACCAACATTTGTTACCCTATCAGAAAGAAGTTTACTTTTGCAAGTGAAAACTATCATTATTTTTATTAGTCTTTGTCATTTTTTGAATTTCATTCCTTTTCTTTTTCATCGCATTATCCCTCTCTTTCTGTTTCTTCATCTGATACTAATTGGAAATGGAATCGCTTTACTCATATGGTGTAATAGAGATATCCCCTCTTCTTTCATGGTATTTTCTCGCCTTGACTTATATAGGTTGATCTCAAAGAAATAATGTCGCTGATACTTGAAAGGATGGGGTAGATGAATTGGAAATCTTGGTGTCATTTATATCTATTATTCAATACTCTTTGGGAGAAAATAATGATGACATCTACTTAGGAGGTAATCCGATGAAAAATCATAAACAAACACAGCATGAGGCATCAAAAAAATTGGCTAAACAACAAATGGGTGAAGAAATAGAACTGAAATCCGTCGCTCCAGCTGCCAGAAAGAGTAAAAGCACAGAGGGGAAATAAGCAATGGAGTTCATACTATAGGAGTAAAAAAGAGCATATGAAAAAGGACGCCGACAGTGGCGCCCTTATCATTACTTACTCTTTTATAATTTTGACCTTTACATCTCTTACCCCATACTGAAGGGCATCCTTTTCTTTTTCCATATAGATGTCGATGCGGTTCCCTTTAATTGCTCCGCCTGTATCTTCCGCACGGGCATAACCGTACCCTTCTATATAAACCTTAGATCCGAGAGGTATGACGCTTGGATCTACTGCAATCACTCTCGCATCAGGGTTTTCAATTAAATCGACCCCTGTTTTCGTAATACCGATACAACCCTCACAATGTGCTGTATAAGCCGTTGCTTTGATATCTAGTTCTTTAACAACGTTATCGTCCTTCTTCTCCGTAGTCTTTGCAGATTTTACAGCTTGCTCAGTCTGAGATTCCTCATTCACAGAATACCCTTCTTCTAACAATTGCTTGCGTGTGCCCACCTCATCGATGGAAACATGATATCGATTGGCGATTTCCCACAGGATATCGCCTTCTTCTATATTATGATAATCATTTATGTCAGTATCATTGCTTTCCGCTGATGCAGAGGCAAGTCCGATTGTAAGAAAAACTGTGAAGGAAAAAATGGAAAATAATACTTTTTTCATCTTGTTAAATTCCTCCTTTTGTGATTGGTTAAGAAACCAACAGTTGAAATAGTAACATAGACTTACCTCAGGCACATAACAAACTGTTTATAAACCAATAACAATTAGATGACAAGCATGTAATATTTCATTAATTCTGTCGACTCTTTTAAAAGAATTCTATGTATTTCATATGGAGGGAAATATTGTTTGGTTTCTGTGAGTAGTATAGAAAGATATGGTTTCATGTATTAGAAGATTACCGGATGAAGGATTTCAATGATGAGCGTAAAAAAACCACTGAGAATAATTTCTCAGTGGTTTTACTCTATTATTTTGTTTCAAGGATTTTTACATTTACTGTTTTTCTTCCGAAATCAAGTGCTTGATCTTTTGAAGGAAGGAACACGTCAATACGGTTACCTTGAATGGCTCCGCCTGTATCTTCTGCAGTCGCGTAACCATACCCTTCAACATACACTTTAGATCCTAGTGGAATAACATCCGGATCTACTGCGATCACTTTTGCATCAGGATTTTCTTTTAAATTCACGCCGGTAGCCGTTGTACCTGAACAGCCATCACAATTTGCAGTATACGCAGTGGCTTCTACCGTAATTTCTTTTACTGCTGTTTGTTCAGCGGCAGGTTCAGCTTGAGCTGGTTCTGCTTCTTTAGTTGGCGCTTCAGCTTCTGGAGCTACTTCTGCTTCTTGATTCTTAGCAGGGGCTTCTGCTTTTTCAGAAGTATTTGCAGCAGCTGAAGTTGATTTATCGTCTAGATTGATGATTAGTTCTTGTCCTGGAATAATTAGGTCGCTATCAAGGGCATTCCATCCCACAAGACTGTCAACTGAAATTCCATAAAGGGAAGAGATTCCCCAAAGTGTGTCACCTTTTTTTACTGTATAGTATTCCTTAGAAGAAACCTGGAGTTCCTGGTCAGGATATATAACGTGCGAACCTAGGTTATTCCATGTCATGAGTTGATCAACTGATGTTCCGTATTCCTGTGCAAGTCCCCATAATGTGTCGCCTTTTTTTACTTCTATGTTCTGTGCTGAAGCGCTAGCTCCACCAGACACTGCAAGTGTTGTAAATGCAGCCACAGAAATAATCGATTTTTTAAGTTTCATAGAAAAATTCCTCCTTATGTAGCTAGCGGTTTATTTATTTTTGCTAACAGGGAAAATACTAACATAGTAAAATCTCAATTCAATAACAGGAAAATTAACATCGTGCGTCAAGAATATTTCACTTCTGTAATAGAAAGTGTTTTCCTGGATGAACTATCATATAGAGGAAGACTATGGATAAAATAAAAGAATATTTTAGATAAAAAGTTAATTTATGGACTTTCACTGCATATTTGATGGCTCAAAAAAATGAAAGAAATGCCTACGTTAAGGCACGGTCTCGCAGTGTGGCTATCGCAATAATTGGCACCCTTTGACGATTTTCGCTTAACAAGTTAGCGCATTCCCTCTATACTATAGAAAGAAGTATGGTGTTAATGGGGGAAGACAATGAAGGAAGAACAAGAAGAGAATATCGTCCTTTATAAGGATGATCCTGACGAACATAGTGGTCGTTGCGAATGTGGGAACAACATTTTTAAATCCAGGGTGCTGGATGGAAAGTTTTTTCGTAAGTGCCAGGAATGCGGTAAAACCAAGATTGTATAATAGTAAAAGAAAGGGCATAAGGGATTTAATCCCCTTTGCCCTTTCTTTTTTATGTGTTCATTTTTTGAATGATGGTGGAAGCGAATTGTACCAATTCATCTGTCGTATGATTTATTTTCTTAATTGCTTCTACTATGTGATGTAATTCTGATTGGTTCCGTTTGAACATGTCCATATAGTTTTCCATTTCCATCTGGACCGTCATGATTCCACTTTGGACATTCCCAATCTCCTGACGTGAGTTCTCTGTCAAATCAGTCATGTTACGGACGCGATTTGACACAATGCCGATTTGCTTGTTGCTTTCATTGACGAGCTGATGGATGGAATTACTCAGTTCCTTCGAATCTTCCGCCAGTTTTCTTACCTCTGATGCCACCACTGCAAATCCTCTACCTTCATTTCCTGCCCTTGCAGCTTCAATGGATGCATTTAATGCAAGAAGATTTGTTTGCTCAGCTATTTGCTGAATGGAGTTAGAGAGCGGTGTAATCTGCTCGGCTATATCCTTAACCCCTTTAATTTCTTTCAGTAAGGTATTGATTTGTTCTGTGATGATCCCGAAGCTCTCAATCATATGATCCGTTTGATCTTTATTCATTTTAGAAAGTTGAAGGAGGTTTTTGCTGCTTTTTTCGGTATTTTCTGATTCTGCCCGGATTCTTTCAGCTTTTGTCGCAGTCTCATTCAGGCTTTGTTCCGTTTGACTTAAGGATGATCCGAGTTCTGTATTCATGTTCAGCATTTCTAATTGAAGTTCCTGGTTTTCCAGATGCAGCTTTTCAAGTTCGTCCATTCTGCTCTGTATGTAATATTCAGATACGATACTCGCATCTAAATGAATACCGTGATCTATTGCAACAAGAACAGATGCAAGCTTAGAGGGGTCATTTTGATATAATTCAACAATCTTTGGAATTAATAGATGCTGGATCGTGGTGTAAGTCGAAATAAACCAATCAATCGTCACTCCATTTCGGTTATGAGTTTTGCCCATCCGTTCTCTCATGGAAAAATACTCATCATTCAGTTCACCAGAAAATAAGGACCTGAAATAGTCATGGAAAACGGCCTTTAATCGTTCCCTGCTTGAATGGTTCACGGCAATCTCGACTAAACTTGGATGCTTGTACAAGTGATCAAGTACAGTTTCGAGGAAGGTGTCTGATAGTTGGTCGTATACGGGAAGGATCTCATTTAATTCTTGAAGGTGGTGTTCTTGAAACTGCATATAATGTAGTCTTTCATTCAATTTTTTATCTTTCAATACAATGACATTTGATTCGCGAACGAGCACAGGTTCATTCTTTGGTTTTTTTGAGAATAATACAGCCATTTTGAGGTGCCTCCGATATAAATGTTATTTTTTGGGCTAATTGTATAATTTTTGTACAACTACAATAAGTATACTTTACCCCAACTTTTTTCCTAATACAATCATTTTGTTTACAAAGTATTCAAAACTCTCTATTGTTTGATTCTATGGAATGTATGAATGAGAATCTCTACATGCAGTTTGACGGGGAATTCGAAAGTGCGACGAACCACTTACATTATGCTTATACTATCACTTATACAAAACATGTACAAAAGGAGGGACGGACCTGCGATTCCAGGAATATCTCCCGGAATCAAGGTCCGTCCCTCTCTTCTTTACTTTGTTAGGATGATTGGTTCATCTTTGGTGATGATGATGGTATGTTCAATTTGGGCAACGAAGCTGTTGTCCGGGGTGATGTATGTCCATCCGTCTCCTTTTTCGACTACGTTTTGGGCTTTTGTGGAGACAAATGGTTCAAATGCGATGACTGTTCCTTCTTTTAATAAAGCGTTATCCCAAGGATCGAAGTAATTCAGGATGTGGTCCGGTTTCTCGTGCAGTGAGCGACCAACCCCGTGCCCGGTTAAATTCATGATCACAGTGTATCCATTTTTTCTCGCCTCATTATTTACGGCTTTTCCTATTCCGTTCTGTTTCGAACCGGCTCTCGCCTTTTTGAGTCCTGCCTCGAATGATTTCAGCGCAGCATCACACAAATCTGTAAGCTTCGGATCGCCTTCGCCGACAACGAATGAAATGCCTGTATCTGCATAATAGCCATTTTTAGATCCAGATACGTCTATATTGACAAGGTCCCCTTCATTAATAACCCTTTCTCCAGGGATGCCGTGGGCAACTTCTTCATTTACGCTGATGCATGTAAACCCGGGAAAGTCATATTCCCCTTTTGGTCCTGAGATGGCATCATGCTCTTCAAACAATTTGCCAGCCCTATCGTCCAATTCCTTAGTGGTAACGCCAGGTTTTGTGTGAGTTCGCAGCTCATCGCGGATCATGGCAACAATACGCCCGATTTCTTTTAATGCTTGTAAGTCTTTATCCGTTTTGACAATCATAATATCTTCCTTCTCTATTTGAATTTCCTTCCCTTACTATACAGAAACATCCTGCATTTTTAAAGGGAAAGCCTCTCATGAAAGGAGCTGGTTTTCAATCATCCATCATTGTTCAGGTGTCAGTCTTTTGATCTTTTCGTTTAAATAGTACAAATCCCACTCCTGCATTTGATCCATATCCATTCCATGCAGTACATATTTATGAAAATCGTAAACAATATGTTTCCGGTCCATATTTCCACTTTGGTCTATCATAATAAGTGAGTCCATGATAGATAGGATCACAGAAATATCGCCTTTCCCATAATGAACAATCTGATAATACGTGTTATAGAGAATGTGATTGAATGAAAATAAAGTCACCATGACCCGGGGATGCCGGTCATCATCATGCAACGTAAGGACCCCGTCCTGGATCCGGTGAGTTTCACTTAGGATCAGTCCTAAATATTTTATTGAATCCCTTGCTGTGTTGGGATCATTTATGCCGGGAGAAATGGCTCTCAGGGCTATTTCCACTATCTTTTGTAAGGAATAGGCAAGGTCATATTCACCCATTCGTTCTCTGCCAATGAATAGATATGGGCTTAAATCTTTTTCATGCTGTTGATGGCTATGGATGGAGAAGAGAGTTTCTCCTTCTTTTACAAAATCACCTATACCTTTTTCAAAATTGATAAGAACATCCTCCTGAGAAGCGTGATTCACCAATGCTGAAAAGTCTATATATTGGATAAATCCAGTTTTATGAGATGTATATTCCCTCACTCTATCGTATTGAACCGGGATGGTTTTGTATGGATGAATCTCTTGATCTTTTTGGATTTCCTGATAATAGTCAATCACCTTTAACGCTTCTTCTTCCAAGCGCTCGATTAAGCGGCTGATCTGAATGGAAGTCGCAATGTGGTGAATGAAGTAGGCAAAAAAAGCCAGACAGACAATGGCGTAAAGAACTCCGATAAAAGCAGATGATACCAGATGCTCTTCAAGGCTCTGCCTCATAAATAAGAGAGAAATGATGGAGTAGATAAAGCCGCCCAGAAAAATCCCCAGGCCTCTCATTGTCGTTTTATCCTTCACAAAATTTTGAAGGGTTCTTGGTGAGAACTGAGATGAGTATGTCGTCAGCACAACCATCACAGTAGAAAATGTAAAGGTGGTCATCGTTAGTAGGGACGATGCAATTGCACTCAATACTGTTTGAGCCAGGTCAATGCTCGTCAACATCATGACCGGGAGGAACGGTTCAATTTTATGTATCCAGTATGTATCCAGTGATACAGTGGTGATGGCCAGCGCCAACGAAGCTGAACTGTAAAGAGCGGGAACGACCCATATCCCTTTTCGGATTTTCATAACGAATGATTTCACTGCTGGCCTCTCCTTTGTTCATTAGGTGTGCGCTCCTTTATAGCTTCTCCCTTCACCCTTTTTTCAAACCAAAAGAAATAGGATAGGAATGAGAAAAGACATGATGGTGGCAGTCAATGCCATGGCGGCGCCGCTGACAGCTCCTTCTCTCTCTCCTTCTTTTATGGCTTGGGCTGTACCCACTCCATGGGAGATGACACCGAATGGAAGGCCTTTAGCAATCGGGTGTTTAATGCCGATCACCTTCAGGATTGTAGGGATAATCATGGCACCTATCATACCTGTGACGATGACTACCGTGGGGATGACTTCGATTTTCGCCCCAATCTCCCTCCCGATTTCAACTGCCACTGGAGTGGTGATGGTTTTTAATAGTAATGATCGGCTCCAGTCAGTCGGGATACCTAAACGGATGCTGATGTAATAAGACACCAGCATGGACATGCCACTTCCGAACAGAATGCCTAAAAGGATGGGTTGAATGTTTCTCATGAGCAATAATCGATGCTGATAAAGGGGATACGCAAGGGATACTGTCGCCGGACCAAGTAAATAGGTGATAAGTGAAGTGTCATGTGCATATTCCTTGTACGGAATATCCAAGATCAATAACGTGATAATAATCGCAACCGTACTTAGAAAGATCGGGATCGTGAACGGATTTGGCCAGTGCTGATGGATTCGGACAGCAAGAAAAAAATATAGGAGTGTAATGCCTGTTGTGAGCAGGAAACTAATGAGATCGGTCATATGTTCTTTTCTCCTTCCAATTGATGAGCATTTCTGCTGATACAGAAGTGACTACGAATCCAACTAGTCCACTTACGATCAGAATAAGGGCAAGCTTCCATCCCATTTCAATAAAATACGGACCAAGGACAATTGCACTGACCGATAAAGGGAGGAAAAAGAAGGAAAAGTGTCTTAGAAAAAATCCCGAGCCGTCCATCAATATCCTTTCATTTAGGACCCCCGTCAATAATAATAAAAATAAAAGCATCATCCCGATGATGCTTCCGGGGATTGGTAGGTGAAAGAAGGATGTACACCATTTTCCGATTTCATAAAAAATACAGAGAATAGCTATTTGTATCATGATCCGGATAGCTTGCATATGCTTCCCCCTTCTCCTCTTTCTTCTCCCGATTTTATCACATTTGATGATCATTTTGAGAACAAAAAAAGAGCATGGTTTGAACCCATGCTCTTTCTGAAACAATTTGTTACAGCACTTTAACGAACGCTTCCGCAGCTGACTGACTGGATTGTGGATTCTGACCAGTCACGAATTTTCCATCGGTGATCACATGATTGCTCCATGCATCAGATTTTTCGAATTGTGCTCCCTGTTCTCTCAATTTTGTTTCTAATAAAAAGGGCATCAGTGAATCCAGTCCTGTTTGCTGCTCTTCTTCGTTCGTGAATGCCGTTAAACTTTTTCCCTCAACCAGCCATTTACCATTTGAGAGTTTCGTTCCGACAAATCCTGCCGGACCGTGACAAACAGAACCGATCGCCTTATCATTTTCAGCGAAATGGGTCAACGCTTTCTTGAGCTCTGGACTCTCAGGAAGGTCAAACATGGTCCCGTGACCTCCCGGTAAGAAGATACCGGCATATTCATTCACATTCAATTGGGAAAGGACCAATGTTTGATCGAGTTCCTTCGTGACACCTTTCCATCTTTCCACCTGTTCATCATCAAGACTGTTTGGATCCAGTGGAATGCGACCTCCTTTTAAACTTGCCACATCCACACTGTAACCTTGATTTCTAAATTCTTCATATGGTTCAGCGAACTCAGATAACCAAAGACCTGTTTCGTGTTCGTCGTCGATTTTGCTTTCGTTTGTTAACACCATCAATATCTTCTTCAATGTATACCCTCCATTTTTTCAATCGTTGATTTCCTATCACTCTTTTGTTTTATCCATTTTAGAGAAAAATAAACTTCTTCCAATCAATATTCTCTCCGAGGTTGAATGGTCAAAAAAGAAAAAAGCGGCTCCAAATAAATGAAGCCACCATTTCTCATAGGGGTTAGTTAACATCAAATTGGAATTGGATTTTTTTCTGGTGGGTATCCCAGCTTAGGTAAGCCGAAAATTCCTTTTCCCCTTTCTTGAAACCGTCTATTCGATCGGATTTCCCCTCTTTTAATACTTGTTTAACGATTTTTTGGGTGATTTTTTTTGATAGGATGGTCTTGGAGATCGTAAAGCTGCACTTCGTCTTTTGATAATTGGAACATCCATAGAATTTCCCTTTATCGATGACCTTACCATCACATTTCAAGCATCTGCCAAGACTGGCTTTAGTCGCAGGTTTCCCTTTCTTTCCCTTCCTTCGTTGGATGGAATCTGTATCCAGATCCTCGAACTTCCAGGTCTGGGATTCTTTAAGGGCATTTTGAACGAGCCGATCACTTAATTTTTTTACTTGTTCCATAAATTCGGGTGCAGACGCTTTTCCTTTTCCTATTTCTTGCAAGCGCTGTTCCCATTTTGCCGTCATTTCCGCTGAAGATAACACATTCTCCCCAATTGCACGAATTAATACTTTGGCTTTATCAGTTGGGAAAACAATATTTTTTTGGATATCAATGTACTTTCGGTCCTTAAGCATCGTGATAATCCCGGCCCTTGTCGCTTCTGTTCCCAGTCCCTCTGTTTGCTTCAGCACTTTTTCCAGTTCATCATTATCCATATGTTTACCCGCGGTCTTCATTAACGTTATCAATTGTCCTTCTGTATATCGCTTTGGGGGCTGGGTTTTTCCTTCTTTAGTAATGACCTTCTTCACGAATCCTTTATCCTGTTCGGCAACTGGTGGCAATAGAGGATCGTCTTCTTTATCATGCTGCATAAGGACTTTACGCCAACCCTCCTGTAGGATCTGCTTTCCTTTAGAAATGAACTCAGCCCTATCATCCACGATGGTGGTGATGGTAGTGTAATGTATGATCGCTTTGTCATGATGAGCAGCGATAAATCGCTTCACGACTACATCATAAATCTTTCTCTCATCTTCTGGTAAAGAGCCAGGGTCAGTTACTTGTTCCGTTGGGATGATGGCGTAGTGATCGGAAACCTTTGCTTCATTTACGAATCGTTTATTGTTCAATAGACTTGCTTCCGGAGCGGGGATCCATTGATTGTAGGGGCTATATGCCTGTAGCTTAGTCATGATTTCCGGAAAAGCTTCCGCTTCGCCTTTTGTTACATATTGGGAATCTGACCTAGGGTATGAGACGATCCCTTTTTGATAGAGCTTCTGGAGCACATCCAGTGTCTTCTTTGGAGAGAACTTATACATTTTATTGATGGTTGCCTGCAAGGCTGAAAGATTGAATAGTAAAGGGGGAGAGAACTCTTTTCTCTCTACGTTCATGTTCGTTACGGAAGCGGGTTTGTTTTGACAAAAAGAAGCAATCTTTTCGGCAAGCTCACGTGATTGTATTCGGCTCTCCCCGTCCTTTTGCCAAATTCCTTCATAGGTGTAATCACCAACCTGAAAATCGGCCTTCACTTCCCAGAAGGGTTCACTTCTAAAACGATCAATTTCTTCATCCCTTCTCACAATCAACGCAAGTGTCGGTGTCTGGACCCTGCCTGCAGAGAAAACATCCGACATCCCCTGCTGTTTTAAGAGGATACTGTATACTCTTGAAGCATTCATCCCTACCAGCCAGTCGGCACAAGCCCTTGAATAGGCTTCATAATACAGATTTCTCATCTCGGTTTCTTCTCTTAAACTCTCAAATCCTAGTGTAATGGCCTTTTCGGTCAAGGAAGAAATCCATAATCTCTTCATCGGTTTCTGTACGCTGGACATGGAGACGATATTCCGGATGATCAATTCCCCTTCACGTCCCGCATCACCGGCATGAATGATTTCTGTCACTTCCTTTTTATTCAGCAGTTCTTTGATGACGGAGAATTGTTTGGCTTTGGCCCTCTGCAGTTCATACTGGAATCTATGTGGGATGATGGGAAGATCATCGAGTGTCCACTTCTTCCATTTGCTTTCATATTTTTCAGGGCCTTGAAGCTGAAAAAGATGTCCTACTGCCCACGTAATATAAGCCCCTTTAGGGAATATAGCGGTTGGATGGATTTCGATGTATCCTTGACGTTTCCTGTGTGGGAACGGTTTGGCAAGGGTTGCCCCTTGATCGGGTTTTTCAGCTATAACGACTTTCATAACATTCTCCTGTTCCGTATATGATGCTTTAATTATAACATTTTCAAGAACTCTTGTTCTATTGAATTTAGAAATTGTTGTTCAGTTTGATATGAATGGAAGACATCATAAAAAGAAGGCTAACGCATAAACGTCAGCCTTCCTATGTGTCTATTCGATGATTTGAAGGTCTTTAGGGTAGTTGGTTAATGTTGTGTAACCATCTTTCGTGATGAGCACATCATCTTCAATTCTAACACCGCCGATTTCAGGTACGTAGATACCAGGCTCTATGGTGTATGTCATTCCTTCTTTTAAAATGCCGTCATTCAAATGGCTCATAGAAGGAAATTCGTGGACGTTGATTCCCAATCCATGTCCGATACGGTGTGGGAAGTAGTCCCCGTATCCTGCATCGGTGATGATATCACGTGCGATTTGATCTAAGTCACCAATTCGATTGCCAGGTTTACTCGCCTCTAATGAAGCTAGCTCAGCCTTTAAGACTGTGTTATACATTTCCTTCTGTTTATTCGATACCGATTTATAGGCAACGGTTCGGGTGATATCTGAAGTATATCCTTCCAGTACGACCCCAAGATCAAACAACACAAGATCTCCAGCTTTCAATTGACGGTCCCCTGGATTTCCGTGTGGATCTCCACCCTTTTCACCGAAAAGTACCATTGTAGAAAACGACATTTCACGGATGCCTTTTTTCTTAAGTTCGTACTCAATCTTTGCAAGGACCTCCATTTCTGTTATGCCTTCCTGGAGGGCACTTACACCTACTTCTACCCCAAAGTCCGCCATTTTTGCAGCACGTCGCATGATTTCGATTTCCTTCTCGTCTTTCACAAGGCGCATTTCGTTTAACTTGTCTTCCGCATTTACGATTTGGGGTGCATCAAAGATGTTCAGGAATTCTTGACTGCGACCATAGGTCACCACTTCATTTTCGAAAGCTACCTTGTTCCCTTTGATGCTCCTTTTTTGAATGGCCTCTTGAATGAAATCCCATGGATTCTCATGATCAGAATAGCCTATCACTTCGCTGCTCCAGCCTGCATCCTTTATTTGACGCACTTCCATTCCAGGCAAAATCACAAAAGGTTCGGCTTCCGGGAAAATAAATAGTCCCATTAATCGCTCATGTGGGTCTGTGTGGAAGTTTGTTAAATAAAATACGTTTTCAGTAGAATTGATAAATGCTGCATCAATATTTTCTTCTTTTAACCAGTTTTTCACTATTTCTATACGTTGTTTCATTCAATGTTCCTCCTTGAATATCGTGGTGTTATGTAATCGTTTCATATGAGCATTTCTATGCTAACATATTTCGGTGAAAGTTTGAAATGATCTTGTCTCTTTGGATGAATCCCAACTATGAATGTCTGTTTTTTTGATCGGGAAATGCTTTTCCTACCTCTTGCCTATAAAGGAAGGAGTGTGATTGTGATATACTTTTCACTATACAGTGAATGTAGGGTGGGAGTGGCCACTTCCTTGTAAAGGAGGTGGTGCTTATAGTGACAACGTACGAGGCGTTAACGCTGATGATTACCTTTGGCTCTTTAATTGTCTCCATCATTGCCATTGTTATTTCAAATGACAAAAAGAAATAACCCCACCCTCATGAAGCGCCTAAACTTTGAAGGGTAGAGTTATATTCCTTTCTCTATTGGGCCACTGCTTTCCTTGCAGTTTGCTGTGTAGCAGGAGACACTGGTTGCCGCCAGTGTCTCTTGTTTTTTCTAGGATACTCTTCTTTTAAGATAATATAAATCCAGGTGGAAAGCAAGGTGGGGTCGAGCCTATTTTATTAAAATAAGAGCCCGGATAAGAGTATCCCTGGGCTCTGATCATTTAGTAAACCGGATCTATCTTCTTTGGTTTACGAACGAATGCCATGATGCCCGCAATCAAGAACAAAAGACCGGGGATAAATCCGAATCCGATTGTTCCAAGACCGATGACAAGAGCGGCAATGATAAACAGAATACCAGATAGCACCGGTTTTCTATTTTTAACAATGGTTAAGACAGCAATAATGCCGATGATGGAAGCTATGATGCCTAATATGACCAGATAAGAACCCATCGATTCAGCTGCTTCCATAATGGTATTCATATCCCCCGCTGTCATTCCTGAATCCTGCAGATTCGGGTCACTCTGCATTCCTTCTTCGATCTGGGACATGACGTCTGGACTGCTCATCCCCATGTTCATGACAATACCGATAATGGAAAATAATGCGGATAGAACAATACCGATAATTCCCATGATCACTTCTCCAGTGCGTTTTACCATTCTACTCTCTCCTTTTTGTGTTGTATTCTATAGTATATTGGGCTAAAACATCACTATTCCCTTAAGAGGATAGTGCGTTTTGCTTATGACTCATATATGCTTCAAGGATGGATTCATCCTCAGGAAAGCACAGGGGTAGTTTCTTTAACTCGGATAGTGTAATCCATTCTATTTTATGTATCAATTGATCAGGGTCTTGAAGAGTTGCAGCCCCTCCGATAAGCCGGGCTTCATAATAATGAATCTGTGTGGTGATGTTTCCTTCATTTCCCCATTTAGTATAAAGGTGTTTTACAACTTCCACCTCATAGCCGGTTTCCTCCCACACTTCACGCCTGCAGCATTCCATTAAGGTTTCCCCTTTCTCAAGGCCACCAGAAGGAACCGACCATCGTTTCTCTTCTTTTTCTTTTCCCTGCAATACCATCAATAAACGCCCTTCATTCATACAAAGAGCCGATGCCCCCTTCCAGTCGTACATGTATTCACCTCGTTTCATGTCATAGTCTCCTTAAAGCATATTCGCTCTTTTGACAAATTTCTCCTTCTTCACATTAAAATTCTTTATTTTCAGACATCTGCAGGATTCATGCTTCATTTGCGCATCTGTAGTTTTTTGAGGACGATGTCTTCGATGATTCCCCAAGGAAGGACCATTTTGAGGAGTAGCGTTAATCGAATTTTTTTTCCGATGGGATTTCTGAATGTACTTTTTTTACCCTGAGCAAGCTTTTTCACAAGGGCAGATACCTCACTTGGATCCCCATGTGAATCTACCTCAGCGTCCATTTCCTTAAGGATGTTGTTCATATAAAAATGATAAGGGGAATGTTTCTCTAACGAACGAGAAGTGATTTTTTTTCCTGAAGACCAAATATTCGTCCGATAAGAACCAGGCTCAATGAGGTAAACGTCAATGCCGAATGGTTTTACCTCTAGTCGGAGACTTTCACTGTACCCTTCAAGAGCAAACTTGGAAGAAACATAAGGACTTAATCCGGGGAATCCGAATTTTCCGCTAATGCTGCTCATATTTATGATCTTTCCATACCCGTGATTTCTCATAAAGGGGAGTACCAGCTGAGTGATCCTCATAACACCGAATACATTTGTTTCAAATTGCTCTCGGTATTCCTCGATGCTTACCTCTTCTGCAAAACCGCCTACTGCATAGCCTGCATTATTCATTAAGAGGTCCACTCTCCCCACTTGCGAAAGATAAGACGAAAACTTCTTTATAGATACTTCAGACGTCACATCCAAAGATTGAATATCGATGGATTGCTCCACACCTGCCTGCTTAGCAAGGGAAATTAAAGCTTCTCTTTTAGAAGGATCTCTCATTGTGGCAATCACTTTAAAGCCAGCCAGCGCAAGCTCTATTGTTGATAATAATCCGAAACCGCTATTGGATCCCGTCACAACCGCTATTTTTTCATTCATGTCGACTCTCCCCCTTTTCTATGAGTATATCAATTTCACGGACAGGACTTTCTAGATTTTTTAGAAAAACAAAAAAAAGGCCGGCTTCATCCCATTGAAGCCAGCCTTTGACGAGGAGTCGTGTCAATTTCTAATTTTAATTTACAGCTTGAACGGCAATCTTACAACTACCATTAGCTGTGATGTGTAGGTGTCTCAAGAAATGAATGGGAGACTTTAAGCGATTTCAGCATCATTTCGTATATTTATATAATTGTAAGCATAATTTTATTTTGCTCTCGTTGAAGCAACGATTTTTCCATCATTCGAATAGAAATTCAGTCTTGGAACAAAAAATCGATTTTCAAATGTCTCTATTTGGATGAAAAATGTCGGCTCACGCAAATTTACTCGTTTAAATTCAATATTCCGACGGTAGGTAAAGTAATCTGCGCCTAACTCTTCTCGATTGCCGTAAACGATAAATTGTCCATTATTCAAGAAACCGGTACCTACGGTCGCTTGGAGGGTATCATCAAAGTGATCCAATTCGAAAAAGGGAAGAAGCTTCATTTTCCTATAATGAACCAATCCGATTTCTTTTTCATTGTACTTATTTTTATAAGTATAAAGAAGAAGGTACTGTCCCCCGGCTTCTTTCTCTGAGACTACTTGCAAGTCATTATAAGACTTCATAGGTTCTGACTGTTGGAAATGTTCGATGATATTGCTTTTGGTGGTGATCATATCTCCTTTTTCAACAAAGAGCGTGATGCATGTTGCCAGAAGTGAAGATAATAGGATGGAGATAAACACTCTTCTTCTCCGCATTTTTTTATTTTCTTCCAATAGATATCCCTCCTGTCCCTAAAAGAAGCCTCTTATATCCCTATTTTACCATTTATGGAGGATTTAGTACTGAATGCACGCAAAAAAACGGCAGAACCTCTGCCGTTTCCTTCATCATGACTGTAAATCAATCGGTACCACTGCATTTTTTAATTCATTCTCTAATTCAATCGTGTATCGACCCTTTTGTTCGTCATTCCAATTCAATAATTTGGACATGATCTCGATGACAGGTTCCTTCCATTTCTCTACCCATTCTCGATCAAAGAATAAAGCACCTGTACGTCGAATAAAGAAATCCACCGGTGTGGCGGCCATTTCCTCCTGTATCGCATAAATAAGCTGTGCATACAGATAAGGAGGCACGGACATTTCGTCTGTTGTACCACTATAAGCATGAGCCAGCTTGAATAGCTGATCCACGTTGGATCCATACATACCGGCAAGCTTTCTTCCTTCTGCTTCTGTTAAGCCGAATTGTGCTGCTTCTCCTCCTTTTTGATCAATAAAGGATTGGAAGTTCTTTGAGCCCCTTACATGACCTCCTGAAATCGGCATATGCTTTGTCGAGGATGCCGGGAATTTCTGCTTGGTCTCTTCTTTTAATCGAGAAGAGACCAAGTCCACGACGTTTTCCCCCATTTTGCGGTAACCTGTCAATTTACCGCCTGCAATGGTGATCAGTCCACTTTCCGCTTCCCATACCTCATCCTTCCTTGATATTTCTGAAGGATCCTTTCCTTTTTCGAATATAAGCGGACGCACACCTGCCCAACTGGATTCTACATCCTCTTTGCCGACTGATACATCTGGGAACATAAAGTGAATGGCATTTAGAATATAGTCCCTGTCTTCTGATGTCATATGAGGGGATGCTTTCTCTGAGTCAAAGAATGTGTCCGTTGTCCCTACATAGGCTTTGCCATCACGTGGGATCGCGAATACCATCCGTCCATCGGGTGTATCAAAATAAACTGCCTGTTGGAGAGGGAACTTACTTTGATCAATGACAAGGTGAACCCCCTTGGTCAGGCGGAGCTGCTTGTTATTCGTACTGTAATCTTTCCCGCGGACATCATCCACCCATGGACCTGCCGCATTGACCATTTTCGATCCACGGATTTCGACCGTTTCCCCTGTTACCAGGTCTTCGGCTTCGATGCCAACTACTTTTTTATTATCATAAAGGAAACGCTGGGATTTCATATAATTTATGACGGTCGCCCCATGAGCAACGGCCTCTTTCATTACCTCGATGGTTAATCGTGCGTCATCGGTGCGATACTCGACATAGTAACCACCGCCCTTCAAGCCATCTTTTTTGACGAGGGGCTCTTTCGTTAACGTTTCTGATACGGACAACATAGACCGTCTTTCGCCTTTCTTAACTCCAGCAAGATAATCATATACCTTTAAGCCGATGGAAGTACTGAATTTCCCGAATGTTCCTCCTTTATGAAGGGGCAACAGCATCCATTCCGGGGTCGTGACATGAGGACCGTTTTCGTATACAATTTCACGTTCTTTTCCTACTTCTGCCACCATTTTCACTTCGAATTGTTTAAGATAGCGTAATCCGCCATGTACCAGTTTAGTTGAACGGCTGGATGTTCCCGCTGCGAAATCCTGCATCTCGACCAGGGCGACCTTCATTCCACGCTTTGATGCATCTAGCGCGATTCCTGCACCTGTAATCCCTCCCCCGATAACAATCAGGTCGTAATGAGTAGTCGCCAATGTATGTTTCACATCTTTTCTTGCAGTACTTGAAAATGTCATAATGGGTTCCTCCTAACAATGATAGAAATAAATGGTCTATATCTTACTGTTTAACCATAAAAAAAGAGACCGAAACAAACATTATGGTCGTAATGTGCCATAATGCATGCTTGGTCTCTCTTAGTCTCTAACCGTTTATTAACTTGTGATCATTATATCATAGTATTTTATTATTTAAAAGCCATAGTTGCTTTTACAGCTTTCTTCCATCCATCATACAGTTCTTCCTGAATTTCGGAGTCCATTTCAGGTTCGAATTGTTTGTCTTTATTCCACTGCTTGGAGATTTCATCCCGATCTTTCCAGAAACCGACGGCAAGTCCAGCCAAGTAAGCAGCACCAAGTGCGGTCGTTTCATTGACTACAGGGCGTTCAACCGGTACGGACAATAAATCGCTTTGGAATTGCATTAAGAAATCATTCTTGACCGCGCCTCCATCAACTCGAAGTTTCTTAAGGGAAATCCCGGAATCCGCTTCCATCGCTGTCAACACATCCTTTGTTTGATAGGCAAGGGACTCCAGAGTGGCTCTTACAAAATGCTCCTTAGAAGTTCCGCGGGTTAATCCGAAAACAGCTCCTCGGACATCACTATCCCAATAAGGAGTTCCAAGCCCTACAAATGCAGGGACGACATACACGCCGTCGGTTGAGTCCACTCTCTCTGCATAGTCCTGGCTATCTTTCGCATCTTTCAGCATACGCAAGCCATCACGCAGCCACTGGATTGCTGAGCCCGCAACAAAAATGCTTCCCTCCAGGGCGTATTCGACCTTCCCGTCGATTCCCCAGGCAAGTGTCGTCAATAATCCATTTTCAGATTTCACGGCTTTTTCCCCTGTATTCATGAGCATAAAGCATCCTGTACCGTACGTGTTCTTAGCCATTCCTTTCTCATAACATGCCTGTCCGAATAACGCAGCCTGCTGATCCCCGGCAGCACCCGCAATCGGAATCTCCCTGCCAAAGAAATGATACGGAACCGTTTTCCCGTAGACTTCTGAAGAGGGACGGACCTCTGGAAGCATGCTTGCCGGTACACCAAGAATATCAAGTAGTTCTTCATCCCATTTCAGGTCATGGATATTATACATAAGGGTACGTGATGCATTCGAGTAATCTGTTACATGAGCCGTTCCACCGGACATTTTCCAGATTAACCAGGTGTCTATCGTTCCGAAGAGTAGTTTACCCTCCTCTGCTTTTTCCTTTGCTCCTTCCACGTTATCCAGAATCCATTTGACCTTCGTGCCGGAGAAATAGGCATCGATCAGTAACCCTGTTTTATCCCGGAACGTGTCGTTTAACCCTTGTGATTTCAATTCCTCACAGATTCCTGCTGTTTGTCGAGATTGCCATACAATCGCGTTGTAAACCGGGTCACCGGTCTCTTTATCCCATACAACAGTCGTTTCTCGTTGGTTCGTGATACCGATTCCTTCAATTTGGTCGGGTTTAACGCTTGATTCCGATAAAACGCTTGCAATAACGGCCAGAATGGATCCCCATATTTCATTTGCGCTGTGCTCTACCCAGCCGGGTTTAGGAAAATATTGAGTAAATTCTTTTTGTGCCGTGTGAACAATTTCTCCTTTTTTATTAAATAGGATGGCTCTTGAGCTTGTTGTTCCTTGATCCAAAGATAAAATGTACTTTTCCATTGATAACCCCTCCATAGATTAATTTTCAGTTGATAGTTGATGTACTTTTTTCGCTAAGCTGGTCTTTCTGTCACTCGCATAGGCTAGTCCAAGCACAGCTAATGTGATGATCAGAACGATCCAGAAGCTTGCTGTGACCTGCCCAATGAAGATCGCTTTATAAAATACGCCACCAAATGATCCGCCGAGGACTGGCCCGACTACCGGAATCCATGAGTATCCCCAATTGGATGGCCCCTTACCTGGTATCGGAAGCAGAAAGTGTGCGATCCGCGGTCCCAAATCCCGGGCTGGATTGATGGCATATCCTGTTGTACCCCCAAGCGAGATCCCGATTGCGATGATGAGGAATCCGACGATAAATGGATTCAGTCCGTCTGTAAAGGTATTCGCCCCTATAGACAATAATCCTACTACTAATACAAAAGTTCCAATGATTTCACTTAATAAATTTGAAAAATAATGTGGGATCGCTGGTCCTGTAGCGAAAACGCCCAACTTAACGCCAGGGTCCTTCGTTGCATGCCAGTGAGGCAAAAAGTGTAAATACGTAACCGCTGCCCCGATGATCGCTCCGATCATTTGAGCAAGGATATACTTGGGTACGTCACTCCATGGAAAGTCGCCGTTGAAGGCAAGTCCTAACGTGACCGCGGGATTTAAGTGAGCTCCGCTAAACTTTCCGACTGCATATACGCTCATGGCAACACCTAAGCCCCAACCAAATGTGATCACGATCCATCCGGCGTTATAAGCAAATGACTTCTTCAGGTTTACATTGGCACAAACCCCTGCACCGAAGATAATCAGCATTGCCGTTCCAACCACTTCTCCTAAAAATGCATTCATGTATCATCCCTCGTTTCGACTGTATTTGGCTCTGTTTAAAACAACACATGAAACAATATGTTTATGATATTGTTCCGAAGTCCAAGAATGACCCACATCCTTTTGTAAGGCTTTTTAGCTCGTATACCCTATATTCACAGGTCATAATCTTCTTGTATAAGCTTAGTATCCCATAAACAGAACCTGTTGTATCAAAAACAAAAAGACTCACGGAATATGCCTATACTTTACAGGCACTTCACGTGAGTCTCTTCATCTCTTTCACAACGTATTAACTTGTGAACTATGTTACTCCAAGATGAAAGCGGTGTCAATGGGATTTCATGATTTTTTATCTGTCAAAATGTTTCCAAAGAACACGATCAGAAGTAGTGATCGCCGTTGCCCCTGCATCAAGTGCTGCTTCTACTTCTTCCACTGTGTCGATCAGTCCGCCTGCAAAGATGGGTTTGCCGGTCTTTGCACCGATCTCTTTAATGATCTTTGGAACGACACCGGGTAGGACTTCAATGAAATCTGGATCCGTTTTATGAATCAGTTCAATGCTGCGATTCATGGCACTGGAATCAATGACAAACATTCGTTGCGTGGCAAAGACGCCTTTTTGCCTTGCTTTTTTAATGACATTCCCTTTAGTGGAAATGATGCCATAGGGCTTGATCTCCTGGCAGACATATTCCGCCGCATACTCATCACTTGCTAAACCGTGAATAAGATCAAGGTGTAGAAACATCTTACGATTCTCTTTACGGGCATATTCAAATACACTCTTCAGCATTCCGACGTGAAGGTCGAGAAACACACCGTATTGGAAAGAGGTTTCGAGCATTTTATCAAAGTCCTTCATGGAGCGTATCGCGGGAAGTATCTTTTGACCTTCAAAACTCACTTTCTTTCACTCCTTCTTACAAATTCTTATATGGGTTTTTCCAAGGAGAAATTATACCATAGTTGCTTTCATATGGTTTCAAGGATGTATAGTATGATTTTACCACAATATGTAATTTGTAGAGATGGAGGGTTTGCGAAAATGTCATAAAATATCTTGAATAGCTTAGTGTGAAATCCAAGTTATCTCCTTTTTTAGCCACCTAAACCATTTTTATTAATTTTAAAAAAACCTGTCCATAATAAACAGGGCTAAGGCCTATTCGTCTTTCTTCGCAATAAATGTTTCTACACCTTGAGAACGGATCATGGCGATTTTGTCTTTGGATGCTTCCTCATCGGTGATGACCAGGTCCAACTTTGATAAAGAGTGCATGCCTGTAAAGAGCTCAACACCCAATTTTGTATACTCCATCAGAGCGATGATCTTCCTTGAGTTCTCAAAGATTGTCCGGTGGAATATGGCCACTTCCGGTGTTGCGGTACTCAATCCTCGAGCCGAAATTCCACCTGCTGTTGCAAAGCTTAAGTCGAGGGTGAATTGACGTGCAAATTCATTTGCCAAGCTATCTGTAATGTTACCGGATGATTTTACTTTGCCTCCCATGAGGTAGGTTTGGATATTAGAGAATTCCCTTAAATGATAGGCGATTTCCACGGAATTGGTCACTACTGTGAATGGAATATGTTTAGGAAGATATTTCAGCAGGACATAATGAATCGATGCCCCACCAATAAATACCGTTTCATCTTCCTTAATATGAAGGGCTGCCGCTTTAGCAATGGCATTTTGCTCATTTGTTCCCTCTCCGTAACGCTTGGCAGGTGCCTGAGGCATTGTTCTGACTTTCGGGTTGGGGATGGCTCCCCCATGGGTCCGCTTGATTAACCCGTCTTCCTCCATGATCGATAGATCCCTTCGGATGGAATCGATGGAAACATTGAATTCCTCTGCTAAGTCTTTGGCTAATACCCGACCAACCTTCTCTACCTTTTCTAAAATCTTTTCCCGTCTTTCCTCGGAAAACATAAGATCCCTCCTTTATCAGTTTTCATTTTTATTCATGAATTATATTCTTTTTTATGCTTCTTTGTGAATGTATATTCATTTTATGGTAATAGTTGGATTGGAGTCAAGAAGAATATGTATTTTAATGATTACAAAGTAATAAGAAAGAACGCACTCGAAAAGTGCGTTCTTTCTTGAAATTATATGATGACTATAACATTCGTTCATCTTTGCCGAGGATCAATTCAATCTGTTCCTTCATAACGGAACGGTCACGGTACTCGAACAGGCCAATTCCATTGCCCCAAGGATCCTGAAATGTTGCCCACTTTACAGGTACCTCTTCCCTTTCATGAATTTCAAAATGGTCAATATTGAGAAGGGATTTTAACCTCACCCTTTCATTCCTAATACTTTCAATACCCAATCGAATGGGTCCGGATTGTGGAGAAGGATTCCCTTCTGCCACTTGAAGCCAGCAACCCTGGAGGATTTGCCATTCTGCAAATCCTTTGTGAGGGATGAAATCCGGCTCACGATTGAATAGGATCTTGTACCACGCTTGTCCTTTTGACATATCCTTTACCCGGACTTGCACGGTCATCTCATAAATCATGAAATCCCCCTTTCTTCACCTAATACTTACCAAATTAGATGGCCCAGTTTCCATCACGAAAAATAGGAATCTTTCTTCCATCACGGCAAACACCGTCTATGTTCATGGTTGCAGAACCAATCATGAAGTCTTCATGCACCACACTTTCATTGAGTCCTTTTTCCTCACGCTCCTCGTCGGATAGAATGTTACCGTCTCTTATACAAGTAGGGTAAGAGGAACCGATTGCTAAATGATTCGATGCATTTTCATCAAATAAGGTGTTGTAGAATAAGACACCAGAGTCTGAAATGGGTGACTGATGCGGGACGAGTGCCACCTCTCCAAGGTAGGCTGCGCCTTCATCAGTCTCGATTAATTTCCTTAAGATTTCTTCGCCCGTTTCAGCGCTGGCCTCCGTGATTTCCCCATTGACAAAAGTGAGAACGAATCCGTCTATTACATTACCGTTATAGGCAAGGGGTTTGGTGCTTGATACCGTTCCATTTACCCCTGTTTTCACAGGTACGGTATAAACCTCTTCAGTCGGCATATTGGCTATGAAACTTTGTCCCTGCGGAGTGCTGCTCGTACCGGTAAGCCATATATGATCTTCATGAAGTTCGATGGACAGGTCCGTCCCTGAATCCTGGTAGTATAGCGTCTTGAGTCCAAGTGAATTGAGTTGGGCCGCTTTATCGGACAACGTTTGGATATGGGATTTCCATGCGGAAACTGGGTCAGGTTGATCGATACGGACCGAAGAGAAGATTCGGTCCCAAAGAGTTGGAATCCTTTCCGATTTAGGAAGCTCAGGAAATACTTTATCGGCCCATTTTTGTGAAGGGATGGCGACAATGGACCAGCTGATCTCGTCCTTTTCGATTGCTTCATAGAATCGATCAAGTGCATCACCGCTCGCTTTCTCGTAATGGAGGATACGGTCTGGATCTATTCCCTTCAGAAGGTCCGGATCATTGGCCTCTATTTGCAGGAACGCTCCTTTCAAGTCCACAACCCATTCATGGGCAGCAGCAAGCCAGCTTGGATATTCATGAAAGACATCATCCCGTGCCATTTCATAATGGGTTCTCATAATTTCTTCATCATACCATTGAACATGTACATTTCTTGCTCCTGCAAGATAGGCTTCCTTCACAACAATACGCACAAAGTCCTCTGTACCGATTGGTGCGGAGATCCAAAGCGGTTGATCGTTCTGTATGTTGACACCAACCTTGATGGCAAGTTGGGCAAATTTTTTTACTTTATCTTGAAATGCATGGTGTAAGTTCATTCCGAATTCTCCTATTCCAGTATTCTATTAATGTAAGATTTCATTTTTTCATAGGTTTCTTGCAATGACTCGGATGGCTCTATGATATCGGCGTTTCCATAGAATAATTCACCAAATCGGGCAGCTTCTTCATTTCGTGGAATGATGTGCATATGATAATGAGTCAACTCATTGAATATGCCTCCATTCTGACAAATCGTCACTCCATTTGGTTCATATAAGGCATAGATGGCATTAGCTACGAGTTGTGATGCCTTCATGATGGAGAGACTTTCCTCTGGATTGATATCTGTCACTTCTGCTCTATGTTTCTTGGGCAGTATCAATGTATGTCCTGCGTGATGTGGAGCATGATCCAACAAACAAGTGATATGCTCATTTTCGTAAATGATAAATACTTTCTCATTTTGGTTTGCAAGGCGGCAGCCAAGGCAATTTTTCATCGGTGCTCCTCCAGTCAGCAAATGGTCAAAGGTATTTTCTTTGTGCGTGTTGAACTTTGTATATAGAGAACAACTGGTTTCCCATATCATATCACGGAATGGAAAGAAGGTCAGAAAATAATGGAAATGACATTGCTGAATGAAAGTCATGCAGAAGATTATTGGAAGCTTAGGCTGGAAATGCTCAAACAAAGCCCTTCAAGCTTCGGCAGCAGCTATGAAGAAGCAGTGAATCGGCAGAATCCAATTGAAACAACAAAAGAACGGCTCACAACCCAAGGAATCTCTACGTTTGGTTATTATACAGGGGAGAAATTGGTGGGAACTGTAACGATGGTGCGTGAAGAAGCGATGAAGATGAACCATAAAGCATCCATTTATGCTATGTATGTTTCTCCTTTGTACCGTGGACAAGGTTTGGCGAGAAGACTGATTGAAGCGGCAATTGAACATGCAAAAGAAACGGAAGGGATCGAACAACTCCTGCTTACAGTCGTTACAACCAACGATACAGCACGGGGTTTATATCTTTCATGTGGCTTCAAGCCTTATGGAACGGAGAAAAGAGCATTGAAATATAACGGGGAATACCACGATGAGGAGTTGATGCTTTTATTTCTCTAGTTTCCCGTGCATTTATATTTCTTAATAGTGCATGATATTGAATTACTTGAAAAAACGGTGGGTCTCCAGCATGAGATTCACCGTTTTTTTACCAAACATGATAGTCAAAGCTGATCAATAGGAAAGCTACAACAAATACTGATACTATCAATGCCCTGATAGGATTTAGAAGATGGAGACGAAGCATCGGGAACATGATACAGTAAAAAAGAACCGTCCACCATAAATTCCATCCTTCAAAATAGTCAATCGAATCCGTCTTTCCGGCAGCCCATTCCGTCAGTGTGGCAACACCTATATATTTCAGATAATAGATAATCTTGATTCTCCATTCTTCAGGATAATGACTTAAGAACAGAACTACAAGACAAGGATATGCCACCATCGTGTATAGGGTATCCGTTACAAACATATTGACAAAGAAACCATCCAATTCCCAAACAGACTTCATTGTATAGCTAAGATACTGATAAAACATATTGAAAAAACTAAAGTAATAGATGGTTGGGAGAAATTCTCTCCACCTATTCCACGATCCCCATTTCAAGGAACTTAATACGACCAGTATGATAACGACAATATGAAACATGGGCTCCCCCCATAGCACGATACATTGATAGGTCATAGTGTACCCTTGAATATGGAAATTTACTCCCAAATGGGTTTAAGCAGCTTTTCCTATTCGCCTGAAGAAAATAAATCCGATACTTTGTTACTGAATTCTCTTAAAAAGTAAAGATAATCCTTTCCTCCATAGTTATAGCGTTTATTATACATCTTTGCCACAACAACATTCAGAGATGGGATGATAAGAAGCGTTGGGCCGGTGACACCTAGAATCTGATAGGAACCACGGGGCACACGGTCCCCGATTTCACTTTTCATTCTCGGAGTCCCTTGAACATACCAGAAAAAGCCGTTATCGGGGAGGGAAGAATCAGCGTAGCGACCATTCTGGATAGAGGTGGATCGTTCGATTACCTCAGCTGGAACAATCTGTTCTCCGTCTATCCTCCCCTTTTGCAGATGCAGTAGACCCCAAAGGGCAAATTCACACGGACTGACGAAAAGGTTTTTTTCTGTACCATCATTTGTTGTCCCAAGTCCTGAAAGCGGAGGTTCGTTTACTTCTCCGATTATGTTCACAAGGTTTTCATCTTTTTCTGTTACCCAGCCTGTTTGTTCCAAGCCTAGCTTAGAAAATACCCGTTCTTCCAGTAGCTGTGGGAACCCTTTACCGTATAGATTGGCTATCAATTTGGTCATGATATCCACGCCGATGTTACGATAAGCCCAAGACGTTCCAGTCCTGAACTCTCGGAAACAATGACCATGTTCATCTACATCAAGTCCGTGGGAATGGGTTAAGAGGTGACGAATCGTCGTATCCTTGAATAGCTTTGAGTCCAAATCGGTCATATATCGGGTAATAGGATCATCTAGGCTCTCGATGTATCTATCATATAATGCATAGGCAGCGGCAAGTCCTAAATAGCTTTTCCTGGCAGATGCCACATTGAACCGGGAATCAGCCTGGACGTGGCGAGCATTCTCTTCATGAGAATGCCTGCCACTATAATGCTCCATCACGACTTGATTATCCTTAATGATATATAGTGCTGCAGCTGAGCTACCGTTTTTATCCTTGATGTCTTCCACCCAGTAAATCAGTTCTTCTTCCTGCTGTACCGATTGTTTATTCACTTACCATTCCACTCTTGGGCAAGCATTCCGTAAACGACATGATCCACATAGTGATCATAAATCCATTCCCTTTGCCTCAGCTTTCCTTCTTCAACAAATCCCAGCCTTTCCGGGATAGCGCGGCTCCGTTGGTTGTGCTCAGCTGCGGTAATTTCCACTTTATTCATTTTATAATGGCCGAAGGCGTAGTTCGTCAATCCTTTTGCAACGGTTGTCATAATACCCTTCCCTTGATATCCTTCACCTAGCCAATAACCGATGTATGCAACTTTATTTGACCAATCCAGTACGTTGAAACCAGCTACACCCACAATTTCCTCTTCATATACGATTGCAGCCGTCAAACTTTTATTATTGGCAAACCCAGATCGAGTCCCCTTAATGAACTCCTTTGTATCTTCCACTGTTTTCGAGTAATCCACCCAAGGCAGCCACTCTCGCAAGTAGGATCGGGAACCATCAGTCAGTTCGAAAACCCGTTCAGCGTCCTGAAGATCAAGTAATCTTAGTTCAAGTTTGTCATTCAGTTTATATGTAAACATGTTCATTCCTCCTTATCGTTGGTTGGTCGGACTGTTAACTTTCATGAAATTCTTCACAACTTCTTGAAAGAGATCTGCTTCCTCATAATGAGGGGTGTGGCCACTTTGTTTGAAATGGACGATCTCTCCATTTTGGGCATCCCTTTTGAATGTGGTGATATGCTCATCACATGTCACTGGATCGTACTCCCCGGTCAAAAGAAGCATGGGTGATTTAATGGATTTAATCTTATCTAACAAACTGGAAAAAATGATGCCTTCCTCTCGGAGTAGTTGATAGTGATAATCCGAACGATCGTAGAATGCATCCCATTCTTCATCCGAATAAGTGACATAATAGTCTGTAGGGTTATCGAAATTATGTGTATAGATTTGCATTCGATTTTCACCTAGTTCTTCACTTAGCTTCATGTAGATTTCAGTAAACTCTCTTGGAGAAAGGTTTTCATCGATTAAACGCATCGCTTGTTCCTGCAGTTCTGTTTGGTTGTATTTTTCGAACAGGTAGGCCGTTTTCTTGAGAAGTCCCTTGGAAGTCAGGGTGAAGTCAAAAGTCGGGCATTCAAATAGGACGTTCTCGATTGAATTCGGATACTGTGAAGCATAAGCCAGGGCAAGAAAACCGCCAAATGAATGCCCAAGGATAGACCATCGCTTAATTCCCAACTCCATCCTCAGGGCTTCACAATCTTCAATCAGATCTTGAAATCCAAAGGACTCTCCCTCCTCTATTGCTTCAGAGCGGCATACACCTCGCTGGTCGATTGTTACAAGAAATAGGTCCTTACTTAGACGATCACGCTGATGATATGAGAAGTCATAACAGCTCTCCCCTGGTCCACCGTGTAAATATAACAGTGCCGGATTGGCTCTCGACCCATAAGTTTCAACATGTAATCCCTTCCCCTGTATGGTCATGGTATTTGCTTTCATTTTAAATAAACTCCTTTGTCAATCATTTTCCCACACTCTCCCTTCGAGAGAACGGGGGAAAAATCCTTCATTCGACACGTTTTCTTCACGTTTCTATTCAATTTCATGTGATTTTGTGGAATGCAAGTCTCGCAAAAGTCATTTTCTTTAGATTATTTAAAGGTTTGTTTTACCTTCCCTTTTCCTTCATTCACATCGATTTCCCCAAATGCTCCATTGATGAACGTCATCTGTGGTGGCTGATGACCGCAGTCGATGTCATATACCACTGGAAGTTGCAGCTCATCTGCCAGTTCATGATAAAGATCTTCGACTGAGTAACCTCCCACTGGCGTATTGGCTGCACTTCTTCCGAATAAAAGTCCGGAAGTCTGGTCGAACCATCCGGCCAGTTTCATCTGAACCAGTGTACGGCGCAGATCAGCAGTATTCAACTCACAGTTTTCAAAGTACCAAATGATAGGTTCACCATCTATATGGTTCTCTCTGAAAGAAGCAACATCTCCGTACGGTGTACCGATAAGGTGCCTGATAACATCAATGCATCCCCCTAGTAACCGTCCCTCAAGTTTCACTGTGCTGTCTCCGACGGTTTTCCATTGTGTAGGTTCCGTTAGATGAAATACATGTGGAGAAGGTTGCTCATGTTTCCACTCTTTCTGATAATGCGGTGAAGAAAATTGAGTGATCGATGCTCCTTTTGCTGTCGTAAGTACAGATTCCCATTTTGCCGTCGTGGAATCGGTAGATTCTCCTCTTAGGTCGATAAGGTTGGTCCCGTGTGCGGTGGCCAATCCTGTCTTGAGAGTCAAGGCAAGTAGTAGGACACTGATATCGGAATATCCAAGCACCCACTTCGGTTGGATTTGGTTATAATCAATTAAATCAAGGATTTCGATGAGCAGCTCTCCTCCCCAAGGCGGTATGATGAGAGAGATCGACTCGTCCTGCAACATTGCATTCAATTCAGCTGCCCGGTCTTGCTGTGGAGAAGACTTAGCTTTATGCTGCGTCCAAACGGTGTTCCCACACCTTACTTCATACCCTCTCCTTTCCATCCGCACAATCGCTTCATTCAGGAGATCATGCAACTATTCCCGAACCCCCGAGGAAGGTGCAGTTACTCCTACAGTAGAATGATTGTTTAAAAAAGGATACCTAATCATCCATATTCCCTCCCAACAGTTTACCCGATTTTACCAGATTGATAGAATACAAACAAGAATTATTTTCCATTTTTAGGGGACGGACCTTTGATCCTGATATTATGGTAAACCCGGATTGGCACAATAGAGGTCCGTCCCTCGGAGGGGTGCGACAATTATTTACAATAATTTGAACGATTTGAAAAGGTTCAAGGGATTGTGGGTGTTTGAAGGGTTTGTATGGTAGAATGATTTGGTTGCGTAAAACTGGTTTATGGAGGTACTATTTTGAAAAAGAAAACGGTGAAGCAAAGCCTGGCGGTTTTGATGATATCCTTTATGGCCATGACGCCCTTTCAGCAGACGGCCCATGGAAAGTCAACGCTTGAAATCAATGCAGATGCTGCCATTTTAGTAGAAGCAGATACAGGAAAGATTGTTTATAGCGAACATGAAGACGAGCCGCTCGGTATTGCCAGCATGACGAAGATGATGACGGAATACCTGGTGTTGGAAGCGATTGAAAAAGGAAAAATAGACTGGGATCAAACGTATAAAGTAAGCGATAAAGTGTATCAATTAGCCAACGCCCCAGGGTTGAGCAATGTCCCCCTAAGGGCAGATGAAGAGTATACGGTAAGAGAATTATATGATGCTATGGTGATCAAATCCGGAAATGGCGCAGCAATCGCCCTTTCAGAAGTGGTGGCAGGTTCAGAGGGCAAATTTGTTAAAATGATGAATGCCAAAGCAAAGGAACTTGGATTTGAACATTATCATTTCGTCAATTCTTCAGGACTAAGCAATTACGATATGCTGGGGATGTACCCCGAAGGAACTGGTGTGAATGATGAGAATATGGTTTCAGCGGAAGATATGGCCACACTGGCGTACTATCTTATTCACGATTTCCCTGAAGTACTGGAAACATCCAGTCTTACTTCAAAGGTATTCAGGCCCGGTACCAGTGAAGAATTGGTCATGAAAAATACAAATGGCCTATTAAAGGGGAAATCCTATCATTACAAGGGTGCCGACGGATTGAAAACAGGCACCACTCCCTTTGCAGGCTCTACATTTACCGGGACGGCAGAAAGAAACGGTGTCCGTTATATATCAGTCATTCTGGACGCAAAGGACGAGTACAATCAACCAAGCAGTGCAGAACGATTTATTCAATCACGAGAACTCCTTGACTACGGTTTCAAACAATTTGAGACTGTAACCTATGGTTTGGATAATGTGGAAACGAATAAAGAACACACACTTCCGGTTCCTAATGGCAAAGAGCAGGAAGTAACCATTAAAATTAAAAAACCTCTTTCTCTTCGGGTATTGAAGCAGGATGAAGACAAAGTGAAAACTACATTGACTCTTGATAAAGAGAAAGTCAACGAAGATGGCTCCCTTCAGGCACCAATTGAAAAAGGAGAAAAGATTGGGGAATTGGTAGTCGATACACAGGAAAAGACAGAATACATCTTCGATAAGAAAGTACCATCATTTACAGTGGATGTTTATGCATCTGAATCGGTGAAAAAAGCCAGCTGGCTTGTAAGAAGTGCACGAAGCATTCAAGACTTTTTGGGTGATCTTTTCTAAATGTCCGGCTTTTTACTTCAAGCAAAAGATTTAGAGTTGCTTTTCTATCCCATTCGTGTCAAGCTTAGCTAAGTCAAGGATTCAGAAAGCAGGTGGCATAATGATCGAAGTGAAAATATCATCCCTCAGTGAAGGCGATCTTAATCGTGGAGTTTTTGCAAAAAGAGATATAGCCAAAGGGGAACTGGTTCATGAAGCACCGGTCATCCCATACCCAAACGAGGAACATGAGCATATTGAGAAGACATTCCTCGCGGATTATGTATTTGAATATGGCATCAACCATACAGCACTTCTATTAGGATATGGGATGTTGTTCAACCATTCATACACACCGAATACCGTTTATGAAATTAATTTTGATAATCATACTTTCGACTTTTATGCCTATAAAGACATTCAGGCTGGAGAAGAACTGCTTATTAATTATAACGGTGAAGTGGATAATGATGACCCACTTTGGTTCAATAAAGATAAGAGTGACGATGAATAACTAAACAAAAAGGGACTTCCAATCGGAGGTCCCTTTTTACTTTTTCTCGTTTGCATCTAATAAATGAACGTCTGAAAAAGAGCAGCCACCTGCAAGACTCACGTAAAATCTGTTCAGACGTTCAATACCCCTTCGACGTATACATACATTCCACACCATTTCTATGCAGAGGGACGGACCTATAAATTTGACCTATGTGGGAGAAAGTATCTGCATAAATACTATATTTTTCATTCAAATAGCAGGTTAATTCGAGGTCCGTCCCTCTTCCAACTTTGAAAGGATCCTTCTTTTGCGATAGAGCATGCGCCCTGTTTCCCCGATGTCTTTGATCATGGATTTGTTGATGAAGGATCCGAATAGGATTCCTGCTATAGGGATCATCTGGAAGAGTTTTTTCCATCCGAAGTTGTCCCTGAAGCTGATCATTACTTCCCTCCATCCTTGGATCTGGGAAAGAGTTTGCTCTCTTTTTCTCGTATCTCTTCCATCGAAGTCTTCGAGTTCTGAGAGAATCGCTTGTTTACCTACAATATCAGAAGAAACGAATTGGAGACATTTAATGATGAATATCCGCTCCTCCTGATCATTCGGATCATATCCATAGCATAAAGCGATTTCCTGTAAGGTTTTAAGTGATATTCCCAAAATGAATGGGATATCTATACTTAATGTCAGGAATCCGCCGATGCCAGTTGTGGCTCCCTGTGTCATCGCCACTTTTTTTCTAATCCCCACTAATTCTTCGCTCACTTCATCCATAAGAAAAAGGGGGAGAGCAGCGATATCCCTTGCTGTTAGAGAGGTAGATCCTGATTTCTTGGTGAATTTCTTCAACACATCCTTCTCACTTGTCAGATGACTGCCGCCTTTTTGTATATAACTCCCGATTTCATCCAGTGCCTGCCCGAGCTTTTTATGTACCATTCGAGGCGTGATTCGATCAAGGATCAAGAATGGAATTCGTCCAATTTTCTCCCAGAACCACAATCCTTTTTGATCTTCCGCCCATTTATTGACTGCATCGAGTTCCTGTAAAAGGGCGTCCCTCGTTTCTGTTTGAAGCATGCTCCTTCTCCTTTCTGTGGTAAAAAAATAACAGGCATTTAAGCCTGTTATTGCATTCCTATTAAACCAGATCACTCGTTCTTTCTTCCAATATTTCAACTTTGATGGTACGTACGCGGCGGTTATCCACTTCTTCTACACTCACCTTTAAATTCTCATAATCAAAGCTGTCCCCTTCTGATGGAAGGTCTTCGAAACTTTCGACCACCCAGCCTCCAATGGTATGATAAGAACTTTCCGGCTCCGGTACATCAAGAAGTTCTGTGAATTCGTCTAATTGATATTGAGAATCGAAACGATATTCTTTATCACTGATTTTCTTCATGGAATGTGTCTTTTCGTCCTGTTCATCCCAAATTTCCCCTACGATTTCTTCAAGAATATCTTCAAGGGTAATGATTCCCGTCGTTCCCCCAAACTCATCGACGACAACGGCCATATGGACATTGTTCTTTTGAAGCTTGGTGAGGAGCGAGGAAATCTTGGCAGATTCAAAGATAAACATCGGTTCACGGATCAATTCGCGTATGTTTACCTCCCCGAACTTGATCAAGTGAGTGAAGAACTCTTTCTCCGACAGAATTCCGATGACATTGTCTATATGATCCTCATAAACCGGTATACGTGAAAAGCGCTCTTCGAAGAACATTTCTTTGATTTCTTCAATCGGCTGGTTCACTTCGACAGCCTTAACGTCAATCCGGGGCGTAAGGACCTCGGTTGCAAGGATTTCATCGAAGTCCATGGAGCGGTGAATCAACTCCCTCTCTTCTTTATCAATGACTCCTTCTTCTTCACTAATATCAAGCATCACTTTTAATTCTTCCTCCGTGACAGACGGCATTTCATGATCTTTCGAGAAGAACTTCGATACGAGCTCCTTTAATTTGATAAAAAAGAAGTTGATCGGTGTAAGGATTTTTATTAGGAAGTACAGCACGCCAGATATGGTCAGGGAATAGGACTCAGCGTTTTCCTTAGCCAGTGATTTCGGAAGGATTTCCCCGAATATCAAAATTAACAGTGTCATGAAAAACGTACTGATGATAAGACCCGTGTTTCCTCCGAAAATATCTGTTGCAAGCTTGGCTGAAATACTGGCAGCGGCAATGTTTACGATGTTATTTCCAACTAATATCGTAGACAGGGCTTTGTCAAAGTTCTCAGCAATATAATGCGCTTTAATGCTTCCTCTTCTTCCTTCACTTACGAAATTCTTTAGTCTAATCTTGTTCACACTGGAGTAAGCCGTTTCCGCCGATGAGAAAAAGGCAGATAAAAGAACTAATGCTCCTAATAATACTAATGAATTCAGTGGTATATCGTCCAAAAAAAAGTCACTCTCCTGTAGTTGCTTATCTATTATGCTGGGTTAACCCGAAAATACCATTAAGGTTTGAAACAAGGTCAATGCCTGTGGGGAGACTTGCTTCAACATGCGCTTGCGTTCCTCTGTCCCCAAAGTATCCATGGCTTGAAGGACTTCATGAAGTTCCTTATGAAGATGCTTCATTTCATTTCGTATATGTTCGACCTGTTTTTCCAAAATGGAGCGGTCCACTTGCTTGGATTTCAGTAACATCATTCGATCTTTAATTTCATGTAATGTCATATTCATCTGCTGACACTGTTCAATCAGCTTTAAGTCGTCTACTGTCTCTTCATGATAATATCGATAATTATTGTTTGAGCGGTCGCATTTCAGTAATCCCATCTTCGTGTAATAATCAATGGTCCGCTTTGAAACGTTGCTTAGTTTGGATAGCTCGCCTATTCGATATAATTTCCCAAGATATCACCTCTAGAGTAGTATACTTTATTTTAATAAAACCGTACAGTTAAACGTTACGGTTTTATTAAAAGGATGCAACGAACCTTCACGACTATTGATGTGTGAAATGATCATTCATGCGAAATGGTAGAAAATGAAGGACAATAGCTAGTACGATCAACAGCAGTCCAATCGATAAGAATAACCAACACAATAGATTTCCACCTGCAGTCGGAGACGTCGAAATGATGAGACCGAGTGCAATCTCCACCACTCCAGTAAGGGTGAAGAATATTCGAATACCCGATCTATTAAATGTCCTGAATCCGATCAGAACGATCAGATAACTTGTACTGATGATCATCATGCCTGGAAAAAATGGTGAAAATTTCGCAGCGTATACAAAGAAATCAAGGCCGACAATATCAGCTTGACCTTCAACTACACCATGAATCATACCGCTGATTGGAGTCGAATACCTCCACTCCCATGGTTGATCGAGTAGAGCACTCCCCTCATACCAAGAAACCAAAGTAGCAAAAACCAATACCCCTACCCCAACACCTAACTGTGACCAAAACCTAATCGACATAACTTCCTCCTTTTCCTTTTGAGGGACGGACCTCAAAAAATGCTTCTATTTAAGCGATAAAACGTGTAATATCAAGGTATTGCCGGTGAAAATGGCTTACGGATCGAGGTCCGTCCCTCCATTTAAAATCATTTTGACTATTGCGAAGTATTCTCTAATGAAATAGTTGGCTGTTATGTATAAAGGGGATTCACTTCCAAGTCCGGTACTGTTCAGGGCCAGCTCTTCCCCGATTTTTTCGGCTCGGTAGGTGTGGTAATCGCTTGTGACGATGACGACCTTCTTATTAAGTAATCCCTCTTTTTCAAGAATGAGCCTCGAGTTTCGTAAATTCTCATATGTAGTGGTCGATGATGTATCATATAAAATACGATTTTTCTGAATACCCCGCTCTATTAAATAGGCTCCCATTGCTTCTGCTTCGGGTATAGCCTCACCGGGACCCTGTCCACCAGATACGATGACTGGTACATTTTCATGGGTCTTAAGCAATTCTAATCCCTTCTCCAACCTCTCTCTTAATGTATTGGACAGGTCATACCCATTCAATCCCGCACCAAGAATGATGACGGCATCCGTATCTTGGTCCTTTATTTGATGGGATTCAACGGCATTTTTTATGATTACTCCTTCAATGATGCCAAAGGATATACTAAATAGAAGAAACGCGGAGAAGATGGTTCGATAGGCTATCTGATTATGTTTCTTTCCTGATTTCTTATAAGAGCCGTGGAATGCAAAGTACAATATAACACTTTGTACAATACCTGCCACGAATAGTAACCCGAAAGTCGCTCCAGTAATAAGAAATAGCATCGTGAACGCGAGTATCATTAAGATCTCATATGTAAGAATCTTTTTCATTCGTTCTCCTTTCAAGAAAAGGATTTCCAGCTTTCTTTCCCATTCAGTAGCTCACCATTTATTCCATAGACCCTCACTCTTGGCCATTTTTGATTCCACTTCTTTTTTTCTAGCCTACTCTCATAAATGGCTGCTAACGATTCTTTTTCGATAAAGAAGGGAGTCGGCTTTATCTTTAAGGTAATCAAATCCTCTATTCCCCACGGGCATGCGATCATAAGCTCATTCTCGTTATTCAGCTTCAATGCAATCGAGGTGGACGTTTCTGGGAAACGGGCTACAGCGTCGATAGTGGAACGATAAGGCGACTCGCCATTTAGAATATGCATTCTTGCCTGATTTTTAACGGACCAAGGTTCTTCCGGAGCGATATTCTTCAGTGTTGATTCCATTTGTTTTTCAAATTGTTCATCTATATTAAAGGGATCATAATATACGACATCGATATCCGGTAAGTCCGTTCTCTTCGGATACTCATGAAGTGTATCCCACACCTTTGATCTGACAAAGCCAGCGCAGATCCACCAATCCGGAAGATTTAATGTTTTGGCAATCTCTAAGATACGCATCATGGAAGGATCATTTTTCACTAGGTTCACGATATCTTTCTCAGTTTGAATCACTATATTCCCCCTATAATTTGAATATGTTCTGGATATTAACTTATTTTACCATAATAAAGTTGGCCAGAATGACTATTTCGGTGCAATGAAAAAAATGTCAGGAAGCTTCTCCTGACATTTCTTCATCATTGTCCGCCACTGAACCAGCTTCCCGCTTTCACACGCTCTTCTTCCTGAAGCTGCCGTTCATGATGATTTCCCGCCTCGAAAGAATTTTGTGAGAACTTACGTCTAATTAGACCGCTTATGACACCAAATCCAACAGCAATACCAATGATCCACCAAAGCATCTGCTTCACTCCCATCTTTTGGAAATTAGTCTGTTTCCTATATATACGAGTGAACGTTGATGAAAGTTTCAAAAAAATGTAATTTCCGCAAAAAAACGCAGCCCTTTTTTCAAATAGGCTGCGTTTTCATTATTATTCTGTTGCTTCCTGTTCTTCTTCTTGATTTTCAAGTTGATCGGCATTCCGCACTTTCTCTTCGGTTGAGGAGTTGAAATAGCCGTCTTTTTCATATTGTTTTTTGAGCTCGAAGTATTTGTCCATGGCTCTTTTGGCAATGTTTTTGTTCACGTATGGATCTTTATCTTGATGTGAATACGGCAGTACCACTGAGAAAGCTACTTCTGGGTTGTCGTATGGTGCATACCCGATTAGTGTAGTGTTGTATGTGTCATACTGTCTCTTTGCTTCTGGACTGTAGTAAAACGCTTCTGCAGTACCGGATTTTGCTGCAGCATTATATGGTGCACTTTTGAAAATGGTTGCTGTACCATTACTTCCGTGTGCAACTTGGTAAAAGCCTCTTTGAACTTGTAGAATTTCTCTTTCACTTGCATCAATTCGATTTAAGACTTTCGATTCATTTTCATAAATCAATGGTCCGACCTTTTCTCTCTCCTGGCTTGGCTCCCTGATTTCCTTCATTAAATGAGGCTCCATCCTGAAACCTCCATTAGCGATTGTAGACGCATATTGTACAAGCTGCATGGGTGTATATAAATCGTATTGCCCGATGGCGAAATCCATTAATTTACCCGGTTCTCTTTCTGTCCCTTTTAATCCTTCTACCTCACCAGGCAAGTCGATGCCAGTCTTTACACCAAGTCCAAACTGACTATAGTAATTTCGCATCGTATCAAAGGCTTTTGGATCCATATCAATTGGTTGGTCTCTTCTGTATACACCACCAGCGATTTTAATTGCTGTTTTGAACATGTATACATTGGATGAGATTTCGAGTGCTTGTATATCACTCAGATACCTAGAACCACTAAACCAAGATTTCTTAGTTTCAGTGCTTTTAATCTTAAGGGGTTCATCATACAGCACATCCCCAACATTCAATGCCCCGCTCATATACCCCGTCAACACAGTAGCACCCTTAACCGCCGATCCTACCCCATATTCTGAAGTGTATGTTCCTAAAGCATAATCCTGTAATTCAGTCTTTCCGTCAGCATCTTTTCCATACTTCTTTCCGACCATGGAAAGGATTTCACCTGTGTGGGGATCCATCATGACGACAAATGCACGGTCCAGGAATGGAGATTCCCAATATTGAGAGGCTTGTTTACTAAGCTCTTCCTCCACAATTTTCTCAATCTCTTTCTGCAGCTGAAGGTCGATGGTCAAAACGACGTCTTTTCCACTATGACCTTCGCTTACGAGCTGCGTATCAAGCACACTCCCATTTTTCGTAATATATTCGATTTCTTCTTTTTGTCCCTTTAATACGTTTTCATACTCTGATTCGAAATAACTCGTTCCAACCCGATCGTTCAAGGCATATCCCTGAGCTTTATATTCTTTTACAAGTTCGCTCGGAAGTCCTTGTTGTGATGTGGACACTCTTCCCAAGATCGTTCGCAGCGTACTATCATTCACATACTTCCTTTCCCAGTCTGTTGTGACATTTACGCCGGGCATTTCAGTTAAACGTTCACTCACCCTCGCCATCTCTTCCATTGATACATCCTTATTCTTGATGATCTGCGGACTGAGTGCATATCCCGTATTAAATTCACGGAATATTGCCAGGACTTCTTCTTCCTTTTCTGTAAATGATTCAATATCCTTCTTGGTGATCCTGTCAAGCTGCATGTTATAAATCTTTTTGTTTCTGTCATCCTCTGCCAGATCTTCATCATCTTCCAGCTTCTTTATTTCTTCCTTGGACACCAGCTTTTCAGCTTTGTCGGGATGAGTGAGGAGCCAGAAATCCTGACGGTCTCGATCGGTAATTTTATCTGTGTCCATCTCGATCAGACCAGCTAATGTCTCAGCTACCTTTAGCATATCTTTAGGTTTTGTCGTTTGCGTTCTCGTGTACGTAATGGCATTCAGAGGGACGTTGTCCACAATGACATTTCGATAACGGTCATAGATCTTTCCTCTCGGAGGTGTTCCATTATGGGATTTCACATTTTCTGTTCTGGCGACCTCTGCTTCATAATGGTTTCCCTTCACGATTTGCACAATTCCAAGTCGAAGAATCAGAATTGAAAATAGAAAAAAGACCGATATAAACAGCAGATTCATTCTCAATGGGACATGGGTTTTTTTCTTTTTCTTCTTTTCCTTCAATTATAATAACCCCTTTTAAGCTCGTATTTTACCAAATTATGATAATCTTCTAGTCCTATTTTATAGAAATATCGACTATAATTCTACCTCTATATGGAACAAATTCCATTTAATTTACTCTATTGGATGTTGATTCTTCTGATGGAAGGGAGATGAAATCAAAGAAGTAGTAGCGTGAAGGTGATGCGAAAATTGTCGAAGGAGGAATATAGACAAAGGGGGACCTTTCTTTTAGAATATAGTCGAAGAATAGGTGCAGAAAAATGAAACCAAAGCTCTCCATTATGCGTAGAATTGGTAACTAGATGAATGAGAGGTTGAATGGCTGTTATGTTTAGTAAACTGATGTGCAGGTTCGGTATCGGGGCAACAAAGATTGATCTGGTATTAAACAAGAAGGAGTTTCGCCCAGGGGATGTTATCAAGGGAGAATATGAGCTTAAGGGCGGACGGGTCGAACAGAAATTAAAAAGGATCGAGACGGACCTTTTGCAGTATAATCACACGTTTGATCGTTCTTCTGTTCTTCATCAGAATACCATATTAAGTTCATCAACGATGAAAGCGAACGAACAACGCACCATTCACTTTTCGTGCAGACTTTCTGATTCATTCCCACCCTCTAGCGAGACGGTCTCTTATAAATTCGTAACACGACTTGTCTTTGATGACGGTGTGAACAGCGTCGATCATGATGATTTTGAGATATCAGTTTAATAATATAAAACGAAAGCCCCTCTCGTCAGAAGGGCTTTTTTAATATGCGAAAGACGTTAAGACTCATTTCTTACCAATTGAAAATCCATGAAATAATCTACCGCCATGTGCTTCAAGTACAGAATCAACCAACCCCACCACTGCATGCTTGTCATTGCTTCGATAGAATTGTTCGAACGCCTCTACAAATTCATTGGCAAAGTGCGGATCATACTCGTTTAAAGCACGGACAATCCATTTTGAAGAGCCGATCCATTGTCCGTTCGTCCTCAGAACAAACTCATGAAGTGCCTCTGCTACTGTACCCGCGATGAAAATGCTTTCCGGTCTATTTGTCGATCCGATTAAATCATCGAGGGCGTCCGTAAGAAAATATCGCTTCATTTGTATGGTTTGTGCCGACCAGTTTGGAGGTCCGTCCCTCAATAAGGCTCTCGCCTCACTTTTGAGTGGGGATAAGAGAGGATGATCCACGAGGGGAATTCCTTCTGAAACCATTCTCGGTAAGGATGGACGCGCTCTTTTGCAGTCTGATTCAAAATAGTGTCGGATGGTGTTCTCATTATGCACGAATACCTCAATGGGCCATCCATTTACAATAAGAGATTCACGGTATTCAGAGAGGAGTTGATGATCGATGACGACGATATCAAGATCCGATGTGGATGTCTCTTCCCCTCTTACGACACTACCTGCGAGAATGGCGGCTTGACAGCTGGAGTAGTGTTCCTCGATAAATTGCTTGGCTGCCTCAATTGCCGGTGGTCTGACCATACGGTTCCCTCTTTTCATTTCCAAAGATTAATCCTTCCATATCTAACAATCCCTTTACTGTTATATCCGGTTGTACCTCACCCGGGGCTACATAATCGTGCCTATTAATCCATAACGTTTCCATTCCAACGGAGTTTGCCCCAGAGATATCAGTAAAATAGTTGTCACCAATAAAAAGTGTTCTCGAAGCTTCCACTTTAAAGAGATCCAGGGAGTGTTGAAATATCCCTTTATGAGGTTTGAATATACCAATCCTTTCGGAAACAATGACCGATGACTCCGGGAAAATATTCGTTAAAGCAAGGCGCTCAATCTTATCGTAAACATTGAAGACCGTTCCATTCGTGACAATCCCTACCTGTATCTCCCTCGATAATCGAGATAAGAACTGGATTGTTTTATGTTGGGGGCTGATTTGTTGTAAATACGAAGTTTGAAAGCCCTTAACCATCTGGTGTAAAAGTTCAGAGTCGGCCGTTATGTTAAAATCCATCAAGGTATTATTAAGCCTCATGATTGAAAATTCTTCAAAATTGATTTCCTTTAATGCAAATTTAGACCATAATAGATGATTGTGCTTTGTAAATGTATGAAAGAATTCAGTCTGATTGATCTCTGCTAAAATGGGGAAATTCTGAAGTGTTTCATCAACTCCTCTTTTATAAGCCCCTGAGTGATCAAACAATGTATCATCTAAATCAAATAAGAATACATCATAGTTTTGAAGTAAGAGAGGTTTCATAAGAGCGTACTTCCTTTTCGATTAATGGGTATAAGCCGGAAGGAATAAGAAGAACTGAATTTATCACTAAAGTGATTCATTATAGTCTCTTTTTTCATTTCGTCGGCCGATGGTGTGTCCGATCACGAATCCTATGATCAGGATAAAAAGATAATCAGTTTCAAATCCGTTCGTGAGAAAGCCTGTAATTCCCCATCCCAAAATGGAACCCAATATCACTAGGAATAAAGATTTCATATTATGGTCATCCTCCCTGATAAAATCCGATTACTGTCAGGAGCCCGACTCCCAGGATGGTAGTCATGACTCCGGAAAGTAAAACAATGAGAATTGTGCGCCTTTTCTTTGTTTCAAACCATATGCTGAGCGCGATGACAATCGTGACAATGATTCCAAATAAAAATGCAGCATAAGGATTTGTAGGTGCAAGAAGATCATGCCAATTTAACCAGGACATACATTCCACTCCTTAAATGAATTTCATATCTAGTGAACAGGAACAAAACTAGAGTGAATGGTTAAAAATTAAGCATTAATAACTATCATTATATCAAAAACCAACCATAAATTGGATGTTTAAATCGATATAAAGTAACCGCCTGAAAGCCTAGAAATATTTACTATGTGCCGATTTGATAGGTTTTCTGTCGTGGTGGTAACAACTACCTGTTTTAAAATTCACAGAATTATATTTCAATAGAACTATGAAAACTTTAAAACTTTTATCTATCTTATTGTTGTCTGTCACTTTAGTCATAGGTTATGGCGGTTCTTCCAAGGTATCCGCTGCAGGTACTTACACGGTTACATACGGAGATACAATGTGGAAAATTGCTGTAAAAAATCAGGTAGGTGTATCCGAGTTAATTTCAGCAAATCCCCAAATCAGTAATCCGAATATGATTTATCCTGGTCAAAGTTTGAACATTCCAGGAGTCAATGCCACTGCTCAAAGTTACACATATGAAGTGGTGAAACTAGTGAACGTCGAACGTTCTAAAGTAGGTTTACCTCCATTGAAAGAGAATTGGGAATTATCCCGTGTCGCCCGTTATAAGTCTGAAGACATGATCGAGAAGAATTACTTCAGCCACACATCCCCGACATACGGTTCCCCTTTCCAAATGATGCAGGATTTTGGTATCTCTTATCAAGCGGCGGGTGAAAACATTGCTGCAGGACAAAGAACGCCTGCGGAAGTAGTCGAAGCGTGGATGAATAGCGAAGGCCACAGAAAAAATATCCTTTCCCCGACGTATACTGAAATCGGAGTGGGATATGTGAAAGGTGGATCGTACGGTCATTATTGGACACAAATGTTTATTAAAAGGTAAATAAGTAAAGGGAGAAGTTCCATAGAGAGATGACTCTGGTATTCTACCAGGGTCATTTTTTGATTAATATATCTCTCTCACATTGAATATATCGTATTATTATATCTACATTGGAAGGCATTGACAGCAGGGGATCTAATACGAGAGTTTCAGTAGGGTTGCTACTGATGGATAATGGATTTTTAGGGGAGGTATCCATCGAAATAAACGATGGGTCTCCCCTTTCCTTAATAAACGGATTGGTGAATCTCAAGAATGATTGTAAAACCATTCGGGTATGTAGGGATGACTTGATGAACATACACTGAATGTGTACCGAGTTCCTCCCTTTTTTCAGTAACTATCTCTTGTAACAAGTCGGAGAGTGACTCATCCTTCTCCACTTCTACATCTATAAACATTTGATCTTTCACATCTTCACCTCCCTCATCTCTTTACGTGTGAGAAATGGATAAAGTTTCAAATCTCTTTATCTCACAGCATAAAAAAATAGAGCCAACACGAATGTTGACTCTTTCTGGATTAGAATGTTTGTGCTAAATCCTTTGCTCTTGCAATGGCATTTTCTTTAATTTCTTCCGCTTTATCAGGCATGGCTGCATGTCCCTCTACGAATAAGCCTTCGAACGAAGGAACGCCGTAGAATTGCATCATCACTTCAAGGTAACGGTGTCCCATTTCCATCGCGGCAGCCGGCCCCTCAGAGTAAATCCCGCCTCGTGCTTGAATATGAAGAGCCTTTTTGTCCGTCAGAAGACCGACAGGACCTTGCTCTGTATATTTGAAGGCTTTACCTGCAACTGAAACAGAATCAATATAGGCTTTCATTACTGGAGGGAATGAGAAATTCCAAAACGGTGTCACAAAAATATATTTATCAGCTTCGACAAACTGATCGGATAGTTCACCAAGTCGCCCTACCTTTGCTTGTTCATCCTGTGAAAGCTCTTCAAATCCCTTACCGGTCTGCAATTTACCCCAGCCGCTGAAAACGTCAGCATCGATATGAGGGATGTTTTCTTTGTATAAGTCCACATTTACAACCTCATGTGCAGGATTTGCTTCTTTATAGGCATCTATAAACGCCTTCCCTACAGCCATGCTGTAAGATTGTGTATCATCGTGGGGATGAGCGGTAATATATAAAACTTTTGTCATGTTGAATCTTCCCTTTCTGAATGTAAAATTGTACAACTCCAGTTCATGATGAAATATCATTCGAAATTATTTATCTCGAACTAGAATAGTCTTAATTCAAGATTAATAATATAAGATATTTACTAAGATTACAAATGAAACGCTTCTGAATGAAAAAAATAAGGAATTAGTCACGTTTCCAGACTGATTCCTTATTTCACATTACTGCTTATTTGGATATAGTTCTTGTAAAAAGGTTACCGACTGAAGAATCAATTGCTTTAATACCGTTTCATCTATATCGGCTACTTTATTGATGTAAACACACGCTTTTCCTGATGTATGCTTTCCAAATGAATTCAGTAGTTTTTCTCTGTCGGGATCTCCTGTTGCAAAATAAAGGCTAATTTTTGCTTTTCTCGGTGAGAAGCCCACTAATGGGGCATCCCCCTCATGACCGGTCTTATATTTATAATGATAAGAACCGAATCCGATAATACTCGGTCCCCACATCTTAGCTTCATAGCCGGTAGTTTCACTGAAAATATCCAGAAGCCTGTAGGCATCTTCGCGTTTTTTAGGATTTTCAACACCCTCGATAAATTCGATGACACTGCTATCATTTTGTTTTGTTTTCAATTCATACATGAGAACATCTCCTTTCCATGGCATGCATTCCCAATTACTTCTCTCTTCTTACCATCAAATCCTGCATGGAGGGGAATCTTTTCATCTGGCAGTAGACATCCTTGAAGGGATTGACGTCAAAATCGTTGACAACCGGACAGACGTGAAGTATGATGGTTTCATAATTTAATATTCTCCTAAAGGGGAGTAGCTTAAACAATAAAGTCGTCATTACAGAGTGCACACTCTCGGCTTTATTGACAACCAAGTTGTTAGCGAGACCTTTACCAGTTGGGTGAAGGCTAATATATGTCCATAAAGACCTTTACCATAACTGGTAAAGGTCTTTTCTTTATCACTTCACTTTGAAAGGAAGTAATGGACAATGAATAAATGTAAGTCAAACCTCTCTCAATTAATAGAACAAAACAAACAAGAAATTTTAAGAAATCAACAGGAATTGGACAAAATCGAAAAGAAAATCGATGAAAAATACACTTCAAACAAAAAGGAGTATGCCTAATGATTCTGCGTAAATACATGTCTCTCTTTGGTATAGGTTCAGCGAAAATTGATCTTGTATTACCTAAATCGTCCTTTAAACAAGGGGAGCTATTACATGGTTACTTCTTTTTGGAAGGAGGCATCATTGAACAAAAGCTGAGACGAGTTGAATGTGATTTGGTTATGATCGATAAGAATGGGAAGGATGAAAAACTCATTGATACCAATACAGTATTAAAATCTGATATCATCCAGGCGGAGGAACGTAACAAACTATCATTTACCTATCGCATACCAAAAAATATTCCTTCATTTAATGAAGGAGTCCGGTATCTGTTCAAAACAAAGCTGACGTTCGATCAAGGTGTAGAAAGCGTAGATGAAGATTATATCTCTATTGAATAAAGAAAGGCTCGCAACACGCGAGCCTTTCTTTTATTCTCTATTTTTCATATCTTCAAGTAGTGAAATAATCCTTTCATTCTGTTCAATCATCGTTTGATTCTGCTTTCTGAACTTCGTAAAGTCAAATGAAAAAATCAGAAGGAAAATAGCTAAAACTATGGTCATCATCTTACTCCTTTCTTTCTCTTTTGATCCATCCAATTTTTCATGGACAAAATTTTAAAAAGATACCCATAACAAAAAACAATGCGACAAAGAGATGATCAAAGGGTGACAGCATCTTGGGAATTGTTTTGTTTAAAATAAATCACTTCCGGATCGCCTGGATCCATGTTATCAATAACCCCGCTTCGAATGTATCCATTTTTCTGGAAGACTCGATGCATCTCCATGTTTGATTCATTAGTAGAAGAAAAAATTTTCGTTGTAGGCGAAATTTTTTCAAGATGGCTCATAAGAGAAGACGCATATCCCTTCCTTCTTTCTCCTGGAGAAATGATGACGAGAGAAATGAACGTGTTTCCGAAAAAATGTGTATAATATAGGAGGAAGCCCATAGTCTTCCCATCTTTTACGACTAAGCATTGTTTTTCCCTGATCGCTTTTTCGATTTCTCCACGTCTGCTATCATTCCCAATGACTTGATGGTCGATGGCGACCATTGACTCCAGATCTTCCATTTGAGCATTGACGACAGTTCTCATGGTGTTCACTTCCTTCTTTTCTTTAGTAATAGGAATAGAATGAGTAGAAATAGAATAAGAACCACAATGTTGATGCCTGAATTTCCTACAATGAAAAAACTGTCCTCATAACGATATTCTTTCATTTGACAACCCCCTAGACGTAGAAGAGAGCACCGTATGAACAGGTGCCCTTTGCATTATTGCTAGAGTGATTTGGACATTAAGACATTTGTCACTTCATAACCTGATTTTTGATACAAGGAAATCGCTATTTTATTGTGACCGAAAACATGAAGAGAAATCTTCGAGATGCCCATCTCACTTGCAAATGAGTCAAGGGCTTTTAAAGCTTCCTTTCCGTATCCAGAACCTCTTTTGTTCTCTAGGATCTTTATGTCATAGATAAAGATTTCTTTCTGTTCTTCCTTTACATGGATCCACAAGTTCCCTACAACTTGCTTGCTTTCTTCATGGCGTAAAGTGAACAAATGATGATCTTTCGTTTCCCTTCCAATTGGTAATAATTGATTAAACTCCTCTTCTGCCTGATCCATTGAAGTTTCCTTTTTGAAATTTCCCGCTTTTGTTTTTTCTTCTGCATACTCTTTGATTGAGTCATATATCCAATCACTATATTCGGTTTCTGTCATAGGGTTCAGTAAAATCATATACCGTCGTCCTCCTCTATTTCTATTTCCAGCGCTCTCTTATTTCATATACTACAAGATCTGGCCTGTCCCAATGAAGAAGATGGGTTGTTCCTGGAATGTCTTTCACTTCACCCGTGATCTTCTCCTTGAATATATTCGCCGTTTTCATTCGTTCTGGCTCCATGCTTTCTGGGAGAGTAGCCCTTAATAATAAGACAGGGCATCTCACTTTCTCATAAATATCTTCTGCTTCATCTTTGTGCATAGCCCGGATGATATGAGCGGCGGTGTTTCCACGGGCGTGCCAATAATATCGATGATTTTTGTAGAGAGATAAGTCTTTCGCGGCTTCCAACTTCTTTGAGGTCCAATTTAACGTTTCGCTTTTGACTAAAGCGAGGAATTCTTCCCATGTTTCCCAAACCTGATCAAAGTCTTGTTCATAATATGCGACTTCTTTTTCTACGGTTTGGTTTGAATGGCGTTTTCCCTGATAACCTCCATCAATCAATATACAGTCTTGAACTTTGTCAGGGTATTTGGCAGCATAAAAAAGGGAGACAAGGCTTCCCCAAGAATGAGATAAAAAGTAAAAAGACTGAACCTTTAGAAGGCTTATCACTTCATCAAGCCAATCAGCCATTTTCTCCATTTCATACTCTTCCCTAAGTTCAAATGGAGTTGTTTTCCCATGACCAGGAGCATCGATAGAGATGATTCTGAATTCTTCCTTTAATTCGTATGCAATTTCAATAAAGCTAAGACTCGTACTACCCAAGCCGTGAAGGCAAATCATCACGGGATTCTGTGGATTTCCCCACTCTGATATATGTATTTGCTGATTACGATTTTGAATGAAGTACCGTTTTATCACGTTCACCTCCTATGTGATCATTCGGAAAGGTTCAGGGGAAGTGTCCTATTCGCCCCCTCCACCCCCACAGTCACTACCGGAAAATCCATTATCGCAGCTTGCATGATCGTGGCCCCCATCATAGGAACCAACATAGCCCCCATAGTCATTTCTACCGTCACGTTTTGAAGAGCTTTTAAGATTAAGAGCGACAACGGTAATAAAAACCGGGACAAATAATATGAATAAGATTCCTGTCATGTACATCACTCCTTTCTTATTTATACGAAAAGATGGATAGAAAGTTTCAATATGATTCATTTTGCTGTGCTTCTAAAAAAAATAAAGTGAACTATTCAGGATGTCAGTAAATCTTCTTTACAATCATTCACCTGGGTTAAAAATTGATCCAACATTACCGTATAAATCTCACTTTGTTCAATATGAACCAGATGTCCCGCAAAGGGAATGACGGCACAGTGTACATTGTTATTCTGTCTGGCTACTGAAACGGCACCATCCGTCTCTGAGGAATTACTTTCCCCAACCAAGAATAAGGTTGGAAAGGTAAATTGTTGTATTTTACTAGTTTCATTGAAAGGATACCAATCCTCGTTTCGTGCGAGATCGATAAATTTTCTCCATTCCGATGAATGGATATCGTCAAAGTAAGCTGTTGCCTCTTTGTTTTCAAGGAGGATAGCTTGATTCTTTACTTCCTCTTGGTGTGAATCTATCCAGTTTTCAGGTTTTTCGGTCAGGATACCTGAAATGGTCAGGGATAAAATATGGTCTGGATATCGATTGGCGAATATTACCCCCACTAGGGCTCCTAATGAACAACCGATAATATGAACTTGTTTAAATCTTAGCTGTGACAATGTTTCAAATAAATCAGCCGCGCAATCTTCGAAAAAGTTAGAAAAATCTTCTGATAAAGATTGTCCATGTCCCCTTAAATCAGGAAGGATGACAGAATAATTTTTCTGAAAATAATCACTTTGATGCTGGAAATCTGTCAAACCTGTCTGTAAGCCAGTATGTAAGAAAACCACTGGGGGGCCATCGCCTTTAATTGTTGTATGTAATATCAACCCATTCCCTCCTCTTTTCCTTCTTTCTATTTTACCATTATCATCCATTTAAATCATTCAAATCCTTAAAAATTCTGTTTATTTCATCCCATCTCATAGATCATTTTAAAAATAAAAAGACCCATAACGGATCCTATTATGTGAGAAATATTATAAACAGAAAGATGAATGCTGTTGATTTCACATCAGTTTTCGATTTCTGATGATATTAATTCGGCTCCACATGAACATGCACATCATACACCGAGTGCTTCTCCATCAATTCATCCTCTACCTCACTGGATATATCGTGTGCTTGTTTAATATCAAGAGTAGATCTAACCAAAATGACGACATCGACAACCGTGTTATTTCCATATTTTCTTGCGCGTATATCTTTGACCCCTTTGACACCGGGCAGATCCAGAACCGTTTTTTCGTAAGAGTGAATGAGCTGTTCGTCGAATCCGTCCGTCAGGTAATGAGAGGCTTCAATGAAAATATTCCATGCGGTTTTACAGATTAAAAGGCCGACAAGAACTGCTGTAAGGGGGTCTAACCACGGAAGGTAGAATTGTGCACCCATAATTCCAATCACAGTACCTATGCTCACCCAGGCATCTGAAAGGTTATCCTTAGCTGCCGCCATGAGTGATTGACTATTGATTTTTTCAGCTAATTTTTTGTTATACCTGTATACAAGATACATGACAAAAGCGGCAACAATTCCGATCCATGCTGAAAGAAGGTCGGGTGACTGAGTTTTCCCATCAAAGATCGATTGTATGGCATGATACAGCACCTGAATACCAACGACCATCATGATAAAGGACGCAACCAAAGAAGCAACGCTTTCAGCTTTCCAATGACCATACGGATGATCATCATCTGCAGGCTTACGTGAATACCTCAGTCCGATCAGAACCGCTACGGAAGCAACAATATCTGTCGCATTATTCAGCCCATCAGCACGCAATGCCTCTGAATGGGAAGATAATCCAATAAGGTACTTCACCAACGATAATAGTATATAAGCGACGATGCTGATCACCGCACCACGTTCTCCCAATTTTAACTGATCATACTTTTCTTGATTCATGATCATATCCCCCATACCATTTATGTACGTGAATATCATAGCAACCCCATACCATGTGGGTCTATAGCAACCTTCTTTAGTTAAGCAATCTTAATATGAAGAGGATAACAAAGTTTCATAGAGCAAACTTTTGTGAATGCATAAAAAAAAGACCGCATTTGCGGCCCTCTAGGCTTGAAAGTCAATCATCTAAATTCTATATCATTTATAATCTGTTTTTTGATTTTATTATCATCCAATTAATCTACAATGTCAGCTGAAAAACTTGGTTTGCTTAATCCTGCTTCTTCGTAAACGGCAGCCATTTTCTCTTCAAATGATGCAAATTGTTCATCGGATTCAGTGTATTCTGCGTTTGCTTCGTCAGAAAGATTGGCAGCTCTCGTTTCATATGAAGTTGCCAGGTCATCCAGGGCTCCCTGGATCTCATCTTTCTTTGAATCTAATTCAGCAGGTACTTCAAGAGCATGGACGTCTTCCGCTACCTTTTTAGCTGCTGCTTCAGCATCCGTTTTAAGCTTGGCAATTTCTTCGGCAGAAGGCTTATCTTCTTCCTTTGCCTTCGCTGTCTCAAATGCATAAATAGCTGAATCGTTAGCATTCACCGTGTCGATGATTTCCATTTGATAGTCTAATAGAGCAGATTTCATACCCATCTCGTCCGACTTTGCACTTTCCTCTGTTGTTTCAGTGCTTGTTTCTTTTTCTTCTGTACCACTCTCATCGCTACTGCACGCTGCGATAAATAGACTCATAGATAGTAAAACAAATGGTAACATCAATTTTTTCATCTACAATTCCTCCCCATTTCTTTCGTTCCTACAATTACATATATTACCTTATTATTTTCACATTGTAAACAAATGGATATTATTTTGTATTATTTGTAATTGTATACCATCAATTGGGAATTCTTATCGTGTTACCCCTGAATAATATGAACTTTACAAAATCCTTACTCCCCCTCAAATAACCATTAAAATTACTGTGCTACCTTGAAATGGATAAAAGCTCAGGGGGGATTCAATGTCTTATCAGAAATGGACATTAATGGTATTACTTGTGGCAGTTTACTTCATCGGATCATCATTTTCTTCCAGTGACGGCGAACAAATGATTCCTGTACAGCTTTTAGGTATGAATGATTTTCATGGTCAGCTCGAGACATATCGGACTGTAGAAGGTAAAAAGGTCGGCGGAGCGGAATATTTGGCTGCCTATGTAAAGAAAATGAAAGAAGAAAATGACTCAACATTACTCGTTCACGCAGGAGATATGGTTGGTGGCAGTGCTCCCATTTCTGCACTTAAACAGGACGAACCTACCGTAGAGTTCATGAATAAAATTGGATTCGACGTTGGAACAGTCGGAAACCATGAATTTGACGAAGGGGTAAAGGAGATGCAACGCTTGCTTAATGGTGGAAACCACAAGAAAACTGGAGAGTTTAGTGGAGCAGCATTTCCTTATACCGTAGCAAATGTGATTGATAAAAAATCAGGGAAACCGATACTTCCCCCTTATGTCATTAAGAAAGTCAATGGTATTCCCATTGGCTTCATAGGCATAGTCACCACCGAAACGAAGGACATCGTCTTACCTGAAGGAATAGAAAGTATTGAATTTAAGGATGAAGTGGAATCAATTAATGAAACAGTCAAAGAATTAAAAGGAAAAGGTGTACAATCGATTGTTGTTCTCGCCCATGTATCAGCTTCTTCGGAAAAGGACGGGACCCTGCCTTCTAACGAATTAGTGGATTATGCTCCATTGATTGATGATGAAGTCGACGTCATCTTCGGTGGCCACAACCACCAATATGCCAACACAATCGTAGATGGAAAGCTGATCGTAGAATCATACTCTTATGGTACAGCCTTTTCAGATGTTGATTTAAAAATTGATCCGGAAACAAAAGATATTGTTGAAAAGAAAGCAACCATTGTCCAAACCTTCCATGATGGAATTGAGCCGGATAAAGAAATACAGAACATGGTGAGGAATTACGGAAAAGAACAAAGCGCTCTTTTGAATCAAGTGGTCGGTTATTCTGAAGAAGCTTTTACAAAGCATAAACATAAAGGTGGAGAAAGAACATTGGGCAGTATCATTGCAGATTCTCATCGTCAGGCGATGAATGCTGATTTTGGATTTATGAACCCAGGGGGTATCCGTGCAGACATACCTGAAGGAGAATTGAGGTGGGGCCAGTTATATACCATGCTTCCATTTGGTACCCATTTGGTCAAGATGAACCTAACAGGTTCACAAATTAAAGACGTACTGGAGCAGCAATGGACTGGAAATTTCAAAACGATCTTGCAGCCCTCAGGGTTACATTTCACTTGGATAAAGGATGCTCCCCCTGGAGAAAAAATCGTATCAGTGACTGATCAGGATGGAACGCCGATTAATCCTGACGAAACCTACTCGGTTGCCATTACGAACTATCTTGCAACAGGTGGAGACGGCTTTTCGGCATTTAAAAAAGGAACGCATGTTGTGAGTGGCCCATTAACTCTTGATTCCTTTATTGCTTATATTCATCATAATGATGGAGCATTGTCACAACCAGATGGAAATCGAATTGCAGTTAGATAATAAAGCCCCCTTCAGGGGAGTTGATATACTTCGCTTAATTGAATAATCAATTGGACATCTTGCTTTCTAGCATCTCCATTGATTATCACGTATAGCGTATGGAACCCCCCACATTGGTTATGATGATTAGTAACCTAATACAGTGTGGAGGTGCCTTTCTTGGTAATCAAAGAATGCTCATGCAAACGTTGCTCATGTAAAACCAAAAAGGAATGCGATTGTCCTTGTTGTTGTGAAAAATAAAAGAAGTCCCTGGATAAGCAACCATGCTCCAGGGACTTCTTTTTTATATTCGTACATTCATTCCGACAATCTCGTCAAAATACCGAACGGATTTCATCTCTTCATCGAGCCATTCCGTTTGTTTCCACGTTTGTTCGATGAAAACTTCTGCGATCTTATGTTTTCTTTCTCCTCCCAGTGTATGAGCATCTTTAAGAGCAATCACACTTTCGAAAATTTTGGCCATAAGGTCTGCGATTCTTTTTGCATGATATGTTTGTTTATCCTCATCAGCTTTGATTAATCGTGTTAATAGTTGCTCCAGTTTGACAATGCCTTCCCTCACTGGGGCAGTGAACTCACTGAGTTCAATCGGCAAGACGTCCAGCTCTTCTTTCATTTGGTCTAAGAAGTACTCATGAGCCTGATGTTTATTCATCAATCTTAATACTTCCAGTCCTAAAATATTCGCTGTCCCTTCCCACACCGTTAACACCTGAGCATCCCTTAGTAGCCGAGGAAGGATGAAATCCTCGATGTAACCATTCCCTCCGTGCATTTCGATGGCTTCGTGAGAAAAGTGTATGGCTTGTTCTGCCGATTCTTTTTTCAAAATGGCTATGAGTAATCGATTTAGTACAGCATCTTTTTCCGAAGTGGGAATGTGTTCAGATGACACACGATCAAATAATTGAACCAGATGAAACACAGCACTTGTCTCCACTTCCTGTTTAGCAGCCAGGCGGGTCAGGGATTCTTTGATCATCGGAAAGTGAGCTAATGGCTGCCCGAATGCTTCGCGATGAAAGGCATAATTCCTTGCCTCAAGATAAGCTCTCCTCATGATACCGATAGAGGCGACAGCATTACAGATACGGGAAAGATTAAGGGCTTCCATCATATAATAAATGCCTTTATCCGGTGCACCGACCAAATAAGCTTCAGCACCTTTGAACTCAACTTCCGCCGAAGGGACTGCCCGGACACCCAACTTATCCTTCAACCTTCTGATGTGAATCCCATTAAGTGAACCATCCTCATTTCTCCATGGAACAGCGAATAAGCTGAGTCCTTTTGTTCCTCTTCCTGACCCTTCAATGCGGGCGAGCACCATAGTCACTCCGCACATACCTGAATTGGAGGCGAAGTATTTCTCTCCCCAAAGCTGATAAGATCCACCATTATGAACAGCCTTAGTATCATTGGCGCCGACATCTGATCCTCCCTGCCTCTCAGTTAAGAAGGTAGCCCCTTCATATAATTCAATTTCTCCCGTTGATAAAACATGCGGGAGAAACCTTTCCTTCACCTCCTCGGAAGCATATCTCTCAAGAAGGAGCGCTGTTGCCATGGAAAGTGTGACAGGGCAATAAAAACCCGGTTCCGTTTGAGATAGAAGATATCCCTGGGCATAGGAATACACATAATTTCCTTTGCGGCCGAGCTCAGGGATTGCTTTATGAATATAGCCGACAATTCCTTTATTATAGGTTTGTTCTACGGTTTTTCTATACCCTTCATTCACCCAAATTTCTGAAATTTCTTCTCCGTACCGGTTGTACTTAATGAGCCTTGGCTGTCCTTCCCGATCCGTATGGACTGCCCGTTCATCGATTTCCCCCGCACATAACTCCCCGAAGAGTGTCAATTCGTGATCGGCCCAGGTAAAAAAATCACCATCCAGATACTGTTCCATTATTTCTTTCAGATGAGGGTCTTCAAGATAAAAATTCTCGATTTTTCTCATTAGATCTCTCCTGACTCATTTAATTTTTTAATGAATTCATCTCTAAGTTCTTCCATTTCGGATTTCAGGTTTTCCAGTTCTTGAATGAACCGGGTCACTTCCTCTATCCGCATATTTCCGTACTCAATTGTCCGTTCTAGTTGTTTTCTCCCGCTTCGGTCTTGATCAAATAGGTGAATCATTTCTCTGATCTCCTCTAAAGTAAACCCGAAACGTTTTCCTCTGATAATCAATTTCAACCTGGTGACGTCTCCTTTTGAATACATGCGTCTGCCTGATTCACTTCTTAACGGATGCAGTAAATGAAGCTCTTCATAATACCGGATTGTACGCGTTGTGACGTTGAAATCTTTCGCTAATTGAGAGATTGTAAAGATCATTGGATCAAACCTTTGTGTGAAAATTTTGATATTTTTATTTTATCATTAACGTTGACGTAAACTTCAACTACTTTTCTCAAAAACTTTAATCATAAAGAGAATATGGTTTTCCATATACTAGTAAAAAATATGGCGGTGAGGGTTTTGGTAAAGGTATTGTTATTTGCTGATATTGGAATTGATGATACGATCGCTCTCATATATTCTTATCTCAATGAAGACATTGATTTGGTTGGTATTGTAGCCGATTATGGAAATGTACCGAGAGCCAGGGCTGTTGCAAGCGTACATTACTTAATGAAATCATTGAACCTAAAAAATCAAATCCCGATTATTGGTGGAGCAGAGGTTCCTATGACTGCAGAACACCCAACATTCTTTCCCGAAATTCATGGGGAATACGGTCTTGGCCCTATAACCCCTGGAGCTTATGAAGGTGTTATTGAGAATTTCTTTGAGATTACTCGAATAATTGAAAAGTACGGTGATGAACTTGTCATAGTCAATGTAGGAAGGCTTACATCTCTTGCTAATATGTTTATTTTATACCAAACCTTAATGAATAAAGTGAAGAAGATTTACATCATGGGTGGTGCTTTCTGGGTTCCAGGAAATGTTACAGCGGTGTCGGAAGCGAATTTCCACTCCGATCCTATCGCAGTGAAAATAGTGACAACGTATGCAAATAACCTTACCATCATCCCGTTGAATGTGACTGATCATGCAATCGTCACTCCTGAAATGGTTGAATACATTGACCATAAGGGGCTCAGTAATTTGGTTAAGCCTTTATTGGATTATTATTATTCCTTTTATAAGAAGCTGAATCCGTTCATCAAAGGGAGCCCCGTCCATGATGCGATCACGATCATGGCAACTACGTATGAAGATATGTTTTCGTTTCGACACCTTCCTGTCCATATTGTTACGTCCAGTACCGGTATCCACAGGGGACAAAGTATCGCAGATATAAGACCTTATATTCAATTTGAAGAAAAAGCCAAAAAGCATCGGATAGCCTTTTCGTTTAACTATGAGTTGTTCTTTAAACGGTTTATGAGCGTGATGACGGGAGAAGCGTTTGAGGAAGAAAACAATTGAATAAGGAACAAATTTATCGTTGCCACTGCCTTGCATATATTAATCAACTATAGGTGTGGCTGAATCGAGTATTTCTTACCCAAAACACCCAGAAGCATGTTAAAGCTCACTGGGTGTTTTTGGCTAGGAATCAGAATATATTAATTTTTTAGCGTTTTAGTAAAAATAATGGGTGCTTCCACACAATCCGTGGTGTCGTCCACTAATTCTATCAGGGCAATATCCGTTATCTCCCCCTTAATCATATCTCCCCTCTCTAAGCAATGCTCAAATCCCTCAGCTAATTTCTGTGGAGAAAGCTTATTGGCCAATGTGCAGTGGGGAATCCAGCTGTCAGGAAGATAAAGTGGATTTGCAGCCTCATTAAAAGACTGGAAATGATCATGGTGAGTTGAATGAAAGTCAAGTAGTTCCCTGGTAACAGTAGGTGAGAGAAAAAGCGTGCCGAAATTTAAAAAAGAACCGACTGTATTGAATGTTACCCCGATACTATTCTTATGTTCATAATATTTGTCTAAAGCGTTTATGTAAGCTTCTTTGTCCAAATCGGTATAACTCCCTATCGTTATGTGCGGTCGGGCATCGTTGATTTCTTCTTCATAATATGAAATGTTCTTTATTGTAAGTTCCTTCCAAATGCCTTTAATCCCTTCTTCCGTTTTCTCATCAAATAAAGCGATGACCCAGTACATGAATAAACCACCTTTCAAAATATCCGTATTTTCACTGGTCTTCTTTCTATCACTGTAACATAGTCTTGTAGCTGCTGTATTCATTTGGTAGCGCTTAATCATCTGACGGGAAAGGAATTCTGTATTCAGTTCTTAAAAGATAAAAATCTTTGACATTGATAAGAAAATGATGTAAATTACCTTATGGACGAACATTTTTAAAAGAAACAAGATTTATTATTCGTGTTTAGGGGTGTTATGATGGAAAATGTTTTTGATTACGAAGATATTCAATTGATTCCTGCGAAATGTGTGGTTAACAGCCGTTCAGAATGTGATACGAGTGTAACACTAGGAGGGCATACGTTTAAGCTTCCAGTAGTGCCAGCCAATATGCAAACGATTATTGACGAAAAAATTGCTGTTTACTTAGCTGAAAATAATTATTTCTATATCATGCATCGATTTGAACCAGAGAAGCGTGTGTCATTTATTAAAGATATGAAGTCCCGCGGATTGATTTCTTCAATATCTGTAGGTGTAAAAGAAGAAGAATATGCTTTCGTTCAGCAATTAGCGGAAGAAAGCCTTGTACCGGAATTCATCACGATTGATATTGCTCACGGACATTCCAATGCCGTCATCAATATGATTCAACATATTAAGAAACACGTTCCTCAAAGCTTTGTGATTGCCGGGAACGTTGGTACACCTGAGGCTGTAAGAGAATTAGAACATGCCGGATCCGATGCTACAAAGGTGGGAATCGGACCTGGTAAAGTGTGTATTACCAAGATCAAAACAGGCTTTGGTACTGGAGGTTGGCAACTGGCTGCACTGCGATGGTGTGCCAAAGCAGCTACAAAACCGATCATAGCTGACGGGGGTATCCGGACTCATGGAGATGTTGCAAAATCCATCCGCTTCGGAGCCACTATGGTCATGATTGGATCCCTGTTTGCAGGCCATGAAGAGTCTCCGGGTGAAACGATTGAGAAAGACGGAAAACTCTTTAAAGAATACTTTGGGTCAGCCTCGGAATTCCAAAAAGGTGAAAAGAAAAATGTTGAAGGCAAGAAAATGTATGTCGAGCATAAAGGGTCCTTAGAGCATACTCTGATTGAAATGGAACAAGATCTTCAATCCTCTATTTCCTATGCCGGTGGTACGAAACTAGAATCCATCCGCACGGTAGATTATGTTGTCGTGAAGAATTCGATCTTCAATGGAGATAAGGTTTACTAATACAATTATTGAAAGGTGGGCGATGATGGCTCACCTTTTCTTATTATCATGAATTCCTCGTAGCGACAGCCTTTCCTTCAGCACAAATTTTACTATTAGGGATTCGAGTTGATAATTCTTCCAACATTTGTTGAGGCTTTTTAAGATTGCTAATAACAATATTGTATTGCGGATAGCCCATTTTCACATTCATTCTAGACATTCGTTTTAGCTTATCCGGCATTTTGTCGCGGTATTTATCTTCATCTTTCAGGATCAGACCAATAAATGCATTTCGGTAAATCTCATAAGGTAGATAGCTTTCTATATCTTCCCAGCGGATTTGTACCGGATGTTCCTGAATCACATATATAATAAGGTAATCCCCTGTCATACTGACATGTGGCACGTCATGTGAGAGCTTCTTAAAGATCTGAATCAAGCAAACGAGAAAAAATAATCCTCCCAATGCAACTACTGTCCCTATCAGATATTGAACATCAACAAAGAAGAAAACAAATGATAAATACAAGCACAACAGAACAAATAAAACACACCCCACTGCAATCAAACTCAACCTCTTCTTCGATTCATAAAAATCAACAACCTTCCCTTCCATCACCAATCCCTACCTCCTTTCCAAATATATACATACACAAACTCCTATACCCTTCATATCAGCAATTAAACTTGATGGTGAGGGACGGACCTTTAATAAGGAACCCTTCCCCTGTTCGAGCCTTCATTTCAAGGTCCGTCCCTCATAACTTTATCTAGACACATGCTGAATTATAGCTATAATAAAATTTAATATGATCTTGGTGGTGAGGGTATATGGCGAGATTCGTGTTCATGTTGGTAATAGGAATGATGTTTGTAACGAATCAGGTTCAACAGCAAACATATCAAAGTAATGTTTCAATCTATAATGAAGTAGAGACCATTTCTAACTATCTATTATTAACAGATGCATCCATGATACTTGATTCGGTCCCTTCCCTTGTCCTTAAACAAGATGATATTCCCCTTAAAAAAATCAAAACAATAACTGACCGACACTTTGACATAAAGACATATGGTGCAAGTCTATTTTACTTTGACGTTTTTCCTGATTCGTTGGGTTTTCTTGAAGTGATCAGGTCCCACTCCAATTATCTCAAAACCTTACATTCATTATTTAACTAATGTCTTTTAAATAGGAAATGATGATGAAAAGTGAGGAATCCATAAATGAATCTGGGAATCGGTGAAATAGCGATCATACTGTTTGTTGCTCTATTATTCTTCGGACCAAGCAAACTTCCGGAACTCGGAAAAGCCGCAGGTACCTCCCTGAGGGAATTCAAAAAAGCAGTTAGTGGATTAATGGAAGAAGAAGAAAAGGAAAATCCAAAGAAGTAATCCATAGCAGAAGTAACTTTGAGGGACGGACCTCCAAAAGTGGTGTTTCAATAATTATTTTTAACCAACCCAAGGTCCGTCCCTCTACCCACTATCCTTTTTTCGTGATGATTGTGTATAATCCAGGTACTTTATCCTCAATACCCTCTGGTGCGTCCGGTGGGAATGCCCACCTTATTCCACTTTCTTCTTCTAATTCGACGATCTCTAACTTCACTTTAGCAAGGGACGTGATGATATCACCCAGTGTCCACCTACGAATCATATTCTTTGGTGATGAATGCTGTGAATCTGTATGTAATAGCTTCCAGAATGCGACATCCACTTCGGTTTCATCAGTTTCAAAATAATTTCCTCCTGCTACCATTCGGTTATCTTCAATTTTTAATAGTTTAGTCAACACCGGATGATAATCCCTTAGAATAAACGTCCCTCCCGGTTTAAGCAACTGTTTAACCACTTCAAACACGGGAACCAAATCTACGAAATAGTGAAGTACCCCAAGTTCCAAGACAACAAAATCAAAATCCAATAACACAATCTTTGCTGGTATCTCTAATAAATCCGAGACGATATAATGAATCTTGACTCCAGCCCCTTCAGCCAATTCTACTGCATATTTTCTATTTTCCTCTGAAATATCAACCACTGTCACCTCTGCACCCAATAAGGCAAAGGATACTGCTTTATTTCCCTTAGATCCAAGTAAATTAGCGATTTTCTTTCCCCTTACTTCTCCCATATATGTTAAATAGTCCGATACTTTGTGAGTTGGATTCTCCATCAGTGTCAGAGCATAATCCTGGGGCAAACCATAACGCTTCACCCATGCTTTATATGCCCCATCATTCCATCCCAGCTTATTTACCTTACTGAGCTCACTTTGATTCAAAACCTTGTCACCTCCAAGGATCTATGTTGAGGGACGGACCTCAACATAGATCTCGTATTACCCCACTACCCTTAATTAATCAAGGTTCTAATTGGATAAACCTCACATGTGAGAGGTCCGTCCCTCACACTGAAACGAAACACGCGAACCTATCTGGGAACAACAGGTTCGCGTGCATGTTAGTTGAATCGGATGTTTTGTATTGCTTTAAGGCTATGGCTCCCTCTTCCTTTTCCGTAGAAAAGAGTAGTGGGTTCGATTTTAGTGGTTTCTCCGGTTGCAGCAGACCACTTGCTTGTGGATGATACCAGGAGCACATCCTGGTTTACGTATGCATCTGATGACTTTCTATTAGTTGGATGGACGACGGTGATGATGTCCTCATAGTCGTCAGAGCCCAACATGGCATATGGAGAATCCCTTAAAACGAATTCCTCCCATCCAGCATAGTATTTATGGAAAATCCCATCCGTTTCAAGAGATACGTAGCTGGATTGCAACGTCTTGCCTAGCTTGAAGCAAGCATCCAGATTCAGTGGATCACGATCAAACGTTCGGCCGGAATTCTGATGAATTTCTGCATAGACGGAAAGAACTGGTACTTCCGGGAGCGTTAAAGCATATTGACGAAGAGTGACTCCCTTCATCTTTTCGTGCTTCTTAAACTCTGTTGTTATACAGATTCCGCTCCAGGTATGACCGTATTGATCGACTTTGGTCACAGGTTCAATTCTGGTCTTTTCCTTCAACATGGAATAGGCACTTATGTTCTCGAAGGAATAGGAAATTCCTCCTCCCCATGGATTCCACCATGCCCGAGGACCTGGTTCAGGGTATTGATGATCAAGGGCTTCAATTCCGTTATGCTGCATTGAATAAATTCCAGGATAATACGCCGAAGAGGCATGAAACGAAATGCCCCCATTATCAACAGACCAAATGTCCCCTTGCAGCTCAATCTCAACGTCCCTTTTCCCTTGAACAAATTGCAGTGAGTCTAGCTTTGCTTTTTGACTCTTAGATGTGAATTCACTGGATATCCACTTCACACCTGCAGAACGATGTTCAAGCTGTACAAACAAATTTGTATGCCCCTCATCTTTTTGCACATCTTTCACGATTGTATTGTCCTCTTCGTGAACCGCTAATCTTCCGTGTAAATAAGGAGTCATTCTGGATTGAAATGAATAATTTACCTTTTCATTTACAGTAGAAACAACATCTCCCTTTTCTTTCTCGAAGGTATAAAGAGGAAGTTCCTCCAATTCGCACTCATCAGCAACCGATACTAGTTCACGCCATTTCGACCAGTGATTAGACGTATTGATCCCAATTTGAATCGGGCCTAAACATAACTCCTCATAAGATCGAATCAAATCCACTTCATATTCCAGAGCCATTCGCCAATCATCTTTTCTTGCAGTGGCCTCTTCTGTCCATGCTAATCCAAGTGTATCGCCATTTGGCTTTCCGAAAAAGATCCAACGCTCTGAAATGGCGTTGTCATTGATGTAGTCCACAAAAGGCACTAGAGATTCATTAGCTATCATAACGCCGTTATTCTGAGGGATATGCAACCCTTCTAAGCTTGTAAATACAGGCTGTATCAAAGAAAGCTTTTTCTTATCTTTCTGCCCTTTATTCACTACCTCATGCTTGACTTCCACCAATCCATCTCCGAAAATCTTGAAATACGTGTTGAGCATAATGAATTCGAATGCCTCCGATTCAAGGGTCGTTTTTATGACCAATGCCTCAGGTAAATCAATATATTCGATGGATGAAGCTTCTCTCTTTGAAAATTCCTCACTATACGGTTTACCGAATTTCGGAGTGAGGAATGTTATAGGATCCCGAGTGTAAGCGGTAGAGCCGATTTTTACGATATGATTTCTTTTTTCAATTTCTACATAATGTGGTCCATTATATCCAAACCAATGTCCATCCGTTTCAGCACCGAACTTCGCACCATATCCCGGAAATGCCATTCGGAGGATAGAGGAGAAACTCGAACTACTTCCGTCTTCGCATTTGCATGTCACCACGATTTCTTCTGTCAAAAAACCATTCTTTATGAGCTGGACTGGAATAGGGACTGACATTCTTCCATTGCCCTCGATGTTTACCACCACTTCGGATTTTCCCCAGTGCAACACTGTGTTTGAAGGGAGTCTGACAGTCCAGGTTGTGTTTTCCTTCACCTGGCTTTCAAGGTCAAGATATAGTGTCCCATTACAAAGTGGTCTCCAATTTTTCTTCACTGTTCTCAAGTTGATTTTGCCTGCTTGCTTGGGAAATACACCGATTTTTAATGGGATTGATCTATTATTTATTTTTAATTCCGTATTTATAGTAGGATGTGTTTTCCACGGTCCAGGGTCACTGTCCGGCATAGAGACTCTTGACGGGAAATTGCCTGTCCAATTGCTTTCCACCAAAATCGTTTCCTCAAATTCATGGTTTGCAATTGGTGACGATTCTCCTATCAAGGTAATTTCCATAGGTTTTTCAGTCCGATTCTCCACATAATACTTTATATAGTGGTCTGTATTTTCGATGAGCTTAAATTCAGGCACGTTCATCTCAATAAATAAATCCTGTGTTTCGATTAAACGAATACCTCGTCCAGTTCGTTCAAATTGAATGCGAACGAACTCCTCACCTGCTTCCCACTTGTATTCATAATACGTATGATCTTTATCTTTAATCCCATCAGGTTTAATTTCTATTACACGTTGGCTGGTACTATACCAATCATGTTTTTGGAAGAACGGCTTTAGGAAATCGATCTGAAGTACCAAGGGGATGAAGTTCATCAGGTGAACTGTGTCATCTCGGTCCTCCCAGAAAAATCCACATTTTTTATACAGAGGAACGGCTTTAGTATTGCCCGGCCATGTAAACAAATCCAGTCTCGGCCATTTTAATTCAACCGTCTTCTCAATCGCCTTGAGTACCAGCTTTTTGCCGATTTTCAAACCTTGGAACTTGGGATGAACATTTAATAAAGGGATATATAAAGCTCCTTTATCCTCACGATATTCGGATAGTCCGCAGTACCCTGCCACTTCCTCCCCGACCAGCGCAATAAACAAGTGTAGATTCGTGGAGTTGGCTTCTTTATTCTTTACATCCTGTTCTGTTGTGACAGTAGAATCCCCACCCCAGTTCTCCCGGCTTTCATTCCACATTTTGCTGATCCCTTTGGCTAACCCTTCATGGTATTCCACGATTTTTACTTGTTCAAGTGTTGTCTTCATAGTGTCCTCCTAGGCTACGTTTTAAGTGAAAGAACCTCATAATCATTCATTTTTTTCATTGCATTGACGATCATCATCATCGCCATCGCCTCCTTTCAGATAGTTGGAAAGATTTTCTTCCCACATCCACAGTGTAAGATTTTATGATGATTAAGTAAAGAATATTCTAACAAAAAGCTTTGGCATCCTCATGAATTGGAGACGGAATAATATCCGGAATTCAAGTCCACCCTACAAAGTAAAAAGAGGGTAATGGAATTGAAGAGAATAACACTTATTTCAGTAATACTTTGTTTGATTTTCGGTGTGAGCACGGTAATCGATGGAGCCATGGAAATACATGCTCAACAGGTTACTCCTTCTTATGCTAAATGGGGCAGTCTTGCTGTGAGAAAGACAAAAGAAAGATATCCTGATGCTGATATTGTCGATTACCTTCATATTGGAAAAGAGAACGGGACAAAGGTTTCAACTGAAAAATTCAAGCTTTGGTTAAAGCGAAATGGAAAAGAATTTGGGGTTTTTGTTGATATCGAATTTGAAACAGATAGTGAAAAGCTGATTAATATTAGGTTTAGGGAAACAGATCGATAAAAAAAAGAGATCGGAGGACATCGACCCTTTGATCTCTTTTGATGTTTCTTTTTATTGATCTGATATTCCTGTCATCTCTTCTTACCGATCATTTGATTTACATCTTGTTTACTCCAATACCTTTTTTTAATATGTTTTTCCTGAATATGGTTAGTTGTATTGAAAATCCAAGTATATCTTATTTGGGTATCGCAATGGTAAAAATCGGTATTGTCATCAACCATATTTCAACTTTTGAGAGTTTTTATACAGCCCTGATTTATTTACAGGAGCTTAAAATCATCTAGGCACTTTATTTCAGTGATTTCGACATATAGCTAATATTTTTAAGCTCATCAATCACGTTTTAATAGAATAAATCCTAAATCAATTTGAAAAAATATAGATAGAATTTCTCGGACACCAATGATGCGTCTCAACTTCGGGGAATAAAAATGATACAAAGGGATGGAATGTATGACTGATAAGAGAGCCTTAAGTTCAAGTGAAGTTGCTACATTATGGATGACCTATCAACAAAAAACGATGCTTCAGCGTATACTGGAATATTTCATTGAAAAGGCGGAGAATGAAGAATCAAAACGAATTCTTCTTTATACTCATACGAGCGTGAAAGAATATGTGGAAAGAATCACCTCTTTATTTGAGGATGAGGGATGTGTCGTGCCGGCAGGTTTTACTGAAGAAGATGTTAATACAGGAGTTCCGAACTTGTTTGACCACAAATTCGACATCATGTTCCTAAGACAACTTAAAGCCATTAGTATGGGTTTACATACATTACACGTCAATATGTCCTATCGACATGACCTTATTTCGTTATTTAAAGAGCTAACAGAATTCACTCAAAACGTATATGAGAAATGCATGGACTACTTAAGGGAAAAGGACGTTTTGCCAGGTTCTCCTGCTGTGACACTTCCAAAAACGATAGAGTTTGCCCAAAGTCCGAATTACATGGCTGGATTTCATATCTTCTCGGATAAAAGAACGTTAAATACTGTGGAAGTCGCATACCTTTATTTTGGAATAGAATCGAATACGCTGGGTATGCAGATGATGACGGGATTCGCTCAGGCAGCAACCGAGCCGGAAGTGAAGAAATATTTCATTAGAGGAAAGGAATTATCAAAGAAAATTGTCAGCGACTACTCCCATGTTTTAATGCAAAGTGATATCCATGCACCGTCCACGTCTGGAGCGAAGGCAACCGATTCAACCATATCTCCATTTTCGGATAAGCTTATGATGTATTGCACCTCACTTTTCACAAATTTCGGGTTAGGCAGCAATGCACTAGGTACGGCTTTCAGCTTACGAAGCGATCTGCCGGTCAAGCTTGCTGCAACAGCTAAAGAGATATTAGCTTATGGACATGATGGTGGAAAAATAATGGCGAAAAATGGGTGGTTGGAACAACCACCGGCGATGGAAGATCGGAATAAGCTTTTTAAGTAGAACTTATTTAGAGTAGAATAATCCCCTTAAACAGCATCCAAAAGCAGATGGACCACCTCTCAAAATGGTGGCCCATCTGCTTTTTTTTTCACTCACTTATAATAAAATCGAATATCAATTTTCCGATATGTGCAATGGTGTCTTTCCCAGATGAATTCTTTCCAAGGCCATCGATTAAAACGGCAATATAAGCAGTTTTGTTTCCAATCTTCATAATCGCGCAGTCATGCTCGACCCCGGGAAGCTCACCTGTCTTGTTTGCCACAAACACCGATTCCCGGTCCATCTTTGCAGGCAGTTTGTTAGTAAATTGCTGATGATGTAATATCCTGAGCATTTTTTCGCGGCTGTTTTGACTGTATATCGGACTTCTGTCCATCAGCTTTAAGCAAGACAGAATATCGAGTGCCGAAGTATGGTTGTTGAATCCTTGCTTTATTGCATCAAAATCCAACATCTTCCTTAGTAGTTTAGTCTGCTTCAGATTCAATGAATGGCAAAATGATTGAATTGCTTCAGGAGTAAGGCGGTCAACGAGAACGTTAGTAGCCGTGTTATCCGAAACGATGATCATAAGGGTGAAAAGATCCTCCATTGTCAGAGAAACTTCCTCTGAAAGTGCGGCAAGAACTCCCGCCCCTCCTACTCTGCTTTCTTTAGGGATCGTAATCTGCTCATTTAGGGAAATCTTCCCTTCCTCTGATTGGCGAAAGCCCTCGAGTAAGATCGGAATCTTGATTAAGCTGGCGGCTGAATAAGGTCGATCGCCCCCTATTTGTATACAATGTGATGGAAGTTCAATGGCAATACTGACCCTTCCATCGCTAAGTCTCACAACATCACGTATTTTCTGTTCCAAATCTGTCATTATTATGTTCCATCATCCCTTTACTTTGTGACTGCTACTTCATCAAGGTCTCTTGTGATTTCCTTGTCATAAAGGTGACAAGCCACAAAGTGTTTTGCCTCTACTTCCTGCCATTTAGGTTTATGAGTGGCACATGCTTCCATGGCTGCTGGACATCTTGTCCTGAATACACAACCGGTCGGTGGATTGATTGGACTTGGAATTTCGCCTTGAATGATCATTCGTTCACGTGCATCCTCCACATCGGGATCGGGGATTGGAATGGCTGAAAGCAAAGCTTGCGTGTATGGGTGAAGTGGTTTTTGATACAACTCTTTACTTTCTGTCAATTCGACTATATGACCTAAATACATCACTCCAATGCGGTTACTGATATGCTTCACCATGGAAAGATCATGGGCAATGAATAAAAAGGTCAATCCCTTTTCTTTTTGAAGTTTCCTTAATAAGTTTACGATTTGGGCCTGAACAGATACATCAAGAGCAGAAATTGGTTCGTCAGCAATGATAAAATCAGGGTTAAGTGCAAGTGCCCGCGCAATCCCGATACGCTGACGTTGTCCGCCACTGAATTCGTGAGGATACCGATTTGCGTGATCTCGATTCAGACCGACATCTTCTAAAAGCTGATATATACGCTCCATCTGCTCTTTTTTATCCTTAAACAAACGGTGTGCTTCCATCGGTTCAGCTATGATTTCCCTAACCGTCGAACGTGGATTAAGGGAGGCATACGGGTCTTGAAATATCATCTGCATATTCCTGTGAAAGGACTGCTTTTCCTTTTCTGACAGGGTATGGACGTTTTTACCGTCATAAAGAACCTCCCCTGCTGTCCGGTCGTATAACCTGATTATGGTGCGACCGGTCGTGGATTTGCCGCACCCTGATTCCCCTACTAATCCAAATGTTTCCCCCTTGAAAATATCGAAGGATATCCCATCCACGGCTTTCAATGTTTTTCCTTTTTCAAGATGAAAATGCTTTGTCAATTCTTTTACTTCAAGTAATTTCTGATCGATCATGGTGTTTCCCCCGTTTCTTCCCAATAACGTCTGGCGACACATAGCTCTTTTTCGTAATAGGTACCTTTCAAAGGCAGGATTTCAATTGTTTTTCCCGTATTCGGAGAATGAATGATCTTACCATCGCCATGATAGATGGCAACGTGGTGTATGCTGCCTTTTCCTTCTTCATAGGCGAAAAACAACAGGTCTCCAGGCAACAATTGGTCTAATGGGACATCATTCCCTGCTTTCGCCTGGTCATTTGCATCACGTGGAATGATGTAACCCTGTGCTTTACACATCGTATAGCTGAAACCAGAACAATCAAATCCGTAGCTTGACATCCCTCCCCATAAATAAGGAAGATCAAGATAGGTTTCTCCACTAGTCACGATGGCTGCTCCGCTTCCCTTTTGATCATTTATTTTTGATTTTGAAATCATGATATCTGATCTTTGCAGCATTCGTTTCCCTAAGGGAGTAGACACTTCAATTAAATCAACATGTTCTTTTACAACGGGTAAAATGGTCTGGAAACTGAGTTCTAATTCTGGCACATCCTCTTTTGTCATTAAGCCCGTAGATTTGCTTATCACAATGGCATACGTTTCAGAGTCGGGTTGCTCCCCTTGAATAAGTTGACAACTCGGAATCCAACCAGGGTACCCTCTAGCGTCTTTAGAAGATGGCTGCTCGGGAATAATGACGTGGGACCACCCGTTCCTTTCTTCCATCACGAACACTTCCTGTCCGAATAAAGCTTGAGATTGTATGCGATTCTCATCACAAAGAGCTAAACGAGTTTCAAACGTTAATGAATCCAGCCAGCTTGTGATATGAACGGGATTAGTCAAGGCTGGTTCATCCAATTCACGTGCTGAATCCGGATTTGTCCATAAAGTGGCTACAGGTACAGCTATTTGCGCTTTTATCGTCATTTGATATCCTCCTATATTCAAACTTTTACTTTATCGATTCCAAGACCCGGTTTGGCTGGAAAGGTTATCTTCCTACCTTTATACGTTATTCCTCCCACAACAATGTCTTCAGCCAGCATAAGAGGAGCATCAAAATCAAATCGGGTGATGTTTTTCCTGCTTGCAGCAAAGTGGGCCGCAGCCGTAATCCCAAGTCTGGTTTCAATCATACTGCCGACCATGCATTCGACCCCGCACACCTCTGCAAAATCATTAATTTTCTGAGCCTGGTATATTCCGCCCGCTTTCATGAGTTTTATGTTGATCAAATCTGCGCTACGTGTTTTTAACACTTCTAGTGCCTGATGTGGAGTGAAAACACATTCGTCAGCCATTATCAAAGTATCGACACCATCTGTTACTCTTTTCAACCCTTCTATGTCATGTGCAGGTACTGGCTGTTCAACTAATTCAATATTTAGTCCGAGGTCTTCCATTTTGCCTATCGCTTTAATAGCAGCTTTGGATTCCCACCCCTGATTGGCGTCCAAACGGATGTTGATCTCATAACCGATTCGTTTACGAATTTCTTGAATTCTTTTTATATCGGTTTCGATATCGTCTTTTCCTACTTTCACTTTCAGCACATCGAAGCCTTTTTTCACATAAGCTGCTGCATCTTCAGCCATCTCTAACGCGCTGTTTACACTCACTGTGTAATCCGTTTCAAGCTCCTTGCGGTATCCTCCAAGAAACTGATAGAGTGGCAAGTCACATTGTTGAGCTAAGCAATCGTAAATCGCCATGTCCACCGCTGCCTTCGCGCTTGAATTTCTGACGAGTAAAGTATGTAATTGTTGAAATAGATATTCAAAGTTCAAGAGATCTTCACCTACGATCGCAGGTTTAATTACCTGCTGGATCGACCACTCGATGCTGGATAAACTCTCTCCCGTAATCACCACGGTCGGGGGTGCTTCCCCCCAACCGACAATCCCGTTTTCGCACGTCATTTTGACGACGATGGCTTCCGCGACCTTTACGGTACGTAAGGCTGTTTTGAATGGGGTATGTAAAGGAACGGCTGTCCTGAACGTTTCAAGTTGAAGAATCTTCATTCAGCTTCATCCTCTCTTATACCGGATTCGATTTTTAATGTATGATCAAATGTATTCATGGTTCCAACGCTGCCAATGGGTATTGCAATATTCGGGGAAGAATGCCCGATATTAAATCCTTTCATTACAGGCTTTCCTGCACTGGAAACATGTTCTGTCAGCACCTCATCGAGAGTCAAAGAACTTTCCCGTTTCTTAGGTATACAGTTTTTAAAGTCACCAATAATGATGCCAGCAGCATCTTTGAATTTATCAGCCATTTTCAGTTGATTCACCATCCGGTCCACTTTGTAGGGTTCTTCATCTATATCTTCAATAAAAAGGATTTTCCCTTTGGTATCTACTTCAAAGGGTGTCCCCAATGTGCTGACCAACAAGGTGAGATTCCCACCAATAACCGAACCACTCGCCTTTCCTTCCACAACTGTCTCAAGTTTTGTTTTGTCGTACGAATAGTCAACAGGTCCTGCTTGAAAAAGTTGTTGGAACGATTCCTTTGATGCTTCATGCACATCATCAAGACCGATATCCGAACTTAACATCGGTCCATGGAAGGTGACGAGACCTGTTTGTTGATGAATTGATGTATGTAAAAAAGTAATATCACTATAACCCCAGAAGATTTTCGGATTTCGGCGAATCAGTTCATAATCCAATCGTGATGCTATTCGGCCGGTTCCAAATCCTCCACACGCACAAAATATAGCTTTCACTTCCCGATCTTCAAACATTTCATGGATATCTTCTAGTCGAACTTGGTCTTCGCCTGCTAAGTATCCATATTTTTCATGGACCGATTTCCCAAGCCTCACCTGTAATCCTAATTCTTCAAGAAATCGTATCGCTTTTTGTAAAGGTTCCATTTTGGGTGGGCTTGCCGGAGCTATAACTCCTACCATATCCCCTTTTTTTAGTTTAGAAGGTTTCATCACATTTCTCAGACCCCTTTCGTAGAAAAAGAGGGAGTGAACGCATGGCCAAAAAGTGCGCCTCCGCGTCCCTCCACTCATCCTCTTTTTAAATCTCTATTTTTTATCTGCCCATTTTAATTCCATGTATCCGACGGGGTGACGGACGATGCCTGTCACATCCTCATTTTGTAGATACACATGATTGTAAAAGTGAATCGGGATGATCGGCATTTCATCCATCAGGATTTTCTCCGCTTCATACATCATGTCAAACCGCTTCTCTTCATCCGCTTCATTCTTCGCTTCTTGAATCAGGTTGTCATATTTCTCATTACTCCAGCCTGTTCGATTCATGGAGTGCCCTGTTTGGAAGTTCTCCAGGAAATTGATCGGATCAGCGTAGTCCGCTAAGAATGAACTGCGGGACAATTGGAATTTCAAGGCTTTTTGTTCATCTTGGAATACGTTCCATTCCATATTGGCTAGCGAGACGTCCACACCTAGATTTTCCTTGAACATTTGTTGAAGGGCTTCTGCAATTTTTTGATGAGTGTCACTTGTACTGTATGTTAACGTGACTTCCGGAAGTTTATCGTACCCTTCTTCTTCCATTCCTTTTTTCAAGAGGGCTTTCGCTTCTTCCACGTCTGTTTTTACCAAGTCTCCATTTGCTTCACGGAAATCCTTGCCCGATGGATCTTTAAATCCTTTTGAAACAAATCCATATGCTGCTTTTTCTTTATTCTTTGTTACAAAATCGACCATTTGCTGTTGATCAACAGCCATAGCGAATGCTTTCCTGATGTTTTGATTTTGGAAAGGCTCTTTTTCTAAGTTAAAACGGTAGAAGTACGTTCCGGCTTGATCTTCTACATTGACTTTTCCTTCATCGAACAATTGTTTACTTAGATCAGCAGGTACATCCGCCGTATCCAGTTCACCCGTCTTGTATAATTGATAATCCGTATTTGAATCGTTAACCATCGCCCAGTGAACTTTATCTAACTTTACGGAATCTTTATCCCAATATTGATCATTCTTCTCCATAACGAAATGACTGTCATGTTCCCATTCCGTCAGCTTGAATGGACCATTCGCAACGAAGGTATCTGCTTCTGCAAACCATTCTGGATTTTCAGTGGCAACCTTTTCATTGATCGGGAAGAAGGCTGGATTGGCAATGACGCTCAAGAAATACGCTTGTGGACTTGTTAGAGTGACTTCGAATGTTTTCTCATCCTTCGCCATTACTTTCACATCGTCAGCGGAACCTTTTCCTGTATTGTATGCCTCTCCACCTTCAATGAAGTATCCCAGGAACGCAGCCGGAGAGCCTGTGTCGGGATTTAAAAGGCGTTTCCATGCGAATACGAAATCTCCCGCTGTGACATCATCACCATTTGACCACTTGGCATTTTCCCTAATATGGAACGTATATACTTTGCCATCTTCCGAGACATCCCACTTTGCAGCCATGGCCGCTTCCGGTTCATGATTGGCATTTAAACGTGTCATTCCTTCCATTAAGTTGTTTAGTGCCGTCCATGAGTAGGAATCAAATCCGATTGGTGGATCAAAGGATGTTGGTTCTGCCCCATTATTGAGATGAAGGACCTTACCTGCATTTTCTTTCTTGCTGTCCCCGCTGCTAGATTCACTGCCTGCATCCTTTGTAGCTGTACAAGCTGCCAGCATGAACATGAGCATTCCCACTAGAAAGACTGATAATACCTTTTTCATGATTTTCCCCCTATTATTTTATTTATCTATCAAACGATCAGCGAATGGTTAAGCTGATCGTTGAAAGCATGGATTGGGCTCGTTTATCCTGAAGCCAACAGTCGACATGATGTTCTTTTGATAATGTTGTCTTCCCTGGATACACACGGTCACATACTTCCATTGCTTTTTCACAGCGAGGGACAAAAGGGCATCCCACAGGCGGTGCAAAAAGGTCTGGTGGTGAACCGGGAATCGGAATCAGTTCTTCCCCTTCAAGATCCAGTCTTGGAACCGATCTTAGTAACCCTTGAGTATAGGGGTGCTGTGACTGATAGAAGATCTCTCTTCTGTTTCCTTCCTCGACAATTTTCCCGGCATACATGACCGCAATTCGATCAGCAACTTGAGCGACGACGCCCAGGTCATGTGTGATTAATATGATGGAGACGCCCGTCTTTCTCTGGATCTCTTTGAATAATTCCAGTATTTGGGCCTGTATGGTAACATCAAGTGCTGTGGTAGGCTCATCGGCAATTAAGACCTCCGGTTCGCATACGAGTGACATGGCAATCACAATCCGCTGCCGCATCCCCCCGCTGAATTGATGAGGATACTGCTTTAATCTTTCTTCGGGATTTGGAATGCTGACAAGATTCAGCATGTCCATCGCTTTTTGTCTTGCCTGTTTTTTTGAAACATCGTTATGCTGCAGAATCCCCTCCATGATCTGTTCACCAATGGTCAGTGTGGGATTGAGTGCCGTCATAGGATCTTGAAAGATCATGGAAATATCGGCTCCGCGCACTTTTCTCATTTGAGGCTCTGAGACCTTTAATAGATCTCTTCCCTTAAACAAGATTCTCCCACCTGTTATTTTTCCGGGTGGATCAGGTATCAGTCTCATGATACTCTGGGATGTTACACTCTTCCCGCAGCCGGACTCTCCAACAATCGCCAGGGTCTCCCCTTTATGTAAATCAAAGCTTACTCCCCTCACAGCCTTGACTTCTCCACCATATGTTTTAAATGAGACATGGAGATCTTGTACAGATAATACTTCGCTCATGATGATTACCTCCTTAGTTTCGGATCAAGTGCATCCTGCAATCCGTCACCCAATACATTGAATGAAAACATCGTCAATGAAATGAATAGTGCAGGGAAGAATAAACGCCACCAGTAACCCGATAGAATCGTAGATAAACCGTCATTTGCCATCACACCCCAGCTTGCATAAGGGGCCTGAATCCCGAGACCTAGGAAACTTAAGAAAGCTTCGGCGAAAATGGCACTTGGGACAGTCAATGTCATCTGTACGATAATCGGGCCCATTGTATTGGGAAGTAGATTCTTTCGAATGATCCGTGCCGTCTTCGTTCCAAACGTTTTGGAAGCTAATATAAATTCATAGTTTTTAATCTGTAGCACCTGTCCCCGCACAATTCTAGCCATCCCGATCCATCCGGTCACCGTTAAGGCAACGATGATCGTAAGCAGCCCCGGACCCATCACAACCATTAATAGAATGACAACAAGCAGATAAGGTAAACCATATAAGATTTCCACAATGCGCATCATGACATTATCCGTTTTTCCACCCTTATAACCGGCAACGCCACCATACACAATCCCTATGACAAAATCGATCAGTGCTGCCATGAAACCGACAAACAGGGATATCCGTGCGCCGTACCACGTACGGGTAAATACATCTCTCCCCAAATCATCTGTACCAAACCAGTGTTCACCAGAAGGAGACAGGTTCTGGTTAGATAGTGTTTGCTTCGTTACGTCGTGGGGAGAAATGATCGGGCCGAAAACAGCCATCACAACCAATCCGATTAAAAATACCAACCCAAGCATGGCCAGTTTATTTTTCAGTAGACGCTTCCAGGCATCCTGCCAATAGGATAGACTCGGTCTTACCACCGCTTCAGCATCATCTTTATTCCTCTTCTTGGGTGTGAACCATTCATCCAGGACGTCTGGAGTCACGACTGGCTCTTGTTGTTTTGGAACACCCATTATTTCGCCTCCTTTTTATGTAATTTAATCCGCGGGTCAAGGAACCCGTATGCCAGGTCGACTAAAAACAACATGATAATAAGAAATGCGCTATAAAATACCGTCGTGCCCATGATGACTGGATAATCGCGCTGATTGATGCTTTCAACGAAATACTTTCCCATTCCAGGAATGGCAAAGATCTGTTCAATGACGAAGGTTCCTGTCAAAATCCCTGCAGCAAGTGTTCCAAGGACTGTGACAACCGGCAATAAGGCATTTCTCAAAGCATGTTTCAACACGATCTTAAAGGGGGACAGTCCTTTCGCACGTGCCGTTCGAATGTAATCCTGCGTCAACACTTCCAACATGCTTGATCGTGTAAGACGGGCAATGATCGCCATCGGACCGGTGGCTAAGGCCAGTGTAGGAAGTATCATATGACGCCAGCTTGTCCATGTAGCAACCGGGAGGATTCCCCAAGTTACCGCTACTTGTTGAATCAATAATGTCGCCATCACGAAATTTGGTATTGAAATTCCCAGCACGGCAAATGTCATCGCCATATAATCGATGATTCCGTTATGTTTAAGTGCTGCCAATACCCCCAGGATAATCCCTGAAAGAACAGCAATTACGAGGGTTGTCATCCCCAGCTCAAATGAAATCGGAAATCCTCTCCCGAGTAAGTCATTCACTGTTTGGGACGGCTGGGTGATAGATGGACCAAAATCCAACGATATTAATGATTTTAAATACAGAAAATATTGAACCATCAACGGCTCATTTAGATGATAATGAGCTTCTAAATTTTGTTGAACTATTTCACTCGTATTGCGTTCTTCATTGAAAGGTGATCCCGGTATTGCATGCATAAGAAAAAACGTTAACGTAACAATTAGCCAAAGAGTTATGACCATGGCCAACAGTCGTTTTAATAAATATGTACTCATTGATCTCACACTTCCTAACAGAATGTTGTTCTCATCGCCAATTCAGTCATGACAAGCATGGCCCTATAGGCTTCAAGGATATCCTTTGCTTTAAATTTCACTTTCGTTGTCCCTTCTTCATGAATCGTCCCCGGCATGAGACTTGCCCACTCCGCCTGTCCGTAATTTGCGAACTCAATGCAGAGCAGTGGGTGTTCAGGAGGTATGAGAGGCTCTACGTTTTGCATATTATGTATGGCTTCTTCTGTTTTCTGTTTTAATAACAGAGCTGACCTTTCTGGTGTAAGGCTCTTCGCAACAGAACGGGAAATAGTTTCCTTCACGACAGCTGTCGTTACATTGGGTATCAATGCTTCTGCCTCCAGCGCAGCCTGGTCATCCCCGGCAACCAATAACACGGGAACACCATAATGGCCTGCAACATAAGCATTAAATCCCAGTTCACCCACCGCTACATCATTGATATACATGTTTCGAACCCCGAAGATCATGGAATGGGACATCACCCCCTTCATGGAAGCCCTGGCATGATAGCCCACAAAAAAAGCCCCATTAAACGTCTCATCCAGTCCCTGAACCATGGAATATGGTTTTACCCCACCAGATATGAGCTTCGTTTCAGGGTGCAGCTTCTCAATTAACAGATTATTCATTTGTGAATGACTATCATTCACTACCACTTCTTTACATCCCAAGTCAAAGGCTGAAGTCACAACAGCATTCGCTTCATCTGTCATAATGATTCTTCCGCGTTCATAATTATGCTTGTTTGATGACACATGTGTATGATCTACAAGACCTGTGATACCTTCCATATCTACGGACAAATATACGTTCATCTATCGTACCCTCCTTTCTTAGGTAATATTTATTAAATTTTCTTAATATTATAATTATTAATTCGGCACTTTACAACATTTTTTTGAATAAAAAGGAATATATTCCTATTTACATAAAATAAGGAAAAAGAACTATATTCAAATTCATCTAAGAGGCTATTTCATTGTTTTTGAATTTTTAATGGTTCATTTGGAATACCCATATTGATCAAAATGAAAAATGCGGTGGATTTCATAATCGAAATCACACCGCATTTTTTTGTTTGTGCACATAGCATTGTTTTGAATTAGAGTATTGGATGGAGGACAAATGACTTATCGATTTTGGGACGATTTATTCCAATGGGCTTAGTTGTTGTTTAGATGGGATTATTTTTAGCAAATTGTTATTTACAGTTTCGCTGATAACACATATTTACACTCATTTCATATCACCAAACTCACAAGATAAACGAAAAAGACCTGGAGGGATCGTCCCTTCAGGTCTTTTTATCGGTCAATGTATGTTAGCTTATTTTATTCATCAGTTTTTCAGAGTGCTGAGAGCCCATCTCTGCCACTAAATCAAGCAATTCTGCTTTCGTTGTCTCATCTAGGCCTTTATAAATAAGGAAAGCTTGTGTTGCATCAGAAGTAATCAACTTTCTGTATAACTTTGAGATTCTTTTACTCCTGTGGGTGTCCATTAGATCCTCCTCTATAAATCCTTTCTGTTATTATAATAAATATAGGCTTGTTTTTTCAATATATTCTTCAAAAATTAATTATGTAACAAAAATAAATCAATCCGATTACGCATTTAAATAGGTCAACCTTGGAGGAGAAAATAATTTTCTTAGACCTTTACACGTATGTGATTATTTAAATGATAAATCAGGTGATAACTTTCCGAATTCGAGTGCTTCAAGAATGATTTCCTCAGAAAATCCCGTATACTGAGAAAGCATTTGAATCGTAATCTTACTGGAATGACGGGAAGCCTGGTTTCTTGCCATATAGGTTTGATACAAAACAATGGAGTATCTGTCATGTATATTGAGCAACGATTCTCACAGCTCCTATTATTCTCTCCTCACAAGGTCGCGGGTAAAGGTTAATTACTATTTACCCAAAGCTCCTTTTTGAAAACGTGTCTGGAAAGTCACAATTTAAAGTTTTTCCTTTGTCCTCCTATTAATTTTCGTGAAATCGTATAATTTAAATTCGCCATTATTAGATGAGTGCTTCAAAATATTCTTGTCTTGTGGAATGCCTTTAAAAAATGCCCCGATTGCACCTGTTGTACATCTGTGTCCAGATATTAGAATCTGTTTATTTTCTCCTCCGTGATGCGATTGAAGCTCTCTCATGAAGTGTAGAATCCTTTGCATATACTGTTCAGGATCCTCCACATCATTATAATAAGAAGAATCAGGCAGTGGTCCAGCCATTTTTACCTCACCTTTTAATAATCCATCCGCCTCTCCTAAGTCATAAACGTCCAATCTAGAATCAATCAAGCACGACATGCCAGTTGCAATTTCAGCCGTTTGGATCGCTCTTTCCTGAGGGGAAGAGAATACGTAATCGAAAGTAATGTGGGACAGTTGTTGCTTTAAATCTTCAGCCTGTTTCATTCCTGCCTCATTCAGCGGAAGTCCTCTCCTGCCCTGCAGTCTTCCCTGCTTATTTATATCCGTTTGGACGTGTCGAATGACATAGAGCATATATCTATTCCTTTCGTTAAAAGAATTTTCTATTTGGTCATAGCATGATGGTTTGCGAATATTTAATATTAAGTTAGCTTGCTAATGTACACAAAGAGTTGAAAACTCCTACTATGGTCAGACTAAAAACATGATATCGAATTACTTAACCTTATTTCTGTTCTTTCTCTTCTGAATCTCTACGTGGATGACTAGATACAAGACACCCAAAAAGCCCATTATTCCAAAAACGCCTGCGATAATTCCCTGCGCAGAAGAAGACAAAACTCTGAAGCCCGTCATGGTACTCACTCCTACTAAAAGAAGAAGTAGCCAATGGGCATATCTTTTGATGAAATCCGCGATTATGATCCCCTCCAATACGTCTTATTATATTCATTTTAACATAATATTCCAAATCGTCATCAAAAAAAGCTATCCTCAATTGGATAGCTTATTCCGTTTCTATAAATTTTCTAGAAATAGCCTTACAACGTCTGCTCCGCCAATGACCGTACCCAATGTACTCCCTAAATTGGCCAGTACAACAATGAGGAGGATGCGTGTAACTTTATTTCTCCAGAATCCTTTAACGCTTAAAACATCTTCTGGAAGAGAATCAAAATCGCCTACATTAGGTCTACGGAAATAGGCTTGAACGAAACCTGCAAACCAACCAGCTGCAAGCAAGGGATTCAATGAAGTGATAGGTGCTGCTACGAATGCTGTTAAAATGGCTAATGGATGCCCCAGCCCAATGGCTACACCAAGGGCCGAGAACCCGCCGTTCCACAAAATCCAGCTGATCCCCTGCTGTATACCTGCATCCGGGTTCGAAATGAACGTATAGGCAATGACTGCCAGGATCATGATTGGAATGGCCCAACCGATGATTTTTGGCCAATTCGATTTAGCCGGCCGTTCATTGAGCTTGTTTAAATTATGTTCGTTGTGGATTTCTTTCGTAATACCAGGAACATGTGCAGCACCAAGTACTGCCACAATCTTCTTACCAGGTGCATCTTTGATTTTTTGAGCCAAGTATTGATCCCGTTCATCGATGAGTGGTGTCTTCAGTTTTGGAAACACTTGGGTGAATTCATTCAGCATGGAATCTAGCATATCCTGCGATTTGATTTTTTCAAGTTCTTCCTCTGTAATCGTATCATTACTGAAGATACTGTATACGATTTGGGTAAGGAGCTTAGCCTTCCCACTGAAACCGACACTGCTCCATATACGGGAAAAGGTGACCTGGATGTTACGGTCAGCAAGGACGAGTTCCGCATTTATTTCTTTTGCAGATTCGATCCCCTGTATCATTTCTTGTCCCGGTTTGATGCCGAATTGCTTAGCCATCCGGCGTTGGAACGAGCCTATGGCTAAATTCATAAGCAATAATGTTGCTTTCTTGTCTTTAATTACTTGAAAAATGTCGGTCTCTCTCCATTTATCTCCTTCGACAATCGATTGATACCTTGGTTCGTCGAGCTCTACACAAACCGTGTCCGGTCGTTCAGCTTCTATCACTTCTTTTACCTGCTCAGCACTTTGGCGTGACACATGAGCCGTTCCAATCAGGATAAATTCCTTCCCATCCATATGTAATCTCGTAATATTCTTTTCATTTTCTGTTGTCATAAGTACCTTCCTTTAGTTCCATTGACATTGACGATAATTGAATCTACCTCATTATGATAAACTAGTTTTGGCAAAATTTAAATAAATTCTATTCAGAATCATGAAAGATCTTGATTTTATTGCTAAGCAAATTTGTGTGTACTCGGATTAGGTGGGGATTTGGGATGTGTTGATTCCATTTGTCTGATGTAACGGCGATATCACTGATTTAACGGCGAAATTCTAAATATAACGGCGATATCACTGATTTAACGGCGAAATTCTAAATATAACGGCGATATTACTGATTTAACGGCGAATCTCTAAATATAACGGCGATATTACTGTTTAACGGCGAATTTCTAAATATAACGGCGATATCACTGATTTAACGGCGATATCAGATTTTCATCGGCAAATTTACAAAAACACATATCCATCATAAAAAAAATCCCATCTAATAGATGAGATCCCAAATTCAATATTACTATTTATTTCTCATATCAAACACAGCTTCACTCATCACGTCGAACATCTCATCAACCCCTTTAGGAGAGGCTTCATATTGATACGCATTCCCGCTGTCTATTCCGATATTCATTGCTTCTCCGACAGCATTGATATTTGCTCCCAGAAAAATGAATTCCCAATTGTATCGTTCCTGCTGTTGTTGGATAAGGTCCTTCACCTTGTTAGCCGAGAACTCTACGCTCGAATTATCCATACCATCGGTTGTGATAACGAAGATGACTTTACCTGGCCGTTCCGCTTCCACCATATTTGATAATCGTTGTCCTACTGCAAGAATGGTCTTTCCAACAGCATCCATTAGAGCAGTGCTCCCCCTTACAAAATACTCCTCTTGTGTAAGCCTTATCTTTTCAGCCTCCATTCCAGTCCACAACTGTTCAACTTTGTCATCAAAAAGCACGGTAGTAATGAGGGTTTGACCAGTTAGTAAGTTCTGCTTTTCAATAAAAGAGTTATAACCTCCAATCGTTTCATGCTCAAGTCCCCCCATTGATCCGCTTCTGTCTAATAAGAAAATGATTTCAGTTAATGTTGTATTCAATTTTCTTCATCCTCTCTTTATGGTTTCTGATATAATCATAACCATGTATAGGAAGAAATGGGTCGCTTTGCAAGCGACATTTTTGGGGTGAACGGATGCTTAATGAACATATTTTACAAGAACTTTATGATTATGTAGAGACAAATAGAGATATTCTGATCGATGAAGCATCTAAAGAAGAATCGTTTATAAGTGATGCTCTCTATTCCAGTGAGCTGGAAGAATTTATTGAGATGCACCAATCAACGTCTTTTTCAGAGCGGTTATTCCAGCTTATCGATGGCAAGGGTCAGACAGATGCTACCATCTACAAAAAAGCACGAGTCGACCGAAAACACTTTTCCAAAATTCGAAGTATTCCTGATTACAAGCCTAGTAAACGGACGGTCGTTGCCCTGTGTCTTTCTCTTGAGCTGTCTGAAGAAGAAACAGGGGATATGTTGCATGCCGCCGGCTTCTCCCTTTCAGACAGTGACCGATTCGACCTCGCGATTCAGTTTTGTTTAGAGAAGAAAATCTATGATATCGATGATGTGAATCAAGCACTATATTCTCTTAAATTAAAACCATTATAAAAAAGTAGAGTGCTAGAAACGGCACTCTACTTCCACTAATATTTCTTTTCGATTTTCTCTTGTAAGGTTTCAATTTTTTCCGGAAGTACATAAAGGTATTCAATCAGGCCTTCCAATAATTCTATGAGCAGACCGGCAGTTTCATCGTCTATCTCCCGTTCTAGTTCGAGCATTTCATAAAATGCGGAGTTGGGATGAACCAGATGGCTGAGTGCCTGGATAGGTTTCGACAGGTCTACATTCTTAGGAAGCTGATCGAACTGCTCGGACAAAGTTTGGCCGGCCGATTTATCCCCGTTGAAATTTTTCAGGACACTCTCTAATACACGTTTCGACATCACGGCCGTCGCAGAGTTATCCTTAGACTGGCTTACATTCAATGCAGAACGGAATGACCGGACCAGATCCTGTGGGATTCGTTTATTCCCATGAATCTGATCCAGTGGCCCATTTGTAGCTAATGGGTCGTAAATATAAAGAGCTGCTTCCTCTCTGGGATGAATCGAATCGTCATTCAGCATAATGACGAAAACAGCCGGTTTTTTACACTCCGAGCAGTTGGCTTCTGCGAACAATCCTGTCTTATTCACTTGATAAAAATTGGCTTTCAACACAAATTCACTGTTCTTAGAGCAGGTGGGACATTGACTCTTCACTTTCTTAGGAACTTTTTGATATCCGTACTGTATATGCGACAATACGGATCCCGGTAAAATTTCTCTCATGTGAACCTCCTAAAAATGCACTTGGACAAAAGTATTTTTATTATTTCGAAAATTCGCTCTAAAAGCGCTTTCTTCATATCAAAATTATACCTCTGATAGAAAGTATTACAAGGTATAATAATTGGAAAACAAGAATTTTGTGAGTGAGACTAGTGATAAATTTTGCTGGTAAATTCTTTTATCTGGTCAGCTTTTGTATTCCTTCATCCACTTCTTTCATTATGGAATCAATCAGTTCATTTACGTGAACATCTTTACTGAGCCGTGGAGTTTGACCTGACCATAAAGACATTAGCTCTTTATTATTCCGATTAGCGGCTTCCTTTCTGATTTCTTTTGTCAAATCGTTTTGAATAGGATACGGCAATAATTGATTCTCATATTCTTTCATCGCCCTTGTGAAATTGTTGGAAATGCCCCGTGCAGGTTTTCCGCTGAAAGCGGAAGTGATGGTTGTGCTTGTCTCATCTGCATGAAAAATGGCATTTTTGTGTATGTTTTTTGCCCCGCTTTCTTTTACGGTAAGAAACGCAGTGCCCATTTGGACCCCTTTTGCACCAAGGGCAAGAGCGGCAATCATTCCCCTTCCATCCATAATCCCTCCTGCTGCAATCACCGGGAGTTCTACAGCATCCACCACTTGTGGAATTAGTGAGAAAGTTCCGATCATTGATTCTTCGTAAGCACCGACAAATGAACCTCGATGGCCACCTGCTTCACTTCCCTGTGCGACGATCAAATCCACGCCACATTCTTGGTTGAGTAATGCTTCTTCCACTGTCGTCGCAGTTCCGATTACTTTGATCCCTTCTTTTTTGAACTCTTTCATTATTTCTTTGGATGGAGCACCGAATGTAAAACTGCAGACTGGCACGCTCTCCTCAATGACAGATTCTATTTGTTTTTCAAAATCTCTTTGTTTTTGTAAGTATTTACCTTCAGTCACTAGATCCATCTCTTGTTTGAAAGGTTCTAGCACCTTTTGCATCCGGTCCACTTGTTCATTTGTATATCCGGGTATCTCGGGAATGAAAAGATTCACTCCAAATGGATGGTCTGTTTGTTTTTTTACCTGTTTGATGGTTTCTTGAAGTTCATCAACCGACATGTATCCCGCTCCTAGCGTTCCCAGACCACTTGAGTTAGAAACTGAAGCAACCAGTTGAGGAGTTGTAATCCCACCTGCCATTCCAGCTTGGATGATGGGATATTTTATGCTTAAACTTTCCGTAACAGCGTTTTGATACCACATATTTTCCCCTCCAGTTTTTCTGATCTTAAACAAATTATGTCAAATGAAAGCTCGTTGTACAAATGATTCATGTTCAACGAACTCTTCTTAATTAAAAAACGTCCAAGGCTATGATTGCCCTGAACGTTTTCCATTTTATTTAAATGAAGTGAATTTTGATACTCTTTTCATGAATTCCTCATAAGAACCAAAATGTTTATTCCATGAGTTATACCATTTTCGAATCGTTTCCAATAACCAGAATGGGACGGCTCGGCCTTCAATTAGGTAATAATGATCTTCATAGGCTTTTTTAAGGTGCTCCCATCTGTAATCATTACCAGGCAGAACGTATTCCGATACATCGATGATTTTCGCTCTCCCGTTTTGCAATAAGATGTTTTTCAAATGGATATCACGTGGGTTCATTCCTAGTTCACGAATATATTCTCTAGCTTTCTCAACGTCTTGAATCACTTGCTGAGGAATTGGAATTCCCTGCAGTAAACAGTCATAGAGTGTCGGTCCTTCTTCAAAACTTAATACTAGTAGTCTTTCGTAAGCTGCATAGCATGTGGAAAAATAAGGAGTGTTCCCTATGTTATGATAGACGTTTTCTTCGATGTTTATTTTGGACCTCTTTTCTTCAGCATACAATTTGAAAGCAAAGTCTGGTGCATAAATGGATTGAAAGACTGCAGCATCTGTTCCTACACCGACGCACCGTAATGTATCATCACCACCGTGAATCGTGACAGGTTCATTATTGGAATTTGAAGAAACGGTCATTTGAGATAAAGATGGCAGTGCCACTTCCCATTTATTATCCATAAGTTCTCCCTTCAGATCGAACTCTTTAAAAGGTATGACTGATTTTCGTACCTTATTCAGGATAATATAGCATCTGGCCATTTCTAATATCAACTGAAATCCTTCTATTCTTCTTAGTAATTTTAAGCAATTGTGACTGTTACACTTCTTTAAGGTATCCCTTTATCTATTCAAAGAGCTGACTATCGTGTCATTCATCTAAAAGCCTGGTCAGTCGTTTAATATTTACCCCTAATGCTTCAATTATAACTCTGCAAGTGACATCACTTACCTTTTCTTTTCCTCTTTCAAGTCTCTTGATGGTTTGGGTGCACACATTTGCTTTTTGAGCTAACTCTTCTTGGGTCAGTTGAGATTTCACGCGCAGCAGATTTACAATTTCACCCATTTGAAGTTCGTCAATTGAAGAATCCTTTTTAGATAAACAAGTATTAATGGAGTTACATAATCTCTTCATGTCATTCATAGGTAGCGCCCTCCAACATTTGGTAAAATGGTATTTACTAAATATAAAGAAATTTCTCCATATTATCAAGGGAATTTGAAATACTTTTTCTATTTATAGAATAGAGGTTTTATTGTAAATAATCATGGTCTGTTTGTAGGAAGGGATATATGACCATAGAATGAAGTTTAGTATACAAATGAGAACTTACGTGCTTAACTTCATATCATTGGAAAGTTGTATCAGAAAAACAAAAAAGCATCTGATTAAGATGCTTTTTGAGACACTTTATATGTGATTATAAGGCGAGAAACAAATCCCATCTTAGTGAATAATAGACCGTGCCGATGCTTACAAATACAACGATCAGACCAATAATGTTTTCTAAAAATTTTTCAGGTAATTTAATGAATTTAAGTACTGTATAGATAAGTGTGGTCAACGATATGGTAACTAATGATACTATCGCTATATTGATGGCAACGGTTTTGACTGGTTCTGTAAATAACTTACTGAATTCTAACAAAATAGACCCTCCTGATTTAATTCAACTCCAGCTGTTATGCTGAATATGTAGTATCAAGAAGACTATTATACTAGAAATAATTAATATTTAATAGTGGCTTAAACTTTTAATTAAGTCTTTTAAGTGAATGACCAGGCTAAGCTCTATTTACAAAAATGCATCAATAAAAATCCATTAAGTGTTTACTTGTTTATTATATATAAAGATATAATAGAAAATAAGAATCTTAATTCTAGTCAAAGAATCCATGTATATACTTTTATTGTAATTTACTCTTCAGGAGGTGTCGGATATTTGAAGAAACGGATCATGGAATTGATTGATCAACAGTATAAATCACCCAAAGGACTGCTTGGGGTTTATTTTGGTGAAAAGATGGTCCTGCAACATAAAATTGAAACCATGTGGACATTGGAATTGCTCGATTTGAAGGAGCAGGGTCATGTTTTGGAACTAGGATGTGGTGCAGGATATGCAGTGAAAAAAGCCCTTTCGGATTCACCAGTTCAAAAAGTGGTGGGATTGGATTTATCGAATACGGCCCTTATTTCTGCACGCTATCGGAATAAATCCAGTGTAAAAAAAGGCTGTGCTGATTTTGTACAGGCGAATGTAATGAATTTGCCTTTTGATGACCACACATACTCTAAAGTATTCAGCATTCAATCTATCTATTTCTGGGATTCCTTGAGCGATACGGTTTCCGAGATTTATCGTGTATTAAAAGAGAAGGGTTCTATCATCATAACCTTAAGCGATGGACAAGACGGAAAGCCATGGAAAGGTGTTCAGAACATGCTGACAGAAGAGCTTATTCCCATTATGGAGGGCTGTGGTTTTAAAAACATCGAAATGAAAAAAGGACCTCGGTCCCGCGGGTATCATACTGTTATGGTGATGGGAGATAAACTAATGTAAAGAAGCTTCCTTTTCACAGGAGGCTTCTTCCTTTTTTAGAATTAGACTGTTCTAATCGTCCGAGGTAAATCAGCTAAATCTTCAATCACAAAATCTGCATGGTTTGTATCCGTCCAATGAGGATCACTTTTCCAAACACCTTTCATACCTACCTGCTGGGCACCATACACATCATACTCTGGGTGATCTCCGATAAAGATGCATTCCTCAGGTTTCACGTGCAGTCGTGTCAACGCACGCTTAAAGATTTCAGGATCAGGCTTTTTCAAGCCTTCCCATTCAGAAATAAGGATTTCATGAAAGTAATGTTCAATTCCAAGTGCTTGAATGTTGTCCATCTGAAACCTGCCAAACCCGTTTGTGATCATACCCAATTGGATACCTGCTGCTTTTAACTCATCCAACATGGAATGTAAATGAGGGAATGGAATGCAGCTGAATTTAAATTGACTGATATAATCATCCAGCAGCTCTTCCCAGGTTAATTCGGGGATCGCAAACTCCTCTATCATCTGCTTATAAACCCTGTCTTTCCACACGTACCCTCTTTGATCCAACTCTATGAACCTGGAAACGTATATATCTATTGGGATATGTTGAAGCCAGTGGTGCATTCGCTCATATTGATTTCTGATGAATGCCAGCACAGAAGCATCCCTGTTTAACAGTGTGCCATCCAGGTCGAATATCGCCGCTTTGATCATAGATTAACTCCCCCTTCTTGTTGAAAATTACTCTTTCCTGGCTTTTACAATTAAAGTAGTGGGTACATGACTCGCTTTATCAAAGCTATACCACCTGTTGGAATGCTTCTCAACATCTTCTTCTGATAAACGAACCTCTTCAATGACCTGTTCAATCATAAAGCCATTATTGATGAGTGTATTGAGATAGGTGCTAACCTTGAATTGCTGCATGATGGCAGGCTGACTCCACGCCTCATGAGCATAGGCTCCTTCTTGATGATAAGATTGGTTAAGAATGAGGGAGTCACCTGCTTGTTGTACCCGGTTATAAAATGGGTGCTCCCAGCTGAATACGAATATACCTCCTGCTTTGAGGTATGAATGGATGTTGGCCAGCGTTTGGTCAAGGTCTGTCGTCCAACCAAGTGCATAAATGGAATAGACGATGTCAAAGTAATCCCTCGGAATTCCTGGATTCTCTTCCATAGGTGCTTCAAACAATCTGGCTTCATCTTTTATAAGTAATTGTCCCGCAGCCTGAAGTTGGCTGTGGGACAGATCCAAACCCCAAAGCTCACTGGCATGATTGTTTTTCATATATTGCAGTGAATGCCCGCTTCCACAGCCGATGTCCAGAACCTTCTTCCCGCCTATGTTACCAAGTAATTGTAATTCATCTTCGGTTGGGGCAAGCGGCCCATACTCTGGCAGTGGATTTCTCCCGTAAAATCGAGGTGACGCCTCGTCCCAGCTGTGTTTATTAATCGAAATGGTTTTACTATCCATGATAACTCAGATTCCCCTTTATTTTTTAATCAATTAATCAATATGACGTAAATGATAAAAAGACGTTTGCCAAATCTTTTATTTAGGTGCGTGTACAAGCACAAAAAATCCTTGTACATACATTGAAGTATACTGGAGGTGATATGTATGAACTGTTACGACAAACCATTAGGCTGGAAGGCAGACAAGTGTCCTTCAAGGCCAAAAGTAGAATGCAAAACCGTCCAATTTGAAAACTGTGCACCATTTTCCGGTTCAGGAAATCAATCGGTAAATACCATCTTTGACATTGAATCCAATAATATTCCAGTTATTGCAGCCGGTACAGTTGAAAACTTTAGCACACAGGCGATAAATGTACGATTTGAAAGAAGTGTAAGTAATCAACCGATTGTTCTTTTGGTCCAACCTCAAAGTTCTTTAACATTTGTTTATGATAATTTGACCAGAATTGCCACTACAGGAACCGCTCCGGAAAAAGAGTACGATGGATCTCTCAAAATCCAAGTGAATTATTCATTTGAGGCAAAGTGCAGGAAATCATAAAGCGGGTTTAACCCGCTTTTTCTTTTCCGCATATCATAGAGCCTAGAATTCATTCAAACATTCACCATAAATAATCCACAACTCTCAAACACATTTATCCTTTGATGGTCCACACGATCTCCTTGTTTCCATCTTCCCTTTTAGTTTCTCATGCATAAATTGTGCAAGTGAAAGTATCTCCCCATACACACTGTTCCATTTTAAATAGTATTCTGTCACATGATCAGGATCGATCCAGCATCTTTCTAACGATTCGTATTCTCCTTCAAATGAAAATTCTTCTTCAACATTCATTTGATAAAAAAGTTGATACCCTACTTTAGGATACGGACTTTCTTCATTCCAATGAGGATTATCGTGATGATCAACGATTACATATCCAAGAAGGTGCAGGGGACCCGAAACATATGCCTCCTCCATCACTTCTCTCTTCAAGCATTCTTCAGGGGACTCCCCTTCTTCCAGATGTCCTCCAGGAAAATCCCATCCCCTTTTATGGAGTTTCACTAAAAGCAGTTTTTTATTTTTGAAACAGAAACCATGAACACTGGTGATCCGTGACGTGTCTGGAAGGGTGAAGTCCTCCCTCCACGTCAATTTCACTTTCGATTTCCCCCACAATACGTATGTAGACATGAATATTTGCCTCCCTGATATAAAAGAGTATTCTATATCTTCACTATTTTATCGTATTTTAGAATATAATGGAAAGAGATTAACAGAAAGGAAGATACCTATGGGATTAGAAATGAAGATCAACTGCGAAACATGTGAGAGGGCATTAAATGATCTAGCCTATATTTGCGTCCACGAATGTACTTTTTGTGAAGAGTGTACCGCTCAATATGATTCTATCTGTCCTAATTGTAGTGGTGAGTTAGTAAGAAGACCCAAACCACCTTCCGGCATCGAACACTAAGGGGTGAAATAATGAAGAAAGCATTGCTTATCATTGATGTGCAGAACGGAATGTTCACGATGAACCCTTCTGTTTATAATGGAGAATCACTTTTAAATCAGATTAAACATGCCACCTCGTATGCTAGAAAAAACGACATGCCTATTATATATATTCAGCATAACGGACCCAAGAATAGTCCTTTGGAAAAAGACTCAGCAGGTTGGAACATTCATAAAGAAATTTCTCCAGAAAAAGGAGATATCATCGTACATAAAGATACACCTGATAGCTTTTATGAAACGACCTTGCACCAAAAACTAATCGAGTTGGATATTGATCACCTGATCATAACGGGGATACAGACTGAAGCCTGTGTGGACACTACATGTCGAAGGGGATTTAGTCTAAAGTATAAGGTAACATTATTATCAGATGCGCACTCGACATTTGATAAAACAGATATTTCAGCCAAACTAATAATTTCCCATCATAATGAAGTATTGCGTTGGTTTGGGGATACGGTCAGCACAGAGGATTGGACCAGCGGGTATTGATGACTAATCGCTAAGAGAGGAATCTCTTAGCGATTAAGTATGTAGTCAGACTATATTGTTTTTTCCTTTATTCGAATGCCTGTGATGAAGTAGTCCTGTCAATATCGTCAACAATGTTACTATCAATGCACTTACAAATGAATGGAGACCGTAGTCTTCTTCCATTCCATCTAAGATACTGGAGTAAACACCTGCCATTAATCCGGTTATGATAAGGGTGTGCACTCTCACCTGTCGTCGTTCTCCTTTCTATTTCTCGTTGCTACATTACTAGTTGATATCCCCAAGATATACCTTGGAGCTTCCACCTATATGTGACGATATTTCTTTAGGATATAACCTATACTGTTTCAGTACATGTATATCAATCCACTCCACACCGACTTGATGACTATCGGGATTAGAAGGTGTTAGATGATCGCTCCACTCAGATAGTATCCTACAAGCAAAATAGAACTCCACCTGATGGAGGTCAGAATCGAAAGAAGCATGTTCATGATTCTTGCCGATATACTCCCTCACATGTAGCAATGCCCCTACTTCCACTTCACATCCGATCTCCTCGACGCATTCTCTTTTTAATGCTTTGGGAAGGGTCTCTCCATGTTCCTGGCCTCCACCGGGAAAAAGATAGAAAAAACCTTCCACATCCTTATTTTTTGTCAGAAGTATTTTATTGTCTCTTATAATGATGGCTTTAGCAGAATTTCGAATTGGCATTGGTTAGTTTCCCTTCTATTTATTTGATTGATTCATAAGTATTAAACATGGGTAATTGATAGATTCTTAGAAATTCACCTTTTGTGACTCAGCGAATCATGCCCTAAGAGGGTTTCAACACTAATACACATACATGAATACCATTAAAAGGTATTCCACTTCCTGGTGACAATAAAAATGATTCCTGTAAACCCACCACTTGAAAGGATGATTTGTTTGATCGATCTCACTTTGTTTCACGAAAAAGTTAAATTTCTTCGCGAGGCCCACCAGTTACCAGGCATTTCGGTATGCCTGACTGATTCTTCAGGACAGGACTTTGTTTCAGCTGCAGGGGTTCGGGAATATGATCAAGATATTATGTTGTGTCCATTCGATCATCAACGTGTTGGAAGCATCACAAAATTGGTAACCAGTACGCTGATTCTCAAACTCCAGGAAGAAGGTCGATTATCATTAGATCAATCCGTAGAATCCATCCTTCCCGGTATACTTGAAAATGGCAGCTGGATATCGCTCCGACAATTGCTTCAGCACAGAAGTGGGTTGAAGGATTATATATGGATGGATGTAGCTGGCACAAAATGTATCGAGCATGCGGTTACAAGCCTGCAGGATCATTTTCCCCCTCAAAGTCTTGTCAGACTTGTTGCCAACCATGACTTGGAAGTTGAACCCGGTACAGAATTCTTCTACTCAAATACCGGGTATATCATTCTGGGAATGATTGTGGAAAAATGCACAGGAAAAAGGGTTAAAGATGTAATTGATCAATGGATCATTCAACCACTTCAACTGAAAAGGACATTCTTACCCAGTACCAGTAATCTAGTCTCTCCCTATGGGACTGGCCATTCAATAGCAACTCCGGACTTGACTGACCTTTCAGGAGATCTAACGAAAATCACTGAACTTAATGTCTCGATGTTATGGACTGCCGGTGCTCTCATTTCCAATCCGTCAGAAATCCAATCGTTTATGAAGGCTGTTATATCAGGTGGTCTATTGTCTGATGGGTCAATGCATCAAATGCTGGAGTTTCAAGAAACCAATGATCCGAACATACTTTCCGGTTTGGGCATTAATAAGTATTGGTTTGATAACGGTCTGCAAGCATATGGTCATCACGGTGGGATACACGGATATGAATCTGTAACCCTCTATTATCCGGAACAAGACATCTTTATGACAGTTATCGTAAATCAAATGCCTGTAGGAGTGGTTACCCTCGCACATCAGCTGTTTACCGAAGTATGTAATATCTAGGGGGAAAACGCTCAGTATAGGGCGTTTTTCTCTTTATGAGAAAAATTGGATAAACCGATTCCATAGTTCCTCCATCAAGCAGATTATTCTATAAAAAATAGAGAATAGAGTTTACATAATAGTATTATGATTCTCATGAAAAATGTCTGCTCATCTCACGTCTTTCCCTTTTGAACAAACCGTTACTTTCTACCCCAAATTGGTTAAGCGTGACAACATCACTTAAGAATATTGTAAACTATTGTAAGTTGATTTCACAAGGAGTCTTGTCTCCCTATTAATAATATTGGAAAGTCATTTATGTGTTCAGGGATGGTGTTTTTAATCCTATTTACATTTAGGTGAAATCTCTACTAATTCTAATAGAAACCGACCACATTACACTTCGCTTCAAACCCTTTCTCAAGGATGAACAAGCAGTATCCTCTTTTGTTCGACACGCTTCTTCTTTGTAAGGTAAAGATACCTGGGAATACAATGAAAGGCGCGCCGATCAGAAGGAATTAAATTTGGAGAAGTTTGAGGAAATTCATGCTAAATATGAGCGGATGATTCATAAAATCATTCATTCTCTACACATCTATAAAAATAAAGATCATTATTATCAGACCGGGCTTATTGCACTTTGGGAGGCACATCAAAACTTCGATCCCGATAAAGGTGCTTTCCCTGCTTATGCCTATTCGTTTGTGAAGGGCAGAATACTCACTCAACTATCAAAAGAAAATAAACATGAAGAAAGAAGTGTGTATAAAGAGTCAGAATTCTTTGACATGATTGAAGATGAGCATATAAACGAAGGGTTGGCAGAAGAATTATTGTTCAGTTACTGTAAGGATTTAACGAAAAATCAAAGGAAATGGGTTATGTACACCTGTCTGCATATGCTGACGGTCAGTGAAATCTCCGAGGTGGAGAGCGTATCCATCTCCGCTGTGAAAAAATGGAGGAAGGGAGCGAAAGATAAGATCAAGGGATTAGTAGATATTCAGGAACAAGAAGAATAGCAATCTTTAAATATAAAGGGCCAAGAGGAATGTAGTTGGCCCTTTGTATATTCTTCAGTTAGGATGGATTTCTTTTACTACGGCCATTTCCCTGCCGAATCGTTCACCGTGATCGACGAATCCAAGACTTGCATATAAGCGATGGGCTCCCTTGTTATCGGGATGGTACCCCACTACGATTCTGTCTACATCAAAGCTTTCTTTCATTTCCAAGATCATTAACTCTGTTGCAGCTTTTCCGATTCCTTTTCCCTGAAAACCTTTATCCACCATGATTCTATAAACCCAATAAGCATCCAGTTCTTCTGGTGTAGAGTTAAACATTAAGAATCCTGCCACTTTATTTTCAAAATAAATGGCGTATGGCTTTAATGTTGTTTCAAATTTTGATTGAGCAATGGATACAGCATTGCTCTCAATAAATTCAAGTTGATCCGGCGCAACTTCCAGCTGACAGCATTCGTACCAATTTTCTGCGTTTACCTCTACAATTTTCACTTTATTCTTTATCAACATGTTTCCCCTTTCCATCTGTGCGATTCACGATGTCATTTTCAGACAATTCAACCATAACATATATGAAAATAGTAGGAAATCACTTATGATAAGATATTAACTCTTAGATGCACGAAGAAACCTCGGATACGCAGCGATCGCAATCAATCCTCCTGCTATTCCTGCGAAAAGCAGAACAGATATATTGAAAAGAACGTCAAGGATTGAGCCTCTATTTAAGATAATTTCCTTATACCCTTCTATCGCCCAGTACTGAGGCAGTAACTTGCTGATGGTTTGCATAAATTCAGGCATTAGATCCACAGGCAGCCACAAACCACCAAGCATTGCGCCTCCTAGGGCTATGATCTGTGTCATGGCGATGCCCATGTTCTCCGTTTTCACCAATACGGCCAGCGCCATCCCCCATCCCGTCACAATAAAAGCCAAAGAAACAGATAAACCAATCAGGCCGATGGGATCTCCTAACGGAAGGTCATACACAACGACACCAAAACCAAATAAAACAGTAATCTGAATCAAAACGATCACCATGAACGGAATCCACTTTCCGATAAAATAGTTCTTGATCGGTAAGGGCGTACTGGCAATTCTGGCAACCATTCCTTTATCCCTATCTTTCACAAGTCCGATGACCATCGATATCATAATATAGAATGCGAACATAATCGTATATCCTGGTATGATCTGAGTGACCACTTCTTTATAACTGGTATTTTCATCACCGGAAAAGATGGAGACAAAGGCAATAATGAATACGATCGGCAAGATGAACGTCCAAAACCATAAGCCTTTATCCTGTATATTCTTCTTCAATTCCATTTTCGCAATGGCCCACATATGATCTCCTCCTTTCTATGAATCCCGAAGCTGTGTTCCGGTTAAATCGAAGAAAATATCCTCCAATTTTGGCTGATATAATTCAAGTTTCCTAGGTAACACGTTTTGGATACGGAATTCGACAATTAGTTTTTCCAGTGTCGTCAGAGGGTCTTCACTCTGTAACAGATAGCCATTTCCCTTCACTTCAGTCTCACCAAATGGATTTAAACTCATCTCATTGATCCCTTCCCCAGAAATAAACAAAGATGGTTTATTATATTTGTCCAGAAGTTCATCCATCGTTCCGGATTCAATCAAAGCCCCCTTGTCTATCAATGCTATACTGTCACATAACTGCTCCACTTCCTCCATATAGTGACTTGAATAAATGATTGTACTTCCCTTCTCTTTCAACTCATGAATGATTGAAAATATCGAGTTCCTTGATTGTGGATCGATCCCAACAGTCGGTTCATCCATAATGACAATCGATGGTTCATGTAGTAGGGCGCATCCGATATTCAAACGTCGCTTCATACCTCCGGAGAAAGTGACAACTTTGTCTTTCCCCCGCTCGTCTAACCCAATTTGTTTGAGTACCTTCTCAGAACGGTCATGAAGCTCTTTCCCTTTCAATCCATAAAGGCTGCCGAAATAAAATAGGTTATCCTTGGCAGTCAGTGTTTCTTCCAGACAGATATCTTGAGGTATGTATCCAATAAGCCTTTTCACATCCAACTTGGATTTTTTGACAGATTGCCCTTTAACGATGATATCTCCATCAAAACTTTGTAATACCCCGGATAGAATTTTCATAAGAGTTGATTTCCCTGCTCCATTAGGACCTACAATCCCAAAACATGAACCCTCTGAAATGGTTAACTGAATAGTTTCCAGTGCTTGAATAGAATCATACTGCTTACTGACATTCTCAATCTTTATCACAAGATCCCCCCCTTTTTCACAGTGGCTTTCAATCGATTGATCTTCCTAATATATACGGATGAAATTGGTAAAAGTTTCAGGTGCAAACAAAGAAGCTGTTATGTTTAGTCAAATCCTTCCTTCAGGAAACAGATAAGAACCCTGATACCATTAATATGAAGTATCAGGGTCCCTCTATACCGTTTACTTTTTAAAGTTGAAGACTATTAAAGTTTCTTTGTATTTTTTCTATTCCTTTACTTTCAAGCCCAATAAGCTTGCAAATCCTATTGCCTGCTCAGGTGAAACTTCACAACCTGGTAGATTTTCTACTGCTACATTGATTCGTTCAAAACGACACGTACTAATATCAATTCCTCTAAGGTCTGTTTGGGTGAAATCGATATCATTCATATCGCATTGTTCAAAGTGTACTTTCAAAAGGTCGCAATCAGAGTAATTAGCGTTTTGTAAAGTGGTTTGATTGAATTTTACTTGCTTTAATCGAGCGTCAACGAAGTCACTCATGTTTGCCATTGAATCTTCGAAAAGGACATTACCCAAATTTGCACCTGAAAAATCCACGCCCATTAGTTTACATTCTTTAAAGGAAACTCTGTGAATGATTCCGTCGCTAAAGTTTGCATTCGACAAGTCGCAGTTTTCAAAAACGACATCTGTCATATCGATTCGTGGAAAGTTTGCACCAATAAATGAAACATTTTGAAATATCACTCTGGACAAAACGAGCTGGTCCACTTTCTCCCCATCAAGCCTTGCATTTTTTATTGTGCAATTTGATAGAAATGGATCTTCATCATAATAGACATCTTGGAAATGAGCAGACTCTGGTCGAACTGGAATTCTGGGGCTTTCTATTTTAAACTTCACACCCACTATATCAACACCTCTTTATATTCATTTCATATGGAAACTATATCATGATTATATTTGAATGGTAGTCTTGGAATTTGGCAAACTGTATGTCTCATTAGTGGAATTCCTCACAGACTTTTACTTATCATAAGGTGGGAAAGAGTTCACCTAATCAGACTTTCAGGTTAAAATAAGGGGAGAAAAAATCAACGTGAGGTGTTCCACATGAAAGTAGCAGAAACACAGCGTCTTATTTTGAGATGGGTAGAACTAACGGATGCAGCATTCATCGTGACATTGTTAAATGAACCTGGATGGCTGCAATATATAGGCGACAAAGGAATTCAAACGATGGAAGACGCGAGGGATTATATTATCAACGGTCCCCGGGCCATGTACGAACGTGAAGGATTCGGTTTATTTTTAGTAGAGCGTAAAGAAGGTGGAATTCCAATCGGACTGTGTGGATTGATTAAGCGCGCCGGCCTTGAAGATGTGGATATAGGATTTGCCTTCTTAAGTGAGTACCAGTCCCAAGGGTATGCCTTTGAGGCGGCGTGTGCTACGCTCGAGTATGCAAAGGAGTTGGGAATCAAACGCTTGATAGCCATTACGACAAAAGATAATGAACCCTCCTCTACTTTACTTGAGAAACTAAGCATGAGGCTAGAAGGTTATGTGACACTTCCGAATGATTCAGAAGAGCTGAAAAAATACGGATTAAATCTTAGATTTTGATAGAAGATAAAAAACCGAAAGGAGCTTGAATCTTTAGCTCTTTTCGATCTTAATAGTCATCATCATACTGTATTGATCAGACTTAATTCATCCTATTCGTATAATTTCTTCAGTTCTTTCAGAACAAAATTCTCCCGTTTGATCCATTGGTTGTTCTCGAATTTGTCCATTAACTGCTCATTACAGGTAATGGACTCATCCAACGTCACCCAACTTGGCGTCATCTCCAGTTCCGACTCATATTCTTCTAATTGTTGTGGGATAACTTCCCTGTCCAATAGTTCACACCTGTAATAGTGTGAAGTCATCTCGAATATGGTATCGTCATCAAATAAGTCCATATATCTTTGGGTCACTATTCCTATTAGTTCTCTCACGACACAGTGTACGAAGCCTGTTTCTTCACGAACCTCTCTCTGCAGTGCCTCGACGAAGGTCTCTTCTGCTTCGAGCCCCCCGCCGGGAAATTTATAGTCTCCCCTGTTGGAATTCATAAGGAGAATTTGATCATCTTGCATGATCACAGCTTTTACGGCCGTTCGATGTTTCACTTTGGATCCTGATATCTCATTTCTCTGTTTACCTATTAGAGTTTCAAACAAAGCCGTCGCTCCTTTTTCCTCTCACAATGGCCATCCCTACAATTTGATCGGAGAAGACAATCATTTCATCCATTTCTGTAATAGATTCGGGAGCTGAAAGTGATTTTAGTCGAACGTCTTTCATATGGATCGGAGCAGTGACATTTGATGCCACCAATTCAGGCGGAAGTTCATTAAGCTCCTCTTCAAAACGACCAAGTCCATACTCCATAAATGTCTTTCTTTGTTCTTCATTTTCAAATAGGTTGATCTCCCCTTCAATCATGGCTGATTGAGTAAGGACTTGTATCGTGCACTCAGGAGAGGAAATGACTCCATCTGAGTCTTCTCCTTTTTCGATCTGTTGTTTTAAATCGAACAGATGGGTGATCACGGCTTTTTTGTAATCCATCGCATTTTGGATCGTTTCCAACTTCATCAATTTTAGTTCCCCTTTAAAAACAGATTGACTAGTATTATTCGACATTTTTTTCCAAACTCCTTTAAATTCATAACAAGATCAAACTAGAGGAGTTTTCAGGTTCAACATCTTAGAAGACGCTTATGTTCAAAGGCTAGACGTGTTGAATTCCGTTCAGATATCAGTTTCTTGCATCAGGTAGAATGGACATGATATTTTCTTTGATGTGTTTTACTTGCTTCATTCCAACCATGGTTGAAAGAACTCCTCCCGTCTGAATGATTTCTTGTAAACATTCATGAGGATCCTGATTTTCTTTAAATACTTTCCCTAGTTGGAAGGGAGCACTGGTAGTAGAGGATAATCCCAATTTTTCTGCAGCAACAAGCAAAGGTTGGAATTCATTTTGTACTAATTGATTTTTGAACGTAATCGATTCAGTAAACTGTTTGTTGAGTGGAAATTGGATAAATTTAAAATGATGACCTTCCCCTGCAATGGACTTTGCTCTATTCACCACCTCTTCAATAGAAATATAACCATTATCTTCAGGTGATTTCAGAAGTCCCGTCCACGTTGCCAATCCATAATACCGTATATTCCCACATTGAACCTGATCTTCTAAAGTGGAAAATACGCTCTCCATATTCTGATAGAAAGTCTCGGGTCCAAGAGCCATCATGGAGATTTCAGGGTTATGAACATAGTAGATATCAATTGTTCCAAGATTCAGATGCTGTTTACTTTGAGCGATGGCAAATTGATAATAGCGTGGGGTTAGGACATGTTTTTGATGCTCCACTTCATTCAAATCCGATCCCTGTATGATTCCTGGCTCAAGTAAAACCTTTTGGAGATATTCTTTTGGAAAAAGATTTTTCATCACATCTCCAGGAATGATACCAGCTTTTGAAGAAACGACGATAGATTCCCTGCTCAAAATCTTCTTATCATGTATTAAGGATTTCAGAACATACCCTATATCCCTTTCCGATCGCATTCCCCGATAATTGAGGGCGGTATCGATGAAATTCAATCCATTCTGCAAACCATATTGAATCCCTTCCCTATATAGATCAGAGTCTATTTCGTTCATTTCCCCCAAATGGGTTCCCAAAGCGATAGGTGAAACCACAAATTCAGAGAATGTACGATAAGTCAAAGTGAATTTCTGGCCATACTTCCTTGTTGAATTGAAATTTGCGTAACCGGGTATCATTGCCATTCCTCCCTCTTAAAAAACAGTATACTGGATAATAAATCCAATTAAGAGACTGATTTTTTTGCAAAGAGTATGATATAATGAACATATAGAAAGCCCGGGATCACGATGGAGATCTCGGGCTTTCTTAAACGTACTTTGCTTATTTATTTCACATCAAAAATGTTCCCAGGAACGAATTCCAGGTGTAGGTTCTTCTTTAACTAGCAGTACTGTTTTCCAATATATTCTGACTGGGGACGGTAAATGGAGTTGTTTTCTGCCTGCTCCAACACGTGCGCAGTCCATCCAACGACTCGACTTGCTGTAAAAGTAGGTGTGAAAAGATCTGACGGTAAATGAATCGATTTCATGATCGCGGCTGCATAAAATTCTACATTTGTGTAGAGGGATCTCCCCGGCTTACTTTCTGCTAAGAGTTCAATCGCCTTCTCCTCCACATATAGTGCCAGGTCGAGGGAGGGATCTTCCCCCATATTTTCTAACAACTTCTTCCTCAAAGCAATGGCTCTTGGATCATGCGTCTTGTAGACACGATGTCCAAACCCCATCAGCTTTTCTCCCTTCACCAATTTCTCCCTTAGAACACTTTCAGCTCTATCCCTGGTGCCTATCTCATTCAGTAACTCAATGACCCCTGATGGTGCTCCTCCGTGAAGAGGTCCTTTCATGGTCCCAATGGCTGCAGTTATCGCTGACACGAGATCGGATTCTGTAGACACAGTGACTCTTGCCGAAAAAGCAGAAGCATTCATACCGTGCTCAAGTGTCAGGATCATATACGATTCCAACGCAGAGGCAATGGCCTTAGAGGGTCTCATTCCAGATAACATATATAGATAATTATCCACATGGTTCAACTCAGGATCCGGCTCAATGAAAGGTTTTTCATTCATCAGATTGAAGCGGCAGGCGATAATGGTGGGAATGACGGCTGTTAATCTTATTGCCTGATCAATGCTTGGTTTCCATTTGTATTGTGCTGCCCCTTCAGAAGAAATCACGGTTCTTAATACACTCATCATGTCCATTTCATGTGGTAATATTTGAATGATATCGAGCATGATAGGAGTAAGGTATCGGTTGGTGCTCAGTTTCTTCTTTATCTCTAAGGCATCCTCCCTTGTAGGGATACGTCCATACCATAATAAGAAAGCAGCTTCTTCAAATGTTAGTTCCTTAATCTCCCCGATTTCATACCCTCTATAGACGAGGATTCCTTGCATTCCGTCAATATGACTGATTGCGGTTTGTGCTGCTATGATTCCTTTTAAACCTTCCCTGAACATACATAACATCCCCTTTTCCTTTATTACAATTAGTGTATAATGATTTTATAATTAAGAAAATTAAATATATTTAATCAAATCAATTATAATCATTAATAAGGAATGGGTGAAAAACATGGATTTGAATGTGGTGAAAACGTTCATAACAGTAGCTGAATTCAACCATTTCAGAAAAGCGGCTGAGCGATTATTTATTTCACAGCCAACCGTTACGGTACATATAAAACAGCTCGAAAAGGAACTTGGAGTCACCTTGTTTGAACGGGATGGAAAAAAAATCAGACTGACGGAATCAGGAAGAGCCTATTTACAACATGCCAAAAGATTACTCGAAACGTATGAGGAAGGAATCAGTGACCTACAATCCATCAGCCAGGGATATACCGCAACTTTAAAGCTGGCCATATCTCCCTTGATCGCGGATAATATCCTCCCGTTTGTATTAAAACAATTTCTTAAGAACCATCCAGAGGTGGAAATATCAGTTGAAATTATCGAATCTTTAGAAATCGAGTCGGCTGTTTTAAGAGACACGGCGGATATCGGAATTTCCTGCCTACCCTGCTACAGTTCCGAACTCCAACAAACTTTACTCTTTTCGGATAAAGTCATTTTGGTTGTTCCTCATGATGGACGTGACTTTGAATCAGCACCACCTCTCGAAGAAGAAGAGGTATTAGAGTCGAATTATTTATTGACCCACAATCACCCGGGTTACTGGGATGAACTTAGTCATACTGTTAAACAGTTCTTTCCGAGAGTCAGAACGATGAAGGTATCGCAGACACATATAACAAAACGCTTTATCTCTGAAGGACTTGGCATTTCCTATCTTCCCTCGTCTACAGTCAGAAGAGAACTTCTCGAAGGTAGACTTCTGGAAGTAGAAACAAAATCATTTCCACTACCGGAAGCAAACACCTACGCCGTCACAAAGTATCAACATACTATCCAACAGGAATTTTTGCATTTTTTATCACGTTTCAGGGTGTAAAAAAAAGAAAACGGCAAGCCCATGCCGTTTTCTTTCACTTTATTTCTCACCACATCTTTTCGTAAAAAGCCCTGTTAATAACTCTGATGACCCAAATGATATTTTGGGATCATCCCTATCAATCATCTCTCTTATCTCCACAGCCTCTAATGAATGAAAGATATTTTTCAGTTTTTCTTCAGTAAATCCAAGCCCCCCCATAAGCGAACCTCTTCTATACACTTCCCAATCAGAAATATCCGCCCCACCTAGTTTTCCACCTTGCAGAAAACAGGTAATGCCAAAACACCCTTCATCCTTCAAGGCATTCTCAACAATTCGTATGTAACACATTCTTCTGTGAGGGGCGATGTGATGAAAACAGCCTGAATCATATATGAAATCGTATTCTCCATGCTTCAAGTTTAAGTCGAAAATATTTTGGTGTAGAAAGTTTATGGACAGATTCCTTTCATCAGCACGTTCCTTTGCCCAATCAAGGGAGGTCTTTGATACATCGACTGCATCAACTTCAAAACCTTGTTCAGCAAGATAAACTGCATTCCTGCCCGGCCCACAGCCAAGTTCTAATACTTTTCCCCGTTTGACTTTACCCTTCTCCACATAGGATACTAAGTTTTCGTCAGGTGCATTGACAAAGATGGGGATGGATTTTTCACGATCAGAAAAAAACTCATCCCAGAATGGAGCAGGTTCCCTTAAAAATGAATCCAGCATTTTCAATACATCATCGTTTTGATGGATATTTTCGTGCATAATTTTCCCTCCTAAATCAATCTACCTACAGTTTACTTTATTACAGGAGAAGAAAGGTTACCACGATTTTACAATAAGGTTATTTTTACCCAATATTCAATGGTTAAAGGAAACATTATCTTGCTCTCAAACACCCTCAGGATAGGTAATTCGAAGTTTGAAAGGGCATCTAATGGGATACTATGTAAATTTTGTGATTTGCCACCACGGGGGATTTCCCCCCTTTAAATGGGACGTAATATATGAGAGTCCCTTGCGTTTTGTTACATTTATTACAATTGTATTACGAAAATATATGCATACTCCAGATCACCTTCAAAGGATGATCAAAGGTGCTTTTCCATACGGATATCAGTCCACATCTTTTCATTCCAATATGTAAATTCAGGAATCCTTCCTATTTCCTGATATCCGAGTTGATGATAAAGCCTGCACGCTTGACTATTGAATTCAAAGACACCCAGTTCGATCCTCGATAATCCTTTTTTCTTAATCTCACCCTCCAAATATTGAATGGCTTTAAAGCCGATACCTTTTCCTCGGCCTTCGGGTTCACCGATCGTAATACCGAGCCAGGCAGTGCCCTTCACTTTTCTATAAAGGTGGCCAGGATCGATCATATAATTCATTTCTCCCACTAGTTTATTTTCCAAGTATATAAGAAACATGTCCTGTGAATTCAATCGTGTTTTTAACTCATTTACTGTTGTTTCCCTTCGTGTTTCCATCTCCTCCCTGTTTTGATTCGGTCTGGTGAGTGGGATCAACACGGGGTCGTTATCCCACTTATTTAATGCATCTACTATTTCTGCAGAAGGAGTCACTACTTTAGTAAACTGTACGTTCATCCTTTTACCTCCCTTTATTTGATTTGTCCCATCAGTTGCTAAGTCTGATGCTGCCAGGGGGAAATCCAATTCGTTTTAATCTTCATTTTATCATTATTTCAACTCGATCTTAGGCCATAAACTATTATTTTTCATGGTAATCAAATGTGAACTCTTCGTTCTATTAAAACACACCCTCCAATAAGTATTACTATATGAATCTTATTAGCTTACTTATGAGCAGGAGGAGATTTTATGAAAGGGACCATCAACCCCATAAGGCTGAGAGAAGTCATTGAATATGAGGACCTTTTTCATGATACGTTTAGTGGCTCTTGCCTAAGGACAGGGCGAATCGTTCAAATTGTGTATTGGATTAAACCGGGAAAATCGTTTATATCCTACGATATTCTTGATGGAAAGAAGAAATATTTGAACATTGATGATTGCCCTGCTCCTCCTTCGGTACAAAGGTGCGAGATAGGCTTTCAAACAGCATTCGATTTGGATCAATCAGTCGATATTGAGATAGCAGGCGTGAAGAGAACTTCTGTCATCGAAGCCATCAATATTCATTGGGATGTTAAAGGGTTGGTGGTGCTGTATGGGGTGAGGGACCGAACAGATACAACCTATTATGGGATCCAAGAAGACAGATTGAAAGAATGGAATGTTGGTCATGAAGTGAACGGTCAAGATGGAGACTGATTGATTCATCATCCATTGAAAACATATCGGAACCTTCTCAATAAAAAAGAACCAGAGTAAACACCCTGGTTCCCTATGAATCCATTATTGATAAAATACCTTATCTACATTATATTTCGCTTGTAGTTTATTGATAATGTACGTCTCATAAATATCACGATCCATTGGATCCTCAACAATTGCTACGTCGATTCTATAGACTTCATCTCTATGGTTGCGAAGAGGTGAAACGTTATCTTCAAGATGCTTTTTGACTCTTTGTCTCAGCTTTCTCGCTTTGCCAACGAATAAAAGCTCATCATTGATATTGTAAAATAAGATGATACCGCCCTTGTCTCTTGGAATTTCATGAAGATCGATAAAGCCCTCGATACTTTTAATTTTTGGTTCATCTGCGTCTCTTGGCTGTTTGCGTTCCGTAATGGAAATGTCCGCTTGGGGAATTTGAATGTTAATCATGATTGGTCACGTCCTTTGTTTACTGTAAGAAGTAATGGTAACACAAAAAGGAGGGAATTACTATACACCGAAAGAATCTCCATTTAAAATCTCTTCCCCATTGAGCGCGTTCTATCCCTCGCGGGGAACGAGTATATCCAAATGCTGTTTTAAGTTTTCAATTGTAATAGGAAGTTTGTCTCCTTCATCCCCGTCAACATTTGCAATCATCTCATACTCTGACTCCGCTTGGAGATTGTTGACTTTCAGATAGTGGACATGTTCGCTTTCTGCTAACTCACCTAAAAGGATTTTAGGCAGTAAAAGAAGAAATTTAGGCATTGCCATATCTTTAATGATAAAAACATGAAGCTGACCATCATTCACTTTAGCATTCGGCGCGATTGTTTCCATCCCACCAACAGAATTAGTCAGGGCCACTAGCATTAGTAGTGCCTCTCCCTCCCAATCGTGATCTGATAGAACTTTGAGGTTAAATGGCTGCTTTTCCTTCATCTTCTTCATACCTTCTATTATATAAGCAAGAGGACCAAGCTTCGATTTCTGTTCGTCCGGTGTGGAAAATGATGCTTCTGCCAGTGCCCCCACTGCAACAATATTTACAAAATAGCGATCATTGATTTTACCAACGTCCGTTTTTTGAACATGGTTCTCCTTAAAGATGTTGATTGCTTCTTCAGGTTTCATAGGGATATTGAGCGCTCTCGCAAAATCATTGACCGTGCCAAGTGGAATAATGCCAAACAACGGTCGATGTTCCTGTTCCGCCATACCATTAATGGCTTCATTGATTGTGCCATCCCCTCCCATCGCTACGAGGAAATCAAACTTTTTCTCACACGCTTCCCTCGCAAATGCTCTGGCATCCCCTTCTCCTTGTGTCACTCGTATTTCTGTATCATACCCCATCTCCATCATCGTTTTATGTGCATGATCGCTGTATTTCTTCCCCAGTTCCTTTCCTGAAGACGGGTTGACGATTAACATGGCCTGCTTCACGCTGCTTCCTCCCTTTAACTTCTGCTTTTAGTAAGGGTATACCCTAAATCAGCGGAGAGGAATCCTTTTCCTTCATGATATGTATCATGAAGATTTTTTGAATTAATGAAATAATCCAGACTCTTTTGACTTTCTCATAAATGCCTTTGTTCTATTACTTAATGGCCCTTTTAAAAATGCGCCGAATAATAAGAAACTCAAACCAAAGAGAAGGAGGAACGAAAGATCATGGTACGCTCTTTGCCAAACGATCCCGCCTACCGCTTCCCGCATAAGATCTATGGCATAAGAAAACGGAAGAAAAGGATGAATAGCTTGGAAAAAGTTCGGCAAGAGGACGACCGGATACGTTCCTCCAGAACCGGCAATTTGTAATACGAGAAGAACGATAGCCATTGCCTTACCAATATTTCCGAATACCGAAACCAAAGTATACACAATGACCATAAATACAAAGCCGATCAATAACCCAAAACAAACAAACCATACGGGTTCAGCGATATGTACCCCTAGGATGAAGATATCTCCAACCGTTACAATCATCGCTTGAACAAATCCGATACTGAGAAAGGTCAGAAGCTTTCCGAAATATATTTGCTTATCGCTATACTCATGAGAACCAAATACTTCAGTTGCTAATAAGGAAATGAGTAAGAGGGCTCCCACCCATATTGCCAAGACAGTATAAAATGGTGTCATGGCTGCGCCGTAATTTCGGATGGAGAATAGACTATTTTTATTTAACTTGACTGGTTCTTCGAAAAAACTCTTTTCCAACTCTGGATCATTTCGAAGAAGCTCAATCATTTCATTGATATCGGTCTTTCCCTGTATGTCCCTGATCCGGTCGGCAAGCTGGCTGATTTTATTTTTTACGTATGGGAATTCTCCAGTCACTGTTTTTATCGTTTTTGTCCCTTTCTTGAGGTTTGCTTCTGTACTCGAGAGAATTCGTTCTACTTCCGGAATGGTCCCCCGAACATCTTGAAGAATATTTCCCGCTTCATTCAATGTTCCTTTGACTCCGGCGACCTCCTTCAATACAGCTGGTTCGATGGTTTGTTTATATTCTTTTACAAAGGCGTCAAGTTCAGTTTGTGTTTTGGCTGTTCGATCCTTAATGCCTAATAGCACTTCATCCATTTCCTGTTGCTTTGCTGCAAGGTAATCATGCATTTTCTGTCCTTCATTTTGTACATTCTGCATGTCCTGTTTAACAACTTTGAGCTGATCCAAGGATTGTTGGATCTTCTCCTGATTTTGATTATCTTCATTATTCTGTAATGACATCAGGGAAGATTCAATCGTTTCGATCATTTGGATGGAACTTTTAAGTTTTTCAGCCATTTGATTGTGTATGGCTTCCGCTCCATTCAGGTCGATTGTCGATGTCTGAATTTGCTGTACGAACTTATTGATGTTGGACACCATATCCTGCACCTTTTCCAGATCTCTTTGTATGGTAGGTGCCATGGCATTCAATCGATCCTCCGCTCTTTGGATAAAATCAGTTGTGCGATCAATCGTTTCCAATCCCTGATTGGTCATGCGTTTGACATCCGGAATTCCAGCTTGCGCTTTATGAACGATGTCCTGGGCACTTTCGGCATCTGATAAGGATGCCTGCAATATTTCACCTAATCCAGGTAATGCTTCTTCAACTTTAAAAACGTACTCCTCGAATCTCTTAATGTCGGGCAGATCTTTTTCAATTTCAATTCCAAGCTCATTGAACAGTTCAAAAATAGTACCATTGACTGTAGAAATAAACGAATCCGTGATTTTATCCACGATTCCACCTGCCCCCGACTCTGTGATCTTGGGTGCAATAGCATTGATCTTTTCGTTGACGTAATATTCCAGGGTTGCCTTTTCTGGTTCATCCTCAATAACGGTAGCTAACTTCTTGGAAAAATCTCCAGGTATAATGATGACAGCAAAATATTCTCCGTACTCTACACGATCCATTGCTTTTTTTCTGTCGACAAACTGCCAGTTCATGTCGTCATTCTTCTTTAATTCGCTTACAAGGTCTTTTCCCACATTCAGGTTATGACCCCTAATGGCTGCCCCATCATCTTCATTTACGATTCCGACGGGAAGCATATCCGTTTTGCTATAAGGATCCCATGAAGCTTCAATGTTAAACCATGCATAAAGAGAAGGCAGGAGCATCAAACCGCCCACTAAAAATGCTGCAACACCGTTCATGGTTACATTTTTAATATCTCTTTTATAAATTCTCCAGATATTTTTCATAGGAAACCTGCCTTTGCACAGAACCTTAGTATGGACTTTAGTATGCCCAACTTCTATATCCTCAGTATTTGATTTCGTAACGAGAGAGCATTCGATCAAAAATTAATTATGGAGGTTAACTTTTAGTCAACATCACTTATTTTCCTGAGGAATGTCAACTATTTATCATCATTAATAGAGAGAGCTTTTTGCTTGTATGTAAGGGAATCCTCCTAAATATAAATGATATACGTTGGTTTATTGATGTATCGAAAAGGGTAAAGAAAATATATTTGGTTTATTCATTTACACAAGTTGGTTTGATGGGGGTATTGGTGATGTCGAGATATGATATTGATGTGAATGGTTCATTATTTGAATGGGACCTAGAAAATGGTTCCTTTACGTTTGAAAATGATGAAGTTGTATCTTTCTGGGTGAATACAGCATTTAAAACACTAATTGATTCAATTGAAGAGATTGCTGGTGAGAAAGAAGCAAGATTGGTCCTTGAAACCGCAGGATACCGAACCGGACTTATCGTCAGTGACTTCTATTTAAAATCGATCGGAAAACCTGAGAAGATTCTCGATAAACTGCCGAATACATATGTGACAGCCGGATGGGGGATTACAGAAATAGTCTCTTATTCTATTGAAGATCAAACAGCAGTTGTGCAATTTTGTAATGGATGGGAATACAAAGTGAACGTAGCTCAAGGAAAAGACGCAGAAGGAACTTTCATGCCCGGTCATTGGGCTGGGGTTCTGACCGGTATATTCGGGTCCAATGTATGGTACAGAGTTGTCAAAAGTCAGATTAGCGGGGACGATTGCAGTGTATATGAGTTTTATCCATCTGATATTTCCCCCTCTTTGAACGTGAAAGCATTATTGGAAGAACAGACAGCAGCCGCACAAAAAGAATTGGAGCGGATAACCAATCAGAGAACAGAAGTATTATCCGAAATCATTAAAGAAATTTCTTCTCCAATCATTCCGGTGTTGGATTCCATTCTCGTTGTTCCCCTTGTTGGGCGCTATAACGAAATCAGAGCGGAAGAATTACTAAACAAAACACTTCTCAATCTTCCGAGGTATAATGCTGATTTCTTAATTATCGATTTGACCAGTCTCAGCTGGGTTGACGACTATACTCTCACATTCATACAAAAATTTGTGGGAGCTTCTTCCCTTTTAGGAACCACTTGTTTGCTTGTTGGGATTTCAACAGAATTAAGTATGAAAGTGACTCAAAGTGGCTTTCGAATGAATCACATCCCCTGCTTCTCCCTCCTTCAGCAAGGAATGAATTATGCATTGGATCAATTAGGGTTGGAGATTGCCAGGAAGGTATAAGATGGTATGACCTACATAACTTCATTTCATATTTTTTTACACTGTCAACTAAAAGAGCATGATCCAGAGGATCATGCTCTTTTGATGATATCATTTATTATGGTTTCGGCTGTTTCCTTTCCGTTTTGAATACAAGCTCCAATTCCCACTCCGTAATATGATGCTCCGGCCAATGCCACATTTGGCATCTCTTTTAAGAGTGTTTGCTCTAATGAATTCACGGATTGATTGTGCCCAAGTAGGTAATTGGGCATCAGATTTTTCCAATTGGTTACTTCAACGGTGATAGGTTCTGCATAAATTCCGATGCTCTTTCTTATATCTTCGAGTGCGACTCGTGTCAATTCTTCGTTGTTCAAATTCTTTAATGTATCATATTGGCTGTTTGAACTCTTATAAAAGAGTCTCACTAGGAGATTCTGGTTTCGGGATGTGTGTTTCCATTTACGACTACTCCAAGTACATGCATCACACTTCACGTCCCTTTCATCGGATACAATAAATCCAGTGCCATCCGCAGGCAGTTCCTCATCACGTACATCGAAAGCTAGGTAAATGGATATCAGGGATGAGTTTTTTAATTGATTGAAGTCACGATCCAATGATTCCTGTTCCAGGATTCGTTGTGTTATATCGTGTGGAGTAGCCAAAATGACATAGTCAGCATGGATGTCTTCATGTCCATTTATCGACAGCTCGTACTTGTCACCGACCTTTCTTAGTTTGGTTGTTTCTGCACCTTTTAGAATGGTGGCATCCGAGCACTCTTCTTCTAAACGGTCAATGATTTTGGCTAAGCCTTTATTGAAAGATACGAATTTTTTATTGGAAGCACCTTTAAATTTCAGTTTATTTGCAGATAATCCTTTAATAATGCTTCCGTATTCATTTTTATAGTCGAGTAGATAGGGTAAAGTAGAAGCCAAGGTCAGTTTATACAAGTCTCCAGAATAAACCCCGGATAATACAGGCGCAATCTGGTTTTCAACCAGTTCTCTTCCCAGGAAAGCTTCCAAAAATTCTCCAATAGAACTTTCCTTGGTAAACCGGGAATTATTAGTCTCCAGATCCAGAAGCGCAGCCTTCTTCCCATCTTCAGAGATCAGGGTACTTTCCCCCAATGCCTCCACATTCATAGGAATACCGAAGATTGAATCAACTGGAATTTTATGCAATTCTCCATTTGTATATATGTAGGATGTCCCGGTTTCGTTGTAAACGAGCTCATCTTGTAGTTGAAGTTCCTCGACCAAAGGAAGGACTGCCTCATGGCGGGCAACTATTGAATCCGCCCCTGTTTCAATTATGTAATCTCCTTCTTCTACAGTTCTGATCTTTCCACCAAGATTGTGATCTCGTTCGATTAACAGTAACTTTAATTCAGATTTATGTTCTTTTGACATTTTATGTAGGTGATACAGTGCCGTTAAACCTGTAATTCCCCCGCCTACGACAACCACTGTTTTCATACCATTCACTCCATACATTTCGTTTATGTATACAGATTATCATGTTTAAAAGTGAATACAAAAAAAATATTTGACAGAAATAAGAAAATTCTCCTGACAACATATTTATTTTCAAATTATATTTATCTAATATACTGGATACATTGTCTTCTTCTTTTCCTAAAAATGTTAAGGAGCTTACAAATACGGGAGATCATTTGAACTCCCGTACCTGGTAAAACATTCATTGGACTGGTCAAATAGTTGAGACACACTCCCTTAAAAACGGGTTCTTCTCCTTGCGTATAATATACCTGTTTAGCTATTCCCTTACTACGCTACATCATAAAGGTAGGCCCTAATTTAAAAACCCTTAAGGACGCACTGTTGATGGGTTGATCCGCGCCAGGATACTGTACCGTCGAAGCTAATCTAACAGTTGTCTGTGAACTATTATCCGGGATAAGAAGTCGAAGGGTCAATGTTTGTCCACCAGTAAGACTTAGAATAGCCACTGATGCACTTACGCTTATTTCTTGACCAGAAAACACAGCCAACCCTGACCTAGTTGCATCAGCAAGTGTTCCATTTACAAATATCCCAAATGCAGCATGTTGACTCCCGGGTACCGGTAAGAAGACTGTTTGCCAAAGTACTGCATAATCTCCATCTTCGGGTACAGTTAGAGAATTAGTCGTTGCCGTAATTCCACCCACCAGGACTGACTCCGGCTGATCAAATTGATTGAAACGAACCAATCTATTTCCATTTTGCTCCAATAGTTGCTCGTCATCATCGAAAATGTTTCCATATATTGGTGAAAAAGTCCCAAAGGGTCCCTGTTCCCCTTGAGGTCCCTGTTCTCCTTGAGGTCCCTGTTCCCCTTGAGGCCCCTGTTCCCCTTGAGGTCCCTGTTCTCCTTGAGGCCCCTGTTCTCCTTGAGGTCCAGGTGGACCAGGGGGACAATCACATTTAAATGGATAAAAGTCACACCCTTCTGGAAAGGATGGAACCTTTCCTCTCAAAGAGCTATTGCCTTTTCGAAGAATAGGAAGTTTTTCGTTAACATATTTTCTCTTCAAAATGTTTCTCCTCCCTAAAAATAAAGTAATATAATACTATTATTATTGTATGGAAGAACTCTGCTTTTGCCTGTTCAAACATCATGAATATGTATAGAGAGAGGAGTATTTAAAAGATATTGTGAAACGACACCGTTTTAATACCCAGTTGACAAATATGAATAATCAACTTTATAATATGTATGACATATCATTTCCATATACTACTTATCCAGAGAGGCAGAGGGACTGGCCCGATGAAGCCTCAGCAACAGATTCTACCCGGTAGAACACTGTGCTAATTCCACAAGCATTGTCTTGAAAGATGAGTCGAAGTTACGCAAAGCCTTCTTCTTATTCTTTAGGAAGTGGGCTTTTTCATTAGGTAGCCTCTTCTTCTATTCTCAGACATAACAATAGGAGTGATTAAAATGGGGAAAATCCTTCAAGGATCCAAACAGGAACGAAGAAACGAATTAGTGAACAAATTAATCGTCCACAACTTTTTCAAAAAAGGTGACAAACAGCTATTTGAATTGAGCTTAGAGGAACTTGAAGAAGAGTATCAATGTATCCAAAATAATTGTCACCCCCATAATGATGTTGGTTCGATTCATTGGAAGAATATTGGGAGGAAAAGTAGCTAAAGAAGCACCAATCCAAGGTGGATTGGTGCTTCTTATTGTTCAGCATTGTCATTCAAACGGGATCTCATTGTGCATTTACTTCAACGGCATCTTTCTTATAGTATGATGCAAAGATTTCCGCAAATGCTTCGGTGGAATTATATAATTCTACTAAGTTATTTTCCACACCGCCAAATTCAAGGAGCATGGCACGTTCCGTTAAGTCCTGATTATAGACTCCATTTCCTTCCGCCCTCGTTTTAACAAAAACTCCGCGACTGATGCCTGGATATTTCTCTTCTAATTTAGCATTTAATTCTTTCGCGATTTTCAAGTTCTTTTCATAGTTTTTATTTTCTTTCCCTACGATAAAAAATAATCGGGCATAGCTCTTACCGTTGATGGTTTTAGTTGTAATGTCTCTTGGCATGGAATCACGATGTATATCAATTAAATAGTTCAGGTTATCATCCTGTGCTATGGCTTCCTGAACCAATCCTCTTGAAAGCTTATAGGATTCGAAATACGTCCAAGACTTATTTTTTAATGCCTGGTTTACATCTGTCTTATCATGAACCACTCCAATTCCCCGAGATTCAAGCTCTTGTTTTAACTTCGACCCGACCGCAATAACGTTTACTTTCTCATTTGTACTGGCAGGATCTTTCGAGTCATTGTTTTTGATTAAAGGACTGAAAGCTTCCCAGCTGTGAGAATGATAAATAAAGACCGATTTATTCTCAATCTCCTGCACTCCATTTCCGGAGTCATGATTCGCTTCATCAATTTGGCTTTGGTCGATTTCCTGATCTTTTAACTGGTCTTCCGTTGGTGCAGGTGATTCGTTCGGAAGATTCGTGATGTCCGTCCCTTTCCCGGCAACTGCTATGTGAGTATGATAATTTTCAATGCCTGGTATCTCCCGACCAAATAGACTTCTGGGATCGAGGAGAGAGACATTCGTAACGCTTTCCAGCCAATCGAAGTCACTATTCATTGCCTCTTTATTCTCGATGCGCAATCCTGTCATCTCCTGTGACAGCAGCATAAGAAAGGTTTCCTTTGGTACCAATTCAGATACCGAAGTATAAAATATGCTATCCACCCTCAATTTAATGGCCGTCGATGATATCAGCCAAACCATTAAATACATGAGGATAATGCCTATCAACACAATCCGGATGACGGCTTTCATAGAGACGAATACTAGTGGGACTAAACTATTATTATTTCGAGACTTATATGACATCATCAGTACCCCTATATAAAGTATTTGATAATTAACTTTATGCAGATGATGGGTTGAGTAGAAGGATTTTTCAGGGATTCGGTCGGATTTCCTATCAATCTACGTTTCATTATGTTCTAAAAGATATTTTCGCAACCAAGCTGTAAAAACAAAAAATACACATTGACCTGTTTTTTTTGATTGTTACCTTTCATTCACTTCATAGGCAGCCCTTACACCTGATTCAACTGCCCCTTCCATCCATCCATGAAAAGAAGAGGTGTGTTCTCCAGCAAAATGAATTCTTCCTTCAGGTGTTCGCATGTAATCTCCAATGTCGGCTGCCTGACCAGGTGTATAAAGAGTGAAACATCCTGCTGAGAATGGATTCTTACTCCAATTATATACAAAATAATTAAGAATCTCTGTGTAGACTCGATTTCCATATACCTTTGACAAATCCTCTAGAACCTCACTAATGATTGCTTCTTTTGATTTACTGTTCCATAAAAGTGCGTTCTGTCCCCAACTGTAACTAGCAAGCATGACACCCGGCATATTAGTGCCTATATCATGACTTGGCATGTAGGTAAACCGGGTGGGGAGATCCGATATAATATTCCCATAATTCAGTTCTTCCCAGAAGCGACTCCTGAATTCAATCCCGACCTTTACCGCAGGTACATTGGTCACTTCACGGATGCCCTGCCACTTTTTAAACGAAATGGAGTTATAAGGTACAACTTCTATGAATTGAAACACGGTAAAAGGTACAGTGACTATCACATAGTCACCTTCGAATTCTCCGCGTGTTCCATTCTTTAAGTTTGTTGTGTGAACGGTAACTCCCGACCCAGACTGGATGATTTGGATGACTTTTTGGTTCAGTAAAATATGAGATTGAATTTCTCCAGCTAAAGAATAAGGTAAACGGTCATTTCCTCCCGTTATTTCATAAAACTTTGTTTCTTTCCTGAAAATCGGGAATATTATATCTTTTAATATATCGACAAATGAAAATTCAGGGAATCCTTCTATTCCAAGAATGACATTGATTTTTCGTATTGCATTTAATGATAATGATTTCCCAAACGGATTATTAGATAAAAATTGTCCCATCGAATAATGAGAGTATTTCTTTATCAAGTTTAGTTGTTCTTCATGTTCACTTTTCTTATACAGCTCCACAAAGGGTTTGGTCGCTTCCAAAAACAGTTCAGAAGCAGTTTTTCCCTTTTCTTCTTCAGGGAGGGGATATTGGAGGATATCTGGATCTTCTTCATACTGTTTTCTCGTCACTAAAATGTTATTCACTAGAAGAAGATCTCTTGGTGAAGAATTTAGAAAGGGCTGAAATGGAAGTTTGAATTTATGGATATACTCAAATACCAAATGATGATTATCCGGAATCCTCATAGCTCCAGCATCCAGGTAATTCCCTTTGGTAAACGGTTTACGGACTGTATATACCCTCCCACCGATCCGTTTATTCCCTTCTAAAATGGTCACATCATGCCCGGCCTTAAGGAGGATTGAGCCTGCAACCAATCCGCTCATACCTGCCCCGATGATGATTACTTTTTTTGGTAATGAGGGATTTAATCCTTTTCTAATAATAGAAAGCATATCATCTGGATATTTCAACTCAGAAGGGGCATCTCTAATGAATCGATACTTCATTTAAACCTACCTCCTTATTATTACATCATATGATTCGCTACAAGGAGGTATACGTTTGGATAACGTGATGTATGGCCCATTTCCACATGTATTCAGAACACTTGTTTCTAATAGGTGTTATTTATGCTATAATTAGGATTCAACGGGTCTATGAGACTGTATTTAGTCAATCCCTTGAAGCAGTAGAAGGGAGACATGTAAAATGTCATTAAAAAATATCGAGACCATGCTTAAGACTTTGAAAGAATTCAAAGAAAGTGAGATTGTTCATACGATTTCCGATCATGAGCACACACCTGTTATGACGGTTACTTACCATTCCGACACGGCGAGCTTTCAGATTACCTATGTGGAATCAATGAAAGTGGAAATATATACTGACATCAGCCTTTTGGCCACTACTATAGAACGGATCTTACTTATTGAAGCGTCAAATTGAATGAATAACATCATCATGATAACCACTCATCGATTATTGAGGGTAGGTCCGTCCCTCTATGAAATACAAAAACGAGCATGAACCATAAATGGTTATGCTCGTTTTTTGTTTGTGGATTAGAAAGAAGGCAGCTCTCCTAGATTATTCTCTTTCACCCCATCAGGCTCACTACGGAGAACGTCCCTCCCATAACGATGAATGACATCGACATGAGCGATTTTTCCGGCTTTTGCTTCCTCCAGTGCCGTGACATAATCAAGTTCCCTTCCACTCTCGGTTTTGAAAGCGATAAGGTCATCATCACTATTCCTTCGGACAGCAATGATATGTTCGGCTCCTGTAGTAAGTTCTTCAGCCATCTCAAGCTTAGCCTGGACTTTCCCCTGCTGCTTATATTCCTCATAAATTTGTTCAAAATTCTTTTCATTCATTTTATTCACCTCCCGAACATACGTTTAGTATTTACGGAGGGGAGATGTTTTATAAAATAAATTGGCGTGCCTATGCTACAACACTCTGCTTTCAAGACTCATTTAATTTTACCAGTACATTGTTGAGCATTTTTCTTTGAATTTCTATTCCTGCCAGAGCATTTTCCACATTCTTTTTATACACTCTCAAGATGCTTTGACCATAGGTGGTTCCTGGTACAGCCCATTTCCCATTTAAATCGGTCCAGTTTCTGGCAGTTCCTCTGGTCACCAATGTAAATCGGGGATCGACCAGTGTTTGCCCATCAGGGAGTGGACTTGTGGATGCATAAGCGTATAGATGCTGAATATGGGCCAGAACACCCTTCTCCGGGGTAGCGAAAGTGGCACCATCGTTTCCGGGTCCGGTTGTGCCGATCCCCGCATAATTATTTTGACCAGGCTTTACTTGACCAGTGAATCTAAAGTAATTCGTTTCGTGTATCGCTTGCGCAAATGCTATATCTCCCCTGATTCCGTAAAGATCACCGTAAGAAATATAGAATTTCCCCAGTAAAGGTGCGGCAGGGTTAATGGTTCTGGCGAAATCATCCAATTGCTGGGCTTGGACTACTGAAGTTCCTAATATGGAATAATCGACACCTGGCGGCTGTGGAGGCTGGGTAGGTTTTGGAGGTTCGGTTGGTGGTGGTTCAGTAGGATTGGGAGGTGGTGTAGCCCCTTCTGCCAAAATGAAGGCTTGGATTCCAATACGTTCTAATGATTTTACTTGTTCTTCTGCGTTAACCCGTTCGGAAAAAGCACCCGTTTGGACCCTGTAATAGGTCTTTCCTGAAATCTTTACGGTATCGATAAATGATTCAATCCCTCCCTCTTTCAACTCATTCACACGGATTTCAGCATTCTTACGTTCCGTAAACGAACCTGCAATAACTTTAAAGAGTTGCTTAATACCTGATTCCTTTACCGGCAGGGACAATGCTTTCGCTATACCTTTTGAAAGTCCAATCGCTACTTTCTGCCTGAATTGCTCATTCTTTAAATGAGCAAGATCTTCAGGGTTATCAACAAACAAGACTTCGACAAGCACTGATGGCATTTTCGTTTCACGAAGCACATGGAAATTCGCTCTCTTTTCACCCCTATCGATGATCTTGAATGGCTGAACGGCTGCCACCACTTCACTATGGATTGCTTCCTGATAGTTTAGTGTTTCGGGAAGTATTGGGCCGTTGTATATATAGCTTTCAAATCCACTACCACCTCCAGCATTATGGTGAATGGACAAATAAAAATCAAGATTGGAACGATTGGCGAGGTTCGACCTTTCAGTTAAGGACAAAGTCTGATCTCCTGTTCTCGTCATTAAAACATTTACTATATAATTGGCCAATAAATATTCTTTAACCTTTAATGCCGTTAATAAATTAAATGTCTTCTCTTCGCTCCCTTTATAACTAGCACCTGGATCAGATCCTCCATGTCCTGGATCAATCATGATGGTTTTCAATAAACTTCCTCCTTACAATAGAATAGACATATAGTACTATATTCACATTCAGACAAGCATGATTGGACACTATCCTATCATTTTTCTATTATCAAACAAAAAAATGTTCCCTGCTATTGAGCGGGGAAACATTTTTTTACGCACGATTCTATATGTTTATGGAGGGAACTTTCTAATAGGGTTGTCAAAACTTCTCTCTATATTTTATTACCCAGAACACGTTCTTATTCGCTTTATTCATCATCATTGAACTTGTCGACCGGCGGAGTACCATACTGAGACCGCTTCAATTATTTCAGTATGGACTGTTGATCTTATAAGCATTGTTTCTTACCTTTACATGGGGCCTCAGCGCTACCCCAAATTGTGCAACGTATTGATTCGATAGGGAAGGAGATCCCAAATCAAAATTGGCATGAGTTTCTTCGGGTCTTATAAAAAGAAATTGTAGTATTTTTCTTGCCAAAGCATCACCTCCATAGAACACTTTATGTCGGAAGTGGCTGGTTGGTGAGGACAAGCAACTTAATTTTTTCAAAAATGGACAACAGTTTTTTGGTTATGATTTAGCTTTTGCACCTTTTTCGATCTTCTTGTTCCAAAGTCTTTTACACTCAAGCAGCTCGAAGTTTTCATCGATTTGAAGTTTATAGATATCAGGTTTTGAGGTGCTTTTCCAAAAATCAAAATGGAACTGGTCTGAAAAAAAGTTCATCGTACAGGTCATGATATGCCCGTGAATTCCTATTGCAACCTTTTTTCCTTTATGGGTCGAAATGATATCTCTTAGTGCCGCAATCCCCCTCATCTTCACAGCTTTGTTGGATTCTCCCCCAGGGAATTGAAAGAAAGGATCTTCAAAAACATGTTTTATAGCCTCAATGGGGTCATTAAAATGGTGACTCCTGGAAGCCAGGTCCCTTTCCCTGAAACGCTCATCTCGAATGATTTCTTTGTTTAATTTTCCCGCTAGACCTTCTACCGTTTGAATAGCCCGTGTATAGGGACTTGATACAATGTAATCTATGTCTTCTCCGATTAATATCTTGGTGACTTCTTTTGCATCTTCCCATCCCTTAGAAGATAAACCTCTCGTCTCTTCTTCATCTAACGAAAAGACAGAATGTGCGTGTCTTACAAAATAGACTTCTGTCATCATTGCATTCTCTCCTATTATTCATTTACAAATGAAGTTCAATTAAGAAATGGTTAAATACGATTATCTAGATGATTTTTTTACTTTTCTAACTCAAATCATCCAAGTCAATTTCCTTAATGATTCGGGCTGGATTTCCACCGACCACTACATTGGAAGGCACGTCCTTTGTAACCACAGCTCCTGAAGCGATCACCACGTTATCCCCTATCGACACACCTGGATTTATGATCGCCCCTCCACCAATCCAGCAATTGTCTCCGATGAAGACAGGCTTGCCATATTCCGGACCCTTGTTCCGCTCAATGGGATTGACGGGATGTGTGGCTGTATAAATATGTACTCCTGGTGCAAGCATGCAATTTTCGCCGAAACGCACTTCGCACACATCCAGGATTACGCAGTTAAAATTAGCAAAAAAGTTATTTCCTGCGTGGATGTTATATCCGTAATCACATCTGAAGTTTGGCTCTAAATATATGTTTTCTCCAGTAGAGCCAAAAAGCTTCTTAATCGCTGTAATTCTCTTATCGCTTTCTTCCTCTGTTGTGATATTCAACATTCTGGTTAAATAACGGGCTTGTCTTCTCTCTTCCGTTAATTCAGCATCCCAAGGCTCATAAAGTTCTCCTTCGAGCATTTTCTGTTTTTCGGTTTTCATGGGGACCTCCAAATTCTTAGTGATTGAAATCATAGTATCTCATAGCTTCTAGAATGCGCAAGCGATTGCACTTTTTCAATCAATCACTCTTCATTTAGATAGATTTAACTGCCATGATACACCAAAACGATCCTCTACCCATGCAAATTTCTCACTGAATGGAGATTCCTCCAAAGGCATCAGCACTGTCCCTCTCAGGGACAATTGATCATACACGCGGTCTATTTCATCTTCAGAATCACAGGCAACAAATAAAGAGATAGCTGGTGAGAATTGGTGCTCATCCCGATTTGTATTATCGATGGCCATATAGGCTTGACCTTTTAATATGAACGTTGCATGAAGTACGGAGCCATCCTCATGGTACATTACATTCATGATCTCGGAATCATCGAAAATCGATGTATAAAAAGTCATCGCCTCTTCAGCTTTACCGTTAAACATGAAAAAAGTCGTGATTTTTTGATCTGTGTACATGAATCCCTGCACTCCTTTTTTGATTTTTTCACACATGAATGAATACCATACAATGGTATTATAATGGATTCAGGCTACCTTCACTTCTTTTATGAAGGTAGCCTGTTAAAGTGCACATGCATATTTGTCCCGATCTCTTATGATCGGAACGAATAAGAAAAATCATTTGGTGCTATCCAAAGCAGAAGATTGGTTTCCTCCAGTAACAAGATGACTTTCCTCTGTTTCCTGACAAATGCGGAGTGAAGTGGCGTATAAGAGTTGAACACCCTTTTCGATATCTTCCATTTCCGCATATTCCAATGGATTATGGCTGATTCCTTTTTCGCATCGGACAAAGATCATACCATAATCACTGATATAGGACATGATCAATGCGTCATGGAACGGACCGCTCATCAAGGTTGGACTATCGAATCCGAGCTTATCATCTTCCTCACCCATGATTTCTTTGATCCAATCGGCACAATACCTCGGTTCACTTCTGGTATCGTCCTTAATTTCATACTTAAGTTGGTGAGCTGAAGATGTTTCTTCGATCACTCGATACAGTTTCTGTTCAAGTTCTGTTCGTGCTTGAAGGTCGATATCACGAAGATCGATGGTGAATTCCACCTTTTCGGCAATAATGTTCCTGGAATTCGGAAACACCTGCATGCTTCCTACCGTTCCCACTGTCGTGTCCGTCCCTTCCTCCTTCACAAGCTCGTCGAATTTCCTGATGATTTGTGAAGCACCGATAAGGGCGTCCTGCCTCATGGACATCGGAACAGACCCTGCATGTCCTGCAAATCCTTCAAGTGTAACCGTCAGCCATATCGGTCCGGAAATTCCCGATACGATCCCAACCGGCCTATCTTTCCCCTCGAGGACCGGCCCTTGTTCTATATGAAGTTCCAGGAAAGCAGCTATATCACCTTTCTTGTATATAGGACTTTCTGTCACATCTGTATCGACACCAAACTCTTTCAATGCTTCGCGCCTGGTCATTCCATTCTTGTCCCTCCGCTCTAGCTCCCCTTCTTCCAGCATACCTGCCAGCGCCCTGACACCAAAAATGCCTTTGTTGAAACGGCTTCCTTCTTCATCGGAGAAGCATATCACTTCAATCGTACGTTCTGGCACTATGCCATTGTCCTGCATACTATGAACGACTTCAATTGCCCCCAGCGCCCCTACAGTACCATCAAACCTCCCCCCGTAAGGCTGTGAATCAATATGTGAGCCAAGCATCAAAATCGGTTTTTCTTTATCTCGTCCTTCTAACCTGCCAATTAGATTCCCGAACCCATCAATCCTGGCAGTTAATCCCGCATCTAGCATCCATTTTTTCACCAAATCCACACCCTGCCGGTCTTCCTTCGAGTGTGCCAAACGGCAAACCCCTGTTTCCCCGATCTTCCCGATTTCAGCTAACTCTTTCAGATGACGATTTAATCTTTCACGATTGATATTCATAGAATCACCCTTCGTTAAAAATTTTTGAGACTCATCGTAATTTTACAGTTAGTGGCCTTGCTGGTCATTAGACACATTGTCTAATCAATAAACCTAGTAAACAGCAGGAACGAAAATGTATGTAGTGAGCTTTTCTGTTTAGACTAGGTTCGATAGCAATCACATGATATCCTTCATGTTTTACAAAATTGCAAAAAAAAAGAGAGGTTATTCACCTCTCTTAATAGTTGGCCGTCCGTTTGGATTGCTGCATTGAATAGATCAATATTCCGAAGAATACGAGTACGGCTCCCAGAATCAATCCCAACGAGACAGTTGCGATGGACAGCATCTTGAATACGACGCTCACGGCAACTACCATGTATAGAATGGCTAACATTCGTTTGACGATCACACCAGAGAATCGCTTCAGCTGGATCGAACCGATTGGTGTCCCGATCAACGCCCCGATGATAAGAAGAATACCGTGTCTATAGTCAAGTGACTCACCTGTGTACATAAAAGATGTAATCCCTGATAATACAATAATTGATGCAGCAGATATACTGGTGCCGATCGCTTTATTCAGATCAAGCTTTAGCCACTTCGTAAGTAATGGAGTCATGACAAAGCCCCCGCTGACTCCCATAAGGGATGAAATCACACCGGTGAACAAGCCGATGACCGGTGCTGTAGAGGCACCTTTTGGTTTCGTGTCCTGTTGCCGTTTACTGAAGAATTGATAAGAAAACCAACTTAAAATGCCAATATAGACAATTGAAATAAATGTGGATGCTCCGTTGATGGAATCCAGCCATCTTACAAATGGTACCGTCAGGACAGATCCTATCACTCCTGACACCCCAAGGAGAACAGCCAATTTCTTATTCACATTTTGGAGCCTCAAGTGAGAGAGAGTTCCCGTCACCGTCGACCCAAGCGTAAGCATTAAGGATAATATGATGGCCTGACTCGGTTCATACCCAAGGACCAGTAAAGTAGGCGTCAGGACAATCCCGCCTCCAATTCCAAAAAAACCCGATATGATGCCAATGACGGCACCACCTATCATAAATAATATCCATTCCATATCGTACATCACTTCCTTCACGTAACATTATACCTCTATATACGCTATAATAGAAATGAATAATGATAATATAGTCGATTACGTTTTATAATGGAGGCGTGTTATGCAACTGGACTGGATCAGAACTTTCGTTACTCTCGCTCAACTGCAGCATTTTACCAAAACAAGTGAATATCTGAATTTATCCCAGCCTACCGTCAGCGTTCATGTTAAAAAGTTAGAACAGACCCTCAGAACGGAACTGATCCATCGGTCATCTACCAATCAGCATTTCGAGTTGACACGAGCTGGAGAGCAGGTGTTTGAAAAAGGAAAAGAAATGATGGACTTATGGAGGTCGATGGAACAAATCAACGAGAAGAAAGAAGAAATCCCATTACGGATTGGTTCCACACATACGGTTAGCGATGTTTTGCTACCGGATTTTGTAAAAAAAATTAAGGTCCTTTATCCTCAAGTCCAATTACAATTAATGATACATAACCATGAAACGATTGTGGAAGCTCTGAATTCGAATGAAGTCGATCTTGCCCTGGTGGAAGGAACGAGGGGATTGGAGCCGTTTCATGTAGAGGTAATCAGTCGGGATGAACTCCGTTTCTTTGCAAGCAGTAGGATGAATCCTCATTCTTCCCCTTTCATTCTTAGGGAACAGGGCTCCGGTACGAGGGAATATGCTGACGATTTCTTAAAGTCAGAGAGAATCGTTCCTGTTGAAATCCTCGAAGCTAGCAGTCATTTTCTTATTAAGCAACTTGCTGTGAGGGGACTCGGCATCGCATTTCTTTCAAGCTCCATGGTCAAAGATGAAGTGCTCCATGGGAAACTTGTCCCAATAGAACCGTACATCATCCACCGCCCCTTCTATGCGGTGCACCCTGAACATGCTACTTCAATCTCCTTAATTAGAGAATTGGTGTCTTTGATTGAGAATCCTAATTGATGAGAGGGACGGACCTCAAAATGAGGTCCGTCCCTATTCAAGCAAGACTTGATATATAATTATCTTTTTCAAGCAATGCTTGATAGGCAAATTTCTGAGCTAAAGGTAAACTTAGATTATATTTCTAAACGAGGTGAGTGTATTGTTTGATATGACAAAGGTTGGGAAACGCATTGTACAGTTACGAAAGGGAAATAACATAACACAAATGGGGCTTGCTGATCAGCTTGGGGTTAGTTTTCAAGCAATCAGTAACTGGGAAAGAGGACACACCATGCCCGATATCTCCAAGCTGCCTGAACTGGCAAGGATTTTCAATATCACCATCGATGAATTATTAGGTCATACCAAAGGAGCAAAGCTGGTGAGCGAACTAGCCGAGAATGAAGCATTGGCTGATACTCAATCAATCGATAAAGATGAGTTCCTACATGCTGCACCTATACTCACGATGAAACAGGCAGATAAGCTCTATCAAAACGTAGAAGAAGATCTATCTCAAGAGGAGATTTCATCAATAGCCCCTTTCCTCCATCAGAGTTCAATTGACGCATTAGCACATAAACAATTTCATTTGAGCGGTCTTGAAGGTATGGCCCCTATCGCACCTTATATCAGTCAGGAACTGATAGATGAATGCGCCAGAAAAGAGGCTGAAGAAAGAAGTATCGAGGGATTGACACCAATGGCTCCCTTCATCAGTCAAACTGTCATTGATGAATGCGCTTACAAGGAATTCGAAACGAATGGAATAGAAAGCTTAGCCTCAATGGCTCCTTTTATCAATCAAGACGTCATCGATACTTGTGCGCAGAAACAGTTCCATTTACAGGACTTACATTCTTTATCCTCTCTTGCACCGTTCATCAGTGATAATACTCTTCACTCATGTGCGAAAGAAGGTTATCTCAGGGACGGACTTCAATCAATCGTATCCATCGCACCGTTCTTAAAGAAAGAGCTTCTTAATGAGCTGGCATTGGACGCCTGTGAGAAAAAAGGAATAAAGGAAATCATTCCGATTATGCCATTTATTGACCAACATATACTACATGATCGTCTTATGAAGTGATAAAAGAGGGACGGACCTAAGCTTTGAAGCAAAGGTTTGTCTCTTTGCTTTCCAAATCACCTAAGCCATATATTTTGAGTGATTAAAGAACTTTTTACACATCCATGAACGCTATGGTTTCCTTTATTCCCTGCTCAAATGAAGTGATGCCGACATTCCCCATGAACGCCTCCAATTTTCTCCCTGATAGGATAGTAGGTTCAGAATTAATATATTGCATCTCCACTGCTTCACGCATTCCTTTTCCTGCAAAGATTGCAAACAATGTAAACAACGGTTTCGAAATGAAATATAATTCCTTTTCTTCTCCAAGGACGTTTTTTAATAACCTTTCGATTTCTTTTCCAGTTAATGCGTGACATCCTGGTATATTCCAATTTTGACCGTATACATTATCATGAATCGCTAAGTCCACCATCATCCTTGCTCCATCTTTCGTGTAAACAAATTCCCAAAGGATGTGATCTGGACCAACAAACCCTGCTTTCTTCTTCTTCAATAACTGTTGGAGAGTATAGTGTATATACGTGTTTGTAGCGTTAGGTCCATAAAAGTCGGGAAAATGGCAAATTAATGTTGGCACATTGGCTTTCTTTAATAAATGGTCCATTTTCAATCGAAGTCTACCTTTACGTGTATGTGGATCTTTTTCCATATCCTCTATCAGCATTTCTCCCCTGCTTCTTCCATAAGCATAAATATTATCGACTACCGCCAACTTGGCATTATTTCTTTCAGCTGCACTTATGATATTAGATGTAATACTCAATAACTTATCTTTCCACTCTTCATAAGGAAGGTTCATCGCTTGAAAGATTACGTCACACCCTTTTGAGGCACAAATGAGCTGCTCTCTATTCTCTGCATTCCCAGCCTGTATAGAAACAAGCTCTATCCCGGCAAACAGCTGAGTTAATTTTGATTCTCCCCGGGCAAAAGCAACGACTTCTATTCCTCTACTCACCAATTCCAATACAAGTGAATAACCCATTCCCCCAGATGCCCCGACTACAATAGCCTTGTTCATATTTCGTTCCCCCTTAATTAATTAACCACCGGTCAAATAAATGTAAAAAATTTTATCCTAATGATTTTAGGATAAAATTCACATGTATCATTGCCAGCATTTCGACTTCATTATACGTTTCATCACAACGACAGTAATGACTCACAAACCCGTGCAACGATAGAAAAATGGACCATGTCTCTTGAATCGTGACCTTTCGATTGGTTAATTCAATGAGTGTACTTGCAAATTTCTCATAAGATTCGTTCGGTCCCTTGCTCACATAGTTCTTCACTTCATCATCTGAAAGTAAAAACATCATTTCATACTGACTTTTGTGCGTCAGACCGAACCGAATATAAGCAAGAAGTACTTCTCTTAGCTTTCCTTGATGATCCAAATTTAAATTCATCACATCTTCAAGCCAACGATCCAACAGTTTGAAATCTGTTTCAATCATTGCATAAAACAAGTCTGCTTTATTCTTAAAATGATAATAAATGGACCCGTGGCTGTATCCAAGTTCAGATGCAATCTGCCGGATAGAAACCTGCTGGTAGCCTTTTTTACGAAATAGCTCACGTGCAGCCGTCATAATCATTTCCTTTGTGAGTTCCTGTTCAACCGCTTTTCTTGGTGACATATTATTTAACTTCCTTTTATTGACCAGTGTATAATTAAATAATATTCCTAACAAATAGTATTGTCAACAAATTATTTTCTGAAATTTCAAATTTGAGGGACGGACCTTATCTTAAGGCCCGTCCCTCTTCATCACTTCCCAATAAAACCACCTTCGGATTTGATTAATTGGCCGGTGATCCAACCGGATTCCTCACTTGCTAAGAACTTGATCAATCTTGCTGCATCTTCTGGCTTTCCGATTCGGCCAGTAGGGAACAATGGGAGTAGATGATTTCTAATTTCATCATTGATCCAACCGGAATCGGTAGGTCCGGGATCGATTGAGTTCACTGTGATCCCAATAGGTGCAAGACCTACTGATAAAGGTTCTGTAATGCCAATCAGCATTCCTTTTGTAGCAATATAGGCTAAATTATTTGAGTCGGGTCCTTTAGAAACCAAATTGATGATCCGGCCATGCCTACTGTCTGGAAAAGCTTTTTCATACCGCCTGGCAAACTCCATTGTAAGCATAAGAGTTCCGCTGTTGTTCACCTGGTAATGCTTATCCAAGATGGTTTTATCTAATGTCCGAAAGTTAGAGGGAGCTTCGTATGTAGCGTTGTTCACCAGGATTGAAGGGGAACCAAGCATTTCCTGTACCAGATCCATCAATCTAGTGGAAGATGCTTCTTCACTCAGGTCCAGTTCCTTCCCAAATGCACGAACTCCTGTATTTTGTAATTCATCACATAATTTTTGCGGAAAATCTTTGTCTGCACCCGTTCCACTGAACTCATCAAATGAAGTCCAATGAGTGAAACATATATCAGCTCCTGCAGATGCTAGAGAACGGCAAATGGCTGCTCCAATTCCTTTCGAACGGCTAGCCCCTGTCACAATGGCTATTTTCCCTGTCAAATTTGTCATGTATCATACTCCCTTTTCATCTGAAAGCGCGGCGTCACTAACTTTTTTATAAATCCTTAAGAACTCGCCAGGCATTTTCCACCTTGAACTCATCAGCTGAGATTCTAATTACATCCTCTGAGGAGTTAGCTGACCTATATAAATCAGGAAAGCGTCTATCAACGTAATATCGATGGTGGTAAACCTCATCCTTCCAACCCGTTAATACAAGAAAGTGATTCTTATCCTTTAAAGAAAACGCATATGTACCACCTACCATGCCTGCTGTAGCAGCCATTCCAGGATTCCAGATTTGCTCCTGCTGTAAGATAAAATGCGCCTTCTTATTTCCCTTCAGAACACCTAGTGAGACACGAAAATACTGGCTCTGTCTCATTACAGCTCTCATCTCAATAACCGATTTTAACACTGAACCGACTTCCTCGTATAAGTCTACATCAATAGAAGAATAGGTGCTTCCTTGACCGAAAGTAGAAAAAATCACATCATGTACTTCTTCCATAAAGATCTCATAGGCCTTACGTGTTTCCCAAAATGCATACACACAAGCCACAAACGGCTGCTTGTTTTTCCAGCCTCCCAATTGTCCCATGAATCCCTTCACTGAACTGAGTCGACTCCATTGCTGCTGATATTCAGAGAAAGAATCCCTTTGGCCGTCTTTCACTTTACAAATGATTCTCTTGATTAACATGTCATCACCTTACAAATTTTCATAGATTTCTAAAAGAGTACCTTCAGGGTCCCGAAAATGAGCAACCTTCATGCCCCATTCAACTTTTTCCAAGGGTATTGTTAGAAAATCAACTTTATCTTTCAGTTGTTCATATGTTGCTTCCACACTCTCAACTTCAAAAATTATGACTGTTTGGTCAAATTGGTATGATTCCGTAGTGTTATTTGCACCAATTGCCTCCATCATCTGTTTACGTTCAAATATGCCTAAATGCGTATGTCCAACTTTAAATTGTCCATATAAGGAGTTTTCATCCCCCCACGAAACCTCAAAACCCATAATGTCTCTGTAAAATAAAAAACATCTTTTGTAATCATTCACCAGTATCCTTGTATGTGTTAATTCCAAGTAAATATCCTCCTCTCACGACGTAATTAATACCTCAATGATCACAGAAGAACCCTGGATGATTCGACCTCCACCCGCCGGGAGGTCGATGGCTAAAGAACCAGCCCGGGTCGCACCAGGTGGGTACATATAAATCCCTTCCATTTGAAAGGCGCCATTGATATATACGTTCACATAACTGTACTGGCAGCCATTGCAGGAAGAGCTGTTACAGCTGCTTCGGTATCCTAAAAGAAAACAATAGCATCAATGGTCAAGGTGGCACCTGCCTCCGCAACTGCAGTAGTGACATTAATAAACCTTGCTGCTTCTGGTCCTACAAAAATCGTGGACGTAGAAGTTGCTTGAATTTTCATTCGTTGTAGGGCAAAAATAATCCCTCCTTTCATAAATGAAATTCTATTACTCTATTATTTTATATGTTCGTTTTAGTAGATTGATAAGGATTTTACTGGATTGGATAGAAGTGACCAGACTTAAAGCTATTATTCTAATTTAGCTTATTAATAATAGAACACCAACTGAGCACATTTATAAAGTTCCTGTTGTCACAGTATCATTGTCCCGTGCCTCCTCCAGAATCCCGACCTCCACCCATCGTGTAATTCCGGTCTTCTCCCGGCCTAGCACCTGGATCTATCCCTGGGGTGTGCCGATCATTGCCTCTCCGTTTACGCCTAATATCGATGGTTATTGCAAATAGTAATATTCCAACAATCATAACCACAAACCAAGTCATTTCAATCCCTCCCTTCTTGATCTTATGAAAAATCAGGCATTTACATGCAATCCGAATAGAAGCTCCCACTAATCAATTCCAATTATTTCAAATCCAACACCGAAACTCAATAATGGAAAACACACCTCGTAAATGGATACAAGGTGTGTTTTTACAGGATGAAAAATAATCAAAAAACTGAATTATGTTCAACTTAATATTAATTAATTGTGAACCACACATTTAGTTCTCCTGAAATGACTTTCTGTATCCATAAAATGAGCGGTATCCTTTTTGTTCGTAATAAGTATGTGAAGAAGTGTTTGCCAGCATCTCAATCCTAGTATCGGGATAGATATTGTGAACATATTGAAGCAAGGTATCACCTACACCCATTCCCCGAAACTCTTTTTTAACCAATAGTTCACAAATATAAAGGCTGATTGATTGATCTGTAAGTCCTCTGACATACGCGATGATTTCATCTTTATGCATGGCTACAAAGGCTACATTGGAGTTGTTCCAGGCGTTCTTTGTGCTTTCATTCTTCTCTACGAGGGTATTCCATTGTTCGTCAACGTTCAGTTTATGTATATAGATGTAATCTTCGGTTGTATATTTTCTGATCATAATATCCTGATCGTTTGTAAGCCTGATTCGCATTAGATCCCTCCCTTACTGAATACCTATAAATAATGTACACCTCTTTACTTTAACATAATTATCCAAAGATTCTTTATATCTTTTAATAAAAGAAGCTAATTCTCTGAATTAGCTTCTTGAACAATTGCAGATTAACCCCATTCCACAACAGGCTTGTTTGTTTGTGCCGGAATTCCCAATTCTTCAGCAGCAGCAAAAATAAATTCTTTTCTGAAATAGTAGCTTACATGGTGCACGATCTTTCCATTCTCCACTTCCTGGTACTGGATATCATGGATTTCAGGTCCGTTCACGCCCTCTGAAAGCAGTACGATGACGCTTCGTCCCCATAAGTTGTATTCTAAAGCCCTCATACCAGGGAGACCAAATTTCATCGATCCGGAACGCATCTCGTCCTTGCTGAATTCCTGGAAACCGAGGGCGGCCTCATTGTTGGCTTCTTCACTAAACAATGCCATAACAGCTTCTATATCCCCCTCATTTATCGCCTTGAGATAGGCTTTAACAATTGGATCAGTATCATGTACAGGGGTTATGGTGCTACTCTCAAGTACATCTACAGATTGCAGTTTCTCTTTCATACGCCGAACCGTTGCATAAATCGCTCCAGGTGTCGTCCTTACCATACCAGCCACTTCCTTCGCATCGAACCTGAACACTTCTTTTAACAAAAAGACTGCGACCTGTCGGGGGGAAAATAGATCAAATAGGAAGTGTAAGGCTTCCTCTACCTCCAGTCCATTTGATAATTCTTCATAGTGGAGAACGTTTTCTTCCAGAATACCGACATTTCTTTTTTCTCTACGGCACTGGTCAATCCATGTGGTTGTCGCCATTCGATACAAATATGCTTTCGGGTTGGTAGGGTGCCACCTCTGATAGTAACCTCCAAAAGCCTTTAGGATGGTATCTTGAAATAAATCCTCCCCATCCCACGGAGAACCTGTTAAATACCGGCAATACCTCCACAACCCGTTTTTGAAACCTTCGATCATTCGATTAAATTCCTTTGCCAAACCCCTATTATTTTCTGAAAAGGATTCTTTTGTCTTTTCCTGCATGTTTTTCCTCCTTTAAAATTTTTCGTTCGTATGTAAAACGTTTAGGCTATGCTAAATTATACTCAATCTGCAAAAATGTAATGAAAAATTTTAGACATTTCATTTTTTTATTACCCTAATATTCTATTTATTAGCATGATAGAAAGGGAGGACCCACCTTAGGAAATACTTTTATTACTTCAAATTAAGAGTATAATATCAATTCTTCCAATCACTTCTCTGAAGAAGGTTTTCTAGCATTATGCATAAAGAAAAAGAATTCACTGTGAAAATCAAGAATCGAGAAAAACAAAGGAAATATAGAAGAAAGCTCAGAGATACTCTCTGAGCTTTCAAACAATCCTATAGATTCACATATGATGTTTAGAGATGAGTTGATTTTATCTATTTATTGAAACGCTACATTATTTATCAATCTTCATAGGTTCATTCTGAAACTGAAGGCCTTTCTCGATACTATCGATATCGCAAAGCGGTACAAAACTAGTTGTACCTGGAACAAGAAGGTCGTCGATTTCCAGTACACTATGCTTCAAACTTCTAAATCTACCAATGAAGATTCCTGCTGATGCGTCTCCAATTCGAGTTATCCCAATGGTATCCCCACAACGAAATTGCTCCATAATAGTCTTCTCTAATCCAATGACACAACAATTACACGTATCCACTTGTTGATGATCACTATGATCATCCTGCTTGTAAGGATTGTATTTGTTGCAATTACAGTCACTATATTTTCTATTCATATTTCCCCTCCTTTCTATTCAGAGGATACTCTAGTATATGAAATATATAGTAGGAATGTATGGGCATGACTATCAAGTCTACGAAAATGTGTTCAACATTTATGAATTCACAACCGATTCTCTAGCAATCGTAGTGCATGTTTATTATATGTATTAAACACATCCAAACGTTTTCTGGCAATAACAAGTGGGGAATATGATTGTGAACGATTAGAGAGGAGGAACTTCAATGATTGGAGCATCTGGAGTTGTACTGTTTATTATTATTCCACTAATCATTATTGCAGGCATTATTGGAATTACAGTCGGTTACTTTAGAAAAAAAGCGAGGAAAAATAGAAACTTCTAGTATTGAATAGGGCTCAGTATTTATTCTGAGCCTGTTTAATTTTAACTTTCCAGACCAACCATCTTTTTAGAGCTTCTGATGAGCTAATTCTATATTTCTCTTTAAATAATCTGGCAGATCTTGGTGTGATAATATGTCATCTGTAGACAGCCAATGCACATCCTCTACTTCATCCGGACTTTTGGCAAATGGTTCACCTGAATCCGGATAACATAAAAACACGATATCAATGACATAGACTCCAGCATCTGTGACAAATGAAGAACTGTTTACATAAGATATCACGTTCACTTTTAATCCTACCTCTTCAAACACTTCACGTTGTAATGTTCTTTCGAGAATATTCGTAGAGTTGCCTTCAAGTTCACACTTTCCTCCAACAAGAGACAGCGTTCCACTTGCATGTTCTTCTTTTTCACTTCGGCGAATCAATAACCAGTAACCATTTCTGTGAATAGCTCCTTCGACATTGACGATGTACATGTTATTCCTCCTTTAACAAGGTAATATCTCTAAATATCCAGCTTCATAGTTTCAAGTTATGCATGTCATCAGTAGGATAAACATTATACCTCTAGTGAGACGTCTGATTAAAAGTCAATTCCCAATATTCCTTTCAATTTCTTCAACAATTTTCCATGAACTTCCGTCGAAACAAGAGGAGTATTCAATGAAGAAATCTTCCCTTGATGGATGATCATAACCTCTCCGTCTCCCACTATATTGAAGGCAAACAAAATATTTTTCTGATTCATGTCTTCAGCGGCTTCTTTGCTTTCGTAGTAACAAAACATATACGTGTCCTTATTTTTCATAGAATCCATTAATTTATCGCCGTTCATTTCTTTTACTTCTATCCCTTGAAGTAATTTCAGTGTTTCTCTAATGTTTCCTTCATCCGTCACTACTTTTGTTAATTCTTCTTTAGAAGCATTGTGCTCTACTTTTTGAATATATAAATACTTAGCAGGTGGTAATTTTCCCATTTCCAAATGTTTTACGGAAGAAGAACAAGCATTCAAGAGAACGCATACGAACATGATGCATAAGATCTTTTTCATCCTTTTACCGATGCCCTTCCTTACGTGCCTGAATGTAACCATAATAAGCGCAAGTGCCATTTTCAGTTATATTTTTCACTTCGAAACCACACGTTTCATAGAACTTGAAATTGTTTGCCGATGTGTGTGCGAACCAGTCTCCATGGGGCAACTTCTCGATACAGAGTTGTACGAGTTTCTTTCCTATTCCCCTGCCTCTGTATTCAGATAGGACAACGAGATCCATAATGTTGGCTGCCATGATTTTGTCTGAGATCACCCTGACCATCCCGATCATCTTTTCGTTATCCCAAACTGTGAAGGCCCACGCAGAATTCATGAATATCAGGGAAAACTTCTCTTTTTGCCAGGTTGGGGTATTCCTTGCCCAACCGGCATCTTCAAACAATGCTTCTACATAAGGAGCTGGAACACCTTCCGTTCCTTCCCTGATGACCAAGCCATTGAAATATTGATACAATTTCATCGCCTCCTCTGCCTCAATTTAATTGAAAACCCTCAGTTGTTTGATTTGCGTTTTGATTCTACTTAATTTCTTCCTTACTATACTCCTGTCATCTGGCAGTAAGGGAATATCAAATAGTTCGGAGATGGATTCTGCCACCTTTTCAATAGACAATGTGTTTGTTATGATTCGATTTTCAAAGATTTCATCCGATAATCCTTTCAAACATCGATCGGTCTGTCGGTGGGCCCATGAATGCTTTCGTTCTCCCCTACTTCTCAACCTTTTTTCAATAATGTGTTTATCTGCCCATAGGACAACATGCTTCACTTCCACTTTTTCATTTCTTAATTCATGTACAATCTCTTTGAAGTATTGTGCATCAACGACCGTCATAGGTACAATCAAGACGCCATTATAATGTGACTCAATATATTTCAAGATGGAACGGTTGCATTCCCGCCAAGGAGGATAACCTTGAAAATCTGCTTTCGAAGCTTCTTTCGGGATCATTTTCCTCAATAAGTATCCAACTTGTTCAGGATCATATACAAATGAGTCCGGTATTCTTCTATTTAATTCATACGCCGTTTGGGACTTCCCGGAACCAAACGCGCCATTAATCCATAGGATCATTTCATCCACCCCAATCCTTTAAGCCAATGAATGTAATGGGAACATCCTTTATATTTCTTTTCCAGATCATATGACCTGAGCCTTCCCCCCAGTAATCCTTCAGACAATAATCCGGATCCCCTAACTTTCTTGTCCAAACTTTTTGAGACGTCGAGTACCCACTATCCAGGCAAAACTCGTCAATACCTTTGCTTTGAAAAGTAAGGAGCATGATGTTAAACAGCAGCGTACCAATTCCACGCCTTTGATATTCCGGATGGACAAATACCGTTCCGATTTCGAATAGCTCTTTTAATGAGCCGTTTGTTACCGTATTGATCAGGACACTTGACGGCCCATATTCAACCGTCCCGACAATCGTTCCACCAACTTTTGCAATCAAGAAATATCGTTCTCCTCCATTGCTGTCATAGTCAGATTGTAAGTATTGGATCTTGGTTTTGATTTCAGTCTGGATATCTTCTTGAAGAGTAGATAAACCCTCTTTGTCAAAGGTATCTCTGATGACAAGATCGAAAAATAGAATAAGTTCATCTTTATCGACGTCCATGGGTCTACTGATTTCAATCCTGGTCACATAATTTCACTCCCCAATTACTTTTTGAATAGAATCAATGACTATGTCCGGTCGGTCAAGGAATATTGAGTGACCGGACCCCTTTGCAAAGCGTAATTCACCCTTAGTTGAAAGGGTTGCCTGCTGACCGATTAATTCTTCCCATTTTTCTTCAAACTTTTTTGACTCCCACTTTGGAATTCCTACTTCGGTTTCGGAAATGATGGTATATTCTTTATCCCGACCGATCACCACCAGAGGTACATTAGGAAAACCCTTCAATCTTTTAATGATTGAAGCATCCTTCTTCCAGTTCTTAATCTCCGATGCCATCGCTTCATAGAGGGAAGGAGTCGTTTGAAACTCCAGCAGACGTCGCTGAACGGAAGCAGGGAATTGCTTATGTTTTTCCAGTAGGAAAGGTTGGATGATGCTTGTTAGTTGCTCACGATCTTTTGAAGCATATTCCAAACATTTATTTATCCATGTTTCATCCGTTTCTTTATTTATGGTGGGAAGATCCAGTTCGTCCAAATCTTTCAAGTCAACCGAAGTGGAATCAACAAGGACCATTCCAGCCACCCTTTCGGGGTGAACTTTCGCGAAGTGTTGTGCACACAATCCACCATAAGAATGAGCGACTATATAAATTGGCTTTTTTACTTTTAACGAGTTGAGCAGTTCAAACAAGTCCTTGACTGTCGCATATGTATTTCTCACTTCATCTCCCAGTTCACTGCGGCCAAGGCCTGGGCGGTGGAACATAAGGATTTGATTAGTCCTACTTAATTCATTTGTGACTTCATGCCATTCATCAAAGGAGCATCCCATCCCTGTGAGGATAACGATTAACGAACCGGCATGACCTTTTTGGAGTATCTCCAGTTTGTGATGATTGATGATTTGTAACGTGCAAATAGTAGATCACCTTTTCCGTGTTCAATGTTGATGTTGTCTATATTAAGAGGAAAGCAGTCTTCTCGTCATTCGGTTTTGTCTCCAATGATATATCTGTTATATTTTTAAACCTACGGAAGTCAAATGGTGTTCTTTTATTGGAAGAAGAACTTCTTTAGGCACCCATCCCTCTTCCCCATTTTTCTTAATTAAGTCGAACCCTGTGCAGGTATCGTCTACAACAGAAATGACCTCTCCGGTCTTAACGGATATTTGTGCACAGGAAAGGTCAGTCTTTGCCCAAAACGTTCCATCAGCACTTCGGTGAAGATATTCATTTTTCACATATAATTGTTCGTTTGTCTCGACTTGTTTACACAATGTGAAATGCTCAAAATGTTGAAGGGGAACCAATTCATAGTTGGGATAAGAAATGTTCCCCAACATATGGCCAGGTTTAAAGTCTTTCTTCACTTCACAGGTTCCATGATAATCTATATGGGTATGGGAAAAAGTGTCACCGCTTGCTGCTCTATGTATAATAAAAGCATTTAACTGACCTGATGATTTGATGACGTTTCCTCCATCGATGGAAATGATTTTTTTATCCTCACCCACGATTGGATTATTCGATGGGACGTTCTTTGAATAGTTGACGACTGGCCAATGTCCGACAATAACATACTTACCAGAGCAATGAGATTTCTCCAGGAATGCAGGCATCGTGATGGCGGCGAGGCGGTCCGTTTCCCTCCAGTTTTCCTTATCTTCCAAACCAGCATGAACAAAAATATAGTCATCGGTTTCGATCGCAGTCGGTAAATCCAACAGCCACCTAATTTCAGCTGGAACATGGCGGGTAAGAACACGCTTTAGTTCTTGAACCGAGGTATCTTCTTTGATTTCAAACCCCGCTTCATCAGCCCACTCTTTTAGAATGGAATGTTTTCTTGAGCTTAGATAATTCATCAATTTTGGGTTTTCTCCAACCAGATCCTCTACCAGTGTGTCGCAATTCCCTTCCGTTACATAAACGTTATGGTTACACCCACAAAGCTCCATGATATGACGGACAACACCTTTACTATTTTCTCCTTTTTCACAAAGGTCTCCGTTTATTATTAAATAATCCTCTGAATTGAAATTTACTTTTTTCAATAGCTTTGTAAACAAGTTTAGCTCTCCATGGATATCCGAAATTACAATGATTCGTCCTGAAGGGGGTAATTTCAATCTTGTTATTTTATTCAATGGTGATCTCCTTCTACTAGAATTGAGTCTATTTTTTGTGGCTTAATAGAGTGCCAAAACATAGTCAACTAATTTTTCAATATCGCCTGAGCATTTTTCAACTTCAGGCAGGTGATAAAACGTAGTGGTTTCAGCTATGTCATTTAATACATCATCCTGAGAATATAAAATAATTCTCTTCCTAAGACCAAGGGCGATACCCAACTCCACGTGACTCCCTTTTCCGCCGGGCAGTAATATAATGACTACATCGGAGTTGATAATGGCATCCTTTTCGCATTTTCCAATGTGCTGAAGGTCTTCCACTGTCAATGCCCGCTCGTTACGTGTCCAATCATAGGTATGAAGATGACCTAGTCGCTTTAACTTGTCACTTACCGAACGTACAAGATCTTTATTTGCAAAACCTGAAGCAAGATAAAATTTCATGGTTTTCCTCATCGTCAATAAACTACTTTTGAAACAGCTTACGTTGTTTCATGTAGTCGATTGCTTTCGTTTTGTTTTTTTGGTTCGAGACATAGGTTGATTCATTTTTGATTCTCTTATAGGTAGAAAGCCTTTCTGAGGAAAGCAAATCTTTTTCGATGGCTGCCTTCACTGCACAGTTCGGCTCCGTATTGTGGGTGCAGTTTGAGAATTTACACGTCGAGGCTAGTTCTAAAATGTCTTCGAATGTGTCAGGAGAATATTCTCCAGGATTCATTATTTCGGTTATTTTTTGATTGAATGTCATCATAACTCCTTCCTTTACGTTATATACAATAGTTGTATAATCTGTATTACTTCCTTTCATTAAGGTTTATTTCATAGGGTCTGTTTATAAGAAAATTCGTTTCACTACCCCATAGTTAAAAAAACGATTAAGACAAGACCTGTGAACATATACGTTGAATATTTCTTTCTGTCCGTACCGATCCGAAGCTCCCAAAGACCAACGGTAACTAGATATACTCCCAACAAACCCATAACAAAGGGTAAAATGATGAGAATCCCCAATTCTTCTTCCTCCATCCCGAACTACCTTTGAAAATTCACAGGCTGAGTTAACATATATTCCAATTATTCCAAATTATCTCATCTAATACAATCCCTTTTCCTATAGAAAAAAGGTGCCAAACCTTCTATCGCGATTTGGACACCTTCTTTATTCTTTTAACCCATCATTCCTTTGATCGATGTAAAGTGTACCATCCTCCTGCAGTTCAACGTAGAAGGAATCTTGAACCTTAACTTGAAAATGATTTAGCTGAAATTGCAGCCACTCTTCCGATATGCCAGCTTCCTTTAAGTTTTGATATAATATGTTCCCATCGACAATTAATTCCGTTGGTATGTATTTAGGCTGTCCAGTAATGATGTTCTGGTCTCTTTTTGTAAACGGTCGATATGCCGATTTTAAAGATACCGTTAGTTTTCCGTCCGGTTCAAGAATGGCCGTATCAACTTCATTTACAGAAAATACGTTTTTTTCTCTAAGGAGCATGCTTAGGTCATCCATATTCAGATGATGTTTGCCTAACGTGTCCTCGAGTATTTTCCCCTCCTTAATGACAATCACAGGCTGTCCGTCAATGACTACACGAGCTTTAGATGATTTGAGTCCGATATATCCTAATAGGAACGTCAGGAAACTCCACCAAACGAGACTTGTTAGCCCTTCAAAAAAAGGAGTCTTGGATTCCCCAGCAATGTCTGCTGCGATGGAGCCAATGGTAATCCCTGTAATATAGTGAAAAAAAGTCAATTGACTCAGCTGTATTCGCCCCAGTAATCGTGCGAGTAGCAGGAGGACCAGGAAACTCGCTGTGGAACGTATGATCATTTCTAAGTAATCTACATGAAACAAAGGATTCGACCCCTAAACGTTATTTAGTATAGTTCTGTGCGCTTCTATACTATTTTATGCGGGGGTTAAACTAAAAAAAGATCTAGTACTTTGTTTTTCTTCGCTATGAACGAATGACATGATCAGCCATAACTTCAGGGTTGTATTGGTTGATATAATAATCTTCTGCTTTCCAATATCTGTTCTTGAATTTTGTTATATTTTGTTGAGTTTTAAGTGATTCCCGATCAAATCTGGTGGTTCTCGGGCAATCGAGATAAAGGACTTTATCGAAAAAGTTCCTCCACTCCTTCCGCTGGATGAAAACCCCTTCTATAATAATCAACCCATTCTTTGGTAACTGAATCGTCCTGTTTTCATGTGTATCGAGTTGACCTTGGTAAAATGGAAGTAAAATGTGTTCACTATCATTTAAATTCCGAAAGAAATGTTCCGCCAGCCATTCCACATCCCACTGCAATTGAAAGTATTCATACCACTCTTCAAAGCCCGTGTCATATCTTCGTTTACGTTCAACAATATGATCATCGAGATGGAAAATATGATATGGGCGATTTTCTTTGTTTAAGTGATGACTTAAATTCCGGACAATAGTCGTCTTCCCTGAACGGCTCAAACCGTCTATTCCAAGAATGAACCTTTTCCTTCCATACTCATCATCAACATCCCTCAACAAATCCAGATGCTCCATCTCCATCAATTTCTTCACTCCTTAATGATTGAGAGGGACGGACCTCAAATTTTAGATCTAACCCCCTCTAAATCTGGTTTTCTTCCCGAAAACAGAGGTCCGTCCCTCACAGTGATTATATGTGTTCTATAAAGGGCGTTGGCTTTCCGATGCTGTAGAGTTGGAGTTCGTGCATAGCTCTTGTGCATGCGGTGTAGAATAGCCTGCGCAGGTTTTCGTCAGCGTACGATTTTTCTGATGCGTCATAGATGATGACGGCGTCGAATTCGATTCCTTTTGCCAGGTATGCAGGAATGATGACCACTCCCTGCTCATATTCAAGTGATACACTCGTCATAAGTTTCACCTTTTCAACGGTTCTTAGGGAATCGTATACCCATTTGCTTTCGGATGCCGTTTTACAGATGATAGCGATGGAAGAATAGTGCTTCTCCCTCCATTTCGTTATCGTTTCCATTATATGGTGATGAAGCTCGGCAACGTCTGTCACCTGTTTAAGGGTTGGTTTATCTCCGTCCCGTTCAAAAGCGGAGATTTGATCACCACCCGGCACCAAACTTCTTGTGAATTCAATGATCGGCTTGGTGGATCGATAGCTCTGAGTGAGATGAATCCATTCCGTCTTACCTGGACCATATAGATCGGTAAGATTACTGAAATCAGCATATTGATTGGCATGGGCAAAGATGGCCTGGTTAAAATCACCGAGGACGGTCATTTTGGCTGCAGGAAAAAGTCTTTTGATGAATTCAAATTGAAAGGGTGAGTAATCCTGGGCTTCGTCAATGAGTACATGTTTAATGGATGAATTGGTCTGGAAACCGAGAATCAACTCTTTTAATAATAAATAAGGTGTCGCATCTTCGTAAAACAAACGTCCCTCATTTAACATGTTGATCGTCAATCTGCATACATCATCCCATTTATGGGGTCTATTCGCCTTCATGACTGACCCTAATTCCAATGAATCAGCAAACAATTGTTGATAAATCCCCTTTACATCTATATAACAGAACGAGTTGATCCGATTCCTTAGCCTTTTAAATTTTCTTCGTACAATCAACCTTCTCAACGCTTCATACTCCGCTTCATAATCATCAGAAATATTTTTCTTCCGGAAATACTTCCGAGCCTTATGATATTCATCATTGCTCATCAACTCGATGGCTTCTTCCACCCATGGCTCCAACCGTTCACTTTTTTCTGCTTGATCGACTCGGGTGCTGAGCCATTCTGTCAACTTCTCTAGTCTATTATGAAAGCGGAGCGAGCAATCAATACTATAAAACCGTTCAGTGATTTCCTCTCCTTTAACGATCGGTTTCCCCCTGAACTTTATATCTTTGAATTTCATCCCCGAATTCTCTAGTGATTCCCTATAAGACTTCAACGCATGAAAAAAATCGGTTGAGGCCTTGAATTGTATACTTTCAATGCGGATCCCATACATGTGATTACCAGTTTGATCCAATACATATTCCAGCTGTTCATAAGGACCTTCAACCTGGAATTCATTGCTCAAACGGTGGTCCAGATATTCCTGAAAGGTCACCTGTTCCATATTTTCCTCCCCGAGTTCAGGAAGAACATGTGATACATAACTGTTGAACATAGAGTTAGGCGAAAATAGAACGATTTGGTCTGCTTTCAACGTTTCTCGATATTTATATAGCAGATACGCAATCCTCTGCAAAGCAGCAGAGGTCTTTCCGCTTCCGGCAGCTCCCTGGACGATGAGTAATCTTCCGCTGTCATGCCTGATGATTTGGTTCTGCTTCTGTTGAATCGTGGCTACGATGCTGTGCATGTAGTTGTCTGATCGATTGCCGAGGACCTGCTGTAAAACTTCGTCCCCAATCGTCAGACTAGTATCGAACAAGGACTCGATCACACCTTCACGAATGAGGTATTGCCATTTTTTCTCTACTGATCCATGAATGACTCCCCCAGGAGTGGTGTATTCGGCTGGACCAGGAGGATAATCATAATACACGCTTGAAATCGGTGCCCGCCAATCGTAAACCAAGAAATTTTCTCCACTTTGATCTGTCAGTGTCGAAATGCCAATATAGACCTTTTCAGTTGGTGCTCCTTCTTCGCTGAAGTCGATACGCCCGAAATACGGTTTCCCGATCATTTTCCGAAGAGCGGATAATTTTTTTAAAGCTTGCCTGTGGGTACTCTCGGAAACGGTCAAGGTTTGAGCTTGCTGCCTTAATGCAAGAACGGTTTCCAGGAAATCATCGAAGGTATCTGTATTAACCTTAACCTCATCCCAGAAATGATTACGAATCTCATTCACTTCATCTTTACGTCTTCCAGTTTCGTTTTCCAGCTTTACGATCATGTCAGATATGCTTCCTATGACTGAGTCTACACGTTTTTGCTCAAGTTTGATATCTGGATTCATCCAAGCACTCCTTCACAATAAAATTCAGGGTTGACTGATAAACGGTTTATGTTGTATAATTAAAATTGAGGAAATATGTTTTATTTTTAATTTATTAAACATATCTTTATTAATATACCAAAATATCATGATAAATTCAATCACAATATTAAACCTTCCCCTCTTATTCTTTCAGAGGGGAAGGTTTTTTTGTAAATATTATTCCTAAGCAAAAAGCTCTAATAGAGTTTTATAGGGACACCCGGCTAAAAAACTCCATTTTCATTAATGGTATCTTCAGGCATCGGTTGCCCTATGTCCCATAATTCAGCAATTTTATCTTCCTCGAAGCGAAAAATATGCACAACGATCGCACCCAAATCATCTTGATGCTGTCTGACATGTGAATGAACCGCTACTTCGTCTTTTTCTTCAATGGCCCGTTTCACTTCAAAAATCTTACGAGGATTCTTTACAGCATTGTCTTCCATTGCGAGCATGAGCGATTCTCCATCCCCACGAAAATAAGGGTTGTGATGGTGAAAACCATTTCCTATGTAGTCTTTAAATGCTTTACGAACATCGCCAGACGCAACGGTTTCCAGAAACGAAACGGCTATTTCTTTTTTAGACATTCCTTGTTTTTCAGTCACTTCCGTCATCCCCTTAATGAAAAATTGTATGTCCTTCTCATTATATATGAAAGGGGGATGTTTCAAAAGATTCTTACATTATTCGATCATCAGACTGTCATCTTCCAGCTCGAATCCGCAAGCCACCGTTCTTTTTCTTTATAATCCGGTACGATCTTTCCCACAAGCCTCCAAAAGGAACGATCATGGTTAAGATGAACCATATGGCACATTTCATGGACGACAACATAATCAATGACCTCAAGCGGCGACATGGCCAATTTCCAGTTAAAGGTCAGCTGCCGTCTTCCATCGCAAGTTCCCCAAGTCGTACGACTATCCGAAATGCGTACAGAGCGAGGCTTGGTTTTAAAATGTTGCTGATGAGAGGAAATACTTTTCTCAACGATCGACTTACATTGCTTGTAGTAAAATCGTTTTAACGCCTGTTTAATCCTCTCATCTTCGATTACTTTCACTTGGATATTCAGTATCTCATTGTTAAATGTCACATAGTCCTGAGTGATTTCAGGACTGTGATGAACTTCTATGGGAAAGCTCTTCCCAAGATACAAGAAAGGCTCACCATGTTGGTAGGACTTTATTTGTGGACCATTCAAACGACCTTTTACTTCCTTTGATTTCTGAATGATCTTATCCCAATGCCCTTCAAGAAACTCAAAGACAGATTCTTCCTGAGTTCCCTTTGGAGCGTGCACTTCTAAATTTCCATAACCATCAACATATACTCCTATGGATTTTCGGTTTTTATATTTTAATTCAAAATGGATCGTCTCACCTGAATACGAATGTTTCATTTCTTAACCCCTATATCTGATTGCCAGCCCCTTCAAAAAATTCCGGGCGTAACGATCACCACAGATCCTATAATTTTTATGCCCTTCTCTTCTTAAAATCGCACCTAACTCACTCTTTGTCATTACGACATCCGCTAATTCCAAGATTTCAATCATATCCTCACTTGTTAGGGAAAGGGCGATTTTCACTTTCTTCAGCAGAAGATTATTCACATGTTCATATGTGATCGCAGGTTTTTCGGGCTGTCCGGGCTTTGGTTCCTGCTTTCCTCTTTTAAAAGTTATAAAGCCATTCAAAAAAGACTCGAACATCTCATCGTCACAAGGTATTTGATCTTCTATTTCCAATTCGTCCATGTCCATCGACTTTGTAAGGACCTTCAACACTTCGTCTTTTGATAATTCTATTCCACCAAGCTTGAAGATTTCTACCATTTCTGTATTTTTAATATCGAGTGCGTACCTCAATCGAATCAAGATATCATTATTATCAATATTCATTGTTTGCCTCCTGGAAATTTGCTTTTCACTAAATCATAAGCTTATCATGTTAAAGTTAGAAAAAGAAGCGTGTAATGATCCTTTTAATACTTATTAGATATAATGAAAGGTCCGTCCCTCATAGGACAGACCTTTTAACATTAAACGAGTACTAATGGAAATTGAAGGGTTACAGTTGTGCCTTTGCCGGGTGCACTTTGGAACGTGATATTCCCGTTATATTTCTCTACAATGTTATAACAAATCATTAGACCCAGACCTGTTCCTTTACTCTTCAAGGAGTAGAAAGGGGTGCCGAGGCTTTTTAATTCTTCATTTGTCATTCCTCTTCCGGTATCTGTGATTCGGATAATGACATTCCTTTTTTCTTTATTCGCCGTCACCCATACAGCTCCACCTTCTGAAGATGCTTCAATAGCGTTTTTGATCAGATTCATGAAAAGTTGTTTCAGTTCGATGGAATTAGCTGATACATGACATTCCTTTTCAACGTGAAGTTGTATACTGTTATCATTTAGCAACCCATACATAATCAATAGCTCTGTAACATCTTTAAGCACAAGATCTACATTGATAATATGTATTTTCCCTGCTAAATCTGGCTTTGAAATCGACAAAAATTGAGAAATAACATGCTCTGCGGTGTCCAGCTCGTTGATCATCATGGGAAAATTTTGCTTCTCCCTGAGTATCTCATCCTCTGCGTAGTATTGCAAAAAACCCTTGACGACAGTCAGAGGATTCCTAATTTCATGTGCGACAGCTGCTGCCAGTTGACCTGTCACCTTCATCCGTTCTGCCTGCTGCATCTGTTCATAATACATGCGTTGTTTCTGGATTCGAAGGTTGGTTAGATGAAAAATAAAGTACAATAGAACTTGGCTCGCAATGAAGTTCACAACATTACCCACCATGTCTTCATAAATATATGGGTAGATTTCCCCTTTATCAATCATTCCAATATAACTAAATGTACAAACGATGAAAACCACATTCAAAAGCATAGAGAAATAAAAAAGCTTTTTATCAAAAAACATGATCGAAAGGGCGGGTATGAAACAAAGCAATACGAAATTCGACCAGGTTTCTGGATAAAGAAAAAACAAAGTATAAAAATATCCTGCCGATGATAATACAGTTAAATACCTTACCCATGTATTCTCATAGAAGGGATATATTAGTAGGCAAGCAGATATAATGGTGACGATCACGCTATGGATGACAAATCTCGAATTAATCGGATTATCGATGACTAGTCCAGCTATCATCAACAAGATAATAAACGAAACAATGTAATAATAATATTTTTTATTTAGCCAATCATGGAATTCTTTCATTTCTAAACTCCTACTAGTATTCTACATTTCTCCAAATCATTGTCATAATATTGTAACTATCTTACAAAAACAAGAAAAAGTCAACGTTAACTAAGTTCCGTCCATATGTATTGCCTCAACTGAATTGTTTCATGCATTAATAAAGAAATCGAGCAAAAAAGCCAAAGGATCCCCTCAGGATCCTTTGGCTTTTATCATAAATGTTAAAATACTTTCAACAAGTCATCAAATGATTCGATCATATGATGGTAGGAAGTTGCGCTTCCAAAACCGTATGATACATAAACAAAAGGGATACCTGCCTCTTCGGCTGCTTTTTGGTCTCCCAGTGTATCTCCTACATATACCGGTTCCTTTAAATCGTTACGCTCGATAATAAGTCGGATATTCTCCCCTTTGGTCAATCCAGTTCTACCCGGATTCTCAAAGTCGATAAAATGCTCATCCAGCCCGTGATAATCATAGAACGCCTCAATATATCCATCCTGACAGTTACTGACGATGAACAATCTATACTTCTTAGACAATTCCTCCAGAACAGGTTCTACATGGGGATATATATGTCCACCATGGTTTCGTAAGTGGGGGATCTCTTGGCGGGAAAGGTCTTTCAATAACTGTTCACGTTCTTCTTCATCCAAATCAGGAAATAATATCTTTCCAATTTCCTTCATTTGAAGTCCCATAGTCCCTTCCAGATGCTTTCTTGTAATACTACTTTTATTTTTCTCCACGATTACTTTATTCCACGCTTCAAGTACAGACTCGATTGGATCCCACAATGTTCCGTCAAGGTCAAAGATGATGCTGTCCATTTTTCTCCACCAATCTATTAAAGTTTCTCTATTATCAAAATGGGTATTCAACTCTATTTCTTAATAATTTTCATTTCTTTAACAGGCCAATAAACTATATTGGTCGTCCCCACTACCATATCAATCGGGATCGAACCGATTTGACGACTGTCTTTGCTGTATCTTCTATTATCCCCCATAACAAATAGTTCACCATCAGGAACCGTTAGCTGCTTTACCGGTGTATCCTCCAAGGTGAAGTTAGGGGTCAGGGCACCAATCACGGATTCTTTTTGTTTGTCCAGGTAAGGTTCAGCATACGCTTTGCCGTTTATGTATAATGTATCATTCTTATACTCAACCTTATCTCCCGGCAGACCGATGACACGTTTAATATAATCTTCCGTATTGGTCGCATGAAAAACAATGATATCAAAGCGCTCAGGTTTATCCATCTTATTGACAATCATACGGTCCTGGTCCAGTAAGGTCGCATTCATCGAAGCCCCTTCAACCACAATAGGGATAATGATAAAGGATCGAATGATAAATGCTAGCACTACTCCAATAATTAAGGGCTGAGCCCACCCCCAGATTTTTCTTTTTTCGGTCACCATGTACTTCATCCTCTCTTAAAAGCTCTCCCTACTCTACATTTTAGCATAAAATTCCTAATCTTTCGTTTTCATCTGTAGCGGATACGTGAAAAAGTATGTCTTAACGATAAATCAATAGATTGAGAGACACACAAAAACGTTGCAGAAAACAATTCTGCAACGTTTAGATGCGAGTTAAAGAGAGTCAGTGCTCTCCCTCAGCTGCCATTGCATCAGCCTTGGTTACATGTACCGTCCCTTTTGGATGTTGCGGTGGCGCATAAATGGAATACAACTTGATCGGAGTATTGCCGGTATTGATAAGATTATGCCAGGTGCCGGCGGGAATCATGATGGCAAAGTCTTGCTGCACTTGTTTCTCATAGGTTAAATGATCTTGGCGATCACCCATCCGAACAATCCCTTCGCCTTGTTCAAGACGGAGAAATTGATCCAGATTCGGATGGATCTCAAGCCCTATATCTTCACCTGGATTAATGCTCATCAAAGTTACCTGTAAATGTTCTCCCGTCCATAAGGCGGTGCGGAATGTGTCATTCGCCACAGTGGCTTCATCGATATTCACCGCATATGGAGCAGGGCCAACATCTTTTGACATCATCCGTATTTCTTCAGCTGATCCCAACTCACATAACGTTCGTGCGTGCTCCCACTCATCCCTGCACGTATTTACCAGTACTTCATATACCACTGAGTGCTGTGCCTGCATGCTGCAAACCCGGAACTGCTCATAATCTGCAAGTTCCGCTTTATATGCCCGTTTAAGCCCCTCCCGATACGAATGAAACGGAATGCTCTCCACATGATAGACGGGGTGTGAGTCTGTTAATGAAGTATACACATTCGTTAACTCCCACCAATGCCTTTGCTCATCTTCCATCATGCGCATTATGAATTGTCGCTCTTCATCATTAGGTGCAATCTTTGCAAGGCGATGATAGAAATCAACACTCGATGCCTTTTTTTGGATCCCACTCAGCAGGGTGTTCACCAAGTGGCCAGTGCTCCCTTCCGTTCCGGTTACGGTCATAGGATAGGTATGAGCGTGATAGGAATACCCGTTCGGTACATTATACACTCTGATCATTCCCTTCAGTCTTTTACCACGATATCATATGCGTGGATTCGGAAGGTGTGCTTATGCCTAAATGAACACAGCACAGGGCTCTCTCATAAACATCATCCCAGATACCCTTTTCCTTTTTTAACATACTCATCCATGATGGAAGCTGGTACAAGGTTTCCACCCGTGGCCCATACTAAATGAGTGGCATGGGTCACATCGACTTGAAGCGATGTAAGATGCTCCTGTACCGGCGGCAGGACAGGGCCAATCATACCCGCTAGTGCGGAGGGCTCCAAGGCGATGGATTCTGATGAATGTAAGAGCGCAAGCAATTTGAAGAGGGTTTCATCAGTGACGGTAAACACCCCGTTCAGCAGTCTCTCAATCATTTTCCCCGCCAGTGCAGATGATCTTCCAACTGCAAGTCCATCCGCTTCTGTACGGTTGCTTAATCCAATTTCCTGAACGGATATCTCTTCATGTCTCCCTGTCGAAAGCCCCAATAGCATGCAGGGCGAGTGCACAGGTTCTGCAAAGTAACAATGCACATGTTCACCGAATACATGTTTCAATCCATATGTCACACCACCTGGACCACCACCTACCCCGCACGGTAAGTAAACGATCAACGGGTGATTTTCATCTACGATTATCCCTTTTTTTCTGAACTGTTCCCTTAACCTCATTGCAGCAACCGAATATCCCATAAACAGATCCTTGGAATTCTCATCATCTATAAAGAAACAATTCGGATCAGATAAACTCTGCTTCCTGCCTTCAGCGACGGCGTGGGAGAAATCTTGTTCATGCTCCACTACCTTGACGCCCTTCCCCCTCAAGAGGTCTTTTTTCCAACGCTTTGCATCCCGGGACATATGAACCGTAACCTGAAAACCAATCGCAGCCCCCATTATACCGATACTCAACCCCAGATTCCCCGTTGAGCCGACAGCAATGGAGTAACGGGAATAGCACTCTCGGATCCGTTTTGACTCAAGTTTTGAATAATCGTCCTTTTCATCGATCCAGTTTTGTTTGATCGCGATACGCTCTGCGATCTTGAGCACCTCATATATACCTCCCCTGGCTTTAATCGACCCAGCAATTGGAAGCTCATGGTCGCATTTCAGTATGATCTGACCCTGTATCTTCGATTTATTATAATCTTCGAGCGTTCTCTGCATGTTCCCGATGTATTTAATGGGTGACTCAATGATGCCGTCGACTGTTTCCGGGAATACCTTTTTCAGGTAAGGAGCAAACCGCTCGAGCCGTCGCTCTGCATCCACGATTTCCTGAATGCCTGACATTGTACTCTTAGGGTCCAATGAAGGGTTCCCCCAGAATACTTCTTTAGCCGATTGCAAATCCATGAATAATTCCGAATTCATTTGATGCATATTACCCGTCATTTTTGATTCCCCCTCATTGACATGACCATCCAATTTAAACCCTCTTCACAAATGCCTAACCAAAATATGATAAGATTGATATGATTCTTCTGAAAATTATAACAGAAAAAGGAGAGCCTGATTTCATGTTACCTTCCAAACTTAGAGCGGATATTAGATCCGGAAAGCACCAAACCCACACTTCTGGATTTTGTCAGAATTATGTACAGGCAAATCTGGTCGTCCTTCCAAAAGAATACGCTTTCGACTTTTTATTGTTTACTACTCGCAACCCGAAATCGTGTCCTATCGTCGAAGTGCTGGAACCAGGACAATATCAATCCAAATATGCCAAAGAATCAGATATTCGCAGGGACATCCCTTTATACCACATCTATGAACATGGTAAATTGATTGACACCAAAAAGAGCATTGAAGATGTATGGAAAGATGATTTTGTCAGCTTTCTCATTGGGTGCAGCTTTACTTTCGAGAGCCAGCTGATCAAAGGGGACATCCCACTGCGACATATCGAAGAAAATAAAAATGTAGCTATGTACACAACAAATATCCAAACAGAGAAAGCCGGAGTATTTGATGGTCCTATGGTCGTATCCATGAGGCCCGTTCCAAACTCTCTGGTGCAAAAAGCAGCGGATATCACCTCGTTATTTCCTAAAATGCACGGTTCCCCCGTGCATATCGGTGATCCAACTGAAATCGGCATCCAGGATATTACCAAGCCTGATTTCGGAGATTTCGTGGAAATCAGGGAGGATGAAACACCGATGTTCTGGGCATGTGGGGTGACACCTCAAGCAGTGGCCCAGCACGCAAAGATCCCATATATGATCACCCACTCTCCAGGTTGCATGTTCGTAACGGATTGGAAAAACGAAGACTATTTGCACGAAACTTAATCAGAGAGGGACGGACCTTCATAAGCAAGGTCCGTCCCTCCTGCGCTATAATTAATTAGAAAAAGAGGTGCTTTCCGAAGGAAAGTACCTCTCTTCAACTCAACACATATCTTCTTCCTCATCCACATGCTCCACCGTTGTTCTAGGAGTGCAAAATGTTCCTAACACTTCAAGAATGACAGGATATAGTATGTTGATTTCCAGGCATGCAATGAGTTGGATTTGGAGCTGATCACGGGTCAGACTTCCAACTTTTTCGCGGCATTTAATATCGATGATGGAACAGTTGATATTGCCTGCATCCATCCCCTCCGGTAAACAAACTGCCACTTTCTTGTCAAAGTAGACTGGTACTTCCATGGTACAGGTTTCACCTTCATTAAGGAGAGATCCAATCGTTACACCAAGAATCGCTTCACCACGAATTTCAGCATACCCCGGGGTTCCTCTTTCAAATGAAATGAGAGAGCATCCTACAGAGCTAATCTGACAGTCAACATTGATCCCCTCTCCACTTGCAAGAAGTTCATCCACCAGTTCTCTGCATGCTCCGGATAAGCCTACGGAGAGTGTTGTATGATCGGTGGCAATGACCCAATCATATACTTTTTCAACTGCGATACATTCCGGCCTCAGGTTGGATGGCGGTGGAGGAATTATGGTTCCAAGCTGGACATCCAGCTGCCTGTTTTCCCCTTCCTGAAGAACGATCGTCACCTCTTTGACCGGGTAGCCCGATGCAGTAAAACGGATGACGTATGTCCCAGGAGGCAAGCCCGTCAAGATATAAAAGCCATTGGGATCGGTTAGCGTAGAACGGATCGGAACAAGTGAACCGACAGGGAATATTTGTACGAGGACCTGGGAGATGGGTTCCCCTGTTTGAATATCCGTCACTGTACCACTGACACTTGAAGGATTTCCTTCTAATAAGAAGTTGAGCGTAGTCGTAGTCCCCCTTATGAGCGCAATCACTTGTATCTGGCTTTGGTAACCTAATGCTCTTACGATGACAACGACATTTCCTCCCGGCAATCCTGAAATCGTGTAATTCCCATCCATATCTGTTAGTGTCGTTCCCAATAATCTTCCATCAGGCGTAAACACTTGGATGAGGGCATTTTCAATTGCCGCAAACGTAATAGCATCCCGAACATTTCCAGTAATCGTTGCAGGGTTCGGTTCCAATGCTGCATTAAGAATCGCTGTTTCATTCGGGCTCAAGGTAATCATGGACGTCTGACTGACATAGCCTTCGGCAGAGAAGATAACGTTATAGTCCCCAGACGCAAGACCTGTTAGAATATAATTTCCATCCTGGTCGGTTAATGTTGAGGCAACCACTATTCCGCTTCCACTTATGACTGTTATGACACCCGCACTTTGGATAGGGTCTCCTGTATTTGCATCGGTCACCTGACCTCTAATGGAGGCCGGCTGACGACCGAGCTCGGCATTTAAAATCTGGACTTCCCCGTTTGTCAGAAATATTCTAAATACCTCACTTGCATACCCATCTGCCGAGAAGACCACCCGGTATTCCCTTGGGGCAAGTCCGGTAATTTCATACTCACCTGATCCATTGGTGAGGACAGAAGCAATTGGGATCGATGTACCGATCCTAAAGACTTGAACGAGAGCGGATTGGATCGGTTGATGATTGACTGCATCCTGCACTGTTCCTCTTAGTGTTGCAGTTTGATTTGATAAGCTTATATTAAGGTTTTCTGTTTCTCCTGGCGTTAACGTGACAATGGCCATTCCGTCCCCAAAGCCGTCTGCGCTTGCAATGACCGTATACTGACCTTGAGCCAGACCGGAAATCGTATAAAAACCGCTTTCATCCGTCAACGTACTGGCAATAAATACTCCGTCTGAGTTAAAAACTCTCACTAGTGCCCCTGGAATGCCGACGCCTGTTTGTGCATTAAATACAGTTCCTGTAATTCCTGCTGGATTTGGATCAAGATCCGCATTTACCGTTTCTGTTCCATTAGGAACAAGTATGACAGGTACGATTGCGGTTGCATAACCATCAGAGGAAATCACTACATTATAGCTGCCTGCTGGTAAATTACCTATTGAATACGTTCCATCGCTTGATGTAATGATGCTGCCAACGACAATGTCTGTATTAGGTATGACTACTTTTACAAGCGCACCGCTGATCGGGTCTTGTATAACGGCATCCCTTATTGTCCCTTGAACTGTTGCAGGGAATGGAATAAGGGCAATGTTGAGCTCCTCACTCTCACCCGGAGATAAGAACACGGAATTGACACTGATTGCATAGTCTTGAAGTTGAGCCTTCACGTCAAACGTTCCTTGTGGAAGTCCTTCGATCAAGTACTCTCCGTTTTCATCTGTGAGGACGCGCCTTACCAATATATCCGTTCCACTTACGTAAACCTCTATGATGACACCCGTTAATGGAGACCCTGTATTGGCGTCCACAACCGTTCCACTGAGGGTGGCTGGATTAGCCAAAAGATTGAAATCGAGCACCGTGGCACTGTTGGGCTGAATATTTACTTGTTGGATCAATGACTGATATCCAGTATTGATGGCTGAAACGGTATAGCTTCCTTCCGTTAAGCCTGAGATAATGTACGTTCCATCAACCGTAGTTTGTACAGTAGCAACAACTGTTCCCTGATTGTCAATGAACCTGACTAATGTGTCAGTTAGCGGTTGTAATGTCTCTGCATCCCTCACTGTTCCTGTTAGAGATCCCGGATTCGGGGTAAGGAGGATTTCAACATTTGTCACTCCCCCACTCGTTACTTCTGCCGATACAGAGTTTGAACCAAAGTCAGCACTGCTTCCCACTAACACATATACTCGTGGAGACAGGGTCGTTGTTTGGAAGAATCCATCTGAATCTGTCACGGTAGTGGAGATCACCGGACCCGATCCAGAAAGCTCCCGAATGACCACTGTCGCTCCAGCTATTGGCCCCAGGGTGACAGAATCTCTTACAAACCCTTGAATGATTCCAGGATTTGGACTTAAGGCAAAGCTCAATAAGCTCGTTTGATTGGAAGTGACAATGGCTCCAGCCGCCTCCGGACCGAAGTCAGCTGCATTAGCAACGACAGTATACACTCCAGGTGTTACACCAGAAAATGTATATTCACCGTTTTGATTCGAAAGAGTGGTTTGGACAAGTACATTTGTAATATCGTAGAGCTGTATAACTGCATTAGGAATCGCTTCTCCATTTGCAAGATTTGAAATGAACCCCTGTATTTGTCCAGGGTTGGGAGCAAGGCTTAGTTCGGCAAACAGGATATCTCCTGGGTTACCGATAACCGTTTTTGTATCGGTTCCAAACGAGACGGCATCAGCAGTGATATTCAGTGTTCCTGTCGGTAAAGATGAAAAGGTTACATACCCGTTTTCATCCGTAATCCCTGTTGCAATCGGGATGTTATTGGCGTGACGGATCGTGACTGTCGAGCCTTCTATCGGAGTTGAAGTATTTTGAATAACGACCTGGACCGTCAACGTTACGGGATTTGCAGCAAGGACATTTGTTACCGCTGTGGTTTGATTCGATTGAACCATGGCTGATACAGTTGAAGATGAATAATTCGGGGCGGCTGCGGTTACAAAATATGTGCCGGGTGCGAGTGAAGGAATGGAATAGGTACCATCCGAGTTGGCTAAGAAACTTACAACTAATACATTGTTTTCATTAAACACCGAGATTTGGATGCCATTACCCGTTATCGGGTTACCATTTGTATCTTCAACGTTACCCGAAATAGATCCAGGGTTTTCTCCTAGTGCCAGATCGGCTCTTGTGCCGGAATCACTTATGACAATGGCACCTGTTTGCTCTGTCGTGAAATTCAGTTTTGAAGCTGAGACAATATAGGAACCTGGTGCCAATCCGCTGACAGAATAGTTTCCTGAAATAGAAGTCGTTGTGCTTGCAACCTGGATCTGAGAAATGCCGTCAATAATGACTACGGTGGCTCCTGAAATAGGATCTCCTGTCGTAAGGTTAGTGACTTGACCGTTGATGATTCCCGGATTTGGAATCAGCGATACATTCACTCCTGTTAAATCCTGTCCTACACCAAGGTTTATCCCAGTAATCACCTGGCCGAAACCTGGTGAGTTAACTACCACATTGAATGAACCACTTGGAAGATTCCCCACAATATACTGACCTGATGAATCAGTGAACCCAGAGCCGATCAGAATATTATTTTGATCAAAAATCTGTACGATTGCGTTCCCAATCGGATTCCCCATATTATCTGTAACGATACCGGATACTGAACCAGGATTAGGGACGAGGATCAAATCAACGGTTGACGACTGGTTTGCAAGAACAGAAACCCCAGCCTGTACCGTTGAATAATTCGGTGCAGATGCCAACACCGTATAGGTACCAGGTGTCAGATTATTAAATGAGAACGTTCCATCCTGATTCACCACAACAGAATCAATCAGTACATTATTCACATCCCTTAATTGGACGATCGTGTTGGGCACAATAGGACTGACCGATCCTGTGATGAACCCGGGATCAGGGTTTAACACAACTGATACAGGTGTCGTTTGACCAGAAGATACAAGAGCACCGACCATTCCGTTTTGAAAATCATTCGCCATCACATTCACAGTATAATTATCAGGTGCAAGCCCTTCTACCATGAAGACTCCATCCATATCTGTGAGCACGGACGTAATTAAATTTCCTGAACTGTTCACAATACTGACGACCGCACCTGAAATAGGATTGCTTCCAATACTGTCGACCACAGTCCCTGTAATCTGTCCTGGATCAGGCTGAAGTGCGATGCTGCCATCTGCTGTTTGATTGGACGATACCTGAACGGTTACCGCATTCGTCTGAAAATCAGGTGCTGATACGACAACGGTATAGACCGCTGGGGCTAATCCATTTACAACATATTGACCATTCTCATCGGTTAGTACAGTAGAAATGACCGCCCCGCTTGAATCCACGATCCTTACCTGTACATTTACGCTAGTAATCGGCGTTCCCGTTTGTGCATTCGTCACAATTCCGGAAATCGAACCGGGATCTGAAGCCAAGTTAAAATTCACGATCGACGTAGCGTTTGATGATATCGTCACACCTTGGGTGGCTGCTTGATAATTCGAAGCCGCTGCGACTACCGTATAATTCCCGGGAGCAAGATTCGGCACCGCATACGATCCGTCTGGTGCTGTTACAGTGGTAGCGACAATAATTCCTGAACCGGTACTGATTTGAACGGTCACGCTCCCCCCTGCAATTGGATCATTATTTGTGTCCCTCACAAATCCAGCCAAAGTTCCAGGATCTTCATTCAGGGTAATATTTAAGGTGGTTGTTTGACCATCCTCAATCATGGCTGCAACGGCTTCAGTGGTGTAATTAGGTGCACTGACGACAACGGTATAACTTCCAGGAGACAGACCAGCTACCATGTAGTCCCCATTAGAGTCGGTGATCACTGATCCGATTTGAATATTATTCTGAAAGATTGTTACCGTTGCTCCAGCAATGGCGACAGCATTGGGATCCTGTACGGTACCGACCAGGGCACCAGCCTGTCTGGTTAACGATGCATCTACTGTTGTAGTAGCATTGGACGTCACAACTCCACCAAGGGTTTGAGTAGCATAGCCAATAGCTGTAAAAATAAGCGAATACGATCCAGGTAATAGACTGTCAAAGGAATATTGACCGCTACCATTCGTCATCGTGCTCGCTACAATCACATTTTGGCTATTTACTGCTTGGACGGATACACCTGCAATAGCCAGCATGGTTTCGCTGTCTATTACGGTCCCTTGAATAGACCCTGGATTCGGCTCGAGGAAAATGTTCGTAATGGTGTTATTTCCAGCGGTGACGGTTGAAGTTACGGTCGTTGTGCTATAGTTGGTGGCAAATGACCTAACGTGATAATTTCCAGGGGCTAGATTATTGAAGCTGTATTGACCGCTTCCATTGGCAGTTGTACTGGCAATGAGTACCCCATTTGAATCCAATAATTCAACATCCGCAAGTGGGATGGCCGCATTATTGGTGGAATCACGTACCGTACCTGAAATCGAGCCGGGATTTGCGACCAGTGTGAAATTGACAACAGATGCCTGATTTGGCTCAGTCATGACGGATTGGGTTTGCGATTGAAAACCTGATGCAATAACAGTCACATTGTAAAGACCAGGAGTTACATTAACGAATGAATAATTTCCTGCTACATTTGTGGTTGTAGTCGCTACTACAGCACCAGAATTATTTAGTAGTTGTACGGAAGCATTGTTTATCGCGCCTCCATTTGATACATTACCAGAAATGGTACTGGGCTGAGGAACGAGTGCAATATTCGAAGTAGTGGATGTCCCAGCTACAGCTGCTACATTAGCTGTTCCAGTTACATAATTCGTTCTGGCAGCCTCTACAGTATAGTTGCCTGGAACGACATTCGTAAACGTATAAAATCCACTTGCATTGGATTGGGTAGTTGCAATCAAGCTCATGCCCTGGAAGAGTGACACCGTTGTATTCGGGAGGACCAACCCGGTGGATTGATCGGTTATGGTCCCATTGATTGTGGCGGTTTGTTGAACGTTGATGGTGACGACGGAAGTATTGGACTGGATGGCATTACCTGAAGATGAATCAAATCCTGTAGCTTGTACCCTATCTAAATTTCTTGTTCCACTAGTGGTGAATGCACCATTCAATGTAAAAGTCAAAGTCGCGGTGGCACCAGGATTTAGATTTCCAATGTTCCAGGTAAGCAATTTAGACGCAGGATTATACGTTGTGATTCCCTGAGAAGTAGTATTCACAACAAATGAGTTTACTTGATCAGGACCGATGATGTCATCAAGAAAGACTGAGGTAGCCTGAGAAAGTCCGGTATTTGTTACGGTTACGGTACCAGTCCAAGTGGCCTGCTGACCAAGTACAACTGTTTGAGGTCCCGAATTCCGTACTTTGTTCGTTGTGAGCTTCGCCCTGATGTCCACCTGGTCAGGAGTGACAGGATCTGTAAAGGCATTTGTGAAAGAAAACCCTTCGCTCGTCCGAAGTGAATCCTTATTATAGTTATTGGCATTCGCTGATGAAAAATAAACTGCGCGGATGGCTGATGATGCATTAATACCTAAAAATGAAAATACTGTACTTGCCGGAAGGAACCAATCTAGAAAAAAATCTTGATCTCCACCGATGCTGGAATCGGCTGGCGTCACCCTGGCGTAATCAAAGTTGGTAATCGGCTGGGCAAAGTTTGGATTCCCCCCACCCGTCCCTTCTGCAGGATCATTCCATGAATTGACCAATTTCACTGTATTTTGAATCAGGCTCACCCGATTGTTCAAGCCATCGACGTTAAAGAGCCAGTCGTATGTTCCGGCTACTCCGGTTGTATTAATTAAAACCCCCCATGCAAAATTTCTAAAGCCTGTTAATTGTGTATTCCGGGGATCCCCGTTTAGCCTTAAGCGAAAATACACATTAGTCCCGTCGTATGCAAAAAAACCTGCAGGGAAAGTTGAGTTCCCCACGATATCTGTTGATACGGGACTTTCATCGCCTAAGACGTCAAATAAGGGTGCCCCCCCTACTAAGACCGGGGTATACTGCGCATTACTGGGAAATGCCACAGAAAAAACCTCCTTTAAATGATATTATCTTTATTATGATATTTTGAGGGAAAGAATGTTGTCTTACCAAACGTCTAGTAAACTTCTAATATAGTAATTTTTTCAACAGAATTTATATGAAACAGAAAACAGCTCCTTCCCTATTTTAAGGGAAGGAGCTGTTTTTCCAACTCTTCAGCTGCAATCTTTAAACCTTCTTCATCTCTTAACAACCGGAATAGCCCTGTAATGATCAACTCGTCGGGATTTGATTTTCGACATTCCTCGGAAATCCGATTTGCTATGTTCATAAAATAAGTTGAGGTAGTATCGCTCAACCCCTTGATACTGTCATAAAGTGACTTCCATGCCTCTTCCCTTTTTTCAAATGAGATGAAAGCTCCTTCTTTGTCCATACTGACAGCAAAGGGTTTCATCATCTCATCATCCAATAATGGAGCACTTTCCCCATTGAGAAAATCACCAGCGAGCAGGGAAATCTGTCTCACTAAATGAGCGCCCAGTATAGCAGGATCGATGGAGTCATCCTGTGAAATCATTAACATCATGTAAGACGAATAGATTGATTGAGTCATCCACATCAGATCCCATTTGTATGGCCGAATCTCCTCACCGTATACATGCAGCAGATTATGTTCGAGCCAGCTGAATAGCCTTCCCCTCATCCGATGCTCCATAGCCGCTAATTTCTGACTATTTTTTGCGGAATCACCTCTCATGTGCATCTTCATGTATGACTTATATTCCATAATCCCTTCAAACTGTACCTGAAACTGTTTGGCGAACCGCTCCATGGGAGGTACATTTTCATCTAGTCCGACAATGAATGCCCGTTCAAATACGAGCTGCTGATAATGTTCATAAATCGATATGATCAGATCTTCTTTTGATTGAAAATATGAGTAAAGTGAACCTTTTGAGATTCCGACATTTTCGGCAATTTGCTGCATGGATGTCTGATTATATCCCTGTGCTCCAAAGAGTTCCACTGCTGATTCTAAAATTGCGTTCCGTTTGTCCATTTTCTACACCTCTATTTCCAAGAAAAACATTTACTCTCCCATTTTAACCATACTCATTAAAAAATAGAAGAGCATTATTTCTTGACTACCCATTATTTTTAGGTAAAATGACTATTGAGTCAACCAATATAATGATTGTTATATCAGTGTTTAATCCACCAAAAATTATTATTATTGACCCACAAGTCAAAAACTCATTAAAGGAGGCAATATCCTTGCTAAAAGCTATTTTGAACCGTTCGAAAATCGTCTTGATATTCATTTTGCTTTTTGTAATCATCGGGGTTTTCACCTTTTTTCAATTACCACAGAGAGAAATCCCGGAAACCAGCATTAATATTGGTACGGTAACAACCGTTTACCCCGGAGCAACGGTTGATTCCGTTGAAAGGACCATCACTAATCCAATTGAGTCATCTCTTCAATCGATTGATGGTATTAAAGAAATCAATTCTTCCTCGGCAGCCGGTTTTTCTACTATTATTGTAGAGGTTGAAGACAGCGAAGACAAAAAAGAAGTATTCGGTGATGTGCGCCAAGCCGTCTCGGATGCTTCAACCTCGTTTCCTGAGGAAGCGTTCGACCCTGAAGTCAATGAATCCACTGTAAAAATGCCGATTGTCTCCTACCACTTGACCAGTGATAAGAAGGAAACACTTCTTGAAATGGATGATGAAGTAAACAGGTGGAAGGAAGCGGTTGAAGATCTACCTGGTGTATCGAGCGTCATAGTAAAGGGGCTCCCTGAGAAAGAGATCGTTGTTGAATTAAAGAAGGATGAATTAAAGGATTCAGGACTTAACCCATCATCCGTCATGAGTGCCATCAACGACGAATATTATCCAACTCCCCTTGGCAAGCAGGAAGTGGATAAAGAAGTGGTTCAACTGACCGTTGATCACTTTACCACCCTGGACGAAATGGAGAAGCTTTTTGTAGGGAAAAATCCTCAAGGAGAATCGGTCTTCCTTAACGATATCGCGAATGTAAAGATCTCCCCGCAAGAGTTCAAGGACATTGTAACTTTTGAAGGACAGCCTTCAATCTCCTTCACGGCATTTGTTCAACCAGGTGAAGATATCCCATCGGTCGACAAAAGAGTTAGTGATAAAGTGGATGATCTTGCAGACTCACTGCCATCAGGTGTAAAACTGGTTCCTTATTATTCACAGGCTGACACTGTAAACACCATTTTTAATGGTTTATTTATGTCTCTTGCTATTTCCGTTGTAGCCGTGGTACTAACTACAGCACTCGGACTGACGGTTTCCGGTGCCTTCGTAGTGGCACTCGCCGTACCAATTTCAGTGCTTATGGGATTGATACCACTCCCATTTGCAGAAGTGGATCTGAATCAGATTTCCGTTATTGGAGCCATCATCGCTCTCGGAATCCTCGTGGATGACTCCATCGTGGTGAATGACAATATCCAACGCCGTTATAAGCTTGGTGACGGTGCTCTCACCGGAGCGATTACCGGAGTGAAAGAGATATGGGTGTCGATTGTGACCTCTTCTCTTGCCATCGTATTCACGTTCCTCCCACTCATTTTCCTATCAGGTGGAAACGGAGCCTTTATTCGGGCGTTACCGACGGTATTGATCACCACTATCATCGCTTCCACACTGGTTGCCTTGATATTCGTACCGATCATGAGATATTTACTTTATAGTAAAACCAAGAAAAAGGTATCCGATGCCCCAGGTTTATTAGGGAAACCATTAAATAGGATCGCTGATTTTTATGCTGATACGCTCCTGAAGAATTTTTCAAAAAGACCCTTCGTCGTTTCAGCCATCGGGCTCGTATTTACCACAGCCATCTTTGGCCTGATTGCCTTGACACCTTTCGAATTCTTCCCGTCTGCAGACCGTGAAGAAGTGACAATCGATGTCACCCTGCCAATCGGCACAACAATTGAAGAAACATCTGACACCCTTCATGAAATGGAACAACGTTTAAAATCTGACGAAGGGGTCTATGAAACTTCTGCATTTGCAGGTTCGGGACTGCCGAATCTGTTCAACAGTTCTTTGTCGAATTCAGGACAAAATACAGGACAGTTGGTTGCCAGAGTCGATCGAACGAACCAAACTGCACAAGGATTGATCGATGAATGGACAGATAAATTACGTAAAGCATACCCTGATGCGAAAATCTTCATGGAGACCATCCAGCAGGGTCCACCTGCTGGAGCACCAGTAACGGTAACCGTTTCAGGTACGGAAATCGATAAAATAATAGAGCTTCGAGATGAAATCACCTCTGAAATCGAAACATTGGACACCGACTTAGTCGTTGATAATGTAGGAGAAATGGAACCTACGATAGAATATGTTCCAAACCGTGAAAAACTCGAGGAAAATGGAATCACCATTAATGCTGTCAGTCAACAGCTCCGCTTAGCTACAGAAGGCATCCCGTTGAAATCATTTGACAATGGGGTAACCAAACGGGATATGACCCTCTTATTAGAAGGCAATGATCGAGAGGTGGACCTGGCTTCCCTGGAAATCCCGGCCACAACCCAAAATCCTGTTGGGCCTCCTCAGCTGATCTCCCTGGATGAACTCGTTACTCCGGAGAAGAAAGAAGAACTTCAGCTCATCCCACACAAGAATGGAGAACGCGCTATAACGATACGCGCTTTCCCAGGGGAAGACGATAACTATAAAGAAAATGTACAGGAAATCGTAAAAAATGTTCGTGAAGATCTTGATGACAACGATTACTCCATCACCTTGGGTGGGGAAAATGAAGCGCAAAATGATTTCTTTGCTGAGATCACCATTCTCTTCATCATCGTGATATTCCTTGTGTATCTATTAATTGCTGTTCAGTTCAATTCTTTATCTCTGCCTTTCCTTGTCCTGGTTGCAGTTTATCTCGCGATCGCGGGTGCGATTCTTGGATTGTTTGTCACTCAAACACCAATCAGCTTCCTGGCGGTAATGGGAATGGTTTCTCTGACCGGAATCGTCGTGAGGAATTCAGTAGTATTGATCGAATTTATTGAACAGGGTATCAAAAATGGAATGAGCGTGAAAGAAGCCGTCATTGAATCAGGTCGAACAAGATTGCGACCGATCCTTCTGACTGCCCTCACCTCTATCGTAGCGTTGATTCCAGTGGCAGTGAGCGGTGACGCGCTATTTACTCCCCTCGCTGTGACAATCATCTCAGGCATTATGTTTTCAGCTGTCTTAACACTGATTATCGTACCGATGATGTATCTTGTCTTTAACCGCTTTAGAAGAAGAAATCGAGAAGCATAATTTAAAGACTTTCCGAGGGGAGACATTGTCTCCCCTCTTTACGTTGTTTAAACAAAAATGAAAAATGGAATGATAGTAAAAGTCACACTTATGTATTCGGAATGTAGGAATGGGTTCCGAAGTAAGGACATTCTTTTCGAAACGAACTTTCCACTTGAGATATTCCCCGTCATCAAGCATGATAGATAAGTGTTCTAGTATATACTTTGTTGGAGGAACTATATGACTACTAAAATCAATTCAAAAGCCATCCTGATCACGTTCATGATTGGTGCATTTTTCGCTATTTTGAATGAAACTTTATTAAATATCGCATTAACAGAATTAATGGACGTATTTAAGGTGGATGCCCCTACGGTTCAATGGCTTGCCACTGGATTCATGCTCGTCATGGGTGTTTTGATGCCTATTTCCGCCCTGCTCATTCAATGGTTTACCACAAGGCAGATGTTCATAGGCGTCATGAGTGTCTTCCTTTTGGGAACAGTGATTGCAGCCTGCGCCTTGAATTTCCCTATGCTCCTCGCAGGTAGGATGATTCAAGCAGTTGGGACAGGATTACTGATTCCGATCATTATGAACGCCCTGCTACTGATATACCGTCCGGAAGTCCGCGGAAAGATAATGGGTACATTCGGGTTGGTGATTATGTTCGCACCCGCCATTGGCCCGACGCTGTCCGGTGTGATCGTTGATTTTCTTGGATGGAGGTGGTTGTTCATCACGGTCATTCCATTCGCTGTATTTTCAATTCTATTCGCCTTCAGGTACTTGCAAAATGTTGGCGAAGTGACAAGACCAGGAGTCGATATCTATTCAATCATCCTCTCTTCCATCGGGATTGGCGGGATTGTCTACGGATTCAGCGCAGCAGGTGAAGAAGAGGCAGGATTCTCATCGGTCAAAATCATCGCTATCCTAGCGATATCAGTGATAAGTGCAATTATCTTTGTGCTGCGTCAATTAAAGCTAAAGGAACCGCTCCTAGATGTCCGCGTCTTCCGGTTCAAAAGCTATACAAGGGGTGTCACGATTTTCGTCATCGTCATCATGGCTATGTTTGCTTCCGAAATCGTCATGCCGATGTACCTGCAGGGCCCACTCGGATATTCAGCAAAAACTGCCGGTTTATTGCTACTGCCGGGAGCACTGCTTAATGGTCTAATGTCTCCTACCATGGGCACCCTATTCGATAAATACGGACCAAGAAAGCTTATTATTCCAGGAACATTCATATTGCTTGGTGTCATGATTTTCTTTAGTACCATTAATCCATCCACACCCATCTGGCTATTTGTGATCGTGTATATGGTTCTAATGTTGTCAATCTCAGCTATCATGATGCCCGCCCAGACAAATGGGTTAAATGAGCTGCCGAAGCACCTCTACCCACATGGGACGGCCATCGCAAATACATTACAACCCGTAGCAGGGGCACTTGGGGTTTCCATTTTTGTCAGCATCATGACTCAAAGTCAAACCGGATATATTGAAAACCATTCCGGTACAGTAACCGAAAAGGTCGCCTTTGATGCGATGACCTATGGCGTTCATCACGCCTATTGGTTCGCACTGGGCCTGGCTGCACTTGCATTTACCATTTCATTGTTTATCAGAAAAGCAGTCGCCCCAGATTTTGATGAAAAAGGATCTGAAGGATAATACGATACCTTTCTATAAAACGAAAAGCTCTATACAAATTAGAGCTTTTCGTTTTTTTAGCATCTATTAATGAAGTGCTTTCACTGTACGACCTAGTTTCTCAAGAGTAAAATAGTTTGATAGATAACAGGAGGAGGATATACTATGGAAAAAGAAATTCAAATGATAGAAGATATTCGTTCCGAGCTACTGAACAGTGTGAAGGATTTAAGCGAAGAGCAACTAAATAAGAAAGTCGAAAAAGACCGATGGACCATCATGCAGGTGCTCGATCATTTGTATCTAATGGAAAAATCCTTAACAAAAGCAATTCAAATGACTTTGGAAAATGGAGAAGAACAATTGGTTGAGTCGAAGCCAATCCACTTTACTGTAGATCGAACGACTAAAGTGGACGCTCCGCCTTTCGTCACCCCTACTGACGAAAAACAGAGCCTGGAGCAGATGAAGGATAAATTGAAATCATCACGAAAAGATCTTCTTTCCTTCCTGGAATCCACAAATAAAGAAGCCTTAATGAAAAAGGCATATCCTCACCCCATCTTCGGTCAAATCCGATTAGATGAGTGGATTCCTTTTATCGGCTTTCATGAGAAGAGGCATATAGAGCAAATAGACGAGTTGAAAGCAAAAAGATAAATCCAATGAAAAGGATCTGTTCATCCAGTGAAACAGATCCTTTTCATTTATGATTCTTCTATTAACGTCGAGATGATTTCATCCTAAACAGATGTACGAAGGTTAAGCTTACATTATTCATAGTTATTCCTTACACCCTCAAATCCCGTTTATCATAAAGCACAAACGTTCCAAACACCAAAGCCCCTATCAACACAATGGATATCCCTACGAACACGGTGTCCAATCCTCCACCGTACATGACATCTTTGGCCTCGAAATACTTAAATGGCGTAAAATATTTCATTCCCTCTATTTTTTCACTTAAGTCGATGGCAAATGAGAGAATAAACGTCAGTAACAAGATGCCCGTTGAGAATGACGCTGCTTTTGCAGGCTGTTTTGAGAGGGAGGCAATAGCCGTTCCGATTACTAAAAAAAGCATCTGTAAAATGAACATTCCCAACATGGTGATCCCGATATCATCTGCGATGGAAACGTCACTGTAATGCCCTACTATGACCAATGAAGAAATCCAGGTGATTAACGCGAGTATCGAAATTTGTGTCAGAGCAGCCAGCAGCTTGATCCCTATGATTTTCTTTCTCGGAACGGGTTTGACGAATAGAAACTCGACGGTTTTATCTCTTTCTTCCTTCGAAATGATGGTTGCTCCCGACATGGCTGCATGTATGGTTGCCAGCAACAGAATATAAACAAAGAGCACACCATAATATCCGCTTGCCGTTGACAAATCCAGCGTACCAAATCCTAAAAATGCTTGCAGGGATTTCGGCATACCAGCCATTAGGTCATTCATGGATTGGCCAGAAGAAGAATAGCCTGCATACTTCCCCATTCCGGATCCAATCAATGCAATCATCCCAATGCACCAAATGATAAGGGACTTGCGATGAGCCTTCATTTCTCTCAAGTATACGTTCATAATATTCCCTCCTTTTATAGCGTATGGATATCCTTCTTATTGTAAATGATGAAACTCGCGATCAGCGAGCCTGCAGTCAAGAGGATGGCCACGATGACGAATGACCACTCGTAACGGTGGTGGTTCATGATATACGTGTAGTCAAAATATTTAAACGGTGTAAAGTATCGACCAGTCTCTTCCGTCGCGGCTACCATCCCAATGAAAAAGAAGGCGAACACCACAGCCAGAGAGAGCGCAATGACTGACTTCACCCTTGAGAAAATAACTGCAATGATCATTCCGACGGCAAACATAATGACTTGAGTGAACAAGAGTGTAAGCGAAATCAAGAAGAATACGTTCAAGCTGAATTCTTCGACTTTTACCACATTAGCAACAATGATGGCCGATATCCCATACGCAATGTTCGTCATAAGTAACGATGCGAGTGCTGCCAGAACTTTTGACGATAGAATCTTCGTGCGTGTGACAGGTTTAGTTAGAAGAAAATCAGCTGTCTTTTCCCTCATTTCCTTTGAGCTTATCGAGATTCCCAGATTCATCGCTTGAATGGCGCCGCATAAAGATATATATAGAAAGATATAAGAATAATAACCGTTAAGGGATCCGATGGTTTCAACCTGTATTCCCAGTGCTTTTCGAACTCCCTCAGGGAACCCTTCCAAAAGCTTTTGGAATTCATCGATTTCTTTAGAAATGGACGGAAACATGGACAAAAATAACATGACCAATCCGATGAGTACCATTGTCCAGATAAGAGTTGACTTCCGGTAAGCCCTTAGTTCATAAAGAAAGATATTCATAGAGGATCAGGCCTCCTTTTCATAATAATGCATAAATATTTCTTCCAAATCAGGCTCATCGATCCATAGATTAGTTATTTCTATGTCGGCGATCTTCTTCATAATCGTATTGATATCCCCTCTAAATAAGAAGCTGACATGATGGTCAATCATTTCCAGGTTTGTCACGCCATCCAGATCAAAGTAAGAGGCATCTATATCGCTCTTGATTTCCATCTTGAACTTTTTATGATTGTTCTCTTTTAATGTACTGATCTTCTCAACCTGAACGATCTTTCCTTCCTTGATGATGGCCACGCGATCACACAGACGTTGAACCTCACTTAAAATATGAGATGAGAAAAGGATGGTCGCTCCTTTCTCATTTTCAGCCTGAAGAAGTTCAAAGAATTTTTGCTGCATGAGTGGATCCAATCCCGAGGTAGGTTCATCTAAAATGATCAGCTTTGGTTGATGAAGCAATCCCTGAATGATTCCTACCTTCTTTTTGTTTCCGAGGGAGAGATCATCAATCTTCTTCGATAAATCCAGATTTAATATCTCTGCCAGCTCTTTGATTCTTTTTGTACAATCCTTTTTATAGAAGCTGGCAGAATACTTTAGAAGATCCTTCACCTTCATATTGTCATAATAGAAGACTTCAGATGGCAGGTATCCCACTTCCTTTGCAATTTCAGGGGCTGATTCGATACAGTCCTTACCGAAAATGGTCGCACTCCCGCTCGTGGGACGGATCAGTGAGAGAAGTGTTCGGATGGTCGTCGATTTGCCCGCTCCATTCGGTCCGATAAATCCAAAGATTTCTCCTTCTTCTACATGAAAACTGATATCGGTGATCCCCCTGTACTTTCCATAGGTTTTTGTCAGCGAATGAATTTCGATTACATTCATCTTTTATCCTCCCTTTTCCTCTATTCTATTTGTAAAATGAGTTCTTCAATAAAGCGATATAGGCGTCGATTTCCTTCAACACTTCTTCCTGGTTGATATCTTTAACAGAACGTGTCTTCACTTTCTGTTGTTGTTGATTAGCAATGCCTTCAAAGGTCCAATAGATGATTTGAATCGATCTTTTCACGTCGATACCATCTTTGAATTTCGTTGTGTCGATTTTTGAAAATAACGTAGTAAAACTACTTTCAACCATTTTGGTTTTATATTTTTCAATATCATCTTTCACCTCAAGAGCTTCTTCCGAAAAGGCACTGTTAAGAAAATTGATCAGATCAGGATACACAGAGAAAAGTTCAAATTTGATCAATGTAACGGAACGTATTGTGTTGAAAATGTCACGCTCATTCCAGTCGACCTTTTCGTAAATTTTTTCTGTTAATAGCCCCGTAAGATATTCATAAAGAGAGATGTACAGCTCTTTTTTACTATTAAAATAATGAAATAGGATCCCCTTAGATATTTTTGCTTCCTTCACAATGGCATTTGTCGATGCTTTCTCATACCCATTCTCTGAAAATATCCTGGTTGCGGCCTTGATAATACGATCTTCTTTTTCTGACTCAATGTTTAACGTTCTAAACAAACATTGTCTACCTCCTTTATAAAGACAAGGTATTGACCGGAGTGGTCAATTTTATTTTATTCCTTTTTGACCACTATGGTCAACATTATTTTTCTATAATGGTTTACGTCATCTTCCTTGTTTAATTCACGAAATAAAATGCATAAAAACGAAGTGTAATGAATTTAAATATTGAACAAACGCGAACAAACGTGTACAATTATCACCAAAGGAGGAATATTATGGTATACAGAGTCCGGACGTACGAGATCATTCCGAATGTTGTACCGCAATTCAATCATTTCTTTCATGAATACTTACTACCTAACCAATTACTTCATGGAGCTGAATTAATTGGACGTTGGGTAAACGAAAAAAGGACTAAAATTACAGCGATCTGGAAATATGAATCTATGGAGCACTATAAACAAATTGAAGAGTGTATTAAAAGGACCTCTCTTCACCAATTGGCCCAGACTCACAGAAGTACCATCGAGCCTTTGTATATATCTACTAATGAAGAATACTGGTCTATGACAGGGAATTATGATTTTAAGGGGTTGGAATAATGAAACCGATCATACCGAGAGAGCCAATTGTTCCGGAATTAAATAAAGAAGAAGTTGAATTCTTAACGGATCTAACCTTTGGAAAAGACATTCAGGCAAAAGCTTGTGACGCCCTTTTTGTCTTCAGTGGAACCCATAGTGGCCATTGGGAAAAAGCCATTGAAGCTTACGAAAAAAAATACATACAAAAAATCGTGGTCACTGGAGGTCGAAGTCTGACTGGGGTTCCACACCCAGAGTGGGAAGGAAACCATCATGAAGAATATTCAGAGGCTGATGTGATCATCTCACAGTTGAAACATGCAGGAATTCCTTCTCAAGCAATCGTTTATGAAGATAAATCGACCAATTCTCTTGAAAATGTTCTCTTTGCAAAAGAAGTGTTTGACTTTTCTACCGTGAAGTCCCTTATGGTGATATGTAAAAGTCATGTCACGGGGAGGCAGCTTCGTACGTTAATGAAGCATCTGCCTGAAAAGCTCGAATACATCCCGTATACATTTCCCACAACATATCGTGGAATCGAAGTTAAAAGAAACAACTGGATGGATTCGGAAATCGGTAGAAAAAGAGTTTGGGGCGAATATCTGAGGATTGAGAAATATGGGAGATTGGGGCATTTACAACCTATGTAATAGATAATTGAATACTTAAACAAATAGAAAGAGCTCAGGGTGACCTGAGCTCTGATAACTTACAATTTACCCAATGTCATCCCAACAAAGGCGAATAATATGCCACATGTGTAACTGAGTAGAAGATAAGAAATGAGGGGTTTCCATTTTTTATGAAGGTAAAGTTGAATATTTTCCAGTTTGAAAGTAGAAAAAGTTGTAAAAGAACCAAGGAATCCAGTTCCTATTAGAAGCACGCCTGTTTCGTCGATCCCCATTCCGATCACATATCCCAGAAAAAAAGATCCTATCAGATTGACACATAATGTGCCGTATGGAAAATCAGACAAACAGTACTTTTTAAATAATCGGCTGACTCCAAAGCGGCACATGGCTCCAAAGAAGCCACCGATTGCCACCATCAAACCATGAACAATCAAGGTGTGGCCCCCTTCTGTTTATTTCTGTATGTATTCATACCTACCGTATACCCCGCCCATGACATCATAAGACCTCCGGATGCACTTCCCACTACATAAACCAGCGCAAGAAGAACATGTGAATGAGATAGGAGATTCACGGTTTCCACACTGAATGTGGAGAATGTGGTGAATGATCCAATCAGTCCTGTTCCAATCGCAGTCGCCGCCTTCGGAGATACCTTTTTCGTTTGAATAAAATACGTTGTAAAGAGACCCAGCATAAAGCTGCCTATCATATTAGCCAGAAATGTACCCAATGGAAACGTAAAGTCCCACAGACCTTCAGAAAAAATACCAAGACAGTATCGAAATAGAGCTCCCGCCATTCCAGCTGCTCCTACGAAAATGTATACCATTTTCACACCTCAAATTATCTTTTTCTTCATGAAAGAAACCCCTACCGATTCAGATCGATCAGTAGGAGTAATCATCATCATAATAGATCAGGAAAACTCTCTTACCTTTTCACTATTCATTTTACCAACAAGAGGATATTATGCCAAATTCATTTTGTCAGCTTCAAAAACCGGTCTAAAGCAAACAAAAGTGAGGAACCATCCTTGGATCAAATTGATCAAGGTTATTTGTTTTTTGTATCTCCTAAATCATGTAGAATCTGTTCTTCTATTGACTTGTTTGGTGATGAATGGATAAAATCTCCATTAACTCATTCTCGGTTAAGGTTTGTACAAGCTTTTCATCCGGGTTCATGACTTCCTGTATCATGTGCCTCTTTTTATCCTGAAGTTCGTTCATCTTCTCTTCGATCGTTCCTTTGGCAACGAGCCTGATTACCTGAACCGTATTTTTCTGGCCCATCCGGTGGGCACGGTCGGCTGCCTGATCTTCAACTGCAGGATTCCACCATGTATCATAGAGAATGACCGTATCTGCACTGGTAAGATTCAGCCCCGTTCCACCTGCCTTCAAAGAAATAAGAAAAAGATTTCGTTCTCCTTCATTAAATCGATCGCACATCTTAACTCTCTCCTCTGATGGAGTTGCTCCATTCAAGTAAAAGTATGGCTGTCCTTTTCCAGAAAGTTCCCCTCCAATCATCTCAAGCATTTTCGTAAACTGGGAGAAAATCAATACCCGTCTTCCTGACAATCTGGCTTCCTCCAACATCTCCATGAGCTGAAGGAATTTTGCCGATGAGCCGTGATAGTCCTCAACAAATAATCCCGGATGGCAGCATATTTGCCTCAGTCTGGTCAGCCCAGCGAGAATTTTGATCTTATTCTTCCTTAAGGTGTTCCTATCCAAATGCTTCATGGTGTCATGTCTCAGTTTAGCAAGGTAGGCTGCATACAACTCTTTCTGCCCTGGAAGAAGTTCTACGGATTCAATGATTTCTTCTTTGTCTGGAATCTCAGATAATACATCCTCTTTCAATCTGCGAAGAACAAAGGGTCTGATCCTTTTCGCGATCTCTTTTCTTGTGAGGCGGCTATAATCCTTTAATCCACGGAATAACTGAGGAAATACAACATGAAAGATGGACCATAGCTCTTCAAGGGAATTTTCCACAGGTGTTCCGGTCAATGCGAATCGATTCGAGGCCTGTATCTTCTTGACACTTCTTGCCGTTTGCGTAAGAGGATTTTTAAATGCCTGTGCCTCATCATAAAACACTGTATGGAATTCCTTATCCTCATACCATTTAGTGTCGCTGCGAAGTAAAGGATAGGTTGTGATGATCACATCGACATCCTTCCATTTCGTTTGTTTTTTCATTCGTTGTGCCTTGTCCCCATCTATGATAAGCGTACGGATATTCGGAGCAAATTTCACACATTCATTTTGCCAGTTATACGTAAGGGAGGAGGGACACACAATCAGAACCGGGAGTTTCCTTGACCTGATCGATTCGAGTTCCGACGCGATGAACGAAATACTTTGAATCGTTTTCCCTAGTCCCATATCATCCGCCAGTATCCCGCCCATTCCATTTTGAGATAGCGTCTTCATCCAGCGATACCCTGTTTTCTGGTAATCCCTCAGTAGAGAATTCATTGTAGAAGGAACTGAACATTCAACACTGTCTGGGTCCATGAGTTGCCGGAAGAATTCTTTAAATGAATCCTCCAGTATGAACGTTTTCTTGGCATCTACTGAATCAAGAAGATCCATGCTTTGATAAAAAGGAAGCTCAAGTCCTTTCACCAGATCATTCTTCTCGGCTTGTGAAGTATAGAGGAACCGCTGAATATCTTGAAATTCCTTTGACTCCAGTGACAGCAGTGATCCGTTTCTCATCCGATAATACTTCCGTTTTTCTTCCAGCGCCCCGAGGATTTCCATCACCTGTCTATCAGGGATTCCATCCATTTCAAATGTGAATTCAAGCCAGTTCATTCGTTCCTTTTTCACTTTAATCCGGATTTTCGGGGTATGGCTCCCTTTGGATACCCTATTTCTTACTGCCGTTGTCGCATAGATTTGAACATGTTTCTGAATCTTCGTCACACCGTAGGTTAAGAACTCATATTCTAATTCTTCGTTATGTAAAAAATAGCCGCCTTCCGTCTTTCCGAACGAAAATTCATCCATCCATTCGAGGATGCGGTCTTCTTTCTCCACATTACGGATAAGAAGAGAACCAGATGGAGGTTCCCTGTTTTCAAGGGGGTGAATGACGACATGATCATAATGAAATTCAAGTCCAGCCAAAAGGCGATTTTTGACTCGGTCGAGATATAATTTCGCCACCAGTGGCGCTGATCCCAACTTTTGTCCTAAGCTTTCTGAAATCTTCACTTCACCCAGTTTTTTCAACCCGACAGCCACTTTATCAAGAAAGAAACCAATCTGGGATTCAGGAATCGAAATAAGGTTCGTTCCTGAACGGTCGAGGAGTCGCTTTATTTCAGACAGTCGTCTGCAGTCCATGTTGTCGAGTTGGGTGATCTTTCCTTCATGAAAGACAGTTTGATACTCATTCAAAACTGTCATATTCCGTAATCCGGAAACATCTAATGAAAAATGGCCGTGAATATCTTGTTCAAATTGGAATGTCAACGGAAGGGGAAGTTCCGTTTCCTTCATTCCCTTATAGAGCTGGTTATTTTGCTGTATCTTCACAAGGTTATTTTTCATCAATACTGGTAGTAGCTGCTTCCAGGAAGATGGAGGAATAGTCATGTAATCACTATGTTCCTTTGAGAATCCTTTCGAAAATGCCACCAACTGTTGAAGTACAGCATCCGTTTCATTTTCAAAGCAATGAAACTCCTGATTGAAGATAAAGGAATCTGACAGGTGGATCGGTTTTCCTTCGTTCAAACTGGCTAGAAACGATCGGAGCCCGTGTACCTTTATATCCTGTATCGTGAGCTCGATTACAATTTCCTCTTCGCCGTTCTTGTGTGAAATCGGTTTAATGAGGAATTCACTCTTCAAGGTCTGTCTGTTTTCAAAATGACGAAGCTTTCCCGTTTTACGGAAGGAATCTTCTTGGAACAGGGTGAAAAAATCCTCTGACACACTACCTTCAGAATTCACCATGTATCTCTGATGATGCTGAACGGCAAACAGGACAGCTGCAATATGCTGACAATCTTTATTAAATGATGCAAGCTTCGGACAGGTACAGTGGGCTTCTATTCCGCCGACGCCATTTTCATGAACGGAAACATGGAACTCTTCCTCCCCGATAACTGTCGCTTCATAATGATTGCCAGTCGATACTTCTATCTTCACTTTATGGGATTGGTAATACGCCTCTCCCCGCTTGTAAGAAACGGTACCGCATCGATCTTTTATAAGTTTTTCATGTATGATCTTCAAGAGACTGATTCCTTCCGTGAGTATTGTTTAATTCTTATGATAACAACAAAGAGAGGATTTAGAAACAATGAGATGGAATTACTATTTTCATAGAAACGTATAATATCGGGAATCTTGACATACCTTATAGGGAAAGGAATCCTTCAGAAAAAAATCCGAACTATGAGGCCAGTCATAGTCCGGAAAAGATTCTTGGAGCTTTCTACTTTTCAATATGGTTCAATAACGAAATGATAAAGCTTCCCGCTTGGAACATGAGCATGAAAATATAGTATTGCTCCATCCATCTCACCTCCTTTTAGAGGAAATATTTGTCCCCATTTGATATGTATGTAGGATTCACTCACTTCATGCGTTTTTTTGTTGTGAATTGAATGTTCTGGTGGGTAGAAACAGAAATCCTGGATGATCTTGTGCGAGATCTTCCAGGATTTCTGTTTTTCATGTGGGTTCAGAGAAGCGATGAACGGACGATGAGAGCCTTTATCAGCGAAATTTTCATTTTATCAGCGGAAATTAAAATATATCAGCGAAATTTTCCATTTAACAGCGAAATATCCAATTTATCAGCGAATTAGAAGATACGACCTGAGTCAAGTCCTTAATATTGTGTAAATTCCTTACTTGTCTTTTTCAACTATTAATCAGCTATAACTATTCAATTCAACATTTTTTTGCGAAACTTCCCTGAAGATATTCCTTCATATCCAGGTCAGGCTGTCAAAGGCTCTTCACTTTGACAGCCTGACCTGGATATGAAACCATTTGAATGGGAAGTTTCATTCAAAAATGCTTAGAACTTACTAAAAGGATTTTCTCTTTGAATAATTAGTTTGTTGATAATGGAACAAAACGGCTCCGACTAATCGAAAGGCTGACTGCGTGTTAGGGAAAATCCGTATGACCTTTTCTCTTCTTCGAACCTCTTGGTTCAAACGTTCTAAGCAGTTGGTGCTGCGGATATGCGGCCGAATTTCATCAGGGTGGTCCATGTACTGAATGGTATCTTCAAAGCCTTCATCAAAAATGGCCAGCGCTTTTTCATATTTGGTATCCTCGCTATATTGACTCATCAGCTCTTCTTTAAAGTTCCTCATATCTTCAATTTTGACAGCTTCAAACACCCTCTTTATCATGGTTCTAATTTCTTTAGAATCTTTCTTTGGGAGGTGTTGGATGATGTTTCGTTTAAAATGTACATTACACCTCTGCCAACTGGTCCCAATAAACTCACGTAGGACCGCCTTTTGAAGGCCCTTATGGGCATCTGAAATCACGAGCTTAGGGGATTGTAGACCGCGGGATTTCAGCTGTTGAAAGAATCTACTCCAACTCTCGTAGCTCTCGGCATGATCGACCATTAAGCCTAAAATCTCACGATTATTTTTTTCTGATAAAGCTGTCGCAATGTAGACGGCTTTTGAAACGACACGATGGTGTTCGCGGACTTTTACATACATGGCATCTACAAATATATATGGAAAATAATTTCCGTTCAAAGGTCGCTTAGCCCAATCATTAATGATAGGATCTAACTTTTGAGTCAGGGAAGAAACGAATGATTTAGAAACTGTTTCTCCACAAAGCTGTTCTACAATATGAGTAACCTTTCGAGTTGAAACACCGTTGATCACCATTTCAATCATAGAAAGGACAAACGCTTGATCACACCGTGAGTATTTTTCAAATACGGAAGGCGAAAAATCTCCATTACGGGTTCGTGGCACCTTCAATTTGACTTTTCCAACACTCATTGTAAAGTCTCGTTCATAGTAGCCATTACGATAATCTATACGATCAGTAGATCGTTCGTAAGAGGCTGCTTTAAGGTATTGGTCTCTCTCCCTTTCCATGTATTCATTTAAAACAAGAACGATGGCAGACCTTACAACGGTTTCGATATTAGAGTTAATCACTGCTTCTTTTAAAGAATCCAAATCTAGGTTAAACTGTAATTGAGTCATTTTATTCCTCTTCTCATTGTTTATCGTGGTTGAAAACAGTGTTGACAAGAAGGAATAAAATGACTCTTTCTTTTTACACAATTATATGGACTTAATCTACGACCTGTCTCTCACTGCAATCCATTTATGAAAGTTTCGCTTACATCATTTTTTCTATTGCATACAGTGACTTTTCCATGTAAATTAGTCAAGTATGTTTAATAGGAGGTATCATCATGAATCACACACAAAACACTCAGCGGGTACAAATGGCAACGGCCGATCCTTCTGCTCTCGGGCTTTTCGGTCTGGCTATGGTCACCCTTGTAGCCTCTTCGGCAAAACTCGGATGGACAGACGGCGTTTCGTTCATTTTACCTTGGGCGATATTCCTTGGAGGAATTGCTCAACTGATGGCAAGCTTCGGGGATGCCAAGCACAATAACACATTTGGAATGACGGCCTTCGGGGCATTTGGCTTATTCTGGCTTGGAGTCGGAACGTCCTGGTTGATTTCATTTGGAGTATTCGGAGAAAAAGCAGCGGCTGCAATCGATCCAGAGCAGTTGGGAATTGCATATATCGGGTATCTGATATTCAGTATTTTCATGACGGTTGGCGCCATGGAAACGCATAAGGTCTTATTCATCATTTTTGTCCTTATTGATTTCTTATTTATTGGACTCTCCCTTTCTACGTTAGGAATTGCACCTGAAGCCATGCACAAATTGGCGGCCATCTCAGAATTATTTATCTCTCTGTTCAGTTTTTATGGTTCAGCTGCAAGTGTCTTAAATACCCACTTCGGGAAAGAAACGCTTCCGGTTGGTAAACCATTCGGCGTGTTCAAATAAGAAAAGAGATAGACGATGCATCGTCTATCTCTTTTTTGTGACAAATTTTTAAATAGATCATAGCTGGAACGCGGATTTCATGAGTTGATTTTTATTCTTCACTCACTTCATAATCAAGAGATGCGTAAATACATACCACATTTTGGTTCATACTATGAAAAACAAAAGGACATAAAGGATGTTATGTATGGACGGGATACTATTCTCTATCATCAGAACAATCATCAGCTTTATGTTATTAATTCTGGTGACGCTGGTGATTGGCAAGCATATTAACTCTCATAAAACTCATTTTAGTTTTGCCTTATCCATTACGATCGGTTCTTTAATTGCGAATATGGGTTTCAATACCCACCTTGATTTCACTGAAATTCTCGGTTCCTTTTTCTCATTGTTTACTTTATATTACATACTGCTATTAATGACATCTCACAGTAGAACATTAAGACAATGGATATCCGGATGCCCAACAGTCATCATTGAGAAAGGGAAAGTGCTAGAAGACAATATGAAGAAAATAAAATTTACGTTAGATGACTTGAATCAACACTTGAGGGAAAAGGGTGTGTTTGACATCTCTGAAGTTGATTATGCACTATTGGAAGTCAGTGGTGAACTTTCCATTAAAAAGAAAGACCAATTTCAGAATGTAACGAAATTGGACCTTCATCTTCCAACTCACACCTCAAATTCACTCCCTGTAGAACTGATCATGGATGGAAGAATTATAGACAAAAACCTGACCCCACATTACAGTAAAGATTGGCTGGATAAGGAACTCCGCACTAGAGGACTAGCACTCAGGGAAATATATTATGCAGTCATTAGCAGTAATGGCTCATTGTTTATAGACAAAGTTCAAGACCACCTACACTACCCAACGGATATCGAATAAAGAGAGATAGGCGACTGCCCAAGGAATCAGCCAGCCGCCTATTATTTCTATTCTATACTCTTGCTAATCCCCTCTCAAATGCTGCAAGGTGATTCTGCGAAGCATTCCTCAGCTGTGTGAAGACGACCCGCACATCCTGAGGAAGCGGGTAGGCAAGAAAAGTATCATACATCGAAATATTATCGACTTCTCCCTCCACCCCAGCGCTATAGGCACTTTTTATTGATTCCGGTGTGGTCACATACGATTGTGACTGATCTTCCGGTAAAGGGAGTCCATATTGCTGGAATAATGTCTGCAATGCATAAATATGACGGAGCTCTGCTTCTTTAATTCTCATAAAAGTAGGGACATTGCCGAAATTCTGAATGATCCGATCGTATCTTGCCTGTGCCAGATATTCATCCTGCATGGCATATATAAGCATTTGAGGAACCGTAAGCGACGGGGCAGCAAGAGCCCCTTTTGCTCCATAATCGGCTTGTCGGAGAGTATTTCTCCTTCCTTTATTCATCGTCAAATAATACAAAAACCAGACAGCGTGATTCTGTTCATCTGCTGCAGCTCGAAGAAATGTTTCCTTTATATAGACATCCTGTGCCCCATTTGAAATCTCATGATAAAAATCAACCGTTTCCTGTTCATCCTTAAAGGCAAATCGGAGTCCATCGTAATATCGATCCGGACAACCTTCCTGCAATTGAGGACGCGGCTCGACTCCGGTTAAGTTCATATAGATATCACTGAATGCTTTAAAATGACGTTTTTCATCTTTTCGAATTTCAAGGATTCGAAGTCTTTCTTCCTCAGTAGGAGCAAGAGCCGAAAGCTTTTTATAGCAGGCAATCGCACTGTATTCGCCATTGATGGCTTTTTGGAGATCATCCACCAGGAAATGAGTTTCTGGCACCCGGTAGTTGCCATTCAGGTTGAAAGGCTTGAATTGACGGTAATAATGATATGGATTCATTTTAATTCTCACCTCTTTTATCCAGTCAATACTTATAATATGACTAGAAGAAAAAATGGGTGTTTGTACCTGTACTACTTTTTCATTCTATGTGCGTGAGCTTCCAACAAGTCCTCCACCAAAATCCCATCAATTTTCATCCCCGATATTTCACAGTCAGAAATGTCAACATTCTTTAAACTGCAGTTTTCAAACTTGGATCCTTCAAGAACACATCGTTCAAACGTTATCGGCTCTCCTTCATCACCAAGATTAGTATCATGAACATGTAAGCCTCCTATAGAGACGTGAGCGAATTCACTATACGAAAGATTGAGATCAGCGATTAGTGCTTTTTTGAAGTTGATATTTTGAAAACGGGATCCTTCCAGGTTACAATTGCTAAACTGTACTCCCGTCATACTACTGTTGCTAAATGTGGCATAACTCCCGTTGATCCCGTAGAAGTCGGCTCTCTCCACGCTGCAATGTTCCAACTGATGTCCGGAAAGATCCACGTCTTTCATAATGTCACCAAAGATTGTCAGTTCTCTTGGTTTACCTCCCGAACCGTTCGCATCATTCATTTTTTTCTCATAGCAGTATTCATCAGGAGATTCGAATAATTTTTGGTATCCCATTTTTTCATAGAATCGGTGATTGTTCAGCTGTAAGCTCGAAGTTTCAAGTTCCCAGGACACCACATGTGCATATTCACGTTCCATAAGCTTAATCACTGTTGATCCGATTCCTTTCCCTTGATATGCAGGATCAATAAATATCCGATCGACCCGTCCATGGCGTCTGCCAATGACCGTAAGAATCAGCCCACCAACGATGCCCCCTTCAAAAACGACCTTAAAATAATCCAATTCCTTTAACATATAAGTATTCATTTCTATTGAATCATAGCCCGGTGGCTGAATGTTAGTATCCACGATTCCAGTCCGATCTGGAAACCATTTCATTTTTTCAGCATCGAACACTTTCGTTTGAACAGCGGTAAGGACAGAAACGTCCTCGATATGTGCTTTCTCGATTCTAACTGAACTCACAGTCTATACCCCTTTATTACTATTGAAATAGGATTCTATCAATTGTAAAACACCATAAGCTCCGGAACTTTTATTTGATAATACAACTGCTTTGGTATCGGTTTCCGGGTAAAACGCAGAATGAAAGCTTACTCCTGGATCGTATCCCATAATGTGATGTTTATCAGGTAGATTCAGCCACATTCCATAGCCGTAGTCCACCCCTACCTTCACGTTGACATGGGGTTCGGTTATCCGCACAGTATTTTCTGTTGTCAGAAGCTTATTTGCCAATAAAGCTTCCCAAAACGAGATCATATCGGGACCCGTCACGAAGGCTCCTCCGTCTGCCCCACCCTGGATGGGAATCGAATAGGAATTGGTTCTCCAGGTGTTGTCTTTTTCTTCAATATAGCCGATGGCCGTATTCCTAGGTAAGCGATCAAGAAGGAAATATCCCGAACCATTCATATTCGCTGGAATGAAGATATGTTTCTCGATGTATTCCTGCACACTCATTCCAGAGAGCCTCTCGATTATCAACCCCAGAATGATATATCCTGCATTGTTATAATGGAAGCTCTCACCAGGAGGAAACTTCATAGGTAAGTCCTGAAATAATGGAAGAAAATCTTCTCCACTTCGAACATGGTACATGGGAATCTTCTTCCATAAATCCTCGAAATCATCCATCTCATCCTCGTCAAAATAATCCGGAATTCCAGGCGAGTGTGTCAATAATTGCTGAATGGTCACATTTTCATTAAAATGTGGAAAATGGTTGGGCAGGCAATCCTTCAACTTCGTTTGAAATGACAACAATTTCTTTTCAACAAGCTGACAGATGGCCACAGCCGTAAATAATTTACATCCTGAAGCAATTCCATATCTCGTATGGACCGTATTTTCACGTTCATTACTGCGGTCGGCATACCCAAATGCAGATTCCACCAGAGATATTCCTTTATTGTTCACGATCACAGTCCCTGAAAAATCATTTTTCTCTGCATAGTCTTTGATCCTAGTAGATAGTTCTTTCATGTAAGCATCCATCCCTCTCCTGTAAAATAGCTTTAGCGAAAAGACTCCAAATGATCAAGAAGTGTTACTCATTGTCCCATCTCAGTCGTATAAATTTCCTTTTCCCCACCTGTACGACCATTCCATCTGCAACATCCACTTCTGTCTGAACATCCAACACCTTCTTACCATTGATCCTGATGCCTCCATTTTGGATCATCCGGCGCGCTTCACTCTTTGAACTTTGCATGTTTAAAGCCACTAGTAAATCGATAATGGAAACCTTCTCTTCACCAGGCCAATCCTGCTCAGGTATATCATCAGGGATTGCCCCTTTTTGAAAGATCTCCTTGAACTGGTTTTCTGCCTGATCGGCTGCGTCTTTTCCGTGGTACATTCTCACAATCGTTTTTCCTAAAAGAATTTTGGCATCTCTCGGGTGAATTGATCCATCACGAATTTCACCAGCGATCTTCACCTTCTCTTCCAATGAAAAATCTGTTATGAGATGAAAGTATTTTGCAATCAATTCATCAGGTATCGACATCGTCTTCCCAAACATTTGATTGGGATCTTCATCAATTCCGATGTAGTTATGCTTTGATTTGGACATCTTCTCGACCCCATCAAGACCTTCGAGTAATGGAAGTAGTATGACCACTTGTTTCTCCTGATTGTAATGTTCCTGTAGATGTCTCCCCATCAGGACATTGAACTGCTGATCCGTTCCACCAAGCTCTACATCACTTTCCAATGCAACGGAATCATAACCCTGCATCAATGGGTAAAAAAATTCATGAAGTGAGATTGGCTTCCCTTCTGACAGCCGGTTCGAGAAATCATTTCGTTCAATCAATCGCGCGACGGTGATCTTTGAAGATAAGTGAATGACATCTTCCAAATCAAGTGACGACAGCCATTTTGAATTGTAATGAAGCTCCACCTTCTCCTTGTCCAGGACTTTGCCAAATTGCTCAAAGTAAGTCCGGGCATTCCTCTTCACTTCTTCATTTGTGAGCTGCTTCCTCGCAACTGACTTCCCGGTGGGGTCTCCGATTTTCCCGGTGAAATCACCGATAATGAGCTGCACGATATGACCGTTTTCCTGAAACTTCCTCAATTTATTCAGTACAACAGTATGGCCGATATGAACATCGGGTGCCGTCGGATCCAGACCCAGCTTGATTTTTAACGGAGTGCCCGTTGAAATTGACTTTATCAGTTTTTGCTTTAATTCTGCTTCTGGAATGATTTCATGCACGCCATTCTGATATTGTGCCAGCTGCCTTTCGACTTCGAGCTGCTGAACTTTTGATAGTGATTCCCATTTATGATCCATCATCTTTCCTCCTAGTTGTTAATGGGTGAATTTGTTGACTCAAAGAAGAGATTTTGAGTTGTTATTATGTTGTGGCGGTTCGCTGATATATTGACATTTTCGCCGATAAATTGGAGATTTCGCCGATAAATTGGAGATTTCGCCGATATAATTACGATTTCGCTGATATATTCTCGATTTCGCCGTTAAAATTAGGATTTCGCTGATATATTCTCGATTTCGCCGTTAAAATTACGATTCCGCTGATATATTCTCGATTTCGCCGTTAAAATTAGGATTTCGCTGATATATTCTCGATTTCGCCGTTAAATTAAAGATTTCGCTGATATATTCTCGATTTCGCCGTTAAAATTACGATTTCGCCGATATATTCTCGATTTCGCCGTTAAATTAAAGATTTCGCTGATATATTCTCGATTTCGCCGTTAAATAAAATTTTCCGCCGATATATTCCAAATTTCGCCGTTAAAACTATTTGAGCTACTCTCCACCACTACCTTCTCGGTTCCTTAACACCAAAAAACCACGCCCCTATAAAAAAGGGACGTGGTTAACGCGGTACCACCCTAATTGAAGATCTCTCTTCCACTCTATTCGGATAACGGACCGGCCGTTCTCTGCTACTCATTCGTTCACAAAGAAAGTTCAAGGAGGTAATTCGTGCTCATCTGTGTACTGATTTTCACCCGGCATCAGCTCTCTAAGACAGGGAGATAAGTCACTACTGATTCCCATCAAAACATGTATAATTTGAAATTTTTATCCATTTTACAGGATAATTCAGGAAAGTACAATAGGGATTTTTCTATTCTTTCACTATTCCCATTACAAATCCATCGTACCCCTTCGATCCAACTGTCTGCACGACCGTCGAATCGATTCGGTCTTCTTGCGATAACATTTCTACAAATGCTCGTACTCCTTGAACGCTTTCATCCTCACTATCTTTATCTATCACTCTTCCACCGCGAACCACATTATCGGTAATGATGACCGCCCCTGGTTGAGACAATTGAAGTGCCCATTTTAAATAGTTGGCATTGTTTTGTTTGTCTGCGTCTATGAAGATGAAATCAAATGTGCCTTGAAGTGTAGGCAGGGTGTCGAGTGCAGCGCCAACTTTGATTTCCACTTTTTCTTCTACACCGGCTTTTAGAATGTTTTGTTCTGCGACTTTTGCATGTTTTTCACTATACTCGAGTGTCACAAGCCGGCCGTCCTCCGGTAATGCCCTGGCAAGCCAAATCGTACTGTAGCCTCCGAGTGTCCCGATTTCCAGAATTCGTTTCGCCCCTTTTAACTGGGCAAGCAATGAAAGGAATTTTCCCTGATTCGGGGATACATCGATTGCAGGCAGGTCTGCTTCACTATTTGCATGTAGCACCGACTCCATGATTACATCTTTTTTTTGCAGTTTAGTAGAATAATATTGATCGACTTTTGCCCAAATATCTGCTGGCATTAAAAAATCACTCCTATTAGTTTACATAATATTATTATGTATATTTATTTTAATGAATTATCATTAAACACAAAATTCCTTATACCTTTAATATTCGTTTTGAATGTAAAGACCCCTCCAGAATGTGGATAGTCAGTCAACTGTTCATCTGTCATTCTCGTTCTCGCAGAGGAAATATAAAGTTCATCGAGATCCGCACCACCGAACGCACAAGACGTCACATTCACTGCGGGAACCGGAATAAATTCCAGCTGCTTGCCGTTATGTGGATTCCACCTGGATATCCCCTTCCCTCCCCAATGGGCAATCCACAGCATTCCTTCTTCATCGATTGTCATTCCGTCAGGCAATCCTGCACCAACAGGGAATTGGATCACCACTTCAGGGTTTTCAATATGACCGGTGTCTAGAAAATATCGATATCGGACCACTTGTTTCGTAGGAGTATCGATAAAGTACATAAAGCGGTGATCCGGTGACCACGCAAGACCGTTTGAAGTGCCCACGTTATCGACCTTTTTGGTAATTTGAAGGGTTGAGTCTACAACATATAAAGCCCCATTCCCATCTACCCCTGTATTATCGGTCGTTCCAGCCCAAAAGCGGCCGGCTGGATCACATTTACCATCATTGAAGCGGTTTTCTTCTATGTGACTTTCCGGATCCACGACCTTTTCTAGATTACCCGTTTCCCAATCGTAAAAATGGATGCCGTGTTGAAGTCCAAGGATCATGCGTCCACTGTTGGTCTGAGAAAGACAGCCTACGGATTGATTCAAGCGGACTTCATCCAACTCATCTTTCAGAGTATGTAAGCGGAAGATCTTCTTTTCTATAATGTCCACCCATAAGAACATATTTCTTTCAGGATCCCAACAAGGGCTTTCCCCCAGAGTATTTTGTGCGTCTACTCGCAACCTGACTGACATTAAAAAACTCCTTTCAATGAATAATTCTCGTTAATTCCTGTAAATTCCTTTTTATTCTTCAAAATCCTCCCTGCTTCACCAAGACCGGAAAGAAAATCACAAGCATAGAGGAGGACTGAACTTTTTGAATCGCTCTGAATCATTTTTCATTAATAAAAAAAGCACCCAGCCAATGCCGGATGCTTCTGTAAAATTTATTTCTCGATTTTATTTCCATCATACATTTTCACATTTAGTGGTGCGGTTAAATATTCGGGAGCCCTTCCTACGAATGATGTGAAATGGTCACTCCCATTATGACTCTCTACGGCTGCTGAGTCTTTCCATACTTCAACCATAGTATAGACATGATCTCTTTCGGTATCTTTCATTAAATCGTATGAGATATTCCCTTCCTCGTCTCTGGAGGAAGAGACAAGGGGACGGATTTCTTCTAAAAATGCCTGTTCTTTAATAGGGTTTATCTGAAATTCAGCGTGAATGATAATCATTTTAATTCTCCTCTATTCGTATTATTATTTCCATTCTGTGATGGAGTCAACTGGTAATCGGACGGATTTATATCCTGCATCTGCCGCTTTCCCAATTGAAATTAGCATGACTGGGTAGTAGCGGTTTTTATCCATGCCATAAGCATCGGCAATCTGATCTTTTTCATAGCCGCCAATCGGATTTGTGTCATATCCGTGGGCTCGAGCAGCAAGCATCAGCTGCATTGAAACCAAGCCAGCATCGATAAGATTCATTTCCCTGAACATTTCGACGGGAACTGATTTAAGTAAATCCTTAATAGCAGGGAGCTGTCTGTCTCTTACTTCTGCTGGCATATATCCTTCCTCGACGGCCTTATTATAAATTTCGTCTGCATAATCCAAGCTGTTCATATCTACAAATACTGCAATAACGGCTGAAGATGTCTTGACTTGCGTTTGATTGAACTTTGCAAGTGGAGCAAGGGTTGCCTTTCCTTCTTCGCTGTCAATGACAACAAAACGCCACGGCTGAAGATTAAGGGATGATGGAGCAAGAGTAGCCTCCGTGAGAATTTCTGTCATTTCTTCTTTGCTGATTTTCACTGATGGGTCATAGTTTCGGATGGAGCGGCGCCCCGTGATAATTTCATTGAAGTCATTGATTTTTGTTTGGTTCATGATGCATTCTCCTTTTTGTTTCACTATTATTTACGATTCAATGTCTTTCACATTGACTTGAATACGATTAAGCATATTTGATAAAACGGAACGTTCCTCTTTTGTGAACGTCTTAAATACTTTAGAGATGAAGATTTCTTTTTCTTCCCGATAGGCATTTATCTTCATTCGTCCCTCTTCCGTCAGGCGAACGAATGTAAACCGGTTGTCGTCAGGGTTTTTCCGACGCACTACCATCCCTTTACCTTCAAGCTGTTTTAAATGCCTGGTTACCGCCGCACTGTCAATATTCACTTCGCGTTGAAGGGCTGTCTGACTGATTTCTTCCACTTCGAACAACCTGTGCAACAGTTCCAGTCGAGATTGACTGATTCCAGTGCAGCGTTCAAATTTCGGACTCATTTGCTTATATATATCATTGAGTTGAACAATGATCTTCTCTTCTTGTCTACACGAATTGGACATAGCATCCTCCTCCTTTTTATTAATTGATAGGTCAATCATTGACCCGTCAATTAATATAATACAAATGAATTTTATAGTCAATCAATCCGTTTTTATTAAAGGCTGTTTTCGTAAACATTGTTGCTTTTGGATGTAGCGAGTGGCGGTTGATTTCCGCTACAGGTGCTCGCTTTCCGCGGGGCTGGCGGTGAGCCTCCTCGGCTACGCCTGCGGGGTCTCACCTGTCCAGCGTTTCCCGCAGGAGTCGAGCACCTTCCGCTCCAATCAACTGACGAAAACTTTGACTATCATAAAGGAAATGTGGAGGTTGCTTATGCCACTGCTTTTTCATTCGTTGCAGTGACTGATTTTATTTAATAATCCTTTACTCTTTTTAAACTGATGGTCACAAATCATTATGCCCTGTCAACCACTTACTACTCTAGAGGGTGAAGGGAACTGCGTAGACTCCTACGGAAAACGGGCGTGTCGAGACCCCGGAAGCGTTTTTGAGCTGCACCCCTATTGTTGGACACCCCAATCAACAATAGGAGGTGCCCGCACCAATGGCCAAGTTTACACAGGAACATAAACTTTACGTT
>NZ_JBITVL010000003.1:0-866151 GCF_044542955.1 Rossellomorea sp. NPDC077527 | reverse complement strand
AGATCCCTAGAAGATGACTAGGTAGATAGGTCAGAGATGGAAGCATGGCGACATGTGGAGTTGACTGATACTAATCGATCGAGGACTTAACCACACTATAAAGCGGAGGCGGCTTGAACAGAGACGACAAGCATTTCTGAGCAATCAGAAGAGGGTGCTTTTTACCCACAGCTGATTGAACTGAAATGACCTCGAGTCTCTAGCCGCCGGAGCTGGAATGATATCTACTTCAATAGTAGATGCAACATTGGTCGATTTTCGGCTTTCTTGACATCAATCCTTTATCTAGTTTTCAGGGAATAAATTTTATACATAAATATAAAAAAAGCCTTGAAAAAATATTTATACACGATATAATAGAACTTGTCCTTAAAAAAGAGACAATACATAGTCTGGTGATAATGGCGAAGAGGTCACACCCGTTCCCATGCCGAACACGGAAGTTAAGCTCTTCAGCGCCGATGGTAGTTGGGGGATCTCCCCCTGTGAGAGTAGGACGTCGCCAGGCATATCGTTCCGCAGTAGCTCAGTGGTAGAGCTATCGGCTGTTAACCGATCGGTCGCAAGTTCGAATCTTGCCTGCGGAGCCAATATATGGAGAGCTGTCCGAGTGGCCGAAGGAGCACGATTGGAAATCGTGTAGACGGTTAACGCTGTCTCAAGGGTTCAAATCCCTTGCTCTCCGCCATTATATTTTCTCAATATGGCCCATTGGTCAAGCGGTTAAGACACCGCCCTTTCACGGCGGTAACACGGGTTCGAATCCCGTATGGGTCACCAAAGTTTTAAAATCAGTATTCTTAATAATGGAGGATTAGCTCAGCTGGGAGAGCATCTGCCTTACAAGCAGAGGGTCGGCGGTTCGATCCCGTCATCCTCCACCATTGATATTTTAATATTTAAATCGTCGCGGGGTGGAGCAGTTCGGTAGCTCGTCGGGCTCATAACCCGAAGGTCGCAGGTTCAAATCCTGTCCCCGCAATACCATTTTTGACTCAGGATATCATAATCCTAAATGAGTCACGCATGGATAGTTATTTTCGCTATCGCGAGGTAATGAAACCTATTTTGCTAATGCAAAAAGCTTTGGTCCGGTAGTTCAGTTGGTTAGAATGCCTGCCTGTCACGCAGGAGGTCGCGGGTTCGAGTCCCGTCCGGACCGCCATTGTTATTTAAATAGTGTTTATTGAAATGGAAAAGGGTTTCGATAAGCGAGAAGGTCGAGGAAGCGATCGAAGGAACACCGGAGCGTATTTTACATACGTGAGGATGTGACTAAGTGAGCTGACGAAGAGATTCGAAGCTTAGTGGAAGCCGAAAACTATTTGGCTCAGTAGCTCAGTTGGTAGAGCACGGTGAATAATCTTCATCGAGTTAACATCAGCGTACAGCTCGAGCAGCTCCTTGATTCATCTTCCTGAGAGCTGGACGATGGACTACAACATTCTAATTGTAGGATGCATACTTAATAAGGCTCAGTAGCTCAGTTGGTAGAGCAATGGACTGAAAATCCATGTGTCGGCGGTTCGATTCCGTCCTGAGCCACCATTTATTTACTTGATGCCGGTGTAGCTCAACTGGTAGAGCAACTGACTTGTAATCAGTAGGTTGGGGGTTCAAGTCCTCTTGCCGGCACCAGTCAAGTGATTTAGCTGGAGGGGTAGCGAAGTGGCTAAACGCGGCGGACTGTAAATCCGCTCCTTCGGGTTCGGCAGTTCGAATCTGCCCCCCTCCACCATTTATCTTAGGGGTATAGTTTAACGGTAGAACGAAGGTCTCCAAAACCTTTGGTGTGGGTTCGATTCCTACTACCCCTGCCAATTTTTATTTTCATCATGGCGATTGTGGCGAAGTGGTTAACGCACCTGATTGTGGTTCAGGCATTCGTGGGTTCGATTCCCATCAGTCGCCCCATAAAAGTCACATTTTTATTTCCGTGACATATACTATCAGTGGGCTATAGCCAAGCGGTAAGGCATCGCACTTTGACTGCGACATGCGTTGGTTCGAATCCAGCTAGCCCAGTAGTGCGGAAGTAGTTCAGTGGTAGAACACCACCTTGCCAAGGTGGGGGTCGCGGGTTCGAATCCCGTCTTCCGCTCCAATAATATGGCGGCATAGCCAAGTGGTAAGGCATGGGTCTGCAAAACCCTGATCACCGGTTCAAATCCGGTTGCCGCCTCCATATGTAATGCCGGTGTGGCGGAATTGGCAGACGCGCACGACTCAAAATCGTGTTCCTCTGGAGTGCCGGTTCGATCCCGGCCACCGGTACCACATCGCGGGTGTAGTTTAGTGGTAAAACCTCAGCCTTCCAAGCTGATGATGAGGGTTCGATTCCCTTCACCCGCTCCAACTTACATATGACAGACTTTCTCACTATGAGAAAGTCTTTTTTATTGTTTTATAATGAAAAATTGATTCATTTTAGCAAGATTCAATCTTTTTGAGCTGAAGCAGGTTGATTTCACCACGCTGACATTCGATTCAGACCAGTATATTTTCAAAACTAGATCATTTATTTTCAATTCCACGATTTTATTTTCAAAAACTCCACTTTTATTTTCAATTCCAGCATTTTATTTTCAAAACCGCATTACTTACAACATGCTCCGACCCGAACCGGACGAATCGAAAGAAACCCAACCTTCTCATTTCCCCACACCACCAACAACCCAATACCCATCTAGTCAAAATTTTGCACCTTCTTCGTCAATTGAGTTCCCCTTTATAAGAAAGCGCTACCATTATAATGAAAGAAAGCGATTACACAGTTAGGGTGGTGATACGGGTGGAACCAAAGATTCAGACTGAACCAGTAAGCCCAGACGTACAAATGAAGGCAGTGACGAAGAAGAAGTTTAAGTATAAGAGCTTACTGACGTACGCTGCCTTTGTTGGACCGGCACTTTTATTTTTCTTAGTGATTCAAATTCTTCCGTTTTTGATGGGGGTGTATTATTCATTCACCTCATGGAATGGTGTCAGCTCTGTAGTCGAGTGGGTTGGATTCGATAACTACAAAAAGATTTTTACGGATGATAAGACGTTTTTTAATTCGTTCATGTTCACGACAAAGTTTATGTTTGCGGCTGTGATTATTAGTAACTTGATAGGATTCAGTTTCGCTCTGCTACTGAATGCAGCATTGAAGACTCGTAATATTCTCAGGACAGTATTTTTTATCCCGAACGTCATCGGCGGATTGCTACTCGGGTTCATCTGGCAATTCATCTTTGTTAAAGGATTTGCATCACTTGGCAATATGACGGATATCGGATTCTTTAAAATGCCGTGGCTTGGTGATGAGAAGACGGCGTTTTGGGGGATCGTCATCGTATTTGCATGGCAGATCTCAGGGTACATGATGGTCATCTACGTGGCAGCGTTACAAGGGGTGGATAATTCACTTCTGGAAGCAGCGAAGATGGATGGGGCATCGAACTGGACGCTCTTGACTAAGATCATCATTCCATTGATCTTACCGGCATTCACGATTTGTTTCTTCCTTACGATCTCAATGGCCTTTAAGATATTCGATTTGAACATCTCGCTGACAGGAGGCGGGCCATTCAATTCTACACAATCGGTAGCGATCAATATCTATCAGGAAGCATTCCAGAATAACCGCTACGGACTTGGAACGGCGAAATCAATTCTATTCTTTGTGGTAGTGGCAGTGTTTACGACGATACAAGTGATGGTGACGAAGAAGAAGGAGGTTGAGGCATAATGGGCAATCGCTATACGAAGAGAACGTTTGTATTAGAGATCATCGGGATTGTGATCGGGCTCATTTTCCTTATCCCTTTTTACTTCGTATTGATCAACTCGGTAAAACCGTTTGCAGCGATCCTGATCGATGCGGCGGCGTGGCCGAAGGAATTTGTGTTTTCTAACTATGCAAAAGTGTGGGAAGTCATCAATTTCCCACGGGCATTCTGGAACTCCCTTGTCATCACGGTTTTCAGTAACCTTGGATTGGTGATCATCAGTTCAATGGCAGCGTGGAAAATGGTTCGTACCCCAGGGAAGTTCAGTAAAATCTTATTCGTAGTCTTTGTGTCCGCCATGGTAATCCCGTTCCAAACGGTGATGATTCCTTTAATGAAAGTTGGGGGAACACTTGGACTTACAAATAGCATTCCAGGCCTCATCATTATGTACTTCGGATTCGGTGTTCCGCTTTCCTTATTCTTGTACCATGGATTTGTAAAGACGGTACCGATTGAAATCGAGGAGTCAGCGATGATCGATGGCTGTAGTCAGTTTGGCGTGTTTTGGAGAATTGTGTTCCCTTTACTGAAGCCGATCACGGTTACAGTGATTATTCTGAACACATTGTGGATTTGGAATGACTACCTGCTACCACTCCTTGTGTTACAGGATGCGGAGTTGCGTACGATTCCTCTGGCAGCAAGTTCGTTCTTTGCTCAGTATACGAAGCAATGGGATATGGGTCTTGCGGCACTGGTTCTCGGGATTACGCCTATCATCATCTTCTTCCTGTTTTTACAGAAGCATATTATCAAAGGAATTGCGTCAGGTTCGATCAAGTAGATATAAAGTTTCTGTCGAGATGGTCTATCATTGATACAGAAATTTATATAAAATATTTTATATCAGGGAGGTCAATCCATTTATGAAGCGTATTTTATTACTTTGTATGTCTTTGGTTTTAGTATTTGGAATTATTGCAGGTTGTTCTTCTAAAGACAAAACAAGCAGTTCAGGCGGAGATTCAGGTTCTGGAGATGATGTTGTGACACTGAACTTCTTCCAGTTCAAGGTTGAAATTGCCGACCAACTTCAAGAAATGATCAAGGAATTTGAAGCAGAGCATCCGAACATCAAGATCAAGCTTGAAACAGTTGGGGGAGGTGCCGATTACGGTGCAGCTCTTAAAGCGAAATTTGCATCTGGCGAAGAGCCGGATATTTTCAACAATGGTGGATTTAAAGAGTTAGAGCTTTGGAAAGAGAAGCTTGCCGATCTTTCTGATGAGCCATGGGTTGAGCATGTTCTTCCAATCGGTAAAGTGCCGATGACGGATGAAGACGGCAAGCTGTATGGTATGCCGGTTAACTTAGAAGGATATGGTTTTGTGTATAACAAAGACTTATTCGAAAAAGCAGGCATCACTGAGCCTCCTGCGACGATCGATGAATTGAAAGACGCAGCGAAAAAGCTTGAAGCAAAGAAAATCACTCCATTCTCAGCTGGTTACGGCGAGTGGTGGGTAATCGGGCAGCATTTACTGAACATTCCTTTTGCACAGCAGGAAGATCCGGATAAGTTCATTGCAGGACTGTATGATGGGTCTGAGAAGATTGTAGGAAACGAAAAGTTCAAACAGTTCAAAGAAGTACTGGACACAGAGCTTAAATATGCAAACGATAATCCATTAACAACTGATTACAATACGCAGGTAACACTATTTGCTTCTGGTGAAACTGCTATGCTTCAACAAGGGAACTGGACGGAGAACATGATCACGGAAATTAACCCTGATATCAATATGGGCTTCCTTCCTATTCCAATCAGTAATGACGAGAATGCCGACCGCCTTCCTGTCGGTGTACCGAATAACTGGGTACTGAACAAGAACTCAGAACACCTTGAAGAAGCGAAAACATTCTTGGAGTGGATGGTATCTTCTGAAACTGGTAAGCGTTATATCACAGAAGAATTTGCGTTCATCCCTGCATTTGATAATATCGAGCCAAATGGTCTTGGTGACTTAGGTCAATCCATTCTTGATTACTCTAAGGACGAGAAAACAATTCCTTGGACTTGGTTCAAATGGCCAGATGGAGCGAACAAAGAATTCGCTGCAACGATCCAGGAATATGCAGCTGGAAAAATCGATTATGATACTGTACTTGAGAGATTCCAACAAACATGGGATAACTTGAAGTAAACAGAATAATAGAAAGCATGTCTATCGAAGGCATGCTTTCTATTTTATAAGTTTAGTAGGAATATTTCGAAAAACACTTCCAAGAGCAGGGAATAACACTTTATACTAGGGTATAAGTGAGACTTGGGAGGTCCGTCCCTCATGTTAAAGACAAGCATTCGGAATAAGCTGATTGTGCTGTTGATGATTACGACGATTGTGCCGTTTGGCAGTTCGATCATTATTACATATTTGTATACGAAGGATTCGATAGAGGAGCAGGTAGTGAAGGAGAGCAGTAATCTGCTCTATCAGGGAAAGGTGAATCTTGAGAGCTATATCAACGAACTCAATGGGTTATCCCTGTCCCTCTATAATAATCCAGATTTCATTAATTTCATGAGATCGCCAAGTAAAGAGAATAATTACTTAACAATCGGAATCGTGAAGAACATTGTGCAAACGATTCTCTACACAGGGGATACGATCAACGGGGTGCGTATTTCTTTTGCTGACGGTGACCGGGTCATTTCGGCAACCAAGCGTTCCACTGTTGTATTTTCCAATAGAATAAAAGATTCACAGTGGGAATACTTCAGAAGAGCAGAGCGCAGCCCCTATAATATGTACATTGAACCAGCATACAGCCAGGAAGAGGAAAACATCAACCGTTCCAAGGAAATCATCACGATTCACCGCGCGTTCCGAAACGTTCCGGGAGATGAAGTGCTTGCGTATATTTCTCTGGACATTGCACCTGATAAAATCATCGATTTGAGCCGGAATCTGTACAATCCTGAATCAGAGGAATTTTATCTTCTTTCTTCAGAAGGGGAAATGATTTACAGCTCTGACCGTGACGTATCGGATGATGGAAACAACCAGAAGTGGATTAAGAAGATCCTTGATTCGAAAGATGTTTCAGGAACGCTTGAGTGGGAGGAAGATTCGTTCAGCGGGGTGATGATGTACGATCAATTGCCTGCTTCAGCCGGCGGCTGGTTACTCGTGAAACGGGTATCCTATGCAAACCTTTATGAAAGTGCTTTTAGTGTCGCGAAGATCAATATTTTGTTTGGTGTCCTTGGGTTGACCCTTGTGGTGCTTGCGACTCTGTTTGTTTCATTTAAGATCACCTCTCCGATCCGGATCCTCCTTGCGAATATTCAGGAGGTGGAAAAAGGGAATATGAAGGTGGAGGCTGAATCATTCGGATTTGATGAAATCGGAATTCTAGGCAATCGGTTTCAGCAGATGATCGAACGGATCAACCATTTGATCAATCGTGAATATAAGCTCGAACTCGAAAACAAAACCAATCAATTAAAGGTCCTGCAATCGCAGATCAACCCTCATTTTCTTTATAATGCCCTACAGTCGATCGGGACGATTGCGTTAAAGAACAAGGTTCCACAAATCTATTCCTTGATTACTCACTTATCCAAGATCATGAGATATGGGATGAATATGGAGGAGGATGTAGTTCCTCTGAGTAAGGAGATAAATTATACAAACGCCTATCTGCTTTTGCAGAAAGAGAGGTTTGGCGAAAACCTGGAATACCGTGTAGACGTCGAAGAGGAAGTGAAGGAAGTGCTGGTGCCGAAGATGATCCTTCAACCCCTTATCGAGAATTACTTTAAGCACGGGTTTGATATCCGCGATGGAATTGGTCGAATCGATCTAACCTGCTATCAGGAAGGGGAAAACCTGGTTGTAGTCGTCCGTGATAATGGAGTGGGCGTGACGGAAAGCAGGCTCCGGGAGATCGAGGAACATTTCAAAGCAGATGCCTGGAATAATACCGGCGAAGAAACCAATATCGGCCTGAAGAATGTGTATGTGAGGTTAAAGCTATACTTTGACCATCAGGCAACCCTGCTCTTTAATAACCATGAAGAGGGGGGCTTTATGGTCACCATGAGGCTGCCAATACGAATGGAAGGTGAAGCAAATGAAAGCCATCATCATTGACGACGAAAAGCATGTACGCGAAGGATTACTTTTATTAGCGGAGTGGGATAAGCATGGCATCACCACCATCCTGGAGGCAGAAGACGGAGACGAAGCCATCGAATTGATCACAAAGCACAGGCCGGAAATCATTTTTACGGACATGAGGATGCCGAAGCGGGATGGAATCACCCTGTTAAAATGGCTGCATACTTCTGATCTTACAAGTAAAACCATCGTTGTAAGCGGATATGATGATTTTGAATATATGAGAAATGCGATCCAATACAAGAGCTTTGATTACATCCTAAAGCCGATTGAGCCGGATGTACTCAATGAAACCCTTGATAAAGCAGTGAAGGAATGGAATGAGCAGGCGCGTTCAAGAAAATCCCAAGTCGAAGAGAATCGTGTCATGAATGAGGTGAAGCCCATTTACTGGGATCGGATTTTCTCCAGTTTATGTGCGAATGAAAGCATGACGGGAGAGATGGTGGAAAAGGTAGAAAAAGAGTTTGGCGTTTCATTGCCAAATCTGCAGAAGACAGTGGCTCTGCTGCCTATCAAGCCGATTGTGATGAAGTCGTTTCAAGGGGATCGTGACCTTGCCTTCTTCACCCTCATCAATATTTGCAATGAGCTCCTGCGGAAGCAGAATGATGGGGTGTGCTTCCGTAATAGCAACAAAGAAGAGGAGCTTGTCGTTCTCTTCTGGAATGATAAAAATGTGACGTATTTGCTGGAAGAAATCTACTCGTTAATCTATCAATATAGTAAGGTACTGGCGGTCATCGCCCTCGGTGAAAAGTCGAAGAAGGTGAATGCAGCCTACCAATCTGCACTGGAAGTGTATTCGAAGAGCACCTTGATAGAGCAAAAGAAGATTGTAACCCATAAAGATGTGAAGCAAGGTCCCCTTCTCCATTTATTGGATCACTCCAATGAGTTGAAATGGGCGATTCGATCTGGGAGCGAGGAACACGTTCAATCGCAATTGAATGAGGTCTTCTCTCTCCTTGAAAGGAAACACACGCTCTCAATCGAACAGCTTCAAGTGTGGGATGATCAATTTAAACAACTACGGAATAATTGGCTGGAAGAATACGAAACCAGGCGCAAAGAACCATTCTACCTCGGCAGTGACTATTGGAATGAAGACGGTTCATTTTCTTACAGGAAATATAAAGATGAAAAGTCCAAAGAATTCATCGATCTGATTCAGACGCTCACACAGGCAAAATATCAGAAGGAAAAAAATAATATGCAGCATATTGCTGCATATCTGCAGCAGCATTATCAGGAAGATATTAATCTTCAAGACATCGCTGACAGGTTCTACCTAAGCAGGGAATACATTTCCCGTAAGTTTAAACAGGACTATGGAGCAACCATCACCGACTACATCACGAATATCCGGATGGAAAAGGCAAAGAAGCTCCTTGAAAACCCTTATTTGAAAATATATGAAGTGGCTTACGGTGTAGGTTATGGGAATGAGAAGTATTTCAGTAAAGTATTTAAGAAACACGCTGGAGTCACGCCAAATGAATACAGGCATGCCCAAATATAAACTCGGAGGTTTTACCATGATTAACGTTACGGTATGGAATGAAAATCGACATGAACAGAAGAATCCGAAAGTTAGGGAAGTGTATCCTGAAGGAATTCATGGTGCCATTGCATCTTTCCTTGGAGAAGCGTCTTACAATGTGAAGACCGCTACACTGGATGAGGGAGATCACGGCCTGACAGAAGAAGTACTGGAGAGCACGGATGTATTGGTATGGTGGGGTCATATCGCCCATGATGAAGTAAAGGATGAAGTCGTTGAACGGGTGAAGCAGCGTGTGCTTGACGGAATGGGGTTGATTGTCCTTCATTCAGGTCATTTCTCGAAAATCTTCAAAACATTGATGGGCACATCCTGTGATTTGAAGTGGCGTGAAGCCGATGAGAAGGAGCGCATCTGGATCGTGGATCCGAGTCATCCGATCACTGCTGGTTTAGGGGAGTACTTCGAGCTTGAAAAAGAAGAAATGTATGGCGAGCATTTTGATATCCCTGCTCCTGATCAGCTTGTAATGGTGAGTTGGTTTGAAGGGGGAGAGGTGTTCAGAAGCGGGTGTACGTATCAGCGTGGAAACGGAAAAGTATTCTACTTCCGTCCTGGACATGAAACGTACCCGACTTATTATAATGAAAATGTTCAAAAGGTCATCGTCAATGCAGTGAAATGGGCATCCCCTGTCGATCATGCAAGACCTGTATACGGAAATGCACAGCCGCTTGAAGAAATCAAAGGGTCTAAATAGAGGAGGAAAAAATCATGAATACATTAAAAATCGGAGTAATCGGATGCGGAAGCATCGCAAAACACCGTCATCTTCCTGAGTATGCGAACAATGAAAACGTAGAAGTGGTAGCCGTTTGTGACATCGTCGAGGAGCGTGCATGGAAAATCGCGGATGTTGTAGGTGCGAAGGCGTATACCAATTATAAAGAATTGCTGGCTAATGCTGAAGTCGACGCTGTGAGTGTCTGTACACCAAACTACCTCCATGCACCGATTTCCATCGATGCGTTGAATGCAGGGAAGCATGTATTATGTGAAAAGCCGATGGCCACATCAAGGGAAGAAGCTCAAAGCATGATCGATGCCGCTGATAAAAACGGCAAGAAACTGATGATCGCTCACAATCAGCGCTTTGTTCCTTCTCACCAAAAAGCAAAGCAGCTTATCGAAAGCGGGGAAGTGGGTAAAATCTACAGCTTCCGTTCTGCCTTCGGACACGGTGGACCCGAAGGCTGGAGTGCTGATGGGAAGGATAGCTGGTTCTTTAAAAAGGATGAGGCATTTATAGGGGCCATGGGTGACCTTGGTGTTCACAAAACCGATCTACTTCGTTACATCTTAGGAGAAGAATTTGCAGAAGTCGGTGCCTTCGTTGAGACAAGTGCAAAGGAAAACGCTGATGTAGATGATACAGCTGTCTGCGTATTGAAAACGGAAAGCGGAACGATCGGAACCCTCGCAGCAAGCTGGTCCTATGTGTCAAAAGAAGATAACTCGACAATCATTTATGGAGAGAAAGCGATTCTCCGATTAGAAGATGATCCGGTAAACTCCCTTATTGTTCAATATGCAACTGGAGAAATCGTGAAGTATGAGCTTGGCGGCATTCAAACAAATGACGAGGGTGGACAGACGAGTTCACGGGTGATCGATCAATTTGTTGAAAGCATTCTTCATGACGCAGAGCCTCCTGTAACAGGAGAAGAAGGGAAGAAATCGCTGGAAGTGGTTTTATCAGCACTGGAATCAAGTGAAACAAAACGAATTGTAAAGCTATAGAGGTGAAGACAGCCATGACCAAACTCAGGATGGGAGTGATCGGCGTAGGAGGCATAGCCCAGACGCGCCACATCCCTACTTTTATCAAACTATCAGATTCTGTTTCGATTGAAGCGATCAGTGACATCAACCCTCTCACGGCTCAAACCGTGGGAGAAACATTTAATATCCCGAATGTGTTCAGCGATTATCGGGACATGTTCGGACTGGTGGATGCCGTGACGATCTGCACACCGAATAAATTTCATGCAGAGATCACGATTGCGGCCCTCCGTGCAGGTCTTCATGTATTTTGTGAAAAGCCGATGGCGATGACTCCTGAAGAATGTGAAAGGATGATTGAAGCGGCAGAGGAATCGGGCAAGGTTCTTGCCATTGCGTATCATTATCGTTTTATGAAGGATTCACGAGCTGCAAAGCGTGTCATCATAGAGAATGAAATCGGTGAGCCCATCGTCGCAAGGGCAAGGGCGATCCGCCGTCGTAAAGTCCCCGGATGGGGAGTATTCACCAACAAGGAACTTCAAGGTGGGGGTAGCTTGATTGACTATGGCTGTCACTTCCTCGATCTTTCCCTATGGCTTCTAGGAAACCCTGAGCCTGTCGAAGTTACGGGTACAACGTATAACAAACTTAGTAGAATGCCAGACCAAGTGAATCAGTGGGGAGACTTTGATAAAGAGAGTTTTGAAGTGGATGACCATGTGACCGCATATATTAAGTTCGATAATGGCGCATCCATGCTCTTTGAAACGTCTTGGTCTGCAAACGTGAAGAGCGATGAAGAAAGCATGAGCATCTCAGGGGAAACAGGTGGAATCGATTTATTCCCGTTTCAAATGAACCAGATGAAACACGGCATGCTCCTGAATAGTGAAGCAGATTGGGTACCGGGAGAGGATGATCCAAGTCTCCCTCAGGCCCAAAACTTTATCAACAGCTGTCTTGGATTAGAGGAGCTGATTGTAAAACCAAAAGAAGCCATGCAGGTATCCGAAATCATCGATGCCATTTATAAAAGCAGTGAAACCGGACAAAGCATCAGATTGAAATAGGAGGAAGCGTAAATGAAACTTGGTGTATTTACCGTATTATTCTCACAAAAGAATTTGGAAGAAATGCTCGATTACGTAAAAGAAGCGGGACTTCACGCTGTGGAAATCGGAACAGGAGGATATCCGGGGAATGCTCACTGTGACCTGGATGCCCTTTTGGAAAGCGAAGAAAAGAGAAATGAATACTTAGAGAAAGTGACGTCAAGAGGTCTAGAAATCAGTGCTTTCAGCTGTCACGGAAATCCGATCTCCCCTGATGTTGCCTTTGCAGAAGAATCACATGCGGCGCTTCAGAAAACGATCAAACTGGCGGGGTTGATGAATGTACCTGTCGTGAACTGTTTCTCAGGAACAGCCGGGGACCATGAAGGGGCTAAGCACCCGAACTGGCCGGTATCCCCATGGCCGAATGAATATGGAGATATTCTTAAGTGGCAATGGGAAGAAAAATTGATTCCTTATTGGAAAGAGATTGGAAAGCTTGCAGAATCCAATAACGTGAAAATCGGACTCGAACTGCACGGAGGTTTCCTTGTCCACACACCATATACGTTATTGAAACTCCGTGAAGAAACGTGTGACGCAATCGGTGCAAATCTTGATCCAAGTCACCTGTGGTGGCAGGGAATCGATCCGGTTGCCGCAATTAAGATTCTTGGAAAAGAAAATGCAATCCATCATTTTCATGCAAAGGATACGTATATCGACCAGGACAACGTCAACATGTATGGTCTGACTGATATGCAGCCATACGGCAGCATCCAGTCAAGGGCGTGGTCCTTCCGTTCAGTCGGATGTGGACACAGCTTACAAGAATGGTCAGATATGATGAGTGCCCTTCGCACATTCGGATACGATTATGTGGTAAGCATCGAGCATGAGGATCCGATCATGTCGATTGAAGAAGGCTTTGGACGTGCGGTGAAGAATTTGAAGTCCATTTTGATTGAGGAGCAGCCATCGGATATGTGGTGGGTATAGGGTTTGAAGATGAGGGTCCCGTTGTGGGGGCTCTCTTTATTAATTGAGGGAGTTTCGTTTTCCGCTGGATTATTTGCAAATACCGCCGGATTAAGGACCCTTTCGGCTGGATTCATTCCGTCTCTGGTAAAAGTCGATCAATTGAACCTCCGTCTGCGGATGGTAATGTAGGTTTTATGTATGAAAAGGGAGAATCTTATGCAATTTGTTAAGGGAAGTCAAAAAGCAGAACCCCTGTCATCAGAGGTTCTGCTCTACACTATCCACCAACAACTTCAAACGATCCTTCCCCACCATGAATACTGATAAACATATCCATCAATGATTTGGTGAGTTTCTCACTTTCTTCTATTGAAAGGGATGGATTTAGAAAAATGATCTGGACAGCATTCTTTGTTTCCTCTCCGACAGGTGCACGTTCAGAGTCGACGAAGGGACTGCCGAAAGGTCCGTCCCCGTCACAGGCGACGATGAGGTTTTCCAATGAATTTTCCCGTCCGTTGAGTCCCGTGTATGTTTGGCCGGATTCACCGACTTTCAATCGTAACTGGTCTCCCGATAGTCGCTCTTTGTCGTAGATGCCGATGGGCACTTCGTATTGCAGGGAGAAGAAGTTATTGAGATCAATGGCGGAGTTGATGGTAGTCAGGTAGTTTTGTTTTTTAACCCGGCGGAAAAGTGCCTCGGCTGAATGGCGGTAGCGATTCGGATCTTTGCCTGTTTTTCTGAAAATATCCCTCCAAGCGGAAATGCCTTCAATTTCTGTTACGTTTTTATCATGAAGATCAAAGAAGATGGACTCTTGGAATAGCTGCAGTCTTCCTTTCAGCATTTGAGGGGATGGACCAACTTCTATGTGATGATATTGGATGAATCCCACTTTAAATTCGGGTATTTTATTAGTTATGGATGAATCAATTGTGATTTCCACTTATTTGCCCTCCACATTTGTTTTAAAATAGTTTATCATAATACACATTGCTATTTCATGTGAACGGATTTAGAAGCTTTGAAAAATCAGGAAGGAGGCAGGCGAAATGGACATTGATTTATTAAAGCAGGATATCATTACGTACAGTAAGGAAATTGGAATTGATAAGATTGGATTTACGACAGCAGGGGCGTTTTCGGAAATGAAGAATAGGCTTTTACGCCAGGAATTGCTCGGGTATCAATCAGGGTTTGAGGAAAAGGATATTGAAAAGCGGGTGGACCCCTCCTTGATCTTTGATAAGCCGAAATCGATCATCGCCATTGCACTCGCCTATCCTTCCAAGATGAAGAACGCTCCTCTAAGTAAACGGGGAGAGAGAAGAGGGATTTTCTGCCGGGCTTCATGGGGGACGGATTATCACCATGTATTGAGGGATCGACTGTCGAAGCTTGAGGAGTATATCGCCTCGAGAGTACCGGAGGCCCGCTTTAAATCCATGGTGGATACGGGTGAGCTTGTGGATCGGGCCGTAGCAGAGCGTGCGGGCATAGGATGGAGCGGCAAGAACTGTTCCATCATCACGCCTGAATTCGGGTCGTATGTGTATTTAGGGGAAATGGTGACCAATCTTCCTTTTGCCTCGGACACACCGATGGAGGACCAGTGCGGGACATGTAATAAATGCGTGGATGTCTGCCCGACCGGGGCGCTGATTGAGGGCGGACAGCTGGATTCTCAGAAATGTATCGCTTTCTTGACTCAAACAAAGGGTTTCCTTGCGGATGAGTACCGGGTGAAGCTGGGAAATCGCTTGTATGGTTGTGACACCTGTCAAACCGTATGCCCTGAAAATAAGGGGATAGACTTTCATCTGCATGAAGAAATGGAGCCGGATCCGGATATCGCGAAGCCGCTATTAAAACCGCTATTAACGATCAGTAATCGTGAGTTTAAAGAAACGTACGGCCATGTATCAGGATCCTGGAGAGGGAAGAAGCCCATACAGCGAAACGCTATCATTGCCCTTGCCCATTTTAAAGATGAAACTGCTGTAAATGACCTTATTCAGGTTATGGAAAAGGATGTGCGTCCTGTCATAAGGGGGACATCCGCCTGGGCACTCGGTAAAATCGGTGGGGAAAAAGCGGAAGAAGCTCTGTTGAAACGCGAAGCGGTGGAAACAGATGAAGAAGTCATAGCTGAAATCCAAAAGGGTCTTGATTTACTCACACACTAGTTATAAAGGATGAACTCTTAATGAATGGAGTTCATCCTTTTTTGTTTTGAATATAGAACCGGGAGCATAACAATTAGTGAGGAGGGAAGGCGATGATCAGAAAGCTGTTAATGGAAAAAGTCCATCATGTCATTGATGAATACACGTCTCGCAGCCAGTCAGATTACCAGAGTGACAAAGTGAGAAGGAAGAAAGAATCGTGCAGGCAGCGACACGCAGACATTGTGAAGGTGGATGCAACAGGAAGAGTTCAGCGTATCACACATCAAAGAGATGGGGTTCAAAGCATTTTATATGATGTTCATTATAAATATCTTATTAAGCAGGGAGCATTGCTCTATCTGGAAGAGGAAGTAGAGAATCGGAGTGCGGTCTTTTTTAAAGATAAAATTTATGAAGATGGAGAAATCCGGATCCAAAGGGACGAGAGCGTGGAGGGAGAAGACGATGGCCCCCATGAAGAAGAGGACAGGGTGTCGTACAGGTATGATCGACTCAGCGCCGTTCAATATGCCGAACGGTGGTGGAACAGCTACAATCCCGCATACAAGAAGTTTGAAAATGATTGTACGAATTATATTTCACAATGCCTTCATGCAGGCGATGCACCTATGCGAGGGTATCCGACTAAAGGGAAAGGGTGGTGGATGAGGAATCAAAGCTGGAGCTATAGCTGGACTGTCGCAAATTCCTTAAGGTGGTATATTCCGAATTCGACGGTCGGCCTTCGCGGCATTCTAGTGGATGATCCCAATGATTTGAAGCTCGGGGATGTGATTTGCTACGACTTTGAAGGGGATGGACGTTTTGATCATACAACGATCGTCACTGGAAAGGACGCAGCAGGGGAACCCCTCGTGAATGCCCATACCTTCAATAGCCGTATGAGATATTGGAAATATGAAGACTCCACAGCTTATACGCCTAATATGAAATATCGGTTTTTTACGATAGTAGATGACGGCTAAGTATTGTTCTATGAGGAAGAAATGGTATAATGTCACTTAGAGTTTTATGAATGAGGTGACATTACATGGGAGTACATGTTGTATTATATCAACCGGAAATCCCTGCTAATACAGGGAATATTGCAAGAACGTGTGCAGCAACGGATACGACTCTGCACCTGATCCGTCCACTGGGATTCTCGACGGATGATAAAATGTTAAAGCGTGCAGGACTTGATTATTGGCAGTTTGTAAACATTGTTTACTATGATTCATTAGAAGAGTTCTTCGAGAAAAACGATGGCGGGGAATTCTTTTATTTAACCAAATACGGAAAGATCCCTCACACGAATTTTGATTACAGTGTAGAAGACAAAGATTATTTCTTTATTTTTGGACGGGAAACATCCGGGCTTCCAGATGAGATCATCCAGAACAATCTGGACCGTGCCCTCCGCATTCCGATGAATGAAAATGTCCGTTCATTGAACCTTTCCAACACGGCGGCGATTCTCATATACGAAGCATTGAGGCAAAGGAATTATCCGGGACTATTATAAAAAGATGGAATGAAAATCAAATGATTTTCATTCCTTTTTTTATTTAGCTTATACTAAGGGAAGGAATGTGAAGGGAGAGAATACATAATGAACGAAACCATCGAAACGATTCTTAAGCATCGATCCATTCGTCAATTTAAGAATGAGCCATTAACCGAGGAACAAATCCGGACCATTGTCTCGAGTGCCCAGGCTGCGAGTACGTCCAGTTATATTCAGGCATACACCATCATCGGGGTGAAGGATCCTGTTAAAAAGAAGAAGCTTGCAGAGCTCGCAGGTCCACAATCATATGTAGAAGAAAATGGACATTTCTTTGTGTTCTGCGCCGATTTGTACCGCCACGAGAAGATAGGTGAATGGGAAAAGGCAGATGTCATTCCTTCATTAGAAAGCACAGAGAAATTCATGGTGGCGATGATAGACGCTTCACTGGCTGCTCAAAATGCGTCCATTGCCGCTGAATCCATGGGAATGGGCATTTGTTATATCGGTGGAATCCGAAATGATCTGGAAACAGTAAGTGAATTGCTGGGGCTTCCTGATCGAGTCATTCCTTTATTCGGGCTTGCAGTCGGTTTCCCTGAAGGAAATTCTGATGTAAAGCCAAGGCTGCCGATGGAATCCATCTATCATGAAGATTCCTACCAAAGCGATGAGAAATCCATGAAGGAGGGACTCGACCACTATGACGAAACCATTTCTGCTTATTATCATGCACGTACAGCAGGGAAACGGTCAGATCGGTGGACTGAGCAGATGGCGAAGATGCTGTCGGGTAAAAAACGGATGTATATGAAGGAGTTTGTGGAGAAGAAAGGGTTTAATAAAAGATAAGCTTATTTGAACCAAAAAAAGAACTGACCTTATTGGGGGGGCAGTTCTTTTTCGCTTTTAGTTGTCGCCTCTGAACGAGCCGCCTGCGCTTTAGTATCATCCAGCTCCGGCGGCTAGAGGCTCGAGGTCATAAGATAACCCAACCAAAAAGGCAAAGGGCGCCTTTCCGGTTGGGTTATCTTATGCTTGTCGCCTCTGAACGAGCCGCCTACGCTTTAGTTTGAACCTGGTTTATCATTATATCCAGCAGTGAAAATCGCTACTAAGAACGTTAGAGATACACCTACGATGATTACAGTACCCATGTCTTACAAACCTCCCAGTTTACTTATTCCACAGTCTGTCTTTAGTATAGCCTATTTTTAATTTGATGTGAACGAAAGTTGGATTTTTTTTGCTGTTTTGTGAAAGTTTGAGGGTAGAGTATGTTTTAGCTCCCCCCTGTTATAGCCGATATGGACCCTTTGTCTATAATTAATATATCTTCTTAACATGTTCGGGTGAACAAGCGCATAGAGTATATTAATCGTCTCTCATTAAGCGACAGGGGGAGGTCCTTATGGATATTTTAAAAAAAATCGAACATTACCGAGAAGAAGAAGAGAAACTGAAATGGGAAGGGACGTTTGCTCAGTATTTAGACCTGCTGAAAGAGAAGCCTTGGATCGGGCAGTCTGCTCATTCAAGAGTCTTTAATATGATTAAGGATGCCGGGGTCGAGGAGGTCGAGGGGAAACGGAAGTATAAATTCTTCAGCAATCAATTATTTGGCTTAGAAGAGGCGCTGGAAAGACTCGTTGAAGAATACTTCCATCCTGCTGCGAAACGATTAGACGTGAGAAAGAGGATTTTGCTTTTGATGGGTCCTGTCAGTGGAGGGAAGTCGACTCTCGTTTCCATGTTAAAACGGGGACTTGAGCAGTATTCACGGACTGAAAGAGGAGGAGTCTTCTCCATTAAAGGCTGCCCGATGCATGAAGACCCGCTGCATTTGATCCCTCAGCATTTACGTGAAGATTTTTATGAAGAATACGGTATTCGCATTGAAGGAAATCTCTCTCCACTGAATACGATGCGGTTGGAGAAAGAATATCAGGGACGCATTGAAGATGTCCAAGTGGAAAGAGTCTTCTTCTCAGAAGATAAACGTGTTGGAATCGGTACGTTTAGTCCTTCCGATCCAAAGTCACAGGATATTGCCGATTTAACGGGAAGCATTGACTTCTCGACGATTGCTGAATTCGGGTCTGAATCAGATCCGCGTGCGTACCGATTTGACGGGGAATTAAATAAAGCAAACCGCGGTTTGATGGAATTCCAGGAAATGCTGAAATGTGATGAAAAGTTCTTATGGCACTTATTATCTCTTACTCAGGAAGGAAACTTCAAGGCTGGCCGATTTGCCCTGATTTCAGCCGATGAGCTGATTGTGGCTCATACGAATGAAACGGAGTACCGATCCTTCATTTCAAATAAAAAGAATGAGGCCCTGCATTCACGTATCATTGTCATGCCGGTTCCTTATAACCTGAAGGTGACCCAGGAAGAGAAAATATATGAAAAGATGATCAATGAAAGTGATGTCTCAAACGTTCATGTGGCTCCTCATACGTTAAGGGTCGCAGCGATGTTCACGATCCTGACCAGGTTGAAGGAACCGAAACGCGGTGATATTGATCTGATTAAGAAGATGCGCCTGTACGATGGGGAAAACGTGGAAGGCTTCAACTCTGCAGACGTGGATGAAATGAAGAAGGAATACCAGGATGAAGGCATGAGCGGAATCGATCCGCGTTATGTGATCAACCGTATCTCATCTACGATCATCCGCAAAGAGGTGCCGACCATCAATGCGTTGGATGTACTCCGCGCGCTGAAAGAAGGACTGGATCAGCATCCTTCGATTACGAATGAACTTCGCGATAAGTATTTGAACTTTATATCTCTAGCACGTAAAGAGTATGATGATATTGCCAAGAAAGAAGTGCAAAAAGCATTCGTGTATTCATATGAAGAGTCTGCGAAAACGCTTATGGATAACTATCTTGATAATGTTGAGGCGTACTGTAATAAAGCAAAGCTTCATGACCCATTAACGGGTGAAGAGATTAATCCGGATGAAAAGCTGATGCGTTCAATCGAGGAACAGATCGGCATTTCTGAAAATGCGAAGAAAGCATTCCGTGAAGAAATACTGATCCGTATCTCTGCCTATGCCCGTAAAGGGAAGCGATTCGATTACAATTCACATGACCGTCTGCGTGAAGCAATCCAGAAGAAATTATTTGCTGACTTGAAAGACGTTGTAAAGATCACGACTTCTTCCAAGACACCGGATGAACAGCAGTTGAAGAAAGTGAATGAGGTGGTCGCCCGTCTCATTGATGAACATGGTTATAACTCGACATCTGCCAATGAATTGCTGCGCTATGTGGGAAGCTTATTAAATCGTTAATAAAACCAAAATGAAATCTGGAGGCAGCGGATGCCTCCAGATTTTTTTGTCATGGATCTTTTGTTGTACACATTGTTACTTTGGGATGTAGCGAGTAACGGGTGATTTCTGCTCAAATCAATTTTCGAAACGAAAGTGTTTCACTATAATAGCGTGAATTACAAGATTACTTACACAATATCTTTTTCCTACAGTTGCAGTAACCAATTATAGTTAATAGTACTAATTCTCTTTCTTAACTGATGTCCCTTCACTCTCCGACACACCCTAAATGACAGAGCAATTGCAAACCTTATTCTGTGAATGAATAGCAACAATCTTTGTGAAAAGAGCTTTTATCATAGTTTAATTTTTTCAGCGAAAGGGAAAAGTAGTAGTCAAAGAGGTGAAGAGATATGAGTAAAAGTAAACACGAATTGGATAAGGATTATGAACCGGAGAATGGCTCCATGGCACATGACATGGAAGAGATGAAGCAGTTGGGGAAGCAAATGGACAAGCTCAGAACAAATGAAGAACTGAAAGAAGACAGAAAGCAGCCCGATCCCGTCCAATATAAAAAGCAGGATAAGGAATAGTTGACGGAAAAGTCTGAATATAATAATCTATAGATAGAGAGCTGGGCCCTTTAACAAATGAAGGTGGGTTGATAAGATGTCTTTCGAACCTAAACCTCGGGTAGATGCGGAACCTCTTAACGGAAGCATGGCCTCCAATATGGAGGAAGTCATTAAGTTAGGGAAGCAGATGGAGAAGTTACGTTCCAGTGGCGAACTGAAGTTGCACAATCGAGTGTCAGATCCAGCTCAATATGAAGAAGAAGCTTAATCAGGTGATATTGCCTGGTTATTTTTTTGGTTAAAGGATGCTTTATATAGACAAAGAAGGACCCAAGGACAACCCCTTTGAAAAATAGGCTTGTCCAATCATAAAAGAACCGTTAATTGTCGAAATTATTTGTAAATTTATTAATACTTCTGCATAGGATAGAGTAATCCCCGTTTCACCTCATGGGATACGTGCAGATAAGACAGTCAACATAGTGTATGCAGGAAATTGAAAAAATGTGAAAAAATTTTAAGGAGGGGAATAATTTGAGTCAAATGGATAATCATCAGTTTGTCGTTTCCAAGGAAGATTGGGCCCTCCACCGCAAAGGTCACGATGATCAACAGAGACATCAAGAGAAAGTACAGGATGCCATCCGCAACAATTTACCAGACTTGATCACGGAAGAAAACATTGTCATGTCCAATGGTCGCGACGTCGTCAAAATCCCGATTCGTTCGTTAGATGAGTATAAAATTCGGTATAATTATGATAAGAATAAACATGTCGGGCAGGGAGACGGTGAAAGTCAGGTCGGGGATGTCATTGCAAGGGATGGTTCACCACAGCAGCAGGGTCCTGGAAAAGGTCAAGGGGCCGGAGATAAAGCCGGTGAAGATTATTATGAAGCTGAAGTATCGATGCTTGAGATTGAAGAAGCGTTATTCAGTCAATTGGAACTTCCGAACCTGAAGAAGAAAGAACAGGATGTCCAAACTGTCGAGCACATTGAGTTTAACGATATCCGTAAAACAGGTCTAATGGGGAATATAGATAAGAAGAAGACGATGATGTCTGCCTTTAAGAGAAATGCGATGAAAGGAGCGCCAAGCTTTCATCCGATCTTCACGGAAGATTTGAAATTCAGAACGTGGAATGAAGTGTTGAAGCCAGAATCTAAAGCCGTTGTATTAGCGATGATGGATACAAGTGGCAGTATGGGTGTTTGGGAGAAATATATGGCAAGAAGCTTTTTCTTCTGGATGACCCGATTCTTGCGTACGAAATATGAAACCGTAGAAATTGAATTTATTGCTCATCATACGGAAGCTAAAGTGGTATCAGAAGAGCACTTCTTCTCGAAAGGGGAAAGCGGGGGAACCATTTGTTCATCAGCTTATCGTAAAGCACTGGAGCTGATTGATGGTAAATATCCTCCAAGCCGCTACAACATTTACCCATTCCATTTCTCGGATGGGGATAATCTGACATCTGATAATGTGCGTTGTGTGAAGCTTGTAGAAGAATTAATGAAAGTATCCAGCATGTTTGGTTATGGTGAAGTGAATCAGTATAATCGTCACTCCACGTTGATGTCTGCCTATAAAAATATTAAAAACGACGATTTCCGTTACTACATCCTTAAACAAAAAGCCGATGTATTCCATGCCATGAAGAGTTTCTTTCACAAGGAGCAGGAAAAGGCATTCGCGTGAGAAAAACCAGCCGAAGAGGCTGGTTTTTCACTGTCTTCTATTTATTTGGTTACATACGAATTTATTAGTCAGTTTGATATACAAAGTGCTAAAATAGAGGTAGTTACACACAAAACTATTTTAATTAACGGCGAGGTTCATTATGACAGATGAAAGTCAAATCATTCAGCAACTAAAGCAGGAAATCCAGGACTTGAAAGAACAGCTCACTCAATCTGAGCAGCTGATCATGGACATTTCAGCACCTATCATTCCGTCCATCGTACCTGAGACCATTTTGATTCCTATCACGGGAAGGCTCAGCCCGGAACGCTTTGAAATGATCATTTCAAAGATCTTGAACGCTTCATATGGAGAAGATATTAACACGATCATTGTCGATTTTTCAGCGATTTCAGAGAAGGAAATTGGTGAAATCGAAGTCTTTGGCTCCTATATCGATAACATGGCCAAGGCGATCGGGTTGATGGGAATCGAAACCCTCTTTGTAGGTTTCACACCATCCCTTACTCAAGTGATGATCAATTCCGGTATAACAGAACTTAATGGAATCAAAACCTTTTTGACGTTTCGGACAGCTTTACAATATTTAATGGTTGAGAAAGACTTAACATTTAAAAAAACCAATCAATAAAAACCAGTCATGTTGACTGGTTTTTATTTGGATTATTCCCTTGCTTCGAGGATATCCACTCCATTTTCTTTTCCTACAATCACTACGTCTGCCATATCAATGAAGAGGCCCGTCTCCACAACACCTAATAATTGTTTCAAATGATGGTGCAGGGTGGACGGATGCTCAATTTTCGAGAAGTGGCAATCTATGATATAGTTCCCGTTATCAGAAAGGAAAATATCGTTATCTTTCTTTCTTAGAACCGGCGTGCATCCTAAATCAGCCAGTGATCGGAAAGTCATTTCCCATCCAAAGGGGATCACTTCGACAGGAAGGGGAAAGGCACCGAGCTTAGGAACTTTTTTAGACTCATCCACTACGACTATGAATTTCTTAGTAAATGCATCAACGAACTTCTCTCTTACCAATGCACCGCCCCCACCTTTGATTAATTGGAACGCTGGATCGACTTCATCTGCACCATCGATTGAGAGATCCAACTCTTTTACTTCGGAGAAGGTGGTCAATGGAATGCCGGCTTCATTTGCCAGTCGCTCTGTTTCCGTCGAAGAGGGGATGGCCTTGATTTGTAACCCTTGGGATACAAGCTCCCCTATTTTTTGAATTGTCCAATAAACGGTCGATCCAGATCCTAATCCGATGGTCATGCCGTCTTGTATATATTCAGCTGCCTTTTCGCCGGCGGCTTTCTTTGCCACGTTATCCACATTAAATGCTCCTTCCGTATGTATTCATCGTTTAAATAGCATTTTATACTAGAATAAACATGAATGAAAGAAGGCAAGAGTGTATGATAAGATTCGTGGTCAAGTGTTGATTGGTCACTTTTTGTATGAGTGTATGTCAGAAAACATCATAACGTAGTGTGTAAAGGGGTGAAAGCATTGAAAAAAGTGCTGAAGTGGATAGGGATTGTGATTCTTGCAGTTGTCTTAGTTGGTTTTCTCGGTTTTTATATTTGGTCGGAGCAAACTTATTCTGCGACAGAAGAATTGTTGACAAAAGTCAAAATAGATAAGGATCCATTGATTGAAGAAAAAAATGATTGGCTGATATTTAACAGTGAGGATCCGAACGGAAAAGGTCTGATCCTTTATCCAGGGGCAAAGGTTGAAGTAGAGGCATATGGATACATCGGGAAGTCTTTATCCGAAAAGGGATATACCGTCGTCATTCCTAAGATGCCCTTTCATATCGCATTTTTGGGGATAAATGAATCTGAACAAATCATGGACGACTTTGATGAATCGCTTGATTGGTATGTGTCTGGTCACTCTTTAGGCGGTGTGGCAGCAGCTTCGTATGCCTATGAACATCAAAGTGATGTAAACGGGGTGATCTTCCTTGCTTCATATCCAGCGAAATCGTCGGACTTTTCCGAGGGTAACCTGCCTATGCTCAGTATCTATGCGGAAAAAGATGGTCTTACCACCGGGGAAGATATTGAAGAAAGTAAAGCATTATTGCCGTCCACTGCGACCTTTCATCAAATTAAAGGGGGGAATCATGCTGGATTCGGTGTCTACGGTCCTCAGAAAGGAGACCGGAAAGCAAGTATTCCTGTCTGGGAGCAACAGGATGAAATCATTCAGACGATGAACAGGTGGATGAAAGAACACTAATATAGGATCTGAAAGCTGTTGAGGTATTCTCAATGGCTTTTTCTGTCTGTGGAAAAAGGATTCTCTATTACCAAAGTCGTATATGTATGGGGGAAGGGAGTGTAGGAAATGGAATACATTTATGTGTTAAAGCTGATTCCCCGCTTGCATCAGGAGGGAAGCTGGACCGTCGAGGATGAAGGGATCGTTCAACGTCATTTTATTAGACTGAAGGAGATGACCGAATCCGGTCAGGTGATCCTTGCGGGAAGAACGTTGAATGAAGAAGAAAATGCCTTTGGAATCGTGGTATTCGAAGCAGATGATGAGAAGCAGGCAATGATCATGATGGAAGACGATCCCGCTGTGAAGGAAGGGATCATGACGGCAGAACTATTCCCTTACCGGGTGGCGCTTCTCAGGAATCAAAACAATAACATGTCAGAGTAGGAGAATCCAAGATGGAAAAATGGATTGAAGAGCTATTTACAGAGGATTTGTTAAGAGATGCCGCGTCGCGTTTCAGCTGTGACGCGACAAGTGCAAAGAAGCTTGGTGATTTCGAAAATTATGTATTTGAAGTGCATAAGGGAGGGGTTCCTTATATCCTCCGTCTGACCCACAGTTCCCATCGCTCCAAAGAAGAAGTGGAGGCAGAGCTGAAATGGATCAATTATTTACATAAAAATGGTGTGCATGTCTCCCTAGTGAATGATTCGGACAAAGGAAATCTAGTAGAAGTCTTCAATACAGGTGAAACATCCTTTTTTGTTTGTTTATTTGATAAAGCTCCAGGAGGTCCTGTGAAGATCAATGACCCATTATTTGATGAACAACTTTTTTACAAATGGGGAAAACTTACAGGGCATATGCATAGGGTTACAAAAGGATACAATCAGAATGAGAATAGACGGAATCGCTGGGATCAGGATGATGTGCTTGATTACGAGAAATATTTATCGTTAAAAGAAGACAAGGATATTATTGGAAAAGGTCATCGAAATAAAGAAAGAATCAGGGGATTCGTTGAGACGCAAGACACGTTTGGTCTCATTCATTCGGATATCCATCCGGGAAATTTCTTCTATCATGAAGGTGATCTACATGTGTTTGACTTTGATGATAGTACAGAATTCTTTTTTATAAGTGATGTGGCCATCCCGCTGTATTATTCGGTATGGTGGAAGTTTCGAAATGACACGCTCGAAAACCGAAGTGAGTTCGGAGAAAGATTCCTCATTGCGTTTCTACAAGGATACAGGACGGAATGTGAAATCCAGGATGAATGGGTCAAGCGCATTCCCCATTTTCTGCTTCTGAGGGACCTGACTCTGTACACAGTTTTCCATAAGAAATGGGATCTGACGAATATGTCAGAAGGAGAAGAGTCTTTGTTGTCTCAGATAAGGGAGAGACTACATAAGGATGAACCGATCGTCGAACTGGATTATGGGAAAATCATTGATGTAGTCCGGGCAAGATGATCTGGGCTTTACTGATTACCGGAGTCATCATCGGGTTATTAGTCAGACTGATGAAGTCGACCTTCAAAAGTGGTTACGGCATGTCAGACGACTTGTTTAAGAATCCGGTGTATGTGAAAACCTGCTATCATTGTCATAAGAAAGTTCCAAAGGATTATATCAAATCCCTCTGTCCACACTGTGGGAAGCTGGTGGAATGATGAAAGACTTAAAGGTGCAGGCCTTTAAGTCTTTTTTTTAGGAGGGGGAAACATTTCTTTAAGGCTGAAAATTTGGTATGATGCTAAAGACTGTTTACATACATACATACGTGAGGTGAAAGAAATGGATAAAACCATTGGATTTATTGGATGCGGAAATATGGCACGTGCCATCATGGGAGGGATATTGAAGTCCGGGCTAGTGGATGGGCAATCCGTCCGAGCGAGTGCCCGTACAGAAGCCACCGTCGCAGAGGTTGAAGAACAATTCGGAGTGAAAACGACAAAAGATAACCAGAGTGTAGCTGCTTTTTCAGATATCGTATTCCTGGCGGTGAAACCAGATCAATACAGAGAACTGATCGAAGAAATCAAAGGTTCCCTGAAAGAGGATGCCATCATCATTACGATTGCTGCAGGGATTACGATTAAATGGATGGAAGAACAGATTTCCCCTGAAGCCAAAATCGTACGGACCATGCCGAATACTCCATCTCTTGTTGGAGAAGGAATGACGGCCTATTGTGTGAACGAGGTAGTAACCGATGCGGATCTTGAAGACGTTCAGGCAATCCTTGATAGCTTTGGAAAGGCGGAAAGGCTGGACGAAAGCTTGATGGATGCCATACCTGCCGTAAGTGGTTCATCCCCTGCATACGTGTTTATGTTCATCGAGGCACTTGCTGATGGAGCCGTCCTCCAGGGAATTCCTAGAAAACAGGCTTATCAGCTGGCAGCACAGGCTGTACTTGGAGCCGCGAAAATGGTACTTGAAACCGGCACTCATCCCGGAGAACTGAAGGATGCCGTTTGTTCACCAGGCGGAGCAACAATTGAAGCAGTGGCGGCACTGGAGAAACATCAGTTTAAAGGAGCTGTATTATCTGCAATGGAAGCTTGCGGGAGAAAATCAAAGTTTTTGGGTGAATAGGGCTTGAGGTAAATGATTAATTCGTAGCTAACCAAGAAGTTTTCATATTGGAAAATAAAAAAATAAAAATTTTTACGATAATATTTGTATATGCAAATGAAACTGTGCTATTATTTGTATATGCAAATAAGGAGGTAGGCAATATGAAAACATTAGTGTTGGTTGGACATCCAAATATTGAAGAATCCAGAATGAATAAAGCCTGGGCAGGGAGACTTGAGAAGGAAGAGGACGTCACTGTCCATCATCTATATAAAGAATATCCTGATATGAGAATTGACGTTGAAAAAGAACAAAGTTTGTTGTTAGAACATGACCGCATCGTATTCCAATTTCCGTTCTTCTGGTACAGCACCCCAGCCATCTTAAAAGAATGGCAGGATCAAGTGCTGGCATACGGCTGGGCGTACGGTTCAGAAGGGACGAAGTTGCATGGCAAGGAATTCTTGGTTGTCACCTCAACAGGAGGACCAGGTGGGGCATACCGATCTGGAGGCTTCAATCATTATTCCATGAGTGAACTATTGAAGCCATTGCAGGCAACGGCTAATCTTACTGGGATGAGATTTCTGCCTGCTTATGTCGAGCATGGAGTTCGGATGTTGAGTGATGATGAAGTCGCCATCTCTGCCGATCAAGTGGCTCGTTATGTGGTTGATGGGGATTTGAAGAGAGGCCGGTAGAGGATCGGATCTTTTTGAGCGACTGTTGGGTTATTTTGGTTATTCATGGGATTTGACGCAATTACTTTAGAAAATGACGCAAAAACATGTGAAATGACGCAAAAAATTTTAAAATGACGCAATTATGTAATAAACGACGCAAATCGTTCTATCCCGCTTCTCCACATGAAGGGTAGGGATCTAGATCTAGCCATGATCAAACCATTCAACTAGCACTATTGAGGACCCCTTCATCAAAAGGTCCGTCCCTCAAAAAAACTGCCTCAGTAGGAATCTACTTTGGCAGTTTTTTTAATGAGTCCTGAATTCCACTGTAATGATGGCGGTGACGGCAATCTGGCCGGGCTGGACGGCTGTACTTTCGTCAGCTGCCTTTAGATAGGCGGTGTTCATATAGGGCGCGGCCACGGGTCGGGATTGTTCCGTAATGGACTTTGGCTTAGGATTGAGCTGTTGATTTGACTGGCTTGATAATGTGAGTGCTTTTTGGTATGCCTCCTGGTAGGCTAAAGCGAGAGCCTGTCGGTAGGATTCTATCGGTTCCGACTGGACGAATTGAATGTTTTCTACTCGATTGGCTCCGCTTTTTATTGCATCATCGATGATTTCTCCGACTTGTTCGATGGTTTTGATGGTCACCCTGAATACCTGTCGGACTTCATATCCTTTGAACGTTTGTTTACCATCCTCGTAATTGTATTGAGGAAACACTTGATAATTGGACGTCTGGATGTCTTCTTTTGCGACACCATTGTTTAGCAGGGACTGAACGACTTTACTCGAAAGTTGCTGATTCTGACTCTGTGCGGTTTCAAGATTTTGATCATTCGTGACAATACCGATCGAGACGACGGCTTGATCCGGATCGACATAAAGTGTGTGCTCCCCGCTGACAGTTATGGTGCCATTCGTGTTAGTGGTACGATAGTATGGATAAGAGTACATGACGAACCCTACACACACGTAAAGGATTCAATTTTATCCAAATCGATACCGAAGTAAACCCAGGTGAATCCGATCCATCTCCATCCGGCAATGGAGCGGCGTCCCACATATACCGGGTAGAACCAGAATGAATCTCTTCTTAGCCATATATACGTGTAGCGGAATAAACATCTTCTGATGGCACCTGGATCTACTGCATACAAACTCGGTCCACCTTGCGTTCCTTGCATTGCCGTTTTTTGTGGTTGGAAGTTCGGAGGTGGGCCTGGTGGTTGGTTTTGTCCGCCTTGTCCGCCAGATGGTGGTGGTGAGCTTGGTGCACCTTGTCCTCCGCCTGGGAAACCGGGAATGCCAGGGAAGCCCCCGCCGGAACCTTGGCCACCTCCTGGGAAGCCAGGGAAGCCTCCACCGGATCCCTGTCCTCCACCGGGAAAACCGGGTAAGCCGGGGAATATTGATCTGTGATCGTACATAGAAGAACCTCCTCATAAAGAATTCTCTTTATCTTATGAGGAGGCGGGATGGGCGTGCGTGTCTGATTCATGATGTTAGGAGTGTGTGAATTACGATTCCAATGCTTTTTTCATGACGTTTTTCAATGTTTCCGCTGAATGGGTGAACTGAGCCATTTCTTCCTCGTTCAAGGGAAGTTCGACGACTTTTCGTATTCCCTCGCGATTGATGATGGCAGGGACACCAATGTAGATATCATCCTGATCATATTCTCCTTCGAGGAGTGCAGAAACGGTAAGGATGCTGTTTTCATTATTAAAGATGGCCTTTGTGATCCGGGCAAGCCCCATCGCGATGCCATAATAGGTTGCCCCTTTGCGCTCGATGATGTGATAGGCTGCGTCCCTTACATTCACAAAGATGTCATCGAGTTCTTTTTGGACACTGTCCTGCTTCCTGTCAATCAATTCGTTTAACTGGCTTGCGCCTATGGTTGTATGACTCCATACCGGGAATTCCGTGTCGCCGTGTTCTCCCATGATGTAGGCATGGATGTTTCGTGTATCTATGTCAAAATGCTCTCCCACTAAGTAGCGGAGTCTTGCGGTATCAAGAATCGTTCCGGAACCGATCACCCTTTCTTTCGGCAGGCCGGAGAATTTCCACGTCGCATACGTCAAGATATCGACTGGGTTTGTCGCCACGAGGAAGATTCCGTTGAAACCGCTCGCCATGACAGATTCTACGATGTTTTTGAATATCTTTATATTCTTCTCGACAAGGTCCAGACGTGTTTCACCTGGCTGCTGGTTAGCCCCGGCAGTGATGACAACTAAATCAGCGTCTTTGCAATCACTGTAATCCCCGGCTGAAATCTTCATTGGAGAAGCAAAAGCGAGGCCGTGATTCAAATCCCGTGCATCTCCGTCGGCCTTCTCTTTATTCAGATCAATCATTACGAGCTCATGGGCGATTCCTTGATTGAGAAGAGCGAAGGCATAACTGGAACCAACAAATCCTGTACCGATTAGTGCTACTTTGTTTGTGCATTTGATTGTCATTTGTCATCACCTATTCGTTAATAATTTTTTCCATCCTCCGGTTAAAACAGTCGGGGATATGAAGAGTACAATGAAGCTGCTGTCATATTGTGAAAAACTTCACAATATAATCATACCATGATTCCTAACAATATTCTATTCCTAAACGTATCATATCATATCTATTTGTGAATTAATTCACAAACTTGTCAAACTTAAAGGGACGGACCTTGATTCCTAGGACCTGGTCTTAGGAATCAAGGTCCGTCCCTCAAAAAAAGGGTTTTGGCTTGTGGGTGATGAATGTATAGAGGTAAAGATGAGTTGATGGAGGTGTGCGAACGATGAATGTTATGAGTGGGGCTTTTAATGTCCGTCCGTTAGAGGATAGGGATAAGTACACGATTTCGAGGTGGTTATCGGACCCCTCGGTTTTGGAGTTTTATGAAGGAAGGGATCGTTCTTTCACTCCTCAGATGGTGGAGGAGAAATTCTTTTCAGACAGGGGAGTAATGAGCTGTCTCGTAGAGTATGAAGGAAATGAAATCGGTTATCTTCAATATTATCAACTTGATGAGGAAACGATGATTCGATACGGCTATACGAATCTGGATGAAGTGATTTACGGCACAGATCAATTCATCGGTGAAACGGAGTATTGGAACAAAGGAGTCGGTACCCAGCTCATTCAAACTGTTGTGGAATATTTGCTTCAAAAGGAGGGGGTCCATCGCCTTGTGATGGATCCAATGACGTGGAACACAAGGGCTATCCGCTGCTATGAGAAATGTGGATACAGTAAGGCAAGAATACTTCGGGAGCATGAGCTTCATGAAGGGGAATACCATGATGCCTGGTTGATGGAGTTCATACCTGAGTAAATAGGAGAGGAAAAGATGAATACTCAAATAGAAGAAGCCATCCGCTTAAGAGAGACAGGGAAACACGAAGCCTCCATTGAATTATGGAAGGCATTGATCCGGCAGGAACCTGAAAATGGGTTTCTCCATTATCAATGTGCGTGGAGCCATGACGCTATGGGGATGGAAAATAGAGCCGTCCCTTATTATGAGGAAGCCATCCGGTTAGGTCTTGATGAAAGTGATTTGCAAGGGGCCTTTCTTGGGTTAGGAAGTACATATCGTACATTGGGAAACTATAAGGCTAGTAAAAGGGTATTGGAGACAGGAATAGGTCAATTCCCCGATAATCAAGCGTTGAAGGTGTTTTATTCCATGACCCTATACAATTTGAAGGAACACAGTCGAGCGATGGAACTCCTCCTGACGTGTATTGGTGAAACGTCAGAAGATATCAACATCGCACCTTATAAGAAGGCGATTTTATTTTATTCCGATCGTTTGAATAAGGTGTGGAAGTAGGAGCAGCAATGATTAAGGAGTGATAAATATGGCAGTAACCAATCTGTATATGGTCAGACATGCCCACTCGGTGTATTCGCCGGAAGAGTTAACAAGGCCCCTTTCTGAAATAGGGAAAAAGGATGCTCTCCATGTTACCGAACGGTTAAAGAATGAAAAAATCGACGTGGTTTGTGCCAGTCCCTATAAAAGAGCTGTAGAGACCGTTGAAGGAATAGCGCTTCACATCGGGCAGGAGATCAGGATCATTGAAGAGATGAGGGAACGGACATTATCCGGCTCTCCCGTTGATAATTTTGAAGAAGCCATTTCATTGGTATGGGCTGATCCTGAGTTTTCACTAGAGGGGGGAGAGTCGAATCTTACCGCTCAAAAAAGAGGCGTACAAGGGATAATGGATATAGTGGAAGAATATAATGGGAAAAACGTGGCGATTGGCACACATGGCAATATTATGGTACTGATCATGAACCACTTTGATGAAACCTACGATGTTGACTTCTGGAAAGAACTTGAGATGCCCGATATTTATTGTCTGACCTTTGAGGATGCAAACCTAAAGGATGTATCGAGAATATGGACACAGCCCGTGTAAAAAAAGACCGTTCACTGTGAACGGTCTTTCAAGTATATCCATTTATATTAATGAGGCAGGAATGCCAGTTGGTAGAAGAAAAGGACGGCAAAGATATACACAAGTGGATGTACCTGTCTCCATTTTCCTTTTACCACTTTAAGTAATGGATAGGAAATGAACCCTAAAGCAATTCCTGTTGCGATGCTTGATGTTAATGGCATACTCAGGATGATCAGGAAAGCAGGGAACGCTTCATCTAGTTCATCCCATTTAATTTGGGCGATGCTTCCCATCATCAAACTACCGACAATGATGAGGGCTGGAGCCGTAATGGCTGATATTCCCGACACTGCACTGACGAGTGGTCCGAAGAAGGCTGAAGCGATAAATAGAATCGATACCGTCAAAGTCGTCAATCCCGTTCTTCCACCGGCAGATACGCCAGCTGAAGATTCAATGTATGCAGATGTCGGGCTTGTACCGAACATTGCACCAATCGTTGTTGCGATTGAATCGGCCAGAAGTGCCTGGCGTGCTCTTGGGAGTGTATTCCCCTTCATCAGGCCTGCTTGCTGTGCGACTCCGATCATTGTTCCAGTTGTATCGAAAATGGTGACAAGCAAGAATGAAAAAACAACGGCATATAATCCATATTGGAAGACGTCAGCAAATGCCGTTACGGGATTTGCTACCATCAGTCCTTCTGGAAGGTGGGGGATGGCCACAAATCCTTCTTTAAACGATAAATCCCCTGTAAAGTATGCAACCAACCCAGTGACGATCATCCCGATGAAAAGAGCACCATGGACATTCAAGACCATCAGGATCAGAGTTACAGCCAATCCTGTCAGGGCAAGGAGAGCTGAATGGGAATGAAGATCACCCAGCTGTACTAAATTCGTCGGGTGTGCCTGAATCAATCCTGTCAGACGCAATCCGATAAAAGCAATGAACAAACCGATACCCGCCGTTATTCCGTGCTTTAGATTCTGAGGAATGGCTTCAATCAATTTTTTTCGTAAAGGTGTCAAAGAAAGTAGGATGAAGACGACACCTGCTACAAATACAGCAGAGAATGCAACGATATATGAAATGTCATCGTGTGCGCCCACTACTGAATAAGTGAAGTAAGCATTCAATCCCATACCAGGTGCAATGGCGATCGGATAATTTGCGAACAAGGCCATCCATAACGTCCCTGCTACAGCCGATATGATGGTGGCTAAGAATACTTGATCAAACGGGACGCCCGCATCGGATAAAATGATGGGATTGACAATCACAATATACACCATTGTGAGGAATGTTGTGAGCCCAGCCAGTATTTCCGTTTTCGGATTCGTGCCGTGTTCTTTTAATTTAAACATCGTAAAACCTCCAATAAAAACGAACATTAAAAACGCGCAACTTCTATAATATTCGGTAATAGAGTGAATTTCAATAGAAAAGGTCGAAAAAATTTTAAGAAAATATTTTGGAACCCCTTCCAAACCCCATATATTTTCGATAAGATGTTATCAATTATAGAGGTATTTCGTTTCTATAATGCCCTTGCACTGATAGATGTACTACCCAATGCTGATATTTCATAAAGAAAGGGGCGGTGCTAACGTGTATTCACAACTGAAAAATAAGCCTATTTCTGAACAGATTGAACTCATTACACGATCCCTGGTCGCTCTGAAAAGCTATAACGGAACAACCGGAGAAAGTGAAAAAGCCCGATTTATATATGAGTTGATTTCATCTTTTCCTTATTTCCAGAAACATCCCGATCAAATCTGGCTTCAGGATGTTCCGAATGATCCAATTGGAAGAAAAAATGTATTTGCTCTTGTGAAAGGAACCTCTTCTAAAACCGTGTTATTTCATGCTCACTACGATACGGTGGGAACCGATGATTATGGTGCCCTGCAGGATATGGCCCATGATCCCGATTTTCTTCAGAAGTTCTTCATGGACTATGAAGGGGAGGAAAAGGTAAAGGAGGACGCCCTTTCCGGAAATTGGCTTTTTGGAAGAGGAGCATTGGATATGCAAAGCGGGATCGCCGTCCATATAGCCAACCTTTTATTTCACACTGGTGAAAAAGTACCGGATGGAAATCTAGTGTTCCTTTTCAATGGAGACGAAGAGAGTGAACATGCCGGTATGATTTCGGCTTTAAGCGACCTCTATCGATTGAAAAAAGAGGGATTCGACTACTTGGCTGCCATCAATACGGATTTCATTTCGCCTATTTATGACGGTGATTGCAAGCGATATATTTACACGGGAGCTGCGGGTAAGCTTCTGCCAAGTTTCTATATATATGGAAGGGAAGCGCATGTCGGGGATGTGCTGACATCGATAGACCCGACCGTGATTGCTTCTAAGATCAATCTCGAAATCAATCAGAATCTGGATTATCTGGAGGATATCCCAGGTGAGTTCACCCTTCCGCCTTCTTGTCTTTACTTTAAAGACGATAAGCATACGTATAATGTTCAGACTCCTCTGAGCGCATCACTTTACTTCAACTATTTCGTATACGAAAGAACGGCGAGAGAAGTGCTGTATGACATGAAAAAGGTAGCGCTGAAGGTAGTAAGTGAAATGGAAGATCGAAGCAAAAAGCAATTTGAACAATATCGGAAGTATCATGGTTTCCCTGAAAGGGAATTTTCATGGGAAGTTGAAGTCCTGACCTTGAGGGAGTATATGTTCTGGCTGAAAGAAAGAGGGATTGATCCAGACCCCGTCTTGAAAAAAATCTTTCACGATATGAACGGGGAAGACAGGCGGACGATCGCTTATGCCATGGTGGAAGCCCTTCAGCACTTAGATCCTGACCGGACTCCAAGAGTCATCCTTTTCTTTGCTCCGCCTTTTTTACCTCATAACTTCGTCAATGAAGAAAATGAATACGGTAAAAAGGTGAGAGAGGTACTGGGAGCATGCTTGAACGATATTTCAAGTGAAACCGGTGAAGAATTCGTCATTAAACGCTTCTTTCCTTATTTGGCAGATGGCAGTTTTCTCTCTCTTCATGAAGAAGATGAGGATATCGAAGTGTTTAAGAAGAATCTGCCCCTGATTGATCAACTGTATCCGGTGCCCATCGACATGATCAGAAAACTGAACATTCCTTCCATCAATATCGGGGTGTATGGTAAGGATGGTCATCAATGGACCGAGAGAGTATATAAACCTTATACTTTTTCAGTACTGCCTGAGATCATTCAGCGGGTGACAAGGGAATTATTGAAAATATAATGTGACATAAAGAAGAGAGGTCATTCGCAGGGCGATTGGCCTCTCTATTTTTATTGGTTGGATGAGGGTTGTTCTTTCTCAATTATTGTAAAACGACTGGATTATTGATGATTTCGTCTGGATCGGTTTATGACACGAAATGGTCAATCCTAAATGGATGCAAAAAGGAAACAAATCTACTATAATGGAAATGTTGATTTGTGAAATAATTCACAAATTATCTGAACAGAATTCATCGACATAGAAAAAGCCACATCCTGACCAGATGTGGCTTTTGGATAGGCTTATTCTGCCCAGTCGATTAAGTTACGGATGTCCAATCGATCTGATTTACGTGCTTGTTGTAGAGGTTTTCCAATCGTAATCAACATGATTGGGATGTAACGTTCAGACACATTGAATTCACTTACGAGGGCCGCCGGGTTAAAGCCGCCAATCGGGCAAGTATCCCATCCCTTGGCTTTCGCTGCAAGCATGAATTGCATGGCTGCAAGGGAAGCGTTACTGAAAGCAGCATCCCGTGGATATTCATCACGGCTGTATGCCCCGTCGATTTGTTTCTTCAGGACTTCTTTGATTTCCGCTGTCATTTCGCCTTTTTCAATGGCAGGATCAAAGACGGGATCAATGTTCTTATTGGCTTCAAGGTCTCCAAGGATCGCTACAACTGCAGAAGCGTCTTGTACTTGCTGCTGGTGATAGGCAATCGGAAGTAAGCGTTCCTGAACCTCTTTTTGGTCAAATACAAGAAATTTCCATTGTTGAAGATTCCAGGCAGATGGAGCTTTCCCTGCTGTTTCGAGCAGACTAACTAATTCCTCGCGGGGAATTTCCACTTGAGGGTCGTACACTTTGGTTGAGCGGCGTTCGTCAACGACTTGAAAGAAATTTTCCATGATAATGCCTCCTTGATGATGGTCGAATAAGTGTTATAATATGGTATATATTTGTATGCTACTTACTTTTTGTAAGTGTTTTGGACAATATGACCAATATAACCGACGTTTTATTTTGCGTCAAGGGAAAAGAATTTAGGATGTGTTTAGGGATATGGAAACAAAACTTTGCCCGAAATATAGCACTGCCTTTGAATTATTGGGCAAGCGCTGGGTTGGGATGATCATAAAGGTATTATTTGAAGGTACGTGCCGTTTTAAAGATTTACATGGAAATATTCCGAATATAAGTCAAAAGGTTCTTACAGAAAGATTAAAGGAATTGGAGGAACATGGGATCGTTTCCCGTGAAGTCCTCGATGAGAAACCAGTGAAGGTTCTTTACAGCTTAACGAATAAAGGGAAAGAGTTGGAGCCAGTCATGCAAGCGGTCCAGACCTGGGCTGTGAAATGGGTGAAATAAAAGCCTGCTTCACTAGCAAGCAGGCACATGAATCAATGTAGTTTATTGTTGTATATATTTTCGAACGGATCTTCTTGATCTTGGGGAGTATAGAAGCCTATTGGCCTTAAAGCGGCATAGCTTCCTCCGATGATAATGATACAAAGAAGGGGTAAGGATAGAAATCCAAGCATAATAACAGCCTCCTTATCATGATTTAGGTTTTACAAAATATCGATAGGATCTTTACATGACTCACTTTAATGTGTGAAACGCGTTTCAGGGCAAGCGTTTTTTCACGGTTTTTTTCACATAGTTGTAGTTAGGGGAATGTGTATGACAAATATCAGAAGTATCGCAAAGCTTGCAGGGGTTTCAGTTTCAACGGTTTCGAGGGTGCTGAACGACCATCCCTATGTAAAAGAAGAGAAGCGCCGAAAGGTCCTTGATGCTGTGGACCAGTTGAATTATATAAAAAATGCGAATGCCGTCCATTTATCAAAGGGGAAGACCTACAGTATAGGAGTGATTTTGCCATATTTGAATCTTCCATACTTCGGGGAGATTCTTCAGGGCATAGCTGGGGAAGCGTTAAAATACGGATATCACCTTCAACTTTTCCAGACCAACTATGACAGGGGAGCTGAACTTGATGCCTTTCATCGCCTGCAGATGAAGGAAGTGGATGGGTTGATCCTGACTTCACGCTCCAATTCATTGGATGTACTGGCCCCGTTCATTGGCCCGAATGTGGTTTTTTGTGAAAATGTGTACGACCCCACCTATAAAAAAGTGTTTATCAATCACTATCAGGGAATCAGGAGCGGTGTAGAATTTCTCCATTCAAAGGGACATTCCCGAATCGGGATGTGCTTGCACCGGACGTTTGGAACGAATAGCGAGGAGCGCATCAGGGGCTTTTACGACAGCTCAGAAGCCGCCCGCATGACGGTCTGTGACGACTGGATCTTTAATGACTGCTATGATCTTCAGGACGGGAGGGATGTGATAAACTCCTGGGAACAATTAAAGGAAAAGCCCACGGCCTTAATCGTAACGAGCGACCAAGTATCTGCGGGAATGTTGACGGAGGCAGGGAAAAAGTCCATCAGAATACCAGAGGATCTAGCTATACTCAGCTTTGATAATCATCCCATTGCCGATGCCCTCGGTATCACATCCTTTGAAGTGCCGATACGGATATTAGGGGAAGCAGCGTTTACATTATTTCTGGAAAAAGAACATCCGGAGCCGGTGGTACTGGATACCAGGTTGTTTAAAAGGGGAACCGTTTAAATACCACGAACGAAGAGGGGAGGAAAATAAGAATGTTTGGAGACAAAGAAGAAAAAAAGCTGGTCATTTTAATGGGTGTTGTCTCAATTATTTTGTTTGCTGTCATCGTTTGGAAATATCTTTTATAAGGAAATTTATACTTGTCTTCATATCTCGCATCATTTTCCCATATGGTAAGAGTAATGAAGCGGTAGGTGAGCTTAATCATGTGGTCAGAGTTTAAGCAGTTCATTTCGAGGGGGAATGTATTTGATTTAGCGGTTGCTGTCATCATCGGTTCCGCATTTGGTCAAATTGTAGAATCTCTCGTTGAGGACATGATGATGCCGGCAATCGGCATCTTGTTTGGGGGCATCAACTTCGAAGGACTTCATCTTCGGATAGGGGCAGAGGTGATTGAATTGGGGAAATTCGTTGGATCATTCGTTGATTTTCTTCTTATTGCCATGAGTGTGTTCCTGATGGTCAAAGTGGTCAACCGGTTAAAAGGCGGGGACCAGCCTTATAAGGTGAAACAGACGACAAATCTCGAAGTCCTTCAGGAAATCAGGGACATCCTGAAAGACGATCAAGAGGTGCGGTTGGAGAAATCCTCAAAAACCCGTGACTTCTTAACAAAAAGCGGTATGAAAATTCAAATGAGGACGGACCGTAAGTCAAAGTGAATTCTTGATCATTGACCTAAATCCTACTTTTATAGTAGGATTACTTTGTGTTGTAAGACCATTTAGTAAAATTCTACGAGCAAATGGGGTATTGATCGTGAAGAAAATTCATATTATTCATGAAAATAGTGATTGGACCAATCATTTAACGGCTCGTCTCGACGAACTTCAATTGCCTTACGAGGAATGGTTCCTGAATGAAGGACTCGTTGATTTATCTTCAGAGCCGCCACAAGGTGTTTTTTATAATCGTATCAGTGCATCGTCCCACACACGAAACCATCGCTATGCTCCTGAATTGACGGAAAGCGTCCTTTCATGGTTAGAGAGAAATGATCGTAAGGTTCTGAACGGAAGCCGTGCCCTGCGCCTGGAAGTGAGTAAAGTGAATCAGTATATGGCCTTGAATGCCTCTGGTATCAAGACTCCGAAAACCATTGCAGCAGTAGGGAAAAAGCAAATAATTGAAGCGGCTGAAAAGCTTAATAAGCCATCGTTCATCACCAAACATAATCGTGCAGGAAAGGGATTAGGCGTTCAGCTGTTTCATTCAATACATGCATTGAAAGACTATGTTTACAGCGATGCGTTTGAAGAACCTTTAGATGGAACGACGCTTATCCAAGAATACATTAAAGCACCTGACGCTTCGATCACCCGTTGTGAATTCATAGGAGGTACATTCATGTACGCTGTAAAGGTGGATACGTCAAAAGGCTTCGAATTATGTCCCGCAGATGTCTGCCAGGTAGACGATTTGTTCTGCCCGGTGGGGGAGCAAGAAGAGAAGCCAAAATTTCAAATACGTGAAGGCTTTTCCCATGATATCCTTTCAACCTATGAAGCATTTTTAAAAGAAAACCGGATCGATGTAGCCGGAATTGAATTTATCCAGGATGCAGATGGCACCCTCTACACATATGATGTGAACACCAATACGAATTACAATAAGGATGCAGAGGCAGAGGCTGGACAATATGGGATGCTTGAGTTGGCCCAATACCTTGGTGAACAATTAAAAACGGTGTAAATAAAAGACTCTCCTGTAGATCACAGGAGAGTTCTCTTATGTAAAATTGCGTTTTATTGTAACGGTTTGAGAAGTAGTATGGTAAAATTTTTAAGAATACAATTTCTTGAAAGGTCAAAGGGGAAGTATGATTATCTTTAATCAGGATGTTATTAATAATTTCTTTTATATCATTTTGAGTATATTTCTGATTTTTTTTCTTGTTGAAAAAAAGTGGATTCATGGTTGGTATACGAGGATGGCAACCTTCGTTTCTTTAAGTATGGCTATTATTCTGTGTATGCTTTCACCCATATACAATAACCCATATTGTGTCCACGACTTGCGGATGATTCCGTTTGTTCTTGGCATCATGTATGGGGGCCCTTATACAGGTCTCGCCCTATTGGCGGTCCTATTGGGATTCCGTACAATGATTTATAGTTGGAGCATGGTGGCGTTCGTTATCTATGTAGTGATTTACCTATTCACGGTTATTGGTATGAAGTGGTTCCATTTTCAACGGTTATCGAGCCGGAATAAAATCATATTTTCAGTGGGCATCTTTACATTTCATTCCATAGTAGCGGCACTTATTGCGAAGGCAATGACTATATTTGTGATTGATGAAAGCTATTTAATCAATTTCATCTTACTCCCTTCATGTGGAATGCTTATCCTGACATACATATGCGAGACATTGCTAAAACAGATTCAAATCAAGCAAGCACTCGTCAAGATAGAAAAGATGGAAGTGCTCGCTCAGTTGGCTGCCAGCATTTCACATGAGGTGAAAAACCCCTTGACCGTAATCAAGGGTTTCCTGAGGCTCCTGCAACAGGAAAATCTTCCAGTAGGTAAAAAAGAGCAGTATCTGACCATTGCATCTTCCGAACTAAACAGGGCAGAAGACATCATCAATGATTATCTTACATTTGCCAGGCCCGATCCTGAACAAGTGGAAACGATCTTCATATCGGAACAGCTGCAAAAGCTCGCCGACATGGTAGAACCCCTGAGCAATCAACAGTCGGTGGTTGTACATAAAGACATCCAGGATTCCGGCATCGTCGGGAACACCCGAAATTTTCAACAGGCATTTCTCAATATCATCAAAAATGCTATTGAAGCCATGCCTAAAGGAGGCACCCTCACGATCCATTCCAAGGTTCAAAAAGGGAATGTCAGCATCACCATCAGTGACACAGGCGTCGGGATGACTCCCATGCAACAAGCAAGACTCGGTGAACCTTATTTCTCGACGAAAGAAAAAGGGACCGGCTTGGGATTGATGGTGTCTTACCGGATCATTGAAGCGATGAGAGGCATCATTACCGTCGAAAGTCGTATAGGGAAGGGAACGAGTTTTCAAATTGTGTTCCCGGTAGATCACGTGAAAAACCCTTCATCTATATAGGTGGAGGGTTTTTTGATTGGTTGGGGGTGAGATGACAACCAAAAAGGCAAAGAGCGCCTTTCCGGGTGACTCGTCTTATGCTTGTCGCCCCAGGGCAAGCCCCTTCCGCTTTTCTGATTGTCCAGCTCCGGCGGCTAGTCCCTCGAGGTCATAAGTCAAATCAACCAAAAAGGCAAAGAACGCCTTTCCGGTTGATTCGTCTTATGCTTGTCGGGCCTGCCCAAGCCGCCTCCGCTTTTCATTGTCCAGCTCCAGGGCTTAGAGGCTCGAGGTCATAAGTCAAACATGCCAAAAAGGCAAAGAGCGCCTTTCCGGCATGTTCGCCTTATGCTTGTCGCCTCTGGGCAAAGCCCTTCCGCTTTTCCTATTGAACTTTCTTAAATTATCTGATAATATAAATCTCTGCTCCCAAACGCCTACATAATTTTTACAGATTTCGATATGTCTATCTAATCTTGTTTATCCATTGAGCGTCGTTACCTCGATGGAAGTGACAGGACGTTTTTTTCTCCATTGCGGCTAAAACATTTGGAAGGAGAAATGTATGACGAAGGAATCGAACATTCATCCCGATTTTTCAAGTGAAACAGAACGCTTAGAATTTACGAAGCGCTACATTGATGTTGTCATCAGCACATCCGAAACGAGTAAGGAAAAGTATAAGGAAAACATGGAAAAAGCTTTTGGAGATATCGATTGGGGCGAGTCCAGTGCTGCCTACATCGATATCTTGACGAACTCAAGCTTTTTTGAGATGTCCAAAGAAGAATTGGAGTCCCTAACAAAAGCAAAGACGAAACCGTATTTTGCCCGGATTGATTTTCAGCATGAAGGTTCGGATAAGCTGGAGAAGCATTATATCGGGAAGACCTCCCTGTATCAGCGGGAAAACCAGGAACAAATCATCGTGGACTGGCGTTCCCCCATCGCGAATCTGTACTACGAAGGAAGGATCGGCGATGTATCGTACGATGCTGAAGGTGAGACGTATGAAGGGGACTTGTCACTAAAGCGTCAGTACATGATTGAGGATGGCCATTTAGAAGAAATACGGGATATCGATTTGACGACTACAGATGAATTGCTTCAGGATTCTTTAGCCAAAAGCTCTAGTAATCGTTTAACCGAAATCATTTCCACGATCCAGGAGGAGCAAAACCGGATCATCCGTGCCGATTTAAACAAACCGATTATTGTGCAGGGGGCTGCCGGAAGTGGAAAAACAACCATAGCCCTTCACCGGATTTCTTACTTTATTTACAACTACAAACAATATTTCGATCCGAATCAACTGATGATCCTGGCTCCGAGTAATCTGTTCATCGACTACATTTCAGAAGCGCTGCCGGAACTCGGAGTCGAGCGGGTAAGACAGACTACCTTCACTGATTATGTTATGACTTGTTTAGAAAAGAGTCTTACTTTAGTCCAGGACGACAAGCTCATAAAGTTGATAGAAACCCACGATGAAGAGGTAAAGACCGCATCATGGATTTCTGGCTTCAAAGGGTCCAAAGCATTCAGGCGGATCCTTGATGATTACCTCGAGGAAATCGAACAGCGCTTTTATACATCGAAAGACTTCTACGTCGACAAATATAAGCTATACACTGCCAAGAAGTTCACTCATCTTTTTAAAGAAGAATATACGTATATGCCGGTTTATCGTAGGGTGGAGAAGCTTAAATCCCTCCTTCAAAGCTATGTTCGTTCGAACAAGAAGCAGATGGTGGAGAAGGTTGAGAAATTTTTCGATGAACGGATCGAAACGGCTTTATTTGAGCGTTCAAAGGCGGGTAACCGGAAGGAATATGTGTCAAAAGCCTTAGACAAGAAGAGCGAACGTGTAATAGAGATCAAAAAAGCGATCCGGACAAGTGTCAATGGATATATGAGACAGTTTGAAAAGAAGAGCCTGGATCAATACTTCATCGAGTTATTCTCAGATCCGGAACGCCTTGCATCGTACTCGAAAGGAGAACTCAGCAGGAATCAGGCTGAACAGCTCTGTCATTATACGTTGAAATACACAAAGAAAAAGAAGTATGAAGTCGAGGATCTGGCGATTCTTCTATATTTACAATCCCATTTATTCGGCATTGATAAATATTATAAAGCGAAAAACATCGTCATCGATGAAGCACAGGATTATAGTTATATGCAGCTCTACTCTTTGAAGAGGGCACTGGAAACCGATATGTTCACACTGGTCGGCGACCTTGCCCAGGGCATTCACTCTTATCGGGGGCTTCAGTCCTGGGAGCTTGTCTATCGGGATATATTTCCGCGGGCAACGTATACCGAACTTCAAAAAAGCTACCGTACCACGATCGAAATCATGGGGGAGGCGAATAAACTTTTGAGTCTCTTACCCTATGATTTTCCGAAAGTGAACCCGGTGGTGAGGCACGGAGAATCTCCAAGCTTTGATGAATACCATGAATTAGATGAATTGGCTACCTTGATCGAAAAAAAGGTGGAGGCAGGAAGAATAGAAGGATTCCAAACCTTCGCTGTCATTGGGAAAAGCATGAAGGACTGCGTGAAAATCAGTGAACTCCTCCAAGAACGACAGCCCGGAAACGTGAAATTGTTAGAAGAGCAGGAATCGATCCCAAAAGACCAAATTGTCGTCGTGCCTTCTTATCTGTCAAAAGGTCTTGAATTTGATGTTGTCCTTATTGTGGCAGTGGATGAAACATTCCACACGGAAAACGAGCTCGACATCAAGTTGCAGTATGTGGCCATGACCCGCCCTCTCCATAGGCTTGCACTAATAGGTAAGAGTAAAGACCAATTCATTGGCCTGTAAATCTATTAGAAAAGGTCCGTCCCTCTTAAACGAGGGACGGACCTTTTCTGGTTTACGTATATTCAATCACGACCATGTCCCAGTAGGTGATGGAGGGGAGCGTGAAGGAAAGTGATTGGTCGTTTTGGTCATGGGGAATGGTTCTGGGGACTCCACCCTCAACATCGGGTGAGGCGAACCATACCTTTTTGACTTCCCGGTCTGTTTCGATTGTGATGTCTATATTATTTCGCTCTTTCGGTATCCTTTGTGTGGCCGTAGTATCCCTCCAAGCAATTGAGTCGGCATCCAAAAGATTGATAAAGTGGAGCATCTGTTTATTCCCTTTCTCTCTTGAGGTATACCAAATAGAGCCTTTTTCAGCTGTTGAACGAAGGGGGATGGAATCTTCAGAATCTATCACAGCCTCGGATTTCTTCACATCGTCTCGAAGGATGTTTTCATAAGCTGTTAAAAAGTCATAATATTGAATGAGTTTTTGTTGCAGTGAATCGGTCATCTTTAAGGCATCATGTGGAAAATATTCCTTCGATAACATGTGTTCACCAAGCTCTAAATGAGCTCCTCCATTTGAAAAAATAGCACTATTGGAAAGTAGGATGCCGGCTTCATTGAACGTTCCTTCCTTGTTGGAGTGGTCATAATTCATATAGGCCGCAAGCACGGTGTTTTTACTGCCCTTAGAAATAAGGTGGTTTTGATCCAATAGGTTCTGAATATCATTAAAGGTTCGGTGCGGATCCCATACCTCGGTATAGAGAAATGGGACGGCTGCCTCGTTGATGGATTCCTGACCGTATTGGTTCACGGCATTCATGACGATCTGCTTGTCCGGTATACATTCATGGATTTTATTCAGAAAGGGTCCGAAGCTATTATCCAGAATAATCGAATCTCCCCATTCATTGTATACCTCTCCTCGATCCCCGAGCTGATCGATATGCCATCCATCAAAATCCAGGCTGCGGTAAACGGTTTGCTGTTGTTCAATAAGATAATCCTGCCACCATGGATTGGTAGGATTCATGATTTCTACATTGCTTTTCCAGTCTTCAGGAAGGAGATGCACGTCCTTCTTGCTCTGCTCCCGATCTTTGAATAGATGCCACTCCTTCGGAATATCTTTATTTTCAAAGGATCCGTAAAGGAGATTGTAAGCCATGGCTGTCATATTCCGTTCATGGGCAAGCGAAATGTAGGTTTGAATACTGTCAAACATAATCGGCCGGTTACTGATATCTTTCCATTCTTGTGCAGGGGTGCCTTCAAACATCTTGACAGGTTCCTGATGCTCATATTGCCAATCATAGAACTGGATCCCGTTAATATGGAAGCGGTTGAGTCGATTCATAATCTGTTTCATATGAATTTCATCCTCTGTATCGAACTTTGAAAGAAACCCATAACGTGGGAACTTATCCCAATCACTTGAAACATCGATGGCAATCGTCTTCATGTCCTTACGTTGACTTGATTGGACTTCGACTCTCACCATATAGCCCTGGTAGTCATTGGAGGGCGGTGTCCACTTCCATGACAGTTTTCCTTTTTGATTTATAGGGAGTTTTTTTTCTCCTACTTTTTGGTCTAGATGATAGTAGGATATGTTCACATTTCCAGTAGAGATACCTGTACTGAGTGTAAGATTGACCCCTTCACCTGGGAGGTAGCGGGCTTTATCCGTTTGTAATCCCGAAATAAGAGATTCCGAGTGTAAATGTTCCTGTTTATTCTCATGAGGTGAGTTGATTTTCATGAATAAGAGGATGCTTAAGCATAGTAATACTGCAAACAGGGGAATGATTACTTTGTTTTTGGGCATATGATTTCACCTTCTTCTTAGTAGAAACAGGGAGCCGATCAACAAGATCGGCTCCCTGTAATACAACCCTACGATTAGAATTTAATTTGTACTTTTTTTCCTTCATTCACAGGAATATTTACGTAAAGCGTTTTTGTTTCTTCGTCGTAGAAGTAAGAACGTTTCGTTTCAGTCATTTGGTCCATAGTCGAAACTTCTTTGTATTTGTTCTTGCTTGCCTGCACTTTTTTAGGAGCTTCTTCGTTGTTCAGCTTCAGTGTGTACTGTTCAAGTGCAGAGTCAAAGTTGTCCGCTTCCATGGATTGAGAGAATTCGATTTTGTTGTCTCTTTCTTCAACGTTGAAGTTGGTAATATCATACTCTCCATCTTCATGATCAAGTGATTCCCCATCATCTTCATAGAAGCTGTATGATGCTTCCCCGTCTACATAAGTGTCTAATACAAGGTTCGTCAATTCGTTTTCACCAGTGTATTGTTGCACTTCCCTAGTCGGGATGATGGAATCTTTCTTCACGAAGATCGGGAGGTGCTCAAGTGGAGCGGCAACATTGATGGTTTGTCCACCTTTATACTCTTCTTGTGTCCAGAAGTTCACCCATGTTTCACCTTCAGGAAGGTAAACGTCACGGTTTGTTTTTCCTTGTTCGACAACTGGTGCAAGCATCATGGAATCTCCGAACATGAATTGGTCGTTGATGTCATAAGTGTTTTCGTCTTTTTGATAGTGATAAACAAGTGGTTGTTGAACTGGCTTTCCTGTTTCTACTGAATCTTCAAATGCGTTGTATAAGTATGGTAGGAGCTTATAACGCATTTCAATATACTTCTTACTGATTTCTTCCACTTCAGGACCGAAAGCCCAAGGTTCCTGTCCTTGTTTTACAACTGCTTTTGCATCTGAATCATAATGAATACGAGAGAATGGAAGGAAAGCTCCGACCTCGATCCAGCGGGCAAATAGTTCAGCATCCGGGCGATCAGCGAATCCACCAATATCATTTCCGACGTTCGATACACCAGAAAGGCCGATGTTCATATTCATAGGGAGTGACATTTGCAGGTGTTCCCAGGTACTTGCATTGTCACCTGTCCATAGGGCAGCATAACGCTGAGACCCTGCGAACATATCACGCGTCAAGACAAATGGTCGTTGATTTGGTTTATACATTTCCCAGGCATTATAAGTTGCTTCTGCTTCATCATGACCATAAAGGTTATGATATTCCGTTTGAAGCATTTTATCGTCTTCTGTTCCGAAATATGAGTCAAGAGGCATTGTATGATTGAATTCCGGTCCATCAAGGAACACGGCTGGTTCGTTCATATCGTTCCAGATACCATCGATTCCAGCGTCAAATAATACATTCGTTTTAGAAGCCCACCAATCACGAACTTCCTCTTTTGAGAAGTCAGGGAATGCCGAATCTCCCGGCCATACCGGTCCGATAAACATAGAACCGTCTGCATTCTTCGCGAAATAGTCGTTCTTAACGCCTTCATTATACATCTCATAGTTTTCATCTTGTTTTACAGCTGGATCATTGATGGCAATCGCATGGAAGCCTTCCATTGATTTCAACTGTTGAAGGGCATCCTTATATTGATCGTCCCAAGTGAATACACGGTATCCATCCATATAATCGATGTCTAAGTGCATCGTATCAAGAGGGATTCCGTTTTCACGATATGTTTTTGCCACATCGACAATTTCGTCTGCTGTATACTCCCATTTACTTTGATGTAAACCAAGAGACCATTTGGCAGGCATATTCATTTTACCGGTTAACTCAGTGTAGATATCTAACACGTTTGAAATGTCAGGGCCGTACATGAAGTAATATGTAAGAGGACCGCCGTTAGCATAGAAATAGTAGTAGTCATCGGACTCACTAGCCATTTCATAATAAGAACGGTAGGAGTTATCAAACATGATTCCGTACGCTTTTTCATTTTTCAGTCCCATGAAGAAAGGGATGGAAGTATATACATATTTTGTATCTTTCGTATATTTATAGGCATCTGTGTTCCACATTCCGATGCTTTCACCGCGCTGGTTGAAGTTCAATCCAGCCTGTTCACCGAATCCGTAGAAGTTTTCACTTTTTTCGGTTTTCTTGAAAACATAAGGTTTACCATCTTCGTAACCGGATGAAGCTCCGTTTTTCATATAATCTTCATTGATGACATTTCCTTCTTTATCTAAGAACTTGACTCCGAATGGTGATTTGTTGATTTTAATGGTAAGTTCTTCTGTTTCAATTGTATAAACATCTTTACTATCTTTTGTTTTAAACGTTGGAGTTTTCCAATCTTTTTTTGCGATGGCTTTAGAATATTCTTCTTTCTGTCCATCTTTTAATACTGAAACTTTTACTAGATCTTTTGAGAAGATACGAATGAAGGCTTGATATTCTCCGAGATCGAATTGAACCCCATTATCGAGTTTCTTCACATCTTTTGCAGACAGCGTTTGGAGATTTTCCTTATTTAAAGGAGTGTCCGCCTCAGGCTGAGTGACTGCTGCTAATGCTGAAGTCAGTGAAGCCGATAGAGTAATCATGATTGCAATAGAGAGTATAAAGAAAACTCTCAAGGATTGTTTGGCTTGTGCCATGATAACACCTCACATAGTATATTTTGTTTTGCCTCGTTACTATACTAATGGGATAAAGCGGAGTCAACGCTTGTATAGACAAGTTTGTTTGGATAGTCTAAAGTCCCTAAAGACCGTTGTATCAACGGTTGAAAGCGCAACAACAAATAATGTAAATGATTTCACAAAAACTTCAAAATGAACAAGTATGACTAGTTTTTTACAAAATGTAATAGTAAGGGTGCCAAAAGGATGGTGTTTTGTAATAATTGATGCAGAATGAAGAGGGAGGACGTGGAAATCTAAGGTTCATCTTAAGTTTCAGTGGACTAAATCACTAGAGTGAGCGTAGATTTGTGATTTTCAGTAGAGAATGGCAAGAAGAAACTTTACAATCATAAAATTAGCATAAAGCACATTAAGTTTGTAAAATATTAAGTCAGGAGGGATGCATTATGTTGAAAAACTTACAAAGCACGAAGACATTACATAACGGAATTGAAATTCCTTATGTCGGTTTAGGAGTTTACCAAATGAAAGATCCGTCTGAAACGGTACAGGCTGTTCGAACTGCGATTCAGTCAGGATACCGTTCCATCGATACCGCGGCCATCTACGATAATGAGGAAAGCGTAGGACAGGGCGTGAAAGAAGGTGGAGTAGCGAGAGAGGAACTGTTCATCACATCGAAAGTGTGGAATAGCGATCAAGGCTACGATACGACCTTGAAGGCGTTTGAAACCAGCCTTAAGAAGCTTGAGATGGATTACCTCGACATGTATTTGATCCATTGGCCTGTCGAAGGAAAGTACAATGATACGTGGAAGGCAATGGAGAGACTCCATGGAGAAGGTTTGATCAAATCAATCGGTGTAAGTAACTTTCATCAGCACCATCTTGACGATTTAATGAAAAACGGCAATGAAAAGCCCGTTTTAAATCAAATTGAGTTACATCCCCGTCTTAATCAGGAGAAGATAAGAGAATTTTGTGCCTCTCAAAATATCGCAGTAGAGGCGTGGTCACCAATCGCTCAAGGGCGTGTATTGGATGAGCCTACTTTAAACCACATTGCAGAGAAGCACGGTAAGTCTGCAGCACAAGTGATTCTTCGCTGGCATCTTCAGAATGATGTCATTATCATTCCAAAGTCTGTACATGAAAACCGCATCAAAGAAAATGCAGATCTGTTCAATTTCGAGCTGTCACTGGAAGAGATGAATCAAATCAACCAGTTAAATCTCGATGAACGTTTTGGTCCAGATCCAGACAACTTTGATTTTTAATTAGCACTTTATACAAAGAGGTCCGTTCATACACGGGCCTTTTTGTATTTAAAGCATCATCTCGATTAATTAAAAACAAAAAAGTGATTGACAGTGAATGGAAGAATATTATACAATTATCTCGAATTAAAAATAATCACATTCGAGATAACTTGTCTCTTTTTTTTAACTATATATCTCAAATTCAAGATAATAGATATAAAAATAATTGAAGTTGAAATGTTTGAAGGGAAATCTCGATGGGAAAACATAAGGAGGAAAACAGATGACAGCATTAGCTGCGTTCGGTTTATTGGTTATTCGTTTAGTAATGGGATTGACGTTCGCTGCACATGGAACACAGAAATTATTTGGGTGGTTTGGAGGTCACGGGCTGAAGGGTACAGGAGGCTTCTTTGAGTCCATCGGAATCAAGCCAGGGAAGACAATGGCACTTCTTGCAGGGACTTCGGAAGTGGCAGGAGGAATACTATTCGCAGTGGGGTTCCTGACTCCTTTAGCGGCCTTTCTAATTATTGCGACGATGATCGTAGCAATCCTAAAGGTCCATGGAGCAAACGGTTATTGGGCGACCCAAAACGGTACAGAATATAATGTGATGCTCATTGTTGTTGCACTAGGGGTAGCTCTTGTTGGAGCAGGGGCCTATTCGATAGACGCAGTATTATTTGGATAATGTATTGATCTGCCTGCAATCTGATATCGTGTTTCACCCATTTATTATATAAATGACAATTCTAAAGGAGAGATTTCAATTATGTCTAACGTAAAATTGGCAATTATGTACTACAGTTCAACAGGTACGAACTATCAAATGGCGAAATGGGCAGAAGAGGCTGCAAAGGAAGCAGGCGCAGAAGTAAAGGTACTTCGATTTGAAGAGACAGCCCCTGAAGGAGCCATTGCTTCAAACCCGGCATGGGAAAAGCATTACAATGAAACCAAAGATAGTGTACCAGTAGTAACCCTAGATGATCTTGAGTGGGCTGACGCGTATCTTTTCAACGTCCCGACCAGATTCGGTAACGTTCCTTCACAAGTCAAAGCCTTTCTGGATACCACTGGAGGTTTGTGGTTCAATGGTAAGCTTGCAAACAAAGTAGTGAGCGCGACTTCATCTGCAAGTAATTCACACGGCGGACAGGAGCAGACGGTTCTGGCTCTTTATACAACCATGATGCACTGGGGGGCCATCATCGCAGCTCCGGGGTACACAGATCAATCAAGCTTTACTACTGGAGGCAATCCATACGGAACGAGTGTGACGGTGGACCAGGAAGGTAATATGGTAGAATCGGTCGAACCTGCAGTGAAGCATCAAACGCGCCGTACGATTCAAATTGCTGAAGCAGTGAAAAATGGATTGAATTAATCGATCTATTAAAAATGAGTCACGCTTGGATGAGCGTGACTCATTTTTTTGATTACAGACCGATATCATCGATGCAGTCAGCTATGCATTCGATCCGTTCTTCTGTCAGCGGATGTGGGAATGAAATACGGGCTGCATGCAATGCCTGTCGCTTTATTATCGGTTTTCCCCCATAAAGGCGGTCTCCCACGAGAGGATGACCGATGTGACTCATATGAACACGAATTTGATGAGTACGACCAGTATCTAATTCAACTTCTACCAAAGTAGTAGACCCTCTATCTTCCACCACTCTATAATGAGTGAATGCATCCTGACCTTTAGGCGATACTCTTCTTCTTGTATTATGGTGCCGATCTCTTCCAATCGGTTCAGAAATCGTACCTTTTTTCTGTTTCAACCGTCCATGCACGAGGGCAAGATAGGTGCGCTTGATTCTTCGCTCGGTAAGAAGCCTGTCAAGAATCGCTTTACTTAATGGATGTTTGGCAAACATAATCGCTCCAGATGTATCATGATCCAGACGATGGATATGCATCACCCTGCAGCTTTCCCCCTTTGACTGATGATGAAAAGCGACAAAGTTGGCCAGGGTATCCGTTTCATCGGGGGTATTGGGATGGGTATCAATCCCAGCAGGTTTATTGACGACAATCAGGTGATCATCTTCATATAACACATCAATTTCCCCGTAAGTAGGGGGGACATCGTAGGCTGCTTCCTTAAATAAATGAAGTTGAATCACATTTCCTGGTGAAAGGGGTTGAGTCCATGAAATCGATTTTCCATCCACCTTGATATCTCCGTCCATCCTCATGGAATGAACAAGTTTCTTTGGGGCTTGCCAGTGTTTTCTAAGAATTGTTTCAATCGTTACATTTTTCCAATTATCTGGAATGACTAGGTCGAATTGTTCGCCTTTTCTCCATGTTTTCATCAAAAAACTCCTTTAAAAGACAAAACTCTTATATTTAAATAGGTATTCATTCCTATCATAGCCCCTATTCGAGCCAATTCATGGGTATAATTACCACGCAGTTGGTTCTACTTCTATGTTATCCTTAATATATCTATTACAGAGAGATTACAACCATTACAAAGGTGGGTTATGATGGTGAAAGTATTACTAGCATCAACACATGAACAGGAAGATAAAATTCAAGAGCTCATACAGTACATGTATTGTACTATTTTCCCTGATTATTTCACAGATGATGAAATTGAACAATTTGATGAGATGCAGGTATTACATACGACGACGAGAAACTTTGAGTATTTCGGCACCCTTAAGGAAGCGTTTCAGGTGATATCATGTCTACAGACGTTGATTTCAATTATTGAAAGTGGATCAAGTGATGAAGTATACGAAGAAATGTTTTATCACAATGCGGGAATCCTTCAAAGTTTTGGCATGTTCTTTCCTTTATCGTATGATCAATTCAATGGAGAATCAGATTGTAAGCATAGCCTCAGCATATATTCGAGAGCGGATAACCAGCTGTTAGTCTAGTTTGAAAAGTTAGATACTTTCGAATAATTTAATAAAAATGTTTAGAAGGTACTTATGAGGGGAAAATGGCTTGTAATAAGTTAATCCTGAAGATACAACGTATCTTCATCTTGAAATTCCTCCTCACTTGAAAGGGACTGACCTGTGGAAAGGTCAGTCCCTCTTTTTTTATTCAGATTTCACGTTCTCTTCGAAAAATGCCTTGAAGTCTTCTTCAGGATGCTCTCCAACGATTCTTGCCACTTCTTTCCCATCTTCGTAATGAACGAGAGTGGGGGTAGCTTCAATTGCGTATTGATCCCATCCTTGTTCGAATTCAAGTAGATTGTATTGAACCATATCGACTCCCATGTCTTCGGCGAGAGGTGCAAGAGTAGGGGTCGTTCTTTTACAATGTATACAAGTTGAACTGTAGAAATAGACGGTCGCATCTTCTTTATTTTTTATCTTCTCTTCCAATTCTTCGGGAAGAATGACATTCTGGTAATTAGGGTCATCCAGAAGCTCAACGGTCGCAGGATCAAGCTTGGCTTTCTTGAATTTATTTCCTTCTGCTTTCTGACTGTTCTGGACGTTTGTGATAATCGCGATGGCTGCAAATAATCCGACAACCGCCACCAGGAATATGATGATTTTCTTCAATCTACTTGTCCTCCTTTATAGCTTTTAAAACCATGATGCTTGAGATGAAAATGATAATGAAACCGGTCATAGCCAGAAACGGGATCGTAACAAAACCGAACAGGTTGATATATTCACCGGTACAGGGGACACGTCCGCAGGCAGGTGCGCTTTCAGTCAAGAACGTAATTTTTTGAATGGAATAGTGATAAATGGAAATGAGAAGGCCAATTGCGGATAGTATGGTAGAATACAATGCCGCCTGAAAATCTTTGCGGGCATAAGCCACACCTAATAGAATGACCATCGGATACATCAAAATACGCTGATACCAGCATAATTCGCAGGGCTCGTATTTCATGATTTCAGAGAAATATAAACTTCCCATCGTTGCGATCAAAGAGGAAGCCCAGGCAAGGAATAACAGAGAGTCTGCTTTTTTGTTCATATAGAAATCCTTTCTATGTATATTCTATCAAATTATAGTATGTTATTATTATAAAAGTAAAATGAGAAAACTTTATGAAGAAGTATGATATTTTTTTAACGATTTGTGCAAGCGGTTGCAGAAAGCCCTTGCATGACTCCTTCCTTACGAAAATGAACCTTACTGGAGGAAAGCACATATGTCAAAACAGTGGTGGAAAGAATCAGTTGTCTATCAAATTTATCCACGGAGCTTCATGGATTCCAACGGCGATGGAGTCGGGGATATCAGAGGTATTATTTCTAAACTGGATTACCTGAAAAAGCTCGGAATTGATGTGGTCTGGCTATCACCTGTGTATGAATCTCCCAATGATGATAATGGGTATGATATTAGCCATTATAAAAAGATTATGGACGAGTTCGGCACAATGGCAGATTGGGAAGAAATGCTTGAGGAAATGCATAAGCGTGATCTGAAGCTTGTCATGGACTTAGTCGTGAACCACTCTTCCGATGAGCACGGCTGGTTTGTAGAGTCAAGGAAATCAAAGGATAATCCGTATAGGGATTATTATATTTGGCGAGAAGGAAAAGGCGGAAAAGAGCCGAATAACTGGGAATCTGTTTTTAGCGGTTCTGCGTGGGAGTACGATGAAACAACTGAAGAATACTTTCTCCATCTTTTCTCTAAAAAACAACCTGATCTAAACTGGGAGAATCCGAAGCTTCGTCAGGAAATCTATGACATGATGAAATTCTGGCTTGATAAAGGAATCGATGGCTTCAGAATGGACGTCATCAATTTCATTTCGAAGGTGCCCGGATTGCCCGATGCACCGAATCCTGATGGAAACACATATGCCTCAGGTCACGAGTATTTTATGAATGGTCCACGAATTCATGAATTCCTGAATGAAATGAATCAAGAGGTCCTTTCCCATTATGATGCGATGACAGTTGGCGAAATGCCAGGTGTGATACCCGATGAAGCGGTCCTATATACAGGGGAAGGCCGGAATGAAGTGAACATGGTATTTCAGTTTGAACATATGGATGTAGACTCGGGTCCAGGCGGGAAATGGGATGTCATCCCATTTGACTTGGTTAAATTAAAAACGATATTAACGAAGTGGCAGACAGAACTTCATGGGAAGGGCTGGAACAGTTTGTACTGGAACAACCATGATCAGCCAAGGATCGTATCCAGGCTCGGTAATGATGGAGAGTACCGGGTGAAGTCTGCCAAAATGCTTGCGACCCTACTTCACCTGATGCAGGGGACACCTTACATTTACCAAGGGGAAGAGCTCGGCATGACCAATGTCCGCTTCTCTTCTATTGATGAGTACAAAGATATTGAAACCTTGAATATGTATCGTGAAAAAATAGCCCAAGATATGAATCCTGATGAGATTATGCATTCCATTTACGTAAAAGGAAGAGATAATGCCAGAACACCTATGCAGTGGAACAGCACGGAGCATGGTGGATTCACAGAAGGGACGCCATGGATTGCTGCGAATCCGAATTACATTGATATCAACGCTGAGAATGCTTTAAATGATCCAGACTCGATTTTTTATTACTATCAGAATTTGATTTCCCTTAGAAAAGAACATGAAATCATTCCGTACGGAACGTTTGAACTTCACTATGCTGATCATCCTTCCGTATATGCCTATACTCGAGCATATGGAAACGAGAAAATCCTCGTCCTATGTAACGTATCAGGTGAACAGCAAGTCATTGAAAAAGTGGATTCCTTTGATGTCACAAAGGCTGATGTTTTGATCACAAACGAAGAACACCTTGAAAAAGATGCATTTACTCTACTTCCATGGGAGGCCACGGCTTACTATTTTAGAGGGTAATGGAAGGAAGCACCCATCAAATTGGGTGCTTCTATTTTTAGGCTTAATCCTAAAAGTCTGTTGAGATCAGCTAGTTACGTAAATCAAATTTCTTCAAATGTTTCATTCCCCTTTGTTAAAATAAAAGTGAAGGCCTGTCATGAACTTCGTTTCAACAGTGCACTATAAGGGTATATAATTCAGGTATTTTACGAAGGAGTCGATCATAGATGGCAGAAAAGCTAGACTTATCACAGTTTGAAAAGAAAATGATCATTCGTCCTATGGAACATAAGGACATTCAAGATATTATCAATATGCAGTCTGTTTGTTTTCCAGGTATGGACCCATGGAAGGTCGAGCATCTGGAAAGCCACCTGGAAGTGTTTCAGGATGGGCAGCTGGTTGCAGAATTAGATGGAGAGATCATCGGTTCATGTTCGAGTCTCATCATTAACTTCGATGAGTACGACGACCGTCACACATGGGATGATGTAACGGATAATGGTTACATAACCAATCACAATCCCGATGGATATAACCTGTATGGAATAGAGGTTATGGTGCATCCTGAATATCGACGCATGAAGGTTGGGCACCGTTTATATGAAGCAAGGAAGGATCTTGCAAGACAATGGAATTTAAAGAGTATCATCATAGGGGGACGCATTCCGAATTATTACAAGCATTCGGAAGAAATGTCCCCACGGGAGTACGTGGATTCGGTAGGGCGTCATAAGATATATGATCCTGTCCTTTCCTTTCAATTATTAAATGGATTCACTCTGATGCGGATCAATCCAAACTACTTACCTGATGACAAGCGTTCCCATAAATATGCGACGCTTATGGAATGGAATAACGTCGACTACCGGCCTTCCAGCAAACGTCATTTCAAGACGAGCTATCCGGTGCGGATCTGTGTCGTTCAATATATGATGCGTAAAATCAACTCCTTTGAGGAGTTTGCGAATCAGGTTGAGTACTTTACCGATGTGGCATCCGATGCGAAATCGGACTTTGTGGTGTTCCCAGAAATCTTCACCACCCAGCTCATGTCGTTCTTGAATATTCAATCTCCGAGCCTCGCTGTAAGAAGGTTGACAGATTTCACTGAGGACTACATTGAATTATTCACAGATCTTGCGGTTCGATACAATGTCAATATAATCGGAGGGTCACACTTCGTCAAAGAAGAAAACGATGAGATCTACAATATTGCGTACCTCTTCCGACGTGATGGTACGATCGAGAAGCAATACAAAGTTCATATCACTCCGAATGAACGGAAATGGTGGGGGATCAGCCCAGGGGATTCAGTTAGGGTGTTCGATACAGATTGTGGAAAAATTGCCATTCAGATCTGCTATGACATTGAATTCCCAGAGTTGGCCCGAATCGCAACTGACAAAGGGGCGAAGATCATCTTCACCCCATTCTGTACGGAGGACCGCCAAGGCTATCTTCGCGTACGGTATTGTGCACAGGCTCGTGCTGTTGAAAATCAAATTTATACGGTCATTTCCGGTACAGTCGGAAATCTTCCACAAACAGAAAACATGGACATTCAATATGCTCAATCAGGTATCTTTGCTCCTTCCGACTTTGAATTCGCTCGTGATGGAATCGTCGGGGAAACCAATCCGAACATTGAAATGGTCATGATCGGTGATGTGGATCTAGAAGTCCTTCGCCGTCAGCGTCAATCAGGTACGGTCAGACAGCTTAAAGACCGCCGTCATGATGTTTATGGCGTTCATTATAAGAAGTAGTCCCATACCATAAGAACGTACAAGATGTTGAGATAAGAGTATTATTAGTTAAAAATCCGAGCGATCATTTGAAATTCTTAATTGGATTTCGAATACGGTCGGATTTTTTCATTGTTATCTTGGTTATTAAGACAACGAGTTTTAGCAGGTTCTAGCTGTTGATTGGAGTGTAAGGCGAAGACTCCTGCGGGAAAAGCGGAATAGGTGAGACCCCGCAGGAGCGACAGCGACGAGGAGGCTCGCCTTCCGCCCGAGGAAAGCGAAGTCTTGCACGGAAATCAACAGCGGTGTCTGAGTAGTCTTTTTGTTATAGATAAAAAGGCAATTTCTAATTAAAAAAACTATGCTAAAATAAGGATTGAAAGAATCTTGTCGACATGTGACGGATTGTTTTAGAAGGAATTCTACAATATATGATAGAATTCAATATTATACAGCATTAGGAGGGGATCGTTTTGAGTTGGAAAACATCTTGGCAAAAGTGGAGCAGCTACCCGCATCTGGATGAAGAAATCAAAGAGCTTTTAGATACAATGAAAGGGGACGATAAGTCCTTAGAAGACGCGTTCTATAAAAATCTTGAATTCGGTACTGGTGGAATGAGGGGAGAAATCGGTCCCGGAACCAATCGAATGAACATTTATACAGTCAGAAAAGCCTCTGAAGGATTAGCACGATACATAGAAGAGCAAGGACAGGAGGCAAAAAATCGCGGTGTTGTAATCGCTTACGATTCCCGTTATAAATCACCTGAATTCGCTATGGAATCAGCGAAAACCTTGGCAACACACGGAATTCAAACCTATGTCTTTGATGAATTGAAGCCGACACCAGAGCTTTCTTTTGCCCTTAGGCAGTTAAGGGCTTACTCAGGCATAGTGGTAACGGCAAGCCATAACCCGCCGGAATATAATGGATATAAGGTATACGGAGAAGATGGTGCCCAACTTCCACCGCATGTAGCGGATGAAGTGATCGGGAAAGTGAATGCCGTCGAAAATGAACTGGAAATCCATGTGAAAACGGAAGAAGAGTTAAAGTCAGCCGGTCTCATTAAAATAATCGGGGAAGAAATCGATCAATCCTACCTTGAGCATTTGATTTCGATCTCTGAAAAGCCGCAGATTGCCAAAGAAACCGATCTTAGAATTGTATTCTCACCACTGCACGGAACAGCTTTGAATATGGCGGAAAAAGGTCTGAAAGCATTAGGATATGAGCAGGTTCACATCGTAAAGGAACAGGCAGTACCGGATCCTGAATTTACGACAGTAAAGTCCCCGAACCCTGAAGATAAAGCGGCCTTTGAATATGCCATCCGTGACGGGAAGGAAATCGACGCAGATATACTGATTGCGACGGATCCCGATGCAGACCGTTTAGGCGTAGCAGTTAAAGGTGAAACAGGCGAGTATATCCTTCTTACCGGAAACCAGACGGGTGCCATCCTGCTTGACTATATCCTTGCGCGCAAACAGGAAAAGAACATGATACCTGATAATGGACGTGTATTTAAGACCATCGTTACATCTGAATTAGGCCGCAAAGTTGCTGAACATTACGGAGCATCAGTGGAAGATGTGCTGACAGGCTTTAAATTCATCGGTGAAAAAATCAAAAAGTATGAAGAAACAGGCGAATATTCATTCTTATTCGGCTATGAAGAAAGCTATGGTTACTTGATCGGCGACTTTGCCCGTGATAAGGATGCGATTCAAGCCGTATTGATGGCAGCAGAAGCAGCCGCATATTATAAAAAAGAAGGAAAAACTCTCTTTGATGTATTGCATGAGTTATTTGAACAGCACGGTTATTATCAGGAAGGACTTAAGAGTCTGACCCTGAAAGGCAAAGAAGGAGCTGAACAAATTCAGGGAATCCTGAAGGAATTCAGAAACGAACCGATGCAAGAAGTCGCCGGATTACGTGTTGTGTCATCGGAGGACTATAAAGTAAGCAGGAAAGTGGATTTAGTCTCAGGTGTTGAGACTTCCATTCAACTTCCTTCTTCGAATGTATTGAAATATTTCCTTGAAGACGGATCTTGGATTTGCCTGCGTCCATCCGGAACAGAACCGAAGATTAAGTTTTATTTCAGCGTGATTGGAGAAACACAGGGTGACAGTGATCAGAAGTTACAGTCGCTCCAGAAAGCGATCATGTCGAAAGTGGAAACGATGATCAGTTCATCTGCAGGAAAAGCATAATACGGGGTACGAAGGCTGAAGGAAAATAAACGATACTTATCAGTTTGACCAGCCTAAAGAGTTGCATTTTAAGAACAAGAGATGTGTTTTCTAGCATCTCTTGTTTTTTTAAAGTGAAATGGAACGTATGTTTTCCGTCAAAGGTCGTAGAGAGTTTCATTCTTTTTGATAATCCCGGATTCACTCGGAAAGCAATATAATAATACTGAAGGATTGGAAAGGACGATGAACATGAATCAGGAATCCCTTTCAAATATCGAGCTTTTGAAAGAGATAGCCGAATTGTTGAATGATGAGACAGAGCTTTCTTCCATGCTTTCAGGTGCATTGAAGAAGCTGATCAGGGGCTCAAGCTTCACCACCGGATGGATCTTTTTCATTGAAAAGGAAGGAAGCCATGAGCTTGTATCGTATGAAAATCTTCCTGCATCTCTCTCAGACCGTAAATGTGAGCTGATGAGAACGGGAGGCTGCTGGTGTGTGAACCGCTTTCGAAAAGGGAAGCTCACCAAAGCATCCAATATCATTGAATGTCAACGGATCGAGCAGGCCATTGAAGAGAACAGAGGCGCAACAGAAGATATCACCTATCATGCGACGGTCCCCCTTCAATCCGGAAACGAGTCCTTCGGATTGCTGAATGTGGCCGCACCGGAGAAAACTCATTTTTCTAAGGACGAACTGGCTCTTCTTGAATCGGTCGCCTTCCAAATCGGGTCTGCCATTAAACGCATTCTCTTGACAAAGAAGGAGCAGGAAGTTGCGTTGATCGGGGAGAGGAATCGATTGGCAAGGGACCTTCATGACTCGGTCAATCAATTGCTGTTTTCCCTTACATTAACGGCAAGGGGAGGGGCTGAGATGGCTGAGGCAGAGGATGAAAAAGCTACCTTTAAAACGATTCAAGGACTTGCGCAGGAAGCACTATCTGAAATGAGGGCACTCATCTGGCAACTGAGACCTCATGGATTGGAAAATGGCGTTGTCGAGGCAGCGAAAGGGTATGCAGAAATGCTTGGATTGACCTTGGATACGAAAGTAGAAGGAGTCATTTCCTTAAGCTCTAAAATAGAAGAAGTGTTATGGCGCGTCAGTCAGGAAGCACTAAATAATTGTAAAAAACATTCCGGTGAGAAAAAAATCCTCTACACATTGAAAAGCGGATTACAATCCATCCATCTGTCAATCAAAGATTCAGGGTACGGATTTCAGTATGATGGACAAAAATCCCTTCCATCAGTGGGGATTCAAAGCATGAGGGATCGAGTGGAAAGCATCGGAGGTACATTTTGTATCGACAGTCAGCTTGGAAAGGGTACAATCATTTCAGTCCAAATACCGTATTAGGAGGTGTCGGTCCATGATTAGAGTCTTGATAGCAGATGATCATCATGTCGTCCGCAGGGGGTTGGTCTTCTTTCTGAAAACCCAAAAAGACCTGGACATTGTTGGAGAAGCGAAGAATGGATCAGAAGCTGTCCGGATGGCTTCAGACCTGAAACCAGACATCATATTGATGGATTTGATGATGCCGGTAATGGACGGGATTGAGGCGACAAGGGAAATAAAAAAGAATCATCCCGGTATTCAAATTTTGATGCTGACGAGCTTCTCGGATCAGAATCATGTGATTCCTGCTATAGAAGCTGGAGCGGCAGGATATCAACTAAAGGATATTGAACCTGATGAATTGGTAAACAGTATCCGAAAACTTTTATCAGGTGAAAACTCTCTTCACCCGAAAGCGACCAATCATTTACTGACGAGAATATCAAAACAGGAGCCTTCACATAAAATACATGAACTGACCAGGCGGGAGAAGGATGTTTTGATTGAGCTTACGAAAGGGAAGAGTAATAAAGAAATTGCTTCCAGTCTCTATATTACGGAAAAAACGGTCAAGACCCATATCTCGAACATTTTCTCCAAGCTGGAAGTAGCTGATCGAACACAAGCGGCTCTGTATGCCGTGAAACACAAGCTGACGTCAAATTGAATGGGAAAGGATTTTTTATTATGAATATTGTCATTATAAACGGAAGCCCGAGAAAACGTGGACGTACCGGTATTGCTTCAAGATTCATTGCACGAACGTATACCTGTGGTCTCATTGATTTAAGTGCAGGTACACTCCCTTTGTACACCGGGGAACAGGAACAATCCGAACTTGAGGTGGTTAAATCATTTAAGCAAAAAGTGAAGGATGCGGACGCGGTCATTTTAGCTTCCCCTGAATATCACAGTGGTATGAGTGGGGCACTCAAGAACGCACTCGATTTCTTAAGCAGTGAGCAATTCGCACATAAACCTGTTGCTCTCCTTGCTTGTGCCGGTGGAGGAAAAGGTGGAATCAACTGTTTGAACAACCTTCGTATCGTCGGTCGCGGAGTGTATGCAAATGTCATTCCAAAACAGTTGGTCCTCGATCCACACTGCTTTGATTATGAAGGGGATGGACTATTAGAAGAACCTGCTAAATTGGTTGATGACCTGATGAAGGAACTGAAAGTGTATGTGAAAGCAGCAGAACTTGTGAAAAGTGAAATTTCGTCTTAAAAAAAACGGCATCGTTGCCGTTTTTTTTGGTTAGGTTTAGTTTTGTATCATGTGATGCTACTCAAAATAATAAAAGCTGATCCAATAGCGCATACTAATTGGATCAGCCGTAGGTGGAATTCTCTTTTTACTACATCTCTGCAAAGGTTTCCTCAAGTGGTTGCTCGACACTATAGGTGAAGTTTGCATGTTCAATATATCGTAAAAGCGTATAGAGATTACGCTCTACAACCGTGTAATCATTTGAAAAATGATACGCATGTAAGAATTGTTCAATTCTTTTTGAAAGAAGGTCATCCTTCGTTCTCACCATGAGGATCAACAGGTTATCCCATTCTGATCGATGAGTGTAGTACAAGGCCCGATCGTAATCGACTTTGTTCACTTGGTTTCCCTCCTTCTGAAGGGGTACTCCTATTGTGTGGAGAAAACCGTTTTTATTTCTCTGAAAAAGTTGGTACTGTTGCAAATGCTTGATTTCCTTGTATTGGGTGAATAAAAAAACATATTTAATTCATCCTATGTAATGAAACGTAAACAGAGGTGATGAAAATGAAGAAATCAATGGTGATCTTTTTAACTGCATTTTTTCTACTGCTAACAAATCATGCAAACGCAGAGCCTGTCGATTATCAGAAGTTTGGGCGAATCGCAACGGCCGTCATCAAAGAGGACTACCCAGGCCAGCCTGTGAAGGATTATCAGTACCAGGGGCGTAAAAAAATGACAGAGAACAAAGTATCGGACGCATTTGAATTTACCGTTCAGGAAAATGGTGCCGATAAGAAAGTCGTTGTCATAGTGGTCCACAATCTCGACAATGAAAAGGTGCTGAATATTTCCGTGAAGGAATAATTTGAGCAGATGAAGTCTTCTTTGATAGAAGGCTTTTTTTGTTCGGAAAGGTATTTTCAAACGAAAACTGGGTAGTTTTCACAATTTGGCACAATTTTTCATTAAAGTGGCCCAATAATTGGAGAAAGTGGCCCGATAAACGGGAAAAGTGGCCCAATCAACATCGAAAGTGTAACAAAACTCGTGTGAATACTGTATGGTGTATAATAGTAAGCATTACTTTTCATCATAATTCAGTACCTAAAACTGCCTAAATAATAATTTAAATTGATATCTGCAAAAAAAGCACCAATTTGCTAAAATAAACCTATACATAATACGTTTTGATTCTGAAAGGGGATCTTTGTTCCGATGTGATGCTGATCTTTTCTTACCTATCTATAAATTGAATAAAGGGAGGGAGAGACATGCATTCCAATGCATTCAGGAATCTGTGGTTTGGTCAGGCGTTGGCCAATATGGGAGATGTATTCTATATCGTAGGATTGATCTCTCTCGTATATAATCTTACAGGATCCGCTGTTTACATGACGGCTGTTCCTTTGGTGATCACTTTTTCCAGGTTTATCAGTAGTATGGCAGCGCCGCTTTTGTTGAATCGATTCCAGATGAGAAGTTTGATCGCTTACTCTCAAATGGGAAAAACTTTTTTTCTGTGTACATTCCTTTTGATGATGGTTGTCAATATGGGGAACGTGTGGGTCTATCTTGGGTGTGCCGGGATCATTTCTTTTTTGGATGGTTGGGCACTGCCTGCCAGAAATTCTTATGTCCCGTATCTAGTGAAGCGGGAGGAGTTGATGGGGGCCAATGGATTCCTTTCCACTGTCGATCAGACCATTCAATTTTCAAGCTGGGCTCTGGGGGGAATCCTATTAGCGCTCTTGAATGAAACGAATCTTTTCATTGCAGTGATTGTATTGTTTCTGGCTAGTACTTTTTTCATGTTGAAGCTACCGGTCATACCGATGACTACTTTGGAAGTTCGCAAGGTTTGGTGGCAACAGCTTGGGGAAGGTTGGTCGGAAGTGAAACGACGTAAGGGTCTGGTTCCGGTTTTTTGGATTTATGGACTGGAGTCAATATCAGGAACCGTCTGGATTGCGGCTGTACTGTATTTGTATGTGGATTTGAAGCTCGAACGCGGTGAAGAGTGGTGGGGGTTCATTAATTCCAGTTTCTTTATCGGATTGGTCCTGGCCTCCTATGCCATCTTTAAACTTCATACCATTTTTTCGAATCATCGAGATAAATGGCTGCCAGTCTGTATGGTGATCACTTCTGCTGTCACTATAATCTTTGCGTGGAACAAGATAGCCTTCTTGGCACTCGTCTTGTCCTTTCTGTTCGGGGTGTTTGATCAAATAAAAAATGTGGTGCTTCAAACGTATTTGCAGGAGACTGCACCACCGCAGGAACTGGGGAAGATCTATGCAGCTCAAGGAGCATTAACGACCCTTCTGTTCGGTTTGTCGTCGGTGGGAGTCGGACTGCTTCTGGAAGTGCTCCACATTTCAGTGATCTTCTCACTATCTGCCCTCCTGCTGCTCAGTACGCTCATTCCTGTGAGGGTTATGCAAAAGAATATAAAGGCGTAAATTTCATTAAGGCTGTTCCTCTAAAATGGGGAACAGGCTTTTTGGGTTTACACATGGCTTATGCTTGTCGCCCCAGTGCGAGCCCCTTCCGCTTTTCGATTGTCCAGCTCCGCCGGGTAGGCCCTCGAGGTCATAAGTCAAGCTGTCAAGAAGGTGAAAAGGCACACCTTCATGCCACCTCGCCTTATGCTTGTCGCCTCTCCCAAAGCCCTTCCGCTTTTCTAATTGTCCAGCTCCAGGGGCTTGGGTCTCGAGGTCATAAGCCAAGTAACCCAAAAAGGCAAAAGACGCCTTTCCGGGTTACTCGTCTTATGCTTGTCGCCCCAGTGCGAGCCCCTTCCGCTTTTCTAATTGTCTAGCTCCGGCGGGTAGTCCCTCGAGGTCATAAGTTAAATCGACCAAAAAGGCAAAAAGCGCCTTTCCGGTCGATTCACCTTATGCTTGTCGGGCCTGCCCAACCCGCCTCCGCTTTTCTTTTCATCAAATCCTTTTTCTCTTCATACATTTAGATAAGAGTATAAAGAGGGGGATGAAAATGAATTTAGAGGAACAGAAGCAGTTACAGAATGCGATAGGGGAAATTACGGAGATTGCAGCCGGGTTTGGTCTTGATTTTTATCCTATGCGTTATGAGATTTGTCCTGCTGATATTATTTATACATTTGGTGCTTATGGGATGCCGACCAGGTTTTCTCACTGGAGTTTTGGGAAGCAGTTCCATAAGATGAAGCTTCAATATGACTTGGGATTGAGTAAGATTTATGAGCTCGTGATCAATTCGGATCCGTGTTATGCGTTTTTGCTGGATTCGAATTCACTGATTCAAAATAAGCTGATCGTAGCTCACGTATTGGCTCATTGTGATTTCTTTAAGAATAACGTGCGTTTTCAGAATACGAAACGTGATATGGTAGAGAGCATGGCGGCAACAGCAGAACGGGTAAGAAGATATGAGATTGAGCATGGGAAGCGGGAAGTCGAGAATTTCCTCGATGCTGTTCTTGCTGTGGATGAACATATCGATCCTTCTCTCATGAGGCCGAAGCTGTCGTGGACAATGGATGATGTGGAGTGGGAGGAAGAAGAAACGAGTCATGCATCCCCGTATGATGATCTGTGGTCATTGGACGAAAAGCCAAAGAGCAGGGAAAAGAAGAAGGTGAAGAAGAAGTTTCCGCCGCAGCCAGAAAAGGATATCCTCCTCTTCATCGAGCAGTACAGCAGGGAACTATCAGATTGGCAAAGGGATATATTGACCATGATGCGGGAAGAGATGCTCTATTTCTGGCCTCAGCTTGAAACGAAGATCATGAATGAAGGCTGGGCCTCGTATTGGCATCAAAGAATCATCCGTGAAATGGACCTGACAAGCGGTGAGTCGATTGAGTTTGCGAAACTGAATGCAGGTGTCGTACAGCCGTCCCGAACTCAAATCAATCCATATTATCTTGGTCTGAAAGTTTTTGAAGACATAGAGGAGCGTTTCGATAACCCTACGGAAGAAATGAAGAAACGGGGAGTGAAACCGAATTCCGGCAGGGAAAAAATGTTTGAAGTCCGTGAGATCGAATCGGATATTTCCTTCTTGCGGAACTACCTGACAAAGGACCTAGTAATGAGGGAAGATATGTATCTGTTCCAGAAGCAGGGGAAAGATTATAAAATTGTCGACAAGGAATGGACCCATGTTCGGGATCAACTCGTGGGTATGCGGGTGAATGGAGGTTTCCCTTATATCACCGTAAATGACGGGGATTACATGAAGAGTGGTGAACTTTACCTTAAACATTGGTATGAGGATGTTGAGCTTGATATTAAATACTTGGAAAAGGTATTACCCTACTTACATCAGCTTTGGGGAAGACCGGTCCATATTGAAACTCATGTGGAGAACCGTGACATGCTCTTCACCTATGATGGCAGGAGCGTACAGCGTAAGTATCTATAAGAACAGTCAGAGTCGTCCTTCAGGTGGTATACCGGGAGGAGGCTCTTTTCTATTTAAGAAAAATAGGTTCTAAAAAAAGAGGACAGGTTTATACATTATAAAGAAGGGAAGCTTAATCCGAGGAGGAGATAGGATGGCGGATGTGGAAGTGTTTATCGGTGATTTAACGGATCAAACGTTTCATTATGAAGGGGGCGACTGGAATCATAATTACCCCAAGCGGATCAGCCCGTTTTTCCCTAAGGGGTATGAACTCTTTTTCTCGCTATTGGATGGCATTTACTATAAAAAAATTGAGGGACGGCAGACCGATTGGGGAAGTCATACCTGTTTGATGTACCCTGGGGAAATGTTATCGGTTCTCGAGGATTATTATAAGAGAGATCTTCATAATGAACAGGTGCAGCACTTATTTACATTCATTAAGAAATTGGATCAGGAAAGGCAGTATGGATTAGTCGCATGCGAGATGTCATAAACGGATCAGGACAAACTGCCTCTGGCAATTTGTCCTTTTTACATACTGATATCGCTCCGGGCAGGAAAGCGGGAGTGCAGTCTTTCAGTGAAAAAGAGAAAGGATTTTTGAAAGATGGGACTTTGGATGAACGTGTAGATAAATGTGAAAATGAAGACTGGTCCTGAAAGGAATAAACCAATCAATAATACCGTGCACTCACAAATGATCCGTACCCTGCTGATGGTAAGGCCGGTTAAATCCGAAATGGTGAGCATAAATCCGTCCCTAGGCCCGGTGCCCAGATGAGCGGCCGAATATAATCCGCCTCCAACCCCCATCATCAATATGGCAGATAGTAGAATGAGAAGATCCGTCATCAAACCCGTTTTGGGGGGCAGTAGATTATAATAAAGAAAAAAATCCACAAGCATGCCGACCAACACCCCGTTCAGGATGGTGCCGATATGAATATATCTCCCTTTTAGTAAAAGCGTGCCTGCAATGAGTGTGACCCCCACAATGATATTCCACGTGCCAATGGTTAAGCCGAACTTCTCAAACAATGCAATGTTTAACACATCCCATGGATGAATACCCAAGTATCGCACTTTAATTGACAAACTGATTCCATAACTGAAAATAAGTAGTCCGATTACAAAATAGCTGATTTGATAATAGATTTTCATCGTTTCTCCTTTTATAGAATCGTCGTATCTATCTAACATTATTTTACAACAAAACATTTTATGAAAAAATGGTCCATTTTTCAGGCAGCCTTTTGAAATGGGGAGAGAAGAAAAGAATACAAGACAAATTTGGTGAGTTTTTGTTTATTACGCTTTCATGAAAGGGTATGGACCAATAATATAAGTAAAGGGGGAATGAGTGGATGCAAATGGTGAAACATGCTTGGGGTACGCTTTGGGGATGGCATCGGGATGTGATGGATACCTTCCAATTCTTCACTTCAGGAAGTACGCCAACCCACGTCACAGGAGGGGTGAAAGCAGATCGGACGCCGGAACCTGGAGCAGATCCAAGGAAAAAAATCGGATTTCTTTTAGGTCCTTTATTATTTTTGTTCATCTTCTTCTTTTTTTCTCCTGAAGGACTTTCCAAAGAAGCGGTTGCCGTTCTTGCTGGAACTGTGTGGATTGCAGTCTGGTGGATTACGGAGGCGATCCCGATACCGGCCACGTCCCTATTACCGATCATTCTGTTCCCTGTTACGGGTGCACTCAAGGGAGGGGAAGTGACGTCCGCGTATGGGGATGGGACGATCTTTTTGTTTATGGGTGGATTCATCATTGCGATTGCCATGGAAAAGTGGAATTTACATAAGCGGATCGCCATGAACATCATTTTATTGATCGGGACAAGCACTGAACGGATCGTCCTTGGGTTTATGTTGGCTACTGGATTTCTTTCTATGTGGATTTCCAACACGGCAACGGCCATGATGATGCTCCCAATTGGAACTGCTGTGATTTATCAGGTGAATGAAAGTTTAAAGCAGGAAGGAGCAAAGAGGACAGGGCATTTCAGTAAAGTCATCATGCTGGGTATAGCCTATAGTGCATCGATAGGAGGGCTGGGGACATTAATCGGGACACCACCCAACACGATATTTGCTGCGGTATTAAAACAGCTATATGGTATCGACTTTTCCTTTGCTAAATGGATGCTGTTCGGAGTGCCACTTGCAGCCATTCTTCTCATGGTAACATGGTGGTATCTCATTAAAGTGGCATTTCCATTGAAAATAAAAGAGTTGCCGGGAGGAAGGGAGATTGTTGAGAAGGAAAACCGCTCCCTCGGCCGCGTTTCGTTTGAAGAAAAGCTTGTTCTGACCGTCTTTGTAACCACTGCTATATGTTGGATTACAAGGTCGTTTCTCTTGAATCAATGGATTCCTTCCCTTGACGACACGATTATCGCCATAACGGGGGCGCTCACTTTATTTCTGCTGCCTGGACGAAAGCAGTCCCGCCTGATTCATTGGGAAGATGCAAAGAAGCTTCCGTGGGGCATCCTGCTTCTATTCGGTGGTGGCCTTGCCATTGCCAAGGGATTCAAAGAAACTGGACTGGCTGAATGGATTGGAAAGCAATTGACGGTTCTCGAGGGAATTTCCTTTATCATTATTCTTGTAGCGGTGACGGCATTTGTTATTTTCTTGACGGAAATCACGTCCAATACGGCCACAGCCACCATGATGTTTCCAATCATGGCAGCCTTGGCAGCCGCTTTAAACGTTCACCCTTACAGTATGATGGTAGCCGCGGGTCTTGCAGCGTCCTGTGCCTTCATGCTGCCCGTTGCCACGCCTCCAAACGCTGTTGTATTTGGTTCAGGTTATATCAAGATGGGGGACATGGTCAAAGCGGGGCTTTGGTTAAATCTCATAAGTATTGTGTTCATCACTCTTTTGATCTACTTTTTCATGCCGATTGTGTGGGGAGTGGACCTCAATGTATTCCCTGAACATATGAAATAAAAAAATCGGATCAGGATCCTGATCCGATTTATTCTTATTTTTATTGGGCAGTATATCCGCCATCCAAAACAACTGCTTGACCTGTTACACCTTTCGCTTTGTCGCTTGAAAGGAAAATGGTGTAATCAGCAATTTCCTCAACAGATAATAAACGCTTTTGTGGAACGAGGGGATAAATGACGTCCTCTAATACTTTTTCCAACTCTACACCGCGGGTCGTCGAAATATCCTTCAGTTGGTTGCGGACAAGTGGCGTATCTACGTATCCAGGACACATGGCATTTACCGTAATACCATGTTCGGCACCCTCAAGAGCCGATACTTTTGTCAAGCCGATTACACCGTGCTTTGCACTATTGTAAGCAGCTTTTCCTGCAAACCCGATTAAACCGTTGATGGAAGCCATATTAATGATTCTACCGAATTTTTGCTTTTTCATATGCGGAAAAGCAAATTTAGTCGCAATGAATGGAGCCGTCAGCATGATTTTGATTAAGAGCTCGAACTTTTCAATGGGGAAATCTTCAATGGGAGCGACATGTTGCAGCCCTGCGTTATTGATCAGGACATCGATTCTGCCATAATGTTCTACAGTCTTATCAATTCCCGCCTTCACTTCATCTTCACTTGTTACATCACATTTGATACCCAGGCAATCGAACCCTCTGCCTTTCAGTTCATCAACAGCTTCATCTAGACCTTCCTGGTTGATATCGGATAAAACGACCTTTGCCCCATTCTGAGCGAAATGCTCTCCGATTTCGAATCCGATCCCTCGTGCAGCACCTGTGATGAATACCACTTTATCATTGACCATTTTCAATTCCTCCTCTAATTAATAAATTCCCATATTGGCTAGAATGATTGAAACAACCTCGGCAATGGTCGGAATGATCAGTCCGACAACTGCTACGTCCAGGTATGAATCTTTGTGCGTTAATCCTGTTACGGCAAATAAGGTCAAGAGGGCCCCATTATGAGGCAGGATTGACGCTCCGGATGAGATGGAAGCGATTCTGTGAAATGCTTCGGCACTGATTCCGCTTGTTTGGGACAACTCGTAATATTTATCACCCAATGCTTCCAATGCGATTCCCATCCCCCCTGATGCAGATCCTGTAATAGCGGCTAATGTCTGAACGGCAATTGCTTCTGAGATCACCGGATTCCCTTTAATGCCGAGTATCAGTTTCGTCAATGTCTTGAAACCTGGCGCAGCCGTTACGACAGCTCCGAAACCAACGGCTGCACTTGTATTGATCACGGCCATAACCGAGCCTTTTGCTCCGCCATTGACTGCAGGTATGAACTTTTTATAATGCTTGAAATTAATGATCAAGATGGAAAGGGTCCCTACAAGAAGGGAGGTCAGGATGTTCCATTTAAACACATTCAATGTAACGACGACGATGACGAGTGGAAGAAATGATAGATAGAAGTTCGGAAGCTCCGATTCTTTAATTTCCTTCACGTCATTTCCGCCCTTTGGCTCAGTGAAAGCATCTCCCTTACTTGTGAATTGCTTTTGACGCCATCTTAAATAGAAGTACCCACCGACCGCCATGATTAATCCACCTACTGTCCCGATAATGGGAGCAGCGGTAGGAGAAGTTTTGAAATACTCGATTGGGATCAGATTCTGGATCTGAGGTGTCCCCGGGATGGCTGTCATCGTAAAGGTAAATGCCCCTAATACAAAGGTAGGAGGCAGAAGCTTTCGAGTGATGTCCGCTTCCCTGAACATGGCGATTGCCAATGGATAAATCGCGAATACTACAACGAACAAGCTTACACCGCCATAAGTCAATACAGCAGCTGCAATCAGCACACCAAGGATGGCTCTGTCTTTGCCGATGATGTTGGTGATTTTATATGCGACGGATTGAGCAGCTCCAACATCTTCCATCAACTTTCCGAAGATGGCTCCGAAAAGGAAGACAGGGAACCATTCCTTCGCGAAGTTCACAAATCCGGTCATATAGGTGTCCGTGTAGGCAGGCAGCAGGTCAAGCCCGCTCATCAGCGCTACTAAACCTGCTACTAACGGAGCTATCCAGATGATCGACCAGCCTAGATACGCTAAGACCATTAATAGAATTAATCCAATGATGATGCTAGTCATAATTCACCTCTCATAACTGTTTGCAGTTATTTTTCCAAGAATGAAAGGTTTTATTCTTTAGGATAAGGGGGAAAGCACTTCTTATTTTGAGGAATTCACTATTTTTTTATAGGATATTCTGAGCATAAAACGAATATATTTAATTGAAAAATCCACATAATTAAAACAATATAAGGGAGAGCTTGTATTGAAAATTGAAGGTGTCTGGCTACCGATAATAACCCCTTTCCACAATGGAAGGATCGATATTTTATCATATTCAAAATTAGTTGAACACTATGTAAACCAAGGGATTTCAGGATTAATTCCATTAGCAACGACAGGTGAAAGTCCTGCGATTGAGGAAGATGAATTTGAGATAATTCTTGATAAAACATTAGAAGTGGTTAACGGACGGATTCCCGTTTTCGTCGGTGTTGGAGGAAATTACACAAAAAAGGTCATCAAACAATTAAAAGTAGTTGAAGCATATAAAGTAGATGGCATATTGTCTGTTTCACCCTATTACAATCTGCCAAGCCAAGATGGCATTTACAATCATTTTTTACAAATCTCAGAAGCAACGAATTTAAAAATAATGATCTATAATGTACCTTATAGGACAGGACGGAACATTGAGAATGAAACTGTAAAAGAATTAGCGAAATGCAAGAATATAATAGGAATAAAAGATTCAGGTGGAAACTTGAAACAATCTCTAGAATTACTTATGAATCCCATCGAAGGGTTTTCTAATCTAACAGGAGAAGATGCTTCTTATTACCACCACTTACTTTTAGGTGGTGCAGGTGGGATTTTAGCCTCTTCTCATTTAGCCACAAGAGACTTCTTGGATGTTTTTAATAAAGTACAAGAAAATAATCATAGTGATGCATTGAAAGTGTGGAGAAAATTATATCCGATTACATCTATGTTATTTAAAGAAACAAATCCAGCACCGTTAAAGTACGTTCTATATAAAAAAGGTTTGATAAAATCTCCCGAAACAAGATTACCCGTTACAGGGACGACAAAAGAATTGAATAGGAAATTAGACGAATTGCTTACCTCTAACAAAAACATTTGATGGATACTTTAATGATGATAGTAAGTAATTATTAATATTTCTCCATTGAATGAACGTTAGGGTGGCATGGCTGAATAAAGCTTTTCCTAATGCCATTCAATAGAAAAATAGTAAAAGCACTGCGATTTGCAGTGCTTTTGACATTGCTGATTAAAATGCGATTATCCACATTTTTTGATCTCGAAAAGAGAATCCGTTAAGGGAAGATATTGCTGCGTTAATGAAAATTAAATGGTTTTTTCCTTTACCCTCAGATCTTTAAAGGAGAGCCCCCCCTTTGAAAGGGAAATGACTGTGTCCGAGGCTTGAGCCAGTCCCTGGTCATGGGTGACGACGATGACACATTTGTTTTCATTGTGAGCAAGATTTCTGAACAGGTCGACAATGCCACGAGCGGTATCCTCATCTAAGTTACCGGTTGGTTCATCTGCCAGAATGAGCTCTGACTGACAGGAAAGAGCTCTGGCGATGGATACCCTTTGCTGTTGTCCTCCACTGAGCGTCAATACTTTTTGACGGGATTGTTCCTCGGAGATCCCTACCTTTTGAAGCATTTCCAAGGCAAATTCTTTTTTATTTTTGACTTGTGTTCCAGTAATCTCCATCGCGGTTAAGACATTTTGTAATGCCGTCATATAAGGCAGGAGATTATAGGATTGAAAGACGATCGAAACATGCTTATTGCGAAATGTGGATAAACCGATTTTACGTATGTTTTTTCCTTCGAAGAGGACCTGTCCCTCAGTGGGGGAATCCAGAGCACTCGCAAGTGATAGGAATGTTGTCTTTCCAGATCCCGATGGACCGACACATGTATAGAAGGTCCCACGTTTAAATTCAGCGGTCACGTTCTTTAAGATATGTTGTTGTTTAGATTCGTGCTTATAACTGTAACTGACATTTTCGAAACGTAATATTGTACTCATCGTGAGCCTCCTTAATCCTGCTTCGTTAAGATTGCTTTAGGGTTGAGTCTTAATACCGTCAAGGACGGAATCAGTGTCGAGAATATAACAACGATCATCCCTATGCCGAATAATTTCATCAGGTCTTCACCAGTCGTATGAATCGACAATTCATCTAATGTACCCACATCCTGGACGTTGGAAGGCTGAAACGGCATACGGCGAAATGATGCAGGGGTGTCCGCTGCTTGTTCCGATTGAGTGATTTCCTGCTGAAGCAATTGCTCACCAATCTGATTGGCCACCAGGTTTCCTGATAATGTGGAGATCCCCATCGCCAAAACGGCCACAATCAATATCTCAACCAGAAACTGGCCGACGAGTTTCCCTTTCTTTTCACCAATGGCAAGCAGTACACCCATTTCATATTTCCTTTCCCTGATTGTCATCATGACAATCAGACCTAATATAATGGCTCCCGCGATTGTGACAAGGAATACAACATTATTTGAGAATGAGGCTACATTTTCAATTGGCCCCATCATTTGTTGATACAATTGGTCATTTGCATCCAATTTAAATTGATCAAAATCAATGGATGAGCTTTTTTCTGCTTCTGAAATAAAGGCTGGGATATCTGCCGGATCCTTCATATAGTACACTGCCCGATCGATCGTATCAGTCGTTCCTTTTAATGTATTCGCAACGGTATATGGGACAAATAGCTGATTGGATGGATTTAAAAAGGCGAAGTTTTGAGCTCTTTCATCCATTTCTGCAGTGGTTTCATAAATACCCACAATTTCAACGGTGGATTTTGTATCATCCGTGTTTGAAATGGTGATAGTGTCTCCGACTTTCAAGTCATTTTCTGAAGCGAGGTTCTTCTCAATGAGTGTTACTTCTTTATTCAGGTCGTCCTCTGTCAGGTGCCGCCCTTCCACGATGGATGCATCCCCATTTAAGAAGGAGCTTGCCGAATCCGAGAATACGATCCCTTCAACAGATACATCACCGGCCATCATTCTACCGCCGCCACCAAAGCCGCCCTGCTCATCCGTTTCGGTTGTATCGTCGCTGCCTACTGCAGTAAAGTCTTTGGCAAGGGCAGAAGTGGTTGAATAATAATTATAGCCTTTCACATAGTCTGAGCTGGTAAGCCCCTCTGCCGAATCAAGTGGGAGGGGGACTGATTGGAATCGTGGCCTTTCCCCATTTTGAGCTTGACTTTGCTGCTGGGCCATCAGCTTTTCCCGGTCCACGGTCAAAGTCACTTCACCGCCCAATTTCTCACGGGCCAGGATACTTGATTGGTCTGCTGCTGTCTGGATTGTGATTCCTGACAGAACCAATACCGAAATAACAGTCAGAACAATCAGTAACAAGATGCTTTTCCCCGTTCGTGCTTTTACACTCCAGAAGGCACGTTTAATAAAATTCATTCTCCTCTACTCCTATTCATTTAAATATGATGGGGAATCTCTTAAGTTATTTAACCCCTGTATGAATTGCTTCCTTTCTTCTTTAAATAGCTTATCCATCAAATATGGCCAAAGTATGAACGGAAAATGTCCGATTGTTTAAATGTTAATGGAACGTGGAAGTCAATCATTTATTCTTAGAATTTGGCTCTTTTCGTAAAGGTTTTGGATATTTCGTACACAGACATTAAACTTCGAATGCTCTGTTATTGATTGTGTGCTGGAGGGTGAGGGGAACTGCTTCGCTTTCCACGGACGTTCGGCCGAGCCTCCTCGGCAAAGACGTCTAACATGACATGTTTTTATAATGAAAAACGTACTCTTGGAAATCTATCACCGTTTTCTAATTCAAAATCAACAAAAAAAGAACGTGCCGTTAATCCGACACGTTCTTTTGGTTTTGGATGCTATTCATTTTTGTTACTTCTAAGTATTGAATATGGTGCCCATCGATTTCTTTCACTTTGAAGCAATAGCCTTGTTCCTCGATCTTATCCTCCGGCTTAACTTCATATTTCTGAGTGAGGAACCAGCCTCCGATTGTATCCACTTCCTCTTCCTCAATTGAAATGCCAAGAAGGTCATTCACATCCTCAATGAGCATGACGGCATCGAAAATATAGTGATCTTCTTTTACCTTTTGAACTTCAGGGATTTCGTCGATATCAAATTCATCCCTGATTTCGCCGACAATTTCTTCAATGATGTCTTCCACTGTAACGAGGCCGGCCGTTCCGCCATATTCATCAAGGAGAATGGCCATAGGAGAACGTTCTTTTTGTAACTTGACGAGTAGAGCCTGAATGGGAATCGTTTCTATGACACGAATGACGGGTTTGATGAAAGAAGATACGTCTTCATGTTCGTTTTTATGATTTACGAGTGTCGTCAAGAGCTCCTTCACATTCACGATCCCGAGAATATTGTCTTTATCCCCATCCACGACAGGATATCTCGTGTAGCGCTCTTCTTTAATGACCGATAACACTTCGTCAATAGTGGACTCTGCAGATAAAGTTACAATGTTTGTCCGGGGAACCATGATTTCCTTCGCGATTCGCTCGTCGAATTCAAATATTTTATTCACGTATTTGAATTCGGATGAGTTGATTTCACCGCTCTTGTAACTGTCAGAAAGGATGATTCTGAGCTCTTCTTCAGAGTGGGCAATTTCATGCTCCGAAGCGGGTTTTAAACCGAACATCCCCGTGAACACACGGGCTGAACTGTTCAAAGTCCAGATGAATGGATAAGCAATTCGATAAAACCAAATCAGTGGGCGTGCAAATAATAATGTGATTCTTTCGGCTTTTTGGATGGCGAAGGTCTTTGGAGCCAATTCTCCTATTACGACATGCAAAAAGGTGATGACAGAAAACGCCAATGCGAATGATATGATGCTGGTGATGGATGCGTTAAGTTCAATTCGTTCAAATACAGGATGAAGAAGTGTTTCAATGGTCGGTTCGCCTAGCCACCCCAATCCAAGAGACGTGATGGTGATTCCCAACTGACAGGCAGAAAGGTATTCGTCCAAATGGGTAATGACTCTCTTTGCGGCAACGGCGGTCTGATTTCCTTCTGAGACCAACTGATCAATGCGGGTACTCCTTACCTTTACGATGGCAAATTCAGATGCTACAAAGAACGCAGTCAGTCCGATAAGTAGGGCAACTAGAAATAAATTAAATAGAATGTCCAATGGGTAGAAGTCATAAGAAAGGGAGCCCTTTTCTTATACTTCGATCACCTCCTGATTAAAATTCGGTCAATTGTAAGAATTGAAGGCAGAATGGCCCTTGTATTCCTTACCTTAATGGATATAATCTTATTAAAATAGTACGATCTTATTTATTGTATTGAAGGTCTCTCTGTGATTGCAAAGCATGTCTTATTCCGTTATTCTAAAATATAACGATTCAAAACATTGATGCATGATTTCATCATAGAGAATATTCTTGAACAATACAATCATTTAGAATGAATAGTTGGAAAGGAGAACGATTATGGCAGACGTGTTTAATCAAGAGTTTGTTGTAGCCCTTATCATTGCCTTTTCGGTTTATGTCATTGTAAGAGGAATAGCCATTTTCTTCGGCAAAGCAGGAAAAGGCTATCTGGAAAACGTTCAGTCCCAAACCGGCAGATTATACCTGAAATTAATTGGCGGCTACTATATATTATCAGGCGTACTGGGCCTCTTTATCCCACGATTAGACTGGAAAACAGAAGACATCTACTTCGCCATCGCCATCTTCGCCATTACATCAGTCGTATTCTGGGTCACCCTCGATCTCTTCATGAAACGCGACCGTAAAAAACTTCAACAAAATTAATTAGGCTTCTATAAAGCTCCGGTTTCGGGGCTTTTTTTATTTTGTTGGGGAAGAACCCAACCAGTCGTTACCCGTACTGAATATCAATAGTTGGAAACCCCCAAAAAAAATTAACATTCAAAAGAATGTTTGAACATTTTTCGGCCTTCTTATATACTATATTCAAAAGGGTGTTTGAATGAGGAGTGGTGTATAAATGAAAGATATAGATGTGTGTGAAGTGTCTTGTGTGGAAAATGAAAAGGTCAATCGCTTAAAAATGGACCTTTTAACACAAAATACGTCTAAAGTGGCGGAGATTTTTAAAGCATTATCCGACCAAACGAGAATGAAAATTGCGTACGCACTAACAGTGGAAGACGAATTATGCGTGTGTGATGTGGCGAACATCGTAGGGGCGTCCACTGCAACTGCGTCCCACCATTTACGTTTATTAAAAAAGCAGGGATTGGCTAAATTCAGAAAAAAAGGAAAGCTCGTTTATTATTCCTTGGATGATCATCACGTAAAACAATTGATTGAGATTGCAGTGACACATCAGTTGGAGGTGGAGGAACGTGACTAGTAAAGCTGCCCTTAAACAAACATACCGGGTCGAAGGTTTTACTTGTGCAGGGTGTGCAGCCAAGTTCGAAAAGAATGTTCAGCATCTAGATGGAGTGATAGATGCAAAGGTCAACTTTGGTGCTGCCAAGATTACTGTATACGGAGACACTACAAAGGAGTCGGTAGAAAAAGCAGGCGCATTTGAAGGGCTTCGCTTAACAGAAGACGGTATGAGAAAGGTTCAGGAAGAAAAAGAGCCGTTTTATAGAAGATACAAGCATTTACTTGTTTCAGTATTCTTTATCCTGATTGCATATTCATTACCTTTGATGGGTGTAGAAAATAGTCATTTTCTCTCAACCCTTTCATTTGCAACAGCGATTGTAACGGGTGGGTATCGGTTATTTGAAGCAGGCTTCAAGAACCTGCTTAAACTCGAATTCGATATGAGGACGCTGATGACGATCGCGATTATCGGTGCAGCATTCATAGGAGAATGGGGCGAAGGGGCAATTGTTGTCCTTTTATTTGCCATCAGTGAAGTGTTGGAGGCTTATTCCATGGATAAAGCGAGGGAGTCAATCCGCTCACTCATGGACATCGCTCCCCCGCAGGCACTCATCATCCGCAACGGTTTTGAAATGATCGTCGATGCAGAGGATATAGAAGTCGGGGACATCATGTTGGTGAAGCCTGGTCAGAAAATTGCCATGGATGGGGATATCCTCGAGGGCTCTTCTTTCGTCAATCAGGCTGCGATCACAGGTGAATCGGTTCCGGTGGAAAAAGTCCGTGGTGATGCCGTATTTGCCGGTACGCTAAATGAGGAAGGCCATTTAAAAGTATTGGTCACAAAACGGATAGAAGATACGACACTGGCCAAAATCATTCATTTAGTTGAGGAAGCACAGGGTGAGAAAGCTCCTTCACAGGCATTTGTCGATGTGTTTGCAAAATATTATACGCCGGTCATCATGGTGATTGCCTTCCTTGTAGCAATCATTCCACCGCTTTTATTTGGTGCGGGATGGTCTGATTGGGTGTATCAGGGCCTTTCAGTGTTAGTCGTCGGCTGTCCTTGTGCATTGGTTATTTCCACTCCGGTAGCGATCGTTACAGCCATCGGGAATGCAGCCAAAAACGGCATTCTGATCAAAGGCGGCGTTTATTTGGAGGAATTGGGAAGGTTGAAGGCCGTTGCCTTTGATAAAACAGGTACTCTTACGAAGGGAGTCCCTGAAGTAACGGATATGATTCGTTTAGGTGATGTGGAAGAAATGGATTTATGGAAGATGATGGCCGCACTTGAATTTCATTCACAGCATCCTCTTGCGCACGCATTTATGAAAAAAGCAGAAGACATGGAAATGGACTATAGAAGCTGTGAAGTGTTTGAGTTTCAATCCCACACGGGTAAAGGAATCAGTGGACTGATCGGCGATAAGAGATACTATATCGGCTCTCAAAGTCTTTTTGCTCATACGCCGTCAACTGAAATAGAAAATCTTCAAACAGAAGGCAAAACCGTTATGGTATTTGGAACGGCTGATACTCCTTTAGCAATTGTAGCCGTGGCGGATGAGGTGAGGGATACAAGTGGGGAGGTCATCAATGATCTGCACCAGATGGGGATGGAGCAAACGGTCATGTTGACAGGTGATCATGAAAAAACGGCAAGATCAATCGGAACCAGGATCGGGGTCAGAGAAATCAAGGCCGGGCTGCTTCCAGAAGAAAAACTAGGTTTCGTTAAGGATTATATGGATACCTACGGAAGGGTCGCTATGATAGGAGACGGAATCAATGACGCCCCTGCTCTTGCGGCTTCAACCGTTGGGATCGCCATGGGGGGAGCAGGAACGGACACTGCATTGGAAACGGCCGATATCGCCTTAATGAATGATGACTTGAGAAAATTACCTTATATCATTCGTTTGAGCCGTAGTACTCTTACCATCATCAAACAAAATATAGCCTTTGCAATCGGAATTAAACTTCTTGCTTTATTACTAGTCATTCCAGGAATGCTTACATTATGGATTGCTATATTTGCCGATATGGGTGCGACATTACTTGTCACGTTGAATGGCCTTCGGTTACTCAGGATAAAAGATCGAAAGTGAGGGATTTCATATGGGTCACGATCACAGTCATGGCCACACTCAAAATAAAAAAGCATTATTGATCAGTTTTCTTTTCATTTTTACCTTTATGATTGTCGAGGTGATCGGGGGCGTAATGACTAATAGTCTCGCCCTCCTTTCGGATGCAGGGCATATGCTCAGTGATGCAGCGGCATTGGGGCTTAGTCTCGCCGCGTTTTATATAGGGGAAAAGGCCTCCAATAATGGGAAGACCTACGGTTACAAACGATTTGAAATCGTAGCAGCATTTCTGAACGGAATCACCCTGTTACTTGTTTCCCTCTATATCTTCTGGGAAGCATACCGTCGCTTTATCGTTACACCCGATGTATCACCAAGTATGATGATCATCGCCGTCATCGGTTTAGTGGTTAATATCATTGTCGCATGGATTCTAATGAGAGGGGATACAGAGCATAACTTGAATGTCCGCAGTGCATTTCTTCATGTTCTGGGAGATATGCTCGGATCGGTCGGGGCCATCATTGCGGGTATCCTGATTTACTTCTTTAATTGGAATCTGGCAGACCCGATCGCTTCTGTCATCGTGGCGATCCTCATCATCATTTCCGGATGGAGAGTAACGAAGGATTCGATTCATATCTTAATGGAGGGATCTCCTGCAAATGTGGATATGGACCAAGTGAAAAGAAGCATGTCCGCCCTGAAAGGAGTTATTGAAGTTCATGATCTTCATGTGTGGAGTATCACTTCTGAATACACGGCTATGAGTTGTCATGTGGTGGTAGAAGATGAAGTGGATCGGGATGTGATATTATCTCAGCTTTCGGAATTTCTGGAAAGGGAGTTTGACATTCACCACGCAACCATTCAAATCGAAGGGGAAAAAGCGTTGGGCGGTCATCACCACTGCTGTACTTGAACAATCGGAACGAACAGGGCAGACTTTCAGGAGATTTTCTCGAATGGTTGAAAGAATGTTTATTCCCTTCCTTCATTGGGGTATATCCTCAATTGGAGGGATGAACATGCTACATCAAGAAACGAAAACACACCAGAAAAAAACACCCGAATTTAAAAAGGATTTTTATATACAGCAATTATTAAGGATTGGCGTTTATAAATCTTTCGGAAAGCAGCTTTACGAACTGTCGATGAATGAATTACAGGATGTCTACCTTGAATATTATGTTGGTGGAGATATTGCTCGCTAAAAAAGACGACCTTGGAAAAGGATCGTCTTTTTATATTTGATACGGGACCATATTATGGTACGTCATGACCCATGGATGTTTGGAGGATCTCGAACCATTGATCATGATTCAATGTGATGGAGAGGGAATCAATCGCGTTTTGAATCCGCTCTTTCTTACCTGACCCGACGATAGGCATAATGTTCGCCGGATGATTAAGAAGCCATGCATACAGAATCTCGTCGATTCCTTTTGCCCCTGTTTCTTCCTGGACTTTCTTTAATGTATGTTGAAGCCTGATTGCTTTATCATCTTCGCCCTTAAAGACTGCCCCTCCGGCAAGTGGTGACCATGCCATTGGTGCAACACGTTTATCTTGACACAGATTTAATGTCCCGTCTTCGAAGTTCTCCAGGTGGTAAGCAGATAGTTCAATTTGGTTTGTGATTAATGGAAAAGGCAAATAGGATTGAAGCATATTCCACTGATGATCTTTAAAGTTGGAAACACCAAAATGTCGTACTTTTCCTTCTTCTTTTAATTGAGTGAAGGCTTCGGCCACTTCTTCACCATTCATGAATGGATCTGGTCGGTGTATCAATAACAAGTCGATGTAGTCCGTTTTTAAGCTCTGGAGAGAGTTCTCCACTGAAGAGAGAATGTGTTTCTTACTCGTGTTGTAATGGTGTGTTAGATGATCTGGTCGATTATCCGAAGGCAGGACGATTCCACATTTCGTCACGATTTCCATCTTCGCCCGTAATGTGGGGTCAAGGGCAAGTGCCTCTCCGAATAAAGCTTCACACGTATATGATCCATAAATGTCAGCGTGGTCAAAGGTTGTGATTCCGTTTTCAATATTATGTTGAATGAGTGATAATGTCTCTTCCTTCGATTGATTCCAATCCGCAAGTCTCCATAAACCATGAATGATCCTGGAGAAAGATAAGTCTTCTGTCATTTGTATTCTTTGCATGGATGTAACCTCTCTTCCTTTGTATGTAGATAATACTTCAAAGTCATACTATCAGTATAATACTACGGTTTGAAAGGAAATAGAAATGATTGAACCTCTGCGGGGTATATTACGACATTGGGACGTGGATCCCACTTTCATAGAGCCACTGGGCCCTCATCCGAATGTTGCAAGAGTGAAGGAAGGAATGAAAGTATATTATTTAAAGAAGAGAGAGGATTTATCCATTGAGAAAAGGTGGGAGGAGTTCTATTTAACCTCCTATCTATTGGAAAACCGCCATTGTGTTGAATCACCATTATTAACTTCTTCAGGGTACCCATTTGTGAAAGAAGGAGAACAAATATATTCACTTTATAAAGCCCTGGAAGGAAGGTCTTTAAAGATATATTCTATGACAGCACTAGCAAATGCCGGGGCATACCTTTCAGACATTCATCTCCTTTTTGAAGGGTATCGCAGTCAACAGGAAGTGGTGGATTGGGATATTGAACGTCATGTAAAAGAGTGGATGTCCGTACTTGGAAACACATCGATCGGAAAACGTGGTGCAGGATTACTATCAAGAATAGAGGGGTGGAAGTCATACTACACTCAGTTGCCACACCAAATTGTTCATAGTGACTTCCACTCGGGAAACATCTTGATGAAGGGGGAAGAAATCATCGGTGTTATTGACTTCGCGCGGATTCGGACTGCCCCCCGTATTACAGACATCGCTTACTTCCTCGCAGGTCTTCTCAAGAATAGCGCGAACAAGAAGAGATACGATTCAATCAGATGTATACAAGTGTTTCTAGACGGATATGAAAGCAATACCTCATTGACCACCACAGAGAATCGACTATTGCCGTCTATCATCATCCTTTTCCTTCTGCAATATGCATTTTTGTATTCACACCAAGGGTATTCAGAAGCGGGCTCATCCTGCATGCTTTTTATTGAGGAACTGATCAATTCTGATTATTTTCAGGGATTAAAATAAGGCTGTTTTCGTAAACGATTGTTGCTTTTGGATATATGGGCTTGTTATTGATTCCCACTCCAATAAACTGTCCAAGATAGTACTAATGCACATTCTTGACTATTTATGAACCATTTTGCTCTGTCAACACTAGTTCCCTTCACCCTCTTCCACAGACTCAGGTGACAGAGCATCTGCAAATCATAGTCTGTGCGAGAATAACAATACACTCTTTGCGAAAAGAGATCCTAAATTTAAAAGGAAATACTTGAATAACAAACCGTTCTATGGCACAGTAGGAAAGAAGATAACGTTAATTTCATATTCTATGTGTAGGGGGACCGGAATGGCCGGTTGAGATTGTATCCTTTAGATGCTGACCCTTTGAACCTGAACTGGCTGATACCAGCGTAGGAAACATTCTCTTAAACGATACATAACCAAGTTTAATGATGCGTCCAAGGCTTTCAGCCCGGGACGCTTTTTTGTTTTACATTCATTTACCTTCATAAGCGAAGAATAATGGAATAAACGTTGAAACTGCAAAAGATTTAAGGAGGAAACAAGATGAAAAAATGGATGTTCATCATCTGTTCAGTATTTTTACTAACGGCCTGTAGTGCCGGGAAAGATACAGCCAATGAGAAGAAAGAAGGTCTTAAAAAGGTATCGGTTGTACTCGACTGGACACCAAATACCAATCACACAGGATTATATGTAGCGAAAGAAAAAGGTTACTTTAAGGACCAGGGACTTGATGTCGATATCATCCTACCTGGAGAATCCGGAGCCGATCAACTTGTTGCTTCAGGGAAAGCAGAATTCGGTGTAGGCTACCAGGAAAGTGTCACACAGGCGAGAGTCCAGGATGTTCCTCTCGTATCCATTGCTGCTGTTATTCAGCATAATACTTCGGGGTTTGCATCCCCCAAGAGTAAGGGTATTACAAAGCCAAAGGATTTTGAAGGGAAAAGCTATGGCGGCTGGGGGTCCCCTGTTGAGAAAGCCGTGATGGATTCCATCATGAAACAAAAAAATGCCGATGTAGAAAAAGTGAATTTCATTAATATGGGAGACACTGATTTCTTTACTGCCGTCAAGAGAGATGTTGATTTTGCCTGGATTTACTATGGTTGGACTGGTATAGAGGCTGAGCTTCGCGGTGAAGAGCTGAACATGATGTATGTAAAGGATTATTCTGAGAAATTGGATTATTATACTCCGGTGCTGACAACAAATGAAAAAATGATCGAATCAGATCCAGAAACGGTTAAAGCATTCCTTGCCGCAACTTCCAAAGGGTACGAGTATGCCATCGACAACCCGAAAGAAGCAGGTGAAATCCTTCTGGGAGCAGCTCCTGATCTTGATAAAGAATTAGTCATTAAGAGCCAGGAATGGTTAGCCCCTAAGTATCAGGATGACGCTGAAAGATGGGGAGAGCAAAAGCTTGAAGTGTGGGAGAACTATGCATCTTGGATGTATGATAATGATTTATTAGATAAGAAACTTGAAAGCAAGAAAGCATTCACGAACGAATTCTTACCGAAATAAGAGGTGAATAAAATGGGGAACGCACTCGTAAGTATACAAATCATTCCGAAGACAAAGAACGGCGAAGATGTCATTCCATATGTTGATGAGGCGATTGCCATCATAGAACAATCAGGTGTCCGATATGAAGTCCATCCCTTAGAAACGACGATGGAAGGAAATCTATCAGATTTATTTAAGGTGATTGAACAAATGAATGAACGGATGATTGAAATAGGAAGCAAGAACGTCATCTCACAAATCAAAGTATTATATCAGCCCGATGGTATTGAAATGAACCAATTAACGGAGAAGTATAAAGGATGAGAACATGGCTATCGAAAGGATGGAGACCCTTCTTGGTCCTCATCCTTTTATTCATCATTTGGGAAGTCAGCATAAGAGTATTTGATGTGCCAGCTTGGCTGATGCCTTCCCCTTCAGACATTTGGTCAGAAGGTGTTGCCTCGTGGTCTGCATTCAAGGGACATCTTGCTTCAACGACGCTTCTTACAATTGTAGGGTTTGTGATTGGCTGTTCGATCGGAATCGGGGCAGCGGTTGGGCTCCATCTCCTGCCAAAGGTAAGGGAAGCCTTCTATCCTCTGATGATTCTGTCGCAGAATATACCTATTATCGTCTTGGCGCCTTTACTTGTCATTTGGTTTGGATTTGGATTGTTACCAAAGATCATCGTCATTACGTTGATCTGCTTCTTTCCGGTGGCGGTTTCAGCAATGGATGGATTCAGACAGACGAATGCAGAGTACATCCTATATATGAAGATGTCGGGAGCATCAAAAGGGCAGATATTCAGGAAAGTGGAGTGGCCACATGCCCTGCCTTCCATTTTCTCCGGATTGAAAATTTCAGCTACCTATAGTGTAATGGGAGCGGTGATATCTGAATGGTTAGGTGCCCAGAAAGGAATAGGTGTTTACATGACACTCGCATCGTCTTCATTCCGGACCGATAGGGTCTTTGTTGCGATTTTCATGATCATGCTCCTAAGCCTGGTATTTTTCGGTATCATCCTTTTGTTAGAAAATATCATGGTGAAGTGGAATCGAAAGGAGGACAAGTAATATGACGACCTTATCTATTGAAAACATGTCCAAGTCATTCGATGGTGAACTTGTCCTTGATGATCTCTCCATTACGGTCGGAGAGGGTGAATTTGTTTCGATACTTGGACCATCTGGAAGCGGGAAAAGCACACTGTTTCATGTCATTGGTGGGTTATTCACTCCGGACTCAGGAGATATCCGTCTCGATGGTCAGTCGATAAGTGGTCAGAGGGGCTCCATCAGCTATATGCCTCAAAGTCCGTCCCTTCTGCCGTGGCGTACGGTGATTGAGAATGTGATGCTTGGTCAGGAGTTACATGGAAAAAAGGATAGGCAAATAGCGATGAATATGATTGAACGTGCCGGTTTAAAGGGATATGAGGAAGCATACCCAGCAGATCTTTCTGGTGGGATGAAGCAGCGCGTCGCCTTTATTCGTGCACTTGTAAGTCCACAATCCTTTTTATGTCTGGATGAGCCTTTCTCTGCCTTGGACGAATTTACCCGGTTGGACATGCAGAAGTGGCTCCTTTCGATATGGGAAGAGGATATGAGTTCGGTTCTGTTTGTTACTCATAATATTGATGAGGCACTTTTCTTGTCTGACCGTATCATTGTGTTATCTACCAGGCCTGCACGGGTGCAAAAGGAATTCAAAGTTCCTTTTTCCCGCCCGCGTGATAAAGGGATCCTATTAACGGAGGAGTTCCTTAAATGGAAAACGAATATCTTTGAGGAGTTATCTCAATATGTCTAGATCTTCTCTCATAGATGCCCATGTTCACCTTGACCTTTATGAGCCATTCGAACGTGACAAAATACTCCAGGAACTAGGGTTGTATTCAGTAGAATCCCTCATATCTGTGTCATTTCATCTAGCATCTTCCAAGCAGAATTTAGATATTGCGAGGAGGGATGCGCGGGTAAAGACGGCAGCGGGTCATCATCCCGAGCAAGAACTTCCTTCTGAAACGGAATTAAATGAACTCCTGGTATTCATTCAGAGACATCATCAAGAACTTGTCGCAATCGGGGAAGTGGGGCTTCCTTATTATAAAATGAAAGAAGATCCCTCTTTGTCCCTCACGCCTTATATTGAAATGCTTGAACGCTTTATCATTCAGTCAAAGCAACTGGATAAACCCATCGTCCTTCATGGGATATATGAACATGCTCCGATCATCTGTGATCTATTGGAGAAGCATTCAGTGAATAAAGCGCACTTTCACTGGTTTAAAGGAGATAAGAAAACGATCGAACGCATGATTGAAAAAGGGTATAGCGTATCCATCACACCTGATGTTCTGTATGAAGAAGAAATTCAAGAACTTGTAAAGACATATCCAATCGAGGGCTTGATGGTGGAAACAGACGGCCCCTGGAGATTTGAGGGTGTCTTCCAGAATAGAATGACCCATCCCGGTTTGATGCACCGTTCCGTAGAAATGATTGCCGAATTAAAAGGTTTGAGAGAATCAGCTGTATACAAGCAACTATTCAGGAATACAAAGGAATTTTACGGGATTTAGAAAAGAGGCTGCTCCTGCATTGCAGAAGCAGCTTCTTTTTCTCTAAACCCGTATACCTATAAACATCTTTTACCATTATATTTCCACCCTTCTTAACAGAAAATGATACTAATGACTTGTAGAAAAAGGTGAGAAAAATGGAATTAAATAATCAATATCCCCCTTATCAAGCAGGTGATGTTGTATATGTGATTTACAGAAACCCGCATACTCAAAGTGTGGCCAATGTTCAGGAAGCAGCGGTTGTTCACGATCCGGAAAATCCGGGTGAGTTAGCATTATTTCTATATGAGACCTATTATCCGTTAACCCATGAAGTAGCTGTTTATCGTACAGAATCAGAGGCGGAACAGGCATATACTCAATCATTTGGAGACCTTTAGGAGGGAATAATATGGTGAAACCGTTCGTGCCTCAATTGGTCTATTTTGAGCCTAATGCTCTGGATTATCCATTGGGGAAACAATTAAAGGAAAAGTTCGAGAATATGGATGTGGAAATCCGTTATACTACCTCCCATAATCAGGTCCGAAATCTCCCTGGGGAAAACCATTTCCAGAAATACAGAATTGCTAAATCCACCCTGGTGGTAGGAGTCCGTAAAACGTTGAAGTTTGATACTTCAAAGCCGTCTGCAGAATATGCCATCCCGTTTGCCACAGGGTGCATGGGGCACTGTCATTACTGTTATCTTCAAACTACAATGGGGAGCAAACCCTATATTCGCACATATGTCAACGTAGATGAAATATTTGAGGCTGCAGATCGATATATCGAGGAAAGAGCACCTGAATTCACTCGTTTTGAAGCGGCTTGTACTTCCGATATCGTGGGAGTGGATCACCTTACTCATACGCTTAAACGGGCGATTGAACACTTTGGTGAATCGGAGTATGGTAAATTACGCTTCGTTACGAAATTCCATCACGTCGATCACCTGCTGGATGCGAAGCATAATGGGAAGACAAGATTCCGTTTCAGTATTAATGCGGATTATGTCATAAAGAATTTTGAACCAGGAACCTCCCCATTGGATAAGAGGCTGGAGGCGGCAGGTAAGGTTGCCAGGGCAGGGTATCCATTAGGTTTCATAGTGGCGCCCATATATATCCATGAAGGATGGCAGGAAGGCTATAAGCAAATGTTCGAACACCTCGAAGCCCATCTACCCGAGGAAGCCAAGAAGGATTTAACCTTCGAATTCATTCAACATCGTTTTACAAAGCCTGCGAAGAGAGTGATTGAAAAAAATTATCCGATGACGAAGCTTGAGTTAAATGAAGAAGAGCGCCGTTATAAATGGGGTAAATATGGAATAGGGAAGTACATTTATCAAAAAGATGAAGAGCAGGAGATCAAAGATCACCTTTACGCATATATGGAGAAGCATTTTCCTAAAGCAAAGCTTGAGTATTTCACCTAAAAAAAAATGGACTGATTACATAAACCTGTTCCTTGTAATCAGTCCTCTTAATGTAATTGTGGGAGAATATTTTCTAAATCTTTCACTTTCATGGCGATTTCGTCGCAAATTTCCTGATAATGAACCCATTCTTCAATCAAATTTGCGGACCGTTTACTTGGATTCGGTAAATTCCAATAGATGACCTTTTCCTGTAATTCCGTTGGCAGTTCAATCTTATCGTCATATTCTGTATCCTGAATCGCAACGATCACCGAGGCGTCACCAAGTTCTTTCATCTCAATGCGCGTTAGAGGAAGTGAACTAATATCAATACATAATTCTTTCATGGCTAAGATACTGAATTCAGTACGACTTTCAGCAACCCATCCGGCACTTTTGAAAGACCAGTCTGACACATTGAGCTTCTCGGCCCACCCTTCAGCTATCAAGCTGCGCTGTTGACTACTTGAAAGAAAATAGACTGTTTTATTCATAATCGTATGTTCCTTTCTATTTTCATGCTGTTATTACTATTTACCCAATTGCGTATGAATTAATCCTTGAATGATAAAAAGAAATTTTTGGAAAGATATTTTTGGTAGAATGGATTCACTGAAATACCTGAAATTATGAGATGGAGGTATTGCAGTATAGTAAAATGGATGCGATTCGCCTTTATTCACCTTTAATTATTAAAAAAATCAGTATAATGGAAGAAGGAGAATAAAGATTTCTAAAAGAACAAGGCAGTAGGGAAAAATCGGAAAGAGGTTTTTCTTGCTGAAAGTTAAAAAAAATTTGGTTTTATCAGAAAGGTATGAGGGTAAATACCTTTATATTATTTGGAAAATTATAGGGAGGTTCATCTATGAAATTTAACTTAACAACGAAGATTATCACCGCCTTGATACTAGGTGCGGCAGTAGGTTTAATCCTTAACATTTTTGCAAAAGATTTATTCGATATACTAGATCCCTATCTCTTTACTCCTCTGGGGAAAATATTTCTTAATCTGATCAGCATGCTTGTGGTTCCGATTGTCTTTCTATCGATCGTTCTTGGATCAGCAGGTTTAGGTGATCCGAAGAAGCTTGGGAGAATCGGACTGAAGACCATCGTCTACTTCTTATTAACAACATGCATTGCCATTGTAATTGGTTTGACGCTTGCGTATATCATCGATCCAGGTTTGGTGGAAGGAATCGATACTTCCCAATCAGAAGGGTTTAAAACAGAAAAAGCTCCTCCAGTAGGGGAAACCCTTATGAACATCATCCCTAAAAATCCCCTTACGGCTATGACTGAGGGTAATATGCTTCAGATTATCGCCTTTGCCATCTTCATCGGGTTCGGATTGACCGCTCTGGGAGAGAAGACGAAAGGCATCTTGAAACTTGTCGAACAAGGGAATGACTTGATGATGTATCTTGTGACCCTTGTGATGAAATTTGCCCCATACGGAACATTCGGATTGATCGCTTCAGCAATAGGAAGTCAGGGTTCCAGTGCTTTGAAAGCGATGTGGCTTTATTTTGTTGTCGTATTAGCGGCATTGCTTGTTCACGCGTTCATAACATATGGAGGAACCATTCTCCTTCTGGCAAAGAAGAACCCAATTTGGTTCTTTAAGAACTTCAGTCCTGCCATGAGCGTTGGGTTCAGTACATCAAGCAGTAATGCAACCCTTCCAATATCAATGGATGTGGCCCAGCAACGACTGGGTGTTTCCAAATCGGTGAGCTCCTTTGTTCAACCTTTAGGAGCTACGATCAACATGGATGGTACAGCAATTATGCAGGGGGTGGCCACTGTGTTTATCTCCCAAGTCTATAATGTAGATCTTTCCATGGAACAGCTGATTACTGTTGTCCTTACAGCTGTATTGGCGAGTATAGGTACGGCAGGTGTACCAGGCGTCGGGCTGATTCTTCTTGCCATGGTTTTAAGCAGTGTAAATCTTCCTGTTGAAGGGATCGGGCTGATCTTGGGAATCGACCGTCTGTTGGATATGGCTCGAACGTCCATCAATATTTCTGGTGATGCTGCTTGTGCCCTATTTGTATCCGAAACGGAGAAAAAAAGAACGATTAAGATACAACGAGGTGAAGGATAACCGATTGGGGTATCTCATACTGTCACTATAATGGAAGGTGAAATCATCATGATTTCACCTTCTTTTTTGTGGAGAAAGACGTGAAGCTTACCAGTCCTGTATTTTCTCCCCTCACTTATGACAAAGTATAGGAAACGGAATTGATGAAAAGTCAGTATGTTATCCTGAATAGAGACTGTCACACAGTAATCACTAAAGTCCATTTAAGGAGTTGTTTTTCTTGAAAGTACTTATGATTGTTGCCCATCCCCGAACGAATTCACTTACATTTTCCATCACAAAGCATATTCAGAAAGGTCTTCTCGATAAAGAATGTAAATCATCCATATTGGATTTGTATCGGGAGGAATTCCTTCCGATATTAGATGAAAAAGGAGAAGAAGGCTGGGATAACCCCCTGAAAGGGAAGCCTTCCCATATTGTGGAGAAGGAAAGGAAGAAATTAAAGAGATATGACGCGTTGATCTTTGTGTTTCCGATTTGGTGGTATGGTTTGCCGGCCATTATGAAAGGGTATATTGATCGAGTATTTACATATCCGGCATTTACACAGATTAATCATCAGAAGGTTCTTTGGGTGGGTCTTGCAGGTGAAACGAAAGAAGAATTTATTTCAAATGGCCACGACAAGTCCTTGAAACATCAATTAATTCATGGGATTTCAGAGAAAATGGGTGTCATCGACAAAGAGATGGAGATATTTTTTGACACAATGAACAGGGATAAAAAATTCGATTATGAAAAAACTATGAATAAAGCGTATCTGCTTGGTGCGTTATTTTAATCAGATGTGAAAAAAGTACTGTATTTTGAATAAATTTAAATAATTTTTTGTGAATAAATATAGAGGAATAGTTGGTATAAGACAATAATATCGAATATTATCGTATATTTATTCATGTGTTTCTTTCTGTTAAAGGCAGAAAACTTTAAAAAAATCTGTATTATGGTATGATAAATCTTGTGTCTACATCAGCCGGGAATTTAACATTAAAAAACAAAGTGTATAAAAAATACACTGAAATGCATAAGAAGGAGGGTATCAAAATTGGGTGAAGAATTAACAATGGGAACCTGGTTATGGTTATTAATCCCAATGCCGACATTGATCATTTTATCAATCATCACTTTTTTTACAGAACAAACAAAGGAGTAGATTATGGATATTAATATTCAGACGTTAACATCGATTATTATTTATTTAATTGGAATGGGTGTTATTGGTTACATGGCAGCGAAGTTAACCAGTAACTTATCCGACTATGTTTTAGGAGGAAGGCGATTAACTGCCGGAGTAGCTGCCCTAAGTGCGGGATCTTCAGACATGAGCGGTTGGTTGATGCTTGGGTTGCCTGGTGCCATTTATGCAAGTGGTATGGGATCAATCTGGTTAGCAATTGGGCTATCCGTAGGTGCGTACTTGAACTGGCAATTTGTTGCCAAGCCATTCCGTGTGTATACGGAAATCGCGAATGATTCAATTACAGTGCCTGATTTCTTCGAAAACCGTTTTCATGATTCAAGCAAAATTCTTCGAGTGTTCTCTGCTGTCATCATTCTGATCTTCTTTACGTTCTATACTTCCTCAAGTTTAGTGGGTGGAGCAATTTTACTTGAAGAATCATTCAATATGGATTACAGACTAGCTTTATGGGTTGGTGCAGGAGTCATCCTTTCTTATACATTCTTTGGTGGATTCCTTGCAGCCAGCTGGACGGATTTCATCCAGGGTATCCTGATGTTCCTTGCTTTAATCATCATTCCGATCGTAGCTATTTCTGAGATCGGCGGGTGGGATGCGACGGTAAGTGCTGTATCAAGCATCGATCCTTCTTACCTGAATGTTTACACAGGAGCGACATTTGTCGGAGTCGTATCACTTCTTGCTTGGGGCTTGGGTTATTTCGGACAGCCTCATATCATCGTTCGTTTTATGGGGATTAAATCAACGAAAGAAATTCCTAAAGCACGCTTGATTGGTATGGTATGGATGATTGTCTCCCTATTCGGGGCAATCTTCATCGGTTTCTCAGGTATTGCGTATTTTGCAGATTCTCCATTAGAGAATTCTGAAACAGTGTTCATCATGTTCTCGCAAGTATTATTCAATCCTTGGGTAGCTGGTTTCTTACTTGCCGCCATCCTTTCAGCAATCATGAGTACAGTGGATTCTCAGCTTCTTGTTTCTTCAAGTGCCTTGGCTCAGGATTTCTATAAAGCGATTTTCCGAAAAGAAGCAAGTCAGAAAGAAGAAGTGCTGGTCGGTCGAATTTCAGTAGTGGTCATTGCGATTCTTGCCATTTTCCTTGGATATGACCGAGATAGTAAAGTACTTGAATTGGTAAGTTATGCATGGGCAGGATTCGGTGCTGCATTTGGACCGGTCGTGATCCTAAGCTTATTCTGGAAACGCATGACAAGAAATGGTGCACTTGCAGGTATGATCACAGGTGCAGTAACGGTTATTGTATGGAAGCAGTTAACGGGAGGACTCTTTGATATTTATGAACTTCTTCCAGGGTTTATCTTTGCTACCATTGCAATATTTATCTTTAGCTTTGTTGGCAATCCGCCATCTAAAGAAGTACAAGAAGAATTTGATACCGTTAAGTTGCGTTTGAGAGATTAAAGACAGAACTCGAAAGGACCCAATCAATGATTGGGTCCTTTTTGTTGCAGTCAAGAGCTATTTTATCTCATCGTAGCGTTCCAGAGCCCGCTTGCGTGCTGCTTTGTGATCGACGACGGGATAAGGATAATCTTTCCCCATCGAGATATTGCACTCTTCCAACACAGCAGCGGGGGCGTCTGTTGGTTTGTGTATATATGGGCTCGGAAGGTTTGCTAATTCAGGAACCCACATGCGGATATAAGCCCCGTCTTTATCAAACTTTTCACTCTGTAGTGTAGGGTTGAAAATTCGGAAATAAGGGGCTGAGTCAAAGCCAGATCCTGCAACCCACTGCCATCCCATAGAGTTATTGGCGAGGTCCGCATCGATCAGGGTATTAAGGAACCACTTTGCCCCTCTTTGCCATGGGATGAGAAGGTGCTTGGTAAGGAAGGAAGCGACGATCATCCTCACTCGATTGTGCATGAATCCTGTTGCCCATAATTCCCTCATCCCTGCATCCACTATGGGATAGCCGGTTTTGCCTTTTGTCCATTTTTCCCAATCATCTTCATTTGTTTGCCACTTAAAGTCACCGAACTTTTTGTTAAGCGGGCGAGCTGGGGATTCTGGGAAATGGAGGAGAACTGTGTATGAAAATTCTCTCCAAATGAGCTGTTTAATGAAAGGTTCAATCGGTTTGCTGTCCATTTCGACTAGTGTATGAAAGATCCTTCTGACAGATATGGTCCCGAGAGCCAGATAAGGAGACAAGGTGGAGATATGTCCCTCACTTGGGAAATCTCTGCCTTCTGAATAAACGTGCAAGCCTTTTTCTAGAAATGCGTTCATTCTTTTCAAAGCCGCATCTTCACCTGGATCCCATATGCTTTCCATCACATGATACCATGGAACAGATGGCATGAACCCTAAATCCTTAAGACTCATCCCAGTGTCTTTAAGTTGTGGAACGTTCATCTGTCTAACCGGAGGGCGCGGTTTAGGAATGTCTTGTTTCCTGAGTGACTTGTAAAAAGCCGAGTATACTTTATAAGGGGTGTCATCGTCTTTTTTTATGTTCCATGGTGGTAAAAGGAGTGTACCCTCAAAGGTTTTTACATCAATTCCTTGAGAAGATAATGAATGAGCCAGTTTTCGATCCCTATCGTACACTTCAGGGTGATATGCTCGGTTCCAATAAACAGCCTGAGCATTTGTTTTCTCGATCCACCTAAGAAGGACTTCCTCTGTTTTTCCCTTGTCGAGCCAAAGATCGCCGTTAATGGATTGAAGGGTGTCCTTGAAGGTCTTAATATTACGGTGCAGCCACCATTTCTTCGCTTCACCGAACGAGGCAGCCTCATCCAAAATAAACAGTGGAATCACGTTTCCTTCCTGTGATGCTTCAAAGAGTGCGGGATGATCATCTATTCTCAAATCCTCTCTGATCAGAACTATGATCGTTTTTTTCATTATGATTCCTCCTTGGAAAAATGCGATTTCCTGTTGTATTTGCCATTTATGCAGTGTTTAGATAGATTTATCGCTTAAGTTTAAAGCGTTTAGTTTAACTAAAAGTATAATGAATCTACCAAAGGGATACAAAAATCGATGGGCTTCATAAGAAATATTCAATAGAGATTGAAAAAAGGACTGGGTTAGGTGTAAAATTACACTATAATCAAATGAGGTGTGAATCCATGACAAAAGAAGAAATTATCTTAATCATATCCGAAAAATTAAGGCTCATTCGGACAGAAGCCGGCTATACACAAGACAAAATGGCTACTGTCATAGGCGTATCGAAAAAAACACTGGTACAGGTCGAGAAGGGGAGGGTGATGGCAGGATGGACTACTTCCGTTGCCATTTGTGCGTTGTTCAAGGACAGTGAAACCCTGATGGCGAGTCTTGGAGGAGAACCTCTTGAAGTCATAGAGACCATTGCGCGTGAAGGGATCGACTATCGAAAGGAAAAGACCCTCGGAGGCAAGATTTGGTGGAAAGATATTAAGAGAACGGATGAGTACATCCTTCAACAAAATTTGTTCAGCAAGCATTATCGTATATTAGATGCTGAGGATTACCGGATCTATAGTAGCTTTGATGAAGAGAGCAGTCATAAACGCTTCGATGAATTGACGGTGGGATAGAGTGCAAAGAAAGGGACGGACCTGTAAAAGGTCCGTCCCTTTCTGGTGAATCGATTATTTTACGACCAGTACACTTGATTCGCAGTCATGGGCAACCTTTTCGCTTACACTTCCGAGTACCCATTTTTTCATGCCGGATTTTCCGCTGTTTCCCACTACAACCAGGTCTGCCTGTATTTCTTTGGCGTATTCACATATGCGCTTCGCTTCCGAACCGGATAGATGAATATAGTTGGCGTCTACTCCATGGGGAGCAAGCTTTTCTTTCGCATTTACCAAAAATGGATGAGTGGAAGAGGGAGTCCTGATTTCATGGCGTCCCTCATCAGACGTATGGACTTTGTTATCTGGTGAAACCGATAGATTCCCCATATATTGATTGTCAAAGCCAGGTGACGTGTCTGCGATCGCATGAGTCGGCGTATAGTTGTCACGCGGTGCAGTCGCTGTTTTTTCATCTGAAATATGGAGTACAGTCAAGGTGGAGTCTATGGAACCTTTCATTAATTTCGTCACTTCATCTAATGCCTTTTTACTTCCATCTGTTTCATCATATGCTAATAGGATATGTCTATACATGTCATTCACCTCTGTATTAGGATATTTGTTGTTTACCCGTTTTAAAAATATTTAATCTTTTTTAGTAAGTTCTTTAAGTGGTGAGGGATGGGGAGAATCTAAATATTGTGTAGAAAAATAAGGAGCAGAATGGGGGAAGATCCATTCTGCTCCTATGCTTTAAAAATTCTTAAATAATAGCAGGAATATGTTTGGCTAATGTGGATTTTACAGCATGCTGATAATCCAGCCAATCACAACAATTGCACCAATCACCATTAATATCGTACGTACCATCTAAATCACCTCGACTTTTTGTAACGTGAAAACTCTACTTTGTTTCTAACCGGTTAAAATAAAGATACCCCGTCATCTAATTGTTAAAACATTCTCCTTCTGATTGTTGAACCACTTTACTCCTGCAGGTGTTATTTCTGTACCGATTCTTCCTCTTTGAATGTGGATATTATTATTAGTTTGCTCTTTATAAGCAAAAATATGATCATATATTGGAATGGAGAAACTAAGGTAAACTGAATGAGCAGATAACGGCGAAATATAAATTTTATCGGCGAAATCCAGATTATATCGGTGAAATCCGTAATTTAACGGCGAAATCCAGATAATATCGGCGAAATCCGTAATTTAACGGCGAAATTCAGATTATATCGGCGGAAACTCAAATATAACGGCGAAATCCAGATAATATCGGCGAAACCTCAAATTTAACGGCGAAAACGCTGCTCTCACTCGAGTCCTAAAGGATCGCAGTCACTATCCGACTCAAGGCGGAGGAAAAAACCACCAGTAGACCCTCATACTGTTCATCTGTCCCCTATATTATGAAGGTAGTTAATTATTAATGGGGGACGGAATGTATGAAAAAAATGATTGAAATCTTTAAGAATCCGATTTTTTTGAAGTTGTTTTTCGCTAATTTCACTTCGCATATGGGAAGTGTCATTGGATTGACAGCATTTATGTTTTATCTTCTGGATCGTTTTTCTGATCAACCGATGTATGCTTCTGTTACGGAAATGATGTATTCAATCCCGACACTTGTTGTGTTTTTCCTTGTAGGGGTTTTTGCTGACAGGATGGACCGGCAAAAAATTGCGTTTCACTGTGATACGATCAGTGCGATTCTTACTCTATTATTATTCGGGGCTGTATTTATCGGCTGGCTCCCTCTTATCTTTGCTGTTCTATTCTTGAGAAGTGGTGTCCAGAAATTTTTCTTCCCGGCGGAACAGGGAATCCTGCAGGGAATACTTTCAAAAGATGATTATTCCACAGCAGCTGGACTCAATCAGATGGTGATGAGCTTGTTTATGCTTCTTGGAAATGCCGTAGCGATATTTGTTTATTGGACCACTGGGATCTACGGTGCCATCGCGGTGGATTTTGCTACATTTGTGGTATCGGCCATCTTGATTAAGAAATGTGTTATTCCTGAAGAAGTCAGGTTGCCGAATGGGAAGCATTCTCTGAAAGATTTAAATATTGAATCAGTCACGAAAGACTTTACAGCCGGTATGAAGTATATTGTGAATCATAAGCTGCTCTTATCACTGATCGGAGGGTTTGTGGTCTTCGGGGTCGTGAACGGTGGCTTCGCGGTCATCCCTATCTTTATATTAAAATATAAGCTGGCTCCCGATTCTTATGAAGAATATTCAATCCTATTAGGTATCGCATTCGGGGCAGGAGTGCTGATTGGCAGTATTTTCTCCTCCATGTTGACACAGAAATTCAAGTTCCATGTATTAATTGTGGCAGGCCTTGTCATCTCAGGGACCTTTATCATCGCTGCATCCTTCGCACCGACCACCTGGATGTTCCTGATGATCATTTTTATCTCAGCCCTGGGGTTGCCGCTTGTTAACATTGCCATAGGAGGATGGATGCCGAGTATCATCGATCCTAAAATGATGGGACGGGTACAGGGGTGGATCAATCCCCTGATGATGCTGTCACAATCAATCACCCTGGGAGTCATCGCTTTGGCATTCCCTTCTGTTATAACAGTGGAAATGCTCTACTGGTTAGTTGGTGGATGCCTGATCATAGTAGCGGTATTCTACACAATCATCCTGCCTAAATACGTAAAAGAAGAAGAAACACAGTCTGCTGTCTTAAACGGATAATGAACCCTCCCTCTACTGGATGTGCAAGGTGATTCAGTAGAGGGATTTTTTCGTTCAAGCATGAATGTAAAATATTTTAATAAAGTATAATCAAATTATGAACGATTTTTCCTGTTGTACGTCTTATCAATGAACTCACCTGTTGGGGTGGATAGAAAGGACATTAGGGGATGGAAGAGAGAAAATGGATTAAGCAAGCAAAAAAAGGGGATCATGAAGCTTTTGCTAGACTTTTTAGAGAACATTATCCTTTTCTGGTGAAATACTTGATCAAAGTGACCATGAACCGGGATCAGGCTGAAGAACTTGCTCAGGAAACAATGGCTAAATGTGTGGAGAAGATCCATCAATACAATGGAAAATCCAAGTTCTCATCCTGGCTGATCTCGATTGCCACCAATCGGTATATTGATCTTCAGCGCAAAAAGAATAGAGAAAAAGACTGGCAAAAGGAAGAAATGAATGCGAGAAAGCTGAAGTGGGAATTAGAATCAAGAAATGAGGAGTGGAATGATGTGTTGTCCGCATTGTCAACATTATCTGAAGATATCAGGCTCCCTATCATCCTGAAACATTACTACGGGTATTCTTATGAGGAAATTGGCCATATGACGGATATACCGCCGGGAACGGTTAAATCGAGGGTTCATCACGGAATCAACAGGCTGAGAAAGGAGTTGAAAATAGATGAACAATGAACATGAACAAGATGAACTAATGAAGTTATTGGATGAAGGCTTTCGTTCCATAGATGACGGGATAGACCAAAGTACCCCTTCCGAGCAGTGGTTTGAGAGATTTGCAAAGGACCAGCAAGAGCAGCTTAAGAAAAGGTTCAGAAGAGATCTTTCCGTCTTTATTCTTCTTGCCTGCTTCATCCTGGCAATGTTCTTTCTTACATTATTCCAAATGCCTGTTCTATTTCTTCTCCTTCAAGGCGCCGCATTTGTTGGAGCATCCATTTATACAGGGATCACCTATGTGAAAAAGGTGAAAGAGATATGACAAAAGAAGATCTCTTACTATTGTTTCTTGTCATTCCGATTCTTCTGATACAAAGCATATATTTGTTTATCGATGCCAGGAAAAATGGGCATCAGTACTGGTTCTGGGGAATCTGGGGATTGATTCAGTGCCCATTCCCCATCATCTTTTATTTATTATTTGCCAAGAAAATTTGGAGGAAATTGAAAGCAGGGGAGAGAGAATCATGATTATCGTAACAACAGATTTTGTACCAGGGAAGGAAATCAAAGAGCTAAAGGGGTTCGTCAGGGGAAGCACTGTACAGTCGAAGCATATCGGAAAGGATCTCATTGCAGGGCTCAAGACCATCATTGGCGGAGAAATCAGTGAATACAGTGAAATGATGGAGGAAGCCAGAAAGCAGGCGATCGATCGTATGATAACTGAAGCCTCCCAAAAGGGAGCGAACGCTGTGATAGCCGTTCGACTCGAGACATCCTCAGTCATGCAGAATGCATCTGAAATCATTGCTTACGGAACAGCGGTCACTGTTGAATGAAAATGCTCGTTCACTAAAAGAGTAAACGCTCATATAGTATATAGAAAATTATCAATAAAAATAATATTGACACAATTCAAGGCCTATAGTATGGTTATTAATGGAATAAAAAACGAAATGAATGGAGGGTTTGTGATGATGAAAATGTATAGAATTCAAGGAGCCTCAGCGGCTTTTCATATCAATTTCATATCATCACATGACCAGTAACTCCTTATCGATTTTTATCATAATCAATGAGCACAGGTTATGTATGTAATCTGTGCTTTTATATGTCCTAAGATAAAGACGGACGTTCATAAGGCGCAAGAGATCCGATTGGTCAAACCAATGACCATGATGAATCTGACCGCCTTTTGACGTCCGTCTTTTCTGTGTTGCCGGCAAACGGTGTATCCAAGGGAAATCCTTGATCACATAAATGATGAATTTTTTAAGGAGGAAATGATGATGGTATTGATTCAAATGAAGAAGATGATGTCTGCTGTGGAGACAGAAGGCGGATAGTAAAGGAAGTCAACATGAGGAGGTAGAGTGGAATGTTCAGTATTTTTAAGAAGTTGTCATGGTTTTTTATCGAAAATTGGAAGAGGTATACAGTGGCGATCGTTTTATTGACGATTGTCGGTATTCTTGATGTGATGCCCCCTAAGCTTGTGGGGAATGCCATCGATGACATACACCTGGGGGATATGACCTGGGATGTGGTGGGCAAGTATCTCTGGTTGATTGCAGGGATTGCCATCGTTTCGTACGGAATGACATATGTTTGGATGTATCAATTATTTGGCGGGGCTTTTCTCGTTGAACGAAAGCTTCGCAGCAGATTTATGGGTCATTTGTTAAAAATGACGCCCACGTTCTTCGAGAAGAATCGTACAGGAGATTTAATGGCCAGGGCGACGAATGATTTGAAAGCCATTTCGGTTACAGCAGGATTCGGGGTCCTGACGTTAATTGATTCCAGCGTATTCATGTTAACGATCCTGTTTACCATGGGATTTCTCATTAGCTGGAAACTGACAATCGCAGCCATCCTGCCGCTGCCGGTCATGGCGTTGTTAATGAAGGTATATGGGGCAAGGATTCATAAACGATTCACTGAAGCGCAGGATTCATTCGGGGACTTGAATGATAAGGTGCTCGAATCAATTGCAGGTGTACGTGTCATTCGGGCGTATGTGCAGGAAAGAGCGGATGAGAAGCGGTTCTCGGACATGACGGAAGATGTATACAACAAAAATATCGCTGTGGCCAGGATCGATTCACTCTTTGAACCGACAATTAAAGTCCTGGTGGGATTGAGTTATTTGATCGGTCTGGGTTATGGTGCTTACCTTGTGTTCCATCAGGCCATTACATTGGGAGAGCTGGTCTCATTTAATGTTTACTTAGGAATGCTCATCTGGCCAATGTTTGCAATCGGTGAACTCATCAATGTGATGCAACGGGGGAATGCCTCACTTGACCGGGTACAAGAGACCCTAGATTATGAGCAGGATGTAAGGGATCCTCAGCTTCCAAAATGGATTGATTCCCCTGAAAAGATCGGATTCAATGACGTGAATTTCAAGTACCCTTCCTCACAGGTACTGAATCTATCCGACATCAATGTAAATATCCATAAAGGCGGTACGCTTGGTATCGTCGGGAAGACCGGGAGCGGGAAGACGACTTTCGTTAAGCAGCTTCTCAGGGAATATCCCGCCGGGAAAGGAACGCTTTCCATCGGGGGAATACCGATCACTGAGTTGACCATTCAACAAGTAAGGGATTGGATCGGCTACGTGCCACAGGATCATGTCCTATTCTCCAGGACTGTAAGAGAAAATATTTTATTCGGAAGACATGATGCAACGGAGGGTGATCTTGAAAGAGCCATTGAACTGGCTGATTTCAAGAAGGACCTCGAGATGCTTCCAGATGGATTGACCACTCTTGTCGGAGAGAAAGGTGTAGCCCTTTCAGGTGGACAGAAACAGCGGATTTCCATTGCGAGGGCACTGATCAAGAGTCCGGAAATCCTGATCCTTGATGACTCGTTATCAGCCGTCGATGCCAAAACCGAAGCAAAAATCATAGACAATATACGTACAGAACGTGAAGGAAAAACAACGATTATTACGACTCATCGCCTTTCTGCGGTCCAACATGCCGATTGGATCATCGTATTCGAAGATGGGAAAGTAGTAGAAGAAGGAGTCCATGAACGGCTTCTTGAGAATGGTGGCTGGTATAAAGAACAATTCGACCGCCAACAAGTTGAAGATTCCTCACTTGAGGAGGTGGGCGCATGAAAGTCGGAAGAAAATTAACAGACTATGCCCTGAATTATAAAAAAATTATCATCGCGGCCCTTTTGATGCTCAGTGTATCAGTGGCCGCAGAGCTTGCAGGTCCGTTCATTGCCAAAAAAATGATTGATGACCATATTCTTGGAATTGAATCCACCTGGTATGAGACAGTGGAAGGGAAAGAAGCTGTTCCTTATGAAGGGAAATGGTATAAGCGTGAACAGTATTTCATGGAAGGAGAGACCAAAGGGAAAAATATCCGCATCCTTCAGGTAGGCAGGGCGTTTTATTTCGTTCCAGCCCCTGTGTCCTTTGATGGTGAACGAACTGTTACATCAGGAAACATGACGATTACAAAAGGGAATGAGACAGCGACGTATCCCGCGGAAAAGTTATCGGGTGATGAGCTTCTGAAATTTTATAATCCTGAAATCCCGAAGATTATTAAATTGATCTCCTTTTATTTCGGGCTGCTTGTCATCTCTTCTTTCTTCCAATACGGTCAGCGGTTCTATTTACAGAAGGCCGCTAATCGGGTCATTCAGAAGATGCGTAATGACGTGTTTCAGCATATACAGAAACTTCCGATCCGCTATTTCGATAACCTGCCGGCAGGGAAGGTCGTCGCCAGGATCACGAATGACACAGAAGCAATCAGGGATCTGTATGTGACGGTCCTGTCGACTTTCTTCTCGAGTGCGATCTATATTATCGGGATCTACATTGCGCTCTTTATCCTTGATGTGAAATTGGCAGCGATCTGCCTGATCCTGATCCCGATTCTAGTTGTGTGGACGTACCTGTACCGCATCTATGCTTCTAAATACAACCATATCATCAGGTCGAAAGTCAGCGATATCAATGCCATGATCAATGAATCAATTCAAGGCATGAACATCATTCAGGCTTTCAGCAGGGAAAAGAAAACAAATGAAGAATTTGAAGACTTGAATGAAACACACTTCAAATATCAAAATAAACTTCTCAGCCTGAATTCGATGACCTCGCATAACCTTGTAGGGGTTTTAAGGAATGTTACCTTTGTTGCATTCATATGGTACTTCGGAGGAGCATCGATCGGGGTCGGTTCTGTTGTCACCCTCGGCGTACTTTACGCCTTTGTCGATTACATCAACCGATTGTTCCAGCCGGTGACAGGGATCGTGAATCAGCTTGCCAACCTTGAACAGGCACTTGTGGCCGGTGAGAGGGTGTTCAAGCTTCTAGACGAGGGCGGGACGCCTGTAGAAGATGAGAAGATGGACAGATATGATGGAAATGTCCGCTTTGAGCATGTCTATTTTGGATACAAAGAAAATGAATATGTGTTGAAGGATATCACGTTTACGGCTAACAAAGGAGAAACGGTTGCTTTGGTCGGACATACAGGTTCAGGAAAAAGCTCAATCATGAATCTCTTGTTCCGTTTTTACGATAGCAATGAAGGAAAGATTCTCATTGACGGAAAGAACATTGTTGATATTCCATATCAGACAATACGTGAACATATGGGGATCGTGCTTCAGGATCCGTACTTGTTTACAGGAACGATTGCTTCCAATGTGAGTCTGGATGATCCACGCATTTCAAGGGAACAGGTAGAGGCGGCACTGAAAGCAGTTGGCGCAGAAAAAGTATTCAAGAACCTGGAGAATGGCTATGATGAACCGGTGATCGAGAAGGGGAGTACCCTGTCATCGGGTCAGCGTCAACTGATTTCCTTCGCACGGGCGCTTGCCTTTAATCCGGCAATCCTAATTCTGGACGAAGCGACTTCAAGCATCGATACAGAGACTGAAGCCGTCATTCAGGAAGCGATGGAAGTGTTGAAAAAAGGTAGAACGACCTTTATCATCGCTCACAGGTTATCGACCATCAAGGATGCCGATCAAATCCTGGTTCTGGATCGGGGAGAAATCGTTGAGCGCGGTAATCATGAAGAATTGATGAAAAGGTTAGGCCGTTATTATCAAATGTATAAGCTTCAACAAGGAACGAAAGATAATATGGCAGGATAGTAGGGAAGGGCATCTGGTTAATATAGCCAGATGCTCTTTCTTATTTTGGGTTTTGAAAATAAAATCTTGATATTGAAAATAAATCGGGATTATTGAAAATAAACCTCTCACTTTTGAAAATATCCTGTCGATTTGAGAGTGCTATCAACAAATACTCCCTTTCAATCAAGCAAAAATACAAAATCATGTTAAGAAAACAGGACTTTTGTGGGATTTTGTCGTTTTAAATCGAATTTCTTCCTTTATCAATGTATAATTTAATTGATAAAAAAGTTTCATAAAGGGAGGATCCTAAGATGGGATGGATAATCGCCATTTTATTTGGGACAGCAGTAGTGCTGCTCATTTTATCGTTTGTTAAAACGACACAATCCAACTCAAAGCTTGAGCAACAGATAGAGCATGTATCCATTTCTGTATTGAATGAGGTACACGGACTGGAGATGCAATTACGTAATATCCAATTGGATGCAGAAATCACTGCACAGCAGGCAGGTGCTGCACCGGCGGATTCCGAAGAGCGGGATTTGCTGCGTGAGATGCTTGATTTGTATAAAAGAGGCTATTCGATTGACAGCATTGCAGGTAAAACCAAGCTCAAGCCCAATGAAGTAGAGTCTTTACTCTCACCGTACATGACCCAGAAGACTGAAAGGGGCTTAGTGGCACAATGAAAGTGACATCGAATTCATTGCGGAGCTTTGCAGCAGGGATCTTGATCGCGACCTCCTTGATTGGGGCGGTGTATCTTTTCGGTCCTTCAGAAGCAAAGAGTACCGGGAAAGAAGAACCAGCGAAAGTAGAGAAGCTGTCTGAAGACGAAATGGTGAAGAAGCTGACATCGAAAGGTTTTGTCATACATACAGAAGATCAGTGGGAGAAGCAGCTTCAAGCCATGAACGAAAATCAGCAAGATAAAGAAACAGAGAAAAAAGATGATAACGCTGATGGTAAAGTGATTTACAAAACGATGCTTACCGTTTCTACAGGCATGACGAGTATCGATGTCGGTAATGCACTGGAGAAAGCGAACATCATCGAAAGCGGGTTGGACTTCTATAAGGAAGTGGAAAACCGGGGTGTTGAAAACGACTTGCGTCCAGGTACATTCGAAGTCGAAAGTGGGATGACCACAGACGAAATCATAAGAACCATCTTTAAATGATGACGTTGAGGATGGGACATAACTAAATGAATCCAATTTAGAGGTCAACGATCTGTAATCATGCCCTTTTGGGGATCACGTGTTACACCGCTGTTGATTTCCGTGCAAGACTTCGCTTTCCTCGGGCGGAAGGCGAGCCTCCTCACAGCTTTCGCTCCTGTGGGGTCTCACCTATTCCGCTTTTCCCGTAGGAGTCTTCGTCTTACACTCCAATCAACAGCTAGAACAAGCTAAATACACAGTGTTTGCTTTATTTATAAACAAGAAAAAATCCGACCGAATTAGATTCTCATCCAATCACTCGTTCGGATTTTTCTTTGGTTGAAAGGCTTTTGTCCCAGCTCCTCATTTAATAACAAATACCAACCCGGCTCCTGAGATAGGTGTCGTCTTCAAGTTGTTTGAAAATAAAATCCCCGGTGTCATACATGGAAATGCTTTTTCCTCCTTCAGGGAGAACATCTCTTTCCGTCCTGTAATTCCCCACTCTCTCTCCGTCTGGTAAATAGGTAGGGCATACAACGGTCCAGTCCATTTCAGATGCCTGTAGCATGAAAAAGGCCCTTAAGTGGTCTTCTGCAGCTATTGTACTTCTTCTTTTCGTTTCACTAGACTGAAAGCGGTATAGACTTGCATCCTTCCGTGCCTGTAAGATCCCTGCCGTACCACATGTGATGATTCGTTTCACTCTATGTTCTCTCATGGCTTGCAATATGATGGGCATACTTCTTGAGAGGACATCATTTTTATCTGTATTCAGGCAGCTGATCACTGCCTTAGTTCCCTCAATGGTCTTCATCACGTCTTCTTCGTTCAGGACATCACCAATCATCTCCTTGGCGGAAGAAACACTTTCACTACTTCTCCGAACTAAACAATTGACTTCATACACTGGCATGGCCTGTTGTAAGACGACTGAACCAACCCTGCCCGTACTTCCAAATAAGGCAACCTTCATTTTGACTTCCCCCTTCTTTATATAAAATAGTGTATCTCATAACAATCGTTTTTTACATGATTGTGTATTCAGGGATGCATACTAGAATGTATACAAGAAAAATTCTCGAATTAAAACATTTATGTTGACTTATTTCCTGTATCGTTTTATGATGACAATCGTAACGAATTAAATCCGATAAGAATAGTGGGGGTTTTACGATGAAAAAGTGGAAATTATCCATCATTATGCTAATCACCTTATCTATGGTATTAGCTGCATGTGGTCAATCTAAAGATAAAGAAGAATCTAATGGAGATTCGAAAGATGAAAAAACATCTCTTTACGATAAAGTGAAAGAAGATGGCGAATTACTAGTAGGGACGGAAGGTACATATCCTCCATTCACGTTCCATGATGAAGCTGGGAAACTAACAGGATTTGATGTGGAAATCGCCCGTGATGTAGCAAAACGTTTAGGTGTTGAAGCGAAATTCCAGGAAACTCAGTGGGATGCAATGTTTGAAGGATTGAACTCCAAGCGTTTTGATATGATCGCCAACCAAGTGGGGATCCGCGAAGATCGCGAGAAGAAATATGATTTCTCTAAACCATATATTGAATCAAGTGCTGTAGTCGTTGTGTCCAAGGATAACAAGGATGTTACTTCGTTCGAAGACATCAAGGGATTAACTTCTGCACAGTCCCTGACAAGTAACTACCGTGACATCGCTGAGAAGAACGGAGCGAAAATCCAAGGCGTTGAAGGTCTAGCTCAGTCCATTCAACTTCTGGAACAAGGCAGAGTGGATGTGACAGTCAACGATAAGATTTCGATTCTTGATTATTTAAAGAAACAGCCAAACGCAAACATCAAGATTGCGGCTGAAGCTGAAGATGCAGGTCAGAGTGGCCTGATGTTCCGTAAGGGGAACGACAAATTGGTGGAAGAAGTAAATAAAGCGTTAGAGGAAATGATGGAAGACGGTACGTACAAAGAAATCTCTGATAAGTGGTTCGGAGAAGATGTATCTCCTAAGTAGCATTTACCAGGATCCTCAAGCAATGATTGATATTTTACAAAGCTCCCTGCTTCCTATGTTAGAGGGGGCTTTGTATTATTCTATACCTCTAACGCTCATTTCATTTGCTTTAGGGATGATCCTGGCTGTTCTGACTGCTCTTGCCCGTCTGTCAAATATATCAATCTTACGGGGGATTGCCCGGTTTTATGTGTCTGCGATAAGAGGGACCCCTTTACTTGTCCAGTTATTTATCATTTTCTACGGGTTGCCTACTCTGGGGATCAAGTTCGATCCGTTCCCTTCTGCCATCATCGCTTTCACATTGAATAAAGGTGCGTATTCTTCAGAAATCGTTCGTGCCGCGATTCAGTCGATCCCGAAAGGACAATGGGAAGCTGGATATTCGATCGGCATGACGTATTCTCAGGCATTAAAGAGAATCATCCTGCCTCAAGCGACACGGGTATCCATTCCGCCATTATCTAACTCCTTTATCAGCCTTGTAAAGGATACATCACTTGCTTCCTTGATTCTTGTGACGGAAATGTTCAGAAAAGCCCAGGAAATCGCTGCAACGAACTATGAATTCCTTCTCATGTACATGGAAGCAGCGCTGCTTTACTGGATCATCTGCTTTATTTTATCCATCATACAAGGTCGCATCGAGAACCGTCTGGATCGGTATATTGCCAAGTAATAGTAAAGGAGATTGAATATGATTTCCATCAAAGGATTAACCAAACGTTTTGATCAGTTAGAAGTATTGAAGGGAATGAATATAGAGGTCGATAAAGGACAGGTCATTGTTCTGATTGGCCCATCTGGTTCAGGGAAGACGACGTTGCTCCGCTGCTTGAATGCTCTTGAGATCCCTAATGACGGTACTGTTTCCATAGAGGGGACAACCGTGGATTTCAATAAGAAAGTGTCAAAGCAGGAGCTGATTAAACTAAGAAGAAAAACGGGAATGGTATTCCAGAATTATAACTTGTTTCCCCACATGACAGCTCTGGAAAATGTTATGGAAGGACCTACAGTCGTCCAAAAACGAAATAAGGCAGAAACAAGGGAAAAAGCCATCAGGTTACTTGAAAAAGTGGGACTTGGTGACAAAGTGGACTACTATCCTTTCCAACTCTCAGGAGGACAGCAGCAAAGGGTGGGAATCGCAAGGGCACTTGCGATCGAGCCGGAAGTGATGCTCTTTGATGAACCGACTTCTGCCCTGGATCCTGAATTGGTAGGGGAGGTCCTCAAGGTGATGAAAGACCTTGCCGAAGAAGGAATGACCATGGTCGTGGTGACTCACGAAATGAGATTCGCGAAAGAAGCTGCCGATAAGGTCTTCTTCATGGATGGCGGCTATATTGTCGAAGAAGGTTCTCCAGTCGAAGTATTCGAGAACCCGAAGAATGAACGTACAAAACAATTCCTGAACTTAATACAATAGAATGAAAAAAGATGGATAAGTAGGATGCTTATCCATCTTTTTTTGCATTTGAGGGGAAGGCTAGAATAGTTTGACACGAGTTAGTGTGGAAGTAGCACAAGTTTTGTCCAAAGTGGCACAAGTTCCCCCTAAAGCGGCACAAGTTTGACCCCAACTGGCATCAAACCATCATAACATACCTTCATTCCCCCGAAATTTTTTGAATAAATCGAGAAGTCCCTAATAAACTTTTCAGAATAAGGTTAGATGGAACGATTTAGTGGAAATATGGAAGTAGATGAATGTTAAACAGGGAGGAATGAGAATGGAATATCGTATAGAACGCGACACAATAGGAGAAATGAAGGTTCCGAAAGAAAAATACTGGGGTGCCCAGACACAGCGGAGTAAAGAAAATTTCCAGATTGGTACAGAGAAAATGCCCATTGAGGTTACATATGCCTTTGCTCAGCTGAAAAAAGCGGCGGCGGTAGTCAATCATTCACTTGGGAAGCTTTCGGAAGAGAAGATGAAGGCTATAGGTCAAGCTTGCAATGAAGTTCTTGAAGGAACTTGGGATGCCCATTTCCCCCTGGTCGTTTGGCAAACGGGGAGCGGTACTCAATCCAATATGAACGTCAATGAAGTGGTGGCTTATCGTGCCAATGAAATCCTTGCTGAGGGGGGTTCGGAGGAAAAGGTCCACCCCAATGATGATGTGAATATGTCCCAAAGTTCCAATGATACGTTTCCGACGGCCATGCATATTGCCGCTTTTCAACAAATTGAAGCAAAGCTGTTTCCTGTTGTCCAGGAGTTTATCGGAACCCTGACAGAAAAAGAAAAACAGTTCCAGGATATCATTAAAATAGGCCGTACTCATTTACAGGATGCTACTCCGTTAACGCTTGGACAGGAAATCAGCGGGTGGCGGTCCATGATGGAAAAGTCCTATAGTATGATGAGAGAAAGCCTACAGAGACTTGTCAATCTCGCCATTGGAGGAACAGCCGTGGGGACAGGTATCAATGCAGATCCGACATTCGGTGATAAGGTGGCACAACAACTCGAAGCGCAGACAGGGATCAAGTTTGTTTCATCCGATAATAAGTTTCACGCCCTGACATCCCATGATGAAATCGTGTATGTACATGGTGCTGTGAAAGCATTGGCTGCAGATTTAATGAAAATCGCCAACGATGTCAGATGGCTTTCGAGCGGTCCCCGAAGTGGCATTGGGGAATTGACGATTCCTGCTAATGAACCGGGAAGCTCCATCATGCCGGGGAAAGTGAATCCGACACAAAGTGAGGCGGTGACGATGGTCGCAACCCAGATCTTCGGAAATGATGCTGCCATCGGATTTGCCGCCAGTCAAGGAAATTTCGAATTGAATGTGTTTAAGCCGGTCATCATTTATAACTTCCTGCAATCCGTACGCCTTCTGACGGATGGTGTGAAATCCTTCAACGATAAATGTGTGAAAGGATTAGAAGCCAATACAGAAGTCATTGAGGACTTTGTGCAAAGGTCCCTCATGCTCGTGACGGCATTAAACCCGCATATCGGATATGAAAAGGCAGCCGAAATTGCCAAGAAGGCCCATCAAACGGGTTCCACATTAAAAGAAGCCGCAATCGAGTCTGGATACCTGACAGAGGAACAGTATGATAAATGGATCGATCCAGCGAGCATGGTCAATCCTAAATGACAGATCGATTCAACACTATTAAAGCCCCCGGTCATTTGACCGAGGGCTTGATCCATTCATATGAAATTGCTAATTATTTTTGGTACCCGCCGCCGATTTGTTGTTCAGCCATTTGAACAAGGCGTTTCGTGATTTCTCCACCTACAGAACCGTTAGCACGAGCTGTTGCATCTGGTCCTAATTGTACGCCAAATTCAGAAGCGATTTCGTACTTCATTTGGTCGATTGCTTGTTGAGCTCCTGGAGCTACTAGTTGGTTAGATGAATTGCTGCGAGATTGTTGCTGTTGCATAATCTGTCATCTCCTTAAAATGTATAAGATTTTTTTGGTTGGGTCAGCTGGAATTGCACCAGCCCGCTATTCCATGAGCGGCCATCTATTTATGGCGTAACCCAGCGAGTAGGATGGGAGAAGGCTTGTGGCTGCCTTGTTACTAGGTATTATGGATTTTCTGGAGAATAATATTCAACACGATGACAGGGAATTTATTCCTGTAAAATCCCTGCAAGATTTCTACATAATTCATCAGAAATGTAATAAGGATAACACTATACAATGAATAAGATTGAAAGTATGGTGACACAGCATGAAAGCTTGCGCATTATGTAACGGGATCGTTGAATATAGGGGACTCTGTAAGAAATGCGGGGACTCCACAACCGATCAAGGAAGATATTATGATTTTTACGATGAGTACAGTGCGTATATGGATATACAACATGTACAATTAGCCGACGGTATTCCGAATAGCAGCTGCTCTGATACTTGCCTACATCTTTTTACATGTATCCGATGTGGAGATGAAGAGGGAAAGAGTATAGATTTGACGGAATTTTAACATAAAATGGCGCAGCCCTTTTTTAAGGCTGCGCCATTTTCTTATCTTTAACGAATTCTAGACTCAGATTCTGAATCAAAGAAATGTGCTTTATTCATATCGAATGCCAGTTCAATCGTTTGACCGGCAGAAATGTCTGTGCGGGAATCGACGCGGGCTACAAACTCCTGTCCTTCAAATTGAGAGTATAGCATCGTTTCAGCACCCGTCAATTCAGATACTTCAATTTTTGCTGTGATTTTCGCACCTTCAGCAGTATCTAAGAAGAGTGGCTCATCATGGATATCTTCAGGACGCACACCGAGAATGATACTCTTGCCCACATGTCCTTGTTCGCGAAGGACCTTCATTTTTCCTTCAGGTACAGAAACTTTCGTTTTTCCGATAACGAACTTTCCATCCTCAAGTGATCCGTGGAAGAAGTTCATGGCAGGTGATCCAATGAATCCTCCTACGAAGACATTCTCAGGCTTATCGTAAACTTCTTTAGGGGAACCGACTTGCTGGATGACTCCATCTTTCATGACAACAATCCGTGTAGCCATTGTCATCGCTTCTGTCTGGTCATGTGTTACGTAAATGGTTGTTGTTTGTAGACGTTGGTGCAACTTGGCAATTTCTGCACGCATCTGTACACGAAGCTTTGCATCAAGGTTAGACAATGGCTCATCCATCAAGAATACTTTCGCATCACGTACGATCGCACGGCCAAGGGCCACACGCTGACGTTGACCACCAGATAATGCTTTAGGTTTACGGTCAAGTAACGCTTCTAGACCAAGAATCTTAGCCGCTTCCTGCACCCGGCGGTCGATTTCCTGTTTGTCGAACTTGCGTAATTTAAGACCGAAAGCCATATTATCATATACGCTCATATGTGGGTATAAGGCATAGTTCTGGAACACCATGGCGATGTCACGATCTTTAGGCGCTACATCGTTCACACGTTTTCCATCAATGGAGAAATCGCCTTTTGAAATTTCTTCAAGTCCCGCAATCATGCGAAGGGTAGTGGATTTCCCGCAGCCTGAAGGTCCAACGAATACGATAAATTCTTTATCTTGAATGTGGAGGTTAAAGTCATTAACTGCCGTTACTTTACTATCATAAATTTTGTGGATATGTTCGAGTTTTAATTCTGCCATTATAGTTTCTCCTCCTTGATTTGCAATCGTTTTCATCTATGTATTCATTGTAGAGAAAGCGGATTCAAATCGATATGGTCAACCTGCACAAAGATACTTAATTCTTTTTGGGCAGGTTGTCAGATTGGAAGCTTAAATAGGCAAAATAGGCAAGAATGCCACCTTGAAAACGTTTAATATCGATATTTGTTTTTTCGATAAATTTATCAATGCGGTATTGTACGCTGTTTCGATGCAGGAATAACTTCTTGGCCGTCTGACTGATATTTGATTGGTTTTCGAGGAAGACCTTGATGGTTTGAATCATTTCCGGATCTTCAGTAAAGACGTCTATCACCTTTTTGAACATATGCTCCTCCCATTTTTGAGGAAAGTGGTGAAGGATGAATTCTGGCAGAATCGTCACAGCCGTTTGGATGAACTCCTGCTTCTGAATGGTTTTGGAAAAAGAAAATAGCTCCCGCTCATGAGTAAAGAAAGCAGGGTATTGAGCATTCAATTCGTGAAATTGCCCAATATAAAAAGAAGGGCTGACGAAAAAATCCGATTCAATAACATGGGAAATGGATTGTAATTGCTCTTCGTCCATTGTCCATTCGTTATTCTCTTCGATGAGCAGGCCCATGCGATCAGCTAGAAAAATAAGGATTGTCCCATGTGGCAATAAATGCTGAAATGCTTCTTTCAGTTGAAACTGATTCTGACCTTCGTTCAAACTGAACTGAATAACACGGAATTCTTCTCCATTGGTGACGGGGGGAGCTCCATTTGCTAACAAATAATTGTACCACTCGACAGAAGCTGGAGAATCATTCACGTTTACAGGAGAGGGTTCAACTTGTTTAAATAAGCATGTTAATAATTCCAGTTCTCCCTGGGATAGTTCCGATTGGTCAATTCCGATATATTCATCTTCATGTTTAGTTGTAAACCATACCATCGTGGATTCAAGGTTTGTAGGGTAATGGTGCTGGATTACGGCATCGGGGTATTTTTTACGTAAATGTGTAAACATCTGATCCCTCTTTGTTCAATATTATAGTAAATAAGGTTATAATGACTATTGTACTGAAATCGTTCGAGTATTCAAAGAGCGCATGATTGCAAAAATACGCTTATTTTAATACTATTATAGAATGAATAAATTCTTATGGGGTGTCCAGAATGGAATATACTAAAGAAGTTACGAATCGAATGAAACGTCTTGAAGGTCAGGTTCGCGGAGTATTGAAAATGATGGAGGATGAGAAGCACTGTAAGGATGTTGTGACTCAATTATCAGCCGTTCGAACTGCCGTTGACCGTACAATCGGACTCATTGTAGCGAAAAACCTGGAAGCGTGCATACGCGAATCAGAAGAAGAGGGCTTGAAAGCGGAAGATGCGATTCAAGAAGCCGTCAATATGCTTGTAAGAAGCCGATAAATGGTAAAAAGCTGCCTTTGGGGAAGAAATCCCCAATGTGCAGCTTTTTTGTTTTATTGTGGCGGTTCTTCGTAGTCTGTGATTTCAATGGCTTCTTCGATGTTTGTCGTGTTTTCCCTCATATGGACAGAACCTCCGGACATACCTTCGTTGATGAAACGGTCCACATCGAGGAATGCTTTTTCTCTTCCTTCATAATTCGTGTCTGGAAGGAATTGATCGTTTTTATTTTCTCTTTTCATGGTATACCAGCCTCCTTTCTATAGTGTTAGAAAGGAGGCTGAAGTTATGCACGTGCTATGCTGAAATTTTCGTGAGAGAAGAACTATGTAAGCTTTATCACTCATATACATGGAAGAGCATCAGTTCATGGAGCTGTTTCTTAAGAGTTTCTTCCACATCATCTGCAGGAATGTGACCGGTCCATTCGATTCTGCCGTCTTTGTGGTAAATTCCTGTGAATTTCGTCCCCCCGAAGTAAAAGGAGAATGTCCAGCCGGGCAGCTGTTTATTGTCAAACATGTTCTTATATTGAAAATGTTGGATCATCGTGCATCACCTCCAATCATATTGTAAACGTTTTAACTCCACCTGTGTAGGACCAGCTGTGAAATGTATCATAAATGCGTGTCTCCTCTAATAGAATTTACTGAAGAGATAGGGGAGGGACGGAGAATGAATTCGTTTATTCGTGATTTGCAAAAGGCAATAAGTGATGAATGGACAGGTTATTATTTCTATAAAGAGTTAAAAGCGAGGACCAATAATCCATTATACGTGGAGTTTATCGAACATGCCCAAAAGGATGAAAAAGAACACTATGAAATGTTTCAATATCTTCATTATTTATTAACAGGTGAGTATTATGAGCATAAGAAAGAAAAAGTGGGTTTCACCACCTTTAAAGAGGGGGTGCTTCGGGCCTTGAAGGATGAACTGGAAGCGGCAGACTTTTACAGGGATATGCTCCTCGAGATTCCGAATCAACAAGCGTATAAGCCTCTTTTTATTGCCATGACGGATGAACAGGAACATGCAACCAGATTCTCAACCATCTATAATTCATTACGATAAACGATTGAGAAAAGGTTGAACCTTCTCGAAGATTCAACCTTCCATGTTTTGGGAACTGAGTGTGAGGAACGTACGGACAAGCTGTATTCTCCGCTTAGTTTCAATTTCAACCTCATCAAAGCTCATAGGTTTAGAATTGATTTCAAATAAAACCAGACCACCTTGTTCCCTCGGTGCAAGGTCGATGGAAAACTCCCCGACATAGCCAAAGGATTTAGCCAGCTCCTCCCCGCAAGCTTGAACAATCTTTGAAATTTCCTTTTTTATTTCCGCGTCAGCTGCCTCTTTCAAGGAAATGACCTTCCCCCCTGCAGGTACATGGGTGGTGACCTCCTGACGTTGAGACATGCGGACACCAATCCCAATCAATCGAAAATCTTCTCCTGTATGGAGAACTAAAATGCGAAAATCAAAGCGGTGATCATGGAGCGACTTACATGGAACGGCTTCCTGCATGATCCATTGACCGCCAGAGAACCATTCCTGATATGTTTGTTGAAGGCGTGAGAGTGATGCGAATCTCTCTATTTTTTTTACACTTCTACACATTATCCCGCCATTCGGGTCCTTATCAATCAGCCTGATCCCTTTCCCTTGGGAAGAAAGGGAGGGCTTTACATATATTTTTTTATGAGTTGACAGAAAGCGTGTTAAGGAATCTTCATCCGTCACAAGTTCAGTCCGGGGCAAATATGATTTGAGCTCTGCGTTCTTCGATAGAAGTTCATAAATTTCCCATTTATTAAAAAAATGGGGGTTGAAAAAAGAAATGTTATGCTTCTTGATAAAGGCGAGTAGTTTTTCATACGATTGGTTTTGTTCCGCGTTCCGTGATGGAACCCGATTATAAATAACATTCGGAACCGGAAAAAGGCACCTTACCCATTTGTGTAAAGTTTGGTTATATACGATCCCCCAAATGGTATCTCCAAACACATCCTGCGGAGAAAAAACGAAACAGATTCCACCGGATTTTTCCACGTCCTGTTGAATCGAACGGAATAACTCAAAGTTCCCCTTGTATTTACTTCTGCCTTCTTTACTAGAGACAATGCCGATTAGGGGGATGGCTTTAGAATTCTTACCTGTTGACACATCGAATAGATAGCTTTGATTGGTGTCTTTAGTGGATAAAAGAAAGGAATTCTTTGCAAATCCGAAAGTCGTGATGGTCTCTTCAGAGTGAAAAAAGGTCCTCTTGGTTCGATCATAAAGGATATTCATGGAATCATTTCCTCAGGATGATGTAAGCTTTGCTGAGTAAGGAAGATTCCGAAAGATAAGGCGAGCTTTCTTGTTAATAAATCATAATCCTTTAATTCGGGATGCGAGAATATTGATCTGCCAGGCTTTGAATTGGCTTCAAACATCCATACTTGATGGTTGTCGTCCACACCGAAATCGAATCCGATTTCGCCAATATATCCTTCAAGATTCTCCTCGATCGCATATGAAAGCAACAAGGCAGCATCCTTTAAACGCTCTTCGATGTTTTGTCTTTCCGTATCATCAGGAAATAGTTCTGATAGCACTTTTACGATTCCACCGTTATTCGCATGAGTCGTCACACTTCCTGAACCGGCGACCTTCCCGGCCATTGCGCTGACCTGCCAGTTTCCTTCTTCGTCTTTATTCGTATGAACCCTGAAGTCGATGGGCCGGTTATTTTCTTTCAGTAAGGAAATCCCCTGCTGAACGATAAAAGTGTCCAGATTCCGGTTTTTGAAAACAGTATTTGTCAGTCTTTCCAAGCTATTAAATTTAAGTAACCGATTCTTCTGATCATGATCTCTGAAACGGCAATAATATTCATCAGAAGACCGGTTATACGTGATTTTGTGGATTCCGTTACCAAGACTTCCGTTTTTCGGTTTGAGATAAATATGGTGATAGGATGATAGCATCCGCTCCATGTCATCGAAAGATTGGAATGGTCGGGTTTCCGGCAGGAATCGCTGAACGGTCCCGTCGTTTTCCAACCTCTCAAAAAGGTCGAGCTTATTGAAAAATCCTGGATTATACCAAGGGATTCCGTATTCTCTCTGCAACCTCTCCTTCAGATTCTGATACGTTTTCCTCTTTTCGCTTCGCCGGTTTGGAAGTCTGTCATATATCACATTTGGAAAAGGGATCTTTTCCACTTCCCACCCTTCCCCAAAATGGAAAAAACCATTAATCAACCCATTTTCCCAATCGATATGTCGCTCCCCAAACACAAAGGGAATAACCCCAAGAGAAGATTGGACCGATAATAGTTTTTTAAAGAAATGAGAGCGTTGACCGATGGGGCTTAACCGGAAGCTAGTAAACCCCGCAGTGAATATGCCAATCAGTACTCCTGCATATAAACAATCATCCTTACAAAAAAGTGAGAGGGATTCGACCTTGCTAGGAAGATTCAGTTTTCTGGCCAAGCCAGTGCTGATCCCCAATACATTGCGACCATTCGGATGGCGTCTGCAAGAGGCAGTTTGTCGTTTGGTCCCAAGTATCACTGTCTGTGGGAGGCTGCTTTCCTCGAGCCTGAATCCGGAGGGGAGATAGAGTAAGCACTCTTCTTCTTGAAATGGTTCGACTTTATACGTGTGAAGCATTAAAAATCACCTCGCCTTAAGGATAGAAGAGATTGAGAGGATAGAAATTCACAATAATCCAAAGGTGCTTTGTATAATGGTGTAAGCTTACCAGGCTGTAATGAATGTACGACTTTGTGACCCGGTTTAGAGTTCATATCCAGAACCCAAAGGGAATTATCCTGTGCGATGATTAAATCGACACCTATTTCAAATAAGGGAGAAAATTGTTCCTCAAGAAGTAGGGGGATCTCCTCTAAAATGGTACGTAGTTCATGTTCGATAAAGTCCCACGAATCTGAATTATGGGTACTCTTCCAATCGATGTAGGAAATATAGGATGCTCCACGGCTGATATTCGTCAAAATGCCATTCCTTTCACCTACACGGATTGCCCGTTGGAATTCTCTCCATTCTCCGCTCGCATCTTTATTCAGGAGGATGCGAATATCGAAAGGTGCTTCTTCTTTTGTCTGGTTCAATAACCGTTTTTGACAAATGAACGTGTGCTGCTTAAGGATGTGTTCGGCCCATTTTAGAAAAAATTCATCACTTGGGAAAGATTGTTCAATGATCCCTTGTTTCTTAGTTGTACGTACCCTGATCTCCTGCTGGGTTGTTATGAGATGATAAACGGCAAATCCGTGAGCCCCATCCACTGGTTTGATGATGATATCTTTATGTTGGTTAAGGAGATGTAATAAATGATTTCTATCCGTTACTAAATAGGTTTCAGGAATGTAGGGGGCAAGGGAGGTTTGGGTGAGCTTCTCATACAAATGCCATTTATTTGGTAATCCGTAACCAAGGAAACGGATATGCTTCTGGTTCTTTAACCACTGAACGACGGCCCTTGCCTGCCGGGACGTTAAATCATTCTGATAATACGTCCTGTCATAGATATACTCCGGTATTTCGAAGACGTCTTTTTCCCATTCTCCCTTGACCTTGTCGTAGTGAAGCCCCTCCACTGTTTCATTTAAAGGAGATATCCCTTGAGGAGAGAACAGGTAAAGGTCAATCGGATAAGAATTGGAGTGTCTGGCGATTTCAAGAAAGTAATCGTTCGTTGACTGTGGTGTGAGGGTCATGATGCCCAAAGAATGATTCATCGTAATAATCCTCCTTATTCAATCCATTTTGAGAAACTGTATTCATAAAGAGCTTTAACCGACGGGCGAATTCGATCGTTTTCTAAGTACGTTCGTTTAGAAGGCTTGGAGTTGATCTCGATCAGCCAAGGTTTTCCACTTTCATCTATACCCACATCAATGCCAAACTCTGCGAAATGCCCTTCAAGGCTATCGGCCAGTAACTTTGCGGAAACGATACATAATTCCTTCATCTCCTTCAGAATGGTTCTGCTTTGCTGAGGAGAAAAGAAAGACTGTAAGACGAGGAGGGGTTTTTCGATCCTGCCACCCTGATCGACATTTGCCACGAATTGATCACGTGCGGCAATGCGTGCTACGGAAGAAACCAACTCCCAATCCCCCTTCCGATTCTGGTGACAGAGGAAGCGAAAGTCTAATGGCTGATCTTCTATTGATAGGAAGGGAATAGTCTCCTGTACTATATATGAAGTGCTCTTACACCAGGACCGAATTTGTTTGTAGAGAGCGGAGTAAGACGGGAAGGTCAGCGGGTTTTCAGTCGAAAATGTGTTTTGACGCATGTGAAATCCAGAGTCTCTTTTCTGGATGCGCATGATGTAACGGCCTTTGCTTCCGTTGATCCCTTTAATGAATACATCTTGGAAATCGGTCAGCATTTCTTCCAAGGAATCGAATCCCTGTACGGTTTCAGGCAGATGCTGTGAGATGACAGGGCTGTCTTTTAATGCATGGTAGACCTCATCTTTGGCCAGGAAGCCGGAATTGAATAGGCTAATGTCCTTTTCCCGTAAGCGGATAAGGGCCTTTTGAAAGGATGGGGATCTCTCCATCTTTCGAGAATGACATCGATTGTAAATCAGATGGGGAAGCGGGAGATCTTTGGTTTCCCAATCGCTTCCGTTGTGAACGACTCCTCCTGTTTCATTTCCGATAAAGGAGGAAAGTGGAAGCAGGTAGAAAAATCCACCTTTTCGTTGAAACCAGTCCTGACACTCTGTAAAATATTCTTTTAAAGAGTGTGTTTGTATGGACTGATTGATTAATAGCGCGACAACAGGTCCCAGATGGATGATGCCTTTTCTTTCATCGGTGGAAACCCATATACTCTCCAGATTTGGTAAAGACGCGAATAATGAATCCGTCGTATCCAACATAATCTGTAAGGAATCGGCTTTTGTTTCCATGCATATGACATCGAGAAGAGAATTCCCGCATTTCAACGTCATGTGCCGTTTAAATGTAAGGTTCTTCATTATTCTTGTTGGAACATACAAATGGTGATGATCATTTGTATTTAAATGCGAACGAAATGAACATTTTATCTTCATCAGGCATTCCCCGTTTGCATAACCCGTAATAATGACTCTATAATGATTTATTGGGCTAATGTTGATATAGCATTCTATGTAAACATGGGCAAAATGTTCAAACGAGAGAAGTAGAAAAGGAAGGTGCACTCATGCTGGATGCTTTCATCCTCATATTGTTTATGGTAATTGTAGGGGCCCTCATCGGAGGAGTCACCAATTCGTTAGCGATAAAAATGTTATTCAGACCTTATCGGGCATATTATATTGGAAAATTTAAAGTTCCATTCACGCCGGGTTTGATCCCGAAGCGCCGGGGGGAATTGGCGGAGCAACTCGGGAAGATGGTGGTGGATCATCTTATCACACCTGAAAGCCTTCAGAAAAAAGTAATGAACGAAGAATTTCAAAAAGATGTGACCGGTTGGCTCACAGAAGAATTAAAGCCGGTGTTCACATCCGATAAGTCAGTGAACGAATGGCTCAATATCCTGCAAGTCCCCGTGTCTTCGGAAAGACTGAATGAATGGCTGGAGGAGTGGGTTGCAGATAAGTTGAAGGATGCCAAAGCTTCGTATACATCTAGGACCTTGGAAGAGACACTTCCTGAAAAATGGCAGGAAAAAGTGTCAGAAAGTATTCCGAAGCTTGTTGACTTCATCGCTGATCGGGCGGAAACCTATTTCACCAGCCCGGAAGGAAAGATGAAAGTGAAAGTCATGATCGATGATTTTCTGAAAGAACGCGGTATGCTGGGCAATATGCTTGGCATGTTCCTCGGTAACACATCGGTTGCGGATAAGGTACAGCCTGAAATCGTGAAGTTCATCAAGCATGAAGGAACACAGGAAATCCTCTTTAATCTGCTCATCAAAGAGTGGGCGAAACTGAAGCAAATGAAGCTGGAAGAATTCATCGATAGATTGCCGGAAGAAGACTTGATCAGGTCAGCTCAGACCTCCCTCGTCAAACTCGTCAACATTGAAGGACATCTATCCAAACCGCTCAGACAATGGCTCGAGCCGCATCAAGAAACCTTCTTTAACACAGAACTTCCTAAATGGGTGGATAAAGGGACGGACCTCTTATCCCGAAAAATTCCGAACCTGATGGAAAAGATGCATCTGCAGCATATTGTGCAGGAGCAGGTCGAATCTTTTTCCGTTGGCAGATTGGAAGAACTCGTACTTGGCATTTCACGAAGAGAGTTCAAAATGATCACATATCTCGGGGCATTGCTCGGGGGAGTGATCGGGATCGTACAAGGGATTATCGCCCTTTTGATCTCCTGATTTACGCTGTTTAAGGGTCCTTCCTAGAAATCCCCACTATTGTTTGTTATAGTGGGGGAGAGTGAAATTATAGGAGGTACGTATTTTGGCTATTAACTTATACGATCAAGCGAACGAATTAGAAAGTGCATTGCGTCAGAGCGATGAATTTTTACAACTGAAGAAAATGTATGATGAAGTAAACAATGATGAATCTGCAAGCAAGATGTTTGAAAACTTCAGAAACATTCAAATGACGCTTCAACAAAAACAAATGAGCGGTGAAGAAATCACCCAAGAAGAAGTAGAGCAAGCGCAAAAAACGGCTCAACTTGTTCAACAACACGAAAAAATTGCTAAGCTAATGGAAGCTGAGCAACGCATGAGCATGGTCATCAATGACTTAAACAAAGTCATCATGAAGCCGCTTGAAGAACTATACGGTTCTATGCAGAAATAATAGTGGTGAATAGGGACCGACTTCCTGATGGGGAGTCGGTTTTTTTTTGTTGTGCTAGTGGTGAGATAGTTAGTTGTGTGTATCTGTGTTTTTTTCATTTATTGTTAAATGAAGCGATTAGGGTCGGAAATGACGCAATAATTGAAAAAACGACGCAATTAAGTTCGGGAATGACGCAATAAATCCAAAAATGACGCATTCAAGCCCGAAAACGACGCAATCATTGTTTTATACCCTTCCCAGAAAGACTCATCCATACTCCAGACCTCCCATTTAAACGGATATCGTAAGGATCTTTTCACGTAACTCCACTATTAACACCCATTTCTAAGGTGTATAGCACTCAAATCCTTCCACACTTCATTCATGAGTCAACATTTCCTATCCCGCCCCTTGTCATATTTGTCTACCCTCCTTCATAAAAGTAAAGAAAGGGAGTAGACAACATATAGGGGGGACACCAACGATGATCTATAGAATGCTTGCTTTAAATATTGATGGCACCATCGTAAATGATAACGGAAAAATTGCGAAGGAAACGAGGGAAGCAATTGAGTACGTTCAAGATAAAGGAGTTCCGGTCACATTGGTTACAAGCAGGAGCTTTGCTTCAGCAAAGAAAGTGGCCAAAGCCCTGAAGCTTGATAGCCCGATTGTAACCCATAGCGGTGCATATATCGCTGCTGAACTTGAAAAACCGATGTATGTGAAAAAGATTGCTGAAGACATTACGTATGAAATTGTTCAATTTCTGGAAGGTTTCTCAAGCCAAGTACACCTCTCCCATGAAAGGAAGTCCATCGTGGGCAAAGCAAACACAGGGGCAAGGGAGATGGCGAAGGTTTCCTGGCAGCGTGAATCGAAATTAATTTATAGCAAACAGTTCGTGGATCGTGTAAGCGACCATCTTCTGGAGAATCCAATGTCTGTTCCGAAAATATCTGTGGTCATGGAGCACAGGGAGGATGTATGGGATGTCGTCGCCTCACTGAAAGGGATGTATGAAGAAGTGGACGCCGTTCCGACATCTGATTATAAACTGGATATCGTACCGAGGGGAGTTTCAAAGCTCCGTGGCCTAATGTATCTGTCTGAACGCCTGGGAGTGAAAAAGGAACAAATCGTGATGGTCGGATCGGGGATCGATGACATTGATTCCATGGAGTGCTGCGGCCTCGGGGTCGCAATAGGGGATGCACCAAAGCAGGTAAGGGAGGCGGCGAACTGGATCACCCGCAGCCAGGTTGAAAAAGGCATTCCATACTTTGTAACCGAATTGTTCAGAAAACAGCATCCCATCCCATTTTTGAAAAAGATGAATATCATTAAATCGTAAAAAATGAACGTCCCGCTTTCCATGTGGAAGGCGGGGTTTTCTTTTATATAAGAGAAAATTCGGACCATTGACCATTCCCACCCCTTTTTTGTACACTTATAAAAGCTTAATTGTTTTTGTGAAAGGTGATTAAAACGTGAATGTTTTGATAAAAGGAATTGAGGATGAGCGTTTTGAACGCCCTCTAAGATTGATTGCAAATTTATTCTTTGAAGAGTCGGCTATTCACTTTGGTACGTATGACAGCCCAGACCTTCAAGTCCAATTAGAACTTTCTTCAGGAGAAAGAATCGAAGCGAAGGCCGTGTTATCCTCATTGTCTTCAAATCAGTTGTACGCTGCCCATTATGTACATGACTGGGCTCCGTATGAAAATGAGAAAGAACGTTTCAAACAGTTGAAAACGGCCATTTCCCATGTGTACCTAAATGTTCTCCAAGATTTGACCGGCATCAGGCAAAAATGGGGGATCTTAACGGGGATCCGCCCAACGAAGCTCTTACATAAAGAGACGCAGCTTGGAACACCAAAAGAAGAGATTCATGCGAAATTAAAGGAAGAATACCTGATTACTGATGAAAAGATTCAGTTGATGCAAAACATCGTGGATCGTCAGTTATCTGTTGTACCTGACCTCTATGATCTTCAGCATGAAGTGAGTATTTACATCGGTATCCCGTTCTGTCCGACGAAATGTGCCTATTGCACATTCCCTGCATATGCCATTCTCGGTAAGCAGGGAAGAGTGGATTCATTCCTGGCAGGCCTTCATTATGAAATTCAGGAAATGGGACGGTGGATGAAGGAAAATAACATCAAGATTACAACCATTTATTATGGTGGCGGTACACCGACGTCCATTACAGCAGAAGAGATGGATGCCCTGTATGAAGAGATGTACCGCTCTTTCCCTGATGTCGACAAGGTAAGGGAAGTGACAGTGGAGGCGGGGAGACCGGATACGATCTCACCGGATAAACTGTCTGTTCTTAATAAATGGAATATCGACCGGATTTCCATCAACCCGCAATCGTATACACAGGAAACGCTGAAAGCGATCGGACGTCATCATACAGTGGAGGAAACGATTGAGAAGTTTCATTTATCCCGGGAGATGGGAATGAACAATATCAATATGGACTTGATTATCGGACTTCCAGGAGAAGAGCTTCCTGAACTTCAGCACTCTTTGGACGAGACGGAGAAGCTTATGCCTGAATCGTTGACGGTCCACACCCTGTCCTTTAAAAGGGCGTCTGAAATGACGAAGAACAAGGACAAGTACAAAGTGGCGGACCGGCTGGAGATCGAGAAGATGATGAATCTTGCAGAAGAGTGGACAAAGGGGCATGGCTATGAACCTTACTACTTATACCGTCAGAAGAACATTCTCGGTAATCTGGAGAATGTCGGGTATGCTCTTCCTGGACAGGATAGCATCTATAACATCATGATCATGGAAGAAGTCCAAACCATCATCGGAATCGGCTGCGGTGCGGCAAGCAAGTTCATCAATCCCAAGACCGGAAAGATTACGCATTTCGCCAACCCGAAGGAACCGAATGCCTATAATCTTGGATTCAAGGAATATACCGAAAAGAAAATCAAGATTCTAAATGATTTACTTTCATAATAGGAAACACGTCGCATTCCCTTTGCGGCGTGTTTTTTTGTCTATCTTCCTCTCAATACCGGAATTTTTCATTCATGCTTAAAGGATAAACCACCTGTAAAGTAGAATTAGTGAATGAGACAGAGAAAATCAAACACCAATTGAAAACGCTTACTATTTTGAGGGGAGAGATCGAATATGATGCAAACACCTCTGCTTTTGACACAAATGATTGAACGGGCTGAAAAGTATTTTCCTAAGAAAGAAATCGTTTCACGGACCGAATCCGGTATCAACCGCTTCACATACAAGCAGTGGGGGGAACGGACGCGGAGGCTTGCAAGTGCCCTTCAGACACTGGGGGTTGAAGAAGGGGATAAAGTCGGTACACTCGCGTGGAACCACCATCGTCATTTGGAAGCATACTTTGCGATTCCATGCAGTGGGGCTGTATTACATACAATCAATATCCGATTATCCCCACAGCACATTGTTTATATAATCAATCATGCAAAAGATCAAGTATTGCTCATCGACCCTGATATTGTCCCACTCATTGAAAAGATCAAAGACCAGATCCCGACGGTCAAGGCATTTATCGTGATGACCGATGGAGAGCTGCCTGAGACGGTGTTAGAGCCCGTGTATCATTATGAACGCTTATTGGAAGAAGGAGATCCATCTTTTGAATTCAGTACGGACATAGATGAGAATGCACCTGCCGGAATGTGTTACACTTCCGCGACGACAGGCAATCCAAAAGGAGTGGTTTATTCACATAGAGGGATCGTACTGCATGCGATGGCTCTCGGCCTTGCAGATACGACTGGCGTCAGTGAGAGGGATGTGGCGCTGCCGGTGGTGCCGATGTTTCATGTGAACGCATGGGGACTCCCATTTGCATCGGTGTGGTTCGGAACGAAGCAGGTTCTGCCTGGACCATATTTTACTCCAGGGTTACTGGCCCAGCTCATGCAGGATGAGAAAGTAACCATATCAGCCGGGGTGCCGACGATTTGGCTTGGATTACTCAATGAACTGGAGAAAAAGGAATATGATCTCACAAGTCTTCGGTCCGTTTTATGTGGAGGATCAGCTGCCCCTAAAGGAATGATTCGCACATTCGAAGAGAAATTCGGCATTCCGTTCATGCATGCATATGGCATGACTGAAACAAGTCCACTTGCCGTGATTGCAGCATCAAAAAGCTATCAGGATGACCTCTCTGCCGAAGAGAAGCTTGACCTGAAAGCGAAGCAAGGGATCCTCGTCCCTGGACTCGACATGAAGATCGTCGGGAAGGATGGCGAAGTGGCTTGGGACGGTATTGAGATGGGCGAGCTAGCCTTAAGGGGTCCCTGGATTGCTTCTGAGTATTATGACGATGAACGGACAAGTGATGCATTCCGTGATGGCTGGCTGTATACGGGTGATGTCGTCACCATTGATGAAGAAGGCTACATCAAGATCGTCGACCGTACGAAGGACTTAATTAAATCAGGTGGGGAATGGATCTCCTCTGTCGATCTTGAAAATGCACTCATGGCCCATGAGCATATCTTTGAAGCAGCTGTGGTGGCAGTGCCTCATGAAGAGTGGCAGGAACGGCCTATCGCGTGTGTCGTATTAAAAGACTCGGGGAAAGGAAGTGTGACCAAAGAGGAGATCCTGGACTTCCTTAAGCCTCAGTTTGCTAAATGGTGGCTTCCAGATGAAATTCTATTCCTAGAGGAAATTCCTAAAACATCAGTTGGGAAATTTTTAAAAAGAGCCCTCCGTGACCAGGTACAGGACCAAATGAAGCAGGTTTAATTGGGAGGGGAGGTTGGCTTTATGTCGGTCTCCCTCTCGAATTATTTAACTTTTCTAAAAAATGATTCCTGAAAATTAAGTTTTACGCTATGCTAATAAAAAGGGGAGGGATTTTTTTGACAGTGTCAAATCAATATCAAACAGTAAATCTACATAAGGAAGGTAAGGTGGCGAGGCTTCGGCTGAACAGGCCACAATCGTTGAATGCATTGGATGCGGAGCTGATGGAAGAGCTTTTGGCAGCATTAAAAGAAGTGAAGAATGATCCAGCGATTTCTTTATTGATCCTGACAGGAGAAGGAAAGGGGTTCTCTTCTGGGGGAGATATTAAGTCCATGCTTTCATTAAGCGGAGAAGAGCAGTTCTCTAAGATCATGGATACGATCAGTGAGCTAGTGATGACGTTATATTCCATGCCGAAAGTGGTTTTGACAGGCATTCATGGGGCGGCAGCGGGTCTTGGATTAAGCCTTGCTCTAGCGTCTGATTATATATTATGTGAAGAAGACAGCAAGCTGGCCATGAACTTCATTGGAATCGCCTTGATCCCTGATGGGGGTAGTCATTTTCTGTTGCAGGAGCGTCTTGGAACGCATAAAGCAAAGCGGTTGATTTGGAACGGAAAAGTATTTGAAGGTCAGGAAGCACTTATGAAAGGACTTGTCGATGAAGCAATTCCTTCTGGAAAACTGGAGGAAGGGATCGAGCGATATACGAAACAGGTGTTGAGTGCGCCGACGAAAGCGATGTTGAAGACGAAAGAAGTTTATGTAGCACTTAATAAAGATAGATTGCAGCATGCACTCGACCTTGAGAAGGAAGGTCAATGGCTCATGCGCCAAACGTCCGATCACAAGGAAGGCATTCAAGCGTTCGTAGAAAAAAGAAGACCTGAATTCAAGGGAGAATAAGACAACGGGAACCAGCCTGATGGGGCTGGTTCTTTTTTGAATACATGTACATGAAAGAAAATGCATTACAGGCACGCCTGTAATGCAGAATCATTTATACATGGAAGAGTAATAACTTTCCAAGCGGAGAGGTACAGCGGTGAGTATGTTCAGCATACCCTTTCTCCTCGAGCATGGTTGCTCCCAAATTCTTTGCATCGCTGTCAGAAGAAGCCTCGAATGCTTCATCCAGGATTTTCTTACCGTCTTTTTCAAATACAGTCAATTTGTATACTTTCATTGTTTATACCCCTTTTTGTAGAAATGATGTACCCCTTTATTTTTTCATACTATCATTTTTTTGGGAAGTCAAAATAGTTTGATAATGAAAAAAGAATGGAAAATGAAACCTTTTATGGATAGAATCGTAGAGTACAAGAGAGAAAGAAGACTTTACTGGCGATAATGGAGGGGGATGCTGAAGATGAGTTTGAAAATACAACAGGTAACCAAAAGGTTTGGGGATTTCACGGCGGTAGATGAGCTGTCACTTGAAATACCCCCGAGTGAAATGTTTGGATTTCTTGGAGCGAATGGTGCAGGTAAGACGACGACCTTTCGAATGGTGTTAGGATTATTGGATGCAACGGAAGGCTTGATCACGTGGAATGGTAAAAGGATTGATTATTCCACCAGTCCTGAAATCGGCTATCTGCCGGAGGAAAGAGGACTTTATCCGAAAATGAAGGTCAGCGATCAAATCGTCTATCTCGCTCGTCTTAGGGGGATGGAGAAAAGCGAAATCCTGAAGGAGTTGGATTATTGGCTGGAACGGTTCAATGTCCCTCAATATCTCCATAAAAAAGTCGAGGAACTATCAAAAGGAAATCAGCAAAAGATTCAATTCATTGCATCCGTCATTCATAAGCCGAAACTGTTAATCCTTGATGAGCCTTTCAGCGGCCTGGACCCTGTGAATGTCGAGCTGTTAAAGGATGCCGTCCGGGAAATCAAGAAGAACGGAACGACCATCGTATTCTCGAGTCATCGAATGGAGCATGTGGAGGAGCTTTGCGAAAGCTTGTGCATTATGCACAAAGGTCGTCCCGTCGTCCATGGGGGGCTGAAAGAAATCAAGCGTTCCTTTGGAAAGAAGAATGTCAGTATTCATGCCGACTTTGACCTTACCTATTTGAAAGACCAAGAAGGGGTGACGAAGCTTAAAGAAACAACGGAAGGCGTCCTTCTTCAGGTAGAATCCGAGACTGCTGCCCAAGGAGTATTTCATCATGTCGTGCAAAAAGGCTTCCTTCGAAAATTCGAATTAGAGGAACCTTCCCTGAACGATATTTTTATAGAAAAGGTGGGAACTTCTTATGAATAATTTCTTCTTGATCCTTGGTCATTCTTATATGTCAAAGCTCAAGGCCAAATCCTTTATCATCTCGACGGTTATCATTGCCGCTGCACTCGTATTACTGGCTAATTTCGACAGTGTGATATCGAGTTTCACGGGAGATGAACAGGAAAAAGTAGCCGTTCTGGATGAAACAGGAAAGTTGTATGATCCACTCGTCCAACAGCTGGACATCATGAATAGCGAGATTCAATTAGAACAGGCCACTCAGTCAATGGAAAAGATCGAAAAAGAAATTGAAACGGAAGAACTGAAAGGCTTGCTAGTATTAAGTGTCAACTCAGATGGGCTTCCGAAAGCACTATATAAATCGAATTCATTATCGGAATCGACCGTAACCGGAGAATTACAGATCGCCCTGCAAAATGTAAAATCCTCACAAGCGGCAAGTAAACTGGAGCTTTCTGGGGAAGAGCTTACCTTGTTAAGCGGTCCTGTTGAATTTGAAAAAGAAGCGCTTGTTGAAGGTGCAAAGTCTGAAGAAGAACTAAGTCAGGCCAGGGGCATTGTATATGTACTCTTATTCTTTATTTATTTCTCCGTCATTGCTTATGCCAATATGACAGCAATGGAAGTCGCGACAGAGAAAAGCTCAAGGGTCATGGAAATCCTTATTTCAAGTGTGTCACCTGTTAAACAAATGTTTGCCAAAATCATTGGGATCGGTCTAGCAGGATTGACTCAATTAGCTGTTATCCTTGGTGTAGGCTATTTTACCATGATCCGCAAGAAAGATGAGCTAGTGGGTGGGTTCTTTGATGGATTTGGATTTGAATCCTTATCCATCAGTGTCATCATTTACTCAATTGTTTTCTTCTTGCTCGGGTATTTCCTGTACGCAACCCTTGCTGCATTACTGGGCTCACTTGTGAGTCGGATTGAAGATGTCCAGCAGATGATCATGCCGATGACTTTTTTGATCATGATTGGATTTTTCATTTCCATGTTCGGTCTCGGAAATCCGGAATCGGGATTTGTCACGGTGACGTCTTATATTCCCTTTTTCACACCGATGGTCATGTTCCTGCGGGTGGGGATGCTGAATCTGCCTGCCTATGAACCTCTTATTGGGATCGTGCTGCTCCTTGTGACCATCATCCTGCTGGGAGTATTCGGGGCTCGTGTCTATCGCGGTGGAGTCCTTCTATATGGGAAATCCAATTCGTATAAAGATATTAAGAAAGCAATTGATCTAACATCGAAAAAATAAGGAAAAGGCTGTCTCCACAGTGGAGGCAGCTTTTTTACTTGAATCGGGTAATTTGTGATTACCTACTGAAATGTTCCCGGGTTTTAGGATATAATGAAAGAATATAAGAACGTATATTCGGCATGCAAGGAGGAGACTTCATGGAGAGAATAAAATTTTTTCATGTAGCGGATCTACATTTGGACAGTCCTTTCGTGGGACTGAAACATTTACCGAAAGAAGTATTTGAACGAATACATAATAGCACGTTTGCTTCTTTTGAAAGAGTGGTGAAAGAAGCCATTGAAAGGCAGATCGACTTTATGATCATCAGTGGGGATTTGTTCGACGAAGAAGACCGCAGTATCCGGGCTCAGGCGAAATTAGTGAAGCAATTTCATCTCCTGCATTCAAGCGGTATCCCTGTGTATGTCGTTCACGGAAATCATGATCATCTGGGCAGCCATCGATTGGAGCTTGATATGCCGGAAAATGTACATATTTTTCTAGAGGATGCTGAAGTAAAACAGCTTACCACAAAAAATGGGGCTCTTGTTGATATAGTGGGTTTCAGTTATGGTACAAGGCATATCAGAGAACGAAAGATCGGGGAATATCCAAAAGGAAATGCGGGTCGTTATACGATCGGGATCCTGCATGGAAGTGAAGGAAGCATTCATTCATCTCATGAAACATACGCCCCTTTTACAATAGGTGAATTATTGGAGAAAAATTATCATTACTGGGCGCTCGGTCATATACACGAACGCCGGATATTACATGAAGAGCCACATATCGTCTACCCGGGAAACATCCAGGGCAGACACCGGAAAGAAACCGGAGAAAAGGGATGTTATGAAGTCATTTTGGATGAGCATCATACAGAGTTGTCTTTCATACCAACTCACGATCTGGTGTGGGAAACGTGCAGAGTTTCCCTTGAGGGCACTCAGCGGTTTGGTGAGGTCTATCAGCGTATAGAAAAGGCTTTGGAGTCATTATCCGATGACAGGCTGATTGAAGTCATCTTAACGGATGTGTCCTCACTACCCGAAGAGATGAAAGGAATGATCGAGAACGGTGATCTTCTGGAGGCTCTGCAATCTGAGCACGGGAGATATGGAAAAATGAAGTGGGTGCATTCTATTCGCTATACTCGTTCCGGCTCAGGCGTGGAACAAGACCCATTCAAGCAGGAAGTATTGGCCACCCTTGAAGGCATGGGGGATGGGGAGTGGAAGGCTGCCCTGTCGGAGCTGTACGAACACCCATCCATTTATCGCTTCCTGTCAACGTTGGATGAAGAGGAAAGAAGATTGATCATTAATGAAGCGGAGAGTCTGATTCGAAGCAAGGGCTGATTCTGGAGGTGAGATAAGTGAAATTACTTGAACTTCATATTTACGGATATGGAAAAATAGAAAACAAGCAATATACATTGAAGGATCTTCAATTATTCTTTGGAGAGAACGAGGCAGGTAAATCAACGATCATGTCATTCATTCACAGCATGCTGTTCGGTTTTCCAACGAAGCAGCAATCCCTTTTGAGGTATGTTCCGAAAACATCGACAGAATACGGCGGTAAGATTCTTTGTCAAATCGAAGGTGAGGGAATCGTAAGTATCCAACGAATCAAAGGGAAAGCTACAGGGGACGTAACAGTCCAATTCGAAGACGGCAGAATGGAAGGGGAAGACACCCTTCAGCGGTTACTCGGGAGAATGGATCGAACGACATATCAGAATATATTCTCTTTCAACCTCGAAGGGATCCAAAACATTCAGCGCCTAAAAAAGGAAGAACTGAACCGCTATCTCTTCACTGCAGGTTCCACAGGGACGGATACCCTTTTAAGGCTGGAGCAGGATTGGCAGAAAGAAAGAGATCGGTTGTTTAAGAAATCAGGTAGAAAACCCAAAATCAATGAGGTAATAACTCAATTAAAATCCCTTGAAAAGCAGGTACGGGAAGGGAAAGAGAAAAATGAACAATATTTGCCCCTGGTAGACAAGCGCAGTTCCCTTGAGGAAAACATCTTATCATCTGAGACTGAAAAGGAGGCCCTATCCGAAAGAAAAGAGGACCTGATTGCTGCACAGGAGAATTGGGGGACACTGGTCCAATATAAAGAAGTGGAGGAGCGTCTTTCACAACTGAAAGACATTGAATTTCCCACAAAGGGTTTGGAGAGGCTGAATGAGCTGAAAATCGAAGAAAGACAAATATCATCCTATATTGAAACCCTGACCGCAAAGCAAGAAAAACTTCAACAAAAAATAGTTGAGGAAAATGCCGGTCTTTCACTTCTGAATGAAATTCCTTTCATGGAAAAGATACTTTCAAGACAAACCTATTATCTTAAGTGGAACGAGGAAAGAAGTGAACGTAACAGAGAGTTGATCGTGATTCAAAGAAAAATCAGTGACACGCTCAGAGAGCTGGGGCTTGATATCGAGATGGAATCCATTCCGACACTCAATACCAGCCTGATGATGTCAGATCAAATTCAGCAAAGCGTGGAGCAATATACGAAACTTCTCCATGACCGTGAAAGCCTGCTGAAGCAATATGAAGAGGGAATGGAAGAGCTTCATTCTATCGAAAGAAAATGTGAAATACTAGAAAACCGTTTGATGCCAGAGGATGAATATCAAGACTTGCAACGTGCAGTAAAAGCCCAGTCCAGACATCAAGCTTCACAAGATCAGATGCAGTGGATGAACATGCAATTGCAGGAGTCAGAAGAGAGTTATAGCAGGAAAAAGGCAACATTTTCTCAACAGATGGTGTTAAGCAGCACAGCCCTTCTTCTTTTACTTGGAATCAGTGCATGGGGAATCTTTAAGGCGGATTGGTTCATTGCGGCGGTTTGCTTCATTCTGATCGCCGTAGTAGGAGTTACTGGCATGCAGTCAAGAAAAGCCCTTAGTGAAGAAGCCCGCTCCCTGCACAAAATCAGAACGAGAGTGAATGAATTAAAGCCAAGAGAAGAGAAGAACGATTACTCTCCTGAAAGAATAGAACAAAGCCTCAAGGAACAAATGGAGTTTCGAAACGAATGGAAGCAGCGCATCTTATCATTAGAAGAACAGGAAGGTAAAATCCATAAGCTGGATGAAAAAAAGAAATGGCTTGAGAAGGAAATCGTTGTCGTGGAGGAAAAAATCGCACAGCTTAAAGCGTCATTGAGACTGCCACCCGAGTTCAATTGGAAATCGCTCCGCGACGCGTTTGGCAAAATGAAAGAATTGGTATATGCCTATGAAACATTTACACATTTATCCGAACAAGTTGCCTCTATATCCCGTAACGTAAGTGATTACGTTGAAGAGTGTAAAATGTGGTTTCAACGACATTCCATGACATTCACTTCGGTAGAAGAAAGCTTCATACAAATAAAAAAAATCATGCAGGATCAAAAAAAGCAGCAGCTGACAATTGAAAATGCACAGTCAGAATTGGAGCCTCTTTCTCTTGAAGTCGAAAAACGAACCATAGAAAACAGAAAGATTCGAGATGATATAAATGCCCTCTTTAAGGATTCAGGTTGCGTTGATGAAACGGCATTTCGGGAGAAGGCCATTCAGGTTGAGGAAAGAGATGGGCTTTGGTCACAATACAGTGGGATGAGGACAAGGCTTACAGGGCGAACCCTCAGTACGTTTGCTGAATTTGATGCACAGGAAGAAATCATGAAAGCGATCACCCTCATCACTCAATCAATCGATCAGCTGTCACTTGAGGTATCCACTCAACAGAAAGAACTTGCCTCTGTTGTATATGAAATAAAGATGTTAGAAGAAGGGAAAAGTTATTCGTCCATCCTTCAGGAATTCCAAAGCAAAAAAGCGGAACTACAGGAACTGGCCAATGAGTGGTCAGGATACACGTTAGCACAAATATCCTTAAACAAGACTATCGAACTCTATCAGAAAACCAAAATGCCTAAAGTCCTGCAACAGGCAGAAGAAATCTTCCGAGAACTGACAGAAGGACACTATCAACGCATTTTTTTACTAGAGGACGAAATGATCAAAGTTGAGAGAAAGGATGGTTCCGTCTTTCATGCAGTCGAACTCAGTCAAGGGACGAAAGAGCAGCTTTACATCTCGATTCGATTTGCGCTCATCCAGTCATTCCGAGACAAATATCCATTGCCTGTACTGATTGATGATGGAGTGGTCAACTTTGATCAAGACAGAACTCAAGCATTTTTGAAACTTCTAAGAAAAATGGCCGTAAGCCATCAGATGATATTTTTCACCTGTCATCCACATGTTAAAGATACATTTGACGACGATGAAGTGATTAGGTTGTATCGAAATGAATCCATCCGTATTTCCTGATTTGGTCAGATACCAATGGTAATCAGTATCTGGATTGGTTACAATGTACTAGGAGTTTTATTGAAGTCCGTGCAAGATGAAAGCAGATGAATGCACGGGTGAGAAATGAGCGCAAGAAGGAAAGGAACACAAGCTATGACAAAAACAACAGGGTGGAAACGAAATCGTGGTCCACTGGCTTTACTGAGCTTTAACTTATTCATCGTCATGGTTGGAATCGGACTGGTCATCCCAATCCTTCCATTCTATGTAGAAAAATTCAACGCCAATGCCCAAACACTTGGGGCATTGGTGGCTGTATTTGCTTTTATGCAGTTTCTCTTTGCTCCTGTCTGGGGGCGTTTATCCGACCGGATCGGACGGAAGCCGTTGATCACTATCGGGCTGATTGGATTTGCCATCGCAGAATTCATTTTTGCCTTCGCAACAGGGCTTTGGATGCTGTTTTTGTCGAGGGTCCTAGCGGGGGTCTTTGGTTCGGCATTAATGCCAACAGCAATGGCCTATGTGTCGGATGTCACGGATGAAGAGAATCGTGGCCGGGGAATGGGCATCCTTGGAGCCGCCATGGGACTCGGCATCGTCATCGGACCCGGAATCGGGGGATGGCTGGCAGAAATCAATCTCTCTTATCCGTTCATCTTTGCCGGTATCGCCGCATCGATTGCCGCAGCCGTCTCGGTCATCATTCTACCTGAATCCTATCCGAAGGAAGAAAGAACTTATGATCCGGATGAAAAGAGGGAGAACCGTTTTGTTGTCATGAAGAATGCTGTGATGAGTCCGGTCGGATTCTTGCTTGTTCTGGTATTCATCATGAGCTTCGGACTTGCCAATTTCCAATCCATCTTCAGCTATTATGCGTTGGAACGATATGGTTATGGTCCACAGGAAGTAGGAATCATCATCCTGATCATCGGGATCATCGGTACCCTCGTCCAGGGTGTTGGAGTCGGAAGGGCGACAAAGAAATTCGGTGAGGAAAAAGTCGTGACTGCCTCGCTGCTTCTAAGCGCACTCGGGTTTGTCATCATGAACTTTGCCACTAATTTCACGGGTGTACTATTGACTACTGCAGTATTCTTTGTCGGGAACTCCATGCTGCGCCCTTCCCTGAACTCATTGATTTCAAAGCTGGCAGGTAATAGGCAGGGAACCGTGATGGGACTGAATAACTCATTCCTCAGCCTGGGAAACGTCGCCGGACCATTACTTGCCGGAACCTTGTTTGAATGGGATATCCACATCCCCTACTATTTTGGCGCATTCGTCATGCTGGTAGGACTCGTCTCAACGAAAGTCTGGATCAGTAAAAAGCATAAAAGAGCATCAGTGAACTAAAATGGAACCGTCTCTCACATGAGACGGTTTTTATATTGAAGATACTGGAGGGACGGACCTTGAAAGGGTTATGAAACAAAGCCTCATTCCGAGATAGATTTCTATGGAAGTGGGAGGCCACCCCAACCCTTTCCATCCTTGTTATTCATCAAAATATGATATACTGAAACTACTATTATAGTTGGACGGAGGAGAAAAGATGACAGGAATTACACATTTCAATGTCGGTGAGACCATTGACCTGCCCCTTTTAATTAAACAGATGACGAAAGGTACGACAAATACAGGGAAGCCGTTTTTAACGCTGATTCTTCAAGATAAGAGCGGAGACATGGAAGCGAAGCTTTGGGACGCTTCTGAGCAGGATGAGAAGGCTTTCCAGCCTGAAACGATCGTTAAAGTCGTAGGTGACATACTTAGTTACCGTGGAAAAAACCAGCTTAAGATCAAGCAGATTCGCCCTGCATCCCCTGCGGACGGATACGCCATTTCAGACTTCCTTGAAACGGCACCTGTCAGCATCGATGAAATGACAAGTAAGATTACACAATATATTTTTGAAATGAGGAACCCGAACATTCAGCGCATCACAAGGCACCTGATTAAAAAATATCAGAAGCCTTTCCTGGAATATCCGGCAGCGACAAAGAATCACCATGAATTTGTATCCGGTCTTGCGTATCACGTTGTATCCATGCTGGATCTTTCGAAAGCCATTGCTGGGCTATATCCTTCTCTGGATACGGATCTTCTCTATGCAGGGGTGATCCTGCATGATCTCGGGAAAGTCATTGAGTTATCTGGTCCGACTTCGACATCCTATACGATTGAAGGGAATTTGATCGGACACATTTCGATCATGGTGAATGAAATTGGAAAAGCAGCAGAGGAACTCGGAATCGAAGGAGAGGAAACCATGATCCTTCAACATCTTGTCCTGAGTCATCACGGCAAGGCGGAGTGGGGGAGTCCAAAACCGCCACTTATCCGTGAAGCGGAAATTCTCCATTATATCGATAATGTAGATGCGAAGATGAATATGCTGGATCGTGCACTATCACGGGTGAAACCTGGAGAGTATACGGAAAGAGTATTCGCCCTGGATAATCGTTCGTTCTACAAGCCGACGTTTCATAAATAAGACGAAGAGGACCCGGTCTAATCGGGTCCTTTTTTTGATAGGATGGTCATGATTTTGTCGTCGTCTTCATATAGTGTATAAAAGAGGACAAACCTATAAGGAGATGAAGCAATTGACACTGCCTATTTGGATGTACTTGGTTGTAGCAGGGATTTTCGGGAGTGCGTTTATGACAATTAAGTCTGCGAAGGAAGAAAAGACGTTGGAAGACGAGTGGATCGAAAAAGAAGGGGAAGTCTATATCCATCGGATGGAAGAGGAGAAAGAGAAGAGACGTCAATTAACATCTTAACCTATATAGAAAAAGGACTGAAGGCTAATAGTAGCCTTCAGTCCTTTTTGATTACTCCTGTTTTTCCGTTGCAGGAGCTTCGCCTTCAGGAGCAGGAGTTTCTCCGCCTTCAGGTGCTGCAGGTGGATTCAATACTTGATCGAATGATTTTTTCAGGTCTTTGTCTTTGATATTCAAATCAGCTTTTTCGATTTCAGCTTTCATGGCTTCCTGGATTTTTTGAGGATCCACTTTGGAAAGCTTCAATTCGTTTTCAATTTCCTTTTTCATGTCGTCAAAGGATTTCTTTTCTTTTTTATCTGTCACTTCGATGATGTGGTAGCCATATTCTGTCTTGATCGGCTCGCTCACTTTGCCTTTTTCAAGAGTATCGAGTGCTTTGGAGAATTCAGGAACAAAGTTTTGACGACCAGCGTAGTCTACCCATCCTAAGCTTCCGCCGTTTTCAGCAGAACCGGGATCTGTGGAGTATTCCTTGGCAAGGTCTTCAAATTTCGCTCCATCAGCCAATTTCTGTTTGACTTCTTTAGCGGTTTTTTCATCTTCTACAAGGATATGGCGCACCTTGATATCCGGCTTCCACTTCTCGTAGTACTCTTTTACTTCTTTATCCGTTACTTTCACATCGGAAATGGCGGCTTTTTCTTGAAGTAATTGAAGCTTTAAGTATTGTTTGAACGACTTTTCGTCCAGGTTATATTGTTGTAAGAACATATCGAATTGAGGTCCCAATTGATCTTTCGCTTCATTCAGCTTTTCATCAACTTCCTCTTTTGATACGTCATACTTCTCTTCAAGGACTTTAGTGTATACCAGCTCCTGAAGGGCTTGTTCCATTTGTGGAGTGAATTTCTGTTTCATCGATTTGTAAAGTTCATCTTTTGTTACATCTCCAGCTTTTGTTGTTGCAACAACGTCACTGTTCCCTTCAGCACCGTCACCGCTGCATCCTGCAAGTCCTACGACTCCGGCAGCCAATGATACTGAAATGATCCATTTTTTCATGGTGACCAACTCCTACAATATATTCGCTTGATGGCTTGTCAAATTTCTACAAAACATACTATAACACACTTTTTCCATGAAAAAAAATATTTTCCAAAGTTATCTTCAGAAAAATGGGCATTTTACACACCCATTTCCTAGGTTCCTTCATATGATAAGAGCGAAGAGAGAAAAGGAGGTAATAAATATGAGCTGTGGATACAATTCCGGATTCGCGTTAATCGTAGTGCTGTTCATCTTATTAATCATCGTTGGTGCCGCATATCTATACTAAAAAAATTTAAATTTATGACATTAGCCTAAAACAAATGGCAGCTAACTTGAATAAGATAAATTAGCGCTTCAAAGGAGGTGGAAAGTTATGGGTAATGCATACGGCGGAGGTTTCGCGTTAATCGTAGTACTGTTCATCCTGTTAATCATTGTAGGTGCAGCATGGCTATAATTTTAGCCTCAGGGTTCAGATGTATCGGATAAAGACTGTAAGAGGGGGCGATATCTTAAGATAGGAAGCCCCTTTTGCTTCATATCATATGTTTATGCTTTTCGTACATGAAAGGAGGAAGCGCATATGTCAGGTGCTTACGGCGGAGGTTTCGCGTTAATCGTAGTTTTATTCATTTTGTTAATCATCATTGGTGCAGCATACGTTTGCTAATTTGAATAGAAAAAAGCAGATCCGGTTTTTCCGGGTCTGCTTTTTTAGTAGGAGAAGTCGAGGGGGGCATCGTTTTGTCGTTGAAGATTCTTAAGGGTTGCATCAAGGTCGATAATAAAAGGCTTAAAGTCAATAATATATTTGAGAAGTCGATAATAAAATGGGTGAAGTCGATAATATATTTGAAAAGTCGATAATAAGTGTGTCAAAGTCGATAATATCAGGTGAATATTGAAGGCGTCAGCCCCTTGGGTCCATAAGAAAAAGCTACCGGATAGGTGTTTATTTCCTATCGGGTAGCATTTCTTATGCTTGTCGCCTCTGAACGAGCCGCCTCTGCATTTCTTGATCCAGCTTCGGCGGCTAACCCCTCGAAGTCACAACTGAAAAATCCCCAAAGGCAAAGTGCGCCTTTAGGGATTTCCCAGTTATGCTTGTGGAGCTTACCAAGCCGCCTCCGCATTTCTTCTATGTAAATAAGATTTCTATATATGAAGAGACCAGTAGTATGGTGATTAGGATATTGATGGTTCTAAACACCTTAGGTTGGCGTTCTTCAGGTATTTCTTTTTGTAAACATAATGCATTTGTCATTTTATTTATATAAAATAAGATGAAAACTGCAAGCACTAAAAACATGGAGATCATCCAAACCCCTCCCCGTTATCTCCTATAGACTATACATTACCAAATTCTTTCCCTAATTGGTAGCAAGAGTATTACCCGGTTCATGTAAATGAAGCTTTTTTCGCATAAGCAACCAGGAAAATGGTGAATGAGCCGTAAAAATATGAGAAGGATGACTTCTTCCATCGAGTAAATACATCAATGGCCATCCATCATCCTTACTGATAAATCAATATTTCATATCCGTCTTCATTTTCTTCGATCAAGGCATTCTTTGGTGAATTCATCAACTGTCTTGCGTAGATAAAGTCAATGGCACAGATTCCTGAATGAAACGCAAGCAGCATTGTAAAGTAATGCGAGTAGTGAGGAAAATGAAAGCACCCATACAACAAAATACTGTTCAAAACGAAAAATGGAGCCACAAGGGCGACCAAATAGCGGTATTTTGAGATCGGTTGATCGACTCTTAACGAGAGAATCGGCAATAAATACATTTTTCTGTTGCATTTGCATTTTATCTTTTTCACAAAGGGCAGTATCGGCACGATGTGAAAAAATTTATGCAATGGATATATGCTCACTAATCCCACGAAGAATCCAAGGAAGTGATTATCGTAGAACGAACTTGGAAATAGTAAATTAATAGGTACGTATATTAATGAGAATACCATCATCATGATGATCGATGAAAGTAAAAAGACTCGGTAAAACCCAAATTGTTTTTCCAGATTGATTGTTTTCCAGCAATGCATAAAAAAATCGCCTCCATTAGACGAATAGTGGTTAATAAGATGCTTTACATACTTTATTACGATTGCCGGAAAAAATCAATACATTTTGGAAGGATTTTTTCTTATTTTTTGAGGGATGTTTGAGGCGACAGGTATGTGATAGTTTTGTACAATGAGAGTATGAGTATGTTGGCAGGTGATGAATATGAACGAACTAATAAAGCGAATAGAGAAACTAGAGTATCATCAGAGGCTAATGGCGGAGATGATACCTGATAATGGATTTCCTTTTTACCGTTTGATTATCCGTAATGGATTGTCCAAGAAGGAAGTGGAAGAGCTGCTTGTCATATGTGATAGATTGAGCATGAAGCTTAAAAAACAAAAAGCGGAAGGATTCGTGTACAATACTCCGCTTTTTAAAGAATTTGAAGAAGGTCTTCATGCAATGCTTGATGTGCATGAAGTCGTGAATAGCTGCCTTGTACAAAACATTTACCCTGTTTTGATGAAACAATTGCAGAAGAGCTTGTAGTTTAAGCCAATTCTTCCTCATCTTCAAATAGTTCACCGAGCTTACCGTTATCATCAGAAAAATCATTCTCAATATTGTGGAAGGATTTTTCGAATATTTCCATAAAGTCATTTCCATAAATATTTCGGACAACAGTCATCATTTCAATCATTTCAGGGAATTTTCCATATAATTCGCGTAATGGAGATACTCCCTGGAAGATGGAGTGACTTTCAGGCTGATAGTTCTTCATTAGATCGAGAAGAATGTTTTCACCCTTGTCTGTCAATTGAATATACGTGTTCCGCTTATCATTCTCCCTCTTGGAAAACTCAAGGAGTTCCCGTTCTTCTAATTTCTTCGAGAAATTAAATGCTGTGGATACATGCATAACACCAAATTTGGCTACGTCCGAAATGGAAGCACCCTTTAAATGATACGCAATCCAGAGAATATGATGTTCATTGATATTCAAGTCATATGGCTTGATCCACTGCTGCCAGTCCTTTTCTATGGCCTTCCACAAAGCTTTACTAAGCTGGGCCATCCTTTGGCTGAAGAGCATAGCCTCTTTTAAAGTAAATTCTCTTTCCTTCATCTCATTCACCCACTTTGCTAGAAAATCTTTTTTTAATATAAGCCGTTCTGAATTTGTTTCCGTTGTAAGCAGTTCCAAAGAATAAGCTTCACGATTATCAAAAAAAGAAAGCGCTTATATTTTATTATGCCAATAAAGTAATAATTAATAAAGGCTAAATTGACAAAATTTTTCGAAGTATATAATTTTTGGTTGGTGCATCTGCTTCAAAACAGAAAAAACAGAAGGATTGAATGCTGTAATGACGGGATTTTCCAGGGTAATCACTATACTGAAAGAAATCAGAAAAAAATAAATATATTTTTTAAAAAGGTTGTTTTTTTAACATTGTTGCTTTTGTACAAGCGAGAGGTGGTTGATTTCCGTTCCAGGTGCTCGCTTTCCGCGGGGGCTGGCGGTGAGCCTCCTCGGGCTAAAGCCCTGTGGGGTCTCAAGATCCAGCTACGGCGGCTAGCCCCTCGAGGTCATAAGCTAAATGATCCAAGAAGGCAAAAAACGCCTTCTTAGGCTCATTCATCTTATGCTTGTCGAGGCTGAACGAGCCGCCTCCGCTTTTCATCCTGTCCAGCGTTTCCCGCAGGAGTCGAGCACCTGCAGCGAGAATCAACTGCTAAGCTTAAATGTCTTTGTATAACAATGTAAATTTCATTCTATATTGATTTTAATAACCATTTAGCTCTGTCAATAATTGCATCACCCTTTGGTTCATACTCATTGACAGAGCATTTGCAAATCATAGTCTGTGTAAAATAACAACAATCTTTGTGAAAAGAGCGTTAATAAAAGAGAATCCCCACGAGCCTTTATCCGTGAAAATGGATGAGAAGCTCGCGGGGATTTCATTATTGATTCGTTGTATTGGCTGAGTTAATGGACTTTTCCAGCTCTTCGATGGTTCGTTGGATGGATTGGATTTCTTCCTGAAGTCGCTGGTTGTTGGGTTCCGTTGAAGCCTGCCATTGCTTGAAGGATGCTTGAAGATCCTTGGAGAGCTGAAGGACGGTTTCTTTTCCTTCCTGGGATAAGGTACCGATGGATTCTTTCAATTCACCGATATGGCCTTTCATTTCCTCGACGACGCTAGTCCAATCGTCTTTTTTGTCTTTGATTTGTGCTCGGATTTCTTTTCCGGATGAAGGAGATGTAAGAAGGGATGCGACTCCTCCGACCACTCCACCGATTAAAAGTCCGTAGGCTAAGGATTTTTTATTCATAATGTTATCACCTCGTTCTTCTATTTCTATAATACTATATTTCTACAATCAATATGTATTCTCCTTTTCCCTTTTAGGACAGATTAAAACAAGTCCGTTCATATCTGTCTTCTTGACAGCATAAAAATAAAGGTAAGAGGTGGTGGAGAGGGGGAGGTTCAAAAAGGATGGACGGAATAATTTTTGGTTTCTTTGCACTCAGTGTCGTTTTATTTTTAAGCATGGTGTATAACTTCGTTAGTATTCAAAAACCTGGTATGTACCCTCCTAAGAATGTATTGAAAAAGCGTGCTACCATTTTGGGCTCCGGTGGATTGATCACGTTTCTGATAGGAATCCTGTTCTGGTTTGCGGCAGGTTAATTGAAAAAGCCCTGGAGGTTATGACGATGGCATAACCTCCAGGGCTTTTCTATTTCGTTATTCAGGATAGCTGTTCTGTCGTGACAGCCTCTCGAATGGATGAACGCTTTAAAATACCGTTGATGATCGGATACACGACGAACATCGCTCCGGCGTTTACAATTGTTGCCGGAAGTACGACTGCTGCAAATAGAGCGAAGAAAGCTCCAGGCAATCCTACGATTACATATGCAGAAAGTAAGAAGATACTTCCCGATACGAGTGTACCGACAGCGGTAAGAACAGAAGCACCTACTAATGAACGAGTGATTTTCTTTGTCGCGAGAAACAATCCGTAAAAAACGAATGCGGTTATGGGCTTATCAATCAGGTTGGGTAAGAACCCACCAGGGAACTGAGTCGTCAATCCTGAGATGACTCCTGTCAATAAACCTAAAAGCAAGACGTTTTTCTTGGCTGGGAACAGGATGATGCCCAAGAACATCATGGTCAGCATCATATCCGGTTTCATACCAAGGAAGATTCCCGGTATCACTGTGTGCAGGACAGCTCCGATCCCTACTAATAAAGATAGGGATACAAGTGTTTTTGTATTCATTTCTCATCTCTCCTCAACTAAACTGAACTTTTGTATTTCTGCTTCTCCTAATGTGCACTATTGCCATCAGCGAAAAGATAGGTACATTATAACATATAGAGTTCTTGTGTCAAAGATTAAATTTTCTGAAAAAAGTCCACTCCTATACATGTATAGGGGCGGACTCCCGTTGTTAAGATAGATGCTGAGCGATGGAATCGGCAATTCCTTTTAAGTCTTCTTGACTATAGTCGTCATTGTGGGTTTTCCATACGGCTCCAAAGCCATCCCCATTGCCGTAGCGTGGAATGAAGTGCATATGGAAATGGAAGACGGATTGTCCTGCTTCTTCACCTGCATTGCTTAACAGGTTCATTCCTACAGGGCTAAACTCAGCCTTTATACTATTTGCGATTTTAGGTGCTACAGAGAAGAGGTGACTCGCCATGTCAGGTGTCAGCTCATACACGTTTTCTTTATGTACTTTAGGAATAAGAAGCGTATGACCTTTCGTCACCTGACTGATGTCAAGAAAAGCAAGGACATGATCATCTTCGTAGACTTTCATTGCCGGGATTTCCCCATCGATGATTTTACAAAAAATACAGTCACTCATATTGTTTTCCACCTTTCAGTAATGGTGTATGTATTTTACCATTATTAGCACAATAAATGAAGAAGAGACAGGAACGGGTTTCCTGCCTCTCTTCTATCGAAGGGGTAATACTTTAAGGTTTATATGTCAGGCTTCATTCTCTTTGATAAACACCTCATTCGTTAGTAGCTTCGAAAGTGTACCATTCTTGGGTAGAATGAACTTTGTTCAATGCAACCATCCCCTTATCTTTTCGCTATTTAAGCAATTAAGACAATAGAAACAGTAAGCTGTCTTGGACAAACACCTCATTTGCTATAAGGATGATATGTGTAAATCGTTAGGAACATGAATGACTCTGTGCAAACTGACCATCCCCTTATCTTGTAGGCTAAAAAAGCTTAGTAAGAAAGTTGATTTAGTCAAAATGTGCTTTAACAAACACCTCATTTATCAATTTTTGATTAAATGAATTGGGTGAGTGTGTCATTCACTATAGAAGACGACGAATCCTTCAAGTCGCAAACAATAGTGAAATCGGTTAGCTGGTCTTTAACAACCATCCCCTTTTTCTTATTGCTGGCCCCTTCTGATATTATGTTGTGCAGAAGGCATGGTGGTTATGAATTCTAAAATATGGAAAGGTTTTGGTTTTTCTTCTTAAATGGCCCCTTTTATAGAAGCAAGTTGTGGTTGATTTCCCTTCCAGGTGCTCGCTTTCCGCGGGGCTGGCGGTGAGCCTCCTCGGCTTCGCCTGCGGGGTCTCACCTGTCCAGCTTTCCCGCAGGAGTCGAGCACCTTCCACTCCAATCAACGTTCCAAGCGTAAGGATTTTGTTATAAGTGGAAATGTTATGGTTCGTCACCCAAAATCATCTTCTTCAGGAAATAGTCATCGAATTTAGCTAATAATCACTTTACTGATAATTATGATCCAATTAGCTCTGTCGTCAAATACTTGATTAGAGGGTGAGGGGAATTGCGAAGACTCCTACGAAAAACGGGCGTGCAGAGACCCTGGAAGTGCTCTTTGCTGAGGAGGATCGGCCGAACGTCCGTGAAAAGCGAAGCAATTCCCCTCACTTTCCACCACACACTAGTTGACAGAGAATGGACGAATCATTGGGTTATCAAAATAACGAAAATCTTTACACGAAGAGCTTTATACAAAACATGCCATTCCCAAGGAATTTTGATAAAATAGAAACAAACGTGAAAAGAGAAAGGACGTTGCTGCTCGTGTCATTATTAGAAATCAAGCACCTTGTCGGCGGGTATACAAGGAAGCCGGTCTTAAAGGATATTTCCTTTTCCATTGATTCTAACGAAATTGTTGGATTAATCGGATTGAATGGAGCGGGTAAAAGTACCACCATCAAGCACATCATCGGTCTGATGGAGGCTAAACAAGGAGAGGTTTCCATCAACGGCCATACGTTGAAGAAGGATGCCGACCAATATCGCAAGCAATTCTCATACATACCTGAAACACCGATTTTATATGATGAACTCACCCTTGAGGAACATCTGAAGCTAACAGCCATGGCGTATGGACTTTCAGAATCTGAATATAAAGGGAGAATCGACAAGCTGTTAAAGGCATTTAGGATGGAGAAGAAGATGAGCTGGTTCCCTGCCCACTTCTCCAAGGGGATGAAGCAAAAGGTCATGATCATGTGTGCCTTTCTAATCCAGCCAAGCCTGTATATCATTGACGAACCATTTGTAGGTTTGGATCCACTCGGTATCCAGTCTTTACTTGATTGGATGCAGGAAATGAAAGAAGACGGTGCTGGCATCCTTATGTCTACCCATATATTGGCTACTGCAGAAAGATACTGTGATTCATTCGTCATCCTTCATGAAGGGAAGATCAGGGCGAAAGGTACCCTTGATGAGCTTCGGGCGGAGTTCTCCATGCCGGAAGCAACGTTGGATGATATATATATCCAGCTGACAAAGGAAGAATCAGATGATGAATAATGTAGAAAGCATCTGGAAGAAACGGATAGTAGAGTATAACCAGGAGCTTCAAAAGTATTTGAAATACATGTTCAACGATCATTTATTATTTGTCCTGATCTTTGCTTTGGGAGGAGCAGCCTTTACCTATAATCAGTGGGTGAAGACACTTCAGCCAACTTTTCCCGCACCATTAATCATGGCTCTCATCCTGGGTCTCTTATTGGCATGGAGCCCGGTGTACACATTTCTCCGGGAAGCGGATGCAGTGTTTCTTTTACCTTTAGAGGGGCGTTTATCAAGTTATTTCACCAAATGCATCTGGATCAGCTTTATGTTCCAATCATACATACAGCTCCTGGTGCTCGCGGCCCTTATGCCCATGTATGTAGCGGTATCTGGCAATAGCTTCGGCAGCTTCTTCCCGCTGCTTGCATTTGTACTCGCCATTAAGGTTTGGAATCTTTATGTTCGCTGGTTCATGCTGAGGTTTCAGGAGAGGGAAGCTCATTGGATTGACAGTCTGGTAAGGTTTCTATTGAGCGCGGTACTCGTATTCCTTGTTTTATCAGAAGCAGACCTGTGGATGACTGCCGCCATCAGCGTGCTGATGCTCGGATACGCCCTTTATTTTTACCAAGCGACAAAAGGGAAGAATCTCAAATGGGATTTATTGATCAATCTCGAAGAACAGCGAATGCTGATTTTTTATCGGATTGCCAATATGTTCACGGATGTTCCAAAATTGAAAGGGAAAGTACACAGGAGAAAATGGCTGGATTGGCTTGTGAAGGCACCTTTCTCACAAGCATCGACCTATCGTTATTTATATCTTCGTTCACTGGTGAGAACGAGTGAATATTCAGGTCTCTATATTCGATTGACCCTCATCGGTGTAATACTGATTTATTCAAATTCATCCTTCATTTTCAGTATTTTGACGGCGCTGGTGTTTCTTTATTTGACAGCTTTTCAAATGATTCCATTATTCAAACGTTTTGACTATAAGATCTGGGTGCTCATTTACCCTGTGTCAAGGGAATTGAAAAAATCATCTTTCCAAAAAATCATGAGTCAGTCGATGATGATTCAGGCAATTGTATTTTCCCTGCCTCTCTTTGTAAGAGGAGAATGGCTTCCCGGGCTGATCACACTGCTTGCAGGATTGACTTTTTCCATCTTCTTCAGTCAGTTCTATTTAGTGCAGCGGTTAAAGAAAATGGAGGAAACACTTTTTTAGTGAAACGACCCGGATAAGATGAACGTATAATGAGTCAAGGCTGATAAAAAGGATGGTGCTTTTAAAGTGAACCATGAAAGAGAAGAACTCGAGTCTTGGAAAAGGAAATTCACCAGGAAATCGTCCATTATCCAAAGGGTTTCCAAGCAGGCACAAACGAAAGTGAACCAATGGATACCGGAGAAAGCACATAAGGTCGTAACGGAAAGTATTAAGAAAATGGTGGAGGTCACTCTAAAGGGGAGCGAATGGGTGTCCCTTCAGGATATCCCATGTGTGCATGGACTCCAAGAACGGGAAGTACTGATGAAGGAACGCATGGAGTTTTACCGGAAAGCTGCGACCATTGAAGGTGCTGGTACCGGTGCCGGAGGGATCTTCCTTGGTCTGGCGGATTTCCCGCTGCTCTTGTCCATTAAGATGAAGTTTTTAAGTGAATGCTCATTAATACATGGATATGATCCTAAACAATATGAGGAGCGCTTATTTCTTCTGTATGTGTTCCAGCTCGCTTTTTCCAGTGATTCTCATAAGAAGGAAGTCCTTTATATCATCGAAAACTGGGAAAAAGAAAGAGAAAAGTTGAAGGAGCTCGATTGGCGAACCTTTCAGCAGGAATATCGGGATTACATCGATTTTATGAAAATGTTGCAGCTCATCCCCGGCGTCGGGGCAGTGGTAGGGGCGTACGCGAATTATCAACTGCTGGATCAACTTGGTGAAGTGGCAAAATTTGCTTATCGGATTCGCTTCTTTAATGAATTAGAATAGATATGATGGGGAGGTCGATCTGTATGATCGATCTTCTTTTTTGTAAGGTCATCCTGGATGAAAACACTTCTTTTTATTTTCAGTATGACTTCAGGTATAGTAACAAGTAATAGCGAGGTGTGTAATAGATGAATAAAAGGAAAAAGGCATGGAAGATTGTAGGACTTATTTTATTTTCCTTCTTCTTCTTTTTAGCAGGCGTATTTCATTTTATGGAAGCTCGAGGATTTGCAGAAATGATTCCCCCATTCATTCCATTAAGGGAAGAGCTTGTTTATATTACGGGAATTATTGAATTTATATTGTCTGTATTATTGTTGATCCCTAAGACCCGTGAAAAAACCGGGTTGGTAACGGCGGTGTATTTAGTCCTTGTGTTCCCTGCAAACATATATGCAGCCATTAAAGGAATACCTGCACCTGGACAGGAAGAAGCGAATCAGCTGCTGCTTTGGATCAGATTATTGTTCCAGCCGCTCTTGATCTGGTGGGTATTGGTGGTCAGTAAAATGGAGCAGAACCATCGTTTTTACTAAGAAGAAAGGATCGGGTACGAAATTCGTACCCGATCCTTTTTGGTTAATTTTGAACTGTTTCTGAAGCTGAATGTTTTTCTTGATAGGAAAGTGTAGCACTTGCCAGTGATTTTGCAGCAGTCAAAAGGGCTTTTTCGTTAATGTCAAATTTAGGATGGTGATGAGGGAAAGCAATATCCACATTATCCGGTTTGGCTCCTGTAAAGAAGAAAGTCCCCTTCACTTGTTCTAAATAGTAGGCAAAATCTTCGCCGCCCATCTGCATCTCGATTTCTTCCACGGTATGGACTTCATCTACAGAATCGGTGCTTTCTATAAGAAGGTCTGTTTCCTCAGGATGATTTACTACCGCAGGATATCCACGGTCATACACGTAGTCATAATCACAGCGGCCTGAAAGGCATACCCCTTTTAAAATCTGTTCGATTTCTTCTTCAATAAAATCCCTGACTTCAGGATTGAAGGTGCGTACCGTTCCAATCAGCTTAGCTGAATCCGCTATGACATTAAACGCATTATCTGCTATAAAGGAACCGATGGTCACGACGGCAGGTTCGATCGGATTGACTCTTCTGCTGACTATTTGCTGGAGGTCAGAAACAACTTGAGCCCCTATCACGATGGAATCCTTCGTTTTATGAGGCTGTGCGCCGTGACCTCCGGAACCTTTGATCACAATTTCAAAACGGTCTGCTGCGGCCATGATCGGTCCGGTTCGGTAGAGGACTTTTCCGAGCGGTTCGGTGGACCATAAATGCGTTCCGAAGATGACGTCAACGCCTTCCAGACATCCCGCTTCAATCATGGATTTTGCTCCACCAGGTGCATATTCTTCAGCGTGCTGATGAATGAGAACCACTGTTCCTGAAAGGGTGTCACGCATTTCATGGAGGGTCTTCCCGAGTACAAGAAGTGTGGCTGTATGTCCGTCGTGCCCGCATGCGTGCATGACACCTGGTACGGTCGAGCGATATTCCACATCCTTTTCATCCTGAATGGGAAGGGCGTCAAAGTCTGCACGAAGGGCTACGGTCTTACCGGGCAGAGAACCTTCAATTCTGGCAACGACACCGTTTCCGCCGACTTGTTCCTTTACGGGGATGCCGAGGTCTTTGTAGTAATTCGCGATATACTTTGCCGTGTTTACTTCTTGGAAGGATAACTCCGGGTGTTGATGGAGAAATCTTCTGATTTCAACCATTTCTATCCAACGTTCTTCTAATTTCTGATATAATTCATTCAGCAAGTGCAGAACCTCCTAGTGTTTGGTGAATATTACGAATATTATAACACTAAACGTGAGGGGAGGAGTGGGGAATTATAATGAAATGCTAGGGGGAATACGATGAAAAAAATCCATTACATAACGGCTATCATTTCTTTCGTACTATTTATGGCCATCGCCCATTTTGTTTATCATGAAATAGACATTTTCGGAGAAGATTACTTGCTTGTGAATATGCATAGTCTACACTTTCTCAAATGGTTTTCAGTGGTCGGCACGGAATTGGTGATAGGAATTGGGACCATTGCTTTAATTCTGTATCTATGGTGGATTAAGAAGGACTTTGTTGGCATCATCACCATTGTAGTGTTGGTAGCCGGGAGCAATGTATTGAATAAAGCGATCAAAGGCTTGATGGAACGGGAGCGGCCACCATACTCTCATGGAGAAGAGGGATTCAGCTTTCCGAGCGGCCATGCTATGGTCGGACTTGTTTTCTTACTGGTCCTCGCGTATTTTGTGAGTAAAGAGATTTCTTCCGCAGGAAAGAGAATCGCGATTTTTACTTTTGCTGTCATCCTCTCCCTTTTGACAGGGATAAGCAGGGTGGTGGAACAGGTTCACTTCCCCTCTGATGTTGCTGCCGGTTTCCTTTTGGGATACTCCTTTTTCGTACTATGTATCTTCCTTTATGAGAAGAGACCTGGAAGATAGGAGGGACGGACCTTGAAAGCCAAGGTCCGTCCCTCTCCTTTTATATTAAAAACATTGCTACTATGGTAGTAGCGATTAAGCCGATGATGACGGGGAGGAGGTTGCGCCGGGCGAGTTCGAATGGGTCGACTCCGCAAATGGCGGCTGCGGGGATGAGTGCCCATGGTACGAGGGTTCCCCCACCGACCCAGATGGCTGCTACCTGACCAAGTGCCGTAAGGGTAGCGATTCCGGAACCGATGCTTTCAGCAAAAAGATTGGCGACAGACCCTGCAAGGGAAATACCTGAAAACCCTGATCCATCAAGTCCGGTAATCGCCCCGACCGTCGTAAGAGTAACGGCCCCGACTGCTTTGGAAAGTGGAACGGCGGCAGCAAGGGCTGCGCCAAGGTCATTGACGATTCCGTGAGACGTCCCTGGAAGGAAATCACCGATGATGGTTTGAAATCCTGAATCACCAAGGTAGAAGAAAGCAGCAATGGGGATGACAGGTCCGAACACCTTGAACCCGAACTGAAACCCATCGATCATGAAGCTGGTCGTCTTCTCAAGCCCCTTCCCTTTATAAGCAACCAATGAAATCAAGAGTAGAATGATGATGGATGTTCCACCGATTAGTGCCGTGGCATCTCCACCTTGAAGGTCAAACAGGACCATAGCCGTAATATCTGCGGCGAATAGAATGGGAATCAGGATGGCGATCGCTTTTTTCCAACCTGATGATAGAAGATGATGTGAAGCATCGTGCTCATCACGAATAGCGGCAATAGACGATGAATCGACGGTGAGGTTCCCCTTTTTCATATCCCTCTTAAGGAAAATGAATGCCGTAACGGTGGTGACCACTCCCATGACAATAATCAGGGGGATGCTGGCCGATATGACTTCAGATACAGGAATACCTGCAGCATCTGCCGTCAGCTTAGGGGCAGCCTGGATGACAAAGTCACCTGAAAGGGCAATTCCGTGACCGAATAAGTTCATAGCCATGGCAATGCCAAGGGCCGGTAATCCGACTCGTAAGGCAACCGGTACCAATACAGCTCCAAGGAGTGCCACTGCAGGAGAGGGCCAAAAAAACCAGGAAATGAACATCATGACCAGGCCTATGGTCCAATAGGCAAGTGCAGGGGTGCGGATGAACTTCGTAAATGGCCGAATCATCACATCATTTATTCCGGTTGACGTCAGTCCTTTACTCATGGCAACGATAATGGAAATGACGAGAATCGTAGAAAGCAATTCGGTGATGGCAAAGATGAAACTATTAAATATGCTGCTGATCGATCCACTTAACGATCCAGTTGCCACTAAGGCAATACTGAAAATCCCCAAAATACATACAATGGTTGTGTCTTTACGGAAAATCATAAAAAGTATGATCAATCCTATGAAAGCTAAATAAATCCAATGAAGAGCCGTTAAATCTATCCCCATTAGAAAACCTCCTCAAATGTCGTTCCTCAAACCTTAGGCGTTTGCCCTGATCTGTACTATAGATTATGAAAACGCAGATAAGGTGTGATTCAGCAAGAAAACATTTTTCCGTCTGTGGACGGAGGAGAAATCATGCCAATGCTCGTCAAATAATCATGGGAACGATTCTATAATGGAAGTACTAACAGGAAATGCCAAGGGCAATAGCGAATCTAATAAGTGATGTGAAGGTGGTGCACGTATGAGATACAAAGGTAGAAAACAATGGTTTTTTTCATTTTTGTTATTGGTAATAGGGCTGTTGCTATTACTATTGAATATAGGTGTCATTTCCTTGGAAATAACGCAGATATTTGTCAATATAATTCCTATTTTGTTATTACTGCTTGGATTGAAGTGGTCAGTGGACAGCTTCTTGAAAAAAAGCTTCGGTAAATTGTTATTCGGGTTGTTTAGTCTCGCACTTGGAGCGTTGATCATTCTAGACGGGTATAATCTGGTTGATTTTGATTACGGGAATTGGTGGAAACTCTGGCCGGTTTTCATTATTGCCATTGCCATTCATAGGGTGGTAAGGAATAAACCGATTAAAGTGAGTATTAGCAGTGATTACCCGTTTGATAGAATTCCGGAAATGAATGATGAGCATCAACCGATGGGAGAAAAGATCCTTCAGAAGAAAAATAAAATCAACAGAGGATTCATCGTAGGGGATATACGCTTTTCAGAACCGAACTGGCCACTTGAAAATATGAAACTTTACAACGCCATAGGAGATTACTATTTTGATTTCAGTAAAGCCTTCATTCCGGAAGGGGAAACACCTATTGCCATCAAAGGATGGATTGGTGATGTAAAGATGATCATACCGGAGAATGTGCCGGTGGAAATTACCTTGAAAGTACAGGTTGGGGATGTGAGATTGTTTGACCAGAAGTCTGCGGATATACGCTCTGAACTGTATTACCGTTCCCCTGAATATGAAGAAGCAAGTAAAAAAATAAAACTGACTGTCGATGTCAAAATCGGTTCAATCCGGATTACCCGGATATAAAGATAACGTATTCTGAAAAGGAGGGAAGCGCTTGGAAAAATCCTCAAATATTCGAAATTGGATCTTCAAAAGTTTTTTAATGATGTCTGTCATGTCGATTCTGCTGTGCTTTATATCACTGCAAGTCTATCTGTATTTCTCAGAGGATCCAAGTATATCTCTGGAACTCTCAATATACATGACGGTATGGATGGCGGTCATTCTCCTTTTGTTAAGCATTTACTTCGGGTTTCGTACAGGCTATACATTCAAAGGCAGGATCGATGATATATCTACCTTCGTCACTTTACTCCGAAGTGGGAAATTTTCCGCCAGGGTCGATCGATTCGAGCATGACGAGCTTGGGATACTGTCGGATGAATTGAACCAGCTGGCCGTGTTCATCCAAGAGCAGGTGAAATCACTTCAGCGTCTGGCTGATGAAAAATCCGAGCTTGCGGATCAGGCCCATCAGGCTGCAGTCATGGAAGAACGGCAGAGGCTGGCGAGAGATCTCCATGATTCTGTCAGTCAGCAATTATTTGCGTTAAATATGCTTTCGTCCGCGGCTCATAAAAGCATTGGGAAAGATTCCGAAAAAATCGGTGTCATCGTGAAACAAGTAGCTGACATTGCTGGGAAAGCACAAGGAGAGATGAGAGCACTTCTTCTTCATTTGCGTCCGATTGACTTGAGGGGGGAAAGCCTCGGTGAAGCGTTATCAATCTTGATAAGGGAATTAAAGGAAAAGACACAGATTGAAATCGACGCCACTCTTGAGGGGATTGAAGATCTTTCGAAAGGGACCGAAACGCATATGTTCAGGATTATTCAGGAGAGTCTTTCGAATATCCTTCGTCACTCTGAGGCTACAAGAGTGAAGATTGCCACGGAGAAGAAGGGTGGTTATCTCTCATTGTACATCAGTGATAATGGGAAGGGGTTTGATTTGAAGGAAAGCAAGATGACCTCATACGGTCTTCAGACGATGAGAGAACGGGCTGAAGAAATAGGGGGGTTATTTCAAATACGATCAAAAGAAAAAGAAGGAACGTATATTGATCTACGCATTCCGGTTTAATGTAAAGGGGGAGAACGAGTGGATAAGATAGGAGTTATGATTGTAGATGATCACGAGATGGTCCGATTAGGCATGAAAACCTATTTGATGACAGAGGATCGAATCGACTTTCTGGGAGAAGCGAAAAGTGGAAATGAAGCGGCCCAACTTGCAAAGCTTTACATGCCGGATGTGGTACTGATGGATTTATTAATGGAGAACGGGAATGGCATTGAAGCAACTAAGAAGATTCTTACCTTTCACCCAAGCTGTAAGATTATCATTCTGACAAGCTATTATGATGATGAGAAAGTATTCCCTGCCATTGAAGCCGGTGCCCATAGTTATTTATTGAAAACAGCGAGTGCGGAAGAAGTGACAGCTGCGGTTTACAAAGCCGTGAAGGGTGAATCGGTTATTGCATCTAAAGTAGCCGATAAAATGATGAACCGTTTTCGTCCTCAAGAAAAGATGCCTCATGAAGAATTGACATCAAGGGAAATGGATGTTTTAAAATGTTTGGGTGAAGGGTTGACGAATCAGGAAATTTCTCAAGAGTTATTTATCGGGATTAAGACCGTCAAGACCCACGTCAGTAATATTTTGAGCAAGCTTGGCGTAGCCGATCGAACCCAGGCGGCCATTTATGCAAACCGGAACGGTATTTTGTATAAGACGGATAGTATAGAGTGAGTTTGCTTTTAAATAAGAATGTTACTGAATAATGCAGAAGGGGCTTAGTCAAGGGGAATAATTATTCCCCTTGACTAAGCCCCTTCTGCAAGAACAGATAAGGAATCTAAAAAATAACCGGCTTGCTTACTTTCAATTGTGATGACAGCAAGGACTCGGTAGAAGAAATGGTAGCAAATTCATGGTGGAGATTTGTCAGGGACAGGCCGTGAACGATTTCAGCGGAAAATAAGGAACCGTCAAACGAGTACGTTTCAAAACATGCAGTGGCATCAAAAGGAACGGTGACATCGTATCCCAGGTCTTTAGCCATGCGAACGGTACTGGATATGCAGTGATTGGTGGTGAACCCCATGACCACAAGGGATTTAAATTTCTCCCTTTTTAAATACAAATCCAGATCCGTATCGATAAAAGCGCTGGTGAGGTGCTTGATGATATGTTTTTCATGTCGCGATGGGTAGAAATCTTCTACGAAACTGAATCCTGCCGAACTTGAATGCAGTGGTGATTCCATGTCATATGAAGAATGCTGCACGTGTACAACCGGCCAGGCTTTTTCTCTCCACCCTTGAAGCAGTCGATATGCGTTTCTTTCCATATTAGGATTGTTTCGTTTTCCTAATGAAGGATCTTGAAATGCCTTTTGAAAGTCAATCAAAAGCAGACATATTTGACTCATTGGAACTCCTCTCCTTTCATTCAGGATGCCTGTGACCAATACGATAAAGTATACTGTTAATTATTTGTAATTATGTATGTACACCTTCACTGCAATTGTAAAGATTGAATAATGAATAAAGCTGCCCTAATTCAGGCAGCTGGTCTTCAGGATTGACCTGATACGTAATATTTACTTACATAAGATGCGCGTGGGAAGATATCCTTCTGATTATCGATTCCTTCTTCCGTGCCCCGTTTTGCATGGGCCTTTTCGTACTGCTTGGATTCCTGCCATCCCAGGAAGCTTCTTTCATCCTCCCAAAGAGTCATAATGACATATGTATCACTGTCTAAAGGGCGAAGGACACGTATGGCTGTAAAGCCCGGCACTTCTTCAATTAATCCTGCACGGTTTTTAAACCGGTATTCAAATAGCGGTCTACCTTCGTCCGATACGGGGATATTGTTGAATACTACGTATCCTTTGCTTTCAAGTTTGCCGGATTGATCGACAACTTCATAGCTGCGGGGAGATTCAAAGACACTTTCTCCACTTGTTTCATGTAGAAGCAATGCATCTTCGCCCTGCATCAAGATCATTGTTTCTTCCGGCTGCTGATCCATTATCTTTTGCAGGAAATCATGTGTACCAGTCGTCATATATACCTTCATCCAAATCACCTCAATAATTTAGTCACTTCTATTATACTCTTCCCGTTTCTTTCTCTCTTGTAACATGATTAATGGATATTTTTTCTTAACACCTTGAAAATCGGCAAATTTATGACATTTTCCCTTGAAAACTATACAATTCTCCCTAAAACGTCTATAGTTTAAAAGGGTTACAATTCGGACGGTCATATGATAAATAGGACAATTTTAGAATCTACTCACTTTAGGATACAATGGAATTATTGGAGTTACATAGAAAGGTGGACGAACAAAGGTATGAAACAAATGAATGATACTTTTTTACGAGCGGCAAGGGGAGAAAAGACGGACTATACTCCGGTTTGGTATATGAGACAAGCGGGTCGTTCACAGCCTGAGTACCGTAAAATTAAAGAGAAATATTCTCTGTTTGAAATTACCCATCAACCTGAACTTTGTGCATATGTGACAAGGTTGCCGGTTGAACAATATGATGTCGATGCAGCAATCCTTTACAAAGATATTATGTCACCGCTTCCTTCTATTGGAGTGGATGTAGAAATTAAGTCGGGAATCGGTCCTGTGATTGATAATCCTATCCGTACGACAGCAGATGTTGAAAAGCTGGGAGAAATCAATCCTGAACAGGATGTCCCTTATGTATTGGATACGATCAAATTATTGACTCAGGAGCAATTATCCGTACCGTTGATTGGTTTTGCAGGTGCCCCTTTTACAATGGCAAGCTATATGATTGAAGGTGGACCTTCCAAGAACTATAATAAAACAAAAGCTTTCATGTATGCAGAACCGCAAGCTTGGTTTGCATTAATGGATAAACTGGCTGCGATGACTGTTACGTATGCGAAAGCTCAAATTAAGGCGGGGGCAACAGCTTTCCAAATTTTTGATTCTTGGGTCGGTGCGTTAAATGTGCAGGATTATCGCACGTTCATCAAGCCTGTTATGGAAAGAATCTTTAATGAATTGAAAGAAGAGAATGTACCATTGATTATGTTTGGGGTTGGCGCAAGTCACTTGGCGAATGAATGGCACGATCTTCCGATTGACGTTGTGGGTCTGGATTGGCGACTTCCTATTTCAGAAGCGAGAGACAAGGGCATTACAAAAACGGTTATGGGTAACCTTGATCCTGCCATCCTATTGGCTCCGTGGAATGTGATTGAAGAAAAAGCCAAAGCGATCCTGGACCAGGGCATGGAACTTCCAAGTCACATCTTTAACCTGGGACATGGTGTGTTTCCTCAAGTTAATCCTGATACATTAAAACGATTAGCAACTTTCGTACACGAATACAGTGCCAGGTAGAGCACATTCCAAAGTATGGATACATGGATTCTATAGAAGAAACATGGCACAATAATGGAATGTATGAAACTGACAATGAGGTGAATGGATATGTCAAAGAAAAAAATGGGCCTTTTGGTGATGGCCTATGGAACGCCATATAAAGAAGAAGATTTGGAACGATACTATACACATATTCGCCACGGCAGAGTCCCTTCCAGTGAATTACTTGAAGACCTCCGTGGAAGATATGAAGCGATCGGCGGGATTTCCCCACTGGCGAAAATCACCCTGGATCAAGCAAAGAGTCTTGAAGAACATTTGAACTCCATTCAAGATGACATTGAGTTTAAAATGTATCTTGGGTTGAAGCATATCGAACCGTTTGTAGAAGATGCTGTTGAACAAATGCATCATGACGGTATTGAAGAAGCGGTATCCATTGTACTGGCCCCGCATTTCTCTACATTCAGCGTTAAATCGTACAATGGACGTGCAAAAGAAACGGCGGAAAAACTGGGTGGACCTCAGATTACTTCCGTTGAGAGTTGGTACGATGAGCCTAAGTTCATTCAATATTGGGTGGATCGTGTGAAAGAAACCTATGCAGGGATGTCCGAAGATGAGCGTAATAAATCCGTCCTGATCGTATCTGCTCACAGCTTGCCTGAACGCATACTACAATCAGGCGATCCTTATCCGAAACAATTAGAGGAAACAGCAAGGATGATTGCTGAGGGAGCCGGTGTAAACGAATATGCTGTAGGATGGCAAAGCGAAGGGAACACTCCGGACCCATGGATCGGACCAGACGTTCAAGATCTGACAAGGGACCTTCATAAGGAGAAAGGCTATACTACGTTTGTATACACACCTGTAGGATTCGTAGCCGATCATCTTGAAGTACTCTATGATAATGATTATGAATGTAAAGTCGTAACGGATGAGATTGGAGCTTCATACTATCGTCCTGAAATGCCGAATGCAAAACCGGAATTCATTGATGCTATGGCAAATGTCGTATTAGAACACCTTAATAAATAATTTCTATTTTATTGGCTGAACAGAAAGGACTGAAGCAAATGAGTTCACTCTCACCGCTTTAGTCCTTCTCTATTATTGGAATTGAAGATATTTTGTTAAAGAAGGCGATGAACGTGTTGGAACAACAAACCAAAAAGGTCGTAGTCATTGGTGGGGGGATCACCGGATTAACGACGGCTTACTATTTGCAACAGGAAATTAGAGAAAAGAAACTTCCCATTGAAGTAAAGCTTGTAGAAGCCACTCATCGGCTCGGAGGGAAAGTACAGACTTTCAAAAAAGATGGCTATGTTATCGAAAAGGGTCCGGATTCTTGTTTATCAAGCAAATCGGAAGTCTCACGCTTAGCGGGTAAACTGGGTATGGAGGAAGCCCTCGTTCGAAATCGCAAGGGTACGTCATTTGTCATAGCCGGTGGTGAGCTCTATCCTATACCCGGTGGATCCATCGTAGGAATTCCAACTCAAATCGCCCCTTTCATCACAACAAGTTTATTTTCACTATCAGGAAAAATGAGGGCTGCGGCCGATTTCATCCTTCCTCGTTCACAAGAACGTGAAGATCAGTCACTCGGGAGATTCTTTAGAAGGAGAATGGGTGATGAAGTCGTTGACCATTTGATCGAACCTCTCTTAACAGGGATATTCGCCGGGGATATTGATCAATTGAGTTTAATGTCTACATTTCCCCAGCTCTATGAATTAGAACAGAAACATCGAAGTCTCATTGCAGGTATCAAGAAGAGCGGTCAAGACCCTGACACTAAAGAAGGAAACTTCATCACATTCACTGGTGGACTACAATCCCTGATTGATGCAATGGAAGAACGTTTAGATCCAAATACGGTTCACAAAGGCATGAAAGTGACAAATATAGAAAAGGAAGCGGACAATGATTACACCATTACTTTCACGAATGGAGAAAAGCTGGAAGCAGATTGCGTAATCGTCACCACTCCCCATCATGTATTACAATCCATGTTTCCCTCCTATCCATTCTTATCATTTTTAAAGGATATGCCCGCTACATCTGTCGCTACGGTTGCAATGGGCTTCTCACAACAGGCGGTAAAAAAAGACATCGCCGGTACAGAATTTCTCGTATCCCGAAACAGCGATTACTCGTTGACAGCAGGAACGTGGACTCACAAAAAATGGCCACACACGGCTCCTGAAGGCAAGGCATTATTACGATGCTACCTTGGAAAGTCCGGTGATGAAACCATTGTGGATTTATCCGATGACCACATCGAGCAAATCGTCCTGGATGATTTGAGCAAGATCATGGATATTGAAGGACAGCCTGATTTCACGATTGTCACCCGATATAAAAACTCCATGCCTCAATATACGGTCGGCCACCTGGAGCGTATTCAAGATATGCACCATGATGCAGAAGCTCGTCTTCCAGGAATATTCATCGCCGGCAGTTCATATGATGGGCTGAGTATTCCTGACTGCATCGGGCAAGGAGAGAAGGCAGTATCAAAAGTGTTGAATTATTTGAAATGAATGGGACCGCCGGGAGACTGGCGGTCCTTTTAGGTGATGAGGGTCTCTTCCATGCAGGATATTCCCAACTGGCGGGTAATAAAGAACACCTTCCGTTAGAATGTTCGTTTTTACTTCTTAAGGCGGTATCTCGAATGCTGAAGCATCCAGTTCTGTGGAAATGCGGAACCAAGCACCCAGTAGCTCATTCCCCTTAATCCATAATCGTTAAGCACCTTTTGCTTTGCCAGCATGCTTCTTGCATCCTCAAACCAAACCTCATGTTGTTGTCCGGTTTCATCCCAATAAGTGAAGAAGGGGGACTGATATTGGTCGCTGTATTGAATCCTGACCCCGTATTTGCTTGCAAGATCAGTCGCCGCTTGTGGTGAGAGTGTTTTAGCGAAAGTCCCATCCACCCATGGGACCTTCCAGTCACGTCCATACAGCGGGGTTCCCAGCATGATTTTCTTACGTGGAATGACCTTTACTGCATAGTCCAGTACTTTTTTGACTTCATTAATGGGAGCGATCGCCCATGGTTTACCGCCTGCCCACCCCCACTCGTAGGTCATAAGAACAACAAAGTCGACAATCTTTCCATGAGCCTCATAATCATGTGCTTCGTACAAAAGTCCTTTTTGATCGCCTTTTATTTTGGGGGCGAGGGCAGTAGACACGGAATAGCCTTTTGGTTTTAATGCCGCCACGGTCCTTTTTAAAAAAGTATTATAATTTTCCCTGTCTTCTGGATACACGTATTCAAAATCGATATTCAATCCTTTATAGCCTTTCTCTTCCATTTTCTTAAGTATGGAAGAAAGCAAAGTATCTTGAAGGTTCTTGTTTCTTAAAATCGTTGCAACTAAATCTGAGTTGAATTCTCCGTCAACATAGTTGGTCAATACCAATAAGGGATCTACATCCTGGTCATAGGCTGCTTTAATTAGACCTTCATCATTCAATTCCGAAATGGAGCCTTCCTTTGTAATGGAGTGGGTAAAAGGAGCAAGATAAGTAAAATAGACACCCAAACCATATACCTCTGCGATGCCTTCACTGTCCATTCTGGTTGTATAAGCATTTACCTCAATCACCGGTTTCGTGTTTGGAATCCGAATCTGTTCATTTGGGTAGATAAGGGAGGGATTAGCGATCGAATTTACATCTAAAATCTCCTGCATGGGGACCTTATAATTATAAGAAATGGTATACAGGGTGTCACCGGATCGTACTTTATGAATGAATGACGGCATCACAATCAATTGGCCGACATAAAGCTTGGAAGGATCGGATAGCTGATTAAATGCCTTTAGATCATTTGGGTCGATTTGGTATTTTTGACTGATAGAATACAACGTGTCTCCTGGTTGTACGATATACTCCTTTAAAGGTTCAGGAATGAGAAGACATTGTCCGATGACCAGTATATTTGGATTTTTTAGCTGATTGCCATAAGTGATCTGGTTCATATCCACACCGTACTTCGACGCAATGGACCAGAGTGAATCTCCGGTTTTTACTACGTAAATATTCATATGACACCTCCTGTCACATCCTATACCTATAACCTATTCATAAGGGCTTATTCGATATGTAAAAACGATCGGTGGGAAAATGAAAAAAATACTTGTGGAAAAAATGAAGTTGTGATAAATTTATCTATGTTAATAAAATGACTAAATTACAAAAGTGGTCAAACGGTCAATTAGGGGGAGTGAGTGCATGGCGATTGATCGAAAGAAACAAATCCTGGAGGCTGCTACCAATTCATTTTCACTATTTGGCTACAAAGCTACGACAATGGACCAAGTAGCAAAATTAGCAAATGTGGGAAAAGGAACGATTTACACCTTTTTTAAAAATAAGGAAGAATTGTTCGACGAAATTGTTTCATCATTAATCCATGAAATGAAAAGTGAAGCTGAAGAAGTCATCGATCCCCAAGAGACATTTTCGGAAAATGTTCATCGTGCATTATTTCGTTTGCTCGAATTCCGTAAAGAACATAAACTGACGATCAAGCTATATCAGGAAGCCCGGGAAATGGGAACACCCGCTGTATCCGAGGTCATTGTTCGCATGGAAAAAGTGGTCATTGAATTTCTGAGTCATCGAATTGAAAAGGCGATTTCCTCTTATGCGATTAAGCCTTGCAATCCGGAAATGACCGCATTCGTTCTGCTGAAGCTATATGTTGCATTGATATTTGATTGGGAACGCACACATGGTCCACTTGAAAAAGATGAAATAGCCAATCTGTTTGAGCTATATCTGATTAATGGGTTATCAAATTGATCGTTCTTCACTTTCGGCAAGTAATGACCTTTCATATGAAGGAGTCATATATTTTTTTCTCAAAAATTGACTATTTGAGAATATTGGTCAATAGTTCTATTTCGGAAATTATAGGAGGTAAACATGAAGAAATCATTTATTGGTTCAGAATTCAAAGCGATTTTTCGCAACAAGAAACTGCTCATTCCCATACTAGCCGTGCTCTTTATACCTGTTTTATACAGCGGCATGTTCCTTTGGGCATTCTGGGATCCTTACGAGCAGCTTTCAGACCTTCCTGTAGCGGTTGTCAACAGCGACCAGGGAGCGGAGTTTGACGGAGAGGAACTGCATATCGGGCAGGATCTCGTTGATAAGTTGAAGGAGAGCGATCAATTCGATTTTCACTTCGTTGATAAAGAGGAAGGATATAAGAATCTGGAGAAGCAGGACTATTACATGCTTGTTGAAATTCCGGAGAACTTCTCTGAAAATGGAACGACATTATTAGAAGATCATCCTCAGAAGCTTTCACTCAAATATGTACCGAATGAGAGCTTTAACTTCTTGTCTGCTCAAATCGGCGATACTGCGATGAAAGAAATCAAAGCAAGTCTTTCGAAGTCGGTATCTGAAACGTATGCCGAAACGATGTTTGATAAAATTCAGGAAATGGGAGATGGTTTCCAGACGGCCAGCGATAAAGCGGGGGAAATCAATAATGGAGCCATTGATCTTTCTCAAGGTGCCAAAAAGCTGAAAGATAATTTAGCGGTCCTTGCTGAAAAGAACGTTGAGATGACAGACGGTGTGGCCAAAACACGCGCAGGTGCCGAGAAGCTGGCTAAAGGCTCAAAAGAACTGTCAGACGGCGTCGGTGTCATGACGGATAAATCACAGCAATTATATAAGGGAACACAAGATGTTCAAACCGGGTTGAACTCTCTTGCTGCCGGAATTGATAAAAGCAAGGCCGGTTTGGAACAGGTGGACGCTGGACTAGATAGTGCCGTGGATAATACCGCAAAATTACAGGCCGGATCTAAATACCTTGCCGATCAGATCGGTGCCTTGAAAGGCGGAGCCGACAGTGCCCAAGCCGGGGCACAACATATCGGAGCAGGAGCAACAAAACTTGAACAAGAATTAGCACCGTTCATGGGGAGCCTTCCTAAAGAAAAACAGGAAGAGTTACAAGCGGCTATAGATGAGATTAAAAACGGTGCTACAGGTCTTGAAACAGGTACAGGTAAATTAAGCACTGGAATTACCGGATTACAAGGTGGAGCAACTGACTTAGCTGATAAAATCGGGAAATTAAACGAAGGTCAGAAGAAACTCCAAGGTGGAGTTGGTCAGCTTGTTGCCGGATCCGTTCAGCTAGATGAAGGCTCTAATCAACTTGTAGCCGGTCAAAACAAAGTAGTGGAAAACTATGGTCTACTAAATGAAAAGCTTGGAGACGTATACCAGGGAACAGTAGGTCTTGCTTCAGGAGCAAATGAACTAAGCTCAGGTCTTAACCAGGTATACGACGGATCTACTAAACTTGCTGACGGTTCCAAGAAGCTAGCCGATGGTTCAACGGAGCTTGCGGATGGAACAACGAAACTATCGGATGGGACAACAGAATATGAAGCGAAATTAAAAGATGCAGCAAAAGAAGCCAACAGTGTCAAACCGAATGATGAAACGTATGACATGATGGCCGGTCCCGTCGATGTGAAAAATGAGAAGATCAATCATGTTCCAAACTACGGAACAGGATTTGCTCCATATTTCTTATCACTTGGACTATTTGTAGGTGCATTATTAATCTCTATTGTGTATCCACTCCGAGAACCATCTGACCGCCCATCAAGCGGAATGAGTTGGTTCCTGGGCAAATTCACTGTGCTTACGTCAGTGGGGATCATCCAATCACTGATTGCAGCAGCCATTTTACTCTTTGGGTTGGGGCTTGAAGTGGAAAGTGTACCATTATTCTTACTTTCTACTATTATAACGAGTCTTACCTTCCTGGCATTGATTCAGATGCTGGTTACAATCCTTGGTGATCCGGGACGATTTGTCGCCATCATCATTTTGATTCTGCAATTGACAACGAGTGCGGGTACATTCCCACTCGAATTAATTCCGACTGCACTGCAACCAATCAGTGCACTGTTACCGATGACCTATTCAGTATCAGCGTTCAAAGCGGTCATCTCAAGTGGGGACTTTGCCTTCATGTGGCAAAACCTCTTCATCCTACTGGGATACTTCATTGTATTCGTCGCATTGACGGCAGTGTTCTTTGTAGGGCTGTTCAAGAAACAATATACAAAAACAGTAGAAGCGTAAGGAAAAAAACGGTAGATGTCACACACATCTACCGTTTTTTCTTCATAAAATGGACAAACCCTCCGTAAACATAACCGTGTATACTAATGGTTGAGTGGTACATAATGGTGATACAGTGAAAATTGCTTAAAGGAGGTTCGGTTATGAAAAAATTAAGTTTGTTTATGCTCGTAGGTTTTCTTGCGTTATTATTCGCTGCATGCGGTAATTCAAATGAAGATAACGGAGCAAAAGACGATGAGAAATTAGAAGCAATCGAGGCAAAGTTAGATGTACCTGAGAAGGGAGAAAAAGGTGAAACCATTTCTCTTTCCACCAAGGTTACACAAGGTGATGAGAACGTTAAGGATGCTGGTGAAGTGAAATATGAGATTTGGAAAAACGATCATAAAGAAGAAAGTGAAATGATTGAAGCGAAGCATGACAAGGACGGGGTATACAAAGCAGAAAAGACGTTTGAAGAAGACGGCATGTATACCGTACAGGTTCATGTGACGGCAAGGGACATGCACACGATGCCAAAGACAGAGATTGCGATTGGTAATGTAGAAGAAGGGGAGCATGAGGAAGCAGGAGAGGATCACCATCATGGCGACCATGAAAGTACTGTATCTATTCATCTCATGAAGCCGGACAGTATTAAAGCTGGAGAAGAAGCGGACATGATGGTACATGTTGAAAATGAAGAAGCTCCACTGGAAGATGCCAATGTACGCTTTGAAATTTATCAGGACGGTCAGGAGAAACATGAGTGGGTGGATCTGACTCCTGGTGAAGCCGGAAAATATAGCGGTTCCTATGCATTCCCGGAAAAAGGTTCTTATAATGTACAGGTTCATGTAACCAAAGGAGAAGACATTCACGAACACACAATGGAAACAGTCGAAGTACAATAAACATAAAAAGGATGCCATCAACCTGGATGGCATCCTTTTTATTACCCCTTCATTCTTAGTATTCGTAGTCAGTCGTACATTTCTCGCAATAAATGCCGTAGCATTCATGCTGCTCCTCAATTGTATCTCCACATTGTGCACAAGACTTAGGCGGCAAATTTCGAAAGAACTCAACGATATTTTTTACCATGTTCATCACCCTCCGTAAATTTGTTTTCACCCATCAATTGTTCGTGTTATATAACTGATGTGTTAATTTATTTTATTGTATTATAACAGTATGAGTTTCGTCAACGATTAATTCTAAAATGGGCGAAAAAAATGAAAAAATAGGCACAATGAAGTATAGTAGGGATACATACTATTGTGAAAGGCGAGGATCGTAATGAAGCTAACCGTCATTGGCCAATGGGGCGGCTATCCAAAGGCAGGAGAAGCAAGCACAGGGTATTTACTCCAGCATAATGGCTTTAAAATGCTGATAGACTGTGGCAGTGGTGTACTTTCCCATCTGCAACAACACGTAGAGGCTACGGATCTGGATGCAGTCCTTCTGTCCCACTATCACCCAGATCACGTAGCAGATATCGGTGTACTACAACACGCATTATTGATTCAATACTTCCTTGGGAAAAATAACGGCACATTACCGGTATATGCCCATAAAGAAGATCAACAGGGTTTTGAAACGATTACATACAAAGATTTGATGAAAGCTCATGAATATAAGGAAGGTACATCATTATCGGTTGGCCCGTTCACGGTAACCTTTGTGAAGACCAAGCATCCTGTTCCATGCTATGGAATGAGAATTGAAGCGGACGGCAAAGCCCTGTTTTATACAGCGGATTCTGCCTTTAGAGAAGAATTTGTTTCCTTTGGACAGGACGCTGATGTGCTTCTGTGTGAATGTAATTTCTATGGAGGGATGGATGCCTCGAATGCTGGTCATATGACGAGTCTCGACGCGGGAAATCTTGCACAGAAATCCAATGCCGGAAAGCTCATTCTCACTCACTTACCGCATTTTGGAGAACTGGAGCAGCTGGTAACGGAAGCAAAAACCCTTTATAAGGGCGACGTGCTATTAGCGGAAAAAGATATGGAAGTAGATATTTAGGAGGAAGAAAGATGTTATTTATCGATAATAAAGGAATTACGGATCCAAGGATCAATCTTGCTATTGAAGAATATGCGCTGAAAAACTTAGATATTAATGAGAGTTATTTATTATTTTATATCAATGAGCCTTCGATCATCATCGGGAAAAATCAAAACACGATTGAGGAAATCAATACGGACTATGTGGAGAAGCAAGGTCTTCATGTCGTCCGCCGTCTATCTGGTGGAGGAGCGGTTTATCATGACTTAGGGAATCTGAACTTCAGCTTTATCACGAAGGATGATGGAGAAAGCTTTCACAACTTTAAGAAATTTACTGAGCCTGTTGTAACAGCCCTTCACAAACTTGGGGTGAAGGCTGAGCTTAGCGGACGTAACGATATTATGGCAGAAGGCAGGAAGATCTCCGGAAACGCCCAGTTCTCCACTAAGGGGCGGATGTTCAGCCATGGAACGCTCCTGTTCGATTCCGAAATGGAAAACGTCGTATCAGCTCTTCGGGTGAAAAAGGACAAGATTGAATCTAAAGGGATTAAATCCATCCGCAGCCGTGTGGCCAACATTTCTGAATTTCTTTCAGAAAAAATGACGATAGAAGAGTTCCGCTCGACCCTTCTGAATTATATTTTCGACGGAAGTGACGTAGAAGAATATGTCCTGACGGAAGAAGACTGGAAGAACATCCATGAGCTTTCCAAGGAACGTTATCAGAACTGGGATTGGAACTATGGTAAATCACCAAAATTCAATCTTCAGCATTCCCACCGCTTCCCGGTCGGATCCATCGATGTCCGTCTGGAAGTAAACAAAGGGAAAATCGATAACTGTAAGATCTTCGGTGATTTCTTCGGGGTAGGGAATGTAGAGGATATCGAAGAAAAGTTGACAGGCACCCGTTATGAGCGAAAAGACATTGCAGGAGCTCTGGAAGGTGTCGATATACAGCACTATTTCGGGAATGTGACGAAGGATGAATTTGTGGATTTGGTGTACTAGAATAAATGGAAGAACCGTCCAAATTGGGCGGTTTTTTTACGGCAAGATACTTGTATTAATACTTTTCTTTATATAGAATATATTTTGAATACTTTTAATAGTTTGATGAATGACCATTCATTCAGTTTATCGAAAAGGGGAGGGATACAATTGAATATTGCAACAGTGTTAGATCAAATCGCTCAAGAGAAAGCAGATAAAACGGCCTATCATTTTCTGAATACCTCAAGTACATACGGGGAGTTGAATGGTGCCGTATCGAAATTTGCCAGTGGCTTAGAGCAATTGGGTCTGAAAAAAGGGGATCATGTCGCACTTGTATTAGGGAATTCACCGCATTTCGTCATTGGATTATATGGTGCCTTGCGCCTGGGATTGAAGGTCATTCCAATTAATCCGATCTATACACCGGATGAAATTGGCTACATCCTGAAAAATGGGGATGTGAAAGCGATCGTCACATTAGATCTATTAGTACCATTGATTGAAAAGATGCAGCACCTATTAACGGATGTGGAGCATTTCATTTTGTGTGAATCAGGGGATGAACGGGCAAAGGGGATTGACCTTGAGAAGATTTCTCTCGCTTATCCTAAAATGAAATCGTTTACAAGTGTGCTTGGAAAAGGAGATCCTGAATACAAAGGAGAGACTGTCGATGAAAATGAAGTAGCCATCATCCTCTATACTTCAGGAACGACTGGAAAGCCGAAAGGCGCCATGCTTACACACAAGAATATTTACTCCAATGCAACGGATGTAGGAAGTTACCTGAAAATGAATGAAAACGATACCGTCATTACGGCACTTCCGATGTTCCATGTTTTCTGTTTGACGGTAGTATTGAATGCACCGCTTTTAAGAGGAGCGACTTTGTTAATCGTTCCCCGTTTCAGCCCTAAGGCCATTTTTGAATTGTCGAAGAAGCATCAACCAACCGTATTTGCGGGAGTTCCGACTATGTACAACTTCCTGTTTCAGTATCCTGAAGGAAATCCAGAAGATTTATCATCTCTCCGACTCTGTATCTCAGGTGGGGCTTCCTTACCGGTTGCCTTACTGAAAAACTTTGAGAAGAAATTCAATGTCATGGTTTCTGAAGGGTACGGTTTATCCGAAGCATCACCTGTCACCTGCTTCAATCCGCTTGATCGACCAAGAAAGCCCGGATCCATTGGAACATCGATCATGAACCTGGAAAACAAGGTTGTCGATGAAATGGGAGAAGAAGTTCCTGTAGGACAGGTCGGTGAATTGATCGTCAGAGGTCCCAATGTGATGAAGGGTTATTACAAGATGGAAGAAGAAACAGCCGCAACCATTCGTGACGGATGGTTATATACGGGTGACCTGGCCCGCATGGATGAAGAAGGATATTTCTATATTGTAGATCGCAAGAAAGAGCTGATTATTGTTGGGGGATACAATGTTTATCCACGGGAGGTCGAAGAAGTGCTGTACAATCATCCCGGTATCGTGGAAGCAGCCGTCATCGGAGTCCCGCACCCTGAATTGGGTGAAGCCGTTAGCAGCTATGTTGTGAAAAGCGATCCCTCCTTAACCGAACAAGATGTGCTGGAGTATTGTAAGGAGCACCTTGCCAAGTACAAGCTTCCGGCTTCCATCGAGTTCCTGGATGAACTACCGAAAAACACAACAGGAAAAATCCTACGAAGAGCACTGAAAGAGCAAGTACTGCAATCATAAAAAAGAAGATGTTCAGTGAAATCACTGAGCATCTTTTTTTATTTACTTCATTGCTTTACTGGCCTGTAAAAGCTTTGATTCACCTTTTTCCCACGTCTCGACCTGTTCAATTGCCTGCTCAGGAGTGAATCCCTGACCGACCAAAACACCCGATAAGATGAATTCCTGGAATAGGTGCGTCAGGTTGATGCCTTCTTCCACTTCCGATAAGGCACGTGTTACGAGAGGCTGAATATAGTCAACCCATTGATCGGGAAGGCTTTTTGTTTCACGGTAGTAAGGATTCACGTCCTGCTGATGTTGGAAGTAAGGGTACTGATTATAAGGATGATACATATGATCATACAGCTCCTTTATGGGTAGATGTCACGAATAGTCTATGCATTCACGCAGGAAGTGTTCAGACCTTTTAAAAAATGAAAGGGTTTTCTCGGTTTGTGTCGAATCTTACATAAGGAGGAATCACTTAAGGCAAAGGGGAGAACAAACATGGAATCCATTTTACTAGAACAGAAAGGAAACGTTGCAACAGTCACCATCAACCGACCGGATGCAATGAATGCCTTTAATTATGATACACTGAACGAGCTTCAGCAAGTAGTAGAAGCACTTCGGATCAACCCTGATGTCCGGGTTGTCATCTTTACAGGAAGCGGGGAAAAAGCCTTCTCAGTCGGAGCGGATTTGAAGGAACGTAAAACCTTGACGGAACAGCAGGTCATCCGCAACGTCTACAAGATCGGAGAAGTCTTCCAATCAGTCGCGACCCTTCCGCAACCAACCATTGCTGCCATGAATGGCTATGCATTTGGCGGGGGAATGGAATTGGCTCTTGCATGCGACTTCCGGATAGCTGTTTCAGGTACAACAATGGGGCTGACAGAAACAAGCCTTGCCATCATCCCGGGAGCTGGAGGAACCCAGCGTTTGCCGAGATTAGTAGGGGAATCCAAAGCATTGGAACTGATTCTGACGGCTAAAAGACTATCTTCCGAAGAAGCGCTCCAAATCGGGCTGGTTACAAGAGTAGCAGAGAAAGAGAATTTCTTGAATGAGGTTCATTCATTTGTGGAACCGATGCTTGCAAACGGGCCGGTTGCCCTGCAGCAGGCGAAGTTTGCCGTGAAGAACGGCATGAACGTGGATCTGCAGACCGGGTTGCAGATTGAGAGAAAAGCATACGAAATCACGATTCCCACAGAAGATCGGGTGGAGGCTTTATTGGCATTCAGTCAGAAGAGAAAGCCGGAGTTTAAGGGGAAGTGAAGAATACATAGGATTCAGTCTATGTTCTGTGTTGGAGATCTGCTAGTGGAGCGGTTTGGCTCTGGTGGCGGGTCTTTTTTATGTGGATTGGTGGGAGTTTTTCATTTTTGAAAATATATGGTCAGATTTGAAAATAAACATGAGGTTTTTGAAAATAAAATCGTAGATTTAAAAATAAAAGTGGCAGTTTTAAAAATAAACGTTTCATCCACAGTTTATTCTGAAGGTGATCTTTTTAATGAGAAGATTTTTGAAAGGAGATACGATATGATCCAAACCTCTCTGCAATTAAAAGCAAAAAAGACATTACAATGGACAACCAATACCATCCCACCTTTGAAAGAAGATGAAATTCTAATCAAAACCCTTGCAGGAGCCATCAGCATCGGGGCGGAGCTTCCTCAATACAATGAAAATGACCCTACCGAACCTTTCCCGTCTTATCCAAAAGAAACCGGTTATGAAAGTTTTGGGGAAGTGGTGGCAACCGGGGAAGCAGTCGAGGGATTCAAAATTGGTGACCGGGCTGTGGCGTTTTTCGGACATAAGGATTACGGAATCGTGAAAGAAAGCAAAGCCATCTTCGTTCCAACAGGTATCGGCCATCAAGACGCGTTGCTCGTGATCCTTTCTTGTGATGCAGCAAAAGGTGTCCGAAAATTGAATCCGAAAGAAAACAATCGAGTGTTGGTGACAGGGTCCGGAACGATGGGGCTATTGACAGTCTATTATTTGAAAGAGTATTTGAACGTTCGTCAGATTGATATGTTAGAACCCCACCGTGCTAGAGGCGAAATCGCAAGAAAGTTGGGGGTGAAAACCGTCTTTGAAAATCCAAGTGACTGCCCGGCTGACTTCTATGATTATGGATTAGAGTGCTCGGGTTTTAATCACGCATTCAAGACACTCCAGCAGGCGCTGAAGCATGAAGGTGAAATGTGCATATTATCCGATGGGAATAAGGAATCGTTTCAATTGCAACCTGACTTTTATCGAAAAGAGCTTAGGATTGTGGGTTCCAGTGATGGATGGGATTATAAACAGCATGCAAAATGGTATTTTGATCAGACTATAAGTAAGGATTCGGGCTTGAGCGTGTTGTTTGAAAAGACGATATCATTTAAAGATTTGCCGGGCTGTTTTGAGGAATTAAGTACTGGCAGGGTTCACCCTATTAAAGTTTTGGTTAAATATTATTAGTGTGCTACTAGTCATGAGTTTAATCATCCACATGCTGTAAATATGGTACACTTAGGCTTGGCTCTTTTAGTCAAGCCTCTCTTTTATTTTAATAGATTGTTGGTGACATAATATGGACGTAATATTCATCGTACTTCCTGCATTATTAGTCTTTTTGGTTGGTTTCATCGGACAGAAGAAGCTTGGATTCGAGATTAACTCGATATCCAAGATGGCGATTTATCTGATGTATCCATTCCTCGCATTCAAGACCTTTTACGAAAATGAACTGAATATGGATTATCTGTATATTTTTCTTTTTTGTATCGCCCTTTGTGTAATATTGATTCTTTCTATTAAAATTGTAGCCGGAATCAGGAATTATTCAAAACAGAAAACATCGGCTATGATCCTTTCCGGTGTATTCATGAACTCAGGTAATTATGGTGTACCGATCATCCTGTTCGGGTTCGGGGAGCTCGGTTTTCGCTATGCTGTCATCATGATGGTGATTCAATCATTCCTTATGAATACAATCGGATTATATTATGCTATCAGCGGAAGCAGCAAGACGAGGGACTCAAAGGATATATGGATGAAGATCGTCAAAATGCCGATCCTGCATGGAGCGGTTATCGGACTTGCCTTTCAGGTTTTGAATCTTAAGGTTCCTTTGTTCTTAAATCAAACCATCGACCTGGTTTCTCAAGCGACGATTCCTACGATCATGGTGGTTCTCGGGATGCAGCTGGCGACTCTTGGAGGCAAGAAGGTGGAGAGGAGTGCTCTTTCGTTTATCGTGATCATGCGAATGGTGGCATCACCCATCCTGGCGTTGGCGATCGTATCTATACTGCCGATTTCCCCGACCTTGAGTTCGATCCTCATTATCCTGGCCAGTATGCCGACTGCTGCGAATACGACGATGTTTTCCCTCCAGTTCAATACAGAGCCTGATTTGGTATCTGCAAGTACTTTGGTGACGACCATTTTGAGTATTGTGACAATCCCGATCATGCTGGCACTTGTTTCATTACAGTAAACTCTGCATCACGCAAAAACATGAGTGGGAACTCCTTGTTCCCACTCATGTTTTGCCTAGAAGTACTTTAATTCCTGTTTCAGAAAAGCACGGCGTTCTTCAATAAACTTGAAAATGAATGAGGGCTCCTTGTCATATAGGTCTATGTCTTTCTGAAAATGAGGATCCATAAGGATATAAGGTCTTAAGGAAGAATGTAAGTTCATCACTTTATCCTCAAAGTATTCAACCTTAAACTTCGTTTCAAGAATTTCTTCTACTATTTCCTTATACAATTTTCTGTATCGGGACCGTTTCATAAGCTGTGAGGTCAGTCTGTTTTTTGTCTTACCGGTGATCGGCACATAATCGTATTCCATCATTTCCCCATTCACTCTTCTCCCGAACGTGGCATCGTAATCCCAAGGAATGATGGAAAAGAGGTGATCCTCACTGTTGAGATACAACGCGTAATTATGGGTGAATCCATCATTATTCATCGTGCAAACAGCTCCAGCAAGCCACTTCAAATAGTTTTCGATGTTTAAGAGTTTTGGTATCTCGTAAGGAGCTGTGTTGATACTCCTTATGAAATGGATGAGATGATGGTCATCCTGCATTTTTCCGAGTTTCCGCTGATAGCCTGATGTAAGCCCTCTTTTTCTCTTAGTGGAAAAATTCGCTTTGTCACTCACAGCATAATAAATTGTCCCAGGTGGAAGATTCCTTTTACTTAAATACATATCATCCACCGACTCGAGCTGAAGGTATAAACCGAGTGGTTCCCCATCCTGTGTTAAGAGTACATGCTGACTATTTGGAGTGAGAATCCCCAAATCCCTGATGAAATCCAGGGAGAGTTTGTTTCTAAAGTGGGAGGGATCGTATACTTCAGCATTCAGATGGATCTCTGATGACCCGTCCCATTCCCTTGGCTTTTCAAATTCTACATGATATGACTTTTTCTCCAATTCCCTTGTATAGGATCCCCTGTACCGGATATGGACGTCATACATGGAGTTTTCTATTTGTAGACGGGCTGGAACAGATGCACTACTCCATACATCCCTTTCCAAATCCCGTAAATCAGCATGATTGAATTGGAGGTCAAACGAGGGTAAGGAAGGTGTCATGGTCATTTTTTCTCCTCTCCATTTTGGTAAAGATGTAATAGTATACGGGCGGGCTTCAGCGTTTGACACGATATGGATAAAGAAAAAAAGCTGTCACGGAATGGAGCCCCATCCCGTAACAGCTTTTTTGATTCTATATTATTCTTCCCCGTAATAAATAACCATTTGGCACACAGCCTTTTGATCCGATTCATTAGAATATTCATGCCCCGAGTCAGCTGCGAAGCGAATCGAGCTTCCTGCCGGTAATTCATATTTTTCTTCAGCCAATTTGAGGACGATATCTCCTGATAGCACCGTGATGTATTCTTCAACACCCTTTGTATGTCCCTCATTCAAATAAACACATCCTGGCTTCATCTCTACCCGGTAGCTTTCCCATTTTTTTAATGGATCGAAAGGGAAGATGGGGTATACGATATAATTTCCATCATCTTCAAGTACGGGCTGTACGTCTTCATAGTGAATAATGGATACTTGATTGCTCGGTTTTTCAATCAGGGAAGAGAAGGAAACCTTCAAGCCATTGGCAATTTTCCAGAGTATCGCAACAGTGGGATTCGAATCCCCTCGTTCAATTTGGCCGATCATGGCCTTGCTTACCCCGGTCCGTTCAGCCATTTGTTCAAGGCTGAATCCTCTCTCTCTCCGTATTTTTCTAATATTGTCTCCAATTTGTATCGGGAAATGTTCCATGCTCAAAACTCCTCTTGTATACTATAGCGTCCATATGTATAATATAATAAATTATCAAAAAATTAAAATAGTAATGACTTCTATTATAAAGGATGTGAGAGGATGGAGGCACTTCTTTCTACAAAAAAAATGAGTGATTTTCGTCTTGGCCTGCAAGGTGGTCTAAGTATAGCCATCGGATACATGCCAGTTGCCTTGACATTTGGCTTATTGGCTCGGACAACGGGGCTTACGGTAATGGAGACGCTCTTGATGAGCATGCTCGTGTTCGCCGGGGCTTCCCAGTACATATCATTGAGTCTGATAGCGGTCGGTACCGGGATTATTGAGATCATTCTCACAACGTTCATCGTCAATATCCGCCACTTTCTCATGTCTGCTTCGTTAAGTGAGAAGCTTGAGGAAGACCGTTTGTTTAAAAAACTTTTCTACGCGTTTGGCATTACGGATGAAACGTTTACGGTCATCAGTGTCAAAGAAGGGACCGTACGGACAGGGTTCGCCGTAGGAGTCATGCTCATATCCTACGGGAGCTGGGTCGTGAACTCCGGGGTGGGATATTTCATCGGAGAGATACTCCCGGAATTCCTTCAGGCCAGCATGACGATCGCTCTGTATGCCATGTTTGTCGGTCTCCTCGTTCCTTCCATGAAAAAGAGCGTCAAGGTCACGTTTTTGGCAGTGGTGGCAGGTGCGCTGAATAGCATTCTCCTGTTTACCACGAATCTTTCAAACGGCTGGTCAATCGTGACAGCTACGATGGTTTCAGCCGTTATCGTCGAGGTAGTGGACATGATGAAGAGAGGAGGAAGAGCGGATGGATAGTGCGATCGTATGGATGATCATTGGGATGGCCATTGTCACCTACATCCCCAGAATGCTACCTTTCCTCGTGTTTAAAGGGAAAGAACTGCCCCCGTTTCTCCAAGGAGTTTTGCGGAATGTCCCATTTGCCGTTCTAGGTGCGTTGATCTTTCCAAGCATATTATTGATTCAAGAGGGGAACCTGTTGTTTGGTGTGGTTGGGACGGTTGCTGCCTTTGGGATTGCCTTTTTTGGAGCCAATGTCATCCTTGTTGTGATCGGGGCGATTTCTGTTCTGTCTTTGTATTCAGTCTTCATCATGTAGAAGGTTATTGGTCACGATCTGATCGTGGCTTTTTTTATTGGGCATGGATTGTATTTTTCGGAACGGCAGATAATTTTAAAAAATGGCCGATAAAATTCTATTCGGGCAGATATAATGAAGATATGGAAGATAAATTGAAATGGTGGAATGTACATCACCAGAAAGGCAGATAAACGATTTTCCCTGTACGAACCGCTCCATTTCATTCACCGCCCGTGTTTAGGTTCTAAAAGTTTGGACAGGGTATTACATATAGTAATGAAGACGAGAAGGGAGGAACTATGTTGGCTAAAAAATGGGCGCTCAGATCGATATTGGCTTATTTACTATTAGGCTTATTTTTATATGTGTACTTATTTTTTCTGGCGGATTCCACTTTACCTGAAATGTATAAAGGTAGCAGTGCAGATCCGGCCACTTTTATGAATGATAAAGAAATCATGTTGAGTGAGGACTTTTCTAAAATCAAGAATCTTTTGTTCTTTCTTTCCACTCCATATGAATGGCTTTTTTATTTCTTGATTCTGATTCTCGGTGTTTCACGGGTGTTTGAGAAATGGGCGAGGGGGACGGTGAAGAACGGATTCCTTCAAACGGCCATTTACTTGTTTTGGTTATCGATCGCTTCATTTATCGCGATTTTTCCACTACAGTATATTTCGTATAAGATCTCAAAGAGCTATAACATATCCACCCAGACGTTCTCGATGTGGATGAAAGATGAAATCACGGATTTTTGGGTGAATTATCTGCTCATGTTCATCATCGTATCGGTCCTGTATGCCCTGATGAAACGGTTTAAAGAGCGATGGTGGCTTGCTGCCTGGGCTTTATCTGTGCCATTCACGATTTTCATGATGTTTGTACAGCCTGTCCTGATCGATCCTCTGTACAATGATTTTTATCCATTGAAGGATAAAGCGTTGGAGGAACAGATCCTGACTCTTGCAGATAGAGCTGATATCCCAGCAAACCATGTGTTTGAAGTCGATATGTCGGAAAAGACCAATTCACTTAATGCTTACGTCACAGGGGTAGGCTCCAATTCAAGGATCGTCCTTTGGGATACGACCCTTGAAAAATTGACAGACGAAGAAATCCTTTTCGTCATGGCCCATGAGATGGCTCATTACGTAGAGAAGCACATTTATATAGGAATCGGGATCTATCTCGTTCTCTCCTTCTTTGGGCTGTTCTTGACGTCCAAGCTGATGAGGGGAATTGTGGCAAACCATAAAGATAATCTCAAAGTATCAAAGGTCTCGAACCTAAGCTCCTTACCATTATTCTTGATGATCACATCTATGCTGTTGTTCACGATCAGCCCCTTAAGCAACTGGATTTCCCGTTATCAGGAGACGAGGGCAGATCGATATGCCATCGAAATGACTGGCGACAAGGAAGCGGCCATTTCTTCTTTCCAGAAGTTATCGAAGGTTGGATTATCGCAAGTAAATCCTCCACTTTTAGTAAAGATCTTCCGATATGGACACCCGACCATGCTTGAACGATTGTCCATGCTTGAACAATATGAGGCGGAGAAAAAAGAGGAGTAAAGAGAAAAGAGGCTGGGACAAAAGTGATTTAGTTAAAGTAAAATCCGAACGATTTTTCGAACTTCTTTTATGAAATTCGAAATCGTTCGGATTTTTAATTGGAAAAAGTTACATATTTTTATTGTATATGGTAATATAAGTAATAATTTAATGATCTGAATTTTTTGTCATAAAGGAGCTGATGGAATGGAAGTAATGATACAAAGTAAATGGCTGTTGTTATGTAGTAGATTTGCTTTCACTATGCTAGCACTGTTAGGGTTACCATTTTTAAGTTATCTTAAAACGGGTCGGCCCATCATGGAATGGTCTTTGATTATTGGGATATTAGTTACGTTGATCATCATCTATGTAAACGGAGATGGTTATATGTCTCAAAGGGGCAAGTATATGATAAAAGAAAAAAAGAAACAATTTTATCATTCGATTTCATTTTGGACAGCTTTAATTTATACCATGGTAGCATTCTATTTAACAATGAAAGCTTACGGGAATTTTTTATTTTAAATCCTTGAAGCGAATATGAAGAAAAAGGCCTGGTCACATTTTAGTGACTAGGCCTTTTCCCTTTTACTGATGACAAGGTTTTTCGCTTTTTCCGTCATATAGGCGAAGATGACATCTTTATGATGCAGGTTCGAGTTGGTTAACTGCGCTTCCAGCCATTCTTTTGACTTTCCCAGAAGTTGAAGATTCCGGGCTTGAATCTTCCCGTCTACAATGACTGAAATCGGGAGTCCTTCGTCGTCGATGTTTAAATTGAGGTGCTGAACGGTAACAGGTGTATTTTCTACCTTGGGGATGACGCTTACTTCACCGATGGGTTCGAGCATGGCATAGTCTACATCTGAAATCTTAGGGTAGCCCTGGGACCTGAGGATGGACGTTAATTGAATAAGAGAGATCTTGGATTTCTCGAGATTATCCTCCAGTATTTCGCCATCCTTTATCAACAAAGTCGGTTCTCCAAGAAAGAAGCGGTTTCCCCATTGACTCAATGTCATGAATGAGAAGAGTACGTGGAGGCCGACAAGAAAGACAAGGGCTGTGATGGTCGGCCAGAATTTGGTTGAGATCAATGGCTCGGATGCGATCGTACCTACGATGATGATGGCTACCAGGTCGTAGGGGGTCATTTGAACGATTGTTGATTTTCCCATCAGCCTCATGGCCGTGATGGTGATCAAGTATAGGACCAGAACTTTAATAAATAAGATCATGATGTTTCGCTCCATCGTATTCAAGTTAACCATTAGCTTCTGCCATTCGAGAGGATGTCATGCATGAAGAAGGACGAAAGGCCCGTCCATTAAAAAGGGAATGGCTGACTCAGAAGTGGAGTCAGCCATTTTATGATTATCCGTAGCTTATGTTCAATTCATTCAATTCTTTTGTTAATTTCATGAACAATTCTTTATCTTTAGTATCCAGGGCGGCATCAATGTCGGTTAGAAGTTTGGTTTTCTGTGTCATTAGGATGCTTTCATGCAGCACCATATCGATATAGATTTCCATTACGCTTCTTTCAGCGGATTTCTTCCGGTTAATGGCGGCGGCGGCTTTCATCATTTCTGTATAGGACTTTTTGCTTTCCATATACGTCACCCCTGAATTCTTTTTATTAGTATATGGTGTAAGTATTAAAAATTCAACTAAAAAATTAAATATTCAGATAATTTTTTATTCGTTTATGAGTGGCGATTGTCTAATTTCAGAATTTTTAAAAATATAGCAGACAATCCTCGAAATTTGTGGTATTATTTTGGAGAAAAATGTAAATGGAGGCGATGAAATGAGAGAAAAATCTCGAATTATAGAAGAATATGAAGTGAATCCCCATACAATGATCCTTCAGCCTATGGAGTACGGTGCCAGGACATTTACGAAAATAATAGAAATGGATGACGTATTGGTGTCCCCGTTTAAACCTTTTGATATCTTGAAGAAAAGCTGTGAATTCTTTGGCTGCTCATATGAGGGCAGAAAAGAAGGTACAAAAAAACTTACGGGTATCATCTACAAAGCCCCCATCATGGTAAATCCTGATCTGTCCATTTATCTATTCCCGACATCTTCTCCAGTCAAGCAGGAATGTGCCTGGGTCTCTCATTCCCATGTCCGGGGGTATGAACGGATGACAAACGGATCAACACGGATTTTTCTCCAAAATAATGAAACCTGCACGGTCCCCATCTCATACAGTTCCTTTGAAAATCAAATGCTCCGCACCTCTGATTTGCGTATTGCCTATACACAGCGAATCGCAGAGATGGAAAGTAAATATAATGCGAAGGTCCAGTCCGAAACGGGTAATGTTAAAATGTTTTATCTTAATAGACACATCCATAAAACTGATGCGTGAGACAACATCACGCTTCTTTTGTTGTGTCAGTCTTTGTTTCCATAAAGCGTCGGTACAAATAATGCCTCATTAAATCCTCCACCCGGTTCCTGAGGCGCGGATTAAAGTAATTATGGTGCTCTTCATATCCTTTATACAGAAACATATACATCGTGAATGCATCATCCGATTGCATCCGTTCAACTTTCATCTTATTCGTTCGCATATACTTTTTAACGTGTGCGAGTTCCCCTTGAATGACCTTCATCGTCTCCTCGATCAACTCTAAATAAGGACGCTTTAATTTAAATGGACTGCTGTCGACGATTTGCAGGTCGCGATTCAAAATCGTCAGTACCATGGGCAGATAAATCGCCTGCTCCAAAATATTTCGATCATTTTCCGGGATTCTTGTCATATGAAAAGACTCCTTTTCACCTTAGATTAGAACATGTGTTCGTATTTTTATTTTACGTTGATTTCAATTTACTTTCAATAGGGAAAGTTGTAGAATTTGAATTTGTTTCTATTATGAAGAGGAATACAGGTTTTTATCCGTGAAGGGAATAGGTTTTCCAATGGCGAAATAGAAAGGGAACAGAAAGAAAGGAAGGTGCCGGAATGAAAAAAGGCATGACGATAAAAGACCTCTACAAATTAAAAGCAGTATCAGATCCGAGGCTCTCACCAAGTGGGGAAGAGGCCTTGTTCGTTCAAACTGTTTTATGCGAAGAAAAAGATGAATATGTTTCAACCTTACATAGTATCGATCTGAAAAATCAGTCCACCCGTCAGTGGACCTTCGGCAAACAAAAAATCTCGTCACCAAGATGGTCACCAGATGGAGGGGGAATCGCTTTTATCTCCAACCGGTCCGGTGTCAATCAGCTATACTTGATCAGCCGGGATGGAGGGGAGGCAGAGCCGGTCACGGCCTGCCCGAATGGGGTCTCGAATCCTGTCTGGTCTCCTTGCGGTGAAAAGATTGCTTTGTCGATTCGTTTAGAGAAAGGCGAGACGTTTGATCACAAGGAAGAAAAAGAGAAGAAGCCAAAGCCGTTTATTGCCACAAGCATGAAATATAAAAGCGATGATCGCGGCTTCCATGATGATTCATATTCACAGGTCGTATGCGTGGATATAGGAACGAAAGAAATGAGAAGAGTTACGGATGACAAGCATGATTACGCCCTTCACTCCTGGTCCCCGGACGGAAAATATCTGTCCATCTCGACGGACAAGACAACCAATAGGGACTTCTCGTTTCAATCCGACTTATACCTATTGCACCTTGAATCAGGAGTGTTTCAACAAATAAACGGGGAGCATGGGTACTACGGAGAAGCAAGCTGGTCCCCGGACGGAAAGCACCTTGCCTATACGGGTCATAATCGTGAATATGAGAACGCTACTCATAATAAGGTATGGGTTCATGACCTACAGGCGGGACGCTCCGTTTGCCTGACAGAAGGGATGGACGTTCCCGTAGGGGATTTTCTCAATAGCGACTCTATCCAGGGATCTTCCCAAACGGGAATACAGTGGTCAAAGGACAATGAAAGCTTTTATTTCCTAGCCTCCGATGCGGGCAATACCGTTCTTTACTATGCACATATTGAAGGGGCAATTTATCCTGCGCTTTTACAGGAGCAGCAGCATGTCTATGGATTCGATCTGGATTCTGATCGACAAATCATCCTGCTTACGATGAGTAAGCCGACAGAGCCTGGTGAATTGTTTACGCTTCACGTACCGACTGGAGAACTGACGAAAGTCACCGATTTAAACGGAGATTGGCTGGCAGCTCGTGACGTGGCTTCTCCCGAATCATTCATGTACCAAGGGGCGAAAGGTTGGCAGGTTCAAGGCTGGATCTTGAAACCTGTCGGATACGAGGAAGGAAAGAAATATCCGCTTATCGTTGAGATACATGGCGGCCCGCATACAATGTACGGGAATACGTTCTTTCATGAATTCCAGGTGCTCGCGAGCAGTGGCTATGTTGTCTTGTATGTTAATCCACGAGGCAGTCATGGTTATGGCCAGGAGTTCGTCGATGCCGTGAGGGGTGACTACGGCGGTGGAGATTATGAAGATATCATGCGTGCAGTGGACTATGCATTGGAGGAATATCCTTTTATTGATGAAAACCGCATGGGCGTAACCGGTGGAAGCTACGGCGGCTTCATGACCAACTGGATCATCGGGCACAGCGACAGATTTAAGGCGGCTGTGACCCAGCGTTCCATCAGCAACTGGATCAGTTTTTACGGAGTCAGTGATATCGGTTACTATTTCTCCGAGTGGCAGATCCAAAGTGATCTTGGAGACATTGAAACCCTTTGGAAGCACTCACCACTCGCTTACGTGAAGCATATGAACACACCCCTGTTGATTCTTCACAGTGAAAAGGATTACCGCTGTCCGATTGAGCAGGCCGAACAGCTTTTCATTGCGTTGAAACGGGAGAACAAAGAGGCGAGATTCGTCCGCATCCCGGAATCCAACCATAATCTGTCCCGGACTGGAAAGCCATCCTTGCGGGAAGCCCGATTACAGGAAATCGTCGATTGGTTCGGGAAGTATTTATAGAAAGGCAGCTGCCATTTCCTTGGGGAAGGCAGCTTTTTTAGTGCGGAATGAAGGCGGAGGGGAAGGTCGATAATAAGTGGAGAGAAGTCGATCATAACGGATGGACAGACAGGGGAATCAACAGCTGGATGAAGATTTATCTTCCATTACTATTATAGATTTTACATGTCAGGACCCCTCATCACCAGAAATTCCCCTCCAGAAAAAGGTTTACAACCCACAACTTTAGGCAACCTTGTATTAATAAAAACGACGCGAAAGAATACCGTATGGAAATCCTGTCCTGGTGTGATATGATGAAAATAGGAAGTAGTGAAGACGAAATGAGTATATCTGTTCATGGTCGTTTAAGGGGAAACATATAATATGAATATCAATACGATAAAAGATTGGTTTACGCTTGAAAATATGATGGAATTAATTCAGCAATATCGTTCATTTGGACCGATTCCAGGGATCCTGCTTCCGTTGTTGGAGGCGTTTCTTCCGTTCCTTCCACTGGTCGTGTTTGTGACAGCCAATGCGAATGCGTTCGGATTATGGTGGGGGTTTCTGTTTTCATGGATCGGAGCGACCCTCGGTGCCCTGATTGTATTCCTCTTGGTAAGGAGGTACGGGGAGACACGTGTTTTCCGCTTCTTAAGAAAGAACCGTCAGGTGAATCGGTTGACCAAATGGGTAGACAGGCATGGGTTTGGACCATTATTCATTCTGTTATGTTTCCCGTTTACTCCATCTGCTTTAGTAAATGTGGTGGCAGGAATGTCCTCCATCAGCATTGCTCAATATATGCTGGCAGTGGTGACAGGGAAAATGGTGATGATATTCACCATAAGCTTTATCGGATATGATATTATATCATTAGTAAAACAACCCATACGTACAGTGATTGTTGTAGCCATTATTTTCGTATTATGGTTTATAGGAAAACGAATTGAGATACATCTGAATAAGAAAATGGAAATAGACCAACGAATTGAACGGAAAAAGCAGGAGGAATCAAATTGAGAGAAGAGGTAAAAAGAGAAGGACTCGAGTGGATCAAAGCCCTGGGAATTGGATTAATCATCTTCATCATCATTCGCACCTTTCTCTTCTCCAACTATGTGGTGGAAGGCGAGTCCATGATGCCGACACTTCAGGATGGAAATAAATTGGTTGTCAATAAAATAGGTTATCATATCGGGGAATTGGACCGCTTTGATGTGGTCGTATTTCATGCAAATGAAGAAGAAGATTATGTGAAGCGAATCATCGGATTGCCAGGAGATAAAATTGTTTATAAAGACGACAAGCTATATGTAAATGGAGAGTATTATCCTGAACCTTACTTAAAGAAATTCAAGCAGGAGTATATTGGGAGTAAGCTGACGGGTGACTTTACCCTTCAGGAAATCACCGGTGAGAAAACAGTTCCAAAGGGGAAGATATTCGTACTTGGGGATAATCGCCGTGGAAGCATGGATAGTCGTTACTTCGGGTTTGTGGATCGGGAACAGATTGTCGGGAAAGTGGACCTTCGCTATTGGCCGATCAATGAATGGGATGTACAATTTAGAGAATAGAGTAAAAGAGAAGGCGGCTCAAATGCGAGTTGTCTTCTTTTTTTGCGAATTATGTACTAGTTGTCCTCCTATATTCAATATAATATGGTAGAATAGTAAGAAAATTCGTACGTTTCGAGGGTGGTTTTGTGACAGAATTTCCAATCATTGAAACCAAGTTTGTGCCGCCTGTTGTCAAAGATTCTTACATTAGGCGCCCAAGCTTAATGAGAAAAATGAGAACGGTTACAGATTATAAGTTAGTGATTATTCATTCAGGGGCAGGTTATGGGAAGAGTACGGCTATCAGCCAGTTTTTGCAGGATGTAAAACCTGATTATTGTTGGTATTCCGTCACTCAGACAGATGACGGACTCGTCCCTTTCGTCACTAATATCGTGTACAGTATCCAAAAGCAGTTCCCGCATTTTGGAGAAGAACTAAAGGAACAGGTCCGGTCCATGGGTCAATATATGAAAGATGACGATATCTATCGGTTAAGTGCATTATTTATTAATGAATGCATGAAGATTCCCCATTCCTTTACCATCATTGTTGATGACTATCATCTTGTGGATCATTCGTTTCTCATCAATCAGTGGATGGAGAAAATCATCGAATATTTACCCGATCATATACATTTTTTTCTTTCTACACGTACAAAACCTTCATGGGCCTCATTTATACAGATGAAAATATCCCGTCAATTACTGGAGATAACTGAAAGTGATTTGTGTTTGACGAAAGAAGAGATGGAAATGCTGCTGACGGACTTTCATGAAACCATCATTTCGGAATCCCAGCTTGATGCGATCTGTGACTTGACCGAAGGGTGGGTGATTGCTGTCAGTATGATTCATTCGCAGCTACAGGACAACCCGGATATTCTCATAGTGGGGCAGCATTCCTCCCTGGAAGAACTCTTTCATTATTTGGCCCACGAGGTGTTCTCCAAGCAAACACCAATCGTGCAGCAGTTCCTTAAGCAAATCTCAATCCTGGATGAAATAGATGGTACCACATGCGAAGCCATCTTTGAGCTGCCGGGATCCGGACAAATGCTAAAGCAGTTGTCTGAGAAAAATGCCCTCCTTCAGGAAATGAAAGGTGCACACCATTTTCGTCTTCATGCCTTGTTTCAAACTTTTTTAGAACGTAAATTAAAAGAAGAAAACCTTGGACTTTATAAGGAACTTCAGTTAAAGTGCGCCAGATTCTTTGAAGGCCGTGGGAAGTGGGAGAAAGCGATCTTTCATTATATGAAGATGGATAACATCGAAGCTGTATGTGCCATCCTTGTACGGGAAGCTGAAGGGATGATGAAAGGCGGACAGCTCGAAACCCTTGGTGACTATTTGGGGGAAATACCCGAGTCATTAAAGGATGTTTACTATTCTTTGTGGTTTTATCAGGGAGAATTCTTTCGATACCGGTCGTTTTATGAAAAAGCCGAAAAAGCTTACACGAGTGGGATCAGACTTGCAATAAACGACCCGGTTATGCTGAGTAAAGCGTATGAAGGGATCGGCAGAATTTATCTGGATACCATACAACCAGGGAAAGCACAGCGGTTTTTATTAAAGGCGATCGATTGCTTGGAGGCCGGGGAGGAAAAGTATCTGGAGGAAATGAATCGTCTATACGTATTGGTTGCAGAAAACCTGGTGAACTCAGGTAAAGCGATACAGGCCAAGCAATGGTATGACAAAGGGAAGATGAATGGTTTTATAAAAGAAGAAGGCAATCTTAAGGCCAGGATGCTCCTCCGTACAGGCAAACTCCAAGAAGCGAAACAGGTTCTCCTCTACAAGGAAGGCGAAGATCAGCTTCCTCAATCTCATCGGGAGAAGGAGTTGCTGCTTTCCCTTATCCAATCGTTCATGGGTAATGGAAGCGAAGCCAAAGCATTGGCCCAGCAGGGGATCAGCCAGGGAATCAAAGGGAAATCTCCGTTTGTAGAAGCATGTGGATGGATCAGGATGGGGCATGCCGTCCAATTGATCAGCGATTACGATTCGTCCCTGGCGAGAAGCTGCTATGAAACGTCGTTGGAATTAATGAATAAGATCAATGTTTCAAGAGGGAAAGCGGAGCCGTATATGGGTCTGTCGATTCTTTTTGCAAGAGAAGGGGATTTTCAAAGAGCGAAGGAACTGGCTGAAGAGGCGCTGCATGAAACGGAAAAAGTAGAGGATATGTGGCTGCATTCCCTCATCCTTTTGAGCGTCGGAATCACGGACTACTACAGGGAAGAATTCGAAGAGGCAAAAGGCAGCTTTGAACGGGCTGGCAGACAACTCGATTCCTGCGGTGACCGGTATGGCAAAATGATGACAGAGCTGTGGAAAAGCGCGATTGCTTATAAAATAGATGACACCCCCTTGTTTATAGAAAGTATGACCTCTTGTTTGAATGAAGTTCAAATGGGTGAGTATGAGTTTATCTTCTTCAAACCGACTACATTTGGACCGAAAGACCTTCAAAGTCTGATTCCATTAGTAGTGAAAGCATATCAAGAAGGGATTCATAGTTCGTACTGTCATCAACTATTAACCAGATTAGGGTATGATTCCAATTCCTCTCACCCGGGCTACTCAATCAAGGTCCGAACCCTAGGACGATTTGAAATACGTTTAGGGGATCAATTGGTTTTAGAGAAGCAGTGGCAAAGGGAAAAGGCAAAGGAATTATTTCAATACTTCCTGATCCAGGGGCAACAATTAAAGAGAAAGGAAGAAATCATTGAAGAGCTGTGGCCAGAGGGTACAGGTTCAGATCGTGATTTCAAGGTGGCACTTAACGCATTGAACAATGCATTGGAGCCCAATCGACAAGCGAGGGAGAAAGCTTTCTTCATCGACAGGCATCAGGAAGGGTACGGACTGAATCCTGCGGCTAATATTGAATACGATGCAGAACAATTCACAAGTTGGATGACGGAAGGTTTAAAGGAGAATGGTGTGGAGAAGTCCATCCAATATCTTGAAAGAGGATTTTATCACTACAATGGCATGTTCTTACCCGACCGAAAAGGAACATGGTGGACCGAGAAGGAAAGGGAAAGGCTTCTTCTCCTCTATTTGAGAGGATTGGAGAAACGGGCCCAGCTCGCAGTCAGAGCGGAAAAAATGGATGAAGCCATCGATTTTTGTCTCAAAATCATTGAACTTGATCCACTCTGGGAGGAAGCCTATAGGATTCTCATGTACAGCTATTATCAGAAGAATAATCGTCCCCAGGCCGTAAAATGGTTTAAACGCTGCAAACATCACCTAGAGTCTGAACTGGGCGTCGATCCGATGACGGCGACCAGGCAAATGTATGAAATGGTCATTGGTGCAGAGGGTAGTAAGAAGACTCATTATTGAAAAAGGATCAGATCGGTTAACGATCTGATCCTTTTTGGTTTGAGAATGCATCGTCATCAGCCTGTCTCCTTTACAGAATCGGATTCAGTCTCCATTCCCTTCAAGAACGCATCAACAAATTGCTCATCCCACTGAGTACCTTTCCCTTCTTTCAGAATGGAGAACGCCTTCTCATGGGGCATGCCTCTGCGGTAAGGACGGTTAGAGGTCATGGCGTCGAAAGCATCTGCAACAGCAATCAATCGACCGAATACGGGGATTTCATTTCCTTTTAATCGGTCGGGATATCCTAATCCATCCATACGCTCGTGGTGGTGCCTGATACCAGGTAAGATGGGAAGAAGTTCTTCCGTGAGCTGTACTCCCTTGACAATTTCTTCTCCGATCTCGGGATGGCGCTTTATCTGGTCAAACTCTTCCTCTGTTAACTTCCCCTCTTTTAAAAGCACGTCATCACGGATCCCGATCTTTCCGATGTCGTGAAGGAGGGCAGATTTATTAAGTAAATCAATCTCTCTTACAGACCAGTTGCTCTGTTTGGCAATCAAAACGGAATACTCCGCTACCCGCTTGCTATGACCTGCTGTGTATGGATCGCGGGCATCCAGGGTGCCGGCCACAACGGCGAAAAATTGGTCTAGGAGCTGCTGGTTCTTCTGATCCCGGAGATTGATGGCTTCTACCATATGATTAAATCCGGAGAAAAGATGTGAAAACTCATCCGTGTACGTATTCGTGACGGTTGAAACATGGCCCTTCTCCACTTTTTCAAAGCGACCGACGAGCTCCTTTACAGGTTCCTCAATGCTTCTGAATATGAGGACCGCGCCATAAAAGGCAAGGAGCGTAATGATGAGGATCAGTGCCCCGGCCCATTTCCAGTAGTCTACTAAAAGGGTGGAGTCTTCAATCGATAAGCGAATTTGTGAAGCGAGTGAAAACAACAGGATAGGGAACAGGGCAAGAAATAAGGAAGCGGCCAAAATCTTTCGTTTCAGACTGATAAACATTGTTGACTGCTTAGATGGGTCGATTCCATATGTTTCAACTGTTTTTCGAATAAGGTCCTCCTGTAGACCGTGACACGCTTTAAAGGTTAAGAAGAACTCGATCAACGCATGAAGGATCGCCACTAAAAAAGCACCACACCAAGCGTAAAGAATATAAGAGTACGGAAAAGAAAGAGCGTGTGTATGAATGAACATTATCGTCATAACAGTTGATGGAAGAGCCAAACCTAGAAAATGTGGAAGCATAATTCGTTGAACTGTTAAAATAGGAAACTTTTCCGCTTGTTGATAAGCAGTTAAAAGGAGGTCCACTTTGTTGGGACCATCCTGTTTTTGATAGATGAGTTTAATAGGGTGAATATGCTTCTGATACACAAGCAATTCACAGGTGAACATCGTGATAAGAGAAAGGGAAATGACGCTTCCCATGGCAATGAACTCGTTTTCCTTTAAGGCAAGTGTTTGAAAAATGAACACAGAACCGACACCGAACACAGCAATGAAACTTCCTAAAAGGTAATTCTTAATGATGGTACGCTGAAATTGATGAAATATATGCAAGGATGAATCCTCCAATTTCACTAACATTTAGTAGATTCATTATATAGGAAAACGGGAGCAGGGAACATGGGTGATTAATAGATTTTGTGAAGAAATGGGTTTTGTGTCTTCTAGATATTTGATAAACCCGACCTGAAGAGATTGGAATCCGGCCATTTCTTGGGATTTTAAAGCCGGAATGATTCAGAATCGAGCCCAAGATGTTCAGAATCAAGGCAAAATACACAAAAAACAAGCCTATTACCGTATATATCCAATTATATCAAGAAATCAATACACCCTGTAACTCATTTGTAACTCTCCTCCCCTAATATGAAAACAAAGCTATTATCGCTTTAGTTCATATCTTGAGGGGGAGAAAATATGAAACGATCGTTTAGATGGACAGCTTTTATCCTGGTGTTGTCATGCATTCTGGTGTCGGCAAGTGCCTGCAGCTCGGAAAGCAGCGGAGGCTCGGAAGATGAAGGAAGTAAAGAACAGGAGACGGTGAAAATCGGGGTCCTGGCTTCTTTGACAGGAGCACTGGAGTCTTATGGAAAGCAAACGAAGCATGGGTTTGAATTGGGGCTTGAATATGCGACGGATGGAACGATGGAAGTAGCAGGAAAGAAGATAGAAGTAGTATTTGAAGATACAGAAACGAAGCCTGAGGTGGCCGTTCAGAAAGCGACTAAATTATTAGAGGAAGATGAAGTCGATTTCCTTGTTGGATCATCAAGCTCGGGTGACACGTTGGCCGTACTGCCTCTTGCAGAAGAATATGAAAAGGTCATGATTGTCGAACCTGCAGTAGCAGATAGTATTACGGGGTCCGAGTTTAATCCGTATATTTTCCGCACGGCCCGCAACTCTTCACAGGATGCTGTTGCAGGTGCAGCCGCGATTGCGAAGGATGGCGTGAAGATTGCGACTTTGGCACCGGATTATTCTTTTGGACGTGACGGGGTGGCAGCATTCAAAGAAGCGGCCGAAAAGCTTGGAGCAGAAGTGGTGCTTGAGGAATATGCCGATCCTGCCGCTACCGATTTTACATCCAATATCCAGAAGGTCATCGATAGTAAACCGGATTATCTGTTTGTCATCTGGGCGGGTGCCAACTCCCCTTGGAATCAAATCGCAGATATGAAGGTTCAAGAAAAAGGAATCAAAATATCAACCGGTGCACCTGACATTGCGGCACTATCGACCATGGAACCCCTCGTTGGGATGGAAGGGTTCACCGTTTATTACCATGAACTTCCGGACAATCAGGTCAATGACTGGCTGGTGAAAGAGCATAAAAAGAAATTTGACGGGGAAGTACCGGATCTCTTTACCCCTGGTGGGATGAGTTCAGCCATCTCTATTGTCGAGGCGATTAAGAAGACAGAAGGCGATCTTGATTCGGATAAACTGATTAAAACGATGGAAGGCATGAGCTTTGAGACGCCGAAAGGAACGATGACGTTCCGAGAAGAGGATCATCAGGCCCTTCAAACGCTGTATGCCATAAAGCTCGAGAAGAAAGAGGGAGTCCCATACCCTGTTCCGGTATTGATTAGAGAGCTTTCTCCTGAAGAAACGGCTCCTCCAATCCGTAACTAAGAGGGACATACAGAAATGAAAAAGGGGGTGACTGACATGGTGTTTCGACGCATTCAGTCAGCCCCTTTCATGAAATCTAAGAGAGGTGAAGCAGGTTGAGTATCTTAGAAACCAAGAATCTGAGTATTAGGTTTGGTGGCCAGACAGCCGTTGATGATGTGACATTGTCTGTACCTGAAAAGGAATTCAAATCGATCATTGGGCCCAATGGAGCAGGGAAGACGACGCTCTTTAATCTATTGAGCGGACAGTTAAAGCCAACGAGTGGGGATGTTTTCCTTAAAGGAAAGAAGATCACCAGATTGTCCCCGACAAAACGTGCCCGCATGGGGGTTGGCCGTTCCTTTCAAATGACCAATGTGTTTCCGAATTTAACGGTTTTAGAGAATGTAAGATTAGCCGTTCAGTCAAAGCGTGGAATCCGTTATGTAATGCATCGGAATATAAAATCATTCAGTGACATGATGGACGAATCGTATGAATTATTGAAGCTTGTGATGTTATCGGGTAAAGCGGACGCCCTTGCAGCCAACCTTGCGCACGGAGAAAAAAGAAAACTTGAAATCGCCATGCTCCTTGCTCTGGATACGGAAATTTTACTTCTGGATGAGCCGACAGCAGGAATGTCACTGGAAGAAGTCCCGCAGATTCTCGAAGTGATCCGGACCATCAAATCCCAAGGAACAAAAACCATCGTCCTCATTGAACACAAGATGGATATGATCATGGATTTATCAGACAGCATCATGGTGTTGTTCAATGGACGGTTGCTTGCAGATGGTCATCCGAAGGAAATCATGAAAAATGAGCAGGTACAATCGGCATATTTAGGGGGACTATACGATGAACACACTGCTTAAAGTAGATCAAATCGAAACGTATATCGGGCAGTATCACATCCTTCAAGGCGTCTCCTTTGAAGTGAAAAAGGGGGAGGTGACCGTCCTGCTCGGGAGAAACGGCGCAGGCAAAACGACCAGTCTCCGGAGCATCATGGGACTAAACCCGCCATCGTCAGGAACAATCATCTATAAAGGGGAAGAAATCCAAGGTCTTCCTACCTTTAAAGTAGCGGGAAAAGGCATCGGCTATGTGCCCGAGGATCAGGGGATATTTGGCGACCTGACAGTGGAGGAGAATATGAAAGTAGCCATGAAAACCCAGGATCAAGAGACCGAGGATCGCATGACTTGGATCATTGATCTATTTCCGGATCTAAAGAAGTTTTGGAAGAAAGCTGGCGGAAATTTAAGCGGTGGGCAGAAGCAAATGCTTTCCATCGCAAGGGCGTACTTGAACAATAATGAGCTTATCTTGATTGATGAACCAAGTAAGGGGCTCGCACCGATTGTCGTCGAGAAGGTGATGCACTCGATTGAAGAAATGAAAGAGAGAACGACGATTCTCCTCGTAGAGCAGAATTTCTTGATGGCGAGTCAGATCGGCGACCGATTCTATATTATCGACGATGGTACTACGGTTCACGATGGACAGATGCAATCGTTGGTCAAGGATGAAGAATTGAAAAAGAAATATTTAGGAATCGCGTGAGGAGGGGATGGGATGGACCTCATCATTAACCTGGCACTGAATGGATTGGCGACAGGGATGCTGATCTTTCTGCTGGCAGCTGGATTGACGCTCATATTCGGATTAATGGATGTATTGAATTTTGCCCACGGTGGACTATTTGCATGGGGGGCTTACAGCGGGGTTTGGGTGTATTCTGTGACGGGGAGCTTTATGATCGGAATCATCGGGGCGATTGTGACGGGATTGATATTGGGTTTGGTAACAGAGAAATTTATCATACAGCCTGTGTATGGAAATCATGTGCAGCAAATTTTGATTACCCTGGGATTTATGCTCGTTCTCTCGGAATTATTGAAAGTGGTATGGGGGCCGAATCAGTTGTCGGCCAAAGCACCTGAATATTTAGCAGGAAGCTGGGCAATCGGGGATATCATTGTCATTAAATATCGTGTATTTATTATTATTATTGGTTTGATCATTTTCACGATCGTACAGCTCATCTTGAATAAAACAAGGATCGGATTAATCGTTAGGGCAGGGGTAATGAATAAAGAAATGGTGGAAGCCTTTGGGATCAATATCAAGAAAGTATTTTTGTATGTATTCATGGTCGGGTCCGCTCTTGCAGCATTGGGGGGAATCCTGCTTGCTCCATATTCTGGCGTCATTTATGCCGAAATGGGGATGGAATTTGCGATCCTTGCCTTCATCGTAGTGGTGATCGGAGGGATGGGAAGCTTTCCGGGATCATTATTTGCAGCGATTTTAGTTGGGTTGTCCGGTTCATTCATGACCTATTATGTTCCGGAATTATCTCTCGCAATCAACATGATCTTAATGGCACTCGTTCTTATATTTAGACCGCAGGGATTATTCACGGTAAAGGGGTGAGAAAGTGAAGATTCTCAAATTTAAGTCAAACTTATTATTAGGAATGACACTGGCTGTCTTAATCGTTTACCCATTTTTTAACGATTCCAGGAGCATGATGATTCTTCTGACGCAGGTATTCATCTTTGGCATTTTCGCCATGAGCTATGATCTCCTTCTGGGATATACAGGCATTGTCTCCTTTGGGCATGCGATGTTCTTCGGAATCGGGGCATATTCCACCGGTATATTCCTCGATCGGATGGAACCAACCATGTTCTGGCTTGTGGTCTCCATCTTTGTCGCTTCAGTGCTTGCAGGAATAGTCAGCTACATTGTGGGACTCTTGACGTTACGTCTTAAAAGCCATTTTTATGCGATGTTGACACTGGCATTTGCAGGGTTATTCCTCGTAGGGGCTGAAAAATGGAGAACCCTGACCTTTGGGAATGATGGGTTCACGTTTCGGACACCTGATTTAGTCAAGGATCGACTAGTCTTTTACTTCGTCTGTCTAGGTGCGATGGCCGTCATTTTTTGGCTATTAAAGAGATTCACGCAATCTCCAGCGGGATCGGTTCTCCAGGCAATCAGGGAGAATGAGCAGAGGACCGAATCAATCGGATTCCAGGTTCTCCATTATAAAATTTTAGCCAGTGTGATTGCAGGTGTGACGGCAAGCTTTGCCGGTTCTTTGTACGGGTTGTCCTTACGATTTGTCAATACCAGTGTATTTACCATGGATGTGACCCTTGATGCGTTATTGATGACCATCATCGGCGGAGTCGGGACGCTCATCGGTCCGATTGTTGGCGCAGGTTTGATTGAATTTGCCCACCACTGGCTGACGGAGCTCGCCAAAACGTATCCAATCTTTGAACGTTGGATCATTTTCTTCGGGATTCTTTATATTCTGGCCGTGATGTTCTTCCCGGCAGGTATTGTGGGATCCTTCAAGAAAGTCAAAAATAGAAAACGGATAAAGCAAGAGCGCAGAGTAGAGAAAAACATCGCAAGCTAAAAGGAAGGGGATCTTCATGACAATCGGCATACTGAGTACAGGAATATATTTACCCTCATCCACTATGACCGGTAAACAAATTGCGGAAAAAGCAGGACTTCCATTAGAGGTTGTAGAAAGCAAAATGGGGATCAAAAAGAAAACGATTCCAAGTGAGGATGACCATACGTGCGTCATGGGTATCCGGGCTGCTAGAAAAGCCATTGAAAAAGCGGGCATCGACCCAAAGGATATTGATGTGGTCATATACGTAGGGGAAGAGCATAAAGAGTACCCTCTCTGGACTGCCAGTATTAAGCTCCAGGAAGAAATCGGAGCATACAATGCCTGGTCATTCGATGTTGCCTTGCGCTGCGGAACCACCATAATGGCGATGAAGCTCGCAAAAAGCCTGCTGGAAACAGATCCTGCCATTAAAACAGTGCTCCTGGCAGGAGGCTATCGCAACAGTGATTTCATTGATTACAAGAATAGCAGGACACGTTTTATGTTTAACCTGGCGGCAGGGGGAGGGGCCATGATCCTCCAAAAACAGCTCAAAAAAAATACAGTATTGGAAACGTCCATCATCACGGATGGCTCATTTTCAGAAGACGTCATCGTACCGGTAGGAGGAACGAAGGAACCGTTGACGAAAGACTCTCTCCACCGATATAAGCTGGATGTGACCGATCCTGAAGGAATGAAAAGAAGACTGGAACAGAAATCCATGGATCATTTCTTGAAGGTTGTCCGGGAATCGGTTTATAAAAGCGGATATGAAGAGAAAGACATCTCTTATGTAGCCATGCTCCACATGAAAAGGTCCGCCCATCATTATGTCTTAAAGGAATTGGGTCTTTCCGAAGAGCAGTCGATTTATCTGGAGGAATACGGTCATATTGGCCAGTTCGATCAAATCTTATCATTGGAACTGGCGGAAGGAAGAGGGAAACTAAAGAATGGGGATTTGGTGGTCCTGGTCAGTGCCGGGATTGGGTACGCCTGGGGCGCAACCACCGTCATTTGGGGAAGTGGATAAAAGGGGGAAAACGATATGACAAGTGTTCAACTGAAGAAAGTATTGCTTGGGAATGGTGAAACGTTCGCTTATCGTGAAAGAAGCGGGGGACATATTCCTCTCGTGCTTGTACACGGAAATATGACGTCATCTAAGCATTGGGATGTTGTCCTGGATAATATGGATGAACGTTATAAGATTTATGCCGTTGATTTGCGAGGGTTTGGAGAGTCCAGTTATCACAGGGGAATTGAGAGTATCAAAGATTTGTCAGACGATCTGAAGGATTGGGTGGACGGAATTGATCTCAAGGGGTTTTCAATGGTCGGTTGGTCCACCGGAGGAGCGGTGGCCATGCAATTTGTCATTGATCACCCTGAATATTGTAACAATCTTATCTTATTGGCATCTGCTTCGACAAGGGGATATCCATTCTTCGGTACAAAAGAAGACGGTACCCCGGATCTCGGAAATCGCCTACGCACAATAGATGAAGTGATGGTTGATAAGGGGAAGACCTTCCCTGTACAAGCGGCCTATGATGAGAATGACAGGGCGTTTCTCCGCAGCCTATGGAATGCCCTTATCTATACCCATGCCCAGCCCGATGAGGGACGCTACGAAGAATACATCGATGATATGAGGACACAACGGAACCTGGCTCATATCTATCAGGCTCTCAATACGTTCAATATAAGCAATGCCCATAATGGTCTTGTTGAAGGAACGAAGAAAGCAGGATCGATTTCGATTCCTGTGCTGGTATTAAGGGGTGACAGGGATTATGTCATCACGAAAGAAATGACTGAGGAAATTGTTGAGGATATAGGAGAAAATGCACAATTTGTAGAATTAAAGAATAGTGGACATTCACCACTCATAGACGATTTGGATCAGTTGCTTCACATCATCCAATCGTTTTTGCAAAAGAAGGAGGAACTGGCTTGAGGCTTGAAGGGAAAGTCGCCTTGATTACAGGCGCAGCAAACGGAATTGGATACGCAGCATCTGAAACATTTATAAAAGAAGGATGTCATGTTGCCCTTGTGGACTTCAACCAGGAGACCGGGGAAGAAAAAGCACGACAACTGAATGATCTAGGAACGGGAAAAGCAGCCTTTTTTCAAGGGGATGTTGCAGATCGTTCTTCCGTTGACTCTTTTGTTAAAGAAGTAAAAGAGCGGTTCGGCAAGATCGATATATTGATCAACAATGCCGGAATCACCAGGGACGGTATGGTTCATAAGCTTTCTTCCGAAGATTTTCAGAAGGTGCTCGATGTCAATTTAACCGGGGTGTTCAACTGTACCCAGGCAGTCCTGCCCCACCTGATCGCTCAGGGTAAAGGCAAAATCATCAATACCTCCTCTGTCAGCGGAGTTTACGGAAATGTCGGTCAAACCAACTATGCCGCTACAAAAGCAGCAGTCGTCGGGATGACGAAAACGTGGGCGAAGGAATTAGGTCGAAAAGGAATCAATGTCAATGCAGTCGCCCCCGGATTTACGGAGACGGGCATGGTGGCGAGTGTTCCTGAGAAAGTCATCGATCAAATGAAAGCCATGATCCCGCTGGGGAGATTAGGAAAACCGGATGATATTGCAAAGGCCTATTTGTATCTCGCATCAGATGACAGCGATTATGTAAATGGCACCGTCCTTCATGTTGACGGTGGCATTATGATGTAATTTCATAAGAAAGGGGAAGTGACAAGATGAGAAATGTAGTCATCACATCGGCACTTCGTACGCCGGTAGGCGCATTTGGGGGAGCGTTCAAGCAACTGCTCCCGACAGACTTGATAGTACCAGTAATGAAAGCAGCCGCGGAGGAAAGCGGATTGTCTGAAGGAGACATTGATGAAGTGATTCTTGGGCATTGCATCCAGCGGACTGATCAGCCAAACACGGCCAGGACGGCTTCATTACTTGCAGGATTTGACGACACAACAACGGGCTTTACGATCCAGCGCCAATGCGCAAGCGGCATGCAGGCGATCATCTCGGGAGCCATGCAAATTCAAACGGGCATATCCGATATTGTTCTTGCCGGTGGTGTGGAAGCAATGAGTTCCAGCCCATATATTTTAAAACAGCACCGATTCGGTCAACGATTGCAGCATGGAGAAATCCGTGACTCGGTTTGGGAGGTGCTTGAAGACCCGATTCATGGCATTATGATGGGGGAAACTGCTGAAAACCTCGCCGAAATCCATTCCATTTCCCGTGAAGAGCAGGATGAGTATGCGGCGTTGAGCCATGAGCGTGCAGTGACTGCCATGGAAAATGGATCTTTCGACTCGCAGATTGTACCGATTGCAGTGAAAGAACGCAAAGGCGAAAAAATCATCGAGAAAGATGAAAGCCCCCGTGCAGGACTTAAAGTCGAAAAACTGCAAAAGTTAAAACCAGCGTTTCGTGAAGGTGGGTCCGTCACAGCCGGAAATTCATCAAGCTTGAATGACGGTGGAGCGGCATTGATCTTAATGAGTGAAGAAGAGGCAGAAAGAAGGGGGTTACAGCCGCTTGGAAGAATTGTCGGGTATTCTGTAGCGGGCGTAGACCCAAAACTGATGGGAATCGGTCCGGTACCGGCCATTCAGAAAGGCTTACATACCACTGAAAATTGGTCTTTGGATGAGATTGATTTATTTGAAATCAATGAAGCATTCGCTGCTCAATATTTGGCAGTGGAGAAAGAGTTGGGGCTTAATCGTGATAAGGTGAATGTGAATGGTAGCGGAATCAGCATCGGGCATCCAGTTGGATGTACAGGCGCACGACTTGTTGTTTCATTGCTCCATGAAATGAAGCGCCGTGATTTGAAAAAGGGAATTGCGTCATTATGTGTCGGTGGAGGCATGGGCGCTTCTGTTTTAGTAGAGGGAATGTAGTGTAGGGAAGAACCGGTCCTAGAGTGGGACGGTTCTTTTTTTACGAAATCATCTCCTTTCACAAATGCTGTGAAATTTGGCTCATTTTTCCTTATTTACACAAAATTAAACCTATTATGACAATGGGTGTTGTACGCTAAATGTGTAATACATTTTAAGGAGGCGAAGCAGTTTGAAGTTTGTACACAAAAAAGTGTTAGGGATTTTTGCTATTGTATTTCTCTTTACGATTGCGTGCAGTCAAGTATCTCCGAGTCAAATGAGTGCTGCGGGAAGTGGGACGTGGAGTTCTCCTTATACAGTGGATCAAGCAATATCCAACCAAAATGGTTCCACTCAGTCGGTTGAAGGGTATGTGGTCGGTCAGCCAACCTCAACAACATCCGTTATCACAAATAACTTTCCAAACGATTATGCATTGGCACTAGCTGCTTCACCATCAGAGGCTAATGCAGACCAAATGGTGTATGTCCAAATTCCATCTTCCTACCGTTCAACCTTTGGATTGCAAAGTAACCCGGGACTAATGGGTGAAAAAATCAAGGTAACAGGCAGTTTGACAGCCTACTTTTCCCATCCGGGAGTAAAGTCGACGTCTGCGTTCGAATCAGTGGAAGGCGGTGGAACCGATCCGACAGATCCTCCATCAGACCCATCGGATCCTCCGGCTTATGAAGAATACTACAATGGAGCGGAAGGGAAAACCGGTGATGCCTTGAAAACAGCTTTACATAACATCATTGATGATCATCAAACCCTTTCTTATGACGCTGTATGGGAAGCTTTGCGCAATACGGATGAAGATCCAAACAACTCAAATAATGTCATCCTTCTATACTCCGGCAGATCACAATCGAAAACGACAAACGGAGGCGGAGTGAACGATTGGAACCGTGAGCACGTATGGGCGAAATCTCACGGAGATTTCGGGACGGCCCAGGGGCCGGGTACGGACCTTCATCATTTACGGCCGACGGATGTGACAGTCAACTCCACAAGAGGAAACCTGGACTTCGACAATGGCGGGACCGAGCATAGCGAAGCCCCGGGGAACTACTATGATAGCGACTCTTGGGAGCCTCGTGATGAAGTGAAAGGTGATGTTGCTCGAATGATTTTCTACATGGATGTCCGTTATGAGGGAGACAGCGGCGAGGTAGATTTAGAATTGAACAATAATGTAAACAACGGAAGTGCCCCTTATATGGGCAAAATGTCTGTACTTCTGCAGTGGAATGAGCAAGATCCCGTCGATGAAAGGGAAATCCGCAGAAATAACATCATATATGAACAATATCAAGGAAATCGAAATCCATTCATCGATCACCCTGAGTGGGCGGAAATGATTTGGTAAAGAGTTTGGGCCTGGAGTCTTCCAGGTCTTTTTTTTGTAGCCGGAATCCTGATAGAGCGGTCCTGTAACTCATTTGTAACCAATATCTCCTATGATGAAACCAACCATTCCAAGGAGGAGATGAATATGGAAAGAGTCACAGATTGGTTGCAGAAGCGATCAATGATCTCTCCTGATCAAATTGCGTTAATGAATGCCGCTACGAACGAGATGATCGGTTACCGCACTTTAGATGAACGGGCGTCTAAGTGGGCTCAATATATGCAGGATAAAGGGATCGTGAAAGGAGATCGGGTGGTGTACCTGGCCAGAAATCATACGGTGTGCTTCGAAATCCTATTTGCGTGTGGAAAGATCGGGGCTGTATTTGTTCCCTTGAATTGGCGATTATCCCCTTCAGAGATAGGGGCGATTACAGAAAATTGTACCCCGAAGCTCATCCTTTATAAAGAAAATCTTCATCCCCTTATCACACAAGTTCCTAGAGGCTGTTTGAAGAGTTGTATAGACGAAATCACGATGGAAGTATACTCCGGGAATAATAAAGGATTATCCCAGGATCTACTCTCTCCCTCGGATCCATGGTTGATGATTTATACAGGTGGTACGACGGGGAGCCCAAAGGGAGTTGTCCTTTCCCATCGTTCGGTGACGGCCAATGCAATGAATACTGTGGTAAGCTGGAATCTGACAAAGGATGATTGTACTTTGACCTACTTACCAACCTTTCATACGGGAGGGTTAAATGCATTATCCCTTCCCCTTCTGATGATCGGTGGAAAGGTAGTGATCGCTGAACGGTTTGTTCCAGAACAGGCGATTCAGGCTCTGAATGAATTTGGATGCAGCATTGTACTGCTTGTCCCAACAATGTACCACTTACTTCTCGAAAGAGAGGAATTCAAATATACCCCCTTTCCTAAAATGAAAGTGTTTCTATCAGGAGGCGCGCCTTGTCCTGGGAAGGTGTATGAATTCTTCAACGAAAAGAAGATCCCATTTAAAGAAGGATATGGATTGACAGAGGCAGGTCCCAATAATTTCTATATCGATCCATCACGTATGAAAAAGGGGTCAGTTGGAAAAGCGATGATGCTAAACCGGGTAAAGGTCGTGGATGATGCCGGAAATCCTGTTGAACAGGGTGAAGTGGGAGAATTGTTATTAGGTGGAGACCATTTGTTTAAAGAGTATTGGCAAAAACCTGAACAAACACAAGAGGTGTTAAAAGACGGATGGCTTCATACCGGAGACCTGGCAAAGTATGATGAAGACGAAGATTATTATATCGTTGGACGGAAGAAAGACATGATCATATCAGGCGGGGAAAATATCTATCCTTTGGAGATTGAACATTGGTTAACTGAGCATCCGGAAATTTCTGAGTGTGCAGTGATCGGTTTGCCTCATGAAAAATGGGGGGAGGTCGTAACGGCATTCATTTCTGTACGTAATGGACAGCGTTTATCAATTGAAGATGTGGAGACATATTGTTTACAGAAATTCGGAAAATTCAAGGTTCCCAAAGACTATCATTTTATAAACGAACTTCCGAAAACCGATGTGGGCAAAGTCAATAAACAAGAGCTGACGAAACGATTTCAGGGAGCAATAAAGGAAAAGGGATGAATACCCTCGAAATACATATGTCGAGGTGAAAACGGATGAAACGTTTATTGACAGGCAAGAGAATCTATTTAACAGGATTTCAGGAAGAAGATGTGAAGAGCATCAGGGAGTGGGGACTGAATGAAGAAGTGCAGAGATTATTCGATGCCCTTCCCCACAGGCCAAAATCAGAGGAAGAGATCAAGAAATGGATGAATCCGGGAGAGAATGCCTTTCGTTTTGCGATCCGTCTGAAGGACGATGGAAGGATCATCGGTTTTGTAGAATTGGACGGCATTCTCTGGACCCATCGAGTGGGATGGGTCAGCATCTTGATCGGAGACGAAAAGTCATGGGGAAGTGGAATCGGCAGAGAAGCAATGGAATGTCTTCTCGCATACGCCTTTCACGAGTTGAATTTATACCGTATTCAATTGACGGTATTTTCGTATAATGAGAGGGCGATCCGATTATATGAATCACTTGGGTTCATGAAAGAAGGAAGTTACCGTCAATTCCTTCAGAGAGATGGAAAGAGGTATGACATGTTTTTATTTGGGTTATTAGCGGATGAATGGAAGGAAGGATGAGGAGGTCCTTCTTTTTTTGGCGTGGGGAGAAAGAGAGGGTGGTGGGATCGAGCGCTCAGTCGATTTCCTTTATTTGTTAAATGACGCAAATACCGTTCAGAATGACGCATAAAACGAAAAAACGACGCAATAAAAAATATAATGACGCAAATATAGAAAAAATGACGCAATTCCCACCCGAAATGACGCAATAAGCTCCCCATCCACATGGTCAAACATTAGAAATCTATCGAACGACTTTTCTTTTTTATAAAAACGGTCGATCGTCACAAAAGGAGCGATATTAATGAACATTTCAGGCTTTAACCATCTGACAATCAACACTAGAAGTCTAGAAGACTCACTCCCCTTTTACATAGAAATCCTGCAGGCTTCCCTCATACATAAAGGACGAAAGGATGTGTATCTGGAATGGGGACCGGTATGGATCTGTCTTCAGGAAAAAGAGGATCTCGCTACGTCCGCGGGCTATGGAATCCATCATGTCGCTTTCAGCATCGATGAGGAAGGATTCCATGAGGCTGTTCATCTGCTGAAGGAGAAGGGGGTGCAGATCGTAAGGGGACCTTTAAAGAGAGGCAGAGGATGGAGTATCAATTTCCTTACTCCCGACAATGTCCAATTCGAGCTGCACACATCGAATCTACAGGAAAGGATGGAGGTCTGGCAATAATTGCCGATCTCCTACCTCCTCAGACCACGATACACCGTCCCTTCCCAAGCAATGAAAAAGATAATCAAAGTACCTGCCAGAAAAACTTCACTTTAAGCAATGAAAATATATAGCAATATGCCTTCACAATAAGACCAGCAGAATTTCTGTTGCATTCATGAAAAAATGCCTTATTTTTTAAAAAACAATGTGTAGATGTTCCAAATATTTTCAATCAAGATTGAGACAGGAAAGATTTCTACTTGTGTACTATAATGAACCTATACAAAAATTCATATGGCCCATGGGTTAGAATAGATAGAGTATGAGAAAAGGAGTGAGAGGATGGCTGTACGTTTTATTCTCGGACGCTCCGGTACGGGGAAAACCTACCATATATTGAATGAGATGAAAAGGAGCTTGCAGGAAGCCCCGAATGGCGATCCCATCATCTATATCGTACCGGACCAAATGTCCTTTATATCGGAATATGAGCTCGTGAACACACCGGGATTGAACGGAATGATCCGGGGGCAAGTGTTCAGCTTCACACGCCTTGCGTGGAAGGTTCTCCAGGAAACGGGAGGAATGAGCCGTTATCATTTATCTGAAGTCGGATTGAACATGATGATCCGCAAGATTATAGAAGAAAACAAGGAAGATCTTCATATTTTCAACAAGGCCTCGGACAAGCCGGGTTTCATTCATCATGTTGAAGCGATTGTCAAAGAATTTAAACGGTATTGTATATCTCCCTCCGACCTGCACGGGTTTGAGGGTGACAATGAACGGTCCAACGCATTGAAGGACAAACTTCATGACCTTGAGTTGATTTACGAGAAGTTCGAGGAAAGGCTTCTCGGGAAATACATCGATTCAGAAGATTATTTTCAGTTGCTTTCAGATCATGTGAAAAATTCAGATCTTCTGAAGAAGGCAGAGATTTACATAGACGGATTCCATAGTTTCACGCCGCAGGAATATCTCATCATCGATCAGCTTATTCAGCATACAAAAAAAGTAACGGTTGCCCTTACAACGGATCCGGAACAGTTGATGGGTGCTATGAACGAATTGAGCCTGTATCGTATGACGAATGAAACGTATCATACCCTTCAGGATATATGCAGAGGGGCAGGGCAGACGGTGGAAGAAGAGATGATGACAAAGCCAATTCGCTATCAGAGTGAAACCCTGCTTCATTTAGAGCGTCATTTTGAAGAGCGGCCGACCATCCCTTTTGATAGAGGAAGTGGGACCATTGAATTCCTGGAAGCTTCCAACCGCCGGGCAGAGATAGAAGGTGTGGCCAGGGAAATCAGGAAGCTTGCACGGGAAGAAGGGTTCCGATACAAGGATATGGCTGTCTTGGTACGAAACAGCCAGGAATACCGTGATAAAGTCGAAACGATTTTTCAAGATTATGCGATCCCGTTTTTCCTAGATCAGAAGCGGACGATGTTAAATCATCCTCTCATTGAGCTTATTCGGTCTACACTGGAGATCATGAACACGAACTGGAGATATGAACCAGTCTTCAGGGCAGTAAAAACGGACCTTTTGTTCCCTTATCAGAAGAACCCCACAGACTTGCGTGAAAAAATGGACCGACTTGAGAACTATGTGCTGGCTTACGGGATAAAGGGGGACCGGTGGACGAAAAAGGATCGTTGGAAATACCGTCGTTTCCGGGGGCTTGAGCATGTGGATGCACCACAGACCGATCGTGAAAGAGAACTGGAGCATGAGATCAATGAGCTGCGATTATTTATTTCCGCACCAATCATCCGTTTTGGTAAAAGACTAAAGAAGCGGGCCACTGGCAGGGAGTTCTGTGAGGCTCTATATTTGTATCTCGAAGAGTTGGATATACCTGAAAAGCTTGAACGGATGCGTATTGAAGCAGAAGAGAAGGGGAATTTGATCGCAGCGAGGGAACATGATCAGGCATGGTCAGCAGTAATGGATCTTCTCGATCAATATGTAGAAATGCTCGGTGATGAAACAACCACCATGAAGAAATTCTCCTCCATTCTAGATGCGGGGATTGAAACGATGGAATTCTCATTAGTTCCGCCGGCCATTGATCAGGTCATTATTGCGGACTTGGAAAAATCCAGGCTTGGCGATATTAAAGCTGCGTTCATCATTGGAGTGAATGACGGGGTCCTTCCAGCGAAAATGAATGAAGAAGGTGTCCTGTCTGAAGAAGACCGAGAGTCGCTGATCCATAGAGGATTCAAGATCGCGCCGAGCAACAGGACGAAGCTATTGGATGAGGAGTTTGTGGCATATAAAGCCTTCACGACTCCAAGTGAGCGACTGTTCGTCAGCTATCCGATCGCCAATGAAGAAGGGAAGGCGCTTCTACCTTCATCTTTCATCAAACGATTGAACGAAATGTTCCCGGAAGCGGGTACAAAGCTTCTCATCAATGAACCATCGGAATTAACAGAAGAAGAACAGCTTCATTACGTCTGCCATCCGAATGTGACAATCTCCCATTTGACGTCCCAGCTGCAGTTAAAGAAAAGGGACTATCCCATTTATGATTTCTGGTGGGATGTGTATAACTTCTATACAACGTCCAATGATTGGAAATGGCATTCCGGGCATATCTTATCGAGCCTCTTTTACGAAAATCGTGGACAACAACTGTCTGAGGATACGAGCAAAGAGTTGTATGGGGATCATATTCTGGCGAGTGTATCACGGATGGAGTTGTTTCACAGCTGCCCGTTCTCTCATTTTGCGAGCCACGGGTTGAAGCTGAGAGAGCGGGATTTCTTCAAGCTGGAAGCACCGGATATCGGTGAAATGTTCCATTCAGCTTTAAAATGGATATCGGAAGAAGTGGAGCGTCATGGTCTGACGTGGGCATCCCTCTCCAAATCACAGTGTCTGCAGTTGGCGAAGGAAGCAGTACTCATGCTCGCTCCGAAACTTCAGCACCAGATCCTATTAAGCTCAAACCGGCATTATTATATTGCTCAGAAGCTTGAGCAAATCATCAGCCGGGCCAGTCTTATCCTCAGTGAACACGCGAAGGCGAGCGGGTTTGTGCCTGTCGGGGTGGAGCTTGGATTCGGACCACATGCAACACTTCCACCGTTTCAGTTCCAACTGAGAAATGGGACGAAGATGGAGCTGCAGGGGAGGATCGACCGTGTGGATAAAGCAGAAGATCCGAACGGGGTGTATCTCAGAATCGTCGATTACAAATCGAGTGCAAGGGATCTGGATATGACGGAAGTATACTACGGATTGGCCCTTCAAATGCTGACGTATTTGGACATTGTCTTAACGAATTCGAAACAATTCGTCGGGAAGGAAGCGAAGCCTGCCGGCGTCCTTTATTTCCACGTTCATAATCCGATGATCAATAGCAAAAAGATCCTGACGATGGATCAGATCGAAAATGAAATTTTTAAAAGCTTTAAAATGAAGGGGCTTGTGTTAGGAGATTCAGAGATCGTCCGATTGATGGACCAAACCCTCGATACCGGGAATTCAGATATCATCTCAGCCGGGATCAAGAAGGATGGATCGTTGACTTCTCGATCAAAAGCGGCTTCAAATGAAGATTTTCATTATATGCGTCAACATGTCAGAAAGCTCTATGAAGCTTCAGGGAACCGCATCATCTCAGGTGAGACGGAGATTGCTCCCTATAAGCTGAAGGACCGGACTCCGTGCCAGTTCTGTTCATTCCGATCCGTCTGTCAATTTGATCAGTCGTTGGAGGAAAACGACTATAGAGTGCTGCCGACAGCCAAACCGGAAGATTTATTACGGAAAGTGAGAGAGGAGGTAGAATCCAATGAGTAATGACAGAATTCCAAGCAAGCCAGATCATGTAACGTGGACCGACGACCAATGGAAGGCGATTTGGGCGAAGGGCCAGGATATTCTTGTTGCAGCAGCTGCAGGATCGGGTAAGACCGCTGTTCTGGTGGAGAGGATCATTCAGAAGATCGTTGCAGAAGAAGAAAGAATGGACGTGGACGAATTATTGGTTGTTACCTTTACCAATGCTTCTGCCGCAGAAATGAGGCACCGGATTGGGGTTGCGCTGGAAAAAGCGATTGATGAGGATCCCCATTCCCATCATTTAAGAAAACAGTTGAGCTTACTGAATCGGGCATCCATTTCTACTCTTCACTCCTTCTGTCTTGAAGTAATACGCAAATATTACTACCTCATCGATATCGATCCTGGTTTCAGGATCGCGGATGAAACAGAAGGAGACCTAATCCGAGATGAGGTCCTGGATGAACTGTTTGAAGAGGAATACGGCAAAGAGGATAATCATGCCTTCTTTAAGCTTGTCGATACGTTCACGAACGATCGAAGTGATGGGGCACTGCAGGATATGATCAGGAAACTGTATGATTTTTCCCGTTCTCATCCAAACCCAGATGAATGGCTATTAGGGCTGGAAGAGATGTATGAATTGGATGAAGGAGTGGAAATTGATCAGCTTGCCTTTATCCAACCATTGCTGACCGATATACGGCTACAGCTTCATGGAGCCAAACGATTATTTCAACGAGCGTTGGAACTCACCAGAGTGCCTGGGGGACCTGGCCCTAGAGCAGAGAATTTCCTCAGTGATATAGAGATTGTTGAGAGTCTTGAAAGGAGTCTTACTACTTCTTGGGATCACTTATATGAAACCATTCAAACCTTACCATTTACAAAGTTAAAGGCTTGTCGAGGGGATGACTTCAATAAGGACATCGTGGATGAAGCCAAGAAGCTTCGTGATCAGGGGAAGAAAACGGTAGAGAAGCTTCAGGAGGATTTTTTCTCTAGAAGACCCGGAACATTCCTGGAAGATATGAGGAAGATGAAGGGTGTGATTCACACTCTAGCGGAAGTAGTGGTGGAGTTCGGCAGACGTTTCAGACAAGTGAAAGAAGAGAAAGGGCTCGTTGACTTTGCCGATTTAGAGCACTTCTGTCTCGACATATTGAGAGACCCTTCATATGATGATTTGGTTCCTTCAGAGGCTGCAAAACAATATAAAAAGAAGTTTAAAGAAGTACTGGTGGACGAATATCAGGATACGAATATGGTTCAGGAATCCATTCTTCTTCTCATCACAGAAGAACGCGAAGAAGTTGGAAACAGATTTATGGTTGGGGATGTTAAGCAATCGATCTACCGCTTCCGACTGGCTGAACCGAATCTGTTTTTAGGAAAGTATACACGGTTCCTTCCAGTCAGTGGAGAATCAGGATTGAAAATCGATCTATCCCAAAATTTCAGAAGCCGGAAAGAAGTATTGGAAGGGACGAACTTTATATTTAAACAAATCATGGGAACGTCTGTAGGTGAGATGGAATATAACCGGGAAGCAGAGCTTGTAAAGGGTGCACCTTATCCAGAAGAGAAGGAATTTCCCATTGAAGTGGCCATCATCAACCAGGAAACCGAGGATTCTTCATCCGGTAGTGAGGAAGAAAACCTATCCATTTTTGACGAAGGCGATATTGAGAAATCCGTTCTTGAAGCCCGTTACATGGCAAATAAAGTAAAACAAATGATCGAGGGACGTACACCGATCTACGATGCCAAGACGAAAACGGAACGTCCGATACAGTACCGTGATGTTGTCATCCTGCTACGCTCTATGCCTTGGGCGGCGGAAATCATGGAAGAATTCAAACGGCAGGGTATCCCGATTTATGCGAATTTATCTACAGGGTATTTTGAAGCGACAGAGATCGCCATTATGCTTTCTCTGTTGAAAGTGATTGATAATCCGTACCAGGATATTCCCCTTGCTTCGGTTCTCAGATCCCCCATTGTAGGACTGGATGAACAAGGTCTTGCCAGTGTCCGGATCCATTCAAGGGCGGGAAATTATTATGAAGCGTTAAAGAGGTTTGCCAGCGAGAAACCGGGCAATCCGAGAGAAGAAGAGACTTTTGAAAAGGTGAAAGTGTTCCTATATCACCTCGAGAATTGGCGGACGAAGGCACGTCAGGGTTCCGTGACAGAATTGATCTGGCAGCTCTACCGCGATACCCGTTTCTATGATTATGTAGGGGGAATGGCTGGAGGGAAGCAGCGTCAGGCTAATCTCAGAGCACTATATGACCGGGCCCGTCAATATGAAGAGACTTCCTTCAGGGGATTATTCCGTTTCCTGCGTTTCATTGACAGGATGAGGGAACGGGGGGATGATCTGGGTGTAGCAAGAGCCTTGAGTGAACAGGAGGATGTGGTGCGTTTAATGACCATCCACTCAAGCAAAGGACTTGAGTTCCCCATTGTGTTTGTCGCCGGCACTTCTAAGCAATTCAACCTTATGGACTTGAATGCAGCATACTTATTAGATAAAGATCTTGGTTTGGCTGTGAAATATACCGATTCGGATAAACGGATCAGTTATCCATCCCTCCCACAATTGGCGTTCAAGCGAAAGAAACGGATGGAGGCAATCTCTGAGGAGATGAGGGTGCTGTACGTAGCATTGACCCGTGCCAAGGAGAAATTATTCCTGGTCGGCACTGTGAAGAGTCTGGAGAAGTCGCTTGAAAAATGGAGGGGCGCTTTAAGTCAGACTGAATGGTTATTATCTGATTACGACCGGGCCGCTGCGAGTTCCTATCTTGATTGGATAGGTCCGTCCCTCATGCGTCATCCACATGGCAAAGAGTTGGGGGGAGAAGTGTCGGAGGGAAGCGGAATCAATGAGGAGATCCTGAGCCATCCTTCCCGCTTTCAAATCACGAAGATTGATAAGTCAGAGCTCATTGCAGAAGATGAAGAGTCTTTAAGTGTGGATGATAATTGGAAAGAACTCGTGAGGACTGGTGCAGCGGTGGAACTGGAGTCCGTCCATAAAGAAGAAGTCTTACACCGACTGTCCTGGAAGTACCCTCATTTACGTGCAACGAATCTTCGTTCGAAGCAATCTGTCTCAGAGCTGAAGAGGATGTTTGAAATAAGAGACGAAGCGTCAAGTATCGATATTCTGAGACGCCATCATAAACCTGTCTATAATCGCCCTCAATTCATGCAGTCGAAAGAGTTGTCCCCAGCCGAAAAGGGAACGGCCATGCATACGGTCATGCAGCATATTTCTTTCGAAGATGGGGAACCGACGGAAGAGAAGGTGGAGTATCTTTTATCAACCCTTGTTCATAAAGAAATTCTGACGGAAGAGCAAAAATGTTCCATCTCGGTAGATAATATCATCGGATTTTTTAGAACTGGGATTGGTCAGCGAATGATTAAGGCTCACAATATACAACGGGAAATTCCATTCAGTATGAGTGTCCCCCTTAGTGAAATTTCAGAAACGGGAGAGGGAGCCCCTGAAGAAACGATCCTTGTACAAGGTGTCATTGACTGTGTATTCAGAGATGAGTCGGGAATCGTCTTATTGGATTATAAAACCGACGGTATCCATGATCGTTATCAGGGCGGCTTTTCTGAAGCTAGGCCGGTATTAATGGAAAGGTATAAAGTCCAAATTGAGTTATATACCCGAGCATTAGAATCTATCTGGAAGGAACCTGTATCAGAAAAGTACCTATACTTCTTTGATGGAGGGCATGTACTGGAATTATAAGCGGAAACACTTCAAAGCCATGCTTTGAAGTGTTTTTTTAAGAGATGAGGGAAAACCTATACTAATTACGTATAGAGGGATGATGGAAGATGGGGAAGAGAACGGTCGGCACATGTGAATTATGTTCCAGGGGAAACGTCGAAATCACGGTTCATCATCTCACACCTAAAGAGGTGGGCGGCACATTCCTGCCCACTGCGCAGCTTTGTATTCCGTGTCATAAACAGATACACTCCCTGTACACCAATGATGAACTGGGAGTCAGGTTGAACACGATTGAAGATTTAAGAAAAGATGAAAAAATCCATGCATTCATTAAATGGATACGGAAGCAGCCTTCCACCAAGTTAATTAAAACAAAGAAAAGTGTAGAACGCAGAAAGAAACGATAGTTCATAAAAAAACAAAAAGCCTCCTGATAGGCTTTTTGTTGTCTTAGTTATTTCCGGTTATTGGCTGGTCTACGACGTTACAATCAAAGGTGGTACTTACGCTGAAGACATTGTAGCTTAATTGAAATGGACCCGTATTGAAGGAACCGGATCCGCCAAATGTCTTAGACGCTGACTTCGGTGAAATAATAGCGGTGTCACCAAACTGAACACTTCCCCCACCTACGTTAAGAATAGCGACAGGACCTACTAAAGCGGGCATAATCAACATCCTCTTTTGATTTGTCTATATTAGTAACCTATGTGAACTCGACGGGATGGTTCATGAGAAAAGCGGTTTGTTAAAGATGAGTAACACCCTAGTTAGGTTCTTCGATTGTTTCAAAATTTTGCTCCTCTTCACCCTTTTCCTTTTCGAGCTGACGAATATTTTTGACTCTACCTTCCATATACACATTGCAAGTGTTCCCTATGTGGATGATGGACGAAAATGATGTAGCACGTATATACATATTGTTCACTTTGATCGGACAAAGATTTAATCTGTTTACCCTTATATTCGGGTTGATGCGGGGGAGCTCTATCGGACTCGTAAACACTTCAGAATCGAAAGTGCCTTCGCTTGTTAAGAAAAATTCCTTCTCACGCTGTACGGCGTAAGCTTTCGACAGTGCATTTATATTTTGTGAATCCCCTATCTGATAAAGAGAACTAAAGGCCAAGGTAACACCTTCTAAAGAGTTGACGATCGAGTATCTCTTAAGCATAATCACTTAGGGGTAAGAGGAACGAATGGACCGATGATGAGTGATTCCGGAGGGGTATCGAAAGCAGAGGCAAGCTGAATGATGTCAGCATCCCCAACGAGAACGAGGGAGGAACTGGCCACCCCTGCAATATCGATATTTCCGACGGTTAATTCACGATTGATTACTTGGAGGTTCATTGTTCTTCATTCCTTCCATATGGTCTGGGATTTGAGACATAAAGGAGAAAAGGGCCGTTTCGATGTCCTTTTTAATTTTGTCGATGATTTTCCTTTCCCATTCTCCTTCCTGTTGTTTCGATTCAATATAGGGGATGTTTTGTAAATAGAAGTCAATTCTCTGTGGCATTTGATTCAGCAGATCCTGCTGTATCATTTCGTAATAGGACGGATCAAGAGAACGCTGGAATTGCATTTCGTTATCCTGGATGAGGGTTGGTAATTCTGAATCGATATACGCTTTTATTTCTGAAGTAATCCTCTCCTTATAAGGCTCTAAGTTTTTGATCGTTTTAACATCGACATTGGGCTCAACTGCTAGGTCTTCAATGGTTTCCTTTAAATTGCTTGGATTCAGTCCGATATTCAGCGTGCCGTCGAGAGATTCTACTTTAAGCTGGTCGAATTTATATTCGATTTTCTCAACATTGATTTTCGGGGTATCCCTGAGGGTGGTTAATTCCTGTGACAGGTCATCCACTTTCTTTTCCAACGCGACAATTTTCGAATTCAACATCTCGATATATTGATAGAGTTGTTGTGGGGTCATATAGTAATTGTTCATACTGCCACCTCTTTCTTTTGTCGCGATTCACTTATCTTGGCGTTTGCAATGGAACAAGTGGTGAAACAGAAGGAGGAGTACCTCCATTTCCGTTTTTCTCGGCTTCAGGGGCAGGCTCGGTATAGCCCCCTGTATTATAAAGAAAGTCATTGGTCGTAATTTGACCGCATGTTCCAATCTGGAGGATGGAAGAATTGGACATTCCTCCTATTTTAATAAATTGAATTTGTATAGATTGTTGAATATAATAATTCGACATTCGGCATCACACTCATAAGTTAAAGTTTATTCCCTGATCCACTCCATCGTCATCCACGGTGTAGGTCAAGGAGCTTTCATTATAAACCGAAATTCCCTTTCCTGTTATGAATGAACCTGCCCCGGCAAAGGTTTTGGCTGTTGAAATCGGACTGATGTTAAATACATCCCCAATATGGAAAACGGCGCTGGAACCGACATTGACGACTTGAGCAATTCCTACGATTGCGGGCATTGTGACTCACACCTTTAAGACAAAGTTAATTATTGTTATTCTATGTTAAGAACATGAATAGGTGATAATCGCCTAATTTCCTTTTTCAGGTTAGAATGGAATCAAGATTAATTTATCGGAGGAAAATGAATGAACACCATGTCACCAATTGAACAAACAGAACGTATCGTTAGCCTTGATGTGATCAGGGGATTCTCATTACTCGGCATCTTTATCATTAACATGATTTCTTTTCATTCCCCATTTCTGTATTTGGATCCGTATACGTGGTGGAAGACGCCTGAAGATGTCGCCCTCTACCCATGGATTGACGTTTTGATTCAAGCAAGCTTTTATCCGTTATTCGCCATGATGTTCGGATATGGACTAGGGATCCAGCAGCAAAGGGCTGAGGATAAGGGAACGTCCTTCTACCGATTTGGAATCAGAAGACTTCTTATTTTATTGGGAATCGGGTGTATCCATGCCTTCTTGATCTGGTCAGGGGATATCCTGATTAATTACGCCGTGTTTGGATTAGTTCTTCTGGCATTCATGAGGCTTTCCGGAAAGGCATTGATGTGGCTGGGTGGTATCTTATTTCTGTTGCCTCAAGCTTTTTTCAGTATACTACTAGTATTGATGACCTTTGCAGATCCGACGGGTGTGACTGAGTATACGGATATTGCCGCATTGCAGAATTCAGTTGCCGCCTATGCATCGGGAAGTTTCAGCAGTATCATGGAGCAACGCTTTCAAGACTGGTATATGGTGAATTCACCTAACAATCTCATATTCTTGTTACTGTCGATCCTGCCAATGATGATGATCGGGGCAGGGGCAAGTAAATGTCAACTATTAGAAAAAGTAAGATCCTATAAGAAGATTTGGATGATTATTGGAGGAATCACGTTACTCTTTGGAATCATCATCAAATCACTGCCACTCATCATAGAACATAATTTTGCTTATTCCTATATCCAGGACTTTTTTGGAGGTCCGTTCTTATCAGTATCTTATGCAATAATCCTTTCATTATTATTGTTGAATCAAAAAATCATGAAATGGAGCAAGCCACTCGCTTCAGTTGGGAAGATGTCCCTCACCAATTATCTGATGCAATCGATCATCGGAACACTTCTTTTCTATTCATATGGTTTTGGACTCTATGGAGAAGTGACTTTAACGACTGGGACGATGCTCGCAGTGGGGATCTATGTCATACAAGTGATCCTATCAGAGATATGGTTATCCAAGTTTACATATGGTCCAGTTGAAAAGATTTGGCGGGTATTAAGTTATGGCAAAAGGAACGTAGTTGAAAAGGGAAAAGGATAACTTGAAAAGGGGATGAACAGCGGTGAAATTCATTAGTTATAAGGTAGGCGGAAAAGAAACATTCGGGGTGGAACGGAACGGAAGAATCCTTGATTTAGCAGGGGTTATGGGGTTGCCGGGTGAATTGATTCAGGGGATTGAACGGGGAAATGATTTTCTGGAAAATGTGGATCACATTATTAATGAAAAAGGTCAGGACCTCCCTTCTTTTGATCAAAATGAAGTGGAATGGCTAGCACCGATTCCGAGAGTGAAGCGAAATATCATGTGTGTAGGAAAAAACTATCGGGATCATGCCATCGAAATGGGTGGTGAACAAGATATCCCTAAAAGCATCATGATGTTTACCAAAGCGACCAATACGGTCATCGGTCACAAAGAAACGGTGCTTCATCACGGCGATATCACGGAAGAACTTGATTATGAAGGAGAACTCGCCGTCATCATCGGAAAGAAGGGGAGAGGGATTTCACCTGAAGATGCAATGGAGTATGTATTTGGTTATTCCATTTTGAATGATTTGACAGCTCGTGATCTTCAGAAGAAGCACGGACAATTCTTCATTGGGAAAAGCCTGGATACAACTTGTCCGATGGGACCCTATCTTGTGACGAAAGATGAAGTCGATGATCCTCACAACCTGTTCATCATAACAAAGGTTAATGGTGAAATCAGGCAATCATCCAATACAGGAGAAATGATCTTTACTATTCCTACCATTATATCCACTCTGTCTAAAGGAATGACTCTTGAACCGGGAGATATCATTGCGACAGGAACCCCATCAGGAGTGGGAAAAGGATTCAAGCCTCCGCGTTTTCTTAAGAAGGGGGATAAGGTGGAAATCACAATCGAAGGGTTGGGAATTTTGACAAATCCGTTACAGGCCTAGTTTAAATTTCTGTTGTTGTACAGACTGTGGTAATATTATGAGCGTAAACTATCTACCTGTAGGAGGTTCATTATGTTTGATACTACACATGCCCATATTACAACGTGGGTCGTTGCCATCATTCTTTTCTTTGTAGCCGTCGGCTTGCATAATGCAGGAAAGAACAAAGGCATGAAAATTGTACATATGATTTTACGATTATTCTACTTGCTGATCATTTTAACGGGTGCTCTTTTATTCTGGAAGCACCAAGGACTTGACCCAGCTCTTTATGGCATCAAAGGCCTAGTCGGTATCTGGGTGATCGGAATGTTTGAAATGGTCCTCGTCCGCACGAATAAAGGCAAAAGCACCAATATGTTCTGGATATTGTTGGTGGTCTCTTTACTACTTGTTCTGTATTTAGGTTTACGTTTACCGTTAGGTTGGCATCCATTTGCATAATGGTTGAAGAAGTTGGCTCTATAATGGGTCAACTTTTTTTATATTCATTGCGGCTTTAGAAAGGTGATCTGTGAGATGCTGACGGGGCCATTTCTATATAAATGAATATCCAAATCTGTCGAATTGTGGTATTTTGGTAGAAACGATGTCTATCAAGTAGGTGTAGAAAATGATAAAGTCCTTTCAACTCATATATCATGACGAGCACTCCCTAAGCGAATTCATAAATAAGCATGATTTAGACCAACACGCTCATCTTTTGATCCAGGCCTTTGTCGGGGATTCCCCAATTGCGGTCATCGAAGAACTGCAAAGTCAAATCAATCGGCTGTTACCCTACGGGACACTCATTGGCTGCAGTTCAAACGGTCAAGTGAGCGATGGGCGGATTGTTACAGAGGTCGTCTTATCGTTTACGGTATTTGAGAAAACAAAGGTCGATTCGCTGTTACAAGAGAAAACAGGTTCAAGTAAGCAACTAGGTAAACGGCTGTACGAAGAGATGAGGAAATCTGATACAAAGGTTTTTATTGTTTTTTCCAGTCACTTACAGCTGGGGGTTCAGGAATTCCTGGAAGGTGTTTCTGAGGAAGGAAATGAAATCGTCATCGTCGGAGGTGTTTCGTCTGACCTGCCGAATAAAAGACCGACCTATGTATTCACGAATCATGGAATATCACCCGACGGATTCGTAACGGCGTCTTTGAGTCATGAAGAATTATTGGTTCGTTCCAATGCCATAGAAGAATGGCAGGAAGTCGGCCCGACGTTCAACATTACGAAGGCAAAGGGGAATATTCTTGAGGAAATGAATGACGTGAAACCCATTCGGATCCTCGAAACCTATTTAGGGAAGAGGTTTGTAAAGGATCTACCGGACTCATCCATCGAATTCCCATTTCTTTTGCAGGAATTGAAGAAAAAGATGGCAGTCTATATCATAAATGTACTTCCAAATGGAAGTGTGGAACTGAGTCATGAAGTGAGAGTGGGGGATAAGGTATCCTTTGGATTTGTAAGCGTGGAGGATTTGATTTACTCCACTACGAAACTTCTGTCCCAATTGAAACGCCATCCAGTGGAAGCCCATTTTGTCTATCATTGTGTTGCAAGAAGAAGATACATACGTGATGTAACGGACCAGGAACTCACCTATTTCAATCGTATATCACCAGTGAGTGGATTCTTTACTTATGGTGAATTCGGGCAGAGGGACGATAAAGTGAAACTTCTGGCCCATTCCTTAACGTATCTTGGTCTGTCAGAAGGGGTACGTGAACCCATCCGGAATATGAAGGTGGATTTTCAGTTAACGCCTGATTCCGATGTCATGATGTCGTTAACCCACTTAATCAATACAGCAGAAAAGGATATCAAGGAACTGACGCAAAATATCCAAATCTCAGAGGAGTACTATCGGTCACTCTTCGATAATAATACAGATTTTGTTTATAGTACGGATTTGAGTGGGAGATTTAATTCACTCAACCCTTCCTTTATAAAAACCTTTGGCTACACGAAAGAAGAGATTCTTGGGAAGTCAGCCCTGCAATTTATCAGGGAAGAAGACGTGGGGCGTGTGAGAAGACATTTTTACCGTGCGATGGACGGGAGAGAGCAGTATTATGATCTTCCGATTGCCTCCAAAAACGGTGAAGTCAATTTCTTTCAAATCAAAAATATCCCCATCACCGTTGATGGAAAGTGTGTAGGGATCTTCGGGATAGGTAGAAATGTCACGAAAGAGCGGCAATTCGAGAAGAAGATTACACAGCTTGCCTATTTCGATGGTGAAACAGATCTTCCCAATAAAATGAAATTCAGAGAATTAGTAGATGAACATATTGAGAGGGCCAACAAGAAAAAAAGGGAAATGGCTGTTTTATTCCTGGATATGGACCGTTTTAAGATCATCAACGATACTCTCGGGCATTGGGCTGGGGATCTAATCATTAAAGAACTTGCCCTGAGGATCCAGGGCACTCTGCCTAAAGGGGCATACTTGGGGCGATTCAGTGGAGATACCTTTACGGTTCTGCTCACGAAAGATGTGAATGAATCCTCTATTTCAGCTATCACAGAAGATATATTGAAAACGATACAGGCACCTTTCACGTATAAAGGCAAAGAGTTCTACATTTCAGTCAGCATAGGCGTAGGTATTTTTCCGCGGGATGGTGAAGAGTCGACCGATTTGTTGCGGAACGCCGATTCTGCTCTGACATGGGCGAAATCAAAGGGTGGGAATAATACCGTTTACTTTTCCAAGGGGATGAAGGAAGAGAATACCCGCAAGGTTGAAATGGAAGCCCATTTGCGGAAAGCGATAGAGCGGGAGGAGCTGTTCGTCGCGTTTCAGCCGATTATTGACATTTCAAATCAATCGCTTATCGGCTGCGAGTCATTATTAAGGTGGCAGCACCCCTTATGGGGATTAATTTCCCCAGCTGAGTTCATTCCGCTTGCAGAAGAAACGGGACTGATTTATGACATTGGAAAATGGGTGCTGGTGGAATCCTGTTTACAGCTGAAGAAATGGTTAGATCAACAAAATGCGAAGTTTTATATTTCCGTCAATGTGTCTGCACAGCAGTTCCAGCATCCTACATTTCACTGTGATGTGAAAGAAGCATTATTACTATCCGGACTGCAGCCTGAATACCTCTGTTTGGAATTAACAGAGACGATCATGCTCCATGATGCGGCTCATACCATCGAAGTGATGAGATCACTGGCTGAATTGGGAGTGAAGCTTGCAATTGACGATTTTGGAACAGGTTATTCATCACTCAGTTATTTAAAGCACCTTCCTCTTCATATTCTGAAGATTGATCGTTCCTTCGTACAGAATATGAGTGACCATACACCGGATGTAGCGATTGTTCAGTCGATCGCCACAATGGGGAAAGGTTTGAATATGAAGGTTGTGGCAGAAGGTGTGGAAACAATGGAACAATTAGAGCTTCTGGACCAGCTTGGCTGCGATTATGCACAAGGATATCTTATTGAAAGACCCATGACGCTGGATAATATGAACACCTATTTAAAGAATCTGCACCTTGTGACGAGTCAGGATTCTTAACATAACAAATGCCTGTCGATAGAGCTGACAGGCATTTGTTATTTTTTTTGAGTATGTTGGCAAATCAAAGGTTGAAACTTTCAATTACGATGCGTCTACCTGTACTCAGGGTGAATTCGAAGCGATCCCGTTTCTTTTTATAATAGGTGAAGTGATGCTGAACGGCACACACTTCGACACCGTTATCGAAGGTGATAAAGTTCACGCCTTCTTTGATTTTTTGGTTGCCGAGGAACACAAGGTGATTGTGGCAAAAGATACTATCATAGATAGAGTAACCCAGATTATTCAGTGCCGTTGTAAATTGATGAAAGGCATCATCAGAAATTTCTTCTAATAAATTCTCCAGCGAATACAATATATTCTTCTTTATTTGAATTCGATCGCCATTCTCGATTCTAATTCGCTCATAAGGTGTGACAATGATACCGTCTTCTAAGAGAACACCGGAGAGCCAGTCCCCATCTCTATACACTTTTAATTCATGATTGAGGTAAAATTCGAGCTCGGATTCTTCCTCTGCATCGATTTCGAAAAAGAACCACGTATCCTCTTCGAATAATGCAGTGCCTTCGGAAAAGGATCTTTTTTGGGATTTTAAAATGTTTGATCGAAATATGTTGCTCAAGTGAATATCCCTCCTTAACTACATTTCTTGTCATAATTATCATATTTCATTCATGTAAAGATTGATTGAGACAATTAACCATTTATGGCTGTGAGCATAGAATAATTTATGTGTCAGTGAGCCCAGTTTGTTTGACGAGAAAGTGAGGATGATCACCATGTGCGGAATTACAGGTTGGATCCATTATAAACAAGATTTGTCGAATCAAAAAGATGTTGTTGAAAAAATGGCAGAAACCCTTTCTAAAAGAGGGCCGGATGAAACGAACGTGTGGATGGATCGACACGTTGCCTTTGGCCATAAACGATTGATCGTAGTCGATCCTGCAGGTGGAAGGCAGCCTATGAGCCTTCAACATAACGGCCATCTCTTCACCATCTGCTATAACGGAGAATTATACAATACAGAAGATTTGCGAAAAGTACTTATTGAAAAGGGTTATGCCTTCAAGGGACATTCTGATACGGAGGTGTTATTAACCTCTTATATTGAGTGGAGGGAGGAATGCGTTCATCATTTAAATGGTATTTTTGCCTTTGCGGTATGGGACAGTGAGAAGGAACATGTATTTATAGGAAGGGACAGAATGGGCGTAAAGCCTTTATTTTATTTCGAAAAGGATGAAGGGTTATTATTCGGTTCTGAAATAAAAGCTTTGCTTGCTCACCCCGATGTTCGGCCCCAGGTGGATCTTCAAGGTTTAGCGGAAGTGCTGGGTCTCGGTCCATCCCGCACTCCTGGAAATGGTGTGTTTAAAGGAGTGAAGGAGCTGCGTCCGGCCCATGCCATGATCTTCTCGAAAAAAGGGGTCAATAGTTGGAGGTACTGGAATGTGAAAAGTGAGGAACATACCGATTCCTTTATAGAAACAGTCTCTAAAGTACGCTTTCTGCTTACGGATGCCATTCAGAGGCAGCTTGTGTCCGATGTTCCTCTTTGCACATTCTTATCTGGAGGACTTGATTCCAGCGCGATTACGGCAGTGGCAGCAAATCGTTATAAAGAGGAAGGGAAAGGGAATCTCCATACGTATTCCATTGATTATGAGGAAAATGATCAATATTTTAAAGCGAACGATTTTCAGCCGAACTCAGATGCACCTTGGATTGAAAAGATGACGTCGGAATTTGATACGATCCACCATCGCTGTGAGATCAGTCAACAAGCGTTAAAGGATCATCTGATTGAGGCGGTTCATGTAAGGGACCTGCCGGGAATGGCCGATGTTGATTCGTCTCTCCTATGGTTCTGCCGGGAAATTAAACAGGACTTCACGGTGGGACTTTCCGGAGAATGTGCAGATGAAATCTTCGGTGGATATCCATGGTTCCACAGGCCGGAAGACTTTAATCGCAGAGGCTTCCCGTGGATGCGCTCCACAGCTGAACGTCAGGGCCTTCTAAAGGAAGAGTGGAGTAAGAAACTGAATCTGGAGGAATATGTCCTCGAGCAATATGACCGCACGGTTGCGGAAACCCCTTTGCTTGAAGGGGAGAATGAAGTGGAAACCAAGAGAAGACAATTATTCTATTTGAATCTTCTATGGTTCATGACGACATTATTAGATCGGAAGGATCGCATGAGTATGGGAGCAAGCCTTGAGGTCAGGGTACCGTTTGCAGACCATAGACTTGTCGAATATGTGTGGAACATTCCGTGGGAGATGAAAATGCACGAAGGAAGAGAAAAAGGCATCCTCAGAAAGGCACTGGAGGGAATACTGCCTCATGAAGTCCTGTATCGAAAGAAAAGTCCGTACCCGAAAACCCATCATCCCGTGTATACGAAAATGGTCAGTGATTGGTTGAATGAGATACTTGAAGACCAATCAAGCGTCCTGTATGAATTGTTTGATGAAGAGAAGCTGAAAGAAATTGCCGCAACGGGTGGAGCCGCCTTTGAAGTCCCCTGGTACGGCCAACTCATGACCGGTCCGCAGTTACTTGCTCATCTTGCCCAGATCCATGTGTGGTTCAAGGATTATAATATCGAAATCGTGGAATAGGGCATTGGTTCATTCCGGGAATGAGAATTAAGAGAACGGTACAAACATAGATTTAAAGTAATAATGATTTGAAAAGGAGGCATAGTAAAAAGAGAAATCTCTCTTTACTGTGTCTCTTTCTTCTTTCAAGTTTTGAATGAATGAACGTTGTTGTTTAATAGCAGCAACATAGAACGGAAAGAGTCCTGATGGCGGTTAATTAGTGTTTCCAATGAGGAGGACAAGCTCATTAGAAATGAAAGAAGACGATCATTCTGAAAAAAACAGTTTGAAGGTTCATTCTGGTGGAAAACAATTGTATAAGTATTGTATAATAATTGTACAAATAAATGATATTGGAGGCTATCACAATGGCCAAAAAGATAATTGTCATCGGCGCGGGTCCCGGAGGATTGGCTGCAGCGATGCTCCTTGCCAGTAAGGGATATAATGTAGAGATATTTGAGAAGCAATCATTTGTAGGAGGGCGAAATGGCTCTGTCACGATGGATGGCTATACGTTCGATATCGGACCGACATTCTTAAGTATGCCGGAAATTGCAGAAGAATTATTCGAAGCTTCAGGAAGAAATCTTCATGACTATGTGGATTTAAAGGAACTCTCTGTAATGTATGAACTTATATTTACCGATAAAAAGGTGCAAATGTATAAGGATCCTGAACAATTATCCAGGGAAATCGAGCGTCATTATCCTGGAAACTCAGAAGGGTATAAGCGTTTTATGAATGATACCCGTAAGAAAATGACCCGTTTAAAACCGATTTTGCAAAGCCCGATGGATAGATATTATCAATATATCAGCTGGAAGGTTTTGAGAGCACTTCCTCAATTGTCCCTGGGTAAATCCCTTTATAGTGTGTTAAGTGATTATTTTACGGACCATGAATTGAGATTGGCGTTTACTTTCCAATCAAAATACTTAGGAATGTCCCCCTGGGAATGTCCGGGTGCTTTCTCCATACTGTCATTCATGGAGCATGAATACGGGATCTTTCACCCCATCGGCGGCTTGAACCAATTATCAAAAGCCATGGAGAAAGTCGTGAAAGAGCATGGCGGTGTGATTCATCTCGGTGAAGGGGTCAGGAAATTGTGGATTGAAGATGGAAATGTCGTGAAGGGAATCATGACAGAGGACGGGGAGAAGATCGAGGCAGATGAAGTCATCATCAACGGGGACTTTGCCCATGTGATGAGTAACCTGGTTGAAGATGGAGTATTGAAGAAATACAGTAAAGAAAAATTGAAAAAGAAAAAATATTCCTGTTCTACTTTTATGATCTATCTGGGAGTCGACAAACAATATGATCTTCCCCACCATAGTATTCTATTTGCTGAGGATTATAAGAGGAATGTTGAAGAAATTACGGAGACCTATACGCTTTCCGGTGATCCTTCCATTTACATTCAAAATGCATGTGTAACGGATCCTACCTTGGCTCCCACGGGACATTCCACCTTGTACATCCTTGCACCTGTACCGAATAATATAAGCGGTATTGATTGGTCAGAGAATGAACAAACCTTCCGGGAGCTTGTTTTAGACCTGGTTGAGCGTAAAGCGGGCTTGGAAAACATCCGTGATCATATCATGGTTGAGAAAATCATCTCTCCCCATCATTGGGAATCAGAATTCAATATTTATGAAGGAGCCACCTTTAACCTTGGTCATCAACTGACTCAGATGATGGCTCTCCGCCCTCATAACAAATTTGAAGAACTGGAACATTGCTGGTTAGTCGGAGGGGGGACGCATCCTGGAAGCGGCCTGCCGACGATCCTAGAATCAGCAAGGATTTCGACCAATATGCTGATGAATGAGGATCCGTCCTTTTCATTCATGGAAGGACAAACGGCGATGGAGGAAGCTTTATGAAAGTAGCCGTTGTAGGGTCTGGTATTGGTGGACTGATATCTGGATTGTTGTTGGCAAAGGATGGTCATGATGTCACAGTCTATGAGAAAGAGGCGACCATCGGAGGACGTCTTGCTTTTATACAAGAAGGGGAGTACAAGATTGATAAAGGGCCGACCATCGTTCTATTACCTGAAATGCTCCTTTCCATCTTGACGGAGGCTGGAATTGACACGGGCGAAATAGAACTCGTCCGCTGCGACCCCCTTTATGATGTCCATTTTGCCGATGGGCTGACATATACGAAGTATGCTGATGTCGATAGGCAATTTGAAGAAATCAAGGAAAAATTCCCGGGAGATGAAGAAGGATTTCTTCGTTTTATGAAGGATATGGATGAACGATTTACAATCGGGCAACCTCAGTTCCTGGAATCGTCCTTTTTGAAAACGAGGGATTTTCTCAACCGTAAAACGATGAGTTCATTGTTTAAGTTGAAAGCTTACCGGAATGTGATGGGGAATTTAAAGCATTATTTTCAGCATGGGAAACTGCAGACAGCTTACGGTTTGCAAACACTTTACATCGGTGGGGATCCTTACAGCACACCTGCTATTTACAGCCTTGTTTCCTTTAGTGAGCACAAGCACGGCATCTACTATATCAAAGGCGGATATGCGAGTTTGCTTGATCATCTCAGGAAGGCGTGCGATAAGAATGGCGTTGTGATTAAGACCTGTACACCTGTTTCTGAAATAGAGACCTCGGGTGGTAGAGCAACTCATATCGTTCTTGGGGACCGGCGTGAAAAAATCGAATCCGTCATTATCAACGGTGATTTTCCCACTGCATCTACATTAGTGAAGAAGAAGGCACCGAAATCCTATAAGCCTTCATCAGGCTGTGTGCTTTTGTATATGGGGGTCGACGGGAATTATGATGATAAAAGAATACATCAATTTTATTTGAATGAAGATTTCTCTGGGAATATGAAGGATATTTTCAAGAATAAGAGAATTCCTAAAGAACCATCATTTTATGTATTTAATCCTTCCAAGGTTGATTCTACACTAGCTCCTGAAGGGAAAAGCGTCCTATATGTCTTGATCCCGGTTCCAGTTTCAGATGAAATAGACTGGAAATCAGCTTCAGAATATCTTTCCAATCTTGTATTGGATACAATGGAAGAAAGGGGATACGCTGACTTGAAGAAACGGATTTCGTGGATAAAGATCAGGACCCCGGAAGACGCGGTTCAAGAAGGGCTATATTCAGGGGGAAGCTTTGGGATTGCGCCAAGTTTAGGACAATCCGGGCCATTCAGACCCCAAGTACAACCGTTTGCGGAGAAGAATATCTTTGCGGTCGGTGCATCCATCCATCCAGGTGGAGGAGTTCCGATTGTCATGCAGGGCGCAAAACTAGTTGCAGAAGCCTTTAAAGACCAGTATAAAATCGAATCTGAAAGGAAGGATGTGTCCTTGCATGAGCAGGATTTCGGAAGCATACGATCAATGTGAAAATATTATTAAACTGCATTCTAAAACGTTTTACAGAGCATTTTCCCTACTGCCGAAAGACCAGAAGAAGGCGGTTTGGGCTGTATATTCATTTTGTCGTAAGGTAGATGATATTGTTGATGAAGGCATGAGCCCTTCAGAGGAATTAAGTCAATTCGAGGTGGAATTCGAATCCTTTTTAAAGGGGGATTATAACCAGAATGAACTGATGTGGGTCGCATTGGATGATGTGTTCAAGCGATATAACATGGATGTTCAATCCTTCAGGGACATGATAAAAGGTCAAAGGATGGATCTTGGTGAAAGAGTGTATGTGAAAATGGACGATGTCCTTGATTATTCTTATCACGTAGCAAGTACTGTTGGGTTGATGCTCCTGCCGATTCTTGCTCCTGGGAAAGAACAGTACTTAAGAGAGGATGGCATTCATCTCGGGTATGCTATGCAGCTCACAAATATACTGAGGGATATCGGTGAAGATCTGGAGAGAGGCAGGTTATATATTCCCCAGGATTTATTAGTGAAATATGAATATACGATTAACGACCTGGTTGAACATAGAGCAAACGAAGCTTTTTGTTCCATATGGGAAGAGATGGCCGAGCTTGCTGAGGATTATTACGATAAAGCTTTTCGTACTATGCATCTCTACCCGGTGTATTCGAGAACCCCTGTAAAGGGAGCTGCCTTATTATATCGTGCGATTCTGGATGAGGTTAGGGGTAATCATTATAATGTGTTTTCCAAGAAGCACTTTGTGTCTAGGGATGCAAAAGAGAAAATCATTTCTTCTATATCTTAAATAAGCTCGTATGGAGGCTGTTGGAAAGCCTACCATATGAGCTTATGTTTGTATATCGAACATTTCAAACAAAAAAAAGAGCCGCTAAAAGCAGCCCTTCTATTCATTAAATTGTGTTTCGTTGATTCACGCTATCGCTCATTTGCCCTGAACCAATTGAATTCAATCGTTCTACTAAATCAGAACCGAATGGAGAAACGGAAGAAACGTTTGATTCCAACACAGTGTCCTTTAATTCATAAGCATTGGATCCATGTTCTGTAAAGTCAAGTCCTGAAAGCTCTTCTTCACGTGATACGCGAATGCTCGATACTCTCGTTACGATGTAGAGGAATCCCCCGACAGTGATGGATGTCCAGGCAATGACAGCGATGACGCCGAGTGCTTGAGTAGCTAAGAGTGTCGCGCCTCCTCCATATATTACCCCATTTTGAACATCGAATAATCCTACTGCCACTGTACCCCAAACCCCACAGATCCCGTGAACGGCAATTGCTCCGACAGGGTCATCGACTTTCAATTTCGAATCGATGAATGTTACAGCTTCTACCAGGATGACACCAGCAATAAGTCCGATGATGAGAGACCCGACCAGGGATACATTGGCACAGCCGGCAGTGATACCGACCAGTCCACCGAGTGCACCGTTTAGAGTAAGGGACGGATCGATCCGTTTATATCTGAATAACGTGTAAAAGGCGGATGAAAGGATGGCGGCAGATGCTGAGAACAATGTAGTCGTGATGACCTGCGGCACAAGAGTAGGATCGGCTGCCAGGCTGCTGCCCCCATTAAATCCGAACCATCCAAACCAGAGAATGAATACCCCGAGTGCGCCAATTGGTATATTATGACCTGGTATGACATTTACTTTCCCTTTGCTGTATTTACCGACACGTGCACCAAGGAATAATACAGTGATGAAGGCACCGACTGCGCCGGTCAGATGGACGACGGTAGAACCGGCGAAATCGACGAATCCAAGCTCTGAAAGCCATCCTCCTCCCCAAACCCAATGACCGACGATAGGATAAATGATTCCAGTCATGGCGATGGTCAGAAGAATATAGCTTTTAAGCTTCATTCTTTCGGCAACAGCACCGGAAATGATGGTTGCACAAGTAGCAGCGAAAACAGACTGGAATAGGAAGAAGCCGATGTCTTCACGTCCTGAGAGGAAGAAGCTATCCAATCCAATGATCCCACCTTGAGTCCCGCCAAACATGAAGGCGAATCCAACGATGAAATACAAGACAGAAGCAATGGCTACAGTTAAGAAGTTTTTCATCAAGATATTAAGAGAGTTCTTTGCCCGTGTGAATCCTGTTTCAACCATTGCAAATCCGGCGTGCATAAAGAATACGAGTACGGCCGCGATCATGACCCATAAGGAGTCAACGGAAGCTTGAACAGACTCAGCAGTAGGGGATGCTGCAAATGCAGTAGTGCTCACGAATAATGACAAAAATGACAGAGCAGAAATTTTTTTAATCAATGATATCCCTCCATAATTGGTTTTACCTTGGCGGTTGTATTAAACATTAGTTTTATAAAACAGCTTTTTTCCCTCGTTCCCCTGAACGGATTCGAATCACTTCCTCAACAGGATAAATAAAGATTTTCCCATCTCCCACGGTTTCGGTACTGCAATGTTCAACTATGAGATCGATGATGTCTTCCACTTGAGTGTCGTCGACGATCATTTCCACTTTTACTCTTGGGACTAACTGCAGTTCGAATTTATTTCCTCTGAAGATCCCTTGTTTTCCTTTTTGTTTCCCGCACCCTGCTGCTTCCGATACGGTCAAACCACTAAATCCACGAAGACATAATGCTTCCCGTAGAGACAGAAATGCTTCTGCACGGATAATTGCTTCCACTTTTTTCATCGTTATTTCCTCCTTTTTAAAATGTTTATTGAATACGCCTCTTTGATGTTAGGTTTTATGACATGTATAAGTTATATTATTTATCATATTCAGAAAATAACAAAAGTTCAAGTATTAATTTGCTATGTAAGCGTTTTAATGTAAAAAAAGTTAACATTAAATAATTGAACGCGCTTTCAATTTGTTTTGAAAAGAGAAAAAGAGCCAACTCAAAGATAACAGAGCTGACTCTTTTGGGAATGTGTTCGACTTTATAACATAGTGCCATAGGAAGGTCCGTCCCTCTACAAGGCGTTTTTATCATTTTGGATGAACCGTTTGTGTATCCAAACCTTGGACCGCCAGCGTTTGAGCATGATGATGCCTCTTAGCCATTCGTCTGCTATGAAGGAAATCCAGATTCCGATTAGTCCGAGACCGAACCAGATTCCAAGGATATAGGAAAGAGTGACGCTGACTCCCCACATGGATAATACCCCCATATAAACTGGGAACCGGACGTCACCAGTAGCTCTGAGCGCATTGATGACCACAAGATTGAAGCTTCTACCTGGTTCGAGGATGATCGTCAGATAGATCAACACCTTACCAAGTGAAATGATGTCTTCGTTGCTTGTAAAGATCCGGAGAAGAGGCTCTGCTGCAAAGGAGAAAATTCCTGCCATGATGAGAGAGATGACAATGGCGATCTTTAAGCTTTTTAAGCACCGTTCATAGGCGTTGTCAAATTCTCTTGCCCCAATCATATGCCCGATGATGATCTGAGTTCCCTGACTGATGGCGACACTGAATAAGAAAATGAACATCATCAAGTTCTGGGCATATACCTTTGTCGTCAGGGCATTCGTTCCAAGACTTGCGATAAAATACGTGATGACCATTTGAGATCCGTTATAAGATAGGTGCTCTCCAGCAGATGGGATCCCAATCCGTAATAAATTCTTTACGTGTGAGACGGGAATATTGAAGAGTGACCTGAATGGAAGAGCATTTGGTATTCGTCTCCTTATCACGATGATACTTACGACGAATCCAATCAGTCTTGAGGTGATGGTGGATATGGCCACACCTTCCACACCTAATACAGGAACTCCGAAAGGTCCGAAAATAAATAAGTAGTTTCCGATCACATTGATGATATTCATGCCGATCGTGATATACATGGCGTCTTTCGTATAGCCATAGCTTCTCATGATGGCCCCTGCCGTCATGATCAGGGCCTGGATGAAAGCGAAGCCTCCTACAATTTTCAGATAGGAAGATGCTTCATTCATGAGAGCGACAGGTAGATCCATCGATAATAGGATCGGCTTACTGAAAAACACAAGGGCGATGCTTAATGCCAGACCGAATACTACATTAACAGCAATGGAGACGATGGACACTTCGCCGGCTGATCGATTTTCGTCTGCTCCTAAATGCTGGGCAACCAGGATGGCCGTCCCCGTTGCAACAAATCCAAACATTACAATAATGAGGGAAAGGATCTGGTTGGATACACCGACGGCTGCAACGGAGTCATCCGAGTACTGACTCAGCATTAACGTATCTGCATTTCCCATCAGCATATGAAGGAAGATTTCAATGAAAATCGGCCAGGTCAAGGCGAAGAGAGTCATGTTCTTTTGATTCTTACTCATAGGGGGGCTCCTTTATTTGGCCGGGGCCAGACTTCTTAAATAGATAAGGGGACTAACCATAGAGGTGTAGTCCCTTCATTTATGAAAACTTTACTAGAATTGGATGATGGTAAAACCGAATCCTTCCAGCGTCACTTCGATTGATTCTGCCTCAGCTGCAAATTCTTCGTTACTCCAAAGATTCGTGATTTTCTTACCCTTGAGTGCAAAGGGTAATGTAAATGTGGTTGATTCTTCACTGCAGTTTAAAAGAACAAGCACGGTTTCATCTCCGTTTGATTTCGTAAAGGCAAGACAATGCTCGTGTATGTCACCTGGTAAGAAGGAAAGAGTTCCTTCATTACTGAGTAAAGGAAACTGTTTTCTGAGAGCGATATGCTTTTGGATATGTGCAAATAGATCTTGGTTATGTTGATCTTCTTCCCAAGGGAAACATTTTCTGCAGCCGGGATCCTGAACGCCTGTAAGACCAATTTCATCTCCGTAATAGATACAAGGTGTTCCCGTGAAAGTGAGCATGAACGTATATACTTGTTTAACTCGGCGAATGTCTTCCCCGCATTCTGTCAATACACGGGGCGTGTCATGACTTCCTACTAGATTGAAATTTACTTCATTCACGTTTTTAGGATACATATGAACGACAGACGTCATATTCTCAACGAACGCGGCAGGAGAGATCGTTTGCTTGGCAAACAGATTCAAGAGATTTGTCGTAAATGGATAATTCATGATCGCGTCAAACTGGTCACCTCTTAACCAGGGCATGGAGTCATGCCAGATTTCACCCAGAATGTATACGTCGGGTTTTAAATTTTTGACTTCTTTACGGAACTCACGCCAGAAGTGGTGATCCACTTCGTTCGCAACATCCAGGCGCCATCCATCAATATCGAATTCATTGATCCAATAACGTCCGACCTCCAGTAAATAATTACGAACCTCTTCATTTTCAGTATTTAACTTCGGCATGGAAGGCTCGAATGCAAAAGTATCATAATTAGGAGGCTTACTCTCAATATCCAAAGGGAAATCATGCACATGGAACCAATTACGGTAACGTGATTTTTCACCATTTTCAAGAACGTCCTGGAACTGTTCGAAATAGAATCCACTATGGTTAAATACGGCATCCAGCATCACTTTGATCCCGTTCTCATGACAAACCTTGATCAATTCCTTCATTGTCTCTTTTGTACCGAACTGTGGATCTATCTCAAAATAATCTATTGTGTCATATTTATGATTGGAGTGCGCTTTAAAGATAGGGGTGAAATAAATTCCTGTGATTCCAAGGTCTTTTAAATAAGAAATGTTCTGAGTTACGCCTTCCAGGTCCCCACCGAAGAAATTGGTTGGTGTCGGATCTGTACTATTCCAAGCGAGTGCTCCTTCAGGATCATTATCAGGATTGCCGTTTGCGAACCGTTCCGGGAAAATTTGATACCACACCGTATCTTTCACCCAGGAGGGGGCATTGAACACATCAATGGAATTCAAGAAAGGGAAACAGAAAAAATCACCAATATCCTCAGATGGGGATTCGTTGAACCCTTTTTCTCCATAAAATATTTCTTCTTTTTCATCTTGAAGAAGAAATCCATATCGAAGACGCCTGTAGGGAGGGGTAATGGAAGCGAACCAATAGTCAAATAGATGATCCGTACCGGTCATCACCATATCTTTCCGATCGTACATCCATTTTCCGTCTTCCCATTGATAGGGATCACCGTGTAGGAGAGTGACAGAGGTTACGTCATTCTTCTTGGTGCGCAGACGGATGTGTAATTCTTTATTAGTGCAAGCGTATGCATAATTATCTTTCGGTCTATGATAAACAGCTTCCAATAGCATCGTGTTTCCTCCTCATGTTTATTTCAATTAAAGAGTATTCGAAACAGGGAGGGATGTCAATAAAACATATATAGAGGGATAAAGCGTTTTCTTTTTTCAGTGGATACTATAAAAAATTTTCAAAAAAGTATTGTCAAAAGGATTATAGTTTGTATAATAAGAGATAGGTTGTGCAATCGTTTTCACAAGTGGATGTAAGCGATGTCTTTTGCGTTCTAGTGCAATCGTTTGTTCAATCTAAAATATGGATTAATCGTTTTTACCATACTTAGGAGGGGTCAAGATGAAGAAAGCGTTATCATTACTGATGGTAATCATGCTTGTATTAGGGGCGCTCGCTGCTTGTGGTCCAAACCGTGAGGAAGGATCCAGCGACAGCGGAGAGAAAAAGGCTGACGATGCAAACAAACCTGAAAAACTGGTTGTCTGGGAAGATCAAGAGAAAACTGGATGGCTGGATGAAGTAGGTGCCAAGTTCGAAGAAGAGACTGGCATCAAAGTTGAAGTGAAAGAAGTCGAAATGGCGACTAAAATGAAAGAACAATTACGTTTAGACGGTCCTGCGGGAACTGGCCCGGACGTATTGACATTACCACATGACCAAATTGGTGAACTTGCTCTTGCAGGGCATATTGCTCCTCTAGAAGTGGATGGGGACATTGAAAAACGCTTCACTGAATCTTCCATGACAGCTGAGAGTTATGATGGGAAATTATATGGTCTTCCAAAGTCTTCTGAAACGCCGGTATTTGTTTACAATAAGGCGTTAATGGATGAAGCGCCAAAGACAATGGATGAAGTATATACATTCGCTAAAGATTTCACGAAAGATGGAAACTATGGTTTCTTAGCTCTATGGGACAACTTCTATTTCGCACATGCACCAATCGGTGGATTCGGCGGATATGTATTTGCTGAAAATGATGGGGCATTGGATGCGAAAGACCTTGGATTAAACAATGAAAGTGCTGTAGAAGGTACTGAATATATTCAAAAATGGTACACAGATGGATTATTCCCTAAAGGAATCATTGGGGAAAACGGTGGATCTGCACTTGACGGTCTATTTGGAGAAGGAAAAGTTGCTTCAGTCATGAACGGTCCTTGGTCTTTCCAAGGATATAAAGATGCCGGAATCGACATCGGTATCGCTGCTATGCCTAAGCTTCCAAACGGAGAGCCAATGAAAACATTCATGGGTGTGAAAGGCTGGCACGTGTCAGGCTATTCTAAAAATAAAGAGTGGGCTCAAAAATTCATCGAGTTCATCACTCAAGACGAATATGCGAAATTACGTTTCGAACAAACACAGGAAGTTCCAACGAACCAAGGTTTGATCGACGATCCAGCGATTGCTGACAACCCGGGTGCAAAAGCGGTTGCCGAGCAATCACAATATGCGGTTCCAATGCCAAACATTCCTGAAATGGGAGAAGTTTGGGGACCAATGGCTGATTCACTTCAAACGGTTGTAACCGGTAAGCAAGAACCAAAAGCGGCTCTTGATGCAGCGGTGAAACAAATCGAGCAGAACATTGATGCTAATCATTCTAACTAATTATTAAACAATAGCGGTACCTTCTCATCCTGAGAGGTACTGCTATCCTTTTAAAGACCTATTCAAGGGCTTTTTAAGGAAATAAACACTTTTTTTCTTAAAAAGCTCTTGAAGCTTATCAAAATCGTGAACGTAGAAAGGGGAATATAGGATGGAGCAACAATCCTATCAAACAAAACATAGAAAAACAGCGCTGGCCCTTTCCCTAATCCCAGGATTAGGTCAGATGTATCATAGGCAGTTTATGAAGGGCGGATTTTTCCTGATCATGACAGCCGCCTTTATCCTTGTCTTCAGAGATTTGATCGGCTACGGATTATGGGGAATTACGACCCTAGGGACAGACGTCTCATACGGAGATCATTCCATTTTCTTAATGGTATACGGTATTTTAGCAATCATTGTATCTATTTTTGGAATTGGCTTTTACCTGTTCAATCTTCGGGACGCTTATAAGAACGGAGAAAAGAGAGACAGGGGAGAGAAACTTAGCACGATCCGTGAGCAGTACAAAAATCTGATCGACAATGGATTCCCATACCTTATTATGTCTCCTGGATTTTTACTGCTTGTATTTGTAGTCATCTTCCCAATTATCTTTGTTGTCCTACTGGCGTTTACAAACTACGATTTGTATCATTCACCACCGGCTAAATTGGTCGACTGGGTGGGGATTCAAAACTTTGTTGATATTTTCAAAATTGATATTTGGAGGGAAACATTCATTACCGTACTTGCCTGGACGCTCGTATGGACATTTGGAGCGACAACACTTCAGGTAGCACTTGGAGTATTCCTTGCCATCCTTGTCAATCAAAAGGATTTGAAAGGGAAAGCCATCATACGTACGGTTTTTATCCTGCCTTGGGCCATCCCGGCTTTCGTTTCAATTCTCGTTTTCGCCGGAATGTTCAATGAATCATTTGGTACAATCAACCGGGACATCCTTGGATTCTTCGGAATTGAAGGTTTACCATGGATGACCGAACCGATGTATACAAGAATTGCATTGATTTGTATTCAAGCCTGGCTGGGCTTCCCGTTCATCTTTGCCATGACAACAGGGGTGCTTCAATCCATTCCTGATGAACTTTATGAAGCAGCGACGGTTGACGGTGCATCGGCATTCCAGAAATTCAAAAACATCACGTTGCCCCTTGTTCTTTTCGCAACGGCTCCAATCATCATTACGCAGTACACGTTTAACTTTAATAACTTCAATGTTATTTACTTGTTCAATGGTGGCGGACCAGCTTTAACAGGACAGAACGCTGGTGGAACGGACATCCTGATCTCGTGGATCTACAGTTTGACGATGACATCCGCTCAGTATTCAAAAGCCGCGGCCATCACATTATTATTATCCATCATCGTCATCACGGTAGCGATATGGCAGTTCAAGAGAACGAAATCATTCCAAGAAGAGGATATGATGTAATATGAATATGAAGAGACAGAAACTCATACGTTTAACACTTTCATACGCAGTCATCGGAATCATGTTTGCCATCATTCTTTACCCGGTTGCCTGGATCATCGGATCTTCTTTCAACCCGGGTCAAAGTTTATCCGGTTCATCTATCATTCCGAAAAATGCTACATTGGCACATTATAAGGAACTATTTGACTTAGAAAAAAGTAATTATATGCTTTGGTACTGGAATTCATTAAAGGTCAGTTTATCTACGATGGCCCTTACCGTTTTACTTGTCAGTCTGACAGCTTATTCTTTCTCTCGATACCGTTTTGCAGGACGTAAAAATGGACTGATGACATTCTTGATCTTACAAATGATACCGAATTTCGCCGCACTGATTGCGATTTTCGTATTAGCATTATTAACGAAACTTTTGGATACTCACATTGGTTTGATCCTCGTTTATGTTGGAGGTCAAATCCCGATGAACACATGGTTAATGAAAGGGTATCTTGATACCATTCCGAAAGAGCTTGATGAATCAGCCAAGATGGACGGAGCAGGACATTTGAGAATTTTCTTCCAAATCGTCATGCCCCTTGCAAAACCGATTATTGCCGTTGTTGCACTGTTTTCTTTCATCGCACCATTCGCAGACTTTATCATTGCAAGTATTCTATTACGTTCAGAAAAAATGTACACATTACCGGTTGCCCTTTATGATATGGTGGCGAAGCAATTCGGAGCGGAATTTACTACCTTCGCTGCCGGTTCGGTCCTCATTGCCGTACCGATTGCCCTATTATTCCTGTTCTTCCAGAAATACTTCGTTTCAGGATTGACGGCAGGGGGTACAAAAGGATAATCTTATAGGCGTTACTAACAATTTTAGGAGGAGCGGAGATGAAAAGAAGAGTATTATCTCTCATTTTAGTCCCGTTTCTTCTTTTTTACGCCCTTCCGGTAGGAGCAGTTGAAAAAGAAGAACGAACATGGCAGGATGAGACCATTTATTTTCTGATGGTCGATCGCTTTAATAATGGGGATATGAGCAATGATAAGAACGTAAACACAGAGGACCCGAAGGCCTATCAGGGCGGGGACTTCCAAGGAATCATCGATAAGCTGGATTATATCAAGGACATGGGATTCACCGCCATTTGGCTGACACCGATCTTCGATAATCAGCCGATGGGTTACCACGGATATTGGATCACTGATTTCTACAAAACGGAAGAACATTTCGGATCCATGAAGACATTCAAAAAACTTGTGGAAGAAGCTCATAAGCGGGACATGAAAGTCATGCTCGACTTTGTGGTCAATCATGTCGGTCCCGAGCACCCTTGGGTGAATGACCCTGAAAAAGCCGATTGGTTCCATGAGAAACAGCCGATGAATTTTAATAATGAAGAAAGTCTTCAGAATGCGTGGTTATATGATCTTCCCGATTTAAATACAGAAAATCCCGAAGTGAAAAACTACCTATTTGATGCTGCCAAGTGGTGGATCAAAGAAACCGACATTGATGGATATCGTCTGGACACAGTGCGTCATGTCCCTCAAGCGTTCTGGGACGAATTCAGTGATGAAGTGAAGTCTGTGAAAGATGACTTCTACCTGTTAGGGGAAGTGTTCGACCGGGATCCCCAAAAGATTGCTGCGTACAATGATGTAGGGATCGACGGCTTCGTCAACGTCCCTCAGGCTGAAGAAATGCGTACCGTATTCCAGAAGCCGGATACCTCCATGGAGCGGCTATTCAACTTTTGGAAATACAATGAAACCTATTATGACAATCCTTATCTAATGGGAACATTCATAGATAATCATGATATGGAACGATTTACGAGAATGATTGTTCAAGAGAAGCTATTCCCGGGAACAAGGTGGAAGCTTGCTCTTACGTATATGTACACTACCCCGGGCATTCCGATCATGTATTACGGATCTGAAATTGCGATGGACGGTGGCAACGATCCTGACAACCGCCGCTTTATGAATTTCCGGGCTGATGAAGAACTGATTGATTATATCAGTCGACTTGGTGAGCTTCGTCAACAATACCCATCATTGACGAGAGGGAATATCGAACCCCTCTACAACAAAGATGGCATGGGGATCTTTAAGCGCACGTACAAGGATCAAACAACCGTCATAGCCATCAACAATACGAGTGAAACGCAAAATATTCAATTAACGAAAGAAGATTTAGCGGATAATCATGAATTAAAGGGATTAATCGGTGATGACCTGGTACGGAGTGATAAGGATGGTAACTTTCACCTCGTGATGGACCGTGAAGAAGCAGAGATTTATTTGCTTAAAGGCAAGAGCGGGCTGAATTATCCTTATCTATTTACACTGGGGACCATGTACTTCTTATTCTTTCTATTCCTCTATCTCGTTTGGAAGCGGGGGAAAGGAAAGAAGAAGCAATGAAATTCTTGCAGGGTACTAGATTAAGTCCCTGCTGTCCCTTTTATAAATAATAAATTGGAAGCGTTTTAATCTAATAGAAAGCATCCCGTGTCAGGGATTCGCTTTTTTCGAAAGAGGGAGGTGGAACGAATGGCGGTCACCATAAAGGATGTGGCTAAACTTGCAAACGTAGCACCATCCACCGTATCGCGAGTTATAGCAAACAATCCAAGAATAAGCGAAAAAACAAAACAAAAAGTACGGGAAGCAATGGAGCAATTGGGTTATCACCCTAACTTCATTGCACGGAGTTTGGCAAATCAGTCCACTCAAGTATTAGGACTTGTTTTACCAGGTTCGGCGAGTACTTTTTCCCAAAATCCATTCTTTCCGACGGTATTAAGAGGGTTAAGTGAAGGGGCTCAAGAAAAACAGTATGCCCTTCAAATGTCGACAGGTCAATCCGAAGAGGAAATATATGATGGGGTCGTTCAAATGGTCCAGGGTGGACGGGTGGACGGGATCATCCTGCTTTACTCGAAAGTTGAAGATAAAGTGATGAACTACTTAAAAGACCGGAATTTTCCTTTTGTCGTCGTCGGAAAACCTTATAAATATTGTGAAGAAATTACACATGTGGACAATGACAACTACCGTGCGACAAAGGAAGTAACGGATTATCTCTTGGAGCTCGGGCATGAAGGCATTGGCTTTATCGGAGGAGATCTTAATCTCGTCGTGACAGTGGAGAGGTTGTTAGGATACGAAAAGTCCCTTAGGAATGCAGGGATCGAGATGAAGGACGAATATATCATTCATGAAGAATTTCTTCGTGAAGGGGGGCGTGAAGCCATTAATGAGCTCATGCAGCTGAATGAGCCCCCGACGGCACTTGTGGTAGCAGATGATTTAATGGCACTTGGTGTCTTGAATACACTCGATGAGATGGGCATCCGGGTACCTGAAGATATCTCCATTGTCAGCTTCAATAACGTACTTCTTGCTGAGATGTCCAGACCACCGCTCACGTCAGTTGATATCAACATTTTTAATCTTGGGAACGAGGCAGCGAAAAGCCTGATTCAAAAAATTGAGAACCCGAAAGAGCCGATCAAGAGAATCATTGTTCCGCATCATCTTGTAAAACGATGTTCTTGTAGTGAGCGTAAAGTGAATGAATAGTAAAAAGCGACTGAAAAGATGATGCTCCTAAGAAAGAGCATCATTGTCTTCAGTCGCTTTTTCTTTTATCCGTTAATGACGGTCCCGCCGTTGATATGGATCATCTGCCCCGAAACATAGCTTGAATCGTCGCTTGCCAGGTATACGTAGGCTGGTCCCAGTTCAAATGGCTGTCCGGCCCGGCCAAGCGGGGTGTTTCCACCAAATTCAGCAACCTTTTGAGAACTAAAGGTGGATGGAATCAGCGGCGTCCAGATCGGCCCTGGAGCTATACCGTTCACCCGAATGCCGTCGGATGCAATATTTTCAGCCAGGGAGCGGGTGAAGCTGACAATGGCCCCCTTGGTAGAGGAGTAATCAATCAGGTCTTTATTCCCTTTATACGCCGTTATCGAAGCTGTATTGATGATGGATGCCCCTTTCTTAAGATGAGGTAGAGCAGCTCTCGTCAAGTAAAACATGGAGAATACATTCGTTTTGAACGTACGCTCAAGCTGCTCATCGCTAATATCCGTAAGCCCTGCCTGAGGATGTTGCTCCGCGGCGTTATTCACGAGTATATCAAGCTTACCGAACTCGGAAATCGTCTTATTCAGGATATCGTTGCAAAAAGTGGAGCTGCCAATATCTCCGGGGAAAAGAAGGCATCTGACTCCTTCAGCTTCTACCAATTCTTTTGTTTTATTGGCATCTTCATGCTCGTCAAGATATGAAATGGCCACATGGGCCCCTTCCCTTGCGAAATACCAAGCAACCGAACGGCCGATCCCGCTGTCCCCTCCAGTGATAAGGGCAATCTTCCCATCCAACTTGCCGCTTCCTTTATAGTTTTGATCTGTGTGAATAGGTTGAGGGTTCATTTCTCCCACCGTACCAGGCTGGTGATCCTGATGCTGCGGGGGAAATGTTTGCTTTTGATTTTGCTGTGCCAATGAAAACACTCCTTTGTTGGTGGTTTAGGTTATCTTAGAATAGTGTTTACCCGGAAAAAATATTTATTAACGTGGTTTTTGGGAGGAGATGGAGGTGAGGTTGGATCAGGGAGGAGGTAGGATTATTTGAGTGTAAAAGAGGGGAAGGAATCCAGCCGAATCTTTGGAAAATCCAGCGGTTTTACTGAAAAATCCAGCCGTTTCCCGATGATATCCATCCGGAATAGCAAAATATCCAGCCGTTTTCAGTGAAAATTCAGCCGTTTAACAATTTTTACCGATACCGACAACACCATTCAATCTGATTACATCCCCCAAAAAAAACAGGCCACTGCTAAGAGAAGCCTGTTAGTTCCTATTTCTTATTCATCAATCCTGCACCTTTATATCCAATCATATTTAACAACCCTTTTGGAGAAGAAAAGGGAGGAGCGTAGCAGGTTTCGATCTCCTGAAGATCGGTAATCGTCAAACCACCGTAAATGGCAGTGGCAAGTGTGTCAATTTGTTTATCCACACCTTCTCCTCCTACGACATTTCCACCAAAGATCTTACCTGTATCAGGACAGAAATGGACGCGGACATATACGTCATGAGCCCCGGGATAATATCCTGCGTGAGACTTCCCTTCATGAACAGCTGTTTGATAGCAGTATCCTTTATCATGTAACTCTTTCTCATTCAGTCCCGTAGAAGCGATGGAAAGATCGAATACTTTCGCTATCGCTGTCCCAAGCATCCCTTTGAAAGGAATCGGATTTCCCGACAGGTACTTCGCGACGATGTAGGCTTGCCGGTGGGCGGGCCAGGCAAGTGGAACTTGTTTCGGGGTTCCATCAATATAGTCAATGAATTCTACGACATCGCCGACAGCATAAATGGATGGATCGTCAGTCTGCATGAATTCATTACAGAGGACCCCACCCGATTCCCCTAAGGATAACCCAGCTTCCTTTGGGAGATTATTGTTCGGCTTTACCCCTACGGAAAGAAGAATGAAATCAGACTGCAAGGTTTCTCCACTGTCAAGTTTCAGGGTGCATTCAGGTAACACTTCCTTCAGTCCGTCATTCGTGTACAACGTTACTCCATTCTCACTGATATGATCCTGTAAGGTTAATGCAGTCTCTTCATCGATCGTGCTGATGACGTGCTCCGACCTTTCAACGACATTCACCTTCATTCCCAGATGAGTGAAGTTCTCTGCCATTTCCACACCGATGAACCCACCGCCAATGATGGTACATGTTCCAGGCTTTTCGGTTTGTACAAACTGTTTAATCCTGTCCATGTCTTCAACGGTTCTCAGATGGAAAGCTGGGATTTGATGAAGGCCGGGAATGTCCGGAATAAAAGGAGAGGCACCCGTTGCCACAACCAGATAATCATATGTTTCTTCGTAATCCCTGTTACGATCATGATCCCTTACCGTTACCGATTTATTTTCTCTGTTAATCTGTAACGCCTCGTGATGCATTCTGACATCGATCCTTTTTTTCGTATGTAACGTTTCAGGAGTGGCTGCAAAGAGACTTTCCCGATCTTTGATCACATCTCCCAAATAATAGGGCATTCCACACGCCCCATATGATAAGTACGATGTTTTCTCAAGAAGGATGATTTCGATTTCGCTGTCGACTTTCCTAATTTGGGATGCCGTTGTGGCGCCTCCGCCAACCGCACCGATAATGATGACCTTTTTCTTCATGTTCTGCCTCCTAAACAAAAGAAGTCTAATGGAGTTATTGTACCCATTAGACTTCTTTGAAAAACCGTATTAACGGAAGTTTACGTATTGTACATCAATGGAGAGGTCTGCTTCACGAATGGCTGCGATGATTTTTTGAAGATCATCTTTGCTTTTGCCTGTTACGCGTACTTGATCATCCTGCACTTGACTCTTTACCTTCACCCCGGAGTTTTTGATGATGGTGTTGATTTTTTTTGCATTGTCTTTGTCAATCCCTTGTACCAGTTTGGCGCGCTGACGGACAGTACCGCCTGATGCTCCCTCGAGTTTGCTGTAGTCAAGATTCTTTACCGGAACATTGCGCTTGATCAATTTACTAAGAAGGACGTCCTTCAACTGATTCATTTTGAATTCATCATCGGAAACGAGAACGATTTCTTCTCCGTCAAGCTTTATGTCGCTTTTGCTGCCTTTGAAGTCATATCGTGTTTGAACCTCTTTCAACGCGATTTGTATTGCATTGCTTACTTCTGACATATCCACCTTGGATACGATATCGAATGAACTTTCCTTTGCCATATGTAATCCCTCCATAATCTTTTCTCTCTTCATTATAGACAAGCTATGATGGTACAGACAACTTCTTTGGATGGATTGTAGAAAGGTTTTTGAGTATCAAGTTCATTTCAAAGATAAGAAAGGCACCAGCTCATTTAAGAACTGGTGCCATCGTCCGTTTCACCTCTTACAGATGATCGGTTTTTTTGGAGTATTGATTTTTACCGGCTTTCCGGTTCACTTCTTTGATTTTATTCTTTTCCTGACGCAGGGCATTGTTGTCTTTTGCCTTTTTTTCATTATCTGATGTATGTGGCATCGTGCTTCACCCTTCCATAATGGATTTCCTTCTTAGTATGAGGAAGGGGAGGGAAGTTTATGAGTGCTTGTTTAAGAAAAATATGGCTAAAGTTCCTGTACCTGTATGAGATCCGATTGCACATCCAATAATACTGATGTAAACTTCCTTCGGTGAAAATCTTTCTTCGATCAGCTGTTTCATTTCAAGGGCAAGTTCTTCGTCATCCCCATGACTGATCGCGATGACCTGTTCCGAAAGGTTTTCGCCTCGTTCTGACATTAAATCAAGAATGCGTTTAAGAAGTTTCTTTTTTCCGCGCATCTTTTCAATCGGAACAAGCTTTCCATCTTCTACATGCAGAAGTGGTTTGATATTCAGGAGGCCGCCTAGAAAGGCTGAAGCCTTGGAAACTCTGCCTCCTTTTGCGAGGTACTCGAGATCTTCTACAGTGAAGAGATGTTCCATATGCTCTGAATGGAAACGGGCTCCCTCTATGATTTCTTCTTTTGTGCCGCCGTTTTTTAGAAGTTCGGCAGCTTTCATGACGACCAAACCGTAACCCAGTGAGGCACATCTCGAGTCAATGATTGTCAGGTCGAGTTGGGGGTAGTCCTCTTTTACTTGATCCCGAATCATGACCGCTGTTTGATAGGTACCGGATAACTGAGAAGAAAACGCAACGTATATGCCGGATTGGTTGGATTCTGCAAGCTGAGTGAATTGTTTAAGGAATAGGTCCGGTGACACTTGAGACGTTTTCGGCATATGCCCGTCCCTGATTTTATTGAAGACGGTTTTAGGTTCGATGTCGATCAAGTCCTCGTAGTCCTGACCATCTATATGTACTTTAAGCGGCAGTAGCTCTATGTTGTGTTCGTTGAAATAGGCAGCAGGAAGGTCGCTTGCACTATCTGCAAATAATTTTACTGTCATCCTCATCATCCTTTGACTTTTCATATAGCTTTAGTCTAGCTATTTTTGACAAAAATAACAATCGATTGACCATGAATTTATCATAAAAAGATGAATAATAGAGGGAGTTTAGTTAAGATGAAATGTGGAACATAGAAAAATAACAACAAGATGCAGGAGGTATGTGTATGTCGAGAGATCATGTTCAGCTGGAAGCGAAAAAGTTTGTCGTGGTGTTGGTGGGATCCCTGTTAGGGGCCATTGCCATGAACTTTTTTCTTATCCCGGCCAATGTTTATGCGAGTGGCTTTACGGGACTTGCCCAGCTGTTGTCGAGTGTATTAAAGGAATTTGCACCCTTTAATATTTCAACAGGTATATTATTATTTATCCTCAATATCCCGGTGACCATCCTGGGGTGGCTGAAAGTCGGCCGTTCCTTTACTGTATACAGCTTTATTTCAGTATTTTTAACGTCCTTTTTCCTGGAAGTGATCCCTGTCATTAAATTATCTCCCGACATTCTGCTTAACGCAGTGTTCGGTGGGGTTATTGCCGCAATTGGCGTAGGGATCACATTGAAATGGGGGGCGTCTACCGGGGGGATGGATATTATCGCCATGATTCTTTCAAGAATGAAAGATAAACCGGTCGGATCTTATTTTTTCTTGATGAATGCGGTTATCATCACGTCTGCAGGATTCCTTTACGGCTGGGAAAAAGCCTTATATACCTTAGTCACATTATACGCCTCCACACGTGTAATCGATGCCATCCATACCAGACATGAGAAGCTGACCGCGATGATTGTCACCAAGAAATCGAATGAATTGAGGGAAGCCATTCACTCCAAGTTGGTGAGGGGAATTACGACCTTGCCCGCTAAAGGCGCATTCTCCGGAGAAGACAAAGAAATGTTAATCATTGTGATTTCACGCTATGAACTGTACGAGCTTGAACATACCATCAAGGATGTAGATCCTGATGCGTTTACGAATATCGTTCAAACCACCGGGATTTTTGGGTTCTTTAGAAAAGATTAGAATTTGATGTTTAACAGATACTATAGGTGAAACTAATTAGAAAGGGGTATCACCTTGAAGGCGATTCTGTATATACTTTTCAGCTTTTCCCTGTTTTTATGTGCACCTCTGAGTACCAGAGCTGAGAATATTCCCTTGATTTTTTCCGTGGAAGCCTTCCCTGGAGAAGAGGGAGTCGACATTCAGCTTATCCTTTACAATAATAGTTCTCGTGATATGGACATTACGTTTCGTACGAGTCAGATGTTTGACTATACGATCAAAAATAAAGCGGGAAATGTAATGTATCGCTATAGTGTGGGGAAATCATTCTTACAAGCTTTTCAAACTATACACATTTCTAAAGGTGGAACAAAGGTCTGGAAAGAGAGATGGGATTACACGAAAAGCGGGAAGCGTGTCCGGAAGGGCGACTATACCATTGAAGCCATGCTATTGGGAGAAGATATGAGTGGTTTCAATACTCCTTTTCGAGCTGTTGCTTCATTTACAGTACCTGAAGAAAATCCTTCTTTCAGAGGGGTGAAGGTTAGGGAAGTTAAAGGCCGATACACGGTAAGTGGACAAGCACGTGTATCGAACGGAAGTTTCTATTATTCAGTTGAAGATGGTCATAGGACTCTGGTTTCTGAAACGTTCCTCAAAGTAAATAAAGAAGCGCCTCACTGGACGACGTTTTCCATCATCCTTCCTGAGATGAAAAAGATAAATGGGAGTCTCTTCTTAAGCCTCTATGAGAGGGATGCGGGTGATGGTAAGATCATTCATCCATATCTGATTACCATTCCATAAAAAGAACAGGGTTGTCCATCACGGGCAACCCTGTTTTCATCTTATTTATGATAGGCGGTTTAACTCATCTTGAAGAGCATGCAGCTGCTTTTGTTCTTCAACATTTGAGTTAGCATAAGCAGAGGACAAAGCATTCTTTGCTTGATCAATGGACATTTGAGCATTTTCCCCGGAACTGCACGCCTGTTTGGCTGCAGATACAGCACTACGGGCCTGTTGGAATAAAGGATTGCTCATTATTCCAGCCCCCCTGAGCCTTCATTGGAAGCAAGCTTTTTCGCTTCTGCTTCAGCGTAGGTCAGATGATACGGGATGCGCTCATCATGCTTTGATACAGCAATCTTACCTTGTTGTACAAATCGTTTTGATTTATTTCTACCCATCACTACCACCCCTTTTGCAAGTTGGAACGCGAGATGCGCTCCTTACTAGTATGGCTTTCTCACGATGAACATAAAGTAAGAAGATATACCCACTGTTGCCAATTGATTATAGGTCGAAGCGCTTTTGCAGGTAGCGGCCGATTCCATCCTCTTCATTGGAAAGTGTCACTTCATTCGCGATATCTTTCAGTGGCTCAATGGCGTTTCCCATGGCGACACCAGTTCCAGCGTATTCCAGCATTTCAAGGTCATTATCTTCATCCCCGAATGCGATGATTCTTTCTTTGGGTATGTTCAAGGAAGAGGCAACGCGGTCAATGCCCACCGCCTTATTCAACCCTGTTTTGACGATTTCAATGATGTGCCATGGAGCAGCCCAACGGCGATGATCGATCAGTTCTGCATGAACATCATCTAAATGTGCACGAATCTCGGCCACATCCTCTTCTTCGGCATGGATGAGCATGGAGGTGGGGTGATCTGTCAGTACATTGCGAATATCACCTGTAGAGATGGATGGATTCCCCATCATAAACACATCGATGATCTTTTCATCATGATAGTGAAGATATACATCATCCATAACTTCAGCGACAATGTTGCGAAATTTAAATTCGTCACATGCATCAATGATTTGTTTTGCGACTTTTAAATCCATCGGTTCATGATAAAGACCCCATGATGAATCAGTTGGATGATGCACGAATGCACCATTGAAGTTGACGATGGGAGTCGTCAACTCTAATTGTTGATAATACAATTCACTTGCACGAAATGGTCGACCTGTTGCAATCATCACTTCATGCCCCATTAGTCGTGCTTTTTTCAATATATCGTGAGTTTTGGACGAAATTTTCTTCTCATCGGTTAATAATGTTCCGTCCAGATCTAAAACAATCAGGTGTTTTTCTTGTAAGTTCATTTGTACAAATCCCCAATCTTAGTGGTGTCTAAGGCTATTATAGTGTACCGTGACAACTTGAAAGTTGTCCATATCCTGCTTATTGACTTTAAGAAATGTTTACACTCGCTTACGATTTAAATATTATACATGCTACCAAATGTAGGATATCATAGTAAAGTGAAATGCAATCAGGAGGGAGAGGACAATCATGATTTTAGTTGATAAATCAAATATTCAAAACATCCCATTTCTTCACCTTGTTAAGGAAGAATACATAGATAAACCATTACCCACATGTTTTTTCATTCATGGCTTTACGAGTGCGAAAGAGCATAATCTTCACTACGCCTATCTACTGGCGGAAAAGGGATTCAGGGTGATTCTCCCCGATTGTTTAGAGCACGGAGAGCGGGCAACCGGGAAATCAGAATATCAATTGGGAGAGGTCTTTTGGAAGATTGTCTTGAATACGATTCATGAATTATCGGTCTTAAAAGCACATTTTGAAGAAAAAGGACTAATCCTTCCGAGTGGAATCGGTGTTGCCGGTACATCCATGGGAGGGATTGTGACATTGGGTGCACTGACACAATATCAGTGGATATCCTCTGCTGTTTCATTGATGGGAAATCCTACGTATGTTAAGTTTGCCAAAGCCCAATTGTCTCAAGTGGAATCGTTAGGATATGACATCCCCTTCAGCCAAGAGGAAATCGATAGCATGATGAACGAGCTTGCACAATACGATCTGAGCCTTCAACCTGATAAGCTCGGGGGAAGACCACTCATGTTCTGGCACGGAAAACGTGATAAAGTCGTACCTTTTAACCTTACAAGGGAATTCTATGACAGCATTTTACCTTATTATCAAAAGAATGAAGACCATCTGCTCTTTATCGAAGACGATAAAGCCGATCACAAAGTGACACGGGAAGGCGTATTAAAACTTGTCGAGTGGTTTGAAAAGCATTTATCAGCCTAACCTTTTGTTTTCTACTTATATATTTGATAAGATTGGTAATGAGTAAGAAGGAGATACAAGCATTAAGAACAAGGAGTGATTAGCATGGATCAAGACCTTAAAGATAACATGATGGGTGCCTTGGAACAGGTAGTCGACCCTGAATTAGGAATAGACATTGTTAATTTAGGTTTAGTATATGATGTGGAGTTGGACGAAGAAGGAAAAGCGACTGTCACAATGACCTTGACATCAATGGGTTGCCCACTCGCAGGAACCATCGTTGATCAAGTCAAAACGGCATTGAGGGACATTCCAGAAGTCAAAGAAACAGATGTAGACATCGTCTGGAATCCACCTTGGAGCAAAGACAATATGTCCCGTTATGCTAAGATCGCATTGGGCATTCGGTAATCCCTGATAGTCATGAAAAATCCCCAGGAGGCAACCTTGTCCCTGGGGATTTTTTTGTATATTTCTTAATCAATCCGGCATATGGACACCGGACAATTTTCACAATCGATCTCATCTTTTAAATAATCTAGATTGTGAATGGTGATGTATCCTCTTTCCGAGCTGAGGACGTCTTTTTTCTTCAATTCACTGAGTAAGCGGTTCACCACTTCCCTGGGTGATCCGCAAAAATTGGCCAATTCCTGGTTGGTTAAGGGCAAATCGATGAGAATGCCATCTTTAACGCTTTTTCCATAGCTATTGGTCATGCGGATCAGGGTAGAGTACAGGGCTCCTTTTTTCCCGTGAAGGATCAGGTCGCGGAACTTTGTTTGGTTCTGCCGATTTTGAAGTTGTATCCATTTTAGCCACTTAATTGTCAGGTCACCGTTCTGGGAAAGCTTTTCTTCAAATTCCTCCTTAGGTAACACAAAGACCTCCGTCTCCTCCAAACTCTTTGCACTGAGCATGTAAGTAGCCTCTTTGCAAAATAACGTCAGCTCGCCGATCACATCGTTACTCGAACAGATGCGCAGGGACAATTCACGACCGTCAGGAATGATCTTGCTGATTTGAACTCGTCCGCCTTTGATTAAATATAGCTCGTGTGCTACTTTTCCTTCCTGAAACAAAAAACGACCTTTCTCTACGGTTTTGACTGTTTCATTTTCAATAAATAATTGTTTAATCTCAGAAGGGAGTTCAAGGTATTCACTCATGAAATCACATCATTTCCATCTTAATGTCTTATTACAAGCTTAACAAAGGCACCGGACGGACAGAAGGGGATTAAGCGAAAATAAGGACGGCAGCGCCAACAACGGCACAGTATATCGCAAAATATTTCAAGTTTCCTTTAGCCATAATATTCATGAACCACTTTAATGAGAAGTATGAAGCGATCAGTGATGCAATGAAAGCGACTAAGTACGGAACCGCCCTAGAGGCTAAATCAGGGTCGTCCATTAGATCACTGATGCCGAATACCATGACACCGACACTTACAGGTATATAAAGAAGAAATGAGAAACGCAGCGCTGTTTCGGATTTCATTCCGCTGGCCATGGCTGCTACGATCGTAGCACCTGAACGACTGATCCCAGGGATGAGGGCAACCGCCTGGGCAAGACCGATGATGATGGCGTCTTTTACATTTAAATCTCCATCATTCTTTCTCCCTCTAAGGTTACGGATCAGCCACAGTGCGATACCGGTAATAATCAGGGTAATTCCTACGGTAGTGATTCCAGTTAAATGTTTTTCAATTATGTCCCCAAATAAAACACCAATTAACCCAGCAGGGATTGTTGCAATAATCAAGTAGATAATGAAATGGAAATCTCTTTTCGTTTCAGGTGTTTTATGTTTAAAATAGCCCAATCCATTCACGATCAGACGTATGATGTCTTCACGGTAAATAATGAGTACAGCGAGCAATGAAGCGGTGTTGACAAGCATTTCAAAAGTCAATGTAGCATCTTCAATTCCAAGAAAGTGCTGAGCAAGCAGCAAATGTCCACTCGATGAGATCGGGATGGGTTCCGTGAAACCTTGAAAAATCCCTAAAAATAAATATTTCATGATCAGATAAAAATCCATTGTGTATCCTCCAAGCTTTTATTCTCCACATTTTTTAATTTAACACCATAAAGGGAAAGACTGTAAAGCCTTTTTCCGAATGTTAACCGAACCGTAACGTGTTTATCATATTTATCCTTCATATGGCATGCATGAATGCTCTGTACTGTAGAAAAATAGGAAGGAAGCATTGCTTCGAAAAAGGAGGGGTAACAATGGGACAATCACGCCAATTCAGGGCCGGGGACAAAGCTCCTAACAACGGTGAGTATATAGAAATCGGTGAAACGGGGAGCATGGTGAAAAATCCTCAAAAACTTCGTTTGAAAGCTGGGGAAAGGTTCCCTGAAAACTCCAATCACAATCGTATTTGGTCGTATGTGAGAAAACCATAAACAAGAGGAACAAGGATGCCACGATGAGGCGGTCCTTGTTCCTTTTCCTTTCCCTTTTTTCGTAGAAAGGGATATAATGTAAGTAAAGGTCAATAAAGGTCAAAATGAGAGGTGAAAAACGGTGAATGTTGAAAATCTGACTCACAGCATTCAACAAGGATTGGAATCGGCTGGGCAATTGGCCCAAGAAAAGCTACATACTGATGTCGGTGTATTTCATTTATGGAGGTCACTCTTAAAGGCAGAAGACGGATTCCTTGGAACCATTTACGATCGGGCAGGATTGAACATACAAGGGATGTTGGAGTGGTTAGATGAGAAGTTAGATACCATGCCTGCTGTAGAAGGGGAGGGAATCCAATATGGACAGTACCTTTCAAGGGACGTTCACCAACTTCTACAGGACAGTGAACGTCTAAAGAATAAATGGGATGATGACTACGTCTCTATTGAACATCTTGTACTCGCGTTGTGGAAACAAAAGAATCATGCAGTAACAGAATATTTAACGAAACAAAATGTAACTGAAAATGAGTTGCTAGCCATTATTGAAGAGATCAGAGGAGGGAGTAAGGTGACAACGCAAAACCCCGAAGTGAAGTACGAAGCCCTAAAAAAATATGGAAGAGACCTTGTGGCAGATGTCCGTTCAGGAAGAATCGATCCTGTTATAGGAAGGGATAGCGAGATTCGCCATGTCATCAGGATTCTGTCCCGTAAGACAAAGAATAACCCCGTCTTGATCGGTGAGCCAGGCGTAGGGAAGACGGCCATCGTTGAGGGTCTTGCTCAGAGAATTGTCAGGAAGGATGTTCCTGAAGGCTTGAAGGATAAGACGATTTTTGAATTAGACATGAGCTCATTGGTCGCAGGTGCTAAATTCAGGGGAGAATTCGAGGAACGGTTAAAGGCTGTTCTACAAGAAGTGAAAAAGAGTGAAGGACGCATTCTTCTATTTATTGATGAGCTTCATACGATTGTCGGTGCAGGAAAGACGGAAGGAGCCATGGATGCAGGGAACATACTGAAACCGATGCTTGCAAGAGGAGAGCTCCATTGTATCGGAGCAACGACCCTCAACGAATACAGAAAGTATATTGAAAAGGATGCAGCCTTGGAAAGGCGGTTTCAACAAGTACTCGTACAGGAGCCGGACGTGGAAGATACGATTTCCATCTTGAGGGGATTAAAGGAACGATTTGAAATCCATCATGGAGTCAATATTCATGACCGCGCTATCGTAGCTGCATCCAGGCTGTCAGACCGCTATATATCAGACCGGTTCCTGCCGGATAAAGCGATCGACTTGATTGATGAGGCATGTGCGATGATCCGAACAGAAATCGACTCGATGCCGTCCGAGCTCGATGAAGTAACACGTAAGGTGATGCAGCTTGAAATTGAAGAAGCGGCTTTGAATAAGGAAAAGGATGCTGCCAGTCTTCAAAGACTCGAGCGTATCAGGGAAGATCTAAGTAATCTAAAGGAAAAAGCCAATAGCATGAAATTAAAATGGACAAAGGAGAAGGAAAGCATCGCAGTCGTTCAAGAGAAACGGGAAGAGCTTGAGAAACTTCGGCGCATGCTAGAGGAAGCTGAGAGCGATTATGACCTCAATAGGGCCGCTGAACTCAGACATGGCCGGATTCCGGCAATGGAAAAGGAGCTTGAAGCAGTAGAACAGGAAATGATGAAAGAACAAGATGGCAGGCTGCTGCGTGAAGAAGTGACAGAAGAAGAAGTCGCTAACATTGTAGCGAGATGGACGGGAATACCTGTGACAAAGCTTGTGGAAGGGGAACGAGAGAAGTTATTGAAACTTGATCGCATTCTGCATGAGCGGGTGATTGGACAGGATGAGGCTGTTCAATTGGTCAGCGATGCAGTCATTCGGGCGAGGGCAGGAATCAAGGATCCGAATAGACCGATTGGTTCCTTCATTTTCTTAGGACCTACAGGTGTTGGAAAGACAGAGCTTGCCAAGACGCTAGCCCAAACGTTGTTTGACAGCGAAGAGCAGATGATTCGCATCGATATGTCTGAATATATGGAAAAACATGCGGTTTCACGGTTGATTGGTGCACCACCGGGTTATGTTGGATATGAAGAGGGCGGCCAGTTGACAGAGGCAATCAGGCGTAAACCCTATTCTGTCATATTGTTGGATGAGATTGAAAAAGCCCATCCGGAAGTATTCAATATTCTTCTGCAGATGCTCGATGACGGCCGGATCACTGATTCACAGGGTAGGACCATTGATTGTAAAAATACAGTCATCATTATGACGTCCAATATTGGTTCGGCTCATCTTCTCGAACGGAATAAAGGAGAAGATGAGATCGACAATGAAACAAAAGATCTCGTAATGGGGCAACTGCGCTCTTACTTCCGTCCAGAGTTTCTTAACCGGGTGGATGACATCGTCCTATTCAAACCGTTAAGTATCGGAAATATTAAAGGGATCATTGATAAGCTCATAGAAGAACTCCAGCATCGGGTGGAGGATCAGCATATCACGCTTTCCCTTACAGACAGGGCGAAAGAGTTCATTGCTGAATCAGCCTATGATCCTGTTTATGGAGCTCGACCTTTAAAGAGGTACCTACAAAGGGAGATCGAAACAAGGCTTGCACGGGAGCTCATTGCCGGGCATATCAGAACGGGTCAAACCATCACCATCGATGCAGGAGAAGATGGATTGATGATACATTAAAAAAAAGCAGCCGTATTGGCTGCTTTTTTTAATGGTTTTCGACAGGCTCGTTTGGAATAACAAGCGTGATAAGGAATACCAATACCGCGAAACAAACGGTAAGGATCAGTCCAGTTTGAAAATGGAATTCGATTCCATTCATGGAGCTTACTACGTAAGTCAACATTTCAGATAATGCAAAAGCCCAGAAAAACATCCAGAAAAATCTCACGCCAAGTCACCTCATTCCTATGTAATCAACTAAATCAATCGTATGTTGTCACTCATTTCAATCTTTCTTATTTTACCACAGCTAACTCAATTAATAAATGACTAATCTGTGAAATGTAAACCCTGTCATGATAGACGGAATTTGCAAATAATAGGGTGGCATTGGGCGTTCTTCCTTACCATTACTGATTTTTCACATAAACTATAAAGACTTACTATGTAAAAGGAGAAATTTGAATGTATCAGCGATTGTTTCAATTAGAGCAAGAGTGGTGCATGATTCATTATCCTGAACGCCCGAACGGATTCGCTGTAATGATCATTGGGGATTCCCATCACTATGTAGATGGGAAAAGCAGCTTTTGGATTCAGCATGAGGCACGCCATAAGTGGATTCAAGACCTGACCGCAAAGGGATATATTGTGTATTATAGTAATCTATATGGAGCGAATTGGGGTAGCGATCAAGCCGTGCAACTGTCCAGGCGACTTTATCAGTACGTGAAGAGGAATGAAATCATCAATGGAAAAATCCATATATTAGCAGAAGGTATGGGCGCATTAGTTTTGAAAAATTTGTACCCGAAATTGGAACATGATATTAGAAGCGTCGTCATTCTTTCACCTTGTGTGTCATTATATGATCACTTGGAACAAGAAAAGGAACAGAAATTTTTTTATAAAAAAGTGATAAAAGAGCTTTCACAGATGCTCAGGGTGAAGGAAGAGGAATGTGAAGCCTTCATCTCCAAGCAGTCCCATGACTACGAAATCTTCAAGACCATCTCGACACCACTATATATTGTACAGTCGATGACTCTTAATCGTTATAAAAATCAGTTCTCACTCATAAAAGATATATATACGGAGCGTTTACAAAATGGAATTTCAACGGATCTGTTTTTTGTCCTTCCTGAGAAACGGGGAACCCTCGGAGGAAAATTTGCCTCTTACTTTTCCTTACATGAGAAAGAGTTATAACTAACATATTGGAGTGATTGATTTGGATCATGCATTTGTATTTGCTGCACAACAGTTTTTGGGATTTGAGCTCTGTGACGCCCTTCTGGAAAAAGGATGGACTGTGACCGCCATTGATGAGAATAAAGCATTTGAGGATAAATGGCTGCAAATTGGAAGGAATGCAAATCTTGAGTACGTTCCATATGGGGATTGGAATCAGAACGTAAACTCAGAATGTACTGTGTTCCTTCCATATTATGACCAATTAAGAGGGGAAAAGGGCAGTTACTTGACAGCGGTGGATGGGCTCCTTGGAAAAATGGACCAGCCCCCCCATGTGGTTCGGATTTATTCGAATGAATTTGGAATTCGGAATGTTGAATCGGAGGGATCAATCTTTTACATTCCCACACTATACGGCATGCATCAACCGGAGGATTTTCTGTTTGCACAACTGTTAATGGGAAGGGAAGAAATCTCGGGATTTGTAGATGATCCAACGGGCGCGATATATGTGAAGGATGCTGCCAGAGCAATAGTCAATCTTTCATCAAAAAAAGAACGATTCATCCTTAAACCATTATCTGAAAGAAGTTGGAACGAAGCTCTTTCGTATATATCGGATGAAGAGTTTTCAACAAAATTTCGCCACGGCACACCAAAAGGTAAAGAGATCATTGTCAGACCATCCAAGTCTCATGAGAGCATTATTGATCAACAGCGAAAAGGGATTCACATGCATGAAATTCAGGAATGAGAAAACTTTTCCTTTTCATGAGGAGGAAGGTGAGGGTAAAATAAGGATGATGTAATAATTTTCTATTGTCCTTTTTATAGATGCTGCACGAGCTTTGAAGGAGTTGCTGCATATGATGAAGAGATGTTACGCGTTATTCTTGGTTGCATTCCTGCTGGGGCTAAGTGGTTGTTCAACAGGGAATAGCGCAGAAATAGACAAGGTAGGTTTATTGGTTCCTGAGGCAGTAAATGATGGAGTATGGGGAACGAAGGGATATAAAGGATTATTAAAAATACAATCGGAATATAATGCAGATGTCTTCTATAAAGAAGGAATGAAGAATGATACATCAATCAAGCAAGCAGTGAATGAATTTGATAAAAAAGATGTTACTTTAGTATTTGGGCACGGGAGTGAGTATGCCGAGGTATTTAATAATCTGTCCGCTGACTACCCTAACATTCATTTTGTCAGCTTTAATGGGGATGCCACTGAGAAAAACACGACAAGTCTGCGATTCAAGGGATACGCAATGGGTTTTTTTGGAGGTATGACAGCAGCCTTTCACTCTAAGACACATAAGGTCGGTGTGATCGCTGCCTTCGATTGGCAGCCGGAGGTTCAGGGGTTTATTGACGGGGCGAAATATCAAAACAGTGACACAGAGCTTGAGGTGAAGTACACCAATCACTGGGATGATTCAACTGCCGCACTTAATGAGTTAGACCGCTTAATAAGCGAAGATGTCGATGTTGTATATCCTGCAGGTGACGGCTATAATGTAGCTGTAATCGAAAAGCTTAAGGAAAAGGGACTTTATGCAATTGGGTATGTATCGGATCAATCAGATCTTGGGGAATCAACGGTCTTGACGAGCACTGTTCAGCATGCGGATAAGCTGTATAGTATTGTGGCCGATAGGCTCGTAAATGACAAGTTGGATTCCGGTAACCTGGAGTTTGATTTCGAAGACGGAGTCATATCCATGGGCAAATTCAGTCCCGTCATTCCGAAGGATTTTCAATCTGAAATGAAAAAGCATATTCAAAACTATATCGATACCGGCAAATTGCCGAATGGAAAGGAATCAAAGCAATGAATCAAGATAAAACAATGGAATTTATGCAGATTGCCATGAAGTACTTCCCACAAGCGAAGGAACAGCTGGATCAAGCAGGGGTCGAATTCTCACCTGAAATGTTACAGCCATTCATGACGCTATTCACACAGGTCATGAATGAGGCATATGAATTAGGTAAACAGGACGCCTTACATAAAGAGTAAGTGTATGAAAGAACGGGTCATCGAATAACGATGGCCCGTTTTTTTATGATTTACAACAGCTTTATTTGCCGTTTTTTAAAAATGGACTGATTTTCTTATAAAGGGGTTTTAACTCATCAATGGAATTCATGATAGATTGAACTCCGTCAAGCAGTGATCCCCCATCTGTCTTATTCTCTCCTTGTTGTAAAGTAGGTACTTCCTGGTTCTTCCTGCGTCCCCCGAACATCATCTGTTCAAATGGATGTTGCCGTTTTTCTTCAGACACATCATCACCCCCTCTGACTACTAATTAACCTATGATTGATGGGGTTGTACGAGTATGGTCAAACGTGTAGAAGAATGGAAGAAGTAAAAAATAATTGCAGAAAGTAGAAATCTTCGATAAAATTAGTACCAAGTCATAATAATTGATAATAAACCTAAAGTATATGAAAAAAATATAAAACGAAAGTAGGGAACGCCAGTATGAATACAGGTATTATTGGAATTGGACGTTATCTTCCTGAAAAGATTTTGACAAACGCCGACCTGGAGAAAATGGTGGATACTTCGGATGAGTGGATTCGAACACGGACAGGCATTGAAGAGAGAAGAATAGCTAATAATGAAACAAATACCTCTGACATGGCTTTTGAAGCCGCTAAAAAGGCCATCGCCGATGCAGAGATCACCCCTGAAGATATCGATATGATCTTGGTTGCAACGGTTACCCCTGACTATCCATTCCCTTCTGTCGCATGCCTTCTTCAAGAACGATTGGGAGCTAAGAAGGCTGCGGCAATGGACATCAGTGCCGCTTGTGCCGGCTTTATGTATGGTATGATTACAGCAAAGCAGTTTATCGATAATGGTGCTTACAAGCATGTCCTAGTCGTTGGTGTGGAGAAACTATCTAAGATCACAGATTGGGAAGACCGGAATACAGCCGTTTTATTCGGGGACGCAGCAGGTGCAGCCATTCTAGGACCCGTTCCTGATGGTAAAGGAATTCTTGCCTTCGAATTAGGATCTGATGGATCTGGAGCTAAGCATTTGTATCAAGACGAAAAATTGATCATGAACGGACGCGAAGTATTTAAGTTCGCGGTACGTCAAATGGGTGAATCCAGCATCAATGTCATTGAAAAAGCTGGATTGAAAAAAGAGGATGTGGATTTCCTGATTCCTCACCAAGCCAATATCCGAATCATGGAAGCTGCGAGACAACGGCTGGAGTTGCCGGTTGAAAAGATGTCCAAGACCGTCAATAAATATGGAAACACTTCAGCGGCTTCTATCCCAGTATCCTTAATCGAGGATCTGGAAGCGGGAAGAGTGAAAGAGAACGATGTCGTCGTCATGGTAGGATTCGGTGGCGGTTTAACATGGGGCGCGATCATCATGCGCTGGGGTAAATAATTGATAATCATAAGACAATCTACAACATGCAGATAAAGGAGATGGATTTAAATGAATAAGAAGCGTGTAGTCGTGACGGGCTTAGGCAGTGTCACGCCGTTGGGTAATGATGTTGAATCGACCTGGTCGAATATTTTAGCAGGGAAAACGGGTGTAGGACCATTAACGCGTTTAAACGCTGATGAGTATCCTGCAAAGGTGGCAGCAGAGTTAAAAGACTTTAATATAGAAGATTTCGGGGTGGAAAGAAAAGAAGCCCGAAAGATGGACCGCTTCACTCATTATGCGATTGCCGCATCCTTAATGGCTGTTAAAGACTCGAAACTTTCCATCACAGAGGAAAATGCTCACCGAGTCGGGGTATGGATCGGTTCTGGTATCGGGGGAATGGAAACATTCGAACAACAATACGAAACATTCCAAAAACGCGGATACCGTAGGGTAAGTCCATTCTTCGTACCGATGATCATTCCTGATATGGCTGCAGGACAAGTGTCCATCATGCTGGGAGCGAAAGGATTCAACTCTTGTACCGTAACGGCATGTGCAACAGGTACCAACTCCATCGGAGACGCGTTTAAAGTCATTCAGCGCGGTGACGCTGATGTAATGGTTTCAGGTGGAGCTGAAGCTCCAATCACCAAAATGTCCGTTGCCGGTTTCTGTGCAAACACAGCCCTTTCCACTAACACGGACCCTGAAAAAGCTTCAAGGCCTTTTGACGCAAACCGTGATGGTTTCGTAATGGGAGAAGGAGCGGGTATCGTCGTGCTTGAGGAGCTTGAGCATGCCCTTAAACGTGGAGCGACGATTTATGCGGAAATCGTCGGATACGGATGTACTGGAGATGCTTATCATATCACTGCGCCTGCACCAGCTGGTGAAGGCGGGGCGAGAGCGATGAAGATGGCACTGGAAGATGGCGGAATCCTTCCTGAAGAGATGGATTATATCAATGCTCATGGAACAAGTACACCATATAATGATAAATACGAAACGATGGCCGTGAAGGAAGTATTCGGGGAGCATGCATACAAATTAGCGATGAGCTCAACGAAATCCATGACGGGTCACCTTCTTGGAGCAGCAGGAGGGGTGGAAGCGATTTTCACAGTCCTTGCCATGAAAGACAGTATTCTGCCTCCTACCATCAATATTGAAACACCTGATCCAGACTGTGATCTTGACTATGTAGCAAACGAAGCAAGAGAGCAGGCAGTGAATGTAGCGATGAGTAACTCATTAGGATTCGGTGGTCACAATGCTACCATCGTATTCAAAAAGTATACGGACTAAATGAAACATGAGAGCCCCCAATCGAATTTGGCGGGCTCTTTTTTTGCATTCAGCTCCATAGGCGATTAAAGCTTACCCGTTGATGCTTTTCCGGTTGTGAATACACTCTTCCTTACATATAGATATAAAAAGCCGGAAAAGAGGGATGAAGGTGGCTGTTGCTCCTACCGATGTATGGTTAGAAGATTTAATCAGTAAGCCATTAGAACTGCTGAAGAAAACAATCAACGGTAAAGAGGACCAACAATCGTTTTACCACTATTTGATGAAGCATGGAATGTACCGGTCTGCACAGCATGCCGGTGACATCTTTGAGAAGTTGAAAGAAAAAGATATCTGGGCGAGATTTTCATTATATGAAAAGAAATACAGAAGGAAATGGAATGGCCCGAGTGTTCCGATTTATTTATTCCCCGTGCAGGAAAAAAGGGGGATGTTTCAGTCTTCAATGAAAAAATCAGGGGTGTGCTTCAAAGATGAAATATTCTTCTTTATCACTGACCAGGAAGACCCAAAAGAATATGAAGCACTATTTGTACATGAATACCATCACTGTGTCAGAATGAAGAAATTAAGTAAAAAGGAAGACCAATATACGCTGCTTGATTCCATTATCTTTGAGGGGCTCGCAGAAAATGCCGTCCGGGAATACTGTGGGGAGAAGTATGTAGCCCCATGGACCAAAGCGTATGAGGAAGCAGAGTTGTCAAGCTTCTATGATAAATGGATAGAACCCAATTTGGATGTGAAACGACGGAGCCCCCTGCATGATCAGCTTCTTCTTGGTCAGAAATCCTATCCGAATATGCTAGGCTATTCTTCAGGTTATCGATTAGTCCAAAACTATTTAAAAAACCAGGATACATCAACGATTTCACTCTTTGGTAAACCGTCGTCAATATTTTTACCATAGAATTCAGGGCAGTAACCGTGAAAATAGGCACCGGGTTCCGTCATATCTTCCCATTCCTTTCATAAACTATAGAAAGCATGGACGAGCTCCATTATCTTAATGTAAGGGATAGAGGCGGAAGGTATGGTGGGACAATTGTTTGGGCTCTTTATAGGATTTGGACTGGCTGTTTCAGGAGGGGTAAGCTTAATCATGTATTTAAATCTGCTCACGACTGGAATGAGTTTTACAGACTATATTTTTTTCGTGTCCTCTAGAATCGAATGTTATTTACTTCTATTAGGACTCCTCATCATTACGCTCTCGATTTATATACCCCGCAGAAAAAACAATGACTATCTATAAAACCCTGATTAATAGGAATAAATTTACACAGATTAGCCTATACTGATTGACAAATAAGATTGAAGCAAAGCGAGGGGTCAATCATGTTATATCTTCATGATGTATGGGTAAATTGGTTCGAAGGCGAAGAAAATGGCTATAATGTCTGCCATTTTCATGAGTGGAGAAAAGAGGACGTCATTGAATTATTAGATCAGGTTCCTCTGATTAAAGTGGACAAGTCACTGTTTCATTACATCGAGAATGATTTATCAGAGTTACCTCAACAACTGCTTAATAATGTCTATCAGAAAGCATACTTGCGAAAAAACCATGAACGGATACAGTTGGATTATTGCTTTATCGTCACAGATGGTACGGGAATACTTGCAATTGACACAATCGGGTATACTGTGCCAATCAGGAAGAGCAGGCTGATACCAAGACAAGAGCAATTGGTTTACGAAATGGTGGAAAGCCATGAAACGGTGCAGTACTCCATTCAGCAGGATCCGAAAAGAGAGGATGCCTATCACATCCTTTCACCGAATCCATATATGATGAGTGGACTGACGAGAAAAGAAAGGCAATTGAAGCAGCTGTTATTCATGGCATTGGATCAACTTCACAGTTCGAATAATACTGCGGAAATCCGATACTGGTATACGGAATGGGCACCTCAGCGCTACCGGACAATCCAAGCGATGGACTTTGAAGAAATATGGCAGATGCTCTATGAAGAAACCCAGTACGGTTGGTCGGACAAGCACCTGACACTGTGTGAGAACCTTATTAAAGGACAGCCCTTTTTTGAAAAACTGTGGGAAGTCGAGAATCGTCCAAAGGTAAATTAATGTATCCCTCTAAACCTTGAGCCGAGAAAGTGGCTTAAGGTTTTTTGTTAAAAGTAAATAAAAAACGACGGGACACTGGTATTGCCGTGTCTCGTCGTTTTTATTATTTTCTCTTTCTTTCTTTTCGTCCCAATCCCATCGCCTTTTCCATCTTTTTAAGCATTTTGTTTGCGGTGAAGTTCGCTTTTTCGGCACCGCGGTCCAGAATATCATCCAATTCCTCGGAATTGATCAATTCATAATAGCGGTCCTGTACAGGCTTAATGGCATTTACAACCACTTGAGCCAAGTCACCCTTGAAGTCTCCATATCCTTTGCCTTCATATTTCTGTTCAAGCTCTTCTATAGAACTACCTTCAAGAATCGAATAGATGGAAAGGAGGTTAGACACTCCCGGTTTATTTTCTTTATCGTATTTCACGATGCCATCTGAATCGGTTACGGCGCTTTTAATTTTCTTCTCAATTTGTTTCGGATCGTCGAGGAGTGTAATGAACGCCTTCTGATTCGAATCGGATTTACTCATTTTCTTTAATGGATCCTGTAGGGACATCACTCGTGCACCGACTTTAGGGATGCGGACTTCAGGTACTGTAAAGATATCATTGTATTTATTGTTGAATCGCTCAGCAAGGTTTCTTGTCAATTCAAGATGCTGCTTCTGATCCTCCCCGACTGGAACCAAATCCGTTCCGTATAACAGGATGTCTGCAGCCATTAAAGGAGGATACGTCAATAACCCTGCAGAAACGGCTTCTTTCCCATGGGATTTGTCTTTGAATTGAGTCATTCTTTCTAGTTCTCCAATATAGGTGACACATTGTAAAATCCATCCTGCCTGTGCATGTGCAGGGACTTCCGATTGAATGAATAATGTCGATTTCTCAGGATCGATTCCACAAGCGATATAAAGGGCAGCCAGACTGCGGATATTTTTTCGCAGCTCCATTTTATCCTGGGCCACTGTAATGGCATGTTGATCGACTACACAGAAATAACAATTATATTCCTCCTGGAGTTCTGTGAATTGCTTCATCGCTCCAATGTAATTGCCGAGAGTAATCGTTCCGCTCGGCTGAATGCCGCTAAAGATTGTTTTCATCTCTTTTTCCTCCTATATATAAACAAAATAAAAACCCACCCGTCCTATAAAAAATAGGGACGAATGGGATCATTTCCGCGGTGCCACCCTAAGTGCTCGAATGAGCCAGCTTAGTCCATGTTGAACATGGAACCCCTTTAACGTGAGGTTAATCCGTTATAAGCTACTCCGGTTCACAAATAAAGCTCAGAAGTCCATTCCTATTCTAATGAATACTTGTTCGCACCGGCCACAAGCTCTCTTTAAATCATATAGAAAAGTACTACTCTTCATCCTTGCTTTTCACTCAATTCATATAAGTACATTATATGAAAATGAGCTGAATAATTCAAGTGTACAGAAGATAGGTCAACACAATGGACAACACCAGAGTCACAGCTCCGAGTGTCAATAAAGACTTAGTAATGGAATAGGAGCGTTTGACACTGAATTCTTCATGGGCTTCCTTTGTTTCGTCCAGCTCATCGAACTCAGAAGCGTACTTTCCGAGTTTTGAGCTCTTTCGGAAACGCTTGATTGCGTACACGAGCCCATTGAAAAAACCCTTTTCGAAAATATATAGAAGGGAACCGAGACAGACATACAAAATCCCGATAATAAATAAGCTGTCTATAATTGAAAGAAGCAGGTTTTTCTCTTGAAGTGACGCCACCACAACAGCAATGACGAATAAAAGGAATGTAAGGATAGTAAATAGATTGATTCGTTTCATAATACTCCTTTAAGTGTTTTTATCAAAAGTATACATGAAGGATTATAAAGAATTCAATCCTCACTCATGGATATTCAATTCTTCTCAAAGTGAATAAGTAGTACCGACACACAGCCACTTGGGAATACAATATGATGAGAGCGGAATATTGCTGAAGATGTTAACTGAAATAAGTATGAATTCTATCATTTATATTTAGTCTGGAAATTTAATATTTATAACAAGAGAGAATTTCAAAGAGCAGGAACCCTGTTTAAAGGACAGTAATATTTAGCCTATGAGAATTTACGTTTGTAACAATTGTAATAGGACGAACTCTCCAAAATGTTTAAAAGAAACGTTGATATTACAGGGTTTCAATATCAATATACCTACTAATCTGATAATTTAGCAAAAAAACTGTTAAATTCATATTGCAATAATTTCTCTATCATGTATAATAAGTAACAAATCTTCTGAAAATTAGAAGATAAATAAATATGAGATTTACGAGGAGGTCAATTTCAAGATGAAGAAAAAGTTTTCATTCTTGCTGGTTCTTCTTCTGGCTCTCAGTACTTTCCTAGCTGCTTGTGGCGGCGACAAGAAGACTGACAGCAAAGAGGAAGGAACTGGTGCAGGCGGTTCTGACGAAAAGAAAGAACAAGTACTTAACCTGCTGGAGGCGTCTGAGATCCCATCAATGGACTCTACTCTAGCAACTGACTCTGTTTCATTCAAAGTAATGAACAACGTATTCGAAGGTCTTTACCGATTAGGTGAAAATGACGAGGCTGTACTTGGTATGGCTGCTGAAGAACCACAGATCAGTGAAGATGGTAAAACATACACGTTCAAGATCCGTGATGCGAAATGGTCAAACGGAGATCCTGTTACAGCGAACGACTTCGTTTACGCTTGGCAAAAAGCTTTAAACCCTGATACTGGTGCAGAGTATGCGTACATCATGTACGATATCAAAAACGCTGCTAAAGTAAACGCTGGTGAAGTGCCAGTTGAAGAATTAGGTGTTAAAGCAATTGATGACAAAACATTAGAAGTTCAGCTTGAAACAGCTGTACCATATTTCAAAGCATTACTTTCTTTCGCAACATTCTATCCACAAAACCAAAAATTCGTTGAGTCTCAAGGCGATAAATTCGGTCTTGAAGCTGACACTGTAGTATATAACGGACCTTTTACTCTTTCTGAGTGGAAGCACGAACAAAGCTTTAAATTAACTCATAACGATAGCTACTGGGATGCAGACACTGTTAAGTTAAAAGAAGTGAACTTTAATATCGTTAAAGACACTGCTACTGGAGTTAACCTTTTTGAAACAAACAAAGCTGATGTTGCTGGTCTTTCAGCTGAATTTGTAGACAAATACAAGTCAGATGAAAACTTCAAAACAAAAGCGGATACTGCTGTATACTTCCTGCGTTTAAACGAAGGAAATGAAGTGTTGAAAAACGTAAACGCACGTAAAGCAATTGACTCTGCTTACGACAAAGAAGGTATGGTTGAGGTTCTTCTTAACAATGGATCTATCCCTGCTAACTACTTAGTACCTAAAGATTTCGTAACGGGTCCAGATGGTACTGAATACCGTGAAGCGGTTGGCGATTTCGGTGGATTTGACACTAAAAAAGCTGCTGACTATTGGGCTAAAGCGAAAGAAGAGTTAGGTAAAGATTCTATTGAATTAGAACTATTAAACTATGACTCTGACAGCTCTAAAAAGATCGGTGAGTTCTTAAAAGAACAACTTGAGCAAAATCTTGAAGGTTTAACTGTCAACATCAAAGCACAACCATTCAAGCAAAAACTTGAATTAGAATCGAAAGGTCAATATGACTTCTCATTCGCTGGTTGGGGTCCTGACTATCCAGATCCGATGACATTTGTTGACATGTTCGTGACTGACGGTGCTCATAACCAAATGGGTTACTCTAACCCTGAATATGACAAGTTAATTGAACAAGCTAAAGGTGAACTTCTTGATGATCCTGAAGCTCGCTGGCAAGCAATGGTTGATGCAGAGAAGATCCTTTTCGACGATCAAGCAATCAGCCCAATGTACCAACGTGGAACTGCTTTCTTAGAGCGTCCATATGTTAAAGGTCTGTTACGTCACTCATTTGGTGCGGATGCATCTTACAAATGGGCTTCAATTGAGTAGTATTTAACTCATTCGACAAACCTTAAAAGGGAGAGCGTATGCATAGGCATATGCTCTCCTTTTCCAGTGAATGTCGGTAATTATCACAAAAATAAAAATTTATTGAAAATTTGTCGAAATTCGCTATAATTGAGAATGTAGAAAAAATAAGATAAAAAAGGGGGGCTAAAGAATGGTCAAATATACAATTCAACGTATCGTTTATATGATCATCACTTTGCTTATCATTGCAACCGCCACTTTCTTTCTGATGAAGCTCCTACCTGGATCTCCACTGCAAAACACAGAAAGGCTTACTCCGGAACAACAACAAATCATCCTGGATAAATATGGTTTGAACGACCCGCTGCCAGAACAATACATTAACTACATGGTAGGGTTAACGAAAGGTGATTTAGGCTTATCCTTCCAATATGATAACCGCCCAGTAACAAGCTTGATAGGAGACCGAATCGGTCCTTCAGCTCTAATAGGTTTTCAGGCAATGGTATTAGGGACTTTCCTAGGATTAATCATTGGAATCATAGCAGCTATTAAGCATAATAGTTGGATTGATTATGGTTCAACTACTCTTGCGGTATTGGGTATTTCAATTCCTTCATTCGTATTTGCAGGTCTCCTTCAATATTATGTTGGTGTTAAACTGCAATGGCTACCAGTAGCGCTTTGGGGTGAGTATAAACATACAATCCTTCCAACGCTTGCATTGACGGTATTAGTTGTTGCAACGATTGCTCGTTTTATGAGAACAGAAATGCTTGAAATCCTGAACTCGGATTATATTCTTCTTGCTAAGGCAAAAGGAATTACAAAGGCAGGGACAATCGTGAAGCACGCAGTTAGGAATGCGATGATCCCTATCATAACGATTTTGGGACCGATGACTGTAAACATTATGACCGGTGCCCTAGTAGTAGAAAAGATCTTCGCGGTTCCTGGATTGGGTGAACAATTCGTCCGTTCAATTGAGTTAAATGATTATACAGTGATTATGGGAATTACATTGTTTTATAGCGCACTATTCATTGGTGTCATTTTCTTGGTGGATATCCTTTACGGTATCATTGATCCCCGTATTCGCTTAGCTGGAGGGAAGAAATAATGGAAGCAAACAAAAAGAAGTTGGATCAACTAAGTCCAGAACTCTTCCAACCTCAAAAGGCAGATGAAGGTCAGGCTGAAAAAATTTCACGAAAAAGCTTAAATTTCTGGCAGGATTCCTGGATTCGTTTAAGGAAAAATAAAGGGGCAGTCCTTGGTATGATCATTACATTGGTCATCATCCTGTTTGCTACATTTGGACCGGGAATGAACGAATATAAATTTAGTGATCAAAACATACGTCACGCAAAACTCCCACCTAAAATTGAAGCGCTTTCAGGATTGAGTTGGCTTCCGTTTGATGGGAAGGATGCTGACGGCTTCGATGTATATGAAGCAAGGCAAATCGAGGAAAATTATTGGTTCGGTACTGATGATTTGGGTCGTGATCTTTGGACACGTACTTGGAATGGTACGAGGATTTCCTTGTATATCGGTATCCTAGCTGCTGTAATTGACTTCATAATTGGTATTTCCTATGGTGGAATTTCCGGCTACTATGGCGGAAGAGTGGATAATATTATGCAACGTATCATTGAGATTCTGGTAGGAATCCCGAATCTTATTGTGGTCATACTATTCATTCTCATTTTTGAACCTGGTGTATTTTCCATAACAATGGCGATGGTTATAACTGGATGGACAACCATGGCCCGGATTGTTAGAGGGCAGATACTTCAATTGAAAAATCAGGAGTTTGTTCTCGCCTCACGTACCTTGGGGGCAACAAGTAATCGATTGATTTTTAAGCACCTACTTCCAAACGTAATGGGACCAGTCATTATTACAACAATGTTTACAGTTCCTTCAGCAATCTATACAGAGGCTTTCTTAAGCTTCATCGGATTGGGAATTGCACCACCAAAAGCATCTTTAGGTTCATTGGTTAATGACGGCTATAAATCTATTCAGTCATTCCCACACATGATGCTCGTTCCATCCGTGGTAATCTCGTTACTTATCTTAAGTTTCAACTTAATGGCGGATGGTCTGCGTGATGCACTTGATCCGAAAATGCGTAAGTAGTAGAAGGGAGATAATAATATGTCAAAAATTTTAGAAGTGAACGATCTACACGTCTCCTTCAATACGCATGGAGGAGAAGTACAAGCTGTACGCGGTGTGGATTTCCATTTAGATAAAGGTGAAACATTAGCGATTGTTGGGGAATCTGGTTCTGGGAAATCCGTTACGACGAAAGCCCTTATGAGATTGATTCCAAACCCGCCTGGATTCATTAAGGGTGGAGAAATCCTTTTTGAAGGAAAAGATTTAGCAAAGCTTCCAGAGAAAGATATGCAAAAGATCCGTGGGAAGGACATCTCAATGATCTTCCAGGATCCAATGACGTCTTTAAACCCGACAATGACAATTGGGAAACAAATCATGGAACCTCTTGTGAAACACCAGAACATGAGTAAAAATGATGCGAAGAAACGCGCCATTGAATTGCTTAAATTAGTAGGTCTTCCAAGTCCGGAAACTCGCTTTAAACAGTATCCACATCAATTTTCCGGCGGTCAGCGTCAACGTGTCGTCATCGCGATTGCACTTGCTTGTAATCCTAAAATCCTTATTGCCGATGAGCCAACAACGGCATTGGACGTTACGATACAGGCTCAAATCCTTGAACTGATGAAGGACCTTCAAAATAAAATCGAAACATCCATCATTTTCATCACCCATGATTTAGGGGTTGTTGCCAATGTTGCCGATCGTGTTGCGGTAATGTACGGAGGACAAATCGTAGAAACTGGAACGGTAGATGAAATATTCTACGATCCACGTCATCCTTACACATGGGGATTGATTGGTTCAATGCCTACAACTGAAACAGAAGGTGAGCAGGAGCTGGTTGCGATTCCTGGTACTCCTCCTGATTTATTGAATCCTCCTAAGGGAGATGCATTTGCTCTTCGAAGTGATTATGCATTGAAAGTGGACTTCGAACAAGAGCCACCATATTACCAGGTGTCAGATACTCACTATGTGAAATCCTGGTTGCTGCATCCGAGTGCCCCACAGGTTGAGCCTCCGGAAGCAGTGAAAGTAAGACAAAGACAAATGCCGTCAAACTTTAAAGAACCGGTGCTTGTTGAGGGGGTTCGTTCATAATGGCAGAAAAATTATTAGAAATTAAAAATCTTAAACAGTATTTCAATCCTGGTAAACCGAATATGGTTAAAGCGGTTGACGATATCAGTTTTGATATTTATAAAGGCGAAACACTTGGTCTTGTTGGTGAATCAGGTTGTGGAAAATCCACTACCGGTCGTACAATCATTCGTTTATATGACGCCACTGATGGGCAAGTACTCTTTAATGGTGAAGACGTTCATGGTAAAAAGTCACGCTCACAATTAAAGAAGTTCAACCGTAAAATGCAAATGATCTTCCAGGATCCTTATGCGAGTCTTAATCCTCGTATGAAGGTTGCGGATATCATTGCTGAAGGTATCGATATCCATGGCTTAGCTTCTTCAAAAGAAGAACGCTTAAAAAAAGTCCATGAGCTTCTTGAAACGGTGGGCTTGAACAAAGAGCATGCCGGCCGCTATCCACATGAATTCTCAGGTGGACAGCGTCAGCGTATCGGAATTGCCCGTGCCCTGGCTGTAGATCCTGATTTCATCATTGCCGATGAGCCGATCTCTGCCCTGGACGTTTCAATCCAAGCGCAAGTTGTAAATCTTATGCAAGAGCTTCAAAAAGAAAAGGGCTTAACCTATTTGTTTATTGCCCATGACCTTTCCATGGTAAAGTATATCAGTGACCGTATCGGTGTTATGTATTATGGAAAACTGGTTGAATTGGCACCAAGTGATGCTCTATATAAAAACCCGCTTCACCCTTATACTCAATCGCTTCTATCTGCGATACCGTTACCGGATCCCGAGTATGAGCGCACACGCAGAAGAAAAGAGTATAATCCAGCTGTTCATAACTATACAGAGAATGAACAACTTGAAATGCGTGAAGTGGCACCAGGACATTTCGTTCATTGTTCTGAAAAAGAATTTGCCCAATATCAAGCATCATACAAAAATTAATAAAGTGAAAAAGCTCCCTTCATTGAGGGGAGCTTTTTTCATGGATACTTCTCATATTTGAAGAAAATCATATGATATATAGAAGATCATTCATTTCCTTGGAAATTTCGACAGACTAGGTGGATTCACCCTTTTCTTACAAGTAATTTCCTTGTTAAAATAGAATAGGAGGTTACATAATTTACTAGATAGCTTGTTTTATAGAGGAGAGGTTAATGTTGAAATGGAGTAAGGTAGCGACATCTTTATGTTTAGTCACACTATGCGTCACGCCGTTTCAATCAGCACTCGCTGCTGAAGGAGGACCGGCAAAAAGCCATGAGAAGAGAACGCTCTCGATGAGTAAGAAAGAGATAGCAAGTCCAGTACCTCGTTTTGTATATGACTCTGGCTTGAATTTTGAGTATCCGGATGCGATTAGGGGCGTTTATGTAACAGCACATTCAGCTGGTGGAGCACGTTTTGATACTCTTACTAAATTAATGGATGATACTGACCTGAATGCAATGGTCATTGATATTAAGGATGACGTGGGAAATTTAACTTATGTACCTGAATCGTCTTCTCCATACGCTAAAGTGGGTCAGCCATATATCAAGGATCCAAAAGCTGTGTTAAAAAAGTTAGAGGAAAAGAAAATCTACCCGATTGCAAGGGTAGTGGTTTTCAAGGATACGGTCCTTGCCAATCAACGACCGGACTTGTCTTTTAAAGACGGCGATAAGGTCTGGTCAAATGGAGGGGGTGACTCCTTCGTCAATCCATTCCTTAAAGAAGTATGGGATTACAATGTAGGGATTGCAATAGAAGCTGCAAAAATGGGCTTTCAGGAAATCCAATTTGACTATGTTCGATTCCCGGAAGGATTCGAAAAGCGTGATAATGAACTGAAATATAATGGCGGGGAATATGCAAAAGAGGACATTGATAATGTTCAGAAGCGTGTGCATGCCGTTACCGACTTTGTTGAATACGCCCATAAAAAATTAGAACCTTATGGTGTGAAAGTATCAGTTGATATCTTCGGTTACACGGCAACACTTCCCGAAGCACCCGGTATCGGTCAGAACTTCTCTAAAATATCAGAGAATGTAGATGTCATATCATCCATGATCTATCCGAGTCACTGGACCCCTTATTTCGGGATTGCAAAACCTGATTTACAACCATATGAATTAGTGTCTGAATACACCAAGGTTGAAAAGGCGAAAATAGCTGAGCTAAAGAATAAGCCTATTTCCAGGCCGTGGCTCCAGGATTTCACCGCTTCCTGGTTGGGCAGCGGCAACTATAAACCATATGGTAAAGCGGAAGTAGAGGCCCAGATCAAAGCTTTAAATGATCAAGGGGTCAATGAGTTCCTTCTTTGGGATGCCGGTAATTCATACACTGAAGGAGTAGATTATACGCCTTAACAGAAGAAAATGACCTGTAACGTTACAGGTCATTTTTTATTTTAATCAGTGTTAATATCCCTGAAAAATGGCTTTCCGTTTGAAAAATAACAGATATATTGGTATCATTAAGATATTGGTAAGATTAACCGCTTTCAACCACATATTCCCCTTCATGGGCAGTCAGCCTGTGATTCCGTATTATTATCCCACGGATAAGACTAACATCTAACATAAACAAATCATTCTTGAGAAACATAATGGTATCACGTTAGTCAAAGTCATTTAAAAATTCAATTGAAGGAGTAGATCCATGCACTGGTATGAAAAGTTAAATCAATATTTCCCTGTAGAGGAAATGAAATCAAAAGAGCATCTTGAATCCCTTCTTAAAGATAGAAGCGACATCTACCACAAGGATGAGGGTCCTCATCATGTACTTATGTATGCTGAACTGGATGAGTTCATTTTCATTGATTATCTGTTTGTATCTAAAGATGCCCGCGGACAAGGATTGGGCCATAAATTGCTAGATAAGCTGAAGGAAAAAAAGAAAGCGATTATTCTGGAAGTTGAACCTGTTGATTATGATGATACTGATACTGAAAAGCGCTTGAAGTTCTATAAACGAGAAGGATTTGAACACGCCGTCAGTATTGGATATGCCCGCCGTTCACTGGCAACGAACGAGATAAATGAAATGGAAATTCTTTATTGGGCACCCAGTGATGAATCCGAAGATCTTATTTTCGATTCGATGAAGAAAACGTATGAACTGATTCACACCTATAATGACCAAAAATTTTATGGTGCATCCTATCAGCCTGTAGAAGAGGTATTAAAGAAAGATAAAGATCGTGATGGTGATGTCCTTAAAAATCTTTAAGACAGAATAACCTTATTGTCTATTCGCAATAAGGTTTTCTAAATGAAAAAATGGAATTGTTCAATATTATGTTTAAGCTAAAGATGTACAGGGTAAAGCGATACTAGAAGCAGAAGATTCAGCTATGTTATACCTATGTATAGGAAATTTGACAAATTAGTTAAAACTATGTTCAATGGACTGTTATTCATGTATAATACATAATAGAGATTTCTTATTTAAACTAATTTTAATGTACAGCCGATGTTTAAATAAAGTACTCTATCATTAAAAATTCCTTAAGGGAGTGTGAATGATTCGTGGTTACATTATTCACTTCACCTAGTTGTACATCTTGTCGCAAGGCAAAAGCTTGGTTAGAAGAGCATGAGATTCCATATACAGAACGCAACGTATTTTCTGAACCGTTAAGCATTGATGAAATTAAAGAAATCCTTCGCATGACTGAGGATGGAACAGATGAAATTATTTCAACCCGTTCTAAAACATTCCAAAAGCTTAATGTGGATCTAGAAACTTTACCACTTCAAGAGTTGTTTGAACTCATTCAAAAAAACCCGGGTCTTTTAAGGCGTCCAATCATCCTCGATGAAAAACGTCTTCAAGTGGGTTACAACGAAGATGAAATCAGACGATTCCTTCCAAGAAAAGTTCGCACATTCCAACTTCTGGAAGCGCAAAGGATGGTCAATTAGAGCTGCCTTTGCATGAGAATATATAAGTGAAAGGGGCTGACCCTTTAAGGAACGTTGCGTCTCCTTTCGGGTCAGTCTCTTTTATATTAGATTAGGTATTATCACTTGAATTTTCTGCAAATATTCGCTAAAATGTCAAAAACACCTAATGGGATTTGTGAGAAAAAAATGGGTGTTAGTTTAATTCCATTTTCAGTGTTACTATCATAAAATAGAAGTACAAGGTACAAACTAACCTAAATGTATCTTCTATCTTCACCAGCAATCGAGCATTACCTGCTCAGAGGGTGTAGTCCCTTCACTAACATCATGCAAGAAGGGAGAGGTGTTAATTGGAAATCGAACGCATTAATGAAAATACCGTCAAGTTTTACATTTCTTACGGAGATATAGAAGATCGTGGATTTGACCGCGAAGAAATCTGGTATAATCGCGAAAGAAGCGAAGAATTATTCTGGGAAATGATGGATGAAGTTCACCAGGAAGAAGATTTTGGAATTGAAGGACCGCTTTGGATCCAAGTTCAGGCGTTGGATAAAGGACTTGAAGTACTTGTTACAAGAGCTCAGGTTTCAAAAGATGGTCAACGATTTGAACTTCCGATTCCAGAGGATAAGCTCAAGGAACTTCCTGTAGATGAGCGTATAGAAGAGCTTCTGGATCAACACTTCCAAATCAAGCAGGACCAGGACGGAGAAACTGAAGTAGTATTGGATTTCACATTGAAATTCAACGATTTTGAAGATGCCATTTCTCTTTCCCAGCGAATGAAAGATTTGCCTGTGGAGCACTTGGAAACAAAGCTGCTTGCATTCGAAGATAGATATTTTATTTACGTTAAATTTTCAGAAGAACACTTTGCAGAAGAAGATATCGACAATACGTTAAGTATACTGCTTGAATATGCTGATGAATCACGAATGACCGTCCATCGCCTTGAAGAGTATGGTAAAATCGTCATTCAGGAGAATGTCTTTAAGACACTTAGTGAGCACTTTTCGTAAGATTCAATACCGGTTTCATACAGAAATCGGTATTTTTTATATTTATTTACTTGTCATACGATTTATTCCTTTAGTATTGTGGGTGGATTCCTTCATTTTTATCAGTGCTTCACATTTAAGAGACATTAAGCCGGTGGAAGGTGTTTTGTGAATGAAAAATACAGTGCGGGTCCTCTTATTTATTGCTGTTCTCATATTGAGTTATATTTTCTATTTCGATCAGTATTTATCCGGAATGGTAAAGTATATTAGTATTGTCTTTACATTCTCGGTCATTGTCATTGGCTTCCTCATTTTCTTTGAAAATCGCCACCCTACCCAAACATTGACATGGCTGGTCGTATTAGGAGCTTTTCCGTTTTTGGGCTTCATTTTTTATTTATTATTTGGACGGAATTATCGAAAAGAAAAAATGTATAAGAAAAAGTACATACTGGATCAGGAAACGTATAACAAATTTGAGCCTGGACCGAAGGAAATCAATGCTGAAATGTTTGGGTTGTTCCAAGAGAAGCATTTCCAGCTTGCACAGAGAATCGGGAATAGTGCCATCTCTTTTTCAAGCGAAACAAAACTCTTGACGAATGGCACGGAGACATTTGGTGAAATTCTAACATGGTTAAAGACGGCAAAGCATCATATTCATATGGAATATTATATTGTACGACATGACGAGATTGGAAATCAGATAAAGGATATTCTCATTGAACGTGCGAACGATGGGGTCAAAATCCGGTTCCTATATGATGCTGTCGGAGCCTGGCAGTTATCTAGGGACTATATCAATGAATTGAAACAAGCAGGAATTGAAGTGGTTGCCTTTGGTCCTGTGAAAATTCCCGTTCTCAATAATAAGTTCAACTTTCGCAATCATCGTAAAATCATTGTCATCGATGGCAGTATCGGATTTGTAGGGGGGCTTAATATCGGGGACGAATATTTAGGCAAGAACCCCCATTTCGGCTTCTGGAGGGACACTCATCTATTTGTAAGGGGAGAAGCGGTCCGGACTTTGCAGTTGATCTTTCTTCAGGATTGGTATTATATGACGAATGATGACTTCCTGACTCCTGGATATCTAAGTCCTGATCCGATTGAAAATAGTCATGACGGCGGAGTTCAGATGATTGCAGGTGGACCTGATAATGAATTGAGCGTTTTAAAGAATATATTCTTCTCGATGATTACTTCGGCAAGAAAGAGTGTTTGGGTGGCTTCCCCCTATTTTGTGCCGGACGAAGACATTTTCTCAGCCCTTAAGATTGCGGCTTTAAGTGGTGTCGATGTGAGACTGTTAGTCCCTCATAAACCCGACAAACGAATCGTATTCCATGCCTCCCGCTCCTATTTTCCGGATCTTCTGGAGGCGGGCGCACGTATTTTTGAATACCAAAAGGGATTCATGCATAGTAAGATTGTAATAGTTGATGAAGAAATGGCTTCGATTGGAACATCGAATATGGATATGAGAAGTTTTCACCTGAATTTTGAGGTGAATGCATTTCTGTATAAAACGGAAAGTGCAGCCTCCATTGTAAAGGAATATCTTCATGACTTGGAAGACTCGGAAGAATTGAAGTTGGAAGAATTTCAGAAAAGACATCTTGGTTACAGGATTCTGGAATCCACTTCACGATTGATGTCTCCTCTTCTATAATACAATGCCTTCAAGTTATTTTAGCTTGAAGGCATTTTTATGCAGGAATTTCACGGTTTTTGGCGAATGAATCATGAGGAGGTGTTCTATGTTAACCGCTTTAGTAAATCAGAAAATATTCACGACGATCCATTTCACCAGGGAAGATTTGAAAAGGGTAAGAAGTGATGGCATGCAATTCCAATGTCCATATTGTTCTTCGGGACTGATTTTGCGCATCGGAAATCGAAATGTCCCACATTTTGCCCATGTCTCCCATGCTGGATGTATCGTGGAAAAGGAAAATGAGTCCCCGAAGCACCTGTTAAGCAAGCAGCTTTTGTATGACAGATTAAACTCTCTCTATAAAAATGTAAAACTCGAGCACTATTTGAAAGAGATCAAACAGATCGCTGATATTTATGTGAAAACAGATGACAGGGAGATTGCGATCGAAATACAATGTTCCACTATCCCGATTCCTGAAATGGAGGAACGTACACATGGGTATCATCGAAATGGCATAACCCCTTTTTGGATCCTCACTCAATCATTGAAGCGTAAAGAACTCCTGAAGCTATCTACTTTCCAACAAGCATTTATCCGGTATTCACCGGACTTACATTATTTTCTCCTTCATTTTCTCCCTGAAATCAGCAGCTTTCACCTGTATACCCATCTCTATCCGGTTTCAAATTCTCGTTTCTTGACAGAAGCCCCTGTCACAATCCCCGTTGATCAGATTACCCTACCTTTCACCATACCGAATGCTTCCTTGCAACACCCTAACCCCTTTTCCGCATGGAACCATTATAGAATGAAATGGATATATAACAAACTTAATTATAATAAAACGGGGAGAGATGCGTTCTTAAGAGAAGTGTACGGGGAAGGGGATACATTTTTGTATCTTCCCCTTTACATCGGCCTTCCGGTTATCCCACACGGAATGATGATCAAAAATCATGAGGTGGAATGGCAATACTATATTTGGAAAGACAGTTTGAAGAAGTGTGGGGCATTTACAGTGGAGAGTGTGTATCACGGGTTAAATAAGAGGCTTATAGAAGGTCATATCGAGCTCCGCGGACTTCCGTTAATAAAAATAGAAGAAGGGTTAAGAAACGTTGTTAGAGGATATTTAAGTCTGCTTGAAGGGCTGAAGGTGATTGAAAGAACAGATGATCAACATTTCCAGCAAACCAATACCTGGAGCTGCCCGAATCATTTTTCAGCCTTTGAGAAGCATCGTCATGATTTTTTTCCCAAGTGGAAGCATATATTAAAAAAGGTGTAATCAAAATTGGATTGTTGCAGGAAATTCTTAGATGAGAGAGAATGTTACTATAAGGAATTTTCTGTAGATTTAGAATGGAGGATGTATATGTCAAAAGATACAGCAGTGAAAAGTCTGCCTGGTAGAAAAGAGGTAGAAGAAAAGTTAACGTGGAGATTGGAAGACATTTTTGAAAGTGATCAGACATGGGAAAAGGAATATAAAGAAATCAAAGAGCTATCAAAGAAAGCGGATCAATTTAAAGGAACATTGGGTGAAAGTGCAGATCAGCTTTACCAGGCATTCGCTTTCCAGGATGAAATAATGGAACGGATGGGTAGGGTTTATACATATTCTCACATGCGCTATGATCAGGATACGACCAATTCGTATTATCAGGGATTGGATGACCGTGCCAAAAGTCTTTATACACAATTAGGAAGTAAGTTTGCTTACCTGGTGCCTGAAGTGCTTTCCATTGACGAAGATAAGCTAAAAGGCTTTCTGGAGGAAAAGGAAGAACTGAAAAAGTATAAGCATGCATTAGAGGAAATTAATCTTCAGCGTCCACATGTTCTTTCTGCAGAAGAAGAAGCGCTACTGGCACAGGCATCTGAAGTGTTCGGTGCTGCGAGTAATACATTTGGGATGTTAAATAATGCCGATATTGAATTTCCAAGCATAAAAGATGAAAACGGAGAAGAAGTGGACATCACTCATGGCCGTTTTATCAGGTTCCTTGAGAGCAGTGATCGCAGGATTCGGGAAGAGGCGTTTAAAAAGGTATATGAGACATATGGTAAATTTGAAAACACATTTGCTTCGACTTTAAGTGGCGCGGTGAAGAAAGACAATTTCATTGCGAATGTCAGACATTACGATTCTGCCAGACATGCGGCTTTATCAAATAATAATATTCCCGAAGAAGTCTATGATAACCTGGTTGATACCGTTAATAAAAATCTTCATCTCCTGCAGCGCTATGTAAAACTTCGTAAGAAAGTTCTGGGCTTGGATGAGGTTCATATGTATGACCTATATACGCCGCTTGTGAAAGAGGTCAAAATGGACATAAGCTATGACGAAGCACAGACCATGATTCTTGACGGTCTAAAGCCACTTGGTAAGGAATATGCCGATGTTCTGAAAGAGGGCTTCGAAAACCGCTGGGTGGACGTAGTGGAGAACAAAGGGAAGAGAAGCGGGGCCTATTCTTCAGGAGCATATGGCACAAACCCTTACATCCTGATGAACTGGCAGGATAACGTAAATAATCTCTTTACACTTGCCCATGAATTCGGACACAGTGTGCACAGCTACTATACGCGTAGCTCACAACCATATACGTATGGTCATTATTCCATCTTTGTAGCCGAAGTGGCCTCTACTTGCAATGAAGCATTATTGAATGATTACTTATTGAATACGATTGAAGATGAGAAGAAACGTTTATATCTCTTGAATCATTATCTGGAAGGATTCAGAGGAACTGTATTCCGTCAAACGATGTTTGCTGAATTCGAGCATCTCATTCATAAGAAAGCACAAGAAGGAGAAGCACTGACTTCAGAGTTTTTGACGAAAGAGTATTATAATTTGAATAAGAAGTATTTCGGCGATGACATTTCAATTGACGAAGAAATCGGGTTGGAGTGGGCTCGCATTCCACACTTCTACTACAATTATTATGTGTATCAATATGCAACAGGATTCTCTGCCGCAACGGCGCTGAGTCAACAAATACTTGAAGAAGGGGAACCGGCAGTGGAACGCTATATCGACTTCCTGAAAGCGGGAAGCTCCGATTACCCGATCGAGGTGCTGAAAAAAGCGGGAGTGGATGTGACTACATCCAAACCGGTGGAGGATGCTTGTAAAGTTTTTGAGGAAAAGCTGAATGAAATGGAAGAACTGCTGGAGAAGCTTCAATAAATAGAATCACTAAATAAATCCCCCGCCAGAAGGGCATCTTCCTTCAGGCCGGGGATTCATTTTTTAAGGTCCGTCCCTCATTTCATCGATTTGAATCCCCTGAATCGGTTGCGGTTTCCGAGGGAGTGGAAGAAGAGGAGGAGGGAGAGAAAGAGGATGGGAGACGTGATATAAATGGGGATCAGGTGCATGAGGCCAAGGATGTTGATGAAAAAGCTGATGAGGATCAAGAGGAGGAGGATCCCATATTTCATTTTTACGAGCATGTTAATTCCCTCCGAACGTTGTCTTATTACCATTTATATGAAGAGGAAGGGAAGAACATGAATTGATTTTGACAATATTGTGAAATACCATACAAACAACTTGCCAATACAAGTGGATACATGATATATTATCGGTGTGAAGTTGATCACAAGCAAACATATACCCCTTTGTTTGACCGTGAAAAATTTCTCCCATCCCCTTTGTTCGTATTGAAAAACCGATGTTGGAAACAACATCGGCTTTTCTTGTTTTATGAAGATTTAATTATACTACAATAATTATTGATTGATATATTTCCAAAAGGTTCCGTGCTTTGCCGGAAGTTTTTTTACTTTTTGCTGAAGTGTCCATTTCTTCATTTGCTTTTCAACTTCTTCTATAGATAGATCATACACTACGGCAATTTCCTTCGATGCAACCACCCGATAATACTTCATGAAAACCTCAAGTGGGGGCAAAGGCTGCTTCTCAGGCTTTGTTGTAAGCATTTCTTCAATAATATGAACATACACCTCATAAGAATACAAACCGGTGATCTTTAATCCCTCATCCTCGATATTTTCATTAAAAAAGACCAGGGTCGGAATTTCATCCACTTCCATTTCCGATGTAATCTTGACGTCACATTGAAACGCCTTTGATGCAGTAGAAGAGTTAATATCGTTCATGAATTCGCTCAGATCAAGCTTTGCTGCCCGGGCACATTCCTTCAGAACGTCGATGTTCGAAATGTCTTGTTTCTGCAGGAATAACCGTTCCTGTAAAAAACGAAGGAAGCGAATACCCGAGTGTTTACCTTGAAGTTCTGCTGCTTTGATGGCAAAAGATGCGAGATAGGGTGAATCAATCGGATTATCGATCCACAGGCTTCCATCGCACGACATCCCGGAGCGACTTGCCGTTTTATCCCATTGTTGTGCCAGATCTTCCTGCTTCCTTTTGGTCGCCAAATTCAAAGAGGCGAGTTGTCCGCTTAGGATATACCGTATACGAAAGTACTGACCGTACTCGATATGCAGCTTCTTTAAGATTGGTTCTAGTGCCCAGCACTCCGGGCAAAGAGGGTCAACAAACATATATATTTCCAGAGGTTTCTTCTCACGACCGCACCCTTTAAGGTGATGCCAGCTATTTGTCCTAGTCAATGGCAGAACCCTTGGTAGAATCCGTATTTACCATGTGATGGGCAGTTAAAACGAGTCTGTGAAAAAAGTCATCCCTTACTGGACCCTCTAGATCGACTTCATTCATAGCCTCATGCATACAGCTTAACCAAGCTTTAGCCCTTTCTTCTGTAATTGGAAATGGAAGATGCCTGGCACGCAGCATAGGATGTCCATGCTCCTCGGTATAAAGTGCAGGACCACCTAAATATTGAGTTAAGAATTGCTTTTGTTTACGTGATGTCTCGGTTAAGTCATCCGGGAAAATTGGTGACAACTCAGGATGATTGGATACTCTTTCATAAAAAGCTTCAACGAGCATGGAGAGTTTCTTTTCGCCGATAAGGTTATAGGGCATTTGTGGTTTCTCGACCATAAGAATGACTCCTTTTTACTTAGATTGTATGTTCATTCTAGCAAGCATTAATCTATATCTCAAACAAATAGTCTTACATCTGCCTGATTATTCCTAAATTAGTGTAGCCTCCTTTTATGTTTCTATCCTGTTTTGTCTGAATGAATGATGATTTGACACAAGAGGCGAGGGGGGTCTAATGAACCATACGGCTTGTATCAAAAAGGCAAGGCCGACCTCAAAGGGGAGGAGTGCCTTGCCAAGAAGACGGACCATTAGGCAAAATAGTGATCTGTCACTTTCTTAACATATGCGGTTGTTTCTTTAAACGGTGGGATACCTTGATATTTATCAACGTTACCAGGGCCGGCGTTGTAGGCTGCCAGGGCAAGGTGGATGTCCCCGTTATATTTATCAAGCATTTGCTTTAAATACTTCGTACCTGCAAATACATTTTCTTCAGGATCGAAAATATTGGTGACTCCAAGACCTCTTGCAGTGCTTGGCATGAGCTGCATTAACCCTGCGGCCCCTGCGGGACTGACGGCACCAGGATTGAAATTGGATTCCTGTTTAATGACGGATTGAATCAGTTTTTTAGGCATACCATAATGATCAGCCGCTCGTGTGATGATTTCATCAATCTCCTGTGGTGCAGCCAGGTAAGCATTGTTCACAATGGACTGCGGATGGATGCTTGGCGTCACTGATAAGGCTGACTTAATACGCCAGGCTTCATTGACGGCTCCAAGAGATTGATTCATGTTCTTGGAATTTGTGCTTGAATGAAGGGCTTCTGTTAATAATTGTTGAAACAGATCATTCGATTGACTGCTTGTATCTTGAATCGAAGAAACTGAACCTAAGCTGTTCAATGCTTTGAGCTCCATCATCGTTTTCAATTGCTGAACATTCATGTGAAAGACTCCTCATTTCGTAAACTGCTACTCTTATACTTATATCGGTCAAGACTCTTCCTGTTTTAATTTCTCCAAGTAAAAACGTTTGATTTTATTGTCCGTTTTTCTTATTGGAATGTGATGCTGTTTCAATAAATCAAGAAATATCTCTTCACCCGATTTACGTTCCTTCACTTCAAATTCAAGCTCGTAGTCTTCTTTATGAAGGTAAGAACTTTTATCGAAAACAAGTAGTCCATCTCTATAGTTCATTTCTGCCCTGTTTGTTGAAAGTGTCCCGAAGTGTTGGAGTGCAGTGCAAGAAACAGAAAGTGACTTCAATACATCTTTGACTTCCCCTATTGGAAATGTCCCTTCCCCTAGGAGAGAGTCTGCTTGGCTTTTCGATAAGGATTGATTCGTTTCTAAAAGATCTTCGTTAAAAGGGGTCTTTAGTGTTAACGTATACTTCCCGTTTTTCTCCCGGATTCTTAGTGCAGATTGTTTCTCTTTTAATTGATGATCCGGAGTATCAAAATAGTGATTGTCCTGAGAGATGAAATCCTCTTCCTTAATATGAAAGTGAGAGGTCAAGCGGTTGAATTCCTCTTCTGTTACGAGATTCTTGAATTCTATTTCTATTTCCTGTGCCATGCGTAAGCATCCTTTCCTTACAAACTTCTTCTATTATCTCTTTAATAATTGGGAACTTCAATGTTTAGATGAATTGGTTGTATTATGTTAAAATGATACTGATTGTTTAATGGAAGGATGAAGAAACGCATGAGGAAAATTGTTCAATTTCAACACACAACATATGAAAACGGTACATTATACTTACATACGGACCAGGTCGATCTCATTCAAGATACAACGGCTGCCTGTCAGATCATTGCAGATTCCGATCGCTATGCTTTCGTGTATTTAACAGAAAACGAAGAGGAATATGTGTATTTATATCTGGAAGAGTCAATCTGGCCGGAATTGAAAAAAGCATTAAAGGAAAAAGCGGCAGTCGTAGCAAAAAGTGAACATGTTTCACTTGAATTGGATCAATTCACAGAAGAACTTGACTATCTGGTAGAGAATATAGAAGGAAACGGGAACTACGGTGACGAAATGGTTGAAAAGGTAGAAAAGGTATTTCTTGAAAAGTAGGCGAGAGGTGAGGGGAATGAATCACTGGGAACAATTTTTAGCTCCCTACAAGCAGGCTGTAGACGAATTAAAGATTAAGCTTAAAGGGATGAGGGGAGAATATGAACTCCACAACACACATTCTCCCATTGAATTTGTCACAGGCAGGGTAAAACCCATCGCAAGTATTCTTGATAAGGCGAATCAAAAAGGAATCAAGCTATCGAATATTGAAACAGAAATGCAGGATATCGCAGGACTCAGGATGATGTGTCAATTCGTTGATGATATTCATATCGTCGTGGAAAAACTTCGGAGCCGGAATGATTTTAAAATCATAGAAGAAAGGGACTATGTAACCCACAAAAAACCAAGTGGCTACCGATCCTATCATATTGTCATAGACTATCCCGTGCAAACCATCCAGGGTGAGAAAAACATCTTGGTAGAAATTCAAATCAGAACGTTATCCATGAATTTTTGGGCGACGATCGAGCATTCATTGAATTATAAGTATAGTGGTCAAATTCCTGAACAAGTACGTCTCCGGATACAACGAGCTGCTGAAGCGGCCTTTAGGCTTGATGAGGAAATGAGTTTGATCCGTGAGGAGATCCAGGAAGCCCAAGTCATTTTCACGAATAAAAAAGAAAAGGATCAACGGAGAGAAAATCCTGAACCAAAACAGCAGTGATTTGAAAGGGGTATACGTATGAAGTTCGCGATAACATCAAAAGGTGATTCGAAGTCTAATACCTTAATGCATAAAATGAGAACGTATCTACAAGATTTCAACTTGATCTATGATGATGATCAACCGGATATCGTCATTTCCGTTGGCGGGGATGGCACGCTTCTTTATGCATTTCACCGCTATCGATCCAGGCTGGATAAGACGGCATTTGTCGGTGTACATACGGGGCATCTCGGCTTCTATGCTGACTGGGTGCCAGAGGAGATCGAGAAACTCGTCATAGCCATTGCTAAGACACCCTATCAGATCATTGAATATCCACTCTTGGAAACGATTATCCGTTATCAGCATGGTGGAAAGGAAACCCGATATCTTGCTTTGAATGAATCAACGGTCAAAAGCGTTGAAGGGACCCTTGTCATGGACGTGGAAATCAGGGGGCAGCATTTTGAGCGCTTTAGAGGGGACGGCCTTTGTCTTTCAACTCCATCCGGAAGTACAGCTTATAATAAGGCACTGGGTGGAGCAATCATTCACCCGTCATTACCGGCCATTCAATTTGCTGAAATGGCGTCCATCAATAATCGGGTTTTCCGAACCATCGGGTCACCGCTCATTTTACCTGCGCATCATACGTGCATGCTGAAACCAGTGAATGGACCGGATTTCCTGGTGACGATCGATCATCTTTCTCTCCTTCATAAAGATGTGAAGAGCATTCAGTATCGTGTTGCGGATGAGAAAATTCGTTTTGCCCGCTTCCGCCCCTTCCCGTTCTGGAAACGTGTCCATGATTCATTTGTAGCGGATGAATAAGGGCAGGTATTAGGATGAGCGGTTTTTCACTAGAATGGAGCATTCCTTCTACGTATGAAGGGAAGTTAATGAGAGAGTTTCTTATGGATCAGCAGATTTCAAAGCGGACTTTGACGTCTGTCAAGTTTGACGGAGGATCCATCACTATCAATGGTAAGGAAGAAAATGTTCGCTATCCTCTTTCGTCAGGAGATCTTCTAAAGGTGAGTTTTCCTGTAGAGAAGCCGAGTAAGACGTTAGTGGCGGAAGATATCCCCCTGTCTATTCTTTATGAAGACAATGATGTTCTTGTCGTTGACAAACCCTGGGGGATGAAAACCATTCCCACGAAAGATGAACCGACAGGAAGCCTGGCAAATGCGATCTTGGGATATTTCGAAGTTAAAGACATTATGTCTACGGTACATATCGTTACCCGGTTGGATAAAGACACTTCCGGACTGGTCCTGGTGGCAAAACACAGGCATGTTCATCATCTATTCAGCCTTCAGCAGAAAGAAAGGGAAATCCAAAGGACATATGAAGCTTTCGCTGAAGGGGAGTTGGACATTTCGGGAATGATTGAAGAGCGAATCGGCCGAAAGTCCGACAGCATCATTGAAAGAGAGGTGCGGTCAGACGGGCAATTTGCTTTAACCCATTATAGGGTGGTGGAACAGTTCCTTGATTTTGCCCATATTGAGTTAAGACTGGAAACCGGCAGAACCCATCAAATAAGGGTTCATATGTCATTTATCGGACATCCTCTAGCTGGAGATGATTTATATGGGGGAAGTGTAAAGCTGATAGGCAGACAGGCCCTTCATTGTCGAAGGTTACATTTTTTTCACCCTATCCGTAAATCTTGGCTGAGCCTGGAGGTCCCGATGCCTAGTGATATGAGGGCACTGCTTGATCATCAAAAGAGAAGAGACCCTTTTCGGTTAGACTGAAAAGGGTCTCTTTTTAGTATATACATGTAGTGCATCATTCTAATTCCCTGAATTTCTCTTCCACAAAGGGCATGGTAGAGGGTACACTAACTACCTCGATTTCTGGATATCTTAAAGCAGAAAGCTTCCCACCGAAGACAGCACCTGTGTCAATATTCGCTGTTTTGTTCAAAATCCGTGGTTCTTTCACGGGTGTATGACCATATATAATCCAAGGGTCCCCTTTATAGTCACGGGCCCAATCTTTTCGGACAGGCGTGCCGTCTTCATTCTTCTCTCCGGTAATATCCCCGTATAGGACAAAGGTTTTGACCCGATTGCTCTGTTTACCTATTAACTCTTCCTTGATGCCTGCATGAGCAATAATGAGGCGTCCATGATCCAATACTTTATACAATGGGGATTGTTCATATAGTTCAATGAACATATCCCGATATCGATTTCTTTCCTTCGGAGGTAAGGCGCTAAGCTCAGCCACCGTTGTTTCCAGGCCGTGAAGGATTTTTACGTTGTTGCCTAAGAAATAGCGGTAGAGTTTATTGCAGTGATTACCAGGGACATAATGAACGGAATCCCTTTGAAACAATTCAAATACAGTGGCTATTGTCTTAATGGAATGATGTCCCCGATCGGTCAAATCTCCCACAAAGCCAAGCATTCTTCCGTCATGATGAATGGGGATCCCGGTACTCCATTCATATCCCAGCTTCATCGTTAATTCTGTTAACTCATGATAACAGCCGTGAACATCACCGATAATATCAATTTTCATCCTCAACCTTCTTTCTAAAGAGTACCTTTTTTCTTTTCTTTTGCCGTATTTTATGACATATTAATGATTCAGTATTCAAATCGTGCGTTTCGTATTCAACAGGGGTTATTATTACATAATAAACGAAAGTCATACACATATGGTTATGATTTCATCAGAGACAATCGTCTCAAGATTTGCTAGTATTATTAAGACTATATACAAATTAAGATAAGAAAGAGGGTGTCTTTGATGTCTGAGGTGACTCAAGAACAGGAAAAAGATAGAGAAAAGCAGGAAAAAGAAATGTACGATGAAGATCTTCTCATTAGAGCCCTTCAAGAAGAAGACCTGGATTTATTTCGATCAGAATTCGTTCAATTGCACTCTTATGACCAAGCGAAATTTTTCTCTAAAATAGATGAAGATTTGAGAAACCGTTTGTACCATTATCTTTCACCGGAAGAAATGGCAGAGCTTTTTGAGAGCCTGGATATAGATGAAGAGGATTATCAGGATATTTTAGCCGAGATGAACCCTACATATGCAGCCGAAATGCTATCTAATATGTATGCCGATGACGCTGTGGATGTCTTGAATGAATTGGATAAAGATCAAGTTGTCAGTTATCTGACAATCATGGATGATGAATCGGCGAAAGAAATCAAAGAATTACTGCACTATGAAGAGTATACAGCCGGAAGTATCATGACCACTGAGTTTGTGGCCATTTCCCAAAATCAGACCGTGCGTTCGGCCATGTATATTTTGAAAAATGAAGCCCCTAATGCCGAAACGATTTATTATATCTATGTAGTCGATGATGATAAAAAGCTTGTAGGGGTTATTTCCCTCAGAGATTTGATCATTAGCCACGATGATGTCATGATCGGTGAAATTATGAGTGGCCGTGTCATGTCTGTAGGGGTAAGTGAAGATCAGGAAGCGGTCGCACGACAAATGAAGGATTATGACTTCCTTGCTCTGCCCGTTGTTGATTTTCAGCACCACCTTCTTGGAATCATTACTGTCGATGACATCATGGATGTCATGGAAGAAGAAGCTTCCGATGACTACTCCAAACTTGCCGGTATCGCCGATTTAGATTCCATTGACCGAAGCCCTATTAATGCAGCAAAGAAACGTCTTCCTTGGCTGATTGCCTTATTATTCTTAGGAATGTTCACAGCGAGCCTCATAGGCCGGTTTGAAAATACTCTGGATAAAGTGGCGATTCTGGCCGTATTTATCCCATTGATTGCCGGTATGGCTGGAAATACGGGAACTCAGGCACTGGCCGTTGCGGTGAGGGGAATTGCAACAGGTGACCTGGAGAAGGAGAACAAGATGTCCCTGATCATCCGGGAGGCGGGTACCGGACTCATTACAGGCACAACGTGCGGGATTGTTGTCAGCGTCATTGTGTATGTGTGGAAAGGTGAATTCTTCTTAGGAATCCTTATTGGTGTATCCGTGTTGATCTCACTGTTCGTTGCAACACTCGCAGGTACATTAGTGCCTCTCCTTATGCACAAGCTAAAAGTAGACCCGGCTGTCGCTTCCGGTCCTTTTATCACGACGATTAATGATGTCATCAGTACCTTGATATATCTTGGCTTAGCGACAATGTTTATGAACTACTTAATATAAAGAGAAGAGGGGGAGGAATGAATGGAACAACATGCATCCGTTGCATCACTTGTCATTGTTATTCTTGTAGCTTTTTTAACTCCCATTTTACTGCATCGATTCAAGTTGAATTTCATCCCGGTCGTTATTGCGGAAATTATTATGGGGTTGGTAATAGGGAAGAGTGGATTTAATCTCGTTCATCAGGACATGTGGCTTGAGACATTATCTACCCTAGGGTTTATCTTCCTCATGTTCTTAAGCGGACTTGAAATAGATTTCACCGCTTTTTCCGGTGGGAAAAAGAAGAAAGAGCTTTTACCGAGTGGTAAAGAAGAGCCGAATCGACTGAAATTAGCGATCATTATTTTCATCGGAATATTCTTCGTATCCCTTGGTCTGTCGTATGTATTTGTCTTATTCGGTCTCATCGATAACGCGTTCTTGATGACGTTGATCATTTCAACGATTTCCCTTGGAGTCGTAGTACCAACACTCAAAGAAGCCCATATCATGAAAAGTGCCATCGGGCAAATCATCCTGCTTGTAGCGGTCATTGCAGATCTTGTGACCATGATTCTACTTGCTGTGTTCGTTTCTCTTTACGGAGAAGGACATGGGAATATGTGGCTCCTTCTGATATTGTTCGGGGTAGGACTCCTGTTATATTTCCTTGCGAAGAGGTTGAAGAACAATCCTTTCATCAAGAGTTTGTCGACAGGAACCGTTCAAATCGGAACACGAGCCGTCTTTACACTGATCATCTTACTGGTGGCGGTTTCTGAGACGGTAGGGGCGGAAAATATCCTGGGGGCATTCCTTGCAGGTGTACTGGTTTCACTGCTTGCTCCAAATCAGGAAATGGTTCACAAGCTTGACTCATTTGGTTACGGGTTCCTCATTCCGATCTTCTTCGTCATGATTGGCGTCGAGTTGGATCTCGGGTCCCTGCTCAGTGATAAGAAAATGCTCTTACTCATTCCATTATTGGTTCTGGCATTCCTGGTTTCAAAGATCATCCCTGTCTACCTATTGAGGTACTGGTATGATACGAAAACCACAATTGCTTCAGCATTTCTCCTTACATCAACCTTATCATTGGTGATTGCTGCTGCCAAAATCGCTGAAAGGATCGAGATTATTACAGCTCAGATGAGTGGTACCCTCATTTTAGTGGCTGTAATCACATGTATCATCACACCGATCATTTTCAAAAAGCTTTTCCCGAGGGAAAGTGCAAAAGAGAAGAAGCTGAAAATTACATTCCTTGGTGCCAATCAGTTAACCATGCCGGTATCAAGAGAGCTTCAATCCTCCTTGTATGAGCCGGTTCTATATCATACCAAACAGGATAAATCAGATCGAAGTATCGCTGATTCCCTGTTTACGATCAATGAGATCGATGATTATGAATTAGAGACTTTGGAAGATAAGAATATTTTCGAGTCGGATATCCTTGTGATTTCCACTGGTGATGAAGAGTTGAATGCTACCCTCGCCGTCACGGCAAAAGAATATGGTGTAGGCAGGGTCATTGTAAGGGTTGAAAGTCCGGACCTCCATGAAAGCCTGCGTGATCAGGATATTGAAGTGTATTCCGTATTCTTATCAACCAAAGCTTTATTAAGGGCGCTCATTGAGTCACCATCCGTCATGAGTATCCTGACAAATCAGGAAACATCCCTTTATGAGATCCGGATGTTAAACAGCCAATTTGAAGGCATGACCCTTCGGAAGTTCCCATTCACCGGAGATGTCATCTTTGTCCGGATCTTTAGAGGAAAGGATTCCATCGTACCTCATGGAGATACCGAGCTTCACATGAATGACCGCCTGATTGTCACGGGCTCAAAAGAATATGTAGATGAACTCAAACGAGAACTTGAATTCTGTGAATACTGCTAATAAGGCTACACACTTCCCAAGAAACTTTTTTCTTGGGAAGTTTTACTTTAAAGAGGAGTTATGTCTTATATCACCTAATTAATAAGAGAAGAAATAAATAAGGAGGAATGGTCTATGTGGGAAAAGAAAATAGTAGAAATCCGGGATAATGTAAAGAAAAGTCTTGAGGATTTATCTTATGTTGAACTGAACCAAAAGCCTTCAAAAGAGGAGTGGAGCATCGCTCAAATCGTACTTCATCTCGCAGGTGCGGAAACACGCTTTTTGACATTGGCACTGGAATCTGCAAAAAGACCGTCTGGAAGGAGCGGTACAGATGTAGATTTATCCGTTTTTGATGATCCTTCTCAAAAATTAAAGGCACCGATCGAGCCTCCCTCAAGTCAACAAAACAAGGAAGATTTATTAAAATCATTGGATGATTCTCGTTCTCTCACTACGCAGTTTCTTGAGAACTATTCTAAAGAGAAATTAAAACATCAATCTATGAACCATCACCGCTTTGGGGAGATGCCGATCTGGCAGGTGCTGGAACTTCTAGGTAAGCATGAACAGAGACATCTACAACAGATTGAGAATGTAAAAAGGAGAATACGATAGGTTTCTTCTTTTCTTTTGCCTGGGATTGAGTTAGAATTAGTAGTAGGTACTAATAACATGTATTAATTAGGAGGATAATAATGACTCTTTCATTAAAAGGAAAAACATATGTTGTCATGGGAGTTGCGAATAAGCGTAGTATTGCATGGGGAATTGCCCGTTCTCTGCATCAATCCGGTGCACGTTTAATATTTACATATGCTGGCGAGCGCTTTGAAAAGGGGGTCAGAGATCTTGCCGAAACACTTGAAGGCGGAGAGAATTCACTCGTTCTGCCATGTGATGTAACGAGTGATGCTGACATTGAGAAATGCTTTGCCACCATTAAAGAAGAAGTGGGTGTGATTCACGGCCTTGCGCACTGTATCGCATTTGCTAACAAGGAAGAGCTTGCAGGCGATTATATGAATACAACAAGGGACGGCTTTCTGCTTGCTCACAACATCAGTTCATATTCCTTGACGGCGGTTGCTAAAGTGGCAAAGGATCTTATGACTGAAGGTGGCAGCATCGTTAGTATGACGTACCTCGGCGGTGAGAGAGTCATGCAGAACTATAATGTCATGGGTGTAGCAAAGGCGTCTCTTGAAGCGAGTGTGAAGTATCTGGCCAGCGACCTTGGGAAACATGGTATCCGGGTAAATGCCATCTCAGCGGGACCGATTCGTACGCTGTCTGCAAAAGGTGTAGGGGACTTCAACAGCATCCTGAAAGAAATCGAAGAGCGTGCTCCACTTCGCCGAAATACAACGCAGGAAGAAGTCGGAGATACCGCAGTGTTCCTATTCAGTGATTACTCAAGGGGCATCACGGGAGAGAACCTTCATGTAGATTCAGGCTATCATGTATTAGGGTAATGTAAGAAATGGTGGCGGGATTCATTCCCGCTGCCATTTTTTTATGGCGTCATACCTTCAAAAGTTGTAAAATTCACATGAAAATGAAACCCCTGGGCGCTTTCTGCATACATATAAAAGTGGAGAACAATTAGGAGGTGTCTCAGTGAGAACAGAGAAAAAAGCGGGGAAAGAACCTTTGCTATATATAAACCAGCCAAGATTAGACGAAGTAAAAGGGAATATGCAGGTGACCTATCGCACACCCAAGAAACAAAAGCCTCAAATTCAACCAGAGAATAAACACTCATTAACCACTAATAAACTAACTGCACCGGAAGAACAACTAGACAGACGTGAAGAGAAATACCTTGACGAGGAGGTACACATCCATCATACAGATGGTTTAGAAGTATCTGAAGTGAATGAAGCACACTCGGTCTCTCAGCCTCCAGAACGTAAAACGGCCGCTTCCACCTTTAGAAAACTAAGACCGTTCAGGGAACTGTCCATTGATGAGAAATTAGATTATATTTCTGCGAGCATTAACGGAAAAGTGCCGTTTCCATGTGAGTTTTCTGATGGTCATCAATCAGTGAAAGGCGTCATATTACAAGACGATGAGGATCACATTACCATCAGAAGCTTTCAAGGTGAAGAAGTGGAAATGAAGAAGAATGAAGTGAGATCCATTAAGATGATCGGACTGCAATAAAAAAAGGAGCCAGGCGGGGTACCCGGCTGGCTTATTTCATATGAAACGTGATGATCAGTCTTCGCATTCTAAGAATACGTGTACGTCTTTGATGCATTGAATCGCACAGAAGCAATCCAGATCAACTGTGATACATTCTCCAGTGAATACCCATTCAGTATTATTGCCCATGGTCTCCATGTCAGAACCTGATCCAGAACCTGATCTAGAACCAGTGCTATCAGCGTAGTCAGGCTTTAATACTTGAAGCGTTGCACAACAGTTATCGAATACTTCTTTTACCCGGAAAAATGGTGATTTCCAAGGGCATCCTTTGATGTGCGCTTTAAAAGTCTCACCGTTTTTCAGATATAACTTGAAGATACGAGTATTTAAACGATTACTTGGACTCACCATTGAACCAAGTGGCTCAAGGAAACAATCATTTTTACAATCGTTACACTCTTCATTTGCTACGTCTTGAATATCTTTAATAGCACGGACGGCTTGACATACGCAACCACGATTTTTTGAACTGTCTTTATCTCTTCCGCAACCCATATAGAAGTTCCTCCTTAAAATGAATTTCATTTACATTACTAACATATTGTGATGTAGGCAATTAGGTAACGGACATCTGCCCTCTTTTGGAAATTTGGGCTTGTATAATTTGAAATGTGAAGGGAGTCTTTCCATTGCAGCTTACATTGATTGAACTGATTGCCCTTGGATTAGCCGTCTTTCGGCTAACCCATCTGATTGTCTTAGACAAAATCACCGAATTTATAAGAGCCCCGTTCTTTGATGAATATACGGAAGTGGAAGAGAATGGGGAGGAAGCGATCTATCTTACACCTAAAAAAGGAGGAGTGAAGGGTTTTATCGGTGAGTTATTATCGTGTTACTGGTGTACGGGAATCTGGGTTTCATGCTTTCTTTATGGAGGTTTCTTCTTCTTTCCTCTATATTTCAACCCACTCATCACACTTTTAGCCGTTGCCGGGATTGCCGCTATTTTAGAAGCTGCCGTCCAAAGTTGGAAAACGGATTGAAGACCTAGGTAATTAGTGGAAACAAGCTCGGGTTTCTTCACATATACTAAAAAGGGAAACAGGGTAAAGGAGGATAAAAAAAGTGAAGAAAACCTCTACAAATACAAAGAAGCAAGGAAACTCATCCACTAAGAAAAAAGGATGCGGTTGTGGATCGAAAGTGAAAAAAAGCTAAGGCTGCTCAAATTGGGCAGTCTTTTTTTCATAAAAAATGACTTTATGAAAAAAATAAACGATGAGTACAAAAAAAAGAGGGATAGAGCATGAACAAGAACTCAATAATCATTCCACTTGCTTTATGCGTTTTGTTCGGATGCGCAAATAAGGAAGATGGAAACGACAGCAAGATTGCACTAATGAAGAAGACCAATCCACCGCCCATCGAATTAGTGGACAATCCTGAGACAGACAGCTATGGTCATGCCATCAAAAGAGAGATCTCCAAAATGGATGAACTTTATGATGTGGCAGTCATCCAGGGAAAAGAAGAAACGCTTGTAGTTTACAAAGTGAAGCATTTGCACAGATTCAAAATGAAAAAGATAGAAAAGAAAATGGATGACTATCTGGAAGATAAATATCCCAGGGAAGATTTTATATTATCCAGTGATTATAAAATTTTCCTTGAAACCATCCGCTTGAAAGAAAAACTTAAAAATGGGTCGATTACGAAGAAGGATGCTGAAAGCAGGTTCCAGGAAATCGTTAAGCTTCAGAAGGAAAAAACGTAGGAGGAATGCCTTGTGGGGAAAACACCAAAAACACCCGAACAGATGAAGTATGAACAGTTGGAAAAACAATATGAAACGAAGCGTCCCCTCCTGAAAAATGTTATCAAAGCATTCTTTGTCGGTGGCTTTATCTGCTTGATCGGGCAGGCGGTTACGTATGTGTACATCTATTATTTCAACTTCACCGAACAGACGGCTGGAAATCCAACAGTTGCCACAATGGTGTTCCTGGCTATGCTTCTTACTGGCTTCGGAGTATATGACCATATTGGCCAATTTGGAGGGGCGGGAAGTGCTGTACCTGTCACGGGATTCGGGAATGCCGTCATCTCCGCTGCCATTGAACATAGAACAGAGGGCCTCGTCCTCGGTGTCGGTGGTAACATTTTTAAATTGGCAGGATCTGTCATAGTGTTCGGGGTATTCTCAGCCTTTGTCGTTGCGTTAATCAAGACTATTTTGATTCAGTTGGGGGTGATTTGATGCTGCAAGGTAAAAGATCATGGATGTTTCCTGCCAACCCGGCCATCCTTTCTACAGGAGTAGTAGGAGGACCATTTGAGAAAAAAGGAAACCTCTCGGCTGACTTCGATCAGTTTTACGATGATGTATGGATGGGACAGGATACGTACGAAAAAGCCAATCGTACACTCATTGAAGATGCCGTTCAGATTGCAATGGAAAAACAGTCCCTTCAAAAGAGTGATGTCCAGTTTTTCTTGACGGGTGATCTGATTAATCAAATCACCCCTTCAAGCTTTGCGGCAAGAACGAATGGCATTCCATATTTCGGATTATTCGGGGCGTGTTCGACCTCCATGGAGGGGCTAGCTCTCTCAGCTTTTTTAGTCAACTATCATGGAGCTCATCATGTGGTTACAGGGGCTTCCAGTCACAACTCCGCAACAGAGAAACAGTTCCGCTACCCAACCGAGTATGGTGGCCAAAAACCTCCAACAGCTCAGTGGACCGTAACCGGGGCGGGGTTCGCCGTAATTGGAGAAGGATCATCAGTCACGGGACCGACCCCCAGAGTGACATCTGCAACTATCGGGAAAGTAATGGATATGGGGTTGAAAGACCCGTTTAATATGGGAGGTGCGATGGCACCTGCGGCCGTTGATACGATTGCAGGTCATTTTCAAGACCTGGGTAGAGACCCTTCCTATTATGATCTCATCGTTACAGGTGATCTTGCCAGAATCGGAAGAAAGACGGCTTTCGAAATGCTTAAGCAAAAAGGATACACACTGGCGGATCAACAATTTAAAGATTGTGGGATGCTGATTTACAATGAAAACCAACCGGTCCAATCAGGAGCAAGTGGGCCAGGGTGTTCTGCTACCGTTCTTTACGGGCATTTGTTGAATGAAATGAAAAAAGGAACCTATAAACGCATCTTAGTCATTGCGACTGGGGCATTGTTATCACCCCTGACATTTCAACAAGGCGAATCGATCCCTTGTATTGCTCATGCGGTGTCGATTGAGTATTTGTAGGGATGGAAAGGAGGAAACAAAGTGTTAGCGATGTTTTTTTGGGCCTTTACGATAGGTGGTATCATCTGTGTGATCGGTCAATTATTATTTGATGTTGCAAAATTAACCCCGGCCCACACTTTGAGTCTGCTGGTTGTCTCAGGTGCAGTGCTTTCCGGATTAGGCTTATACGAGCCCCTGATTGATTTTGCCGGAGCGGGAGCGACCATTCCCATTACGAGCTTTGGTAACGCACTTGTAAACGGGGCTATGCAGGAATCCCAGGAACATGGCTTGGTGGGGGTCCTTACCGGAATGTTTGAAGTCACGAGCTCCGGTATCTCTTCCGCCATCATATTCGGTTTCATTGGAGCTCTCCTGTTCAAACCAAAGGGATGATAGAGGTGAAATAAGATGCCTGAATACTTACAGGTGGCACTCAGAAGCATATTTATCCTGCTTTCCCTATTTGCCATCACCAAATTATTAGGTAAGAAACAGCTTTCGAAATTATCCTTTTTCGAATATATTACAGGAATCACAGTGGGGAGCATTGCTGGAACTCTATCAATGGACCTGGGCCTGCCCTTAAGTGAAGGGCTGATGAGTATCCTATTATGGTTTGCATTTCCACTGCTGTTTTCTTTCCTATCATTAAAGAGCATCCGGTTTAGAAGGTTTGCTGAAGGAAAGCCTACGGTATTCATAAAGGAAGGCAATATCGATGAAAAAGCTTTGAAGAAAGAGAAGTATTCCGTTGATGAGTTACTTGAACAATTACGGAAAAAGGATGTGTTCCGCGCTGCCGATGTAGAATTTGCATCGCTTGACACAAACGGGGATTTAAGTGTTCTACTGAAGAAAGAAAAGCAGCCCCTTGTACGTGAAGATGTATTTGAAATATCACAAAAATCCACTCCACCACAGGCTGTTATCACGGACGGGAAAATCGATCAAAAAGCCCTCTCGGAAGTAGGATTTCCCTTGCCATGGTTAACTCGTGAGATCTCTAAGAGGGAACTGAAGGTGGAATCCATCTTTCTTGCACAATTAGATGCAGAAGGCAATTTAACTTTCGACTTGTTTGATTGGACAAACACACAATAAATTATCAGAAAGCCCATACGCAAACCTCTCTATATACATATGTTATAAGAGACTAAAGGTAAAAGAGAGGTGATACTAAATGTATGGATATGGCTACGGTGGATGTGGTTATGGATGCGGAGGCGGATATGGCTCAACGTTTGTCTTGATCGTTGTGCTTTTCATTCTCTTGATTATCGTTGGAGCTAGCTTCTGTTAGAAAGGGGTACAAAAGGCAGAATCCTCAAGTTGGAGGGATTTTGTCTTTTTGTTTTGTGTTGTAAAAATATTTCATATTTAATTCACGCTCCTGGGTTTCTTACATATGATGCTTATAGTTAAAAGGAGGCGTGATGGAAATGAATAATAACTTTTTCAAGAATTTAGAGAAGAAGACAGGCGTTAACATGAACGAAGTGTTAGAGCTTGCGAACTCTTTACAAAATGCAAATTTCAAAGATGAAGCTACGGTAAGAAGCGTCATTAAGCGCGTATCTAAAATTGCGAATAAACCTGTAAACAAGGAAATGGAAGATAAAATTGTCCAATCGATCGTGAATGACGGGAAGCAGTTGGATTTCAGTACCATTTCTAATATGTTAAACAAAGGAAAGAAATAAAAGAATACTCACAAAAATAAGAAGAATGGACATAAAGGAGTGTGAACTCACGTATTTTATGTTAATTCTTCTTTCTTTTTTTGCTCTTTTCGCAAAGATTGTTGTTATTTTTCACAGACTAGGACTTGCCAATGCTCTGTCACCTGAGTCTGTGCCCCCGCGGAAAGCGAGCACCTGGAGCGGAAAGCAACATCCTCACTCTTGTTCAAAAGCAACAATGCTTAGGAAAACAGTCTGCTTTTTAATAGTAGCTTGTTTGGCAGGTAAAGATGCGTCCGGACGTTTCTCAAAATCTTAAATGGGGTACATAAAATCAAGGAGGTCATAATAATGGGATACATTGCACCAATTCCTCACTATCAGTACAAACAATATCAGGAAAGAGATATAAAAGTTGATAAACACCCGTTCAGCTATTTCCCCGTACAACCCATCAAACCACTGAAAAATAAATCACAGACCAATACTGGAGAAACAGAAATTCGATATGAAGATCATCACTCCCAGCAACGTTCAGCGATAAATCAGGCATCTTTCAAAACACCCATCCCATCAACTTTATTGGCTCAGTTAACAGGAAAAGGAAAACACTTTAACGAATACGTATAGGGAACAGATTTGATGGAGGTATGATCGTGAAACTTCAGAAATACACAGAACATTGCTATGCGTTTACCGGTGCCGTTACGATCGGCTATTGTGTGAAAGAGGAAAAGGGGCTTTTAATTGACAGCGGATTGGATGACTCCGCTATGAGGAAAGTAATCAGGATATTGGAGGAAGAAAGACTCCCCCTTGATTATTGTATCATCACCCATGCCCACACAGATCATTTCGGCGGTGCCCGTCACCTTAAGAAGAAATACAACATTCCTGTTTTTGCCCCTAAATTGGAAAGAGCCATCATGGAGAATCCCATTCTGGAACCGATTTATTTATTCAATGGTGCGATGCCGATTAAGGATTTGCGTAATAAATTCCTTGAAGGACAGGCAGTTGAGGTGGACGAAGAGCTCAGTACGGGAAATAATAGCATAGGTCCGTTCTCATTTGATGTTATAGATTTACCGGGACATTCGTATAGTCAGGTAGGAGTCTTGGTTGAGCACATTTTATTTGCAGCAGATAGTTATTTTGGAAGTGAAACGTTAAAGAAGCATGTGATTCCCTTTATTGTGGATGCGGACCAAACATTGGAATCATTAGAAAAACTCCTTCACATATCATGTAAAGGAGCCATACCGGGACATGGGAGCTTCGAAGAAAATATAATTCAAACCGTGAAGGAAAATGTGGAACTTCACGAAGATAGAATGAACGCTCTAGTAGGGTTGGTAAATGAAAGCCCCAACGGAGATACATTCGATCACATCATGAAGAGATATTTGGACCTGCTTGGTATCAAAGTAGCGAATGTGGGGCAGTGGCTGCTTTTTAGAACATCGGTTACAGCCTACCTTACAAGTCTTGAACGCAAGAAACACCTGTCATTTTCAATTCGAGAAAATGAATTGATCATTCAGCCCCTTTATATCCTTGAATAAAAAGGGTTTTCCCATCTTCCCACTCCACGTAAAGCACTTCATTATAGGAGTGGAAGCCTTGTTTTTTCATTTCATTCAATAACCAGGTTTCTGTCTGTCCTGCAAGAGTTAAATTATCATGAACAATTTCTCCATCTACGATCAATGATAGAGGGAGGGTGGCGGACTTGAATGGCAATTGAAGATCCTGCCTCTGTACCATATCGTAAAGAGGCTTTCGAATGACGCTCAACGTACCGTCTGATTCCAAGAGCGCATATTCACATTCTCTGATAGCAAATACATCCTTCGCCCGTAACAAGTGCTGAAGCTGGTTCAAATCCAGATGATTTTTTTTCAGTTGATCGTAATTAATTTGCCCTTTGTTGATGATTAATGATGGGGTCCCTTCTAACATATGCCTAAAACGTCTTGATTTTTGGGTGAAGAACTCAGTAATGAAGATTAAACTTCCCCAGATCGAAATGGCAGAGAGAATTTGAAAGACTGTTGTTTCCCCGTCATAAAGGGAGTTCCCTACAAGCTCGCCTAGAATTAATGCGGATATGAAATCAAAGGCTGATATTTGAGTGATTTGTGTTTTTCCCAGGATTTTTGTCAAAATGAGCAAAGCGAAATATCCAACGATTAATTCGACGGCGATGGACTTGATTGCCATGGAGCTCCCCCTTTCCATATACCTTTCCATTATCGACGAGATATGTTCTGAATATACGATTGCGTTAAACAAAAAAAGAACAGGGTATCCAGTCCTAAATCTGGATCCCTGTTCTTTTTAAATGGATTTTTTCATGGCTTTATGAGGGATGCCTGCATCCAGGAATTCATCCGAGACCACCTCATAGCCCAATCCCTCATAAAATGGGATGGCATAGGTTTGAGCGTTTAATTTCAAATGAGACAGTGGCTGCTGCTTTGCGTATTCCTCAATGGCAAGCATCAATGAACGCCCTGCTCCTTTCCCCCTGGTGGATTTCAGTACGCAGATTCTTTCCACTTTCCCAATACCCTCGAGAATACGAAAACGCCCCGCACCAACAGCTTTGTTCTGGTCATATAGCACAAAATGGATCGAGTCATTTTCATATTCATCGATCTCTTCTTCGAGGGGAACTTGTTGTTCTAAGACAAAAACCGTCTTTCGAACATTGAAAACATCTTGGATCTGTTCTTCAGTCTTGGCAACTTGGACTTCCACGTTTACTCTTCCTTTCCTAAACGGAATGTTTCGTAAACGGTCCAGGATCCGTTTTCTAACTGATACAGCAAGTGAAAACGATCGATTGTTTCCTCATGATCGATTCCGAGCATACTAAGTGATCCGAAAATATCCGAGTGTTCATCATTGGAAAGCTTCTGGGCGATGGTGATGTGAGGAACGAAAGCGAATTCCGGCTCGTCACCCATGAAGTTCTGTTTATGCATATCATCGTGAAGCCCTTGCAGCTCAGGTTTTGATTCGACCTTGAAATAAATGACGTTATTTACAGGCTGAAAAGAACTGACTTTATACACTTTTAAATGAAACGGATCGTATTTTTTTGAAATCGCGGAAAGTTTCCCGGCGATCTCTTTAATTTGATCATCATCTGCACTAAAGACGTTTTTTAATGTCAAATGTGGCGGGACCAATGCATAATGAGGATCATAGCGTTTCCTGTAAGAGTTCGCGATATCTTGAAGCTTTTTCGATGGGAAAATGACTATACCATAATTCATTTTCTTCAATCCTCCTCTATTTAACTATCATTGTCATATGTACAGTATAGCAAATTTTTCAAAAATTTAATATAGGGCGAACGAAAGAGGAACGGAGTGATTCAGCCAGAATGGTGCAGTTCATAAGAGGAAGGGGTTGCCCCCTTGCCTGCTTAGAATCATCTTTGTCAGCTGAACATCATTTTTAATGCGCGCTTTAAATCGGGCTGCCAATGTTTCCAAGTATGGTCCCCGTCAAATTCATCATAAAAAGAAGAGAATTTCTTTTGATCGAACTTTTCATGGAGCTGTCTGTTTGGTTTTAAGAAGTCCTTTACCTTTCCGTCAGTCGTTTTCACCTCGGTCTCCTTGAGGCCGATAATATGGTAGATGCTAAGAAGATGTGGCTGTGTGAACTCATTTACAGCATCCAATACTTTCTCGTTGACAAAAGGGGACTGAAGGAGGACCTTACCGAATGTGTTCGGGTATTTCAAAGCGGTCATCAACGACACCGTTGCTCCCAATGAATCGCCTACAAGGGCACGACCCAACCCCATATGATAGGTGGGGTAATGCTCATCTAAATAGGGAACCAATTCATGTGCCAGAAAGCGAATATAAGCATCGTTTTCTTCACCGTGGGGATGATATTTCCTTCTGCGATCCTCTACATTCTTGTATGGGACCCCGACAATGATCATGTTTTCAATCTCCCTGTTAGAAAGCAGTTCATCCGCCAGGCGGGGGATCCGTCCAAGTTGGAAGTAATCTTTACCATCCTGTGCGATGAGAAGGGAATATTTATAAAGTGGAGAGTATGTGGCTGGTAAATAAACCAGCATCTTCATCTCTTCATTTAGTTCTTTACTAAAGAGGTTCAATTCAGTTACGTTTCCTCTTGCAGTTGTCATGACGATAGCCTCCTATGCTCAGTGTTAACGTTTACAGGAAGATTGTATCATACTCTATTAAATAATACCCGAAAGCAAATTCCAATACGAATATTCGAAAGAGTGTTATAATTTAGATAGGAAACGAACTGCCAGAGAGGGGTATTAGTATGAATCAACCTGTACACTCGAGAGATGTTACCAAAGCGGCATTAAAAAGACTTAAAGATCGTGGTGTTACGATAGAAGATATAGCCGAAATTGTGTATGAAATGCAGTATCCATATAATACTGATCTTCAAATGGAGGATTGTATTGATAGTGTGAAAAGAGTGTTGTTAAAAAGGGAGATTCAGCATGCCATTTTGGTCGGGGTTGAATTGGATCAGCTTGCGGAAGAGAAGAAACTTTCCGAGCCCCTTCAATCGATTGTCGAAACGGACGAAGGACTGTTTGGAGTCGATGAGACCATCGCGCTTGGTGCCGCCCTTGGATATGGAAGCATTGCTGTAACGACATTTGGTCATCTTGATAAAAACAAGATTGGCATTATCCGGGAATTGGATACGAAAAATGGGAAAGGTGTACACACCTTCTTAGATGATATCGTTGCAAGCATCGCTGCCAATGCATCATCAAGGATAGCCCATAATATTAGGGACAAGGAAGAAAATATTTCCGAAGAAGACAAGCTGAAATTTGAGGATGAAGAATTAATAGGTTGAACCACATTCTGATATATAACAGCAGGGACTGAAAATCTTCAGTCCTTTTTATGTGGACAGATTTTCGTCACAGGTGAAATGTAGATGTGATATATGTGAACGCTTTATACATTTCCTATACATATGAACGTTCGCTCCAAAGAGGTTCTCGTCTGGATTCTGGTTATGATGGGGATTGTTTTAAAGGGTTTTTATGAAAAATGTTAAAACTTTATGTATTTGATTTGACAAGATTGTTACAGCCTGTGTTACAATTATTTCGTTAATGTACAAAATTTAATAAGGGGGAATTAGAATATGAAAAAACGCAGTCTCTTTCTAAGCACTGCACTACTTCTAGTTCTATCTGTCATTCTTGCTGCTTGTGGTGGCGGATCAGGTGGAGGTTCATCATCTGATGGTGAAGGTAACAAAGAGGTTGACTTCATTGGAATTGCAACAGGTGGAACAGGGGGTACATATTACCCGTTAGGTGGAACCTTCGCTAAAATCATTAAAGATGAAACTGGAATTGACTCCAACGCATCGACTTCAGGAGCATCTGCCGAGAATATGGCCGCAATTAAAGATGGCAAAACTGAAATCGCTTTTACACAAACAGATATTGCGTCTTATGCATCTGAAGGTACGGAAATGTTCAAAGATAACAAGGTAGAAAACGCAAGAGGGATTGCGACTCTTTATCCAGAAACAATCCAAATCGTTACAACGAAGGATTCTGGTATCAAATCTGTGGAAGATCTTAAAGGGAAGGTTGTTTCCGTTGGTGAAGCTGGCTCAGGTACACTATTGAATGCAACACAAATCCTTGAAGTACACGGAATTAAACTGGAAGATTTAGAAGCTCGTAATTTATCATTTGATGATTCAACCACTGGTATCCAGGATGGAACGATCGATGCCGCGTTTATCACATCGGGTACTCCGACTGGAGCGGTTGAAGGTTTGGCTGCGACAGAAGATATCGCAATCGTTCCTGTCGAGTCAGACAAAGTCAGCGAATTGATTGAGAAGTACCCTTACTACTCAGAGGATGAAATTCCTGCAGGTACTTACAGCAAGGTAGACGAAGCTGTGACAACGGTTGCGGTTCGTGCCATGTTAGTGACCAGCGCTGACATTTCTGAAGATGTCATCTATGATGTAACTAAAGCCATTTTTGAAAACACGGATAAAATCACCCACGCCAAAGGAAAGTTGATCAAAGCTGAAGACGGACTTAAAGGTATGGGAATTGAATTACATCCAGGTGCAAAGAAATACTTTGATGAAAAAGGAATTTCAATGGAATAGGTTCTCACCAGAAGATGGACAAAGGGATAGGCCGCAACGGTCTATTCTTTTGTTTTGGTATAAGCTAATTCTATCTGCCGGATGAAAAAATGGAATGGTGGGGAATTCTTATGAAGAAATACACATCACTTGGAGCGATTCTCCTTATTCTATGTATCGTATTCATCATCTTTATGCCCTTACACACCTTTTTGGTCATAGAGCCGAGAAGTACAACAGGGGACACTGTTCTTTTCAGCCTCCCCGACAATCAATCGTTTTCGGTTCGGTATACCCACTCTATTCATCTATCAGAAGTAGAGGAGTTTTATGAGCCGACATCATCAAATCAAATTCAACAAACAAAACTACTATATGAAGATACTGCCATTGGGATGCCTGCCAATGCAGAAGGAAATGAAATTTTTGAAGTGACGAAGGAAGGCAAATATTTAATTTCTAATATGGAAAGAGTGTTTCCTTATATTGATATCAGGATCGGACAAGTCGTCGCAAATCACCGACTCGTACTTGACGGAAGGGAATATCCTTTAGCCGACTATTTTGTTAAAGGGTCAGTCGTCCGGGTTCAATTAAAGAAACAATCACTTTATGATCAGTGGAAAGGAGTGACTGTAGTTGGAAAAAGATAAAGAGTTTGAATCATTGACTGCAGAGCAACAACAAGAGTTATTAGAGAAATACGATCCGGAATCTTCCACTAGAAAATTACATCATGGAATGTTCAAATGGATCATTTTCTTCGGATTATTGGCATTTTCATTATTCCAATTAGTAGCATCCATCTTTCAATTCATCCCAAGGCAATTGTTATTGTCGATACACTTAGGGTTTGCCCTTTCATTAGTATTCCTGTTATTTCCTGCACGTAAGAAGTATTTAAAGAAGGATAAGATTGCCTGGTATGATATCGTTCTTTCAGCCATTTCTGTAGGGATAGGTGCTTACTGGCCGATCATGCAGGATGATATCGTAAGTAGAATAGGATTAATGACTCAAATGGACTTTTATGTTGGTTTCGCAGCCATGGTCCTTGTATTGGAAGCAACACGACGGGCGGTAGGGTTACCGATTACCATCATTGCATCTGCCTTCATCCTATATATGTATTATGGTCGATTAATGCCTGGATTCCTTGCACACAGAGGGTATGATTGGGACGATATCGTGAAAACGATGTTCTTCACGAGTGAAGGGATCCTTGGAACACCATTATATGTTTCAGCCACCTTTATCTTCCTGTTCCTATTATTTGGGGCATTCCTTGTGAAGACGGGCGTAGGTCAGTACTTTAATGATCTGGCTGTGTCCATTGCCGGTAAGCGTGTAGGTGGGCCAGCCAAGGTTGCGATCTTCTCGAGTGCCCTTCAAGGTACCATCAGTGGAAGCTCGGTTGCGAACGTCGTGACGTCGGGTTCATTTACGATCCCAATGATGAAAAAACTCGGGTATCGTAAAGAGTTCGCTGGTGGTGTAGAGGCAGCTGCGTCCACGGGAGGACAGTTGATGCCGCCGATCATGGGGGCTGCCGCATTCCTGATGGTCGAATTCATTGGTGGCATTTCGTATTGGGATATTGCGAAAGCAGCATCGATTCCTGCGGTTCTTTATTTCACAGGAATATGGATCATGACACACTTTGAAGCAAAGCGAATCGGTCTTCGTGGATTAACCGATGAAGAAATGCCTAACCGGAAAGAAGTATTCAAGAAGATTTATTTGCTGCTTCCGATTTTGACAGTCATCATTTTGTTAGTCAGTGGTATGAGCGTTATGCGAGCAGCGCTCTGGTCAATTGTTGCCACTATCGCCATCAGTGCGATAAGAAAAGATACAAGAATCGGTTTCAAGGATGCTGTAGACGCTCTTGTTGATGGGGCCAGAACAGCTTTGTCAGTAGCCGTGGCTACTGCTGCTGCCGGAATGATCGTAGGGGTCGTGACCAAGACCGGTTTAGGATTGACCCTCGCAAATGGTCTGGTAGACTTGGCTGCTGATTTAACGAATTCGACAGAAGGTAAGCTGATCCTTACATTAGTATTTACCATGATTGCGTCAATTGTACTGGGGATGGGTTCTCCTACTACAGCGAATTACGTCATTACATCCACGATTGCAGCACCTGCCATCATTTTATTGGGTGCACCTGAGTTATCTGCTCACTTATTTGTATTCTACTTCGGGATCATTGCCGATATTACGCCTCCTGTAGCACTTGCTGCTTTCGCGGCGGCAGGGGTATCCGGAGGAGAACCGATACGGACGGGTGTCAATTCGGCTAAATTGGCCATAGCAGCCTTTATCATACCGTATATGTTCGTATTGTCTCCAGAACTGTTAATGATCGATACAACCATTCCTAGGTTAATATGGGTCGTCTTTACGGCCGTGACGGGAATGATGGCAATAGGGGCCGGGATGATCGGTTATTGGTACCGAAGAGTATTTGTCATTGAACGTTTCCTTTGTGTAGCCGCCGGTTTATTACTGATTTATCCAGAAGGCATGTCGGATATTATTGGTTTGGTCTTATTCGGTATTATGCTTGCGCTTCAATTATTTATTAAGAGAGAAGACAAGACACCGACAAGAGCAACGGCATAAACAAACCAGGCTGAGCCCATAAAAAGAGGGTTCAGCCTTTTTATAAGGAACGGAGGGTCAGTGATTTGTTCTGACATGATGGGGAGGAAGATAAGAAACAGCCAAAATATCCTGAATTCTGAACCTGCGGATATCGTTCCTGAATAAACAATATGCCGTGATAAAGTCCGTATCAATCCTCTTAACCAGCACTCTTCTTTTGGTACATTCACATTGTTTATTCATATAGATCATTTCGATCGGGAGTCGTTCTTCTAATGAACGCTGAATTTGATTTATCATATGTGTGCCCCCTGGTGGGATTAATACTGACAGTATATGCGAACGAACGTTCTTTTATACAAACATATAAAATTCGAGAATAAATAACGAAAATACCATTGACAATTCCCGCTATATGAATATAATAGAATATGTACCTTGCATCACATCGCGACTTGTTAGCTCAGTGGGAGAGCACTTCCTTGACAGGGAAGGGGTCGTGGGTTCGAATCCCTCACAGGTCATACATAGAAAAAAGCCTGCATCCTAATTAGGATGCAGGCTTTTTTCTATGTGAAAATATTAATTGAAAAAAGGACTCTTCAGAATTCTGTATGAGTCCTTGTCAAAATCGTATTCTTGATCTGAGATTGAGCCGTTTTAGTTAACTTCCAATTCTTCTTCAAAGTAAAATGTGCCTGGGTGTTCCTTTACAATATATGAATAACGCTTCATGTTTTTAACGTATTGCCACTTTAATATTGTCACTGTCTCACCAGTCTCCTTGATTGTCACCATGGAACCGTTACTGAATCGATTTTTTGTGGATTTCATTGGGCACTCCCTTTCGTATTTGTTCATTATACCACAACTTTTTCTCTTATTTAGGTTCCTGTTCATGTCAATCTTTTTAAAACGTTTACATCCATTGAAATAGGTAGATTAAGAAGAAGGAAGTTTATTATTTGGGAAAGGAACCTCAGTTATTAAATCGTAGGATGTGTTTTTCATAAGGACTTTTCGCGAAGACTTCTGGAGGAAACGCAGGAAAGTACCGAAAAGCAGGGGAGGTTCCTTCAGCCCCGACAAGCATAAGTTGAATGGTCTAAAAAGACGTCCTTTTGCCTTCTTAGACCCATTAGCTTATGACCTCGAAGGGCTAGCTGCCGAAGTTGGATCTTGAGACCTGGGCTTTAGCACGAGGAGACTCACCGCCAGCCCCGCGGAAAGCGAACATTTCTCGCTGTAATCAACCACTACTCGCTACATCCTAAAGCTAAAATGTTTACGTGAACAGCCTTCCGAAAACGGTTAGATCCATATTGGAGCAAGTGGCTGTAGGAAGGTGGAGGTTTAAAATGTGGAAGGAAGTACGCTTTAATTATCAAATCGAAGGCTGTTTTTATCAGAAGATGTCCTTCAGTAAAAATATGTAAGAGGTCTGACTTTAAAAACTTCTTCTTCAAGAACTTGCTTATTTGTATTAATACTGTTATTCTATAAAAGAATTATTTTTGTCCGGTATACGAGGGAAGAACAAGATTTGGTTTTCACCTGATATCGCAAGAATAGTAATACATGGTGCATCATGCACTTTTAGGAGGCAACAAACATGGAAAACGGTAAAGTAAAATGGTTCAACGCAGAAAAAGGTTTCGGATTCATCGAAGTTGAAGGTGGAGACGACGTATTCGTACACTTCTCAGCGATCCAAGGTGAAGGTTTCAAATCTCTTGACGAAGGTCAAGAAGTATCTTTCGACGTTGAACAAGGCGCTCGTGGACCACAAGCAGCTTATGAGGGCAGAAAAGAAGGTACAAAAAAACTTACGGGTATCATCTACAAAGCCCCCATCATGGTAAATCCTGATCTGTCCATTTATCTATTCCCGACATCTTCTCCAGTCAAGCAGGAATGTGCCTGGGTCTCTCATTCCCATGTCCGGGGGTATGAACGGATGACAAACGGATCAACACGGATTTTTCTCCAAAATAATGAAACCTGCACGGTCCCCATCTCATACAGTTCCTTTGAAAATCAAATGCTCCGCACCTCTGATTTGCGTATTGCCTATACACAGCGAATCGCAGAGATGGAAAGTAAATATAATGCGAAGGTCCAGTCCGAAACGGGTAATGTTAAAATGTTTTATCTTAATAGACACATCCATAAAACTGATGCGTGAGACAACATCACGCTTCTTTTGTTGTGTCAGTCTTTGTTTCCATAAAGCGTCGGTACAAATAATGCCTCATTAAATCCTCCACCCGGTTCCTGAGGCGCGGATTAAAGTAATTATGGTGCTCTTCATATCCTTTATACAGAAACATATACATCGTGAATGCATCATCCGATTGCATCCGTTCAACTTTCATCTTATTCGTTCGCATATACTTTTTAACGTGTGCGAGTTCCCCTTGAATGACCTTCATCGTCTCCTCGATCAACTCTAAATAAGGACGCTTTAATTTAAATGGACTGCTGTCGACGATTTGCAGGTCGCGATTCAAAATCGTCAGTACCATGGGCAGATAAATCGCCTGCTCCAAAATATTTCGATCATTTTCCGGGATTCTTGTCATATGAAAAGACTCCTTTTCACCTTAGATTAGAACATGTGTTCGTATTTTTATTTTACGTTGATTTCAATTTACTTTCAATAGGGAAAGTTGTAGAATTTGAATTTGTTTCTATTATGAAGAGGAATACAGGTTTTTATCCGTGAAGGGAATAGGTTTTCCAATGGCGAAATAGAAAGGGAACAGAAAGAAAGGAAGGTGCCGGAATGAAAAAAGGCATGACGATAAAAGACCTCTACAAATTAAAAGCAGTATCAGATCCGAGGCTCTCACCAAGTGGGGAAGAGGCCTTGTTCGTTCAAACTGTTTTATGCGAAGAAAAAGATGAATATGTTTCAACCTTACATAGTATCGATCTGAAAAATCAGTCCACCCGTCAGTGGACCTTCGGCAAACAAAAAATCTCGTCACCAAGATGGTCACCAGATGGAGGGGGAATCGCTTTTATCTCCAACCGGTCCGGTGTCAATCAGCTATACTTGATCAGCCGGGATGGAGGGGAGGCAGAGCCGGTCACGGCCTGCCCGAATGGGGTCTCGAATCCTGTCTGGTCTCCTTGCGGTGAAAAGATTGCTTTGTCGATTCGTTTAGAGAAAGGCGAGACGTTTGATCACAAGGAAGAAAAAGAGAAGAAGCCAAAGCCGTTTATTGCCACAAGCATGAAATATAAAAGCGATGATCGCGGCTTCCATGATGATTCATATTCACAGGTCGTATGCGTGGATATAGGAACGAAAGAAATGAGAAGAGTTACGGATGACAAGCATGATTACGCCCTTCACTCCTGGTCCCCGGACGGAAAATATCTGTCCATCTCGACGGACAAGACAACCAATAGGGACTTCTCGTTTCAATCCGACTTATACCTATTGCACCTTGAATCAGGAGTGTTTCAACAAATAAACGGGGAGCATGGGTACTACGGAGAAGCAAGCTGGTCCCCGGACGGAAAGCACCTTGCCTATACGGGTCATAATCGTGAATATGAGAACGCTACTCATAATAAGGTATGGGTTCATGACCTACAGGCGGGACGCTCCGTTTGCCTGACAGAAGGGATGGACGTTCCCGTAGGGGATTTTCTCAATAGCGACTCTATCCAGGGATCTTCCCAAACGGGAATACAGTGGTCAAAGGACAATGAAAGCTTTTATTTCCTAGCCTCCGATGCGGGCAATACCGTTCTTTACTATGCACATATTGAAGGGGCAATTTATCCTGCGCTTTTACAGGAGCAGCAGCATGTCTATGGATTCGATCTGGATTCTGATCGACAAATCATCCTGCTTACGATGAGTAAGCCGACAGAGCCTGGTGAATTGTTTACGCTTCACGTACCGACTGGAGAACTGACGAAAGTCACCGATTTAAACGGAGATTGGCTGGCAGCTCGTGACGTGGCTTCTCCCGAATCATTCATGTACCAAGGGGCGAAAGGTTGGCAGGTTCAAGGCTGGATCTTGAAACCTGTCGGATACGAGGAAGGAAAGAAATATCCGCTTATCGTTGAGATACATGGCGGCCCGCATACAATGTACGGGAATACGTTCTTTCATGAATTCCAGGTGCTCGCGAGCAGTGGCTATGTTGTCTTGTATGTTAATCCACGAGGCAGTCATGGTTATGGCCAGGAGTTCGTCGATGCCGTGAGGGGTGACTACGGCGGTGGAGATTATGAAGATATCATGCGTGCAGTGGACTATGCATTGGAGGAATATCCTTTTATTGATGAAAACCGCATGGGCGTAACCGGTGGAAGCTACGGCGGCTTCATGACCAACTGGATCATCGGGCACAGCGACAGATTTAAGGCGGCTGTGACCCAGCGTTCCATCAGCAACTGGATCAGTTTTTACGGAGTCAGTGATATCGGTTACTATTTCTCCGAGTGGCAGATCCAAAGTGATCTTGGAGACATTGAAACCCTTTGGAAGCACTCACCACTCGCTTACGTGAAGCATATGAACACACCCCTGTTGATTCTTCACAGTGAAAAGGATTACCGCTGTCCGATTGAGCAGGCCGAACAGCTTTTCATTGCGTTGAAACGGGAGAACAAAGAGGCGAGATTCGTCCGCATCCCGGAATCCAACCATAATCTGTCCCGGACTGGAAAGCCATCCTTGCGGGAAGCCCGATTACAGGAAATCGTCGATTGGTTCGGGAAGTATTTATAGAAAGGCAGCTGCCATTTCCTTGGGGAAGGCAGCTTTTTTAGTGCGGAATGAAGGCGGAGGGGAAGGTCGATAATAAGTGGAGAGAAGTCGATCATAACGGATGGACAGACAGGGGAATCAACAGCTGGATGAAGATTTATCTTCCATTACTATTATAGATTTTACATGTCAGGACCCCTCATCACCAGAAATTCCCCTCCAGAAAAAGGTTTACAACCCACAACTTTAGGCAACCTTGTATTAATAAAAACGACGCGAAAGAATACCGTATGGAAATCCTGTCCTGGTGTGATATGATGAAAATAGGAAGTAGTGAAGACGAAATGAGTATATCTGTTCATGGTCGTTTAAGGGGAAACATATAATATGAATATCAATACGATAAAAGATTGGTTTACGCTTGAAAATATGATGGAATTAATTCAGCAATATCGTTCATTTGGACCGATTCCAGGGATCCTGCTTCCGTTGTTGGAGGCGTTTCTTCCGTTCCTTCCACTGGTCGTGTTTGTGACAGCCAATGCGAATGCGTTCGGATTATGGTGGGGGTTTCTGTTTTCATGGATCGGAGCGACCCTCGGTGCCCTGATTGTATTCCTCTTGGTAAGGAGGTACGGGGAGACACGTGTTTTCCGCTTCTTAAGAAAGAACCGTCAGGTGAATCGGTTGACCAAATGGGTAGACAGGCATGGGTTTGGACCATTATTCATTCTGTTATGTTTCCCGTTTACTCCATCTGCTTTAGTAAATGTGGTGGCAGGAATGTCCTCCATCAGCATTGCTCAATATATGCTGGCAGTGGTGACAGGGAAAATGGTGATGATATTCACCATAAGCTTTATCGGATATGATATTATATCATTAGTAAAACAACCCATACGTACAGTGATTGTTGTAGCCATTATTTTCGTATTATGGTTTATAGGAAAACGAATTGAGATACATCTGAATAAGAAAATGGAAATAGACCAACGAATTGAACGGAAAAAGCAGGAGGAATCAAATTGAGAGAAGAGGTAAAAAGAGAAGGACTCGAGTGGATCAAAGCCCTGGGAATTGGATTAATCATCTTCATCATCATTCGCACCTTTCTCTTCTCCAACTATGTGGTGGAAGGCGAGTCCATGATGCCGACACTTCAGGATGGAAATAAATTGGTTGTCAATAAAATAGGTTATCATATCGGGGAATTGGACCGCTTTGATGTGGTCGTATTTCATGCAAATGAAGAAGAAGATTATGTGAAGCGAATCATCGGATTGCCAGGAGATAAAATTGTTTATAAAGACGACAAGCTATATGTAAATGGAGAGTATTATCCTGAACCTTACTTAAAGAAATTCAAGCAGGAGTATATTGGGAGTAAGCTGACGGGTGACTTTACCCTTCAGGAAATCACCGGTGAGAAAACAGTTCCAAAGGGGAAGATATTCGTACTTGGGGATAATCGCCGTGGAAGCATGGATAGTCGTTACTTCGGGTTTGTGGATCGGGAACAGATTGTCGGGAAAGTGGACCTTCGCTATTGGCCGATCAATGAATGGGATGTACAATTTAGAGAATAGAGTAAAAGAGAAGGCGGCTCAAATGCGAGTTGTCTTCTTTTTTTGCGAATTATGTACTAGTTGTCCTCCTATATTCAATATAATATGGTAGAATAGTAAGAAAATTCGTACGTTTCGAGGGTGGTTTTGTGACAGAATTTCCAATCATTGAAACCAAGTTTGTGCCGCCTGTTGTCAAAGATTCTTACATTAGGCGCCCAAGCTTAATGAGAAAAATGAGAACGGTTACAGATTATAAGTTAGTGATTATTCATTCAGGGGCAGGTTATGGGAAGAGTACGGCTATCAGCCAGTTTTTGCAGGATGTAAAACCTGATTATTGTTGGTATTCCGTCACTCAGACAGATGACGGACTCGTCCCTTTCGTCACTAATATCGTGTACAGTATCCAAAAGCAGTTCCCGCATTTTGGAGAAGAACTAAAGGAACAGGTCCGGTCCATGGGTCAATATATGAAAGATGACGATATCTATCGGTTAAGTGCATTATTTATTAATGAATGCATGAAGATTCCCCATTCCTTTACCATCATTGTTGATGACTATCATCTTGTGGATCATTCGTTTCTCATCAATCAGTGGATGGAGAAAATCATCGAATATTTACCCGATCATATACATTTTTTTCTTTCTACACGTACAAAACCTTCATGGGCCTCATTTATACAGATGAAAATATCCCGTCAATTACTGGAGATAACTGAAAGTGATTTGTGTTTGACGAAAGAAGAGATGGAAATGCTGCTGACGGACTTTCATGAAACCATCATTTCGGAATCCCAGCTTGATGCGATCTGTGACTTGACCGAAGGGTGGGTGATTGCTGTCAGTATGATTCATTCGCAGCTACAGGACAACCCGGATATTCTCATAGTGGGGCAGCATTCCTCCCTGGAAGAACTCTTTCATTATTTGGCCCACGAGGTGTTCTCCAAGCAAACACCAATCGTGCAGCAGTTCCTTAAGCAAATCTCAATCCTGGATGAAATAGATGGTACCACATGCGAAGCCATCTTTGAGCTGCCGGGATCCGGACAAATGCTAAAGCAGTTGTCTGAGAAAAATGCCCTCCTTCAGGAAATGAAAGGTGCACACCATTTTCGTCTTCATGCCTTGTTTCAAACTTTTTTAGAACGTAAATTAAAAGAAGAAAACCTTGGACTTTATAAGGAACTTCAGTTAAAGTGCGCCAGATTCTTTGAAGGCCGTGGGAAGTGGGAGAAAGCGATCTTTCATTATATGAAGATGGATAACATCGAAGCTGTATGTGCCATCCTTGTACGGGAAGCTGAAGGGATGATGAAAGGCGGACAGCTCGAAACCCTTGGTGACTATTTGGGGGAAATACCCGAGTCATTAAAGGATGTTTACTATTCTTTGTGGTTTTATCAGGGAGAATTCTTTCGATACCGGTCGTTTTATGAAAAAGCCGAAAAAGCTTACACGAGTGGGATCAGACTTGCAATAAACGACCCGGTTATGCTGAGTAAAGCGTATGAAGGGATCGGCAGAATTTATCTGGATACCATACAACCAGGGAAAGCACAGCGGTTTTTATTAAAGGCGATCGATTGCTTGGAGGCCGGGGAGGAAAAGTATCTGGAGGAAATGAATCGTCTATACGTATTGGTTGCAGAAAACCTGGTGAACTCAGGTAAAGCGATACAGGCCAAGCAATGGTATGACAAAGGGAAGATGAATGGTTTTATAAAAGAAGAAGGCAATCTTAAGGCCAGGATGCTCCTCCGTACAGGCAAACTCCAAGAAGCGAAACAGGTTCTCCTCTACAAGGAAGGCGAAGATCAGCTTCCTCAATCTCATCGGGAGAAGGAGTTGCTGCTTTCCCTTATCCAATCGTTCATGGGTAATGGAAGCGAAGCCAAAGCATTGGCCCAGCAGGGGATCAGCCAGGGAATCAAAGGGAAATCTCCGTTTGTAGAAGCATGTGGATGGATCAGGATGGGGCATGCCGTCCAATTGATCAGCGATTACGATTCGTCCCTGGCGAGAAGCTGCTATGAAACGTCGTTGGAATTAATGAATAAGATCAATGTTTCAAGAGGGAAAGCGGAGCCGTATATGGGTCTGTCGATTCTTTTTGCAAGAGAAGGGGATTTTCAAAGAGCGAAGGAACTGGCTGAAGAGGCGCTGCATGAAACGGAAAAAGTAGAGGATATGTGGCTGCATTCCCTCATCCTTTTGAGCGTCGGAATCACGGACTACTACAGGGAAGAATTCGAAGAGGCAAAAGGCAGCTTTGAACGGGCTGGCAGACAACTCGATTCCTGCGGTGACCGGTATGGCAAAATGATGACAGAGCTGTGGAAAAGCGCGATTGCTTATAAAATAGATGACACCCCCTTGTTTATAGAAAGTATGACCTCTTGTTTGAATGAAGTTCAAATGGGTGAGTATGAGTTTATCTTCTTCAAACCGACTACATTTGGACCGAAAGACCTTCAAAGTCTGATTCCATTAGTAGTGAAAGCATATCAAGAAGGGATTCATAGTTCGTACTGTCATCAACTATTAACCAGATTAGGGTATGATTCCAATTCCTCTCACCCGGGCTACTCAATCAAGGTCCGAACCCTAGGACGATTTGAAATACGTTTAGGGGATCAATTGGTTTTAGAGAAGCAGTGGCAAAGGGAAAAGGCAAAGGAATTATTTCAATACTTCCTGATCCAGGGGCAACAATTAAAGAGAAAGGAAGAAATCATTGAAGAGCTGTGGCCAGAGGGTACAGGTTCAGATCGTGATTTCAAGGTGGCACTTAACGCATTGAACAATGCATTGGAGCCCAATCGACAAGCGAGGGAGAAAGCTTTCTTCATCGACAGGCATCAGGAAGGGTACGGACTGAATCCTGCGGCTAATATTGAATACGATGCAGAACAATTCACAAGTTGGATGACGGAAGGTTTAAAGGAGAATGGTGTGGAGAAGTCCATCCAATATCTTGAAAGAGGATTTTATCACTACAATGGCATGTTCTTACCCGACCGAAAAGGAACATGGTGGACCGAGAAGGAAAGGGAAAGGCTTCTTCTCCTCTATTTGAGAGGATTGGAGAAACGGGCCCAGCTCGCAGTCAGAGCGGAAAAAATGGATGAAGCCATCGATTTTTGTCTCAAAATCATTGAACTTGATCCACTCTGGGAGGAAGCCTATAGGATTCTCATGTACAGCTATTATCAGAAGAATAATCGTCCCCAGGCCGTAAAATGGTTTAAACGCTGCAAACATCACCTAGAGTCTGAACTGGGCGTCGATCCGATGACGGCGACCAGGCAAATGTATGAAATGGTCATTGGTGCAGAGGGTAGTAAGAAGACTCATTATTGAAAAAGGATCAGATCGGTTAACGATCTGATCCTTTTTGGTTTGAGAATGCATCGTCATCAGCCTGTCTCCTTTACAGAATCGGATTCAGTCTCCATTCCCTTCAAGAACGCATCAACAAATTGCTCATCCCACTGAGTACCTTTCCCTTCTTTCAGAATGGAGAACGCCTTCTCATGGGGCATGCCTCTGCGGTAAGGACGGTTAGAGGTCATGGCGTCGAAAGCATCTGCAACAGCAATCAATCGACCGAATACGGGGATTTCATTTCCTTTTAATCGGTCGGGATATCCTAATCCATCCATACGCTCGTGGTGGTGCCTGATACCAGGTAAGATGGGAAGAAGTTCTTCCGTGAGCTGTACTCCCTTGACAATTTCTTCTCCGATCTCGGGATGGCGCTTTATCTGGTCAAACTCTTCCTCTGTTAACTTCCCCTCTTTTAAAAGCACGTCATCACGGATCCCGATCTTTCCGATGTCGTGAAGGAGGGCAGATTTATTAAGTAAATCAATCTCTCTTACAGACCAGTTGCTCTGTTTGGCAATCAAAACGGAATACTCCGCTACCCGCTTGCTATGACCTGCTGTGTATGGATCGCGGGCATCCAGGGTGCCGGCCACAACGGCGAAAAATTGGTCTAGGAGCTGCTGGTTCTTCTGATCCCGGAGATTGATGGCTTCTACCATATGATTAAATCCGGAGAAAAGATGTGAAAACTCATCCGTGTACGTATTCGTGACGGTTGAAACATGGCCCTTCTCCACTTTTTCAAAGCGACCGACGAGCTCCTTTACAGGTTCCTCAATGCTTCTGAATATGAGGACCGCGCCATAAAAGGCAAGGAGCGTAATGATGAGGATCAGTGCCCCGGCCCATTTCCAGTAGTCTACTAAAAGGGTGGAGTCTTCAATCGATAAGCGAATTTGTGAAGCGAGTGAAAACAACAGGATAGGGAACAGGGCAAGAAATAAGGAAGCGGCCAAAATCTTTCGTTTCAGACTGATAAACATTGTTGACTGCTTAGATGGGTCGATTCCATATGTTTCAACTGTTTTTCGAATAAGGTCCTCCTGTAGACCGTGACACGCTTTAAAGGTTAAGAAGAACTCGATCAACGCATGAAGGATCGCCACTAAAAAAGCACCACACCAAGCGTAAAGAATATAAGAGTACGGAAAAGAAAGAGCGTGTGTATGAATGAACATTATCGTCATAACAGTTGATGGAAGAGCCAAACCTAGAAAATGTGGAAGCATAATTCGTTGAACTGTTAAAATAGGAAACTTTTCCGCTTGTTGATAAGCAGTTAAAAGGAGGTCCACTTTGTTGGGACCATCCTGTTTTTGATAGATGAGTTTAATAGGGTGAATATGCTTCTGATACACAAGCAATTCACAGGTGAACATCGTGATAAGAGAAAGGGAAATGACGCTTCCCATGGCAATGAACTCGTTTTCCTTTAAGGCAAGTGTTTGAAAAATGAACACAGAACCGACACCGAACACAGCAATGAAACTTCCTAAAAGGTAATTCTTAATGATGGTACGCTGAAATTGATGAAATATATGCAAGGATGAATCCTCCAATTTCACTAACATTTAGTAGATTCATTATATAGGAAAACGGGAGCAGGGAACATGGGTGATTAATAGATTTTGTGAAGAAATGGGTTTTGTGTCTTCTAGATATTTGATAAACCCGACCTGAAGAGATTGGAATCCGGCCATTTCTTGGGATTTTAAAGCCGGAATGATTCAGAATCGAGCCCAAGATGTTCAGAATCAAGGCAAAATACACAAAAAACAAGCCTATTACCGTATATATCCAATTATATCAAGAAATCAATACACCCTGTAACTCATTTGTAACTCTCCTCCCCTAATATGAAAACAAAGCTATTATCGCTTTAGTTCATATCTTGAGGGGGAGAAAATATGAAACGATCGTTTAGATGGACAGCTTTTATCCTGGTGTTGTCATGCATTCTGGTGTCGGCAAGTGCCTGCAGCTCGGAAAGCAGCGGAGGCTCGGAAGATGAAGGAAGTAAAGAACAGGAGACGGTGAAAATCGGGGTCCTGGCTTCTTTGACAGGAGCACTGGAGTCTTATGGAAAGCAAACGAAGCATGGGTTTGAATTGGGGCTTGAATATGCGACGGATGGAACGATGGAAGTAGCAGGAAAGAAGATAGAAGTAGTATTTGAAGATACAGAAACGAAGCCTGAGGTGGCCGTTCAGAAAGCGACTAAATTATTAGAGGAAGATGAAGTCGATTTCCTTGTTGGATCATCAAGCTCGGGTGACACGTTGGCCGTACTGCCTCTTGCAGAAGAATATGAAAAGGTCATGATTGTCGAACCTGCAGTAGCAGATAGTATTACGGGGTCCGAGTTTAATCCGTATATTTTCCGCACGGCCCGCAACTCTTCACAGGATGCTGTTGCAGGTGCAGCCGCGATTGCGAAGGATGGCGTGAAGATTGCGACTTTGGCACCGGATTATTCTTTTGGACGTGACGGGGTGGCAGCATTCAAAGAAGCGGCCGAAAAGCTTGGAGCAGAAGTGGTGCTTGAGGAATATGCCGATCCTGCCGCTACCGATTTTACATCCAATATCCAGAAGGTCATCGATAGTAAACCGGATTATCTGTTTGTCATCTGGGCGGGTGCCAACTCCCCTTGGAATCAAATCGCAGATATGAAGGTTCAAGAAAAAGGAATCAAAATATCAACCGGTGCACCTGACATTGCGGCACTATCGACCATGGAACCCCTCGTTGGGATGGAAGGGTTCACCGTTTATTACCATGAACTTCCGGACAATCAGGTCAATGACTGGCTGGTGAAAGAGCATAAAAAGAAATTTGACGGGGAAGTACCGGATCTCTTTACCCCTGGTGGGATGAGTTCAGCCATCTCTATTGTCGAGGCGATTAAGAAGACAGAAGGCGATCTTGATTCGGATAAACTGATTAAAACGATGGAAGGCATGAGCTTTGAGACGCCGAAAGGAACGATGACGTTCCGAGAAGAGGATCATCAGGCCCTTCAAACGCTGTATGCCATAAAGCTCGAGAAGAAAGAGGGAGTCCCATACCCTGTTCCGGTATTGATTAGAGAGCTTTCTCCTGAAGAAACGGCTCCTCCAATCCGTAACTAAGAGGGACATACAGAAATGAAAAAGGGGGTGACTGACATGGTGTTTCGACGCATTCAGTCAGCCCCTTTCATGAAATCTAAGAGAGGTGAAGCAGGTTGAGTATCTTAGAAACCAAGAATCTGAGTATTAGGTTTGGTGGCCAGACAGCCGTTGATGATGTGACATTGTCTGTACCTGAAAAGGAATTCAAATCGATCATTGGGCCCAATGGAGCAGGGAAGACGACGCTCTTTAATCTATTGAGCGGACAGTTAAAGCCAACGAGTGGGGATGTTTTCCTTAAAGGAAAGAAGATCACCAGATTGTCCCCGACAAAACGTGCCCGCATGGGGGTTGGCCGTTCCTTTCAAATGACCAATGTGTTTCCGAATTTAACGGTTTTAGAGAATGTAAGATTAGCCGTTCAGTCAAAGCGTGGAATCCGTTATGTAATGCATCGGAATATAAAATCATTCAGTGACATGATGGACGAATCGTATGAATTATTGAAGCTTGTGATGTTATCGGGTAAAGCGGACGCCCTTGCAGCCAACCTTGCGCACGGAGAAAAAAGAAAACTTGAAATCGCCATGCTCCTTGCTCTGGATACGGAAATTTTACTTCTGGATGAGCCGACAGCAGGAATGTCACTGGAAGAAGTCCCGCAGATTCTCGAAGTGATCCGGACCATCAAATCCCAAGGAACAAAAACCATCGTCCTCATTGAACACAAGATGGATATGATCATGGATTTATCAGACAGCATCATGGTGTTGTTCAATGGACGGTTGCTTGCAGATGGTCATCCGAAGGAAATCATGAAAAATGAGCAGGTACAATCGGCATATTTAGGGGGACTATACGATGAACACACTGCTTAAAGTAGATCAAATCGAAACGTATATCGGGCAGTATCACATCCTTCAAGGCGTCTCCTTTGAAGTGAAAAAGGGGGAGGTGACCGTCCTGCTCGGGAGAAACGGCGCAGGCAAAACGACCAGTCTCCGGAGCATCATGGGACTAAACCCGCCATCGTCAGGAACAATCATCTATAAAGGGGAAGAAATCCAAGGTCTTCCTACCTTTAAAGTAGCGGGAAAAGGCATCGGCTATGTGCCCGAGGATCAGGGGATATTTGGCGACCTGACAGTGGAGGAGAATATGAAAGTAGCCATGAAAACCCAGGATCAAGAGACCGAGGATCGCATGACTTGGATCATTGATCTATTTCCGGATCTAAAGAAGTTTTGGAAGAAAGCTGGCGGAAATTTAAGCGGTGGGCAGAAGCAAATGCTTTCCATCGCAAGGGCGTACTTGAACAATAATGAGCTTATCTTGATTGATGAACCAAGTAAGGGGCTCGCACCGATTGTCGTCGAGAAGGTGATGCACTCGATTGAAGAAATGAAAGAGAGAACGACGATTCTCCTCGTAGAGCAGAATTTCTTGATGGCGAGTCAGATCGGCGACCGATTCTATATTATCGACGATGGTACTACGGTTCACGATGGACAGATGCAATCGTTGGTCAAGGATGAAGAATTGAAAAAGAAATATTTAGGAATCGCGTGAGGAGGGGATGGGATGGACCTCATCATTAACCTGGCACTGAATGGATTGGCGACAGGGATGCTGATCTTTCTGCTGGCAGCTGGATTGACGCTCATATTCGGATTAATGGATGTATTGAATTTTGCCCACGGTGGACTATTTGCATGGGGGGCTTACAGCGGGGTTTGGGTGTATTCTGTGACGGGGAGCTTTATGATCGGAATCATCGGGGCGATTGTGACGGGATTGATATTGGGTTTGGTAACAGAGAAATTTATCATACAGCCTGTGTATGGAAATCATGTGCAGCAAATTTTGATTACCCTGGGATTTATGCTCGTTCTCTCGGAATTATTGAAAGTGGTATGGGGGCCGAATCAGTTGTCGGCCAAAGCACCTGAATATTTAGCAGGAAGCTGGGCAATCGGGGATATCATTGTCATTAAATATCGTGTATTTATTATTATTATTGGTTTGATCATTTTCACGATCGTACAGCTCATCTTGAATAAAACAAGGATCGGATTAATCGTTAGGGCAGGGGTAATGAATAAAGAAATGGTGGAAGCCTTTGGGATCAATATCAAGAAAGTATTTTTGTATGTATTCATGGTCGGGTCCGCTCTTGCAGCATTGGGGGGAATCCTGCTTGCTCCATATTCTGGCGTCATTTATGCCGAAATGGGGATGGAATTTGCGATCCTTGCCTTCATCGTAGTGGTGATCGGAGGGATGGGAAGCTTTCCGGGATCATTATTTGCAGCGATTTTAGTTGGGTTGTCCGGTTCATTCATGACCTATTATGTTCCGGAATTATCTCTCGCAATCAACATGATCTTAATGGCACTCGTTCTTATATTTAGACCGCAGGGATTATTCACGGTAAAGGGGTGAGAAAGTGAAGATTCTCAAATTTAAGTCAAACTTATTATTAGGAATGACACTGGCTGTCTTAATCGTTTACCCATTTTTTAACGATTCCAGGAGCATGATGATTCTTCTGACGCAGGTATTCATCTTTGGCATTTTCGCCATGAGCTATGATCTCCTTCTGGGATATACAGGCATTGTCTCCTTTGGGCATGCGATGTTCTTCGGAATCGGGGCATATTCCACCGGTATATTCCTCGATCGGATGGAACCAACCATGTTCTGGCTTGTGGTCTCCATCTTTGTCGCTTCAGTGCTTGCAGGAATAGTCAGCTACATTGTGGGACTCTTGACGTTACGTCTTAAAAGCCATTTTTATGCGATGTTGACACTGGCATTTGCAGGGTTATTCCTCGTAGGGGCTGAAAAATGGAGAACCCTGACCTTTGGGAATGATGGGTTCACGTTTCGGACACCTGATTTAGTCAAGGATCGACTAGTCTTTTACTTCGTCTGTCTAGGTGCGATGGCCGTCATTTTTTGGCTATTAAAGAGATTCACGCAATCTCCAGCGGGATCGGTTCTCCAGGCAATCAGGGAGAATGAGCAGAGGACCGAATCAATCGGATTCCAGGTTCTCCATTATAAAATTTTAGCCAGTGTGATTGCAGGTGTGACGGCAAGCTTTGCCGGTTCTTTGTACGGGTTGTCCTTACGATTTGTCAATACCAGTGTATTTACCATGGATGTGACCCTTGATGCGTTATTGATGACCATCATCGGCGGAGTCGGGACGCTCATCGGTCCGATTGTTGGCGCAGGTTTGATTGAATTTGCCCACCACTGGCTGACGGAGCTCGCCAAAACGTATCCAATCTTTGAACGTTGGATCATTTTCTTCGGGATTCTTTATATTCTGGCCGTGATGTTCTTCCCGGCAGGTATTGTGGGATCCTTCAAGAAAGTCAAAAATAGAAAACGGATAAAGCAAGAGCGCAGAGTAGAGAAAAACATCGCAAGCTAAAAGGAAGGGGATCTTCATGACAATCGGCATACTGAGTACAGGAATATATTTACCCTCATCCACTATGACCGGTAAACAAATTGCGGAAAAAGCAGGACTTCCATTAGAGGTTGTAGAAAGCAAAATGGGGATCAAAAAGAAAACGATTCCAAGTGAGGATGACCATACGTGCGTCATGGGTATCCGGGCTGCTAGAAAAGCCATTGAAAAAGCGGGCATCGACCCAAAGGATATTGATGTGGTCATATACGTAGGGGAAGAGCATAAAGAGTACCCTCTCTGGACTGCCAGTATTAAGCTCCAGGAAGAAATCGGAGCATACAATGCCTGGTCATTCGATGTTGCCTTGCGCTGCGGAACCACCATAATGGCGATGAAGCTCGCAAAAAGCCTGCTGGAAACAGATCCTGCCATTAAAACAGTGCTCCTGGCAGGAGGCTATCGCAACAGTGATTTCATTGATTACAAGAATAGCAGGACACGTTTTATGTTTAACCTGGCGGCAGGGGGAGGGGCCATGATCCTCCAAAAACAGCTCAAAAAAAATACAGTATTGGAAACGTCCATCATCACGGATGGCTCATTTTCAGAAGACGTCATCGTACCGGTAGGAGGAACGAAGGAACCGTTGACGAAAGACTCTCTCCACCGATATAAGCTGGATGTGACCGATCCTGAAGGAATGAAAAGAAGACTGGAACAGAAATCCATGGATCATTTCTTGAAGGTTGTCCGGGAATCGGTTTATAAAAGCGGATATGAAGAGAAAGACATCTCTTATGTAGCCATGCTCCACATGAAAAGGTCCGCCCATCATTATGTCTTAAAGGAATTGGGTCTTTCCGAAGAGCAGTCGATTTATCTGGAGGAATACGGTCATATTGGCCAGTTCGATCAAATCTTATCATTGGAACTGGCGGAAGGAAGAGGGAAACTAAAGAATGGGGATTTGGTGGTCCTGGTCAGTGCCGGGATTGGGTACGCCTGGGGCGCAACCACCGTCATTTGGGGAAGTGGATAAAAGGGGGAAAACGATATGACAAGTGTTCAACTGAAGAAAGTATTGCTTGGGAATGGTGAAACGTTCGCTTATCGTGAAAGAAGCGGGGGACATATTCCTCTCGTGCTTGTACACGGAAATATGACGTCATCTAAGCATTGGGATGTTGTCCTGGATAATATGGATGAACGTTATAAGATTTATGCCGTTGATTTGCGAGGGTTTGGAGAGTCCAGTTATCACAGGGGAATTGAGAGTATCAAAGATTTGTCAGACGATCTGAAGGATTGGGTGGACGGAATTGATCTCAAGGGGTTTTCAATGGTCGGTTGGTCCACCGGAGGAGCGGTGGCCATGCAATTTGTCATTGATCACCCTGAATATTGTAACAATCTTATCTTATTGGCATCTGCTTCGACAAGGGGATATCCATTCTTCGGTACAAAAGAAGACGGTACCCCGGATCTCGGAAATCGCCTACGCACAATAGATGAAGTGATGGTTGATAAGGGGAAGACCTTCCCTGTACAAGCGGCCTATGATGAGAATGACAGGGCGTTTCTCCGCAGCCTATGGAATGCCCTTATCTATACCCATGCCCAGCCCGATGAGGGACGCTACGAAGAATACATCGATGATATGAGGACACAACGGAACCTGGCTCATATCTATCAGGCTCTCAATACGTTCAATATAAGCAATGCCCATAATGGTCTTGTTGAAGGAACGAAGAAAGCAGGATCGATTTCGATTCCTGTGCTGGTATTAAGGGGTGACAGGGATTATGTCATCACGAAAGAAATGACTGAGGAAATTGTTGAGGATATAGGAGAAAATGCACAATTTGTAGAATTAAAGAATAGTGGACATTCACCACTCATAGACGATTTGGATCAGTTGCTTCACATCATCCAATCGTTTTTGCAAAAGAAGGAGGAACTGGCTTGAGGCTTGAAGGGAAAGTCGCCTTGATTACAGGCGCAGCAAACGGAATTGGATACGCAGCATCTGAAACATTTATAAAAGAAGGATGTCATGTTGCCCTTGTGGACTTCAACCAGGAGACCGGGGAAGAAAAAGCACGACAACTGAATGATCTAGGAACGGGAAAAGCAGCCTTTTTTCAAGGGGATGTTGCAGATCGTTCTTCCGTTGACTCTTTTGTTAAAGAAGTAAAAGAGCGGTTCGGCAAGATCGATATATTGATCAACAATGCCGGAATCACCAGGGACGGTATGGTTCATAAGCTTTCTTCCGAAGATTTTCAGAAGGTGCTCGATGTCAATTTAACCGGGGTGTTCAACTGTACCCAGGCAGTCCTGCCCCACCTGATCGCTCAGGGTAAAGGCAAAATCATCAATACCTCCTCTGTCAGCGGAGTTTACGGAAATGTCGGTCAAACCAACTATGCCGCTACAAAAGCAGCAGTCGTCGGGATGACGAAAACGTGGGCGAAGGAATTAGGTCGAAAAGGAATCAATGTCAATGCAGTCGCCCCCGGATTTACGGAGACGGGCATGGTGGCGAGTGTTCCTGAGAAAGTCATCGATCAAATGAAAGCCATGATCCCGCTGGGGAGATTAGGAAAACCGGATGATATTGCAAAGGCCTATTTGTATCTCGCATCAGATGACAGCGATTATGTAAATGGCACCGTCCTTCATGTTGACGGTGGCATTATGATGTAATTTCATAAGAAAGGGGAAGTGACAAGATGAGAAATGTAGTCATCACATCGGCACTTCGTACGCCGGTAGGCGCATTTGGGGGAGCGTTCAAGCAACTGCTCCCGACAGACTTGATAGTACCAGTAATGAAAGCAGCCGCGGAGGAAAGCGGATTGTCTGAAGGAGACATTGATGAAGTGATTCTTGGGCATTGCATCCAGCGGACTGATCAGCCAAACACGGCCAGGACGGCTTCATTACTTGCAGGATTTGACGACACAACAACGGGCTTTACGATCCAGCGCCAATGCGCAAGCGGCATGCAGGCGATCATCTCGGGAGCCATGCAAATTCAAACGGGCATATCCGATATTGTTCTTGCCGGTGGTGTGGAAGCAATGAGTTCCAGCCCATATATTTTAAAACAGCACCGATTCGGTCAACGATTGCAGCATGGAGAAATCCGTGACTCGGTTTGGGAGGTGCTTGAAGACCCGATTCATGGCATTATGATGGGGGAAACTGCTGAAAACCTCGCCGAAATCCATTCCATTTCCCGTGAAGAGCAGGATGAGTATGCGGCGTTGAGCCATGAGCGTGCAGTGACTGCCATGGAAAATGGATCTTTCGACTCGCAGATTGTACCGATTGCAGTGAAAGAACGCAAAGGCGAAAAAATCATCGAGAAAGATGAAAGCCCCCGTGCAGGACTTAAAGTCGAAAAACTGCAAAAGTTAAAACCAGCGTTTCGTGAAGGTGGGTCCGTCACAGCCGGAAATTCATCAAGCTTGAATGACGGTGGAGCGGCATTGATCTTAATGAGTGAAGAAGAGGCAGAAAGAAGGGGGTTACAGCCGCTTGGAAGAATTGTCGGGTATTCTGTAGCGGGCGTAGACCCAAAACTGATGGGAATCGGTCCGGTACCGGCCATTCAGAAAGGCTTACATACCACTGAAAATTGGTCTTTGGATGAGATTGATTTATTTGAAATCAATGAAGCATTCGCTGCTCAATATTTGGCAGTGGAGAAAGAGTTGGGGCTTAATCGTGATAAGGTGAATGTGAATGGTAGCGGAATCAGCATCGGGCATCCAGTTGGATGTACAGGCGCACGACTTGTTGTTTCATTGCTCCATGAAATGAAGCGCCGTGATTTGAAAAAGGGAATTGCGTCATTATGTGTCGGTGGAGGCATGGGCGCTTCTGTTTTAGTAGAGGGAATGTAGTGTAGGGAAGAACCGGTCCTAGAGTGGGACGGTTCTTTTTTTACGAAATCATCTCCTTTCACAAATGCTGTGAAATTTGGCTCATTTTTCCTTATTTACACAAAATTAAACCTATTATGACAATGGGTGTTGTACGCTAAATGTGTAATACATTTTAAGGAGGCGAAGCAGTTTGAAGTTTGTACACAAAAAAGTGTTAGGGATTTTTGCTATTGTATTTCTCTTTACGATTGCGTGCAGTCAAGTATCTCCGAGTCAAATGAGTGCTGCGGGAAGTGGGACGTGGAGTTCTCCTTATACAGTGGATCAAGCAATATCCAACCAAAATGGTTCCACTCAGTCGGTTGAAGGGTATGTGGTCGGTCAGCCAACCTCAACAACATCCGTTATCACAAATAACTTTCCAAACGATTATGCATTGGCACTAGCTGCTTCACCATCAGAGGCTAATGCAGACCAAATGGTGTATGTCCAAATTCCATCTTCCTACCGTTCAACCTTTGGATTGCAAAGTAACCCGGGACTAATGGGTGAAAAAATCAAGGTAACAGGCAGTTTGACAGCCTACTTTTCCCATCCGGGAGTAAAGTCGACGTCTGCGTTCGAATCAGTGGAAGGCGGTGGAACCGATCCGACAGATCCTCCATCAGACCCATCGGATCCTCCGGCTTATGAAGAATACTACAATGGAGCGGAAGGGAAAACCGGTGATGCCTTGAAAACAGCTTTACATAACATCATTGATGATCATCAAACCCTTTCTTATGACGCTGTATGGGAAGCTTTGCGCAATACGGATGAAGATCCAAACAACTCAAATAATGTCATCCTTCTATACTCCGGCAGATCACAATCGAAAACGACAAACGGAGGCGGAGTGAACGATTGGAACCGTGAGCACGTATGGGCGAAATCTCACGGAGATTTCGGGACGGCCCAGGGGCCGGGTACGGACCTTCATCATTTACGGCCGACGGATGTGACAGTCAACTCCACAAGAGGAAACCTGGACTTCGACAATGGCGGGACCGAGCATAGCGAAGCCCCGGGGAACTACTATGATAGCGACTCTTGGGAGCCTCGTGATGAAGTGAAAGGTGATGTTGCTCGAATGATTTTCTACATGGATGTCCGTTATGAGGGAGACAGCGGCGAGGTAGATTTAGAATTGAACAATAATGTAAACAACGGAAGTGCCCCTTATATGGGCAAAATGTCTGTACTTCTGCAGTGGAATGAGCAAGATCCCGTCGATGAAAGGGAAATCCGCAGAAATAACATCATATATGAACAATATCAAGGAAATCGAAATCCATTCATCGATCACCCTGAGTGGGCGGAAATGATTTGGTAAAGAGTTTGGGCCTGGAGTCTTCCAGGTCTTTTTTTTGTAGCCGGAATCCTGATAGAGCGGTCCTGTAACTCATTTGTAACCAATATCTCCTATGATGAAACCAACCATTCCAAGGAGGAGATGAATATGGAAAGAGTCACAGATTGGTTGCAGAAGCGATCAATGATCTCTCCTGATCAAATTGCGTTAATGAATGCCGCTACGAACGAGATGATCGGTTACCGCACTTTAGATGAACGGGCGTCTAAGTGGGCTCAATATATGCAGGATAAAGGGATCGTGAAAGGAGATCGGGTGGTGTACCTGGCCAGAAATCATACGGTGTGCTTCGAAATCCTATTTGCGTGTGGAAAGATCGGGGCTGTATTTGTTCCCTTGAATTGGCGATTATCCCCTTCAGAGATAGGGGCGATTACAGAAAATTGTACCCCGAAGCTCATCCTTTATAAAGAAAATCTTCATCCCCTTATCACACAAGTTCCTAGAGGCTGTTTGAAGAGTTGTATAGACGAAATCACGATGGAAGTATACTCCGGGAATAATAAAGGATTATCCCAGGATCTACTCTCTCCCTCGGATCCATGGTTGATGATTTATACAGGTGGTACGACGGGGAGCCCAAAGGGAGTTGTCCTTTCCCATCGTTCGGTGACGGCCAATGCAATGAATACTGTGGTAAGCTGGAATCTGACAAAGGATGATTGTACTTTGACCTACTTACCAACCTTTCATACGGGAGGGTTAAATGCATTATCCCTTCCCCTTCTGATGATCGGTGGAAAGGTAGTGATCGCTGAACGGTTTGTTCCAGAACAGGCGATTCAGGCTCTGAATGAATTTGGATGCAGCATTGTACTGCTTGTCCCAACAATGTACCACTTACTTCTCGAAAGAGAGGAATTCAAATATACCCCCTTTCCTAAAATGAAAGTGTTTCTATCAGGAGGCGCGCCTTGTCCTGGGAAGGTGTATGAATTCTTCAACGAAAAGAAGATCCCATTTAAAGAAGGATATGGATTGACAGAGGCAGGTCCCAATAATTTCTATATCGATCCATCACGTATGAAAAAGGGGTCAGTTGGAAAAGCGATGATGCTAAACCGGGTAAAGGTCGTGGATGATGCCGGAAATCCTGTTGAACAGGGTGAAGTGGGAGAATTGTTATTAGGTGGAGACCATTTGTTTAAAGAGTATTGGCAAAAACCTGAACAAACACAAGAGGTGTTAAAAGACGGATGGCTTCATACCGGAGACCTGGCAAAGTATGATGAAGACGAAGATTATTATATCGTTGGACGGAAGAAAGACATGATCATATCAGGCGGGGAAAATATCTATCCTTTGGAGATTGAACATTGGTTAACTGAGCATCCGGAAATTTCTGAGTGTGCAGTGATCGGTTTGCCTCATGAAAAATGGGGGGAGGTCGTAACGGCATTCATTTCTGTACGTAATGGACAGCGTTTATCAATTGAAGATGTGGAGACATATTGTTTACAGAAATTCGGAAAATTCAAGGTTCCCAAAGACTATCATTTTATAAACGAACTTCCGAAAACCGATGTGGGCAAAGTCAATAAACAAGAGCTGACGAAACGATTTCAGGGAGCAATAAAGGAAAAGGGATGAATACCCTCGAAATACATATGTCGAGGTGAAAACGGATGAAACGTTTATTGACAGGCAAGAGAATCTATTTAACAGGATTTCAGGAAGAAGATGTGAAGAGCATCAGGGAGTGGGGACTGAATGAAGAAGTGCAGAGATTATTCGATGCCCTTCCCCACAGGCCAAAATCAGAGGAAGAGATCAAGAAATGGATGAATCCGGGAGAGAATGCCTTTCGTTTTGCGATCCGTCTGAAGGACGATGGAAGGATCATCGGTTTTGTAGAATTGGACGGCATTCTCTGGACCCATCGAGTGGGATGGGTCAGCATCTTGATCGGAGACGAAAAGTCATGGGGAAGTGGAATCGGCAGAGAAGCAATGGAATGTCTTCTCGCATACGCCTTTCACGAGTTGAATTTATACCGTATTCAATTGACGGTATTTTCGTATAATGAGAGGGCGATCCGATTATATGAATCACTTGGGTTCATGAAAGAAGGAAGTTACCGTCAATTCCTTCAGAGAGATGGAAAGAGGTATGACATGTTTTTATTTGGGTTATTAGCGGATGAATGGAAGGAAGGATGAGGAGGTCCTTCTTTTTTTGGCGTGGGGAGAAAGAGAGGGTGGTGGGATCGAGCGCTCAGTCGATTTCCTTTATTTGTTAAATGACGCAAATACCGTTCAGAATGACGCATAAAACGAAAAAACGACGCAATAAAAAATATAATGACGCAAATATAGAAAAAATGACGCAATTCCCACCCGAAATGACGCAATAAGCTCCCCATCCACATGGTCAAACATTAGAAATCTATCGAACGACTTTTCTTTTTTATAAAAACGGTCGATCGTCACAAAAGGAGCGATATTAATGAACATTTCAGGCTTTAACCATCTGACAATCAACACTAGAAGTCTAGAAGACTCACTCCCCTTTTACATAGAAATCCTGCAGGCTTCCCTCATACATAAAGGACGAAAGGATGTGTATCTGGAATGGGGACCGGTATGGATCTGTCTTCAGGAAAAAGAGGATCTCGCTACGTCCGCGGGCTATGGAATCCATCATGTCGCTTTCAGCATCGATGAGGAAGGATTCCATGAGGCTGTTCATCTGCTGAAGGAGAAGGGGGTGCAGATCGTAAGGGGACCTTTAAAGAGAGGCAGAGGATGGAGTATCAATTTCCTTACTCCCGACAATGTCCAATTCGAGCTGCACACATCGAATCTACAGGAAAGGATGGAGGTCTGGCAATAATTGCCGATCTCCTACCTCCTCAGACCACGATACACCGTCCCTTCCCAAGCAATGAAAAAGATAATCAAAGTACCTGCCAGAAAAACTTCACTTTAAGCAATGAAAATATATAGCAATATGCCTTCACAATAAGACCAGCAGAATTTCTGTTGCATTCATGAAAAAATGCCTTATTTTTTAAAAAACAATGTGTAGATGTTCCAAATATTTTCAATCAAGATTGAGACAGGAAAGATTTCTACTTGTGTACTATAATGAACCTATACAAAAATTCATATGGCCCATGGGTTAGAATAGATAGAGTATGAGAAAAGGAGTGAGAGGATGGCTGTACGTTTTATTCTCGGACGCTCCGGTACGGGGAAAACCTACCATATATTGAATGAGATGAAAAGGAGCTTGCAGGAAGCCCCGAATGGCGATCCCATCATCTATATCGTACCGGACCAAATGTCCTTTATATCGGAATATGAGCTCGTGAACACACCGGGATTGAACGGAATGATCCGGGGGCAAGTGTTCAGCTTCACACGCCTTGCGTGGAAGGTTCTCCAGGAAACGGGAGGAATGAGCCGTTATCATTTATCTGAAGTCGGATTGAACATGATGATCCGCAAGATTATAGAAGAAAACAAGGAAGATCTTCATATTTTCAACAAGGCCTCGGACAAGCCGGGTTTCATTCATCATGTTGAAGCGATTGTCAAAGAATTTAAACGGTATTGTATATCTCCCTCCGACCTGCACGGGTTTGAGGGTGACAATGAACGGTCCAACGCATTGAAGGACAAACTTCATGACCTTGAGTTGATTTACGAGAAGTTCGAGGAAAGGCTTCTCGGGAAATACATCGATTCAGAAGATTATTTTCAGTTGCTTTCAGATCATGTGAAAAATTCAGATCTTCTGAAGAAGGCAGAGATTTACATAGACGGATTCCATAGTTTCACGCCGCAGGAATATCTCATCATCGATCAGCTTATTCAGCATACAAAAAAAGTAACGGTTGCCCTTACAACGGATCCGGAACAGTTGATGGGTGCTATGAACGAATTGAGCCTGTATCGTATGACGAATGAAACGTATCATACCCTTCAGGATATATGCAGAGGGGCAGGGCAGACGGTGGAAGAAGAGATGATGACAAAGCCAATTCGCTATCAGAGTGAAACCCTGCTTCATTTAGAGCGTCATTTTGAAGAGCGGCCGACCATCCCTTTTGATAGAGGAAGTGGGACCATTGAATTCCTGGAAGCTTCCAACCGCCGGGCAGAGATAGAAGGTGTGGCCAGGGAAATCAGGAAGCTTGCACGGGAAGAAGGGTTCCGATACAAGGATATGGCTGTCTTGGTACGAAACAGCCAGGAATACCGTGATAAAGTCGAAACGATTTTTCAAGATTATGCGATCCCGTTTTTCCTAGATCAGAAGCGGACGATGTTAAATCATCCTCTCATTGAGCTTATTCGGTCTACACTGGAGATCATGAACACGAACTGGAGATATGAACCAGTCTTCAGGGCAGTAAAAACGGACCTTTTGTTCCCTTATCAGAAGAACCCCACAGACTTGCGTGAAAAAATGGACCGACTTGAGAACTATGTGCTGGCTTACGGGATAAAGGGGGACCGGTGGACGAAAAAGGATCGTTGGAAATACCGTCGTTTCCGGGGGCTTGAGCATGTGGATGCACCACAGACCGATCGTGAAAGAGAACTGGAGCATGAGATCAATGAGCTGCGATTATTTATTTCCGCACCAATCATCCGTTTTGGTAAAAGACTAAAGAAGCGGGCCACTGGCAGGGAGTTCTGTGAGGCTCTATATTTGTATCTCGAAGAGTTGGATATACCTGAAAAGCTTGAACGGATGCGTATTGAAGCAGAAGAGAAGGGGAATTTGATCGCAGCGAGGGAACATGATCAGGCATGGTCAGCAGTAATGGATCTTCTCGATCAATATGTAGAAATGCTCGGTGATGAAACAACCACCATGAAGAAATTCTCCTCCATTCTAGATGCGGGGATTGAAACGATGGAATTCTCATTAGTTCCGCCGGCCATTGATCAGGTCATTATTGCGGACTTGGAAAAATCCAGGCTTGGCGATATTAAAGCTGCGTTCATCATTGGAGTGAATGACGGGGTCCTTCCAGCGAAAATGAATGAAGAAGGTGTCCTGTCTGAAGAAGACCGAGAGTCGCTGATCCATAGAGGATTCAAGATCGCGCCGAGCAACAGGACGAAGCTATTGGATGAGGAGTTTGTGGCATATAAAGCCTTCACGACTCCAAGTGAGCGACTGTTCGTCAGCTATCCGATCGCCAATGAAGAAGGGAAGGCGCTTCTACCTTCATCTTTCATCAAACGATTGAACGAAATGTTCCCGGAAGCGGGTACAAAGCTTCTCATCAATGAACCATCGGAATTAACAGAAGAAGAACAGCTTCATTACGTCTGCCATCCGAATGTGACAATCTCCCATTTGACGTCCCAGCTGCAGTTAAAGAAAAGGGACTATCCCATTTATGATTTCTGGTGGGATGTGTATAACTTCTATACAACGTCCAATGATTGGAAATGGCATTCCGGGCATATCTTATCGAGCCTCTTTTACGAAAATCGTGGACAACAACTGTCTGAGGATACGAGCAAAGAGTTGTATGGGGATCATATTCTGGCGAGTGTATCACGGATGGAGTTGTTTCACAGCTGCCCGTTCTCTCATTTTGCGAGCCACGGGTTGAAGCTGAGAGAGCGGGATTTCTTCAAGCTGGAAGCACCGGATATCGGTGAAATGTTCCATTCAGCTTTAAAATGGATATCGGAAGAAGTGGAGCGTCATGGTCTGACGTGGGCATCCCTCTCCAAATCACAGTGTCTGCAGTTGGCGAAGGAAGCAGTACTCATGCTCGCTCCGAAACTTCAGCACCAGATCCTATTAAGCTCAAACCGGCATTATTATATTGCTCAGAAGCTTGAGCAAATCATCAGCCGGGCCAGTCTTATCCTCAGTGAACACGCGAAGGCGAGCGGGTTTGTGCCTGTCGGGGTGGAGCTTGGATTCGGACCACATGCAACACTTCCACCGTTTCAGTTCCAACTGAGAAATGGGACGAAGATGGAGCTGCAGGGGAGGATCGACCGTGTGGATAAAGCAGAAGATCCGAACGGGGTGTATCTCAGAATCGTCGATTACAAATCGAGTGCAAGGGATCTGGATATGACGGAAGTATACTACGGATTGGCCCTTCAAATGCTGACGTATTTGGACATTGTCTTAACGAATTCGAAACAATTCGTCGGGAAGGAAGCGAAGCCTGCCGGCGTCCTTTATTTCCACGTTCATAATCCGATGATCAATAGCAAAAAGATCCTGACGATGGATCAGATCGAAAATGAAATTTTTAAAAGCTTTAAAATGAAGGGGCTTGTGTTAGGAGATTCAGAGATCGTCCGATTGATGGACCAAACCCTCGATACCGGGAATTCAGATATCATCTCAGCCGGGATCAAGAAGGATGGATCGTTGACTTCTCGATCAAAAGCGGCTTCAAATGAAGATTTTCATTATATGCGTCAACATGTCAGAAAGCTCTATGAAGCTTCAGGGAACCGCATCATCTCAGGTGAGACGGAGATTGCTCCCTATAAGCTGAAGGACCGGACTCCGTGCCAGTTCTGTTCATTCCGATCCGTCTGTCAATTTGATCAGTCGTTGGAGGAAAACGACTATAGAGTGCTGCCGACAGCCAAACCGGAAGATTTATTACGGAAAGTGAGAGAGGAGGTAGAATCCAATGAGTAATGACAGAATTCCAAGCAAGCCAGATCATGTAACGTGGACCGACGACCAATGGAAGGCGATTTGGGCGAAGGGCCAGGATATTCTTGTTGCAGCAGCTGCAGGATCGGGTAAGACCGCTGTTCTGGTGGAGAGGATCATTCAGAAGATCGTTGCAGAAGAAGAAAGAATGGACGTGGACGAATTATTGGTTGTTACCTTTACCAATGCTTCTGCCGCAGAAATGAGGCACCGGATTGGGGTTGCGCTGGAAAAAGCGATTGATGAGGATCCCCATTCCCATCATTTAAGAAAACAGTTGAGCTTACTGAATCGGGCATCCATTTCTACTCTTCACTCCTTCTGTCTTGAAGTAATACGCAAATATTACTACCTCATCGATATCGATCCTGGTTTCAGGATCGCGGATGAAACAGAAGGAGACCTAATCCGAGATGAGGTCCTGGATGAACTGTTTGAAGAGGAATACGGCAAAGAGGATAATCATGCCTTCTTTAAGCTTGTCGATACGTTCACGAACGATCGAAGTGATGGGGCACTGCAGGATATGATCAGGAAACTGTATGATTTTTCCCGTTCTCATCCAAACCCAGATGAATGGCTATTAGGGCTGGAAGAGATGTATGAATTGGATGAAGGAGTGGAAATTGATCAGCTTGCCTTTATCCAACCATTGCTGACCGATATACGGCTACAGCTTCATGGAGCCAAACGATTATTTCAACGAGCGTTGGAACTCACCAGAGTGCCTGGGGGACCTGGCCCTAGAGCAGAGAATTTCCTCAGTGATATAGAGATTGTTGAGAGTCTTGAAAGGAGTCTTACTACTTCTTGGGATCACTTATATGAAACCATTCAAACCTTACCATTTACAAAGTTAAAGGCTTGTCGAGGGGATGACTTCAATAAGGACATCGTGGATGAAGCCAAGAAGCTTCGTGATCAGGGGAAGAAAACGGTAGAGAAGCTTCAGGAGGATTTTTTCTCTAGAAGACCCGGAACATTCCTGGAAGATATGAGGAAGATGAAGGGTGTGATTCACACTCTAGCGGAAGTAGTGGTGGAGTTCGGCAGACGTTTCAGACAAGTGAAAGAAGAGAAAGGGCTCGTTGACTTTGCCGATTTAGAGCACTTCTGTCTCGACATATTGAGAGACCCTTCATATGATGATTTGGTTCCTTCAGAGGCTGCAAAACAATATAAAAAGAAGTTTAAAGAAGTACTGGTGGACGAATATCAGGATACGAATATGGTTCAGGAATCCATTCTTCTTCTCATCACAGAAGAACGCGAAGAAGTTGGAAACAGATTTATGGTTGGGGATGTTAAGCAATCGATCTACCGCTTCCGACTGGCTGAACCGAATCTGTTTTTAGGAAAGTATACACGGTTCCTTCCAGTCAGTGGAGAATCAGGATTGAAAATCGATCTATCCCAAAATTTCAGAAGCCGGAAAGAAGTATTGGAAGGGACGAACTTTATATTTAAACAAATCATGGGAACGTCTGTAGGTGAGATGGAATATAACCGGGAAGCAGAGCTTGTAAAGGGTGCACCTTATCCAGAAGAGAAGGAATTTCCCATTGAAGTGGCCATCATCAACCAGGAAACCGAGGATTCTTCATCCGGTAGTGAGGAAGAAAACCTATCCATTTTTGACGAAGGCGATATTGAGAAATCCGTTCTTGAAGCCCGTTACATGGCAAATAAAGTAAAACAAATGATCGAGGGACGTACACCGATCTACGATGCCAAGACGAAAACGGAACGTCCGATACAGTACCGTGATGTTGTCATCCTGCTACGCTCTATGCCTTGGGCGGCGGAAATCATGGAAGAATTCAAACGGCAGGGTATCCCGATTTATGCGAATTTATCTACAGGGTATTTTGAAGCGACAGAGATCGCCATTATGCTTTCTCTGTTGAAAGTGATTGATAATCCGTACCAGGATATTCCCCTTGCTTCGGTTCTCAGATCCCCCATTGTAGGACTGGATGAACAAGGTCTTGCCAGTGTCCGGATCCATTCAAGGGCGGGAAATTATTATGAAGCGTTAAAGAGGTTTGCCAGCGAGAAACCGGGCAATCCGAGAGAAGAAGAGACTTTTGAAAAGGTGAAAGTGTTCCTATATCACCTCGAGAATTGGCGGACGAAGGCACGTCAGGGTTCCGTGACAGAATTGATCTGGCAGCTCTACCGCGATACCCGTTTCTATGATTATGTAGGGGGAATGGCTGGAGGGAAGCAGCGTCAGGCTAATCTCAGAGCACTATATGACCGGGCCCGTCAATATGAAGAGACTTCCTTCAGGGGATTATTCCGTTTCCTGCGTTTCATTGACAGGATGAGGGAACGGGGGGATGATCTGGGTGTAGCAAGAGCCTTGAGTGAACAGGAGGATGTGGTGCGTTTAATGACCATCCACTCAAGCAAAGGACTTGAGTTCCCCATTGTGTTTGTCGCCGGCACTTCTAAGCAATTCAACCTTATGGACTTGAATGCAGCATACTTATTAGATAAAGATCTTGGTTTGGCTGTGAAATATACCGATTCGGATAAACGGATCAGTTATCCATCCCTCCCACAATTGGCGTTCAAGCGAAAGAAACGGATGGAGGCAATCTCTGAGGAGATGAGGGTGCTGTACGTAGCATTGACCCGTGCCAAGGAGAAATTATTCCTGGTCGGCACTGTGAAGAGTCTGGAGAAGTCGCTTGAAAAATGGAGGGGCGCTTTAAGTCAGACTGAATGGTTATTATCTGATTACGACCGGGCCGCTGCGAGTTCCTATCTTGATTGGATAGGTCCGTCCCTCATGCGTCATCCACATGGCAAAGAGTTGGGGGGAGAAGTGTCGGAGGGAAGCGGAATCAATGAGGAGATCCTGAGCCATCCTTCCCGCTTTCAAATCACGAAGATTGATAAGTCAGAGCTCATTGCAGAAGATGAAGAGTCTTTAAGTGTGGATGATAATTGGAAAGAACTCGTGAGGACTGGTGCAGCGGTGGAACTGGAGTCCGTCCATAAAGAAGAAGTCTTACACCGACTGTCCTGGAAGTACCCTCATTTACGTGCAACGAATCTTCGTTCGAAGCAATCTGTCTCAGAGCTGAAGAGGATGTTTGAAATAAGAGACGAAGCGTCAAGTATCGATATTCTGAGACGCCATCATAAACCTGTCTATAATCGCCCTCAATTCATGCAGTCGAAAGAGTTGTCCCCAGCCGAAAAGGGAACGGCCATGCATACGGTCATGCAGCATATTTCTTTCGAAGATGGGGAACCGACGGAAGAGAAGGTGGAGTATCTTTTATCAACCCTTGTTCATAAAGAAATTCTGACGGAAGAGCAAAAATGTTCCATCTCGGTAGATAATATCATCGGATTTTTTAGAACTGGGATTGGTCAGCGAATGATTAAGGCTCACAATATACAACGGGAAATTCCATTCAGTATGAGTGTCCCCCTTAGTGAAATTTCAGAAACGGGAGAGGGAGCCCCTGAAGAAACGATCCTTGTACAAGGTGTCATTGACTGTGTATTCAGAGATGAGTCGGGAATCGTCTTATTGGATTATAAAACCGACGGTATCCATGATCGTTATCAGGGCGGCTTTTCTGAAGCTAGGCCGGTATTAATGGAAAGGTATAAAGTCCAAATTGAGTTATATACCCGAGCATTAGAATCTATCTGGAAGGAACCTGTATCAGAAAAGTACCTATACTTCTTTGATGGAGGGCATGTACTGGAATTATAAGCGGAAACACTTCAAAGCCATGCTTTGAAGTGTTTTTTTAAGAGATGAGGGAAAACCTATACTAATTACGTATAGAGGGATGATGGAAGATGGGGAAGAGAACGGTCGGCACATGTGAATTATGTTCCAGGGGAAACGTCGAAATCACGGTTCATCATCTCACACCTAAAGAGGTGGGCGGCACATTCCTGCCCACTGCGCAGCTTTGTATTCCGTGTCATAAACAGATACACTCCCTGTACACCAATGATGAACTGGGAGTCAGGTTGAACACGATTGAAGATTTAAGAAAAGATGAAAAAATCCATGCATTCATTAAATGGATACGGAAGCAGCCTTCCACCAAGTTAATTAAAACAAAGAAAAGTGTAGAACGCAGAAAGAAACGATAGTTCATAAAAAAACAAAAAGCCTCCTGATAGGCTTTTTGTTGTCTTAGTTATTTCCGGTTATTGGCTGGTCTACGACGTTACAATCAAAGGTGGTACTTACGCTGAAGACATTGTAGCTTAATTGAAATGGACCCGTATTGAAGGAACCGGATCCGCCAAATGTCTTAGACGCTGACTTCGGTGAAATAATAGCGGTGTCACCAAACTGAACACTTCCCCCACCTACGTTAAGAATAGCGACAGGACCTACTAAAGCGGGCATAATCAACATCCTCTTTTGATTTGTCTATATTAGTAACCTATGTGAACTCGACGGGATGGTTCATGAGAAAAGCGGTTTGTTAAAGATGAGTAACACCCTAGTTAGGTTCTTCGATTGTTTCAAAATTTTGCTCCTCTTCACCCTTTTCCTTTTCGAGCTGACGAATATTTTTGACTCTACCTTCCATATACACATTGCAAGTGTTCCCTATGTGGATGATGGACGAAAATGATGTAGCACGTATATACATATTGTTCACTTTGATCGGACAAAGATTTAATCTGTTTACCCTTATATTCGGGTTGATGCGGGGGAGCTCTATCGGACTCGTAAACACTTCAGAATCGAAAGTGCCTTCGCTTGTTAAGAAAAATTCCTTCTCACGCTGTACGGCGTAAGCTTTCGACAGTGCATTTATATTTTGTGAATCCCCTATCTGATAAAGAGAACTAAAGGCCAAGGTAACACCTTCTAAAGAGTTGACGATCGAGTATCTCTTAAGCATAATCACTTAGGGGTAAGAGGAACGAATGGACCGATGATGAGTGATTCCGGAGGGGTATCGAAAGCAGAGGCAAGCTGAATGATGTCAGCATCCCCAACGAGAACGAGGGAGGAACTGGCCACCCCTGCAATATCGATATTTCCGACGGTTAATTCACGATTGATTACTTGGAGGTTCATTGTTCTTCATTCCTTCCATATGGTCTGGGATTTGAGACATAAAGGAGAAAAGGGCCGTTTCGATGTCCTTTTTAATTTTGTCGATGATTTTCCTTTCCCATTCTCCTTCCTGTTGTTTCGATTCAATATAGGGGATGTTTTGTAAATAGAAGTCAATTCTCTGTGGCATTTGATTCAGCAGATCCTGCTGTATCATTTCGTAATAGGACGGATCAAGAGAACGCTGGAATTGCATTTCGTTATCCTGGATGAGGGTTGGTAATTCTGAATCGATATACGCTTTTATTTCTGAAGTAATCCTCTCCTTATAAGGCTCTAAGTTTTTGATCGTTTTAACATCGACATTGGGCTCAACTGCTAGGTCTTCAATGGTTTCCTTTAAATTGCTTGGATTCAGTCCGATATTCAGCGTGCCGTCGAGAGATTCTACTTTAAGCTGGTCGAATTTATATTCGATTTTCTCAACATTGATTTTCGGGGTATCCCTGAGGGTGGTTAATTCCTGTGACAGGTCATCCACTTTCTTTTCCAACGCGACAATTTTCGAATTCAACATCTCGATATATTGATAGAGTTGTTGTGGGGTCATATAGTAATTGTTCATACTGCCACCTCTTTCTTTTGTCGCGATTCACTTATCTTGGCGTTTGCAATGGAACAAGTGGTGAAACAGAAGGAGGAGTACCTCCATTTCCGTTTTTCTCGGCTTCAGGGGCAGGCTCGGTATAGCCCCCTGTATTATAAAGAAAGTCATTGGTCGTAATTTGACCGCATGTTCCAATCTGGAGGATGGAAGAATTGGACATTCCTCCTATTTTAATAAATTGAATTTGTATAGATTGTTGAATATAATAATTCGACATTCGGCATCACACTCATAAGTTAAAGTTTATTCCCTGATCCACTCCATCGTCATCCACGGTGTAGGTCAAGGAGCTTTCATTATAAACCGAAATTCCCTTTCCTGTTATGAATGAACCTGCCCCGGCAAAGGTTTTGGCTGTTGAAATCGGACTGATGTTAAATACATCCCCAATATGGAAAACGGCGCTGGAACCGACATTGACGACTTGAGCAATTCCTACGATTGCGGGCATTGTGACTCACACCTTTAAGACAAAGTTAATTATTGTTATTCTATGTTAAGAACATGAATAGGTGATAATCGCCTAATTTCCTTTTTCAGGTTAGAATGGAATCAAGATTAATTTATCGGAGGAAAATGAATGAACACCATGTCACCAATTGAACAAACAGAACGTATCGTTAGCCTTGATGTGATCAGGGGATTCTCATTACTCGGCATCTTTATCATTAACATGATTTCTTTTCATTCCCCATTTCTGTATTTGGATCCGTATACGTGGTGGAAGACGCCTGAAGATGTCGCCCTCTACCCATGGATTGACGTTTTGATTCAAGCAAGCTTTTATCCGTTATTCGCCATGATGTTCGGATATGGACTAGGGATCCAGCAGCAAAGGGCTGAGGATAAGGGAACGTCCTTCTACCGATTTGGAATCAGAAGACTTCTTATTTTATTGGGAATCGGGTGTATCCATGCCTTCTTGATCTGGTCAGGGGATATCCTGATTAATTACGCCGTGTTTGGATTAGTTCTTCTGGCATTCATGAGGCTTTCCGGAAAGGCATTGATGTGGCTGGGTGGTATCTTATTTCTGTTGCCTCAAGCTTTTTTCAGTATACTACTAGTATTGATGACCTTTGCAGATCCGACGGGTGTGACTGAGTATACGGATATTGCCGCATTGCAGAATTCAGTTGCCGCCTATGCATCGGGAAGTTTCAGCAGTATCATGGAGCAACGCTTTCAAGACTGGTATATGGTGAATTCACCTAACAATCTCATATTCTTGTTACTGTCGATCCTGCCAATGATGATGATCGGGGCAGGGGCAAGTAAATGTCAACTATTAGAAAAAGTAAGATCCTATAAGAAGATTTGGATGATTATTGGAGGAATCACGTTACTCTTTGGAATCATCATCAAATCACTGCCACTCATCATAGAACATAATTTTGCTTATTCCTATATCCAGGACTTTTTTGGAGGTCCGTTCTTATCAGTATCTTATGCAATAATCCTTTCATTATTATTGTTGAATCAAAAAATCATGAAATGGAGCAAGCCACTCGCTTCAGTTGGGAAGATGTCCCTCACCAATTATCTGATGCAATCGATCATCGGAACACTTCTTTTCTATTCATATGGTTTTGGACTCTATGGAGAAGTGACTTTAACGACTGGGACGATGCTCGCAGTGGGGATCTATGTCATACAAGTGATCCTATCAGAGATATGGTTATCCAAGTTTACATATGGTCCAGTTGAAAAGATTTGGCGGGTATTAAGTTATGGCAAAAGGAACGTAGTTGAAAAGGGAAAAGGATAACTTGAAAAGGGGATGAACAGCGGTGAAATTCATTAGTTATAAGGTAGGCGGAAAAGAAACATTCGGGGTGGAACGGAACGGAAGAATCCTTGATTTAGCAGGGGTTATGGGGTTGCCGGGTGAATTGATTCAGGGGATTGAACGGGGAAATGATTTTCTGGAAAATGTGGATCACATTATTAATGAAAAAGGTCAGGACCTCCCTTCTTTTGATCAAAATGAAGTGGAATGGCTAGCACCGATTCCGAGAGTGAAGCGAAATATCATGTGTGTAGGAAAAAACTATCGGGATCATGCCATCGAAATGGGTGGTGAACAAGATATCCCTAAAAGCATCATGATGTTTACCAAAGCGACCAATACGGTCATCGGTCACAAAGAAACGGTGCTTCATCACGGCGATATCACGGAAGAACTTGATTATGAAGGAGAACTCGCCGTCATCATCGGAAAGAAGGGGAGAGGGATTTCACCTGAAGATGCAATGGAGTATGTATTTGGTTATTCCATTTTGAATGATTTGACAGCTCGTGATCTTCAGAAGAAGCACGGACAATTCTTCATTGGGAAAAGCCTGGATACAACTTGTCCGATGGGACCCTATCTTGTGACGAAAGATGAAGTCGATGATCCTCACAACCTGTTCATCATAACAAAGGTTAATGGTGAAATCAGGCAATCATCCAATACAGGAGAAATGATCTTTACTATTCCTACCATTATATCCACTCTGTCTAAAGGAATGACTCTTGAACCGGGAGATATCATTGCGACAGGAACCCCATCAGGAGTGGGAAAAGGATTCAAGCCTCCGCGTTTTCTTAAGAAGGGGGATAAGGTGGAAATCACAATCGAAGGGTTGGGAATTTTGACAAATCCGTTACAGGCCTAGTTTAAATTTCTGTTGTTGTACAGACTGTGGTAATATTATGAGCGTAAACTATCTACCTGTAGGAGGTTCATTATGTTTGATACTACACATGCCCATATTACAACGTGGGTCGTTGCCATCATTCTTTTCTTTGTAGCCGTCGGCTTGCATAATGCAGGAAAGAACAAAGGCATGAAAATTGTACATATGATTTTACGATTATTCTACTTGCTGATCATTTTAACGGGTGCTCTTTTATTCTGGAAGCACCAAGGACTTGACCCAGCTCTTTATGGCATCAAAGGCCTAGTCGGTATCTGGGTGATCGGAATGTTTGAAATGGTCCTCGTCCGCACGAATAAAGGCAAAAGCACCAATATGTTCTGGATATTGTTGGTGGTCTCTTTACTACTTGTTCTGTATTTAGGTTTACGTTTACCGTTAGGTTGGCATCCATTTGCATAATGGTTGAAGAAGTTGGCTCTATAATGGGTCAACTTTTTTTATATTCATTGCGGCTTTAGAAAGGTGATCTGTGAGATGCTGACGGGGCCATTTCTATATAAATGAATATCCAAATCTGTCGAATTGTGGTATTTTGGTAGAAACGATGTCTATCAAGTAGGTGTAGAAAATGATAAAGTCCTTTCAACTCATATATCATGACGAGCACTCCCTAAGCGAATTCATAAATAAGCATGATTTAGACCAACACGCTCATCTTTTGATCCAGGCCTTTGTCGGGGATTCCCCAATTGCGGTCATCGAAGAACTGCAAAGTCAAATCAATCGGCTGTTACCCTACGGGACACTCATTGGCTGCAGTTCAAACGGTCAAGTGAGCGATGGGCGGATTGTTACAGAGGTCGTCTTATCGTTTACGGTATTTGAGAAAACAAAGGTCGATTCGCTGTTACAAGAGAAAACAGGTTCAAGTAAGCAACTAGGTAAACGGCTGTACGAAGAGATGAGGAAATCTGATACAAAGGTTTTTATTGTTTTTTCCAGTCACTTACAGCTGGGGGTTCAGGAATTCCTGGAAGGTGTTTCTGAGGAAGGAAATGAAATCGTCATCGTCGGAGGTGTTTCGTCTGACCTGCCGAATAAAAGACCGACCTATGTATTCACGAATCATGGAATATCACCCGACGGATTCGTAACGGCGTCTTTGAGTCATGAAGAATTATTGGTTCGTTCCAATGCCATAGAAGAATGGCAGGAAGTCGGCCCGACGTTCAACATTACGAAGGCAAAGGGGAATATTCTTGAGGAAATGAATGACGTGAAACCCATTCGGATCCTCGAAACCTATTTAGGGAAGAGGTTTGTAAAGGATCTACCGGACTCATCCATCGAATTCCCATTTCTTTTGCAGGAATTGAAGAAAAAGATGGCAGTCTATATCATAAATGTACTTCCAAATGGAAGTGTGGAACTGAGTCATGAAGTGAGAGTGGGGGATAAGGTATCCTTTGGATTTGTAAGCGTGGAGGATTTGATTTACTCCACTACGAAACTTCTGTCCCAATTGAAACGCCATCCAGTGGAAGCCCATTTTGTCTATCATTGTGTTGCAAGAAGAAGATACATACGTGATGTAACGGACCAGGAACTCACCTATTTCAATCGTATATCACCAGTGAGTGGATTCTTTACTTATGGTGAATTCGGGCAGAGGGACGATAAAGTGAAACTTCTGGCCCATTCCTTAACGTATCTTGGTCTGTCAGAAGGGGTACGTGAACCCATCCGGAATATGAAGGTGGATTTTCAGTTAACGCCTGATTCCGATGTCATGATGTCGTTAACCCACTTAATCAATACAGCAGAAAAGGATATCAAGGAACTGACGCAAAATATCCAAATCTCAGAGGAGTACTATCGGTCACTCTTCGATAATAATACAGATTTTGTTTATAGTACGGATTTGAGTGGGAGATTTAATTCACTCAACCCTTCCTTTATAAAAACCTTTGGCTACACGAAAGAAGAGATTCTTGGGAAGTCAGCCCTGCAATTTATCAGGGAAGAAGACGTGGGGCGTGTGAGAAGACATTTTTACCGTGCGATGGACGGGAGAGAGCAGTATTATGATCTTCCGATTGCCTCCAAAAACGGTGAAGTCAATTTCTTTCAAATCAAAAATATCCCCATCACCGTTGATGGAAAGTGTGTAGGGATCTTCGGGATAGGTAGAAATGTCACGAAAGAGCGGCAATTCGAGAAGAAGATTACACAGCTTGCCTATTTCGATGGTGAAACAGATCTTCCCAATAAAATGAAATTCAGAGAATTAGTAGATGAACATATTGAGAGGGCCAACAAGAAAAAAAGGGAAATGGCTGTTTTATTCCTGGATATGGACCGTTTTAAGATCATCAACGATACTCTCGGGCATTGGGCTGGGGATCTAATCATTAAAGAACTTGCCCTGAGGATCCAGGGCACTCTGCCTAAAGGGGCATACTTGGGGCGATTCAGTGGAGATACCTTTACGGTTCTGCTCACGAAAGATGTGAATGAATCCTCTATTTCAGCTATCACAGAAGATATATTGAAAACGATACAGGCACCTTTCACGTATAAAGGCAAAGAGTTCTACATTTCAGTCAGCATAGGCGTAGGTATTTTTCCGCGGGATGGTGAAGAGTCGACCGATTTGTTGCGGAACGCCGATTCTGCTCTGACATGGGCGAAATCAAAGGGTGGGAATAATACCGTTTACTTTTCCAAGGGGATGAAGGAAGAGAATACCCGCAAGGTTGAAATGGAAGCCCATTTGCGGAAAGCGATAGAGCGGGAGGAGCTGTTCGTCGCGTTTCAGCCGATTATTGACATTTCAAATCAATCGCTTATCGGCTGCGAGTCATTATTAAGGTGGCAGCACCCCTTATGGGGATTAATTTCCCCAGCTGAGTTCATTCCGCTTGCAGAAGAAACGGGACTGATTTATGACATTGGAAAATGGGTGCTGGTGGAATCCTGTTTACAGCTGAAGAAATGGTTAGATCAACAAAATGCGAAGTTTTATATTTCCGTCAATGTGTCTGCACAGCAGTTCCAGCATCCTACATTTCACTGTGATGTGAAAGAAGCATTATTACTATCCGGACTGCAGCCTGAATACCTCTGTTTGGAATTAACAGAGACGATCATGCTCCATGATGCGGCTCATACCATCGAAGTGATGAGATCACTGGCTGAATTGGGAGTGAAGCTTGCAATTGACGATTTTGGAACAGGTTATTCATCACTCAGTTATTTAAAGCACCTTCCTCTTCATATTCTGAAGATTGATCGTTCCTTCGTACAGAATATGAGTGACCATACACCGGATGTAGCGATTGTTCAGTCGATCGCCACAATGGGGAAAGGTTTGAATATGAAGGTTGTGGCAGAAGGTGTGGAAACAATGGAACAATTAGAGCTTCTGGACCAGCTTGGCTGCGATTATGCACAAGGATATCTTATTGAAAGACCCATGACGCTGGATAATATGAACACCTATTTAAAGAATCTGCACCTTGTGACGAGTCAGGATTCTTAACATAACAAATGCCTGTCGATAGAGCTGACAGGCATTTGTTATTTTTTTTGAGTATGTTGGCAAATCAAAGGTTGAAACTTTCAATTACGATGCGTCTACCTGTACTCAGGGTGAATTCGAAGCGATCCCGTTTCTTTTTATAATAGGTGAAGTGATGCTGAACGGCACACACTTCGACACCGTTATCGAAGGTGATAAAGTTCACGCCTTCTTTGATTTTTTGGTTGCCGAGGAACACAAGGTGATTGTGGCAAAAGATACTATCATAGATAGAGTAACCCAGATTATTCAGTGCCGTTGTAAATTGATGAAAGGCATCATCAGAAATTTCTTCTAATAAATTCTCCAGCGAATACAATATATTCTTCTTTATTTGAATTCGATCGCCATTCTCGATTCTAATTCGCTCATAAGGTGTGACAATGATACCGTCTTCTAAGAGAACACCGGAGAGCCAGTCCCCATCTCTATACACTTTTAATTCATGATTGAGGTAAAATTCGAGCTCGGATTCTTCCTCTGCATCGATTTCGAAAAAGAACCACGTATCCTCTTCGAATAATGCAGTGCCTTCGGAAAAGGATCTTTTTTGGGATTTTAAAATGTTTGATCGAAATATGTTGCTCAAGTGAATATCCCTCCTTAACTACATTTCTTGTCATAATTATCATATTTCATTCATGTAAAGATTGATTGAGACAATTAACCATTTATGGCTGTGAGCATAGAATAATTTATGTGTCAGTGAGCCCAGTTTGTTTGACGAGAAAGTGAGGATGATCACCATGTGCGGAATTACAGGTTGGATCCATTATAAACAAGATTTGTCGAATCAAAAAGATGTTGTTGAAAAAATGGCAGAAACCCTTTCTAAAAGAGGGCCGGATGAAACGAACGTGTGGATGGATCGACACGTTGCCTTTGGCCATAAACGATTGATCGTAGTCGATCCTGCAGGTGGAAGGCAGCCTATGAGCCTTCAACATAACGGCCATCTCTTCACCATCTGCTATAACGGAGAATTATACAATACAGAAGATTTGCGAAAAGTACTTATTGAAAAGGGTTATGCCTTCAAGGGACATTCTGATACGGAGGTGTTATTAACCTCTTATATTGAGTGGAGGGAGGAATGCGTTCATCATTTAAATGGTATTTTTGCCTTTGCGGTATGGGACAGTGAGAAGGAACATGTATTTATAGGAAGGGACAGAATGGGCGTAAAGCCTTTATTTTATTTCGAAAAGGATGAAGGGTTATTATTCGGTTCTGAAATAAAAGCTTTGCTTGCTCACCCCGATGTTCGGCCCCAGGTGGATCTTCAAGGTTTAGCGGAAGTGCTGGGTCTCGGTCCATCCCGCACTCCTGGAAATGGTGTGTTTAAAGGAGTGAAGGAGCTGCGTCCGGCCCATGCCATGATCTTCTCGAAAAAAGGGGTCAATAGTTGGAGGTACTGGAATGTGAAAAGTGAGGAACATACCGATTCCTTTATAGAAACAGTCTCTAAAGTACGCTTTCTGCTTACGGATGCCATTCAGAGGCAGCTTGTGTCCGATGTTCCTCTTTGCACATTCTTATCTGGAGGACTTGATTCCAGCGCGATTACGGCAGTGGCAGCAAATCGTTATAAAGAGGAAGGGAAAGGGAATCTCCATACGTATTCCATTGATTATGAGGAAAATGATCAATATTTTAAAGCGAACGATTTTCAGCCGAACTCAGATGCACCTTGGATTGAAAAGATGACGTCGGAATTTGATACGATCCACCATCGCTGTGAGATCAGTCAACAAGCGTTAAAGGATCATCTGATTGAGGCGGTTCATGTAAGGGACCTGCCGGGAATGGCCGATGTTGATTCGTCTCTCCTATGGTTCTGCCGGGAAATTAAACAGGACTTCACGGTGGGACTTTCCGGAGAATGTGCAGATGAAATCTTCGGTGGATATCCATGGTTCCACAGGCCGGAAGACTTTAATCGCAGAGGCTTCCCGTGGATGCGCTCCACAGCTGAACGTCAGGGCCTTCTAAAGGAAGAGTGGAGTAAGAAACTGAATCTGGAGGAATATGTCCTCGAGCAATATGACCGCACGGTTGCGGAAACCCCTTTGCTTGAAGGGGAGAATGAAGTGGAAACCAAGAGAAGACAATTATTCTATTTGAATCTTCTATGGTTCATGACGACATTATTAGATCGGAAGGATCGCATGAGTATGGGAGCAAGCCTTGAGGTCAGGGTACCGTTTGCAGACCATAGACTTGTCGAATATGTGTGGAACATTCCGTGGGAGATGAAAATGCACGAAGGAAGAGAAAAAGGCATCCTCAGAAAGGCACTGGAGGGAATACTGCCTCATGAAGTCCTGTATCGAAAGAAAAGTCCGTACCCGAAAACCCATCATCCCGTGTATACGAAAATGGTCAGTGATTGGTTGAATGAGATACTTGAAGACCAATCAAGCGTCCTGTATGAATTGTTTGATGAAGAGAAGCTGAAAGAAATTGCCGCAACGGGTGGAGCCGCCTTTGAAGTCCCCTGGTACGGCCAACTCATGACCGGTCCGCAGTTACTTGCTCATCTTGCCCAGATCCATGTGTGGTTCAAGGATTATAATATCGAAATCGTGGAATAGGGCATTGGTTCATTCCGGGAATGAGAATTAAGAGAACGGTACAAACATAGATTTAAAGTAATAATGATTTGAAAAGGAGGCATAGTAAAAAGAGAAATCTCTCTTTACTGTGTCTCTTTCTTCTTTCAAGTTTTGAATGAATGAACGTTGTTGTTTAATAGCAGCAACATAGAACGGAAAGAGTCCTGATGGCGGTTAATTAGTGTTTCCAATGAGGAGGACAAGCTCATTAGAAATGAAAGAAGACGATCATTCTGAAAAAAACAGTTTGAAGGTTCATTCTGGTGGAAAACAATTGTATAAGTATTGTATAATAATTGTACAAATAAATGATATTGGAGGCTATCACAATGGCCAAAAAGATAATTGTCATCGGCGCGGGTCCCGGAGGATTGGCTGCAGCGATGCTCCTTGCCAGTAAGGGATATAATGTAGAGATATTTGAGAAGCAATCATTTGTAGGAGGGCGAAATGGCTCTGTCACGATGGATGGCTATACGTTCGATATCGGACCGACATTCTTAAGTATGCCGGAAATTGCAGAAGAATTATTCGAAGCTTCAGGAAGAAATCTTCATGACTATGTGGATTTAAAGGAACTCTCTGTAATGTATGAACTTATATTTACCGATAAAAAGGTGCAAATGTATAAGGATCCTGAACAATTATCCAGGGAAATCGAGCGTCATTATCCTGGAAACTCAGAAGGGTATAAGCGTTTTATGAATGATACCCGTAAGAAAATGACCCGTTTAAAACCGATTTTGCAAAGCCCGATGGATAGATATTATCAATATATCAGCTGGAAGGTTTTGAGAGCACTTCCTCAATTGTCCCTGGGTAAATCCCTTTATAGTGTGTTAAGTGATTATTTTACGGACCATGAATTGAGATTGGCGTTTACTTTCCAATCAAAATACTTAGGAATGTCCCCCTGGGAATGTCCGGGTGCTTTCTCCATACTGTCATTCATGGAGCATGAATACGGGATCTTTCACCCCATCGGCGGCTTGAACCAATTATCAAAAGCCATGGAGAAAGTCGTGAAAGAGCATGGCGGTGTGATTCATCTCGGTGAAGGGGTCAGGAAATTGTGGATTGAAGATGGAAATGTCGTGAAGGGAATCATGACAGAGGACGGGGAGAAGATCGAGGCAGATGAAGTCATCATCAACGGGGACTTTGCCCATGTGATGAGTAACCTGGTTGAAGATGGAGTATTGAAGAAATACAGTAAAGAAAAATTGAAAAAGAAAAAATATTCCTGTTCTACTTTTATGATCTATCTGGGAGTCGACAAACAATATGATCTTCCCCACCATAGTATTCTATTTGCTGAGGATTATAAGAGGAATGTTGAAGAAATTACGGAGACCTATACGCTTTCCGGTGATCCTTCCATTTACATTCAAAATGCATGTGTAACGGATCCTACCTTGGCTCCCACGGGACATTCCACCTTGTACATCCTTGCACCTGTACCGAATAATATAAGCGGTATTGATTGGTCAGAGAATGAACAAACCTTCCGGGAGCTTGTTTTAGACCTGGTTGAGCGTAAAGCGGGCTTGGAAAACATCCGTGATCATATCATGGTTGAGAAAATCATCTCTCCCCATCATTGGGAATCAGAATTCAATATTTATGAAGGAGCCACCTTTAACCTTGGTCATCAACTGACTCAGATGATGGCTCTCCGCCCTCATAACAAATTTGAAGAACTGGAACATTGCTGGTTAGTCGGAGGGGGGACGCATCCTGGAAGCGGCCTGCCGACGATCCTAGAATCAGCAAGGATTTCGACCAATATGCTGATGAATGAGGATCCGTCCTTTTCATTCATGGAAGGACAAACGGCGATGGAGGAAGCTTTATGAAAGTAGCCGTTGTAGGGTCTGGTATTGGTGGACTGATATCTGGATTGTTGTTGGCAAAGGATGGTCATGATGTCACAGTCTATGAGAAAGAGGCGACCATCGGAGGACGTCTTGCTTTTATACAAGAAGGGGAGTACAAGATTGATAAAGGGCCGACCATCGTTCTATTACCTGAAATGCTCCTTTCCATCTTGACGGAGGCTGGAATTGACACGGGCGAAATAGAACTCGTCCGCTGCGACCCCCTTTATGATGTCCATTTTGCCGATGGGCTGACATATACGAAGTATGCTGATGTCGATAGGCAATTTGAAGAAATCAAGGAAAAATTCCCGGGAGATGAAGAAGGATTTCTTCGTTTTATGAAGGATATGGATGAACGATTTACAATCGGGCAACCTCAGTTCCTGGAATCGTCCTTTTTGAAAACGAGGGATTTTCTCAACCGTAAAACGATGAGTTCATTGTTTAAGTTGAAAGCTTACCGGAATGTGATGGGGAATTTAAAGCATTATTTTCAGCATGGGAAACTGCAGACAGCTTACGGTTTGCAAACACTTTACATCGGTGGGGATCCTTACAGCACACCTGCTATTTACAGCCTTGTTTCCTTTAGTGAGCACAAGCACGGCATCTACTATATCAAAGGCGGATATGCGAGTTTGCTTGATCATCTCAGGAAGGCGTGCGATAAGAATGGCGTTGTGATTAAGACCTGTACACCTGTTTCTGAAATAGAGACCTCGGGTGGTAGAGCAACTCATATCGTTCTTGGGGACCGGCGTGAAAAAATCGAATCCGTCATTATCAACGGTGATTTTCCCACTGCATCTACATTAGTGAAGAAGAAGGCACCGAAATCCTATAAGCCTTCATCAGGCTGTGTGCTTTTGTATATGGGGGTCGACGGGAATTATGATGATAAAAGAATACATCAATTTTATTTGAATGAAGATTTCTCTGGGAATATGAAGGATATTTTCAAGAATAAGAGAATTCCTAAAGAACCATCATTTTATGTATTTAATCCTTCCAAGGTTGATTCTACACTAGCTCCTGAAGGGAAAAGCGTCCTATATGTCTTGATCCCGGTTCCAGTTTCAGATGAAATAGACTGGAAATCAGCTTCAGAATATCTTTCCAATCTTGTATTGGATACAATGGAAGAAAGGGGATACGCTGACTTGAAGAAACGGATTTCGTGGATAAAGATCAGGACCCCGGAAGACGCGGTTCAAGAAGGGCTATATTCAGGGGGAAGCTTTGGGATTGCGCCAAGTTTAGGACAATCCGGGCCATTCAGACCCCAAGTACAACCGTTTGCGGAGAAGAATATCTTTGCGGTCGGTGCATCCATCCATCCAGGTGGAGGAGTTCCGATTGTCATGCAGGGCGCAAAACTAGTTGCAGAAGCCTTTAAAGACCAGTATAAAATCGAATCTGAAAGGAAGGATGTGTCCTTGCATGAGCAGGATTTCGGAAGCATACGATCAATGTGAAAATATTATTAAACTGCATTCTAAAACGTTTTACAGAGCATTTTCCCTACTGCCGAAAGACCAGAAGAAGGCGGTTTGGGCTGTATATTCATTTTGTCGTAAGGTAGATGATATTGTTGATGAAGGCATGAGCCCTTCAGAGGAATTAAGTCAATTCGAGGTGGAATTCGAATCCTTTTTAAAGGGGGATTATAACCAGAATGAACTGATGTGGGTCGCATTGGATGATGTGTTCAAGCGATATAACATGGATGTTCAATCCTTCAGGGACATGATAAAAGGTCAAAGGATGGATCTTGGTGAAAGAGTGTATGTGAAAATGGACGATGTCCTTGATTATTCTTATCACGTAGCAAGTACTGTTGGGTTGATGCTCCTGCCGATTCTTGCTCCTGGGAAAGAACAGTACTTAAGAGAGGATGGCATTCATCTCGGGTATGCTATGCAGCTCACAAATATACTGAGGGATATCGGTGAAGATCTGGAGAGAGGCAGGTTATATATTCCCCAGGATTTATTAGTGAAATATGAATATACGATTAACGACCTGGTTGAACATAGAGCAAACGAAGCTTTTTGTTCCATATGGGAAGAGATGGCCGAGCTTGCTGAGGATTATTACGATAAAGCTTTTCGTACTATGCATCTCTACCCGGTGTATTCGAGAACCCCTGTAAAGGGAGCTGCCTTATTATATCGTGCGATTCTGGATGAGGTTAGGGGTAATCATTATAATGTGTTTTCCAAGAAGCACTTTGTGTCTAGGGATGCAAAAGAGAAAATCATTTCTTCTATATCTTAAATAAGCTCGTATGGAGGCTGTTGGAAAGCCTACCATATGAGCTTATGTTTGTATATCGAACATTTCAAACAAAAAAAAGAGCCGCTAAAAGCAGCCCTTCTATTCATTAAATTGTGTTTCGTTGATTCACGCTATCGCTCATTTGCCCTGAACCAATTGAATTCAATCGTTCTACTAAATCAGAACCGAATGGAGAAACGGAAGAAACGTTTGATTCCAACACAGTGTCCTTTAATTCATAAGCATTGGATCCATGTTCTGTAAAGTCAAGTCCTGAAAGCTCTTCTTCACGTGATACGCGAATGCTCGATACTCTCGTTACGATGTAGAGGAATCCCCCGACAGTGATGGATGTCCAGGCAATGACAGCGATGACGCCGAGTGCTTGAGTAGCTAAGAGTGTCGCGCCTCCTCCATATATTACCCCATTTTGAACATCGAATAATCCTACTGCCACTGTACCCCAAACCCCACAGATCCCGTGAACGGCAATTGCTCCGACAGGGTCATCGACTTTCAATTTCGAATCGATGAATGTTACAGCTTCTACCAGGATGACACCAGCAATAAGTCCGATGATGAGAGACCCGACCAGGGATACATTGGCACAGCCGGCAGTGATACCGACCAGTCCACCGAGTGCACCGTTTAGAGTAAGGGACGGATCGATCCGTTTATATCTGAATAACGTGTAAAAGGCGGATGAAAGGATGGCGGCAGATGCTGAGAACAATGTAGTCGTGATGACCTGCGGCACAAGAGTAGGATCGGCTGCCAGGCTGCTGCCCCCATTAAATCCGAACCATCCAAACCAGAGAATGAATACCCCGAGTGCGCCAATTGGTATATTATGACCTGGTATGACATTTACTTTCCCTTTGCTGTATTTACCGACACGTGCACCAAGGAATAATACAGTGATGAAGGCACCGACTGCGCCGGTCAGATGGACGACGGTAGAACCGGCGAAATCGACGAATCCAAGCTCTGAAAGCCATCCTCCTCCCCAAACCCAATGACCGACGATAGGATAAATGATTCCAGTCATGGCGATGGTCAGAAGAATATAGCTTTTAAGCTTCATTCTTTCGGCAACAGCACCGGAAATGATGGTTGCACAAGTAGCAGCGAAAACAGACTGGAATAGGAAGAAGCCGATGTCTTCACGTCCTGAGAGGAAGAAGCTATCCAATCCAATGATCCCACCTTGAGTCCCGCCAAACATGAAGGCGAATCCAACGATGAAATACAAGACAGAAGCAATGGCTACAGTTAAGAAGTTTTTCATCAAGATATTAAGAGAGTTCTTTGCCCGTGTGAATCCTGTTTCAACCATTGCAAATCCGGCGTGCATAAAGAATACGAGTACGGCCGCGATCATGACCCATAAGGAGTCAACGGAAGCTTGAACAGACTCAGCAGTAGGGGATGCTGCAAATGCAGTAGTGCTCACGAATAATGACAAAAATGACAGAGCAGAAATTTTTTTAATCAATGATATCCCTCCATAATTGGTTTTACCTTGGCGGTTGTATTAAACATTAGTTTTATAAAACAGCTTTTTTCCCTCGTTCCCCTGAACGGATTCGAATCACTTCCTCAACAGGATAAATAAAGATTTTCCCATCTCCCACGGTTTCGGTACTGCAATGTTCAACTATGAGATCGATGATGTCTTCCACTTGAGTGTCGTCGACGATCATTTCCACTTTTACTCTTGGGACTAACTGCAGTTCGAATTTATTTCCTCTGAAGATCCCTTGTTTTCCTTTTTGTTTCCCGCACCCTGCTGCTTCCGATACGGTCAAACCACTAAATCCACGAAGACATAATGCTTCCCGTAGAGACAGAAATGCTTCTGCACGGATAATTGCTTCCACTTTTTTCATCGTTATTTCCTCCTTTTTAAAATGTTTATTGAATACGCCTCTTTGATGTTAGGTTTTATGACATGTATAAGTTATATTATTTATCATATTCAGAAAATAACAAAAGTTCAAGTATTAATTTGCTATGTAAGCGTTTTAATGTAAAAAAAGTTAACATTAAATAATTGAACGCGCTTTCAATTTGTTTTGAAAAGAGAAAAAGAGCCAACTCAAAGATAACAGAGCTGACTCTTTTGGGAATGTGTTCGACTTTATAACATAGTGCCATAGGAAGGTCCGTCCCTCTACAAGGCGTTTTTATCATTTTGGATGAACCGTTTGTGTATCCAAACCTTGGACCGCCAGCGTTTGAGCATGATGATGCCTCTTAGCCATTCGTCTGCTATGAAGGAAATCCAGATTCCGATTAGTCCGAGACCGAACCAGATTCCAAGGATATAGGAAAGAGTGACGCTGACTCCCCACATGGATAATACCCCCATATAAACTGGGAACCGGACGTCACCAGTAGCTCTGAGCGCATTGATGACCACAAGATTGAAGCTTCTACCTGGTTCGAGGATGATCGTCAGATAGATCAACACCTTACCAAGTGAAATGATGTCTTCGTTGCTTGTAAAGATCCGGAGAAGAGGCTCTGCTGCAAAGGAGAAAATTCCTGCCATGATGAGAGAGATGACAATGGCGATCTTTAAGCTTTTTAAGCACCGTTCATAGGCGTTGTCAAATTCTCTTGCCCCAATCATATGCCCGATGATGATCTGAGTTCCCTGACTGATGGCGACACTGAATAAGAAAATGAACATCATCAAGTTCTGGGCATATACCTTTGTCGTCAGGGCATTCGTTCCAAGACTTGCGATAAAATACGTGATGACCATTTGAGATCCGTTATAAGATAGGTGCTCTCCAGCAGATGGGATCCCAATCCGTAATAAATTCTTTACGTGTGAGACGGGAATATTGAAGAGTGACCTGAATGGAAGAGCATTTGGTATTCGTCTCCTTATCACGATGATACTTACGACGAATCCAATCAGTCTTGAGGTGATGGTGGATATGGCCACACCTTCCACACCTAATACAGGAACTCCGAAAGGTCCGAAAATAAATAAGTAGTTTCCGATCACATTGATGATATTCATGCCGATCGTGATATACATGGCGTCTTTCGTATAGCCATAGCTTCTCATGATGGCCCCTGCCGTCATGATCAGGGCCTGGATGAAAGCGAAGCCTCCTACAATTTTCAGATAGGAAGATGCTTCATTCATGAGAGCGACAGGTAGATCCATCGATAATAGGATCGGCTTACTGAAAAACACAAGGGCGATGCTTAATGCCAGACCGAATACTACATTAACAGCAATGGAGACGATGGACACTTCGCCGGCTGATCGATTTTCGTCTGCTCCTAAATGCTGGGCAACCAGGATGGCCGTCCCCGTTGCAACAAATCCAAACATTACAATAATGAGGGAAAGGATCTGGTTGGATACACCGACGGCTGCAACGGAGTCATCCGAGTACTGACTCAGCATTAACGTATCTGCATTTCCCATCAGCATATGAAGGAAGATTTCAATGAAAATCGGCCAGGTCAAGGCGAAGAGAGTCATGTTCTTTTGATTCTTACTCATAGGGGGGCTCCTTTATTTGGCCGGGGCCAGACTTCTTAAATAGATAAGGGGACTAACCATAGAGGTGTAGTCCCTTCATTTATGAAAACTTTACTAGAATTGGATGATGGTAAAACCGAATCCTTCCAGCGTCACTTCGATTGATTCTGCCTCAGCTGCAAATTCTTCGTTACTCCAAAGATTCGTGATTTTCTTACCCTTGAGTGCAAAGGGTAATGTAAATGTGGTTGATTCTTCACTGCAGTTTAAAAGAACAAGCACGGTTTCATCTCCGTTTGATTTCGTAAAGGCAAGACAATGCTCGTGTATGTCACCTGGTAAGAAGGAAAGAGTTCCTTCATTACTGAGTAAAGGAAACTGTTTTCTGAGAGCGATATGCTTTTGGATATGTGCAAATAGATCTTGGTTATGTTGATCTTCTTCCCAAGGGAAACATTTTCTGCAGCCGGGATCCTGAACGCCTGTAAGACCAATTTCATCTCCGTAATAGATACAAGGTGTTCCCGTGAAAGTGAGCATGAACGTATATACTTGTTTAACTCGGCGAATGTCTTCCCCGCATTCTGTCAATACACGGGGCGTGTCATGACTTCCTACTAGATTGAAATTTACTTCATTCACGTTTTTAGGATACATATGAACGACAGACGTCATATTCTCAACGAACGCGGCAGGAGAGATCGTTTGCTTGGCAAACAGATTCAAGAGATTTGTCGTAAATGGATAATTCATGATCGCGTCAAACTGGTCACCTCTTAACCAGGGCATGGAGTCATGCCAGATTTCACCCAGAATGTATACGTCGGGTTTTAAATTTTTGACTTCTTTACGGAACTCACGCCAGAAGTGGTGATCCACTTCGTTCGCAACATCCAGGCGCCATCCATCAATATCGAATTCATTGATCCAATAACGTCCGACCTCCAGTAAATAATTACGAACCTCTTCATTTTCAGTATTTAACTTCGGCATGGAAGGCTCGAATGCAAAAGTATCATAATTAGGAGGCTTACTCTCAATATCCAAAGGGAAATCATGCACATGGAACCAATTACGGTAACGTGATTTTTCACCATTTTCAAGAACGTCCTGGAACTGTTCGAAATAGAATCCACTATGGTTAAATACGGCATCCAGCATCACTTTGATCCCGTTCTCATGACAAACCTTGATCAATTCCTTCATTGTCTCTTTTGTACCGAACTGTGGATCTATCTCAAAATAATCTATTGTGTCATATTTATGATTGGAGTGCGCTTTAAAGATAGGGGTGAAATAAATTCCTGTGATTCCAAGGTCTTTTAAATAAGAAATGTTCTGAGTTACGCCTTCCAGGTCCCCACCGAAGAAATTGGTTGGTGTCGGATCTGTACTATTCCAAGCGAGTGCTCCTTCAGGATCATTATCAGGATTGCCGTTTGCGAACCGTTCCGGGAAAATTTGATACCACACCGTATCTTTCACCCAGGAGGGGGCATTGAACACATCAATGGAATTCAAGAAAGGGAAACAGAAAAAATCACCAATATCCTCAGATGGGGATTCGTTGAACCCTTTTTCTCCATAAAATATTTCTTCTTTTTCATCTTGAAGAAGAAATCCATATCGAAGACGCCTGTAGGGAGGGGTAATGGAAGCGAACCAATAGTCAAATAGATGATCCGTACCGGTCATCACCATATCTTTCCGATCGTACATCCATTTTCCGTCTTCCCATTGATAGGGATCACCGTGTAGGAGAGTGACAGAGGTTACGTCATTCTTCTTGGTGCGCAGACGGATGTGTAATTCTTTATTAGTGCAAGCGTATGCATAATTATCTTTCGGTCTATGATAAACAGCTTCCAATAGCATCGTGTTTCCTCCTCATGTTTATTTCAATTAAAGAGTATTCGAAACAGGGAGGGATGTCAATAAAACATATATAGAGGGATAAAGCGTTTTCTTTTTTCAGTGGATACTATAAAAAATTTTCAAAAAAGTATTGTCAAAAGGATTATAGTTTGTATAATAAGAGATAGGTTGTGCAATCGTTTTCACAAGTGGATGTAAGCGATGTCTTTTGCGTTCTAGTGCAATCGTTTGTTCAATCTAAAATATGGATTAATCGTTTTTACCATACTTAGGAGGGGTCAAGATGAAGAAAGCGTTATCATTACTGATGGTAATCATGCTTGTATTAGGGGCGCTCGCTGCTTGTGGTCCAAACCGTGAGGAAGGATCCAGCGACAGCGGAGAGAAAAAGGCTGACGATGCAAACAAACCTGAAAAACTGGTTGTCTGGGAAGATCAAGAGAAAACTGGATGGCTGGATGAAGTAGGTGCCAAGTTCGAAGAAGAGACTGGCATCAAAGTTGAAGTGAAAGAAGTCGAAATGGCGACTAAAATGAAAGAACAATTACGTTTAGACGGTCCTGCGGGAACTGGCCCGGACGTATTGACATTACCACATGACCAAATTGGTGAACTTGCTCTTGCAGGGCATATTGCTCCTCTAGAAGTGGATGGGGACATTGAAAAACGCTTCACTGAATCTTCCATGACAGCTGAGAGTTATGATGGGAAATTATATGGTCTTCCAAAGTCTTCTGAAACGCCGGTATTTGTTTACAATAAGGCGTTAATGGATGAAGCGCCAAAGACAATGGATGAAGTATATACATTCGCTAAAGATTTCACGAAAGATGGAAACTATGGTTTCTTAGCTCTATGGGACAACTTCTATTTCGCACATGCACCAATCGGTGGATTCGGCGGATATGTATTTGCTGAAAATGATGGGGCATTGGATGCGAAAGACCTTGGATTAAACAATGAAAGTGCTGTAGAAGGTACTGAATATATTCAAAAATGGTACACAGATGGATTATTCCCTAAAGGAATCATTGGGGAAAACGGTGGATCTGCACTTGACGGTCTATTTGGAGAAGGAAAAGTTGCTTCAGTCATGAACGGTCCTTGGTCTTTCCAAGGATATAAAGATGCCGGAATCGACATCGGTATCGCTGCTATGCCTAAGCTTCCAAACGGAGAGCCAATGAAAACATTCATGGGTGTGAAAGGCTGGCACGTGTCAGGCTATTCTAAAAATAAAGAGTGGGCTCAAAAATTCATCGAGTTCATCACTCAAGACGAATATGCGAAATTACGTTTCGAACAAACACAGGAAGTTCCAACGAACCAAGGTTTGATCGACGATCCAGCGATTGCTGACAACCCGGGTGCAAAAGCGGTTGCCGAGCAATCACAATATGCGGTTCCAATGCCAAACATTCCTGAAATGGGAGAAGTTTGGGGACCAATGGCTGATTCACTTCAAACGGTTGTAACCGGTAAGCAAGAACCAAAAGCGGCTCTTGATGCAGCGGTGAAACAAATCGAGCAGAACATTGATGCTAATCATTCTAACTAATTATTAAACAATAGCGGTACCTTCTCATCCTGAGAGGTACTGCTATCCTTTTAAAGACCTATTCAAGGGCTTTTTAAGGAAATAAACACTTTTTTTCTTAAAAAGCTCTTGAAGCTTATCAAAATCGTGAACGTAGAAAGGGGAATATAGGATGGAGCAACAATCCTATCAAACAAAACATAGAAAAACAGCGCTGGCCCTTTCCCTAATCCCAGGATTAGGTCAGATGTATCATAGGCAGTTTATGAAGGGCGGATTTTTCCTGATCATGACAGCCGCCTTTATCCTTGTCTTCAGAGATTTGATCGGCTACGGATTATGGGGAATTACGACCCTAGGGACAGACGTCTCATACGGAGATCATTCCATTTTCTTAATGGTATACGGTATTTTAGCAATCATTGTATCTATTTTTGGAATTGGCTTTTACCTGTTCAATCTTCGGGACGCTTATAAGAACGGAGAAAAGAGAGACAGGGGAGAGAAACTTAGCACGATCCGTGAGCAGTACAAAAATCTGATCGACAATGGATTCCCATACCTTATTATGTCTCCTGGATTTTTACTGCTTGTATTTGTAGTCATCTTCCCAATTATCTTTGTTGTCCTACTGGCGTTTACAAACTACGATTTGTATCATTCACCACCGGCTAAATTGGTCGACTGGGTGGGGATTCAAAACTTTGTTGATATTTTCAAAATTGATATTTGGAGGGAAACATTCATTACCGTACTTGCCTGGACGCTCGTATGGACATTTGGAGCGACAACACTTCAGGTAGCACTTGGAGTATTCCTTGCCATCCTTGTCAATCAAAAGGATTTGAAAGGGAAAGCCATCATACGTACGGTTTTTATCCTGCCTTGGGCCATCCCGGCTTTCGTTTCAATTCTCGTTTTCGCCGGAATGTTCAATGAATCATTTGGTACAATCAACCGGGACATCCTTGGATTCTTCGGAATTGAAGGTTTACCATGGATGACCGAACCGATGTATACAAGAATTGCATTGATTTGTATTCAAGCCTGGCTGGGCTTCCCGTTCATCTTTGCCATGACAACAGGGGTGCTTCAATCCATTCCTGATGAACTTTATGAAGCAGCGACGGTTGACGGTGCATCGGCATTCCAGAAATTCAAAAACATCACGTTGCCCCTTGTTCTTTTCGCAACGGCTCCAATCATCATTACGCAGTACACGTTTAACTTTAATAACTTCAATGTTATTTACTTGTTCAATGGTGGCGGACCAGCTTTAACAGGACAGAACGCTGGTGGAACGGACATCCTGATCTCGTGGATCTACAGTTTGACGATGACATCCGCTCAGTATTCAAAAGCCGCGGCCATCACATTATTATTATCCATCATCGTCATCACGGTAGCGATATGGCAGTTCAAGAGAACGAAATCATTCCAAGAAGAGGATATGATGTAATATGAATATGAAGAGACAGAAACTCATACGTTTAACACTTTCATACGCAGTCATCGGAATCATGTTTGCCATCATTCTTTACCCGGTTGCCTGGATCATCGGATCTTCTTTCAACCCGGGTCAAAGTTTATCCGGTTCATCTATCATTCCGAAAAATGCTACATTGGCACATTATAAGGAACTATTTGACTTAGAAAAAAGTAATTATATGCTTTGGTACTGGAATTCATTAAAGGTCAGTTTATCTACGATGGCCCTTACCGTTTTACTTGTCAGTCTGACAGCTTATTCTTTCTCTCGATACCGTTTTGCAGGACGTAAAAATGGACTGATGACATTCTTGATCTTACAAATGATACCGAATTTCGCCGCACTGATTGCGATTTTCGTATTAGCATTATTAACGAAACTTTTGGATACTCACATTGGTTTGATCCTCGTTTATGTTGGAGGTCAAATCCCGATGAACACATGGTTAATGAAAGGGTATCTTGATACCATTCCGAAAGAGCTTGATGAATCAGCCAAGATGGACGGAGCAGGACATTTGAGAATTTTCTTCCAAATCGTCATGCCCCTTGCAAAACCGATTATTGCCGTTGTTGCACTGTTTTCTTTCATCGCACCATTCGCAGACTTTATCATTGCAAGTATTCTATTACGTTCAGAAAAAATGTACACATTACCGGTTGCCCTTTATGATATGGTGGCGAAGCAATTCGGAGCGGAATTTACTACCTTCGCTGCCGGTTCGGTCCTCATTGCCGTACCGATTGCCCTATTATTCCTGTTCTTCCAGAAATACTTCGTTTCAGGATTGACGGCAGGGGGTACAAAAGGATAATCTTATAGGCGTTACTAACAATTTTAGGAGGAGCGGAGATGAAAAGAAGAGTATTATCTCTCATTTTAGTCCCGTTTCTTCTTTTTTACGCCCTTCCGGTAGGAGCAGTTGAAAAAGAAGAACGAACATGGCAGGATGAGACCATTTATTTTCTGATGGTCGATCGCTTTAATAATGGGGATATGAGCAATGATAAGAACGTAAACACAGAGGACCCGAAGGCCTATCAGGGCGGGGACTTCCAAGGAATCATCGATAAGCTGGATTATATCAAGGACATGGGATTCACCGCCATTTGGCTGACACCGATCTTCGATAATCAGCCGATGGGTTACCACGGATATTGGATCACTGATTTCTACAAAACGGAAGAACATTTCGGATCCATGAAGACATTCAAAAAACTTGTGGAAGAAGCTCATAAGCGGGACATGAAAGTCATGCTCGACTTTGTGGTCAATCATGTCGGTCCCGAGCACCCTTGGGTGAATGACCCTGAAAAAGCCGATTGGTTCCATGAGAAACAGCCGATGAATTTTAATAATGAAGAAAGTCTTCAGAATGCGTGGTTATATGATCTTCCCGATTTAAATACAGAAAATCCCGAAGTGAAAAACTACCTATTTGATGCTGCCAAGTGGTGGATCAAAGAAACCGACATTGATGGATATCGTCTGGACACAGTGCGTCATGTCCCTCAAGCGTTCTGGGACGAATTCAGTGATGAAGTGAAGTCTGTGAAAGATGACTTCTACCTGTTAGGGGAAGTGTTCGACCGGGATCCCCAAAAGATTGCTGCGTACAATGATGTAGGGATCGACGGCTTCGTCAACGTCCCTCAGGCTGAAGAAATGCGTACCGTATTCCAGAAGCCGGATACCTCCATGGAGCGGCTATTCAACTTTTGGAAATACAATGAAACCTATTATGACAATCCTTATCTAATGGGAACATTCATAGATAATCATGATATGGAACGATTTACGAGAATGATTGTTCAAGAGAAGCTATTCCCGGGAACAAGGTGGAAGCTTGCTCTTACGTATATGTACACTACCCCGGGCATTCCGATCATGTATTACGGATCTGAAATTGCGATGGACGGTGGCAACGATCCTGACAACCGCCGCTTTATGAATTTCCGGGCTGATGAAGAACTGATTGATTATATCAGTCGACTTGGTGAGCTTCGTCAACAATACCCATCATTGACGAGAGGGAATATCGAACCCCTCTACAACAAAGATGGCATGGGGATCTTTAAGCGCACGTACAAGGATCAAACAACCGTCATAGCCATCAACAATACGAGTGAAACGCAAAATATTCAATTAACGAAAGAAGATTTAGCGGATAATCATGAATTAAAGGGATTAATCGGTGATGACCTGGTACGGAGTGATAAGGATGGTAACTTTCACCTCGTGATGGACCGTGAAGAAGCAGAGATTTATTTGCTTAAAGGCAAGAGCGGGCTGAATTATCCTTATCTATTTACACTGGGGACCATGTACTTCTTATTCTTTCTATTCCTCTATCTCGTTTGGAAGCGGGGGAAAGGAAAGAAGAAGCAATGAAATTCTTGCAGGGTACTAGATTAAGTCCCTGCTGTCCCTTTTATAAATAATAAATTGGAAGCGTTTTAATCTAATAGAAAGCATCCCGTGTCAGGGATTCGCTTTTTTCGAAAGAGGGAGGTGGAACGAATGGCGGTCACCATAAAGGATGTGGCTAAACTTGCAAACGTAGCACCATCCACCGTATCGCGAGTTATAGCAAACAATCCAAGAATAAGCGAAAAAACAAAACAAAAAGTACGGGAAGCAATGGAGCAATTGGGTTATCACCCTAACTTCATTGCACGGAGTTTGGCAAATCAGTCCACTCAAGTATTAGGACTTGTTTTACCAGGTTCGGCGAGTACTTTTTCCCAAAATCCATTCTTTCCGACGGTATTAAGAGGGTTAAGTGAAGGGGCTCAAGAAAAACAGTATGCCCTTCAAATGTCGACAGGTCAATCCGAAGAGGAAATATATGATGGGGTCGTTCAAATGGTCCAGGGTGGACGGGTGGACGGGATCATCCTGCTTTACTCGAAAGTTGAAGATAAAGTGATGAACTACTTAAAAGACCGGAATTTTCCTTTTGTCGTCGTCGGAAAACCTTATAAATATTGTGAAGAAATTACACATGTGGACAATGACAACTACCGTGCGACAAAGGAAGTAACGGATTATCTCTTGGAGCTCGGGCATGAAGGCATTGGCTTTATCGGAGGAGATCTTAATCTCGTCGTGACAGTGGAGAGGTTGTTAGGATACGAAAAGTCCCTTAGGAATGCAGGGATCGAGATGAAGGACGAATATATCATTCATGAAGAATTTCTTCGTGAAGGGGGGCGTGAAGCCATTAATGAGCTCATGCAGCTGAATGAGCCCCCGACGGCACTTGTGGTAGCAGATGATTTAATGGCACTTGGTGTCTTGAATACACTCGATGAGATGGGCATCCGGGTACCTGAAGATATCTCCATTGTCAGCTTCAATAACGTACTTCTTGCTGAGATGTCCAGACCACCGCTCACGTCAGTTGATATCAACATTTTTAATCTTGGGAACGAGGCAGCGAAAAGCCTGATTCAAAAAATTGAGAACCCGAAAGAGCCGATCAAGAGAATCATTGTTCCGCATCATCTTGTAAAACGATGTTCTTGTAGTGAGCGTAAAGTGAATGAATAGTAAAAAGCGACTGAAAAGATGATGCTCCTAAGAAAGAGCATCATTGTCTTCAGTCGCTTTTTCTTTTATCCGTTAATGACGGTCCCGCCGTTGATATGGATCATCTGCCCCGAAACATAGCTTGAATCGTCGCTTGCCAGGTATACGTAGGCTGGTCCCAGTTCAAATGGCTGTCCGGCCCGGCCAAGCGGGGTGTTTCCACCAAATTCAGCAACCTTTTGAGAACTAAAGGTGGATGGAATCAGCGGCGTCCAGATCGGCCCTGGAGCTATACCGTTCACCCGAATGCCGTCGGATGCAATATTTTCAGCCAGGGAGCGGGTGAAGCTGACAATGGCCCCCTTGGTAGAGGAGTAATCAATCAGGTCTTTATTCCCTTTATACGCCGTTATCGAAGCTGTATTGATGATGGATGCCCCTTTCTTAAGATGAGGTAGAGCAGCTCTCGTCAAGTAAAACATGGAGAATACATTCGTTTTGAACGTACGCTCAAGCTGCTCATCGCTAATATCCGTAAGCCCTGCCTGAGGATGTTGCTCCGCGGCGTTATTCACGAGTATATCAAGCTTACCGAACTCGGAAATCGTCTTATTCAGGATATCGTTGCAAAAAGTGGAGCTGCCAATATCTCCGGGGAAAAGAAGGCATCTGACTCCTTCAGCTTCTACCAATTCTTTTGTTTTATTGGCATCTTCATGCTCGTCAAGATATGAAATGGCCACATGGGCCCCTTCCCTTGCGAAATACCAAGCAACCGAACGGCCGATCCCGCTGTCCCCTCCAGTGATAAGGGCAATCTTCCCATCCAACTTGCCGCTTCCTTTATAGTTTTGATCTGTGTGAATAGGTTGAGGGTTCATTTCTCCCACCGTACCAGGCTGGTGATCCTGATGCTGCGGGGGAAATGTTTGCTTTTGATTTTGCTGTGCCAATGAAAACACTCCTTTGTTGGTGGTTTAGGTTATCTTAGAATAGTGTTTACCCGGAAAAAATATTTATTAACGTGGTTTTTGGGAGGAGATGGAGGTGAGGTTGGATCAGGGAGGAGGTAGGATTATTTGAGTGTAAAAGAGGGGAAGGAATCCAGCCGAATCTTTGGAAAATCCAGCGGTTTTACTGAAAAATCCAGCCGTTTCCCGATGATATCCATCCGGAATAGCAAAATATCCAGCCGTTTTCAGTGAAAATTCAGCCGTTTAACAATTTTTACCGATACCGACAACACCATTCAATCTGATTACATCCCCCAAAAAAAACAGGCCACTGCTAAGAGAAGCCTGTTAGTTCCTATTTCTTATTCATCAATCCTGCACCTTTATATCCAATCATATTTAACAACCCTTTTGGAGAAGAAAAGGGAGGAGCGTAGCAGGTTTCGATCTCCTGAAGATCGGTAATCGTCAAACCACCGTAAATGGCAGTGGCAAGTGTGTCAATTTGTTTATCCACACCTTCTCCTCCTACGACATTTCCACCAAAGATCTTACCTGTATCAGGACAGAAATGGACGCGGACATATACGTCATGAGCCCCGGGATAATATCCTGCGTGAGACTTCCCTTCATGAACAGCTGTTTGATAGCAGTATCCTTTATCATGTAACTCTTTCTCATTCAGTCCCGTAGAAGCGATGGAAAGATCGAATACTTTCGCTATCGCTGTCCCAAGCATCCCTTTGAAAGGAATCGGATTTCCCGACAGGTACTTCGCGACGATGTAGGCTTGCCGGTGGGCGGGCCAGGCAAGTGGAACTTGTTTCGGGGTTCCATCAATATAGTCAATGAATTCTACGACATCGCCGACAGCATAAATGGATGGATCGTCAGTCTGCATGAATTCATTACAGAGGACCCCACCCGATTCCCCTAAGGATAACCCAGCTTCCTTTGGGAGATTATTGTTCGGCTTTACCCCTACGGAAAGAAGAATGAAATCAGACTGCAAGGTTTCTCCACTGTCAAGTTTCAGGGTGCATTCAGGTAACACTTCCTTCAGTCCGTCATTCGTGTACAACGTTACTCCATTCTCACTGATATGATCCTGTAAGGTTAATGCAGTCTCTTCATCGATCGTGCTGATGACGTGCTCCGACCTTTCAACGACATTCACCTTCATTCCCAGATGAGTGAAGTTCTCTGCCATTTCCACACCGATGAACCCACCGCCAATGATGGTACATGTTCCAGGCTTTTCGGTTTGTACAAACTGTTTAATCCTGTCCATGTCTTCAACGGTTCTCAGATGGAAAGCTGGGATTTGATGAAGGCCGGGAATGTCCGGAATAAAAGGAGAGGCACCCGTTGCCACAACCAGATAATCATATGTTTCTTCGTAATCCCTGTTACGATCATGATCCCTTACCGTTACCGATTTATTTTCTCTGTTAATCTGTAACGCCTCGTGATGCATTCTGACATCGATCCTTTTTTTCGTATGTAACGTTTCAGGAGTGGCTGCAAAGAGACTTTCCCGATCTTTGATCACATCTCCCAAATAATAGGGCATTCCACACGCCCCATATGATAAGTACGATGTTTTCTCAAGAAGGATGATTTCGATTTCGCTGTCGACTTTCCTAATTTGGGATGCCGTTGTGGCGCCTCCGCCAACCGCACCGATAATGATGACCTTTTTCTTCATGTTCTGCCTCCTAAACAAAAGAAGTCTAATGGAGTTATTGTACCCATTAGACTTCTTTGAAAAACCGTATTAACGGAAGTTTACGTATTGTACATCAATGGAGAGGTCTGCTTCACGAATGGCTGCGATGATTTTTTGAAGATCATCTTTGCTTTTGCCTGTTACGCGTACTTGATCATCCTGCACTTGACTCTTTACCTTCACCCCGGAGTTTTTGATGATGGTGTTGATTTTTTTTGCATTGTCTTTGTCAATCCCTTGTACCAGTTTGGCGCGCTGACGGACAGTACCGCCTGATGCTCCCTCGAGTTTGCTGTAGTCAAGATTCTTTACCGGAACATTGCGCTTGATCAATTTACTAAGAAGGACGTCCTTCAACTGATTCATTTTGAATTCATCATCGGAAACGAGAACGATTTCTTCTCCGTCAAGCTTTATGTCGCTTTTGCTGCCTTTGAAGTCATATCGTGTTTGAACCTCTTTCAACGCGATTTGTATTGCATTGCTTACTTCTGACATATCCACCTTGGATACGATATCGAATGAACTTTCCTTTGCCATATGTAATCCCTCCATAATCTTTTCTCTCTTCATTATAGACAAGCTATGATGGTACAGACAACTTCTTTGGATGGATTGTAGAAAGGTTTTTGAGTATCAAGTTCATTTCAAAGATAAGAAAGGCACCAGCTCATTTAAGAACTGGTGCCATCGTCCGTTTCACCTCTTACAGATGATCGGTTTTTTTGGAGTATTGATTTTTACCGGCTTTCCGGTTCACTTCTTTGATTTTATTCTTTTCCTGACGCAGGGCATTGTTGTCTTTTGCCTTTTTTTCATTATCTGATGTATGTGGCATCGTGCTTCACCCTTCCATAATGGATTTCCTTCTTAGTATGAGGAAGGGGAGGGAAGTTTATGAGTGCTTGTTTAAGAAAAATATGGCTAAAGTTCCTGTACCTGTATGAGATCCGATTGCACATCCAATAATACTGATGTAAACTTCCTTCGGTGAAAATCTTTCTTCGATCAGCTGTTTCATTTCAAGGGCAAGTTCTTCGTCATCCCCATGACTGATCGCGATGACCTGTTCCGAAAGGTTTTCGCCTCGTTCTGACATTAAATCAAGAATGCGTTTAAGAAGTTTCTTTTTTCCGCGCATCTTTTCAATCGGAACAAGCTTTCCATCTTCTACATGCAGAAGTGGTTTGATATTCAGGAGGCCGCCTAGAAAGGCTGAAGCCTTGGAAACTCTGCCTCCTTTTGCGAGGTACTCGAGATCTTCTACAGTGAAGAGATGTTCCATATGCTCTGAATGGAAACGGGCTCCCTCTATGATTTCTTCTTTTGTGCCGCCGTTTTTTAGAAGTTCGGCAGCTTTCATGACGACCAAACCGTAACCCAGTGAGGCACATCTCGAGTCAATGATTGTCAGGTCGAGTTGGGGGTAGTCCTCTTTTACTTGATCCCGAATCATGACCGCTGTTTGATAGGTACCGGATAACTGAGAAGAAAACGCAACGTATATGCCGGATTGGTTGGATTCTGCAAGCTGAGTGAATTGTTTAAGGAATAGGTCCGGTGACACTTGAGACGTTTTCGGCATATGCCCGTCCCTGATTTTATTGAAGACGGTTTTAGGTTCGATGTCGATCAAGTCCTCGTAGTCCTGACCATCTATATGTACTTTAAGCGGCAGTAGCTCTATGTTGTGTTCGTTGAAATAGGCAGCAGGAAGGTCGCTTGCACTATCTGCAAATAATTTTACTGTCATCCTCATCATCCTTTGACTTTTCATATAGCTTTAGTCTAGCTATTTTTGACAAAAATAACAATCGATTGACCATGAATTTATCATAAAAAGATGAATAATAGAGGGAGTTTAGTTAAGATGAAATGTGGAACATAGAAAAATAACAACAAGATGCAGGAGGTATGTGTATGTCGAGAGATCATGTTCAGCTGGAAGCGAAAAAGTTTGTCGTGGTGTTGGTGGGATCCCTGTTAGGGGCCATTGCCATGAACTTTTTTCTTATCCCGGCCAATGTTTATGCGAGTGGCTTTACGGGACTTGCCCAGCTGTTGTCGAGTGTATTAAAGGAATTTGCACCCTTTAATATTTCAACAGGTATATTATTATTTATCCTCAATATCCCGGTGACCATCCTGGGGTGGCTGAAAGTCGGCCGTTCCTTTACTGTATACAGCTTTATTTCAGTATTTTTAACGTCCTTTTTCCTGGAAGTGATCCCTGTCATTAAATTATCTCCCGACATTCTGCTTAACGCAGTGTTCGGTGGGGTTATTGCCGCAATTGGCGTAGGGATCACATTGAAATGGGGGGCGTCTACCGGGGGGATGGATATTATCGCCATGATTCTTTCAAGAATGAAAGATAAACCGGTCGGATCTTATTTTTTCTTGATGAATGCGGTTATCATCACGTCTGCAGGATTCCTTTACGGCTGGGAAAAAGCCTTATATACCTTAGTCACATTATACGCCTCCACACGTGTAATCGATGCCATCCATACCAGACATGAGAAGCTGACCGCGATGATTGTCACCAAGAAATCGAATGAATTGAGGGAAGCCATTCACTCCAAGTTGGTGAGGGGAATTACGACCTTGCCCGCTAAAGGCGCATTCTCCGGAGAAGACAAAGAAATGTTAATCATTGTGATTTCACGCTATGAACTGTACGAGCTTGAACATACCATCAAGGATGTAGATCCTGATGCGTTTACGAATATCGTTCAAACCACCGGGATTTTTGGGTTCTTTAGAAAAGATTAGAATTTGATGTTTAACAGATACTATAGGTGAAACTAATTAGAAAGGGGTATCACCTTGAAGGCGATTCTGTATATACTTTTCAGCTTTTCCCTGTTTTTATGTGCACCTCTGAGTACCAGAGCTGAGAATATTCCCTTGATTTTTTCCGTGGAAGCCTTCCCTGGAGAAGAGGGAGTCGACATTCAGCTTATCCTTTACAATAATAGTTCTCGTGATATGGACATTACGTTTCGTACGAGTCAGATGTTTGACTATACGATCAAAAATAAAGCGGGAAATGTAATGTATCGCTATAGTGTGGGGAAATCATTCTTACAAGCTTTTCAAACTATACACATTTCTAAAGGTGGAACAAAGGTCTGGAAAGAGAGATGGGATTACACGAAAAGCGGGAAGCGTGTCCGGAAGGGCGACTATACCATTGAAGCCATGCTATTGGGAGAAGATATGAGTGGTTTCAATACTCCTTTTCGAGCTGTTGCTTCATTTACAGTACCTGAAGAAAATCCTTCTTTCAGAGGGGTGAAGGTTAGGGAAGTTAAAGGCCGATACACGGTAAGTGGACAAGCACGTGTATCGAACGGAAGTTTCTATTATTCAGTTGAAGATGGTCATAGGACTCTGGTTTCTGAAACGTTCCTCAAAGTAAATAAAGAAGCGCCTCACTGGACGACGTTTTCCATCATCCTTCCTGAGATGAAAAAGATAAATGGGAGTCTCTTCTTAAGCCTCTATGAGAGGGATGCGGGTGATGGTAAGATCATTCATCCATATCTGATTACCATTCCATAAAAAGAACAGGGTTGTCCATCACGGGCAACCCTGTTTTCATCTTATTTATGATAGGCGGTTTAACTCATCTTGAAGAGCATGCAGCTGCTTTTGTTCTTCAACATTTGAGTTAGCATAAGCAGAGGACAAAGCATTCTTTGCTTGATCAATGGACATTTGAGCATTTTCCCCGGAACTGCACGCCTGTTTGGCTGCAGATACAGCACTACGGGCCTGTTGGAATAAAGGATTGCTCATTATTCCAGCCCCCCTGAGCCTTCATTGGAAGCAAGCTTTTTCGCTTCTGCTTCAGCGTAGGTCAGATGATACGGGATGCGCTCATCATGCTTTGATACAGCAATCTTACCTTGTTGTACAAATCGTTTTGATTTATTTCTACCCATCACTACCACCCCTTTTGCAAGTTGGAACGCGAGATGCGCTCCTTACTAGTATGGCTTTCTCACGATGAACATAAAGTAAGAAGATATACCCACTGTTGCCAATTGATTATAGGTCGAAGCGCTTTTGCAGGTAGCGGCCGATTCCATCCTCTTCATTGGAAAGTGTCACTTCATTCGCGATATCTTTCAGTGGCTCAATGGCGTTTCCCATGGCGACACCAGTTCCAGCGTATTCCAGCATTTCAAGGTCATTATCTTCATCCCCGAATGCGATGATTCTTTCTTTGGGTATGTTCAAGGAAGAGGCAACGCGGTCAATGCCCACCGCCTTATTCAACCCTGTTTTGACGATTTCAATGATGTGCCATGGAGCAGCCCAACGGCGATGATCGATCAGTTCTGCATGAACATCATCTAAATGTGCACGAATCTCGGCCACATCCTCTTCTTCGGCATGGATGAGCATGGAGGTGGGGTGATCTGTCAGTACATTGCGAATATCACCTGTAGAGATGGATGGATTCCCCATCATAAACACATCGATGATCTTTTCATCATGATAGTGAAGATATACATCATCCATAACTTCAGCGACAATGTTGCGAAATTTAAATTCGTCACATGCATCAATGATTTGTTTTGCGACTTTTAAATCCATCGGTTCATGATAAAGACCCCATGATGAATCAGTTGGATGATGCACGAATGCACCATTGAAGTTGACGATGGGAGTCGTCAACTCTAATTGTTGATAATACAATTCACTTGCACGAAATGGTCGACCTGTTGCAATCATCACTTCATGCCCCATTAGTCGTGCTTTTTTCAATATATCGTGAGTTTTGGACGAAATTTTCTTCTCATCGGTTAATAATGTTCCGTCCAGATCTAAAACAATCAGGTGTTTTTCTTGTAAGTTCATTTGTACAAATCCCCAATCTTAGTGGTGTCTAAGGCTATTATAGTGTACCGTGACAACTTGAAAGTTGTCCATATCCTGCTTATTGACTTTAAGAAATGTTTACACTCGCTTACGATTTAAATATTATACATGCTACCAAATGTAGGATATCATAGTAAAGTGAAATGCAATCAGGAGGGAGAGGACAATCATGATTTTAGTTGATAAATCAAATATTCAAAACATCCCATTTCTTCACCTTGTTAAGGAAGAATACATAGATAAACCATTACCCACATGTTTTTTCATTCATGGCTTTACGAGTGCGAAAGAGCATAATCTTCACTACGCCTATCTACTGGCGGAAAAGGGATTCAGGGTGATTCTCCCCGATTGTTTAGAGCACGGAGAGCGGGCAACCGGGAAATCAGAATATCAATTGGGAGAGGTCTTTTGGAAGATTGTCTTGAATACGATTCATGAATTATCGGTCTTAAAAGCACATTTTGAAGAAAAAGGACTAATCCTTCCGAGTGGAATCGGTGTTGCCGGTACATCCATGGGAGGGATTGTGACATTGGGTGCACTGACACAATATCAGTGGATATCCTCTGCTGTTTCATTGATGGGAAATCCTACGTATGTTAAGTTTGCCAAAGCCCAATTGTCTCAAGTGGAATCGTTAGGATATGACATCCCCTTCAGCCAAGAGGAAATCGATAGCATGATGAACGAGCTTGCACAATACGATCTGAGCCTTCAACCTGATAAGCTCGGGGGAAGACCACTCATGTTCTGGCACGGAAAACGTGATAAAGTCGTACCTTTTAACCTTACAAGGGAATTCTATGACAGCATTTTACCTTATTATCAAAAGAATGAAGACCATCTGCTCTTTATCGAAGACGATAAAGCCGATCACAAAGTGACACGGGAAGGCGTATTAAAACTTGTCGAGTGGTTTGAAAAGCATTTATCAGCCTAACCTTTTGTTTTCTACTTATATATTTGATAAGATTGGTAATGAGTAAGAAGGAGATACAAGCATTAAGAACAAGGAGTGATTAGCATGGATCAAGACCTTAAAGATAACATGATGGGTGCCTTGGAACAGGTAGTCGACCCTGAATTAGGAATAGACATTGTTAATTTAGGTTTAGTATATGATGTGGAGTTGGACGAAGAAGGAAAAGCGACTGTCACAATGACCTTGACATCAATGGGTTGCCCACTCGCAGGAACCATCGTTGATCAAGTCAAAACGGCATTGAGGGACATTCCAGAAGTCAAAGAAACAGATGTAGACATCGTCTGGAATCCACCTTGGAGCAAAGACAATATGTCCCGTTATGCTAAGATCGCATTGGGCATTCGGTAATCCCTGATAGTCATGAAAAATCCCCAGGAGGCAACCTTGTCCCTGGGGATTTTTTTGTATATTTCTTAATCAATCCGGCATATGGACACCGGACAATTTTCACAATCGATCTCATCTTTTAAATAATCTAGATTGTGAATGGTGATGTATCCTCTTTCCGAGCTGAGGACGTCTTTTTTCTTCAATTCACTGAGTAAGCGGTTCACCACTTCCCTGGGTGATCCGCAAAAATTGGCCAATTCCTGGTTGGTTAAGGGCAAATCGATGAGAATGCCATCTTTAACGCTTTTTCCATAGCTATTGGTCATGCGGATCAGGGTAGAGTACAGGGCTCCTTTTTTCCCGTGAAGGATCAGGTCGCGGAACTTTGTTTGGTTCTGCCGATTTTGAAGTTGTATCCATTTTAGCCACTTAATTGTCAGGTCACCGTTCTGGGAAAGCTTTTCTTCAAATTCCTCCTTAGGTAACACAAAGACCTCCGTCTCCTCCAAACTCTTTGCACTGAGCATGTAAGTAGCCTCTTTGCAAAATAACGTCAGCTCGCCGATCACATCGTTACTCGAACAGATGCGCAGGGACAATTCACGACCGTCAGGAATGATCTTGCTGATTTGAACTCGTCCGCCTTTGATTAAATATAGCTCGTGTGCTACTTTTCCTTCCTGAAACAAAAAACGACCTTTCTCTACGGTTTTGACTGTTTCATTTTCAATAAATAATTGTTTAATCTCAGAAGGGAGTTCAAGGTATTCACTCATGAAATCACATCATTTCCATCTTAATGTCTTATTACAAGCTTAACAAAGGCACCGGACGGACAGAAGGGGATTAAGCGAAAATAAGGACGGCAGCGCCAACAACGGCACAGTATATCGCAAAATATTTCAAGTTTCCTTTAGCCATAATATTCATGAACCACTTTAATGAGAAGTATGAAGCGATCAGTGATGCAATGAAAGCGACTAAGTACGGAACCGCCCTAGAGGCTAAATCAGGGTCGTCCATTAGATCACTGATGCCGAATACCATGACACCGACACTTACAGGTATATAAAGAAGAAATGAGAAACGCAGCGCTGTTTCGGATTTCATTCCGCTGGCCATGGCTGCTACGATCGTAGCACCTGAACGACTGATCCCAGGGATGAGGGCAACCGCCTGGGCAAGACCGATGATGATGGCGTCTTTTACATTTAAATCTCCATCATTCTTTCTCCCTCTAAGGTTACGGATCAGCCACAGTGCGATACCGGTAATAATCAGGGTAATTCCTACGGTAGTGATTCCAGTTAAATGTTTTTCAATTATGTCCCCAAATAAAACACCAATTAACCCAGCAGGGATTGTTGCAATAATCAAGTAGATAATGAAATGGAAATCTCTTTTCGTTTCAGGTGTTTTATGTTTAAAATAGCCCAATCCATTCACGATCAGACGTATGATGTCTTCACGGTAAATAATGAGTACAGCGAGCAATGAAGCGGTGTTGACAAGCATTTCAAAAGTCAATGTAGCATCTTCAATTCCAAGAAAGTGCTGAGCAAGCAGCAAATGTCCACTCGATGAGATCGGGATGGGTTCCGTGAAACCTTGAAAAATCCCTAAAAATAAATATTTCATGATCAGATAAAAATCCATTGTGTATCCTCCAAGCTTTTATTCTCCACATTTTTTAATTTAACACCATAAAGGGAAAGACTGTAAAGCCTTTTTCCGAATGTTAACCGAACCGTAACGTGTTTATCATATTTATCCTTCATATGGCATGCATGAATGCTCTGTACTGTAGAAAAATAGGAAGGAAGCATTGCTTCGAAAAAGGAGGGGTAACAATGGGACAATCACGCCAATTCAGGGCCGGGGACAAAGCTCCTAACAACGGTGAGTATATAGAAATCGGTGAAACGGGGAGCATGGTGAAAAATCCTCAAAAACTTCGTTTGAAAGCTGGGGAAAGGTTCCCTGAAAACTCCAATCACAATCGTATTTGGTCGTATGTGAGAAAACCATAAACAAGAGGAACAAGGATGCCACGATGAGGCGGTCCTTGTTCCTTTTCCTTTCCCTTTTTTCGTAGAAAGGGATATAATGTAAGTAAAGGTCAATAAAGGTCAAAATGAGAGGTGAAAAACGGTGAATGTTGAAAATCTGACTCACAGCATTCAACAAGGATTGGAATCGGCTGGGCAATTGGCCCAAGAAAAGCTACATACTGATGTCGGTGTATTTCATTTATGGAGGTCACTCTTAAAGGCAGAAGACGGATTCCTTGGAACCATTTACGATCGGGCAGGATTGAACATACAAGGGATGTTGGAGTGGTTAGATGAGAAGTTAGATACCATGCCTGCTGTAGAAGGGGAGGGAATCCAATATGGACAGTACCTTTCAAGGGACGTTCACCAACTTCTACAGGACAGTGAACGTCTAAAGAATAAATGGGATGATGACTACGTCTCTATTGAACATCTTGTACTCGCGTTGTGGAAACAAAAGAATCATGCAGTAACAGAATATTTAACGAAACAAAATGTAACTGAAAATGAGTTGCTAGCCATTATTGAAGAGATCAGAGGAGGGAGTAAGGTGACAACGCAAAACCCCGAAGTGAAGTACGAAGCCCTAAAAAAATATGGAAGAGACCTTGTGGCAGATGTCCGTTCAGGAAGAATCGATCCTGTTATAGGAAGGGATAGCGAGATTCGCCATGTCATCAGGATTCTGTCCCGTAAGACAAAGAATAACCCCGTCTTGATCGGTGAGCCAGGCGTAGGGAAGACGGCCATCGTTGAGGGTCTTGCTCAGAGAATTGTCAGGAAGGATGTTCCTGAAGGCTTGAAGGATAAGACGATTTTTGAATTAGACATGAGCTCATTGGTCGCAGGTGCTAAATTCAGGGGAGAATTCGAGGAACGGTTAAAGGCTGTTCTACAAGAAGTGAAAAAGAGTGAAGGACGCATTCTTCTATTTATTGATGAGCTTCATACGATTGTCGGTGCAGGAAAGACGGAAGGAGCCATGGATGCAGGGAACATACTGAAACCGATGCTTGCAAGAGGAGAGCTCCATTGTATCGGAGCAACGACCCTCAACGAATACAGAAAGTATATTGAAAAGGATGCAGCCTTGGAAAGGCGGTTTCAACAAGTACTCGTACAGGAGCCGGACGTGGAAGATACGATTTCCATCTTGAGGGGATTAAAGGAACGATTTGAAATCCATCATGGAGTCAATATTCATGACCGCGCTATCGTAGCTGCATCCAGGCTGTCAGACCGCTATATATCAGACCGGTTCCTGCCGGATAAAGCGATCGACTTGATTGATGAGGCATGTGCGATGATCCGAACAGAAATCGACTCGATGCCGTCCGAGCTCGATGAAGTAACACGTAAGGTGATGCAGCTTGAAATTGAAGAAGCGGCTTTGAATAAGGAAAAGGATGCTGCCAGTCTTCAAAGACTCGAGCGTATCAGGGAAGATCTAAGTAATCTAAAGGAAAAAGCCAATAGCATGAAATTAAAATGGACAAAGGAGAAGGAAAGCATCGCAGTCGTTCAAGAGAAACGGGAAGAGCTTGAGAAACTTCGGCGCATGCTAGAGGAAGCTGAGAGCGATTATGACCTCAATAGGGCCGCTGAACTCAGACATGGCCGGATTCCGGCAATGGAAAAGGAGCTTGAAGCAGTAGAACAGGAAATGATGAAAGAACAAGATGGCAGGCTGCTGCGTGAAGAAGTGACAGAAGAAGAAGTCGCTAACATTGTAGCGAGATGGACGGGAATACCTGTGACAAAGCTTGTGGAAGGGGAACGAGAGAAGTTATTGAAACTTGATCGCATTCTGCATGAGCGGGTGATTGGACAGGATGAGGCTGTTCAATTGGTCAGCGATGCAGTCATTCGGGCGAGGGCAGGAATCAAGGATCCGAATAGACCGATTGGTTCCTTCATTTTCTTAGGACCTACAGGTGTTGGAAAGACAGAGCTTGCCAAGACGCTAGCCCAAACGTTGTTTGACAGCGAAGAGCAGATGATTCGCATCGATATGTCTGAATATATGGAAAAACATGCGGTTTCACGGTTGATTGGTGCACCACCGGGTTATGTTGGATATGAAGAGGGCGGCCAGTTGACAGAGGCAATCAGGCGTAAACCCTATTCTGTCATATTGTTGGATGAGATTGAAAAAGCCCATCCGGAAGTATTCAATATTCTTCTGCAGATGCTCGATGACGGCCGGATCACTGATTCACAGGGTAGGACCATTGATTGTAAAAATACAGTCATCATTATGACGTCCAATATTGGTTCGGCTCATCTTCTCGAACGGAATAAAGGAGAAGATGAGATCGACAATGAAACAAAAGATCTCGTAATGGGGCAACTGCGCTCTTACTTCCGTCCAGAGTTTCTTAACCGGGTGGATGACATCGTCCTATTCAAACCGTTAAGTATCGGAAATATTAAAGGGATCATTGATAAGCTCATAGAAGAACTCCAGCATCGGGTGGAGGATCAGCATATCACGCTTTCCCTTACAGACAGGGCGAAAGAGTTCATTGCTGAATCAGCCTATGATCCTGTTTATGGAGCTCGACCTTTAAAGAGGTACCTACAAAGGGAGATCGAAACAAGGCTTGCACGGGAGCTCATTGCCGGGCATATCAGAACGGGTCAAACCATCACCATCGATGCAGGAGAAGATGGATTGATGATACATTAAAAAAAAGCAGCCGTATTGGCTGCTTTTTTTAATGGTTTTCGACAGGCTCGTTTGGAATAACAAGCGTGATAAGGAATACCAATACCGCGAAACAAACGGTAAGGATCAGTCCAGTTTGAAAATGGAATTCGATTCCATTCATGGAGCTTACTACGTAAGTCAACATTTCAGATAATGCAAAAGCCCAGAAAAACATCCAGAAAAATCTCACGCCAAGTCACCTCATTCCTATGTAATCAACTAAATCAATCGTATGTTGTCACTCATTTCAATCTTTCTTATTTTACCACAGCTAACTCAATTAATAAATGACTAATCTGTGAAATGTAAACCCTGTCATGATAGACGGAATTTGCAAATAATAGGGTGGCATTGGGCGTTCTTCCTTACCATTACTGATTTTTCACATAAACTATAAAGACTTACTATGTAAAAGGAGAAATTTGAATGTATCAGCGATTGTTTCAATTAGAGCAAGAGTGGTGCATGATTCATTATCCTGAACGCCCGAACGGATTCGCTGTAATGATCATTGGGGATTCCCATCACTATGTAGATGGGAAAAGCAGCTTTTGGATTCAGCATGAGGCACGCCATAAGTGGATTCAAGACCTGACCGCAAAGGGATATATTGTGTATTATAGTAATCTATATGGAGCGAATTGGGGTAGCGATCAAGCCGTGCAACTGTCCAGGCGACTTTATCAGTACGTGAAGAGGAATGAAATCATCAATGGAAAAATCCATATATTAGCAGAAGGTATGGGCGCATTAGTTTTGAAAAATTTGTACCCGAAATTGGAACATGATATTAGAAGCGTCGTCATTCTTTCACCTTGTGTGTCATTATATGATCACTTGGAACAAGAAAAGGAACAGAAATTTTTTTATAAAAAAGTGATAAAAGAGCTTTCACAGATGCTCAGGGTGAAGGAAGAGGAATGTGAAGCCTTCATCTCCAAGCAGTCCCATGACTACGAAATCTTCAAGACCATCTCGACACCACTATATATTGTACAGTCGATGACTCTTAATCGTTATAAAAATCAGTTCTCACTCATAAAAGATATATATACGGAGCGTTTACAAAATGGAATTTCAACGGATCTGTTTTTTGTCCTTCCTGAGAAACGGGGAACCCTCGGAGGAAAATTTGCCTCTTACTTTTCCTTACATGAGAAAGAGTTATAACTAACATATTGGAGTGATTGATTTGGATCATGCATTTGTATTTGCTGCACAACAGTTTTTGGGATTTGAGCTCTGTGACGCCCTTCTGGAAAAAGGATGGACTGTGACCGCCATTGATGAGAATAAAGCATTTGAGGATAAATGGCTGCAAATTGGAAGGAATGCAAATCTTGAGTACGTTCCATATGGGGATTGGAATCAGAACGTAAACTCAGAATGTACTGTGTTCCTTCCATATTATGACCAATTAAGAGGGGAAAAGGGCAGTTACTTGACAGCGGTGGATGGGCTCCTTGGAAAAATGGACCAGCCCCCCCATGTGGTTCGGATTTATTCGAATGAATTTGGAATTCGGAATGTTGAATCGGAGGGATCAATCTTTTACATTCCCACACTATACGGCATGCATCAACCGGAGGATTTTCTGTTTGCACAACTGTTAATGGGAAGGGAAGAAATCTCGGGATTTGTAGATGATCCAACGGGCGCGATATATGTGAAGGATGCTGCCAGAGCAATAGTCAATCTTTCATCAAAAAAAGAACGATTCATCCTTAAACCATTATCTGAAAGAAGTTGGAACGAAGCTCTTTCGTATATATCGGATGAAGAGTTTTCAACAAAATTTCGCCACGGCACACCAAAAGGTAAAGAGATCATTGTCAGACCATCCAAGTCTCATGAGAGCATTATTGATCAACAGCGAAAAGGGATTCACATGCATGAAATTCAGGAATGAGAAAACTTTTCCTTTTCATGAGGAGGAAGGTGAGGGTAAAATAAGGATGATGTAATAATTTTCTATTGTCCTTTTTATAGATGCTGCACGAGCTTTGAAGGAGTTGCTGCATATGATGAAGAGATGTTACGCGTTATTCTTGGTTGCATTCCTGCTGGGGCTAAGTGGTTGTTCAACAGGGAATAGCGCAGAAATAGACAAGGTAGGTTTATTGGTTCCTGAGGCAGTAAATGATGGAGTATGGGGAACGAAGGGATATAAAGGATTATTAAAAATACAATCGGAATATAATGCAGATGTCTTCTATAAAGAAGGAATGAAGAATGATACATCAATCAAGCAAGCAGTGAATGAATTTGATAAAAAAGATGTTACTTTAGTATTTGGGCACGGGAGTGAGTATGCCGAGGTATTTAATAATCTGTCCGCTGACTACCCTAACATTCATTTTGTCAGCTTTAATGGGGATGCCACTGAGAAAAACACGACAAGTCTGCGATTCAAGGGATACGCAATGGGTTTTTTTGGAGGTATGACAGCAGCCTTTCACTCTAAGACACATAAGGTCGGTGTGATCGCTGCCTTCGATTGGCAGCCGGAGGTTCAGGGGTTTATTGACGGGGCGAAATATCAAAACAGTGACACAGAGCTTGAGGTGAAGTACACCAATCACTGGGATGATTCAACTGCCGCACTTAATGAGTTAGACCGCTTAATAAGCGAAGATGTCGATGTTGTATATCCTGCAGGTGACGGCTATAATGTAGCTGTAATCGAAAAGCTTAAGGAAAAGGGACTTTATGCAATTGGGTATGTATCGGATCAATCAGATCTTGGGGAATCAACGGTCTTGACGAGCACTGTTCAGCATGCGGATAAGCTGTATAGTATTGTGGCCGATAGGCTCGTAAATGACAAGTTGGATTCCGGTAACCTGGAGTTTGATTTCGAAGACGGAGTCATATCCATGGGCAAATTCAGTCCCGTCATTCCGAAGGATTTTCAATCTGAAATGAAAAAGCATATTCAAAACTATATCGATACCGGCAAATTGCCGAATGGAAAGGAATCAAAGCAATGAATCAAGATAAAACAATGGAATTTATGCAGATTGCCATGAAGTACTTCCCACAAGCGAAGGAACAGCTGGATCAAGCAGGGGTCGAATTCTCACCTGAAATGTTACAGCCATTCATGACGCTATTCACACAGGTCATGAATGAGGCATATGAATTAGGTAAACAGGACGCCTTACATAAAGAGTAAGTGTATGAAAGAACGGGTCATCGAATAACGATGGCCCGTTTTTTTATGATTTACAACAGCTTTATTTGCCGTTTTTTAAAAATGGACTGATTTTCTTATAAAGGGGTTTTAACTCATCAATGGAATTCATGATAGATTGAACTCCGTCAAGCAGTGATCCCCCATCTGTCTTATTCTCTCCTTGTTGTAAAGTAGGTACTTCCTGGTTCTTCCTGCGTCCCCCGAACATCATCTGTTCAAATGGATGTTGCCGTTTTTCTTCAGACACATCATCACCCCCTCTGACTACTAATTAACCTATGATTGATGGGGTTGTACGAGTATGGTCAAACGTGTAGAAGAATGGAAGAAGTAAAAAATAATTGCAGAAAGTAGAAATCTTCGATAAAATTAGTACCAAGTCATAATAATTGATAATAAACCTAAAGTATATGAAAAAAATATAAAACGAAAGTAGGGAACGCCAGTATGAATACAGGTATTATTGGAATTGGACGTTATCTTCCTGAAAAGATTTTGACAAACGCCGACCTGGAGAAAATGGTGGATACTTCGGATGAGTGGATTCGAACACGGACAGGCATTGAAGAGAGAAGAATAGCTAATAATGAAACAAATACCTCTGACATGGCTTTTGAAGCCGCTAAAAAGGCCATCGCCGATGCAGAGATCACCCCTGAAGATATCGATATGATCTTGGTTGCAACGGTTACCCCTGACTATCCATTCCCTTCTGTCGCATGCCTTCTTCAAGAACGATTGGGAGCTAAGAAGGCTGCGGCAATGGACATCAGTGCCGCTTGTGCCGGCTTTATGTATGGTATGATTACAGCAAAGCAGTTTATCGATAATGGTGCTTACAAGCATGTCCTAGTCGTTGGTGTGGAGAAACTATCTAAGATCACAGATTGGGAAGACCGGAATACAGCCGTTTTATTCGGGGACGCAGCAGGTGCAGCCATTCTAGGACCCGTTCCTGATGGTAAAGGAATTCTTGCCTTCGAATTAGGATCTGATGGATCTGGAGCTAAGCATTTGTATCAAGACGAAAAATTGATCATGAACGGACGCGAAGTATTTAAGTTCGCGGTACGTCAAATGGGTGAATCCAGCATCAATGTCATTGAAAAAGCTGGATTGAAAAAAGAGGATGTGGATTTCCTGATTCCTCACCAAGCCAATATCCGAATCATGGAAGCTGCGAGACAACGGCTGGAGTTGCCGGTTGAAAAGATGTCCAAGACCGTCAATAAATATGGAAACACTTCAGCGGCTTCTATCCCAGTATCCTTAATCGAGGATCTGGAAGCGGGAAGAGTGAAAGAGAACGATGTCGTCGTCATGGTAGGATTCGGTGGCGGTTTAACATGGGGCGCGATCATCATGCGCTGGGGTAAATAATTGATAATCATAAGACAATCTACAACATGCAGATAAAGGAGATGGATTTAAATGAATAAGAAGCGTGTAGTCGTGACGGGCTTAGGCAGTGTCACGCCGTTGGGTAATGATGTTGAATCGACCTGGTCGAATATTTTAGCAGGGAAAACGGGTGTAGGACCATTAACGCGTTTAAACGCTGATGAGTATCCTGCAAAGGTGGCAGCAGAGTTAAAAGACTTTAATATAGAAGATTTCGGGGTGGAAAGAAAAGAAGCCCGAAAGATGGACCGCTTCACTCATTATGCGATTGCCGCATCCTTAATGGCTGTTAAAGACTCGAAACTTTCCATCACAGAGGAAAATGCTCACCGAGTCGGGGTATGGATCGGTTCTGGTATCGGGGGAATGGAAACATTCGAACAACAATACGAAACATTCCAAAAACGCGGATACCGTAGGGTAAGTCCATTCTTCGTACCGATGATCATTCCTGATATGGCTGCAGGACAAGTGTCCATCATGCTGGGAGCGAAAGGATTCAACTCTTGTACCGTAACGGCATGTGCAACAGGTACCAACTCCATCGGAGACGCGTTTAAAGTCATTCAGCGCGGTGACGCTGATGTAATGGTTTCAGGTGGAGCTGAAGCTCCAATCACCAAAATGTCCGTTGCCGGTTTCTGTGCAAACACAGCCCTTTCCACTAACACGGACCCTGAAAAAGCTTCAAGGCCTTTTGACGCAAACCGTGATGGTTTCGTAATGGGAGAAGGAGCGGGTATCGTCGTGCTTGAGGAGCTTGAGCATGCCCTTAAACGTGGAGCGACGATTTATGCGGAAATCGTCGGATACGGATGTACTGGAGATGCTTATCATATCACTGCGCCTGCACCAGCTGGTGAAGGCGGGGCGAGAGCGATGAAGATGGCACTGGAAGATGGCGGAATCCTTCCTGAAGAGATGGATTATATCAATGCTCATGGAACAAGTACACCATATAATGATAAATACGAAACGATGGCCGTGAAGGAAGTATTCGGGGAGCATGCATACAAATTAGCGATGAGCTCAACGAAATCCATGACGGGTCACCTTCTTGGAGCAGCAGGAGGGGTGGAAGCGATTTTCACAGTCCTTGCCATGAAAGACAGTATTCTGCCTCCTACCATCAATATTGAAACACCTGATCCAGACTGTGATCTTGACTATGTAGCAAACGAAGCAAGAGAGCAGGCAGTGAATGTAGCGATGAGTAACTCATTAGGATTCGGTGGTCACAATGCTACCATCGTATTCAAAAAGTATACGGACTAAATGAAACATGAGAGCCCCCAATCGAATTTGGCGGGCTCTTTTTTTGCATTCAGCTCCATAGGCGATTAAAGCTTACCCGTTGATGCTTTTCCGGTTGTGAATACACTCTTCCTTACATATAGATATAAAAAGCCGGAAAAGAGGGATGAAGGTGGCTGTTGCTCCTACCGATGTATGGTTAGAAGATTTAATCAGTAAGCCATTAGAACTGCTGAAGAAAACAATCAACGGTAAAGAGGACCAACAATCGTTTTACCACTATTTGATGAAGCATGGAATGTACCGGTCTGCACAGCATGCCGGTGACATCTTTGAGAAGTTGAAAGAAAAAGATATCTGGGCGAGATTTTCATTATATGAAAAGAAATACAGAAGGAAATGGAATGGCCCGAGTGTTCCGATTTATTTATTCCCCGTGCAGGAAAAAAGGGGGATGTTTCAGTCTTCAATGAAAAAATCAGGGGTGTGCTTCAAAGATGAAATATTCTTCTTTATCACTGACCAGGAAGACCCAAAAGAATATGAAGCACTATTTGTACATGAATACCATCACTGTGTCAGAATGAAGAAATTAAGTAAAAAGGAAGACCAATATACGCTGCTTGATTCCATTATCTTTGAGGGGCTCGCAGAAAATGCCGTCCGGGAATACTGTGGGGAGAAGTATGTAGCCCCATGGACCAAAGCGTATGAGGAAGCAGAGTTGTCAAGCTTCTATGATAAATGGATAGAACCCAATTTGGATGTGAAACGACGGAGCCCCCTGCATGATCAGCTTCTTCTTGGTCAGAAATCCTATCCGAATATGCTAGGCTATTCTTCAGGTTATCGATTAGTCCAAAACTATTTAAAAAACCAGGATACATCAACGATTTCACTCTTTGGTAAACCGTCGTCAATATTTTTACCATAGAATTCAGGGCAGTAACCGTGAAAATAGGCACCGGGTTCCGTCATATCTTCCCATTCCTTTCATAAACTATAGAAAGCATGGACGAGCTCCATTATCTTAATGTAAGGGATAGAGGCGGAAGGTATGGTGGGACAATTGTTTGGGCTCTTTATAGGATTTGGACTGGCTGTTTCAGGAGGGGTAAGCTTAATCATGTATTTAAATCTGCTCACGACTGGAATGAGTTTTACAGACTATATTTTTTTCGTGTCCTCTAGAATCGAATGTTATTTACTTCTATTAGGACTCCTCATCATTACGCTCTCGATTTATATACCCCGCAGAAAAAACAATGACTATCTATAAAACCCTGATTAATAGGAATAAATTTACACAGATTAGCCTATACTGATTGACAAATAAGATTGAAGCAAAGCGAGGGGTCAATCATGTTATATCTTCATGATGTATGGGTAAATTGGTTCGAAGGCGAAGAAAATGGCTATAATGTCTGCCATTTTCATGAGTGGAGAAAAGAGGACGTCATTGAATTATTAGATCAGGTTCCTCTGATTAAAGTGGACAAGTCACTGTTTCATTACATCGAGAATGATTTATCAGAGTTACCTCAACAACTGCTTAATAATGTCTATCAGAAAGCATACTTGCGAAAAAACCATGAACGGATACAGTTGGATTATTGCTTTATCGTCACAGATGGTACGGGAATACTTGCAATTGACACAATCGGGTATACTGTGCCAATCAGGAAGAGCAGGCTGATACCAAGACAAGAGCAATTGGTTTACGAAATGGTGGAAAGCCATGAAACGGTGCAGTACTCCATTCAGCAGGATCCGAAAAGAGAGGATGCCTATCACATCCTTTCACCGAATCCATATATGATGAGTGGACTGACGAGAAAAGAAAGGCAATTGAAGCAGCTGTTATTCATGGCATTGGATCAACTTCACAGTTCGAATAATACTGCGGAAATCCGATACTGGTATACGGAATGGGCACCTCAGCGCTACCGGACAATCCAAGCGATGGACTTTGAAGAAATATGGCAGATGCTCTATGAAGAAACCCAGTACGGTTGGTCGGACAAGCACCTGACACTGTGTGAGAACCTTATTAAAGGACAGCCCTTTTTTGAAAAACTGTGGGAAGTCGAGAATCGTCCAAAGGTAAATTAATGTATCCCTCTAAACCTTGAGCCGAGAAAGTGGCTTAAGGTTTTTTGTTAAAAGTAAATAAAAAACGACGGGACACTGGTATTGCCGTGTCTCGTCGTTTTTATTATTTTCTCTTTCTTTCTTTTCGTCCCAATCCCATCGCCTTTTCCATCTTTTTAAGCATTTTGTTTGCGGTGAAGTTCGCTTTTTCGGCACCGCGGTCCAGAATATCATCCAATTCCTCGGAATTGATCAATTCATAATAGCGGTCCTGTACAGGCTTAATGGCATTTACAACCACTTGAGCCAAGTCACCCTTGAAGTCTCCATATCCTTTGCCTTCATATTTCTGTTCAAGCTCTTCTATAGAACTACCTTCAAGAATCGAATAGATGGAAAGGAGGTTAGACACTCCCGGTTTATTTTCTTTATCGTATTTCACGATGCCATCTGAATCGGTTACGGCGCTTTTAATTTTCTTCTCAATTTGTTTCGGATCGTCGAGGAGTGTAATGAACGCCTTCTGATTCGAATCGGATTTACTCATTTTCTTTAATGGATCCTGTAGGGACATCACTCGTGCACCGACTTTAGGGATGCGGACTTCAGGTACTGTAAAGATATCATTGTATTTATTGTTGAATCGCTCAGCAAGGTTTCTTGTCAATTCAAGATGCTGCTTCTGATCCTCCCCGACTGGAACCAAATCCGTTCCGTATAACAGGATGTCTGCAGCCATTAAAGGAGGATACGTCAATAACCCTGCAGAAACGGCTTCTTTCCCATGGGATTTGTCTTTGAATTGAGTCATTCTTTCTAGTTCTCCAATATAGGTGACACATTGTAAAATCCATCCTGCCTGTGCATGTGCAGGGACTTCCGATTGAATGAATAATGTCGATTTCTCAGGATCGATTCCACAAGCGATATAAAGGGCAGCCAGACTGCGGATATTTTTTCGCAGCTCCATTTTATCCTGGGCCACTGTAATGGCATGTTGATCGACTACACAGAAATAACAATTATATTCCTCCTGGAGTTCTGTGAATTGCTTCATCGCTCCAATGTAATTGCCGAGAGTAATCGTTCCGCTCGGCTGAATGCCGCTAAAGATTGTTTTCATCTCTTTTTCCTCCTATATATAAACAAAATAAAAACCCACCCGTCCTATAAAAAATAGGGACGAATGGGATCATTTCCGCGGTGCCACCCTAAGTGCTCGAATGAGCCAGCTTAGTCCATGTTGAACATGGAACCCCTTTAACGTGAGGTTAATCCGTTATAAGCTACTCCGGTTCACAAATAAAGCTCAGAAGTCCATTCCTATTCTAATGAATACTTGTTCGCACCGGCCACAAGCTCTCTTTAAATCATATAGAAAAGTACTACTCTTCATCCTTGCTTTTCACTCAATTCATATAAGTACATTATATGAAAATGAGCTGAATAATTCAAGTGTACAGAAGATAGGTCAACACAATGGACAACACCAGAGTCACAGCTCCGAGTGTCAATAAAGACTTAGTAATGGAATAGGAGCGTTTGACACTGAATTCTTCATGGGCTTCCTTTGTTTCGTCCAGCTCATCGAACTCAGAAGCGTACTTTCCGAGTTTTGAGCTCTTTCGGAAACGCTTGATTGCGTACACGAGCCCATTGAAAAAACCCTTTTCGAAAATATATAGAAGGGAACCGAGACAGACATACAAAATCCCGATAATAAATAAGCTGTCTATAATTGAAAGAAGCAGGTTTTTCTCTTGAAGTGACGCCACCACAACAGCAATGACGAATAAAAGGAATGTAAGGATAGTAAATAGATTGATTCGTTTCATAATACTCCTTTAAGTGTTTTTATCAAAAGTATACATGAAGGATTATAAAGAATTCAATCCTCACTCATGGATATTCAATTCTTCTCAAAGTGAATAAGTAGTACCGACACACAGCCACTTGGGAATACAATATGATGAGAGCGGAATATTGCTGAAGATGTTAACTGAAATAAGTATGAATTCTATCATTTATATTTAGTCTGGAAATTTAATATTTATAACAAGAGAGAATTTCAAAGAGCAGGAACCCTGTTTAAAGGACAGTAATATTTAGCCTATGAGAATTTACGTTTGTAACAATTGTAATAGGACGAACTCTCCAAAATGTTTAAAAGAAACGTTGATATTACAGGGTTTCAATATCAATATACCTACTAATCTGATAATTTAGCAAAAAAACTGTTAAATTCATATTGCAATAATTTCTCTATCATGTATAATAAGTAACAAATCTTCTGAAAATTAGAAGATAAATAAATATGAGATTTACGAGGAGGTCAATTTCAAGATGAAGAAAAAGTTTTCATTCTTGCTGGTTCTTCTTCTGGCTCTCAGTACTTTCCTAGCTGCTTGTGGCGGCGACAAGAAGACTGACAGCAAAGAGGAAGGAACTGGTGCAGGCGGTTCTGACGAAAAGAAAGAACAAGTACTTAACCTGCTGGAGGCGTCTGAGATCCCATCAATGGACTCTACTCTAGCAACTGACTCTGTTTCATTCAAAGTAATGAACAACGTATTCGAAGGTCTTTACCGATTAGGTGAAAATGACGAGGCTGTACTTGGTATGGCTGCTGAAGAACCACAGATCAGTGAAGATGGTAAAACATACACGTTCAAGATCCGTGATGCGAAATGGTCAAACGGAGATCCTGTTACAGCGAACGACTTCGTTTACGCTTGGCAAAAAGCTTTAAACCCTGATACTGGTGCAGAGTATGCGTACATCATGTACGATATCAAAAACGCTGCTAAAGTAAACGCTGGTGAAGTGCCAGTTGAAGAATTAGGTGTTAAAGCAATTGATGACAAAACATTAGAAGTTCAGCTTGAAACAGCTGTACCATATTTCAAAGCATTACTTTCTTTCGCAACATTCTATCCACAAAACCAAAAATTCGTTGAGTCTCAAGGCGATAAATTCGGTCTTGAAGCTGACACTGTAGTATATAACGGACCTTTTACTCTTTCTGAGTGGAAGCACGAACAAAGCTTTAAATTAACTCATAACGATAGCTACTGGGATGCAGACACTGTTAAGTTAAAAGAAGTGAACTTTAATATCGTTAAAGACACTGCTACTGGAGTTAACCTTTTTGAAACAAACAAAGCTGATGTTGCTGGTCTTTCAGCTGAATTTGTAGACAAATACAAGTCAGATGAAAACTTCAAAACAAAAGCGGATACTGCTGTATACTTCCTGCGTTTAAACGAAGGAAATGAAGTGTTGAAAAACGTAAACGCACGTAAAGCAATTGACTCTGCTTACGACAAAGAAGGTATGGTTGAGGTTCTTCTTAACAATGGATCTATCCCTGCTAACTACTTAGTACCTAAAGATTTCGTAACGGGTCCAGATGGTACTGAATACCGTGAAGCGGTTGGCGATTTCGGTGGATTTGACACTAAAAAAGCTGCTGACTATTGGGCTAAAGCGAAAGAAGAGTTAGGTAAAGATTCTATTGAATTAGAACTATTAAACTATGACTCTGACAGCTCTAAAAAGATCGGTGAGTTCTTAAAAGAACAACTTGAGCAAAATCTTGAAGGTTTAACTGTCAACATCAAAGCACAACCATTCAAGCAAAAACTTGAATTAGAATCGAAAGGTCAATATGACTTCTCATTCGCTGGTTGGGGTCCTGACTATCCAGATCCGATGACATTTGTTGACATGTTCGTGACTGACGGTGCTCATAACCAAATGGGTTACTCTAACCCTGAATATGACAAGTTAATTGAACAAGCTAAAGGTGAACTTCTTGATGATCCTGAAGCTCGCTGGCAAGCAATGGTTGATGCAGAGAAGATCCTTTTCGACGATCAAGCAATCAGCCCAATGTACCAACGTGGAACTGCTTTCTTAGAGCGTCCATATGTTAAAGGTCTGTTACGTCACTCATTTGGTGCGGATGCATCTTACAAATGGGCTTCAATTGAGTAGTATTTAACTCATTCGACAAACCTTAAAAGGGAGAGCGTATGCATAGGCATATGCTCTCCTTTTCCAGTGAATGTCGGTAATTATCACAAAAATAAAAATTTATTGAAAATTTGTCGAAATTCGCTATAATTGAGAATGTAGAAAAAATAAGATAAAAAAGGGGGGCTAAAGAATGGTCAAATATACAATTCAACGTATCGTTTATATGATCATCACTTTGCTTATCATTGCAACCGCCACTTTCTTTCTGATGAAGCTCCTACCTGGATCTCCACTGCAAAACACAGAAAGGCTTACTCCGGAACAACAACAAATCATCCTGGATAAATATGGTTTGAACGACCCGCTGCCAGAACAATACATTAACTACATGGTAGGGTTAACGAAAGGTGATTTAGGCTTATCCTTCCAATATGATAACCGCCCAGTAACAAGCTTGATAGGAGACCGAATCGGTCCTTCAGCTCTAATAGGTTTTCAGGCAATGGTATTAGGGACTTTCCTAGGATTAATCATTGGAATCATAGCAGCTATTAAGCATAATAGTTGGATTGATTATGGTTCAACTACTCTTGCGGTATTGGGTATTTCAATTCCTTCATTCGTATTTGCAGGTCTCCTTCAATATTATGTTGGTGTTAAACTGCAATGGCTACCAGTAGCGCTTTGGGGTGAGTATAAACATACAATCCTTCCAACGCTTGCATTGACGGTATTAGTTGTTGCAACGATTGCTCGTTTTATGAGAACAGAAATGCTTGAAATCCTGAACTCGGATTATATTCTTCTTGCTAAGGCAAAAGGAATTACAAAGGCAGGGACAATCGTGAAGCACGCAGTTAGGAATGCGATGATCCCTATCATAACGATTTTGGGACCGATGACTGTAAACATTATGACCGGTGCCCTAGTAGTAGAAAAGATCTTCGCGGTTCCTGGATTGGGTGAACAATTCGTCCGTTCAATTGAGTTAAATGATTATACAGTGATTATGGGAATTACATTGTTTTATAGCGCACTATTCATTGGTGTCATTTTCTTGGTGGATATCCTTTACGGTATCATTGATCCCCGTATTCGCTTAGCTGGAGGGAAGAAATAATGGAAGCAAACAAAAAGAAGTTGGATCAACTAAGTCCAGAACTCTTCCAACCTCAAAAGGCAGATGAAGGTCAGGCTGAAAAAATTTCACGAAAAAGCTTAAATTTCTGGCAGGATTCCTGGATTCGTTTAAGGAAAAATAAAGGGGCAGTCCTTGGTATGATCATTACATTGGTCATCATCCTGTTTGCTACATTTGGACCGGGAATGAACGAATATAAATTTAGTGATCAAAACATACGTCACGCAAAACTCCCACCTAAAATTGAAGCGCTTTCAGGATTGAGTTGGCTTCCGTTTGATGGGAAGGATGCTGACGGCTTCGATGTATATGAAGCAAGGCAAATCGAGGAAAATTATTGGTTCGGTACTGATGATTTGGGTCGTGATCTTTGGACACGTACTTGGAATGGTACGAGGATTTCCTTGTATATCGGTATCCTAGCTGCTGTAATTGACTTCATAATTGGTATTTCCTATGGTGGAATTTCCGGCTACTATGGCGGAAGAGTGGATAATATTATGCAACGTATCATTGAGATTCTGGTAGGAATCCCGAATCTTATTGTGGTCATACTATTCATTCTCATTTTTGAACCTGGTGTATTTTCCATAACAATGGCGATGGTTATAACTGGATGGACAACCATGGCCCGGATTGTTAGAGGGCAGATACTTCAATTGAAAAATCAGGAGTTTGTTCTCGCCTCACGTACCTTGGGGGCAACAAGTAATCGATTGATTTTTAAGCACCTACTTCCAAACGTAATGGGACCAGTCATTATTACAACAATGTTTACAGTTCCTTCAGCAATCTATACAGAGGCTTTCTTAAGCTTCATCGGATTGGGAATTGCACCACCAAAAGCATCTTTAGGTTCATTGGTTAATGACGGCTATAAATCTATTCAGTCATTCCCACACATGATGCTCGTTCCATCCGTGGTAATCTCGTTACTTATCTTAAGTTTCAACTTAATGGCGGATGGTCTGCGTGATGCACTTGATCCGAAAATGCGTAAGTAGTAGAAGGGAGATAATAATATGTCAAAAATTTTAGAAGTGAACGATCTACACGTCTCCTTCAATACGCATGGAGGAGAAGTACAAGCTGTACGCGGTGTGGATTTCCATTTAGATAAAGGTGAAACATTAGCGATTGTTGGGGAATCTGGTTCTGGGAAATCCGTTACGACGAAAGCCCTTATGAGATTGATTCCAAACCCGCCTGGATTCATTAAGGGTGGAGAAATCCTTTTTGAAGGAAAAGATTTAGCAAAGCTTCCAGAGAAAGATATGCAAAAGATCCGTGGGAAGGACATCTCAATGATCTTCCAGGATCCAATGACGTCTTTAAACCCGACAATGACAATTGGGAAACAAATCATGGAACCTCTTGTGAAACACCAGAACATGAGTAAAAATGATGCGAAGAAACGCGCCATTGAATTGCTTAAATTAGTAGGTCTTCCAAGTCCGGAAACTCGCTTTAAACAGTATCCACATCAATTTTCCGGCGGTCAGCGTCAACGTGTCGTCATCGCGATTGCACTTGCTTGTAATCCTAAAATCCTTATTGCCGATGAGCCAACAACGGCATTGGACGTTACGATACAGGCTCAAATCCTTGAACTGATGAAGGACCTTCAAAATAAAATCGAAACATCCATCATTTTCATCACCCATGATTTAGGGGTTGTTGCCAATGTTGCCGATCGTGTTGCGGTAATGTACGGAGGACAAATCGTAGAAACTGGAACGGTAGATGAAATATTCTACGATCCACGTCATCCTTACACATGGGGATTGATTGGTTCAATGCCTACAACTGAAACAGAAGGTGAGCAGGAGCTGGTTGCGATTCCTGGTACTCCTCCTGATTTATTGAATCCTCCTAAGGGAGATGCATTTGCTCTTCGAAGTGATTATGCATTGAAAGTGGACTTCGAACAAGAGCCACCATATTACCAGGTGTCAGATACTCACTATGTGAAATCCTGGTTGCTGCATCCGAGTGCCCCACAGGTTGAGCCTCCGGAAGCAGTGAAAGTAAGACAAAGACAAATGCCGTCAAACTTTAAAGAACCGGTGCTTGTTGAGGGGGTTCGTTCATAATGGCAGAAAAATTATTAGAAATTAAAAATCTTAAACAGTATTTCAATCCTGGTAAACCGAATATGGTTAAAGCGGTTGACGATATCAGTTTTGATATTTATAAAGGCGAAACACTTGGTCTTGTTGGTGAATCAGGTTGTGGAAAATCCACTACCGGTCGTACAATCATTCGTTTATATGACGCCACTGATGGGCAAGTACTCTTTAATGGTGAAGACGTTCATGGTAAAAAGTCACGCTCACAATTAAAGAAGTTCAACCGTAAAATGCAAATGATCTTCCAGGATCCTTATGCGAGTCTTAATCCTCGTATGAAGGTTGCGGATATCATTGCTGAAGGTATCGATATCCATGGCTTAGCTTCTTCAAAAGAAGAACGCTTAAAAAAAGTCCATGAGCTTCTTGAAACGGTGGGCTTGAACAAAGAGCATGCCGGCCGCTATCCACATGAATTCTCAGGTGGACAGCGTCAGCGTATCGGAATTGCCCGTGCCCTGGCTGTAGATCCTGATTTCATCATTGCCGATGAGCCGATCTCTGCCCTGGACGTTTCAATCCAAGCGCAAGTTGTAAATCTTATGCAAGAGCTTCAAAAAGAAAAGGGCTTAACCTATTTGTTTATTGCCCATGACCTTTCCATGGTAAAGTATATCAGTGACCGTATCGGTGTTATGTATTATGGAAAACTGGTTGAATTGGCACCAAGTGATGCTCTATATAAAAACCCGCTTCACCCTTATACTCAATCGCTTCTATCTGCGATACCGTTACCGGATCCCGAGTATGAGCGCACACGCAGAAGAAAAGAGTATAATCCAGCTGTTCATAACTATACAGAGAATGAACAACTTGAAATGCGTGAAGTGGCACCAGGACATTTCGTTCATTGTTCTGAAAAAGAATTTGCCCAATATCAAGCATCATACAAAAATTAATAAAGTGAAAAAGCTCCCTTCATTGAGGGGAGCTTTTTTCATGGATACTTCTCATATTTGAAGAAAATCATATGATATATAGAAGATCATTCATTTCCTTGGAAATTTCGACAGACTAGGTGGATTCACCCTTTTCTTACAAGTAATTTCCTTGTTAAAATAGAATAGGAGGTTACATAATTTACTAGATAGCTTGTTTTATAGAGGAGAGGTTAATGTTGAAATGGAGTAAGGTAGCGACATCTTTATGTTTAGTCACACTATGCGTCACGCCGTTTCAATCAGCACTCGCTGCTGAAGGAGGACCGGCAAAAAGCCATGAGAAGAGAACGCTCTCGATGAGTAAGAAAGAGATAGCAAGTCCAGTACCTCGTTTTGTATATGACTCTGGCTTGAATTTTGAGTATCCGGATGCGATTAGGGGCGTTTATGTAACAGCACATTCAGCTGGTGGAGCACGTTTTGATACTCTTACTAAATTAATGGATGATACTGACCTGAATGCAATGGTCATTGATATTAAGGATGACGTGGGAAATTTAACTTATGTACCTGAATCGTCTTCTCCATACGCTAAAGTGGGTCAGCCATATATCAAGGATCCAAAAGCTGTGTTAAAAAAGTTAGAGGAAAAGAAAATCTACCCGATTGCAAGGGTAGTGGTTTTCAAGGATACGGTCCTTGCCAATCAACGACCGGACTTGTCTTTTAAAGACGGCGATAAGGTCTGGTCAAATGGAGGGGGTGACTCCTTCGTCAATCCATTCCTTAAAGAAGTATGGGATTACAATGTAGGGATTGCAATAGAAGCTGCAAAAATGGGCTTTCAGGAAATCCAATTTGACTATGTTCGATTCCCGGAAGGATTCGAAAAGCGTGATAATGAACTGAAATATAATGGCGGGGAATATGCAAAAGAGGACATTGATAATGTTCAGAAGCGTGTGCATGCCGTTACCGACTTTGTTGAATACGCCCATAAAAAATTAGAACCTTATGGTGTGAAAGTATCAGTTGATATCTTCGGTTACACGGCAACACTTCCCGAAGCACCCGGTATCGGTCAGAACTTCTCTAAAATATCAGAGAATGTAGATGTCATATCATCCATGATCTATCCGAGTCACTGGACCCCTTATTTCGGGATTGCAAAACCTGATTTACAACCATATGAATTAGTGTCTGAATACACCAAGGTTGAAAAGGCGAAAATAGCTGAGCTAAAGAATAAGCCTATTTCCAGGCCGTGGCTCCAGGATTTCACCGCTTCCTGGTTGGGCAGCGGCAACTATAAACCATATGGTAAAGCGGAAGTAGAGGCCCAGATCAAAGCTTTAAATGATCAAGGGGTCAATGAGTTCCTTCTTTGGGATGCCGGTAATTCATACACTGAAGGAGTAGATTATACGCCTTAACAGAAGAAAATGACCTGTAACGTTACAGGTCATTTTTTATTTTAATCAGTGTTAATATCCCTGAAAAATGGCTTTCCGTTTGAAAAATAACAGATATATTGGTATCATTAAGATATTGGTAAGATTAACCGCTTTCAACCACATATTCCCCTTCATGGGCAGTCAGCCTGTGATTCCGTATTATTATCCCACGGATAAGACTAACATCTAACATAAACAAATCATTCTTGAGAAACATAATGGTATCACGTTAGTCAAAGTCATTTAAAAATTCAATTGAAGGAGTAGATCCATGCACTGGTATGAAAAGTTAAATCAATATTTCCCTGTAGAGGAAATGAAATCAAAAGAGCATCTTGAATCCCTTCTTAAAGATAGAAGCGACATCTACCACAAGGATGAGGGTCCTCATCATGTACTTATGTATGCTGAACTGGATGAGTTCATTTTCATTGATTATCTGTTTGTATCTAAAGATGCCCGCGGACAAGGATTGGGCCATAAATTGCTAGATAAGCTGAAGGAAAAAAAGAAAGCGATTATTCTGGAAGTTGAACCTGTTGATTATGATGATACTGATACTGAAAAGCGCTTGAAGTTCTATAAACGAGAAGGATTTGAACACGCCGTCAGTATTGGATATGCCCGCCGTTCACTGGCAACGAACGAGATAAATGAAATGGAAATTCTTTATTGGGCACCCAGTGATGAATCCGAAGATCTTATTTTCGATTCGATGAAGAAAACGTATGAACTGATTCACACCTATAATGACCAAAAATTTTATGGTGCATCCTATCAGCCTGTAGAAGAGGTATTAAAGAAAGATAAAGATCGTGATGGTGATGTCCTTAAAAATCTTTAAGACAGAATAACCTTATTGTCTATTCGCAATAAGGTTTTCTAAATGAAAAAATGGAATTGTTCAATATTATGTTTAAGCTAAAGATGTACAGGGTAAAGCGATACTAGAAGCAGAAGATTCAGCTATGTTATACCTATGTATAGGAAATTTGACAAATTAGTTAAAACTATGTTCAATGGACTGTTATTCATGTATAATACATAATAGAGATTTCTTATTTAAACTAATTTTAATGTACAGCCGATGTTTAAATAAAGTACTCTATCATTAAAAATTCCTTAAGGGAGTGTGAATGATTCGTGGTTACATTATTCACTTCACCTAGTTGTACATCTTGTCGCAAGGCAAAAGCTTGGTTAGAAGAGCATGAGATTCCATATACAGAACGCAACGTATTTTCTGAACCGTTAAGCATTGATGAAATTAAAGAAATCCTTCGCATGACTGAGGATGGAACAGATGAAATTATTTCAACCCGTTCTAAAACATTCCAAAAGCTTAATGTGGATCTAGAAACTTTACCACTTCAAGAGTTGTTTGAACTCATTCAAAAAAACCCGGGTCTTTTAAGGCGTCCAATCATCCTCGATGAAAAACGTCTTCAAGTGGGTTACAACGAAGATGAAATCAGACGATTCCTTCCAAGAAAAGTTCGCACATTCCAACTTCTGGAAGCGCAAAGGATGGTCAATTAGAGCTGCCTTTGCATGAGAATATATAAGTGAAAGGGGCTGACCCTTTAAGGAACGTTGCGTCTCCTTTCGGGTCAGTCTCTTTTATATTAGATTAGGTATTATCACTTGAATTTTCTGCAAATATTCGCTAAAATGTCAAAAACACCTAATGGGATTTGTGAGAAAAAAATGGGTGTTAGTTTAATTCCATTTTCAGTGTTACTATCATAAAATAGAAGTACAAGGTACAAACTAACCTAAATGTATCTTCTATCTTCACCAGCAATCGAGCATTACCTGCTCAGAGGGTGTAGTCCCTTCACTAACATCATGCAAGAAGGGAGAGGTGTTAATTGGAAATCGAACGCATTAATGAAAATACCGTCAAGTTTTACATTTCTTACGGAGATATAGAAGATCGTGGATTTGACCGCGAAGAAATCTGGTATAATCGCGAAAGAAGCGAAGAATTATTCTGGGAAATGATGGATGAAGTTCACCAGGAAGAAGATTTTGGAATTGAAGGACCGCTTTGGATCCAAGTTCAGGCGTTGGATAAAGGACTTGAAGTACTTGTTACAAGAGCTCAGGTTTCAAAAGATGGTCAACGATTTGAACTTCCGATTCCAGAGGATAAGCTCAAGGAACTTCCTGTAGATGAGCGTATAGAAGAGCTTCTGGATCAACACTTCCAAATCAAGCAGGACCAGGACGGAGAAACTGAAGTAGTATTGGATTTCACATTGAAATTCAACGATTTTGAAGATGCCATTTCTCTTTCCCAGCGAATGAAAGATTTGCCTGTGGAGCACTTGGAAACAAAGCTGCTTGCATTCGAAGATAGATATTTTATTTACGTTAAATTTTCAGAAGAACACTTTGCAGAAGAAGATATCGACAATACGTTAAGTATACTGCTTGAATATGCTGATGAATCACGAATGACCGTCCATCGCCTTGAAGAGTATGGTAAAATCGTCATTCAGGAGAATGTCTTTAAGACACTTAGTGAGCACTTTTCGTAAGATTCAATACCGGTTTCATACAGAAATCGGTATTTTTTATATTTATTTACTTGTCATACGATTTATTCCTTTAGTATTGTGGGTGGATTCCTTCATTTTTATCAGTGCTTCACATTTAAGAGACATTAAGCCGGTGGAAGGTGTTTTGTGAATGAAAAATACAGTGCGGGTCCTCTTATTTATTGCTGTTCTCATATTGAGTTATATTTTCTATTTCGATCAGTATTTATCCGGAATGGTAAAGTATATTAGTATTGTCTTTACATTCTCGGTCATTGTCATTGGCTTCCTCATTTTCTTTGAAAATCGCCACCCTACCCAAACATTGACATGGCTGGTCGTATTAGGAGCTTTTCCGTTTTTGGGCTTCATTTTTTATTTATTATTTGGACGGAATTATCGAAAAGAAAAAATGTATAAGAAAAAGTACATACTGGATCAGGAAACGTATAACAAATTTGAGCCTGGACCGAAGGAAATCAATGCTGAAATGTTTGGGTTGTTCCAAGAGAAGCATTTCCAGCTTGCACAGAGAATCGGGAATAGTGCCATCTCTTTTTCAAGCGAAACAAAACTCTTGACGAATGGCACGGAGACATTTGGTGAAATTCTAACATGGTTAAAGACGGCAAAGCATCATATTCATATGGAATATTATATTGTACGACATGACGAGATTGGAAATCAGATAAAGGATATTCTCATTGAACGTGCGAACGATGGGGTCAAAATCCGGTTCCTATATGATGCTGTCGGAGCCTGGCAGTTATCTAGGGACTATATCAATGAATTGAAACAAGCAGGAATTGAAGTGGTTGCCTTTGGTCCTGTGAAAATTCCCGTTCTCAATAATAAGTTCAACTTTCGCAATCATCGTAAAATCATTGTCATCGATGGCAGTATCGGATTTGTAGGGGGGCTTAATATCGGGGACGAATATTTAGGCAAGAACCCCCATTTCGGCTTCTGGAGGGACACTCATCTATTTGTAAGGGGAGAAGCGGTCCGGACTTTGCAGTTGATCTTTCTTCAGGATTGGTATTATATGACGAATGATGACTTCCTGACTCCTGGATATCTAAGTCCTGATCCGATTGAAAATAGTCATGACGGCGGAGTTCAGATGATTGCAGGTGGACCTGATAATGAATTGAGCGTTTTAAAGAATATATTCTTCTCGATGATTACTTCGGCAAGAAAGAGTGTTTGGGTGGCTTCCCCCTATTTTGTGCCGGACGAAGACATTTTCTCAGCCCTTAAGATTGCGGCTTTAAGTGGTGTCGATGTGAGACTGTTAGTCCCTCATAAACCCGACAAACGAATCGTATTCCATGCCTCCCGCTCCTATTTTCCGGATCTTCTGGAGGCGGGCGCACGTATTTTTGAATACCAAAAGGGATTCATGCATAGTAAGATTGTAATAGTTGATGAAGAAATGGCTTCGATTGGAACATCGAATATGGATATGAGAAGTTTTCACCTGAATTTTGAGGTGAATGCATTTCTGTATAAAACGGAAAGTGCAGCCTCCATTGTAAAGGAATATCTTCATGACTTGGAAGACTCGGAAGAATTGAAGTTGGAAGAATTTCAGAAAAGACATCTTGGTTACAGGATTCTGGAATCCACTTCACGATTGATGTCTCCTCTTCTATAATACAATGCCTTCAAGTTATTTTAGCTTGAAGGCATTTTTATGCAGGAATTTCACGGTTTTTGGCGAATGAATCATGAGGAGGTGTTCTATGTTAACCGCTTTAGTAAATCAGAAAATATTCACGACGATCCATTTCACCAGGGAAGATTTGAAAAGGGTAAGAAGTGATGGCATGCAATTCCAATGTCCATATTGTTCTTCGGGACTGATTTTGCGCATCGGAAATCGAAATGTCCCACATTTTGCCCATGTCTCCCATGCTGGATGTATCGTGGAAAAGGAAAATGAGTCCCCGAAGCACCTGTTAAGCAAGCAGCTTTTGTATGACAGATTAAACTCTCTCTATAAAAATGTAAAACTCGAGCACTATTTGAAAGAGATCAAACAGATCGCTGATATTTATGTGAAAACAGATGACAGGGAGATTGCGATCGAAATACAATGTTCCACTATCCCGATTCCTGAAATGGAGGAACGTACACATGGGTATCATCGAAATGGCATAACCCCTTTTTGGATCCTCACTCAATCATTGAAGCGTAAAGAACTCCTGAAGCTATCTACTTTCCAACAAGCATTTATCCGGTATTCACCGGACTTACATTATTTTCTCCTTCATTTTCTCCCTGAAATCAGCAGCTTTCACCTGTATACCCATCTCTATCCGGTTTCAAATTCTCGTTTCTTGACAGAAGCCCCTGTCACAATCCCCGTTGATCAGATTACCCTACCTTTCACCATACCGAATGCTTCCTTGCAACACCCTAACCCCTTTTCCGCATGGAACCATTATAGAATGAAATGGATATATAACAAACTTAATTATAATAAAACGGGGAGAGATGCGTTCTTAAGAGAAGTGTACGGGGAAGGGGATACATTTTTGTATCTTCCCCTTTACATCGGCCTTCCGGTTATCCCACACGGAATGATGATCAAAAATCATGAGGTGGAATGGCAATACTATATTTGGAAAGACAGTTTGAAGAAGTGTGGGGCATTTACAGTGGAGAGTGTGTATCACGGGTTAAATAAGAGGCTTATAGAAGGTCATATCGAGCTCCGCGGACTTCCGTTAATAAAAATAGAAGAAGGGTTAAGAAACGTTGTTAGAGGATATTTAAGTCTGCTTGAAGGGCTGAAGGTGATTGAAAGAACAGATGATCAACATTTCCAGCAAACCAATACCTGGAGCTGCCCGAATCATTTTTCAGCCTTTGAGAAGCATCGTCATGATTTTTTTCCCAAGTGGAAGCATATATTAAAAAAGGTGTAATCAAAATTGGATTGTTGCAGGAAATTCTTAGATGAGAGAGAATGTTACTATAAGGAATTTTCTGTAGATTTAGAATGGAGGATGTATATGTCAAAAGATACAGCAGTGAAAAGTCTGCCTGGTAGAAAAGAGGTAGAAGAAAAGTTAACGTGGAGATTGGAAGACATTTTTGAAAGTGATCAGACATGGGAAAAGGAATATAAAGAAATCAAAGAGCTATCAAAGAAAGCGGATCAATTTAAAGGAACATTGGGTGAAAGTGCAGATCAGCTTTACCAGGCATTCGCTTTCCAGGATGAAATAATGGAACGGATGGGTAGGGTTTATACATATTCTCACATGCGCTATGATCAGGATACGACCAATTCGTATTATCAGGGATTGGATGACCGTGCCAAAAGTCTTTATACACAATTAGGAAGTAAGTTTGCTTACCTGGTGCCTGAAGTGCTTTCCATTGACGAAGATAAGCTAAAAGGCTTTCTGGAGGAAAAGGAAGAACTGAAAAAGTATAAGCATGCATTAGAGGAAATTAATCTTCAGCGTCCACATGTTCTTTCTGCAGAAGAAGAAGCGCTACTGGCACAGGCATCTGAAGTGTTCGGTGCTGCGAGTAATACATTTGGGATGTTAAATAATGCCGATATTGAATTTCCAAGCATAAAAGATGAAAACGGAGAAGAAGTGGACATCACTCATGGCCGTTTTATCAGGTTCCTTGAGAGCAGTGATCGCAGGATTCGGGAAGAGGCGTTTAAAAAGGTATATGAGACATATGGTAAATTTGAAAACACATTTGCTTCGACTTTAAGTGGCGCGGTGAAGAAAGACAATTTCATTGCGAATGTCAGACATTACGATTCTGCCAGACATGCGGCTTTATCAAATAATAATATTCCCGAAGAAGTCTATGATAACCTGGTTGATACCGTTAATAAAAATCTTCATCTCCTGCAGCGCTATGTAAAACTTCGTAAGAAAGTTCTGGGCTTGGATGAGGTTCATATGTATGACCTATATACGCCGCTTGTGAAAGAGGTCAAAATGGACATAAGCTATGACGAAGCACAGACCATGATTCTTGACGGTCTAAAGCCACTTGGTAAGGAATATGCCGATGTTCTGAAAGAGGGCTTCGAAAACCGCTGGGTGGACGTAGTGGAGAACAAAGGGAAGAGAAGCGGGGCCTATTCTTCAGGAGCATATGGCACAAACCCTTACATCCTGATGAACTGGCAGGATAACGTAAATAATCTCTTTACACTTGCCCATGAATTCGGACACAGTGTGCACAGCTACTATACGCGTAGCTCACAACCATATACGTATGGTCATTATTCCATCTTTGTAGCCGAAGTGGCCTCTACTTGCAATGAAGCATTATTGAATGATTACTTATTGAATACGATTGAAGATGAGAAGAAACGTTTATATCTCTTGAATCATTATCTGGAAGGATTCAGAGGAACTGTATTCCGTCAAACGATGTTTGCTGAATTCGAGCATCTCATTCATAAGAAAGCACAAGAAGGAGAAGCACTGACTTCAGAGTTTTTGACGAAAGAGTATTATAATTTGAATAAGAAGTATTTCGGCGATGACATTTCAATTGACGAAGAAATCGGGTTGGAGTGGGCTCGCATTCCACACTTCTACTACAATTATTATGTGTATCAATATGCAACAGGATTCTCTGCCGCAACGGCGCTGAGTCAACAAATACTTGAAGAAGGGGAACCGGCAGTGGAACGCTATATCGACTTCCTGAAAGCGGGAAGCTCCGATTACCCGATCGAGGTGCTGAAAAAAGCGGGAGTGGATGTGACTACATCCAAACCGGTGGAGGATGCTTGTAAAGTTTTTGAGGAAAAGCTGAATGAAATGGAAGAACTGCTGGAGAAGCTTCAATAAATAGAATCACTAAATAAATCCCCCGCCAGAAGGGCATCTTCCTTCAGGCCGGGGATTCATTTTTTAAGGTCCGTCCCTCATTTCATCGATTTGAATCCCCTGAATCGGTTGCGGTTTCCGAGGGAGTGGAAGAAGAGGAGGAGGGAGAGAAAGAGGATGGGAGACGTGATATAAATGGGGATCAGGTGCATGAGGCCAAGGATGTTGATGAAAAAGCTGATGAGGATCAAGAGGAGGAGGATCCCATATTTCATTTTTACGAGCATGTTAATTCCCTCCGAACGTTGTCTTATTACCATTTATATGAAGAGGAAGGGAAGAACATGAATTGATTTTGACAATATTGTGAAATACCATACAAACAACTTGCCAATACAAGTGGATACATGATATATTATCGGTGTGAAGTTGATCACAAGCAAACATATACCCCTTTGTTTGACCGTGAAAAATTTCTCCCATCCCCTTTGTTCGTATTGAAAAACCGATGTTGGAAACAACATCGGCTTTTCTTGTTTTATGAAGATTTAATTATACTACAATAATTATTGATTGATATATTTCCAAAAGGTTCCGTGCTTTGCCGGAAGTTTTTTTACTTTTTGCTGAAGTGTCCATTTCTTCATTTGCTTTTCAACTTCTTCTATAGATAGATCATACACTACGGCAATTTCCTTCGATGCAACCACCCGATAATACTTCATGAAAACCTCAAGTGGGGGCAAAGGCTGCTTCTCAGGCTTTGTTGTAAGCATTTCTTCAATAATATGAACATACACCTCATAAGAATACAAACCGGTGATCTTTAATCCCTCATCCTCGATATTTTCATTAAAAAAGACCAGGGTCGGAATTTCATCCACTTCCATTTCCGATGTAATCTTGACGTCACATTGAAACGCCTTTGATGCAGTAGAAGAGTTAATATCGTTCATGAATTCGCTCAGATCAAGCTTTGCTGCCCGGGCACATTCCTTCAGAACGTCGATGTTCGAAATGTCTTGTTTCTGCAGGAATAACCGTTCCTGTAAAAAACGAAGGAAGCGAATACCCGAGTGTTTACCTTGAAGTTCTGCTGCTTTGATGGCAAAAGATGCGAGATAGGGTGAATCAATCGGATTATCGATCCACAGGCTTCCATCGCACGACATCCCGGAGCGACTTGCCGTTTTATCCCATTGTTGTGCCAGATCTTCCTGCTTCCTTTTGGTCGCCAAATTCAAAGAGGCGAGTTGTCCGCTTAGGATATACCGTATACGAAAGTACTGACCGTACTCGATATGCAGCTTCTTTAAGATTGGTTCTAGTGCCCAGCACTCCGGGCAAAGAGGGTCAACAAACATATATATTTCCAGAGGTTTCTTCTCACGACCGCACCCTTTAAGGTGATGCCAGCTATTTGTCCTAGTCAATGGCAGAACCCTTGGTAGAATCCGTATTTACCATGTGATGGGCAGTTAAAACGAGTCTGTGAAAAAAGTCATCCCTTACTGGACCCTCTAGATCGACTTCATTCATAGCCTCATGCATACAGCTTAACCAAGCTTTAGCCCTTTCTTCTGTAATTGGAAATGGAAGATGCCTGGCACGCAGCATAGGATGTCCATGCTCCTCGGTATAAAGTGCAGGACCACCTAAATATTGAGTTAAGAATTGCTTTTGTTTACGTGATGTCTCGGTTAAGTCATCCGGGAAAATTGGTGACAACTCAGGATGATTGGATACTCTTTCATAAAAAGCTTCAACGAGCATGGAGAGTTTCTTTTCGCCGATAAGGTTATAGGGCATTTGTGGTTTCTCGACCATAAGAATGACTCCTTTTTACTTAGATTGTATGTTCATTCTAGCAAGCATTAATCTATATCTCAAACAAATAGTCTTACATCTGCCTGATTATTCCTAAATTAGTGTAGCCTCCTTTTATGTTTCTATCCTGTTTTGTCTGAATGAATGATGATTTGACACAAGAGGCGAGGGGGGTCTAATGAACCATACGGCTTGTATCAAAAAGGCAAGGCCGACCTCAAAGGGGAGGAGTGCCTTGCCAAGAAGACGGACCATTAGGCAAAATAGTGATCTGTCACTTTCTTAACATATGCGGTTGTTTCTTTAAACGGTGGGATACCTTGATATTTATCAACGTTACCAGGGCCGGCGTTGTAGGCTGCCAGGGCAAGGTGGATGTCCCCGTTATATTTATCAAGCATTTGCTTTAAATACTTCGTACCTGCAAATACATTTTCTTCAGGATCGAAAATATTGGTGACTCCAAGACCTCTTGCAGTGCTTGGCATGAGCTGCATTAACCCTGCGGCCCCTGCGGGACTGACGGCACCAGGATTGAAATTGGATTCCTGTTTAATGACGGATTGAATCAGTTTTTTAGGCATACCATAATGATCAGCCGCTCGTGTGATGATTTCATCAATCTCCTGTGGTGCAGCCAGGTAAGCATTGTTCACAATGGACTGCGGATGGATGCTTGGCGTCACTGATAAGGCTGACTTAATACGCCAGGCTTCATTGACGGCTCCAAGAGATTGATTCATGTTCTTGGAATTTGTGCTTGAATGAAGGGCTTCTGTTAATAATTGTTGAAACAGATCATTCGATTGACTGCTTGTATCTTGAATCGAAGAAACTGAACCTAAGCTGTTCAATGCTTTGAGCTCCATCATCGTTTTCAATTGCTGAACATTCATGTGAAAGACTCCTCATTTCGTAAACTGCTACTCTTATACTTATATCGGTCAAGACTCTTCCTGTTTTAATTTCTCCAAGTAAAAACGTTTGATTTTATTGTCCGTTTTTCTTATTGGAATGTGATGCTGTTTCAATAAATCAAGAAATATCTCTTCACCCGATTTACGTTCCTTCACTTCAAATTCAAGCTCGTAGTCTTCTTTATGAAGGTAAGAACTTTTATCGAAAACAAGTAGTCCATCTCTATAGTTCATTTCTGCCCTGTTTGTTGAAAGTGTCCCGAAGTGTTGGAGTGCAGTGCAAGAAACAGAAAGTGACTTCAATACATCTTTGACTTCCCCTATTGGAAATGTCCCTTCCCCTAGGAGAGAGTCTGCTTGGCTTTTCGATAAGGATTGATTCGTTTCTAAAAGATCTTCGTTAAAAGGGGTCTTTAGTGTTAACGTATACTTCCCGTTTTTCTCCCGGATTCTTAGTGCAGATTGTTTCTCTTTTAATTGATGATCCGGAGTATCAAAATAGTGATTGTCCTGAGAGATGAAATCCTCTTCCTTAATATGAAAGTGAGAGGTCAAGCGGTTGAATTCCTCTTCTGTTACGAGATTCTTGAATTCTATTTCTATTTCCTGTGCCATGCGTAAGCATCCTTTCCTTACAAACTTCTTCTATTATCTCTTTAATAATTGGGAACTTCAATGTTTAGATGAATTGGTTGTATTATGTTAAAATGATACTGATTGTTTAATGGAAGGATGAAGAAACGCATGAGGAAAATTGTTCAATTTCAACACACAACATATGAAAACGGTACATTATACTTACATACGGACCAGGTCGATCTCATTCAAGATACAACGGCTGCCTGTCAGATCATTGCAGATTCCGATCGCTATGCTTTCGTGTATTTAACAGAAAACGAAGAGGAATATGTGTATTTATATCTGGAAGAGTCAATCTGGCCGGAATTGAAAAAAGCATTAAAGGAAAAAGCGGCAGTCGTAGCAAAAAGTGAACATGTTTCACTTGAATTGGATCAATTCACAGAAGAACTTGACTATCTGGTAGAGAATATAGAAGGAAACGGGAACTACGGTGACGAAATGGTTGAAAAGGTAGAAAAGGTATTTCTTGAAAAGTAGGCGAGAGGTGAGGGGAATGAATCACTGGGAACAATTTTTAGCTCCCTACAAGCAGGCTGTAGACGAATTAAAGATTAAGCTTAAAGGGATGAGGGGAGAATATGAACTCCACAACACACATTCTCCCATTGAATTTGTCACAGGCAGGGTAAAACCCATCGCAAGTATTCTTGATAAGGCGAATCAAAAAGGAATCAAGCTATCGAATATTGAAACAGAAATGCAGGATATCGCAGGACTCAGGATGATGTGTCAATTCGTTGATGATATTCATATCGTCGTGGAAAAACTTCGGAGCCGGAATGATTTTAAAATCATAGAAGAAAGGGACTATGTAACCCACAAAAAACCAAGTGGCTACCGATCCTATCATATTGTCATAGACTATCCCGTGCAAACCATCCAGGGTGAGAAAAACATCTTGGTAGAAATTCAAATCAGAACGTTATCCATGAATTTTTGGGCGACGATCGAGCATTCATTGAATTATAAGTATAGTGGTCAAATTCCTGAACAAGTACGTCTCCGGATACAACGAGCTGCTGAAGCGGCCTTTAGGCTTGATGAGGAAATGAGTTTGATCCGTGAGGAGATCCAGGAAGCCCAAGTCATTTTCACGAATAAAAAAGAAAAGGATCAACGGAGAGAAAATCCTGAACCAAAACAGCAGTGATTTGAAAGGGGTATACGTATGAAGTTCGCGATAACATCAAAAGGTGATTCGAAGTCTAATACCTTAATGCATAAAATGAGAACGTATCTACAAGATTTCAACTTGATCTATGATGATGATCAACCGGATATCGTCATTTCCGTTGGCGGGGATGGCACGCTTCTTTATGCATTTCACCGCTATCGATCCAGGCTGGATAAGACGGCATTTGTCGGTGTACATACGGGGCATCTCGGCTTCTATGCTGACTGGGTGCCAGAGGAGATCGAGAAACTCGTCATAGCCATTGCTAAGACACCCTATCAGATCATTGAATATCCACTCTTGGAAACGATTATCCGTTATCAGCATGGTGGAAAGGAAACCCGATATCTTGCTTTGAATGAATCAACGGTCAAAAGCGTTGAAGGGACCCTTGTCATGGACGTGGAAATCAGGGGGCAGCATTTTGAGCGCTTTAGAGGGGACGGCCTTTGTCTTTCAACTCCATCCGGAAGTACAGCTTATAATAAGGCACTGGGTGGAGCAATCATTCACCCGTCATTACCGGCCATTCAATTTGCTGAAATGGCGTCCATCAATAATCGGGTTTTCCGAACCATCGGGTCACCGCTCATTTTACCTGCGCATCATACGTGCATGCTGAAACCAGTGAATGGACCGGATTTCCTGGTGACGATCGATCATCTTTCTCTCCTTCATAAAGATGTGAAGAGCATTCAGTATCGTGTTGCGGATGAGAAAATTCGTTTTGCCCGCTTCCGCCCCTTCCCGTTCTGGAAACGTGTCCATGATTCATTTGTAGCGGATGAATAAGGGCAGGTATTAGGATGAGCGGTTTTTCACTAGAATGGAGCATTCCTTCTACGTATGAAGGGAAGTTAATGAGAGAGTTTCTTATGGATCAGCAGATTTCAAAGCGGACTTTGACGTCTGTCAAGTTTGACGGAGGATCCATCACTATCAATGGTAAGGAAGAAAATGTTCGCTATCCTCTTTCGTCAGGAGATCTTCTAAAGGTGAGTTTTCCTGTAGAGAAGCCGAGTAAGACGTTAGTGGCGGAAGATATCCCCCTGTCTATTCTTTATGAAGACAATGATGTTCTTGTCGTTGACAAACCCTGGGGGATGAAAACCATTCCCACGAAAGATGAACCGACAGGAAGCCTGGCAAATGCGATCTTGGGATATTTCGAAGTTAAAGACATTATGTCTACGGTACATATCGTTACCCGGTTGGATAAAGACACTTCCGGACTGGTCCTGGTGGCAAAACACAGGCATGTTCATCATCTATTCAGCCTTCAGCAGAAAGAAAGGGAAATCCAAAGGACATATGAAGCTTTCGCTGAAGGGGAGTTGGACATTTCGGGAATGATTGAAGAGCGAATCGGCCGAAAGTCCGACAGCATCATTGAAAGAGAGGTGCGGTCAGACGGGCAATTTGCTTTAACCCATTATAGGGTGGTGGAACAGTTCCTTGATTTTGCCCATATTGAGTTAAGACTGGAAACCGGCAGAACCCATCAAATAAGGGTTCATATGTCATTTATCGGACATCCTCTAGCTGGAGATGATTTATATGGGGGAAGTGTAAAGCTGATAGGCAGACAGGCCCTTCATTGTCGAAGGTTACATTTTTTTCACCCTATCCGTAAATCTTGGCTGAGCCTGGAGGTCCCGATGCCTAGTGATATGAGGGCACTGCTTGATCATCAAAAGAGAAGAGACCCTTTTCGGTTAGACTGAAAAGGGTCTCTTTTTAGTATATACATGTAGTGCATCATTCTAATTCCCTGAATTTCTCTTCCACAAAGGGCATGGTAGAGGGTACACTAACTACCTCGATTTCTGGATATCTTAAAGCAGAAAGCTTCCCACCGAAGACAGCACCTGTGTCAATATTCGCTGTTTTGTTCAAAATCCGTGGTTCTTTCACGGGTGTATGACCATATATAATCCAAGGGTCCCCTTTATAGTCACGGGCCCAATCTTTTCGGACAGGCGTGCCGTCTTCATTCTTCTCTCCGGTAATATCCCCGTATAGGACAAAGGTTTTGACCCGATTGCTCTGTTTACCTATTAACTCTTCCTTGATGCCTGCATGAGCAATAATGAGGCGTCCATGATCCAATACTTTATACAATGGGGATTGTTCATATAGTTCAATGAACATATCCCGATATCGATTTCTTTCCTTCGGAGGTAAGGCGCTAAGCTCAGCCACCGTTGTTTCCAGGCCGTGAAGGATTTTTACGTTGTTGCCTAAGAAATAGCGGTAGAGTTTATTGCAGTGATTACCAGGGACATAATGAACGGAATCCCTTTGAAACAATTCAAATACAGTGGCTATTGTCTTAATGGAATGATGTCCCCGATCGGTCAAATCTCCCACAAAGCCAAGCATTCTTCCGTCATGATGAATGGGGATCCCGGTACTCCATTCATATCCCAGCTTCATCGTTAATTCTGTTAACTCATGATAACAGCCGTGAACATCACCGATAATATCAATTTTCATCCTCAACCTTCTTTCTAAAGAGTACCTTTTTTCTTTTCTTTTGCCGTATTTTATGACATATTAATGATTCAGTATTCAAATCGTGCGTTTCGTATTCAACAGGGGTTATTATTACATAATAAACGAAAGTCATACACATATGGTTATGATTTCATCAGAGACAATCGTCTCAAGATTTGCTAGTATTATTAAGACTATATACAAATTAAGATAAGAAAGAGGGTGTCTTTGATGTCTGAGGTGACTCAAGAACAGGAAAAAGATAGAGAAAAGCAGGAAAAAGAAATGTACGATGAAGATCTTCTCATTAGAGCCCTTCAAGAAGAAGACCTGGATTTATTTCGATCAGAATTCGTTCAATTGCACTCTTATGACCAAGCGAAATTTTTCTCTAAAATAGATGAAGATTTGAGAAACCGTTTGTACCATTATCTTTCACCGGAAGAAATGGCAGAGCTTTTTGAGAGCCTGGATATAGATGAAGAGGATTATCAGGATATTTTAGCCGAGATGAACCCTACATATGCAGCCGAAATGCTATCTAATATGTATGCCGATGACGCTGTGGATGTCTTGAATGAATTGGATAAAGATCAAGTTGTCAGTTATCTGACAATCATGGATGATGAATCGGCGAAAGAAATCAAAGAATTACTGCACTATGAAGAGTATACAGCCGGAAGTATCATGACCACTGAGTTTGTGGCCATTTCCCAAAATCAGACCGTGCGTTCGGCCATGTATATTTTGAAAAATGAAGCCCCTAATGCCGAAACGATTTATTATATCTATGTAGTCGATGATGATAAAAAGCTTGTAGGGGTTATTTCCCTCAGAGATTTGATCATTAGCCACGATGATGTCATGATCGGTGAAATTATGAGTGGCCGTGTCATGTCTGTAGGGGTAAGTGAAGATCAGGAAGCGGTCGCACGACAAATGAAGGATTATGACTTCCTTGCTCTGCCCGTTGTTGATTTTCAGCACCACCTTCTTGGAATCATTACTGTCGATGACATCATGGATGTCATGGAAGAAGAAGCTTCCGATGACTACTCCAAACTTGCCGGTATCGCCGATTTAGATTCCATTGACCGAAGCCCTATTAATGCAGCAAAGAAACGTCTTCCTTGGCTGATTGCCTTATTATTCTTAGGAATGTTCACAGCGAGCCTCATAGGCCGGTTTGAAAATACTCTGGATAAAGTGGCGATTCTGGCCGTATTTATCCCATTGATTGCCGGTATGGCTGGAAATACGGGAACTCAGGCACTGGCCGTTGCGGTGAGGGGAATTGCAACAGGTGACCTGGAGAAGGAGAACAAGATGTCCCTGATCATCCGGGAGGCGGGTACCGGACTCATTACAGGCACAACGTGCGGGATTGTTGTCAGCGTCATTGTGTATGTGTGGAAAGGTGAATTCTTCTTAGGAATCCTTATTGGTGTATCCGTGTTGATCTCACTGTTCGTTGCAACACTCGCAGGTACATTAGTGCCTCTCCTTATGCACAAGCTAAAAGTAGACCCGGCTGTCGCTTCCGGTCCTTTTATCACGACGATTAATGATGTCATCAGTACCTTGATATATCTTGGCTTAGCGACAATGTTTATGAACTACTTAATATAAAGAGAAGAGGGGGAGGAATGAATGGAACAACATGCATCCGTTGCATCACTTGTCATTGTTATTCTTGTAGCTTTTTTAACTCCCATTTTACTGCATCGATTCAAGTTGAATTTCATCCCGGTCGTTATTGCGGAAATTATTATGGGGTTGGTAATAGGGAAGAGTGGATTTAATCTCGTTCATCAGGACATGTGGCTTGAGACATTATCTACCCTAGGGTTTATCTTCCTCATGTTCTTAAGCGGACTTGAAATAGATTTCACCGCTTTTTCCGGTGGGAAAAAGAAGAAAGAGCTTTTACCGAGTGGTAAAGAAGAGCCGAATCGACTGAAATTAGCGATCATTATTTTCATCGGAATATTCTTCGTATCCCTTGGTCTGTCGTATGTATTTGTCTTATTCGGTCTCATCGATAACGCGTTCTTGATGACGTTGATCATTTCAACGATTTCCCTTGGAGTCGTAGTACCAACACTCAAAGAAGCCCATATCATGAAAAGTGCCATCGGGCAAATCATCCTGCTTGTAGCGGTCATTGCAGATCTTGTGACCATGATTCTACTTGCTGTGTTCGTTTCTCTTTACGGAGAAGGACATGGGAATATGTGGCTCCTTCTGATATTGTTCGGGGTAGGACTCCTGTTATATTTCCTTGCGAAGAGGTTGAAGAACAATCCTTTCATCAAGAGTTTGTCGACAGGAACCGTTCAAATCGGAACACGAGCCGTCTTTACACTGATCATCTTACTGGTGGCGGTTTCTGAGACGGTAGGGGCGGAAAATATCCTGGGGGCATTCCTTGCAGGTGTACTGGTTTCACTGCTTGCTCCAAATCAGGAAATGGTTCACAAGCTTGACTCATTTGGTTACGGGTTCCTCATTCCGATCTTCTTCGTCATGATTGGCGTCGAGTTGGATCTCGGGTCCCTGCTCAGTGATAAGAAAATGCTCTTACTCATTCCATTATTGGTTCTGGCATTCCTGGTTTCAAAGATCATCCCTGTCTACCTATTGAGGTACTGGTATGATACGAAAACCACAATTGCTTCAGCATTTCTCCTTACATCAACCTTATCATTGGTGATTGCTGCTGCCAAAATCGCTGAAAGGATCGAGATTATTACAGCTCAGATGAGTGGTACCCTCATTTTAGTGGCTGTAATCACATGTATCATCACACCGATCATTTTCAAAAAGCTTTTCCCGAGGGAAAGTGCAAAAGAGAAGAAGCTGAAAATTACATTCCTTGGTGCCAATCAGTTAACCATGCCGGTATCAAGAGAGCTTCAATCCTCCTTGTATGAGCCGGTTCTATATCATACCAAACAGGATAAATCAGATCGAAGTATCGCTGATTCCCTGTTTACGATCAATGAGATCGATGATTATGAATTAGAGACTTTGGAAGATAAGAATATTTTCGAGTCGGATATCCTTGTGATTTCCACTGGTGATGAAGAGTTGAATGCTACCCTCGCCGTCACGGCAAAAGAATATGGTGTAGGCAGGGTCATTGTAAGGGTTGAAAGTCCGGACCTCCATGAAAGCCTGCGTGATCAGGATATTGAAGTGTATTCCGTATTCTTATCAACCAAAGCTTTATTAAGGGCGCTCATTGAGTCACCATCCGTCATGAGTATCCTGACAAATCAGGAAACATCCCTTTATGAGATCCGGATGTTAAACAGCCAATTTGAAGGCATGACCCTTCGGAAGTTCCCATTCACCGGAGATGTCATCTTTGTCCGGATCTTTAGAGGAAAGGATTCCATCGTACCTCATGGAGATACCGAGCTTCACATGAATGACCGCCTGATTGTCACGGGCTCAAAAGAATATGTAGATGAACTCAAACGAGAACTTGAATTCTGTGAATACTGCTAATAAGGCTACACACTTCCCAAGAAACTTTTTTCTTGGGAAGTTTTACTTTAAAGAGGAGTTATGTCTTATATCACCTAATTAATAAGAGAAGAAATAAATAAGGAGGAATGGTCTATGTGGGAAAAGAAAATAGTAGAAATCCGGGATAATGTAAAGAAAAGTCTTGAGGATTTATCTTATGTTGAACTGAACCAAAAGCCTTCAAAAGAGGAGTGGAGCATCGCTCAAATCGTACTTCATCTCGCAGGTGCGGAAACACGCTTTTTGACATTGGCACTGGAATCTGCAAAAAGACCGTCTGGAAGGAGCGGTACAGATGTAGATTTATCCGTTTTTGATGATCCTTCTCAAAAATTAAAGGCACCGATCGAGCCTCCCTCAAGTCAACAAAACAAGGAAGATTTATTAAAATCATTGGATGATTCTCGTTCTCTCACTACGCAGTTTCTTGAGAACTATTCTAAAGAGAAATTAAAACATCAATCTATGAACCATCACCGCTTTGGGGAGATGCCGATCTGGCAGGTGCTGGAACTTCTAGGTAAGCATGAACAGAGACATCTACAACAGATTGAGAATGTAAAAAGGAGAATACGATAGGTTTCTTCTTTTCTTTTGCCTGGGATTGAGTTAGAATTAGTAGTAGGTACTAATAACATGTATTAATTAGGAGGATAATAATGACTCTTTCATTAAAAGGAAAAACATATGTTGTCATGGGAGTTGCGAATAAGCGTAGTATTGCATGGGGAATTGCCCGTTCTCTGCATCAATCCGGTGCACGTTTAATATTTACATATGCTGGCGAGCGCTTTGAAAAGGGGGTCAGAGATCTTGCCGAAACACTTGAAGGCGGAGAGAATTCACTCGTTCTGCCATGTGATGTAACGAGTGATGCTGACATTGAGAAATGCTTTGCCACCATTAAAGAAGAAGTGGGTGTGATTCACGGCCTTGCGCACTGTATCGCATTTGCTAACAAGGAAGAGCTTGCAGGCGATTATATGAATACAACAAGGGACGGCTTTCTGCTTGCTCACAACATCAGTTCATATTCCTTGACGGCGGTTGCTAAAGTGGCAAAGGATCTTATGACTGAAGGTGGCAGCATCGTTAGTATGACGTACCTCGGCGGTGAGAGAGTCATGCAGAACTATAATGTCATGGGTGTAGCAAAGGCGTCTCTTGAAGCGAGTGTGAAGTATCTGGCCAGCGACCTTGGGAAACATGGTATCCGGGTAAATGCCATCTCAGCGGGACCGATTCGTACGCTGTCTGCAAAAGGTGTAGGGGACTTCAACAGCATCCTGAAAGAAATCGAAGAGCGTGCTCCACTTCGCCGAAATACAACGCAGGAAGAAGTCGGAGATACCGCAGTGTTCCTATTCAGTGATTACTCAAGGGGCATCACGGGAGAGAACCTTCATGTAGATTCAGGCTATCATGTATTAGGGTAATGTAAGAAATGGTGGCGGGATTCATTCCCGCTGCCATTTTTTTATGGCGTCATACCTTCAAAAGTTGTAAAATTCACATGAAAATGAAACCCCTGGGCGCTTTCTGCATACATATAAAAGTGGAGAACAATTAGGAGGTGTCTCAGTGAGAACAGAGAAAAAAGCGGGGAAAGAACCTTTGCTATATATAAACCAGCCAAGATTAGACGAAGTAAAAGGGAATATGCAGGTGACCTATCGCACACCCAAGAAACAAAAGCCTCAAATTCAACCAGAGAATAAACACTCATTAACCACTAATAAACTAACTGCACCGGAAGAACAACTAGACAGACGTGAAGAGAAATACCTTGACGAGGAGGTACACATCCATCATACAGATGGTTTAGAAGTATCTGAAGTGAATGAAGCACACTCGGTCTCTCAGCCTCCAGAACGTAAAACGGCCGCTTCCACCTTTAGAAAACTAAGACCGTTCAGGGAACTGTCCATTGATGAGAAATTAGATTATATTTCTGCGAGCATTAACGGAAAAGTGCCGTTTCCATGTGAGTTTTCTGATGGTCATCAATCAGTGAAAGGCGTCATATTACAAGACGATGAGGATCACATTACCATCAGAAGCTTTCAAGGTGAAGAAGTGGAAATGAAGAAGAATGAAGTGAGATCCATTAAGATGATCGGACTGCAATAAAAAAAGGAGCCAGGCGGGGTACCCGGCTGGCTTATTTCATATGAAACGTGATGATCAGTCTTCGCATTCTAAGAATACGTGTACGTCTTTGATGCATTGAATCGCACAGAAGCAATCCAGATCAACTGTGATACATTCTCCAGTGAATACCCATTCAGTATTATTGCCCATGGTCTCCATGTCAGAACCTGATCCAGAACCTGATCTAGAACCAGTGCTATCAGCGTAGTCAGGCTTTAATACTTGAAGCGTTGCACAACAGTTATCGAATACTTCTTTTACCCGGAAAAATGGTGATTTCCAAGGGCATCCTTTGATGTGCGCTTTAAAAGTCTCACCGTTTTTCAGATATAACTTGAAGATACGAGTATTTAAACGATTACTTGGACTCACCATTGAACCAAGTGGCTCAAGGAAACAATCATTTTTACAATCGTTACACTCTTCATTTGCTACGTCTTGAATATCTTTAATAGCACGGACGGCTTGACATACGCAACCACGATTTTTTGAACTGTCTTTATCTCTTCCGCAACCCATATAGAAGTTCCTCCTTAAAATGAATTTCATTTACATTACTAACATATTGTGATGTAGGCAATTAGGTAACGGACATCTGCCCTCTTTTGGAAATTTGGGCTTGTATAATTTGAAATGTGAAGGGAGTCTTTCCATTGCAGCTTACATTGATTGAACTGATTGCCCTTGGATTAGCCGTCTTTCGGCTAACCCATCTGATTGTCTTAGACAAAATCACCGAATTTATAAGAGCCCCGTTCTTTGATGAATATACGGAAGTGGAAGAGAATGGGGAGGAAGCGATCTATCTTACACCTAAAAAAGGAGGAGTGAAGGGTTTTATCGGTGAGTTATTATCGTGTTACTGGTGTACGGGAATCTGGGTTTCATGCTTTCTTTATGGAGGTTTCTTCTTCTTTCCTCTATATTTCAACCCACTCATCACACTTTTAGCCGTTGCCGGGATTGCCGCTATTTTAGAAGCTGCCGTCCAAAGTTGGAAAACGGATTGAAGACCTAGGTAATTAGTGGAAACAAGCTCGGGTTTCTTCACATATACTAAAAAGGGAAACAGGGTAAAGGAGGATAAAAAAAGTGAAGAAAACCTCTACAAATACAAAGAAGCAAGGAAACTCATCCACTAAGAAAAAAGGATGCGGTTGTGGATCGAAAGTGAAAAAAAGCTAAGGCTGCTCAAATTGGGCAGTCTTTTTTTCATAAAAAATGACTTTATGAAAAAAATAAACGATGAGTACAAAAAAAAGAGGGATAGAGCATGAACAAGAACTCAATAATCATTCCACTTGCTTTATGCGTTTTGTTCGGATGCGCAAATAAGGAAGATGGAAACGACAGCAAGATTGCACTAATGAAGAAGACCAATCCACCGCCCATCGAATTAGTGGACAATCCTGAGACAGACAGCTATGGTCATGCCATCAAAAGAGAGATCTCCAAAATGGATGAACTTTATGATGTGGCAGTCATCCAGGGAAAAGAAGAAACGCTTGTAGTTTACAAAGTGAAGCATTTGCACAGATTCAAAATGAAAAAGATAGAAAAGAAAATGGATGACTATCTGGAAGATAAATATCCCAGGGAAGATTTTATATTATCCAGTGATTATAAAATTTTCCTTGAAACCATCCGCTTGAAAGAAAAACTTAAAAATGGGTCGATTACGAAGAAGGATGCTGAAAGCAGGTTCCAGGAAATCGTTAAGCTTCAGAAGGAAAAAACGTAGGAGGAATGCCTTGTGGGGAAAACACCAAAAACACCCGAACAGATGAAGTATGAACAGTTGGAAAAACAATATGAAACGAAGCGTCCCCTCCTGAAAAATGTTATCAAAGCATTCTTTGTCGGTGGCTTTATCTGCTTGATCGGGCAGGCGGTTACGTATGTGTACATCTATTATTTCAACTTCACCGAACAGACGGCTGGAAATCCAACAGTTGCCACAATGGTGTTCCTGGCTATGCTTCTTACTGGCTTCGGAGTATATGACCATATTGGCCAATTTGGAGGGGCGGGAAGTGCTGTACCTGTCACGGGATTCGGGAATGCCGTCATCTCCGCTGCCATTGAACATAGAACAGAGGGCCTCGTCCTCGGTGTCGGTGGTAACATTTTTAAATTGGCAGGATCTGTCATAGTGTTCGGGGTATTCTCAGCCTTTGTCGTTGCGTTAATCAAGACTATTTTGATTCAGTTGGGGGTGATTTGATGCTGCAAGGTAAAAGATCATGGATGTTTCCTGCCAACCCGGCCATCCTTTCTACAGGAGTAGTAGGAGGACCATTTGAGAAAAAAGGAAACCTCTCGGCTGACTTCGATCAGTTTTACGATGATGTATGGATGGGACAGGATACGTACGAAAAAGCCAATCGTACACTCATTGAAGATGCCGTTCAGATTGCAATGGAAAAACAGTCCCTTCAAAAGAGTGATGTCCAGTTTTTCTTGACGGGTGATCTGATTAATCAAATCACCCCTTCAAGCTTTGCGGCAAGAACGAATGGCATTCCATATTTCGGATTATTCGGGGCGTGTTCGACCTCCATGGAGGGGCTAGCTCTCTCAGCTTTTTTAGTCAACTATCATGGAGCTCATCATGTGGTTACAGGGGCTTCCAGTCACAACTCCGCAACAGAGAAACAGTTCCGCTACCCAACCGAGTATGGTGGCCAAAAACCTCCAACAGCTCAGTGGACCGTAACCGGGGCGGGGTTCGCCGTAATTGGAGAAGGATCATCAGTCACGGGACCGACCCCCAGAGTGACATCTGCAACTATCGGGAAAGTAATGGATATGGGGTTGAAAGACCCGTTTAATATGGGAGGTGCGATGGCACCTGCGGCCGTTGATACGATTGCAGGTCATTTTCAAGACCTGGGTAGAGACCCTTCCTATTATGATCTCATCGTTACAGGTGATCTTGCCAGAATCGGAAGAAAGACGGCTTTCGAAATGCTTAAGCAAAAAGGATACACACTGGCGGATCAACAATTTAAAGATTGTGGGATGCTGATTTACAATGAAAACCAACCGGTCCAATCAGGAGCAAGTGGGCCAGGGTGTTCTGCTACCGTTCTTTACGGGCATTTGTTGAATGAAATGAAAAAAGGAACCTATAAACGCATCTTAGTCATTGCGACTGGGGCATTGTTATCACCCCTGACATTTCAACAAGGCGAATCGATCCCTTGTATTGCTCATGCGGTGTCGATTGAGTATTTGTAGGGATGGAAAGGAGGAAACAAAGTGTTAGCGATGTTTTTTTGGGCCTTTACGATAGGTGGTATCATCTGTGTGATCGGTCAATTATTATTTGATGTTGCAAAATTAACCCCGGCCCACACTTTGAGTCTGCTGGTTGTCTCAGGTGCAGTGCTTTCCGGATTAGGCTTATACGAGCCCCTGATTGATTTTGCCGGAGCGGGAGCGACCATTCCCATTACGAGCTTTGGTAACGCACTTGTAAACGGGGCTATGCAGGAATCCCAGGAACATGGCTTGGTGGGGGTCCTTACCGGAATGTTTGAAGTCACGAGCTCCGGTATCTCTTCCGCCATCATATTCGGTTTCATTGGAGCTCTCCTGTTCAAACCAAAGGGATGATAGAGGTGAAATAAGATGCCTGAATACTTACAGGTGGCACTCAGAAGCATATTTATCCTGCTTTCCCTATTTGCCATCACCAAATTATTAGGTAAGAAACAGCTTTCGAAATTATCCTTTTTCGAATATATTACAGGAATCACAGTGGGGAGCATTGCTGGAACTCTATCAATGGACCTGGGCCTGCCCTTAAGTGAAGGGCTGATGAGTATCCTATTATGGTTTGCATTTCCACTGCTGTTTTCTTTCCTATCATTAAAGAGCATCCGGTTTAGAAGGTTTGCTGAAGGAAAGCCTACGGTATTCATAAAGGAAGGCAATATCGATGAAAAAGCTTTGAAGAAAGAGAAGTATTCCGTTGATGAGTTACTTGAACAATTACGGAAAAAGGATGTGTTCCGCGCTGCCGATGTAGAATTTGCATCGCTTGACACAAACGGGGATTTAAGTGTTCTACTGAAGAAAGAAAAGCAGCCCCTTGTACGTGAAGATGTATTTGAAATATCACAAAAATCCACTCCACCACAGGCTGTTATCACGGACGGGAAAATCGATCAAAAAGCCCTCTCGGAAGTAGGATTTCCCTTGCCATGGTTAACTCGTGAGATCTCTAAGAGGGAACTGAAGGTGGAATCCATCTTTCTTGCACAATTAGATGCAGAAGGCAATTTAACTTTCGACTTGTTTGATTGGACAAACACACAATAAATTATCAGAAAGCCCATACGCAAACCTCTCTATATACATATGTTATAAGAGACTAAAGGTAAAAGAGAGGTGATACTAAATGTATGGATATGGCTACGGTGGATGTGGTTATGGATGCGGAGGCGGATATGGCTCAACGTTTGTCTTGATCGTTGTGCTTTTCATTCTCTTGATTATCGTTGGAGCTAGCTTCTGTTAGAAAGGGGTACAAAAGGCAGAATCCTCAAGTTGGAGGGATTTTGTCTTTTTGTTTTGTGTTGTAAAAATATTTCATATTTAATTCACGCTCCTGGGTTTCTTACATATGATGCTTATAGTTAAAAGGAGGCGTGATGGAAATGAATAATAACTTTTTCAAGAATTTAGAGAAGAAGACAGGCGTTAACATGAACGAAGTGTTAGAGCTTGCGAACTCTTTACAAAATGCAAATTTCAAAGATGAAGCTACGGTAAGAAGCGTCATTAAGCGCGTATCTAAAATTGCGAATAAACCTGTAAACAAGGAAATGGAAGATAAAATTGTCCAATCGATCGTGAATGACGGGAAGCAGTTGGATTTCAGTACCATTTCTAATATGTTAAACAAAGGAAAGAAATAAAAGAATACTCACAAAAATAAGAAGAATGGACATAAAGGAGTGTGAACTCACGTATTTTATGTTAATTCTTCTTTCTTTTTTTGCTCTTTTCGCAAAGATTGTTGTTATTTTTCACAGACTAGGACTTGCCAATGCTCTGTCACCTGAGTCTGTGCCCCCGCGGAAAGCGAGCACCTGGAGCGGAAAGCAACATCCTCACTCTTGTTCAAAAGCAACAATGCTTAGGAAAACAGTCTGCTTTTTAATAGTAGCTTGTTTGGCAGGTAAAGATGCGTCCGGACGTTTCTCAAAATCTTAAATGGGGTACATAAAATCAAGGAGGTCATAATAATGGGATACATTGCACCAATTCCTCACTATCAGTACAAACAATATCAGGAAAGAGATATAAAAGTTGATAAACACCCGTTCAGCTATTTCCCCGTACAACCCATCAAACCACTGAAAAATAAATCACAGACCAATACTGGAGAAACAGAAATTCGATATGAAGATCATCACTCCCAGCAACGTTCAGCGATAAATCAGGCATCTTTCAAAACACCCATCCCATCAACTTTATTGGCTCAGTTAACAGGAAAAGGAAAACACTTTAACGAATACGTATAGGGAACAGATTTGATGGAGGTATGATCGTGAAACTTCAGAAATACACAGAACATTGCTATGCGTTTACCGGTGCCGTTACGATCGGCTATTGTGTGAAAGAGGAAAAGGGGCTTTTAATTGACAGCGGATTGGATGACTCCGCTATGAGGAAAGTAATCAGGATATTGGAGGAAGAAAGACTCCCCCTTGATTATTGTATCATCACCCATGCCCACACAGATCATTTCGGCGGTGCCCGTCACCTTAAGAAGAAATACAACATTCCTGTTTTTGCCCCTAAATTGGAAAGAGCCATCATGGAGAATCCCATTCTGGAACCGATTTATTTATTCAATGGTGCGATGCCGATTAAGGATTTGCGTAATAAATTCCTTGAAGGACAGGCAGTTGAGGTGGACGAAGAGCTCAGTACGGGAAATAATAGCATAGGTCCGTTCTCATTTGATGTTATAGATTTACCGGGACATTCGTATAGTCAGGTAGGAGTCTTGGTTGAGCACATTTTATTTGCAGCAGATAGTTATTTTGGAAGTGAAACGTTAAAGAAGCATGTGATTCCCTTTATTGTGGATGCGGACCAAACATTGGAATCATTAGAAAAACTCCTTCACATATCATGTAAAGGAGCCATACCGGGACATGGGAGCTTCGAAGAAAATATAATTCAAACCGTGAAGGAAAATGTGGAACTTCACGAAGATAGAATGAACGCTCTAGTAGGGTTGGTAAATGAAAGCCCCAACGGAGATACATTCGATCACATCATGAAGAGATATTTGGACCTGCTTGGTATCAAAGTAGCGAATGTGGGGCAGTGGCTGCTTTTTAGAACATCGGTTACAGCCTACCTTACAAGTCTTGAACGCAAGAAACACCTGTCATTTTCAATTCGAGAAAATGAATTGATCATTCAGCCCCTTTATATCCTTGAATAAAAAGGGTTTTCCCATCTTCCCACTCCACGTAAAGCACTTCATTATAGGAGTGGAAGCCTTGTTTTTTCATTTCATTCAATAACCAGGTTTCTGTCTGTCCTGCAAGAGTTAAATTATCATGAACAATTTCTCCATCTACGATCAATGATAGAGGGAGGGTGGCGGACTTGAATGGCAATTGAAGATCCTGCCTCTGTACCATATCGTAAAGAGGCTTTCGAATGACGCTCAACGTACCGTCTGATTCCAAGAGCGCATATTCACATTCTCTGATAGCAAATACATCCTTCGCCCGTAACAAGTGCTGAAGCTGGTTCAAATCCAGATGATTTTTTTTCAGTTGATCGTAATTAATTTGCCCTTTGTTGATGATTAATGATGGGGTCCCTTCTAACATATGCCTAAAACGTCTTGATTTTTGGGTGAAGAACTCAGTAATGAAGATTAAACTTCCCCAGATCGAAATGGCAGAGAGAATTTGAAAGACTGTTGTTTCCCCGTCATAAAGGGAGTTCCCTACAAGCTCGCCTAGAATTAATGCGGATATGAAATCAAAGGCTGATATTTGAGTGATTTGTGTTTTTCCCAGGATTTTTGTCAAAATGAGCAAAGCGAAATATCCAACGATTAATTCGACGGCGATGGACTTGATTGCCATGGAGCTCCCCCTTTCCATATACCTTTCCATTATCGACGAGATATGTTCTGAATATACGATTGCGTTAAACAAAAAAAGAACAGGGTATCCAGTCCTAAATCTGGATCCCTGTTCTTTTTAAATGGATTTTTTCATGGCTTTATGAGGGATGCCTGCATCCAGGAATTCATCCGAGACCACCTCATAGCCCAATCCCTCATAAAATGGGATGGCATAGGTTTGAGCGTTTAATTTCAAATGAGACAGTGGCTGCTGCTTTGCGTATTCCTCAATGGCAAGCATCAATGAACGCCCTGCTCCTTTCCCCCTGGTGGATTTCAGTACGCAGATTCTTTCCACTTTCCCAATACCCTCGAGAATACGAAAACGCCCCGCACCAACAGCTTTGTTCTGGTCATATAGCACAAAATGGATCGAGTCATTTTCATATTCATCGATCTCTTCTTCGAGGGGAACTTGTTGTTCTAAGACAAAAACCGTCTTTCGAACATTGAAAACATCTTGGATCTGTTCTTCAGTCTTGGCAACTTGGACTTCCACGTTTACTCTTCCTTTCCTAAACGGAATGTTTCGTAAACGGTCCAGGATCCGTTTTCTAACTGATACAGCAAGTGAAAACGATCGATTGTTTCCTCATGATCGATTCCGAGCATACTAAGTGATCCGAAAATATCCGAGTGTTCATCATTGGAAAGCTTCTGGGCGATGGTGATGTGAGGAACGAAAGCGAATTCCGGCTCGTCACCCATGAAGTTCTGTTTATGCATATCATCGTGAAGCCCTTGCAGCTCAGGTTTTGATTCGACCTTGAAATAAATGACGTTATTTACAGGCTGAAAAGAACTGACTTTATACACTTTTAAATGAAACGGATCGTATTTTTTTGAAATCGCGGAAAGTTTCCCGGCGATCTCTTTAATTTGATCATCATCTGCACTAAAGACGTTTTTTAATGTCAAATGTGGCGGGACCAATGCATAATGAGGATCATAGCGTTTCCTGTAAGAGTTCGCGATATCTTGAAGCTTTTTCGATGGGAAAATGACTATACCATAATTCATTTTCTTCAATCCTCCTCTATTTAACTATCATTGTCATATGTACAGTATAGCAAATTTTTCAAAAATTTAATATAGGGCGAACGAAAGAGGAACGGAGTGATTCAGCCAGAATGGTGCAGTTCATAAGAGGAAGGGGTTGCCCCCTTGCCTGCTTAGAATCATCTTTGTCAGCTGAACATCATTTTTAATGCGCGCTTTAAATCGGGCTGCCAATGTTTCCAAGTATGGTCCCCGTCAAATTCATCATAAAAAGAAGAGAATTTCTTTTGATCGAACTTTTCATGGAGCTGTCTGTTTGGTTTTAAGAAGTCCTTTACCTTTCCGTCAGTCGTTTTCACCTCGGTCTCCTTGAGGCCGATAATATGGTAGATGCTAAGAAGATGTGGCTGTGTGAACTCATTTACAGCATCCAATACTTTCTCGTTGACAAAAGGGGACTGAAGGAGGACCTTACCGAATGTGTTCGGGTATTTCAAAGCGGTCATCAACGACACCGTTGCTCCCAATGAATCGCCTACAAGGGCACGACCCAACCCCATATGATAGGTGGGGTAATGCTCATCTAAATAGGGAACCAATTCATGTGCCAGAAAGCGAATATAAGCATCGTTTTCTTCACCGTGGGGATGATATTTCCTTCTGCGATCCTCTACATTCTTGTATGGGACCCCGACAATGATCATGTTTTCAATCTCCCTGTTAGAAAGCAGTTCATCCGCCAGGCGGGGGATCCGTCCAAGTTGGAAGTAATCTTTACCATCCTGTGCGATGAGAAGGGAATATTTATAAAGTGGAGAGTATGTGGCTGGTAAATAAACCAGCATCTTCATCTCTTCATTTAGTTCTTTACTAAAGAGGTTCAATTCAGTTACGTTTCCTCTTGCAGTTGTCATGACGATAGCCTCCTATGCTCAGTGTTAACGTTTACAGGAAGATTGTATCATACTCTATTAAATAATACCCGAAAGCAAATTCCAATACGAATATTCGAAAGAGTGTTATAATTTAGATAGGAAACGAACTGCCAGAGAGGGGTATTAGTATGAATCAACCTGTACACTCGAGAGATGTTACCAAAGCGGCATTAAAAAGACTTAAAGATCGTGGTGTTACGATAGAAGATATAGCCGAAATTGTGTATGAAATGCAGTATCCATATAATACTGATCTTCAAATGGAGGATTGTATTGATAGTGTGAAAAGAGTGTTGTTAAAAAGGGAGATTCAGCATGCCATTTTGGTCGGGGTTGAATTGGATCAGCTTGCGGAAGAGAAGAAACTTTCCGAGCCCCTTCAATCGATTGTCGAAACGGACGAAGGACTGTTTGGAGTCGATGAGACCATCGCGCTTGGTGCCGCCCTTGGATATGGAAGCATTGCTGTAACGACATTTGGTCATCTTGATAAAAACAAGATTGGCATTATCCGGGAATTGGATACGAAAAATGGGAAAGGTGTACACACCTTCTTAGATGATATCGTTGCAAGCATCGCTGCCAATGCATCATCAAGGATAGCCCATAATATTAGGGACAAGGAAGAAAATATTTCCGAAGAAGACAAGCTGAAATTTGAGGATGAAGAATTAATAGGTTGAACCACATTCTGATATATAACAGCAGGGACTGAAAATCTTCAGTCCTTTTTATGTGGACAGATTTTCGTCACAGGTGAAATGTAGATGTGATATATGTGAACGCTTTATACATTTCCTATACATATGAACGTTCGCTCCAAAGAGGTTCTCGTCTGGATTCTGGTTATGATGGGGATTGTTTTAAAGGGTTTTTATGAAAAATGTTAAAACTTTATGTATTTGATTTGACAAGATTGTTACAGCCTGTGTTACAATTATTTCGTTAATGTACAAAATTTAATAAGGGGGAATTAGAATATGAAAAAACGCAGTCTCTTTCTAAGCACTGCACTACTTCTAGTTCTATCTGTCATTCTTGCTGCTTGTGGTGGCGGATCAGGTGGAGGTTCATCATCTGATGGTGAAGGTAACAAAGAGGTTGACTTCATTGGAATTGCAACAGGTGGAACAGGGGGTACATATTACCCGTTAGGTGGAACCTTCGCTAAAATCATTAAAGATGAAACTGGAATTGACTCCAACGCATCGACTTCAGGAGCATCTGCCGAGAATATGGCCGCAATTAAAGATGGCAAAACTGAAATCGCTTTTACACAAACAGATATTGCGTCTTATGCATCTGAAGGTACGGAAATGTTCAAAGATAACAAGGTAGAAAACGCAAGAGGGATTGCGACTCTTTATCCAGAAACAATCCAAATCGTTACAACGAAGGATTCTGGTATCAAATCTGTGGAAGATCTTAAAGGGAAGGTTGTTTCCGTTGGTGAAGCTGGCTCAGGTACACTATTGAATGCAACACAAATCCTTGAAGTACACGGAATTAAACTGGAAGATTTAGAAGCTCGTAATTTATCATTTGATGATTCAACCACTGGTATCCAGGATGGAACGATCGATGCCGCGTTTATCACATCGGGTACTCCGACTGGAGCGGTTGAAGGTTTGGCTGCGACAGAAGATATCGCAATCGTTCCTGTCGAGTCAGACAAAGTCAGCGAATTGATTGAGAAGTACCCTTACTACTCAGAGGATGAAATTCCTGCAGGTACTTACAGCAAGGTAGACGAAGCTGTGACAACGGTTGCGGTTCGTGCCATGTTAGTGACCAGCGCTGACATTTCTGAAGATGTCATCTATGATGTAACTAAAGCCATTTTTGAAAACACGGATAAAATCACCCACGCCAAAGGAAAGTTGATCAAAGCTGAAGACGGACTTAAAGGTATGGGAATTGAATTACATCCAGGTGCAAAGAAATACTTTGATGAAAAAGGAATTTCAATGGAATAGGTTCTCACCAGAAGATGGACAAAGGGATAGGCCGCAACGGTCTATTCTTTTGTTTTGGTATAAGCTAATTCTATCTGCCGGATGAAAAAATGGAATGGTGGGGAATTCTTATGAAGAAATACACATCACTTGGAGCGATTCTCCTTATTCTATGTATCGTATTCATCATCTTTATGCCCTTACACACCTTTTTGGTCATAGAGCCGAGAAGTACAACAGGGGACACTGTTCTTTTCAGCCTCCCCGACAATCAATCGTTTTCGGTTCGGTATACCCACTCTATTCATCTATCAGAAGTAGAGGAGTTTTATGAGCCGACATCATCAAATCAAATTCAACAAACAAAACTACTATATGAAGATACTGCCATTGGGATGCCTGCCAATGCAGAAGGAAATGAAATTTTTGAAGTGACGAAGGAAGGCAAATATTTAATTTCTAATATGGAAAGAGTGTTTCCTTATATTGATATCAGGATCGGACAAGTCGTCGCAAATCACCGACTCGTACTTGACGGAAGGGAATATCCTTTAGCCGACTATTTTGTTAAAGGGTCAGTCGTCCGGGTTCAATTAAAGAAACAATCACTTTATGATCAGTGGAAAGGAGTGACTGTAGTTGGAAAAAGATAAAGAGTTTGAATCATTGACTGCAGAGCAACAACAAGAGTTATTAGAGAAATACGATCCGGAATCTTCCACTAGAAAATTACATCATGGAATGTTCAAATGGATCATTTTCTTCGGATTATTGGCATTTTCATTATTCCAATTAGTAGCATCCATCTTTCAATTCATCCCAAGGCAATTGTTATTGTCGATACACTTAGGGTTTGCCCTTTCATTAGTATTCCTGTTATTTCCTGCACGTAAGAAGTATTTAAAGAAGGATAAGATTGCCTGGTATGATATCGTTCTTTCAGCCATTTCTGTAGGGATAGGTGCTTACTGGCCGATCATGCAGGATGATATCGTAAGTAGAATAGGATTAATGACTCAAATGGACTTTTATGTTGGTTTCGCAGCCATGGTCCTTGTATTGGAAGCAACACGACGGGCGGTAGGGTTACCGATTACCATCATTGCATCTGCCTTCATCCTATATATGTATTATGGTCGATTAATGCCTGGATTCCTTGCACACAGAGGGTATGATTGGGACGATATCGTGAAAACGATGTTCTTCACGAGTGAAGGGATCCTTGGAACACCATTATATGTTTCAGCCACCTTTATCTTCCTGTTCCTATTATTTGGGGCATTCCTTGTGAAGACGGGCGTAGGTCAGTACTTTAATGATCTGGCTGTGTCCATTGCCGGTAAGCGTGTAGGTGGGCCAGCCAAGGTTGCGATCTTCTCGAGTGCCCTTCAAGGTACCATCAGTGGAAGCTCGGTTGCGAACGTCGTGACGTCGGGTTCATTTACGATCCCAATGATGAAAAAACTCGGGTATCGTAAAGAGTTCGCTGGTGGTGTAGAGGCAGCTGCGTCCACGGGAGGACAGTTGATGCCGCCGATCATGGGGGCTGCCGCATTCCTGATGGTCGAATTCATTGGTGGCATTTCGTATTGGGATATTGCGAAAGCAGCATCGATTCCTGCGGTTCTTTATTTCACAGGAATATGGATCATGACACACTTTGAAGCAAAGCGAATCGGTCTTCGTGGATTAACCGATGAAGAAATGCCTAACCGGAAAGAAGTATTCAAGAAGATTTATTTGCTGCTTCCGATTTTGACAGTCATCATTTTGTTAGTCAGTGGTATGAGCGTTATGCGAGCAGCGCTCTGGTCAATTGTTGCCACTATCGCCATCAGTGCGATAAGAAAAGATACAAGAATCGGTTTCAAGGATGCTGTAGACGCTCTTGTTGATGGGGCCAGAACAGCTTTGTCAGTAGCCGTGGCTACTGCTGCTGCCGGAATGATCGTAGGGGTCGTGACCAAGACCGGTTTAGGATTGACCCTCGCAAATGGTCTGGTAGACTTGGCTGCTGATTTAACGAATTCGACAGAAGGTAAGCTGATCCTTACATTAGTATTTACCATGATTGCGTCAATTGTACTGGGGATGGGTTCTCCTACTACAGCGAATTACGTCATTACATCCACGATTGCAGCACCTGCCATCATTTTATTGGGTGCACCTGAGTTATCTGCTCACTTATTTGTATTCTACTTCGGGATCATTGCCGATATTACGCCTCCTGTAGCACTTGCTGCTTTCGCGGCGGCAGGGGTATCCGGAGGAGAACCGATACGGACGGGTGTCAATTCGGCTAAATTGGCCATAGCAGCCTTTATCATACCGTATATGTTCGTATTGTCTCCAGAACTGTTAATGATCGATACAACCATTCCTAGGTTAATATGGGTCGTCTTTACGGCCGTGACGGGAATGATGGCAATAGGGGCCGGGATGATCGGTTATTGGTACCGAAGAGTATTTGTCATTGAACGTTTCCTTTGTGTAGCCGCCGGTTTATTACTGATTTATCCAGAAGGCATGTCGGATATTATTGGTTTGGTCTTATTCGGTATTATGCTTGCGCTTCAATTATTTATTAAGAGAGAAGACAAGACACCGACAAGAGCAACGGCATAAACAAACCAGGCTGAGCCCATAAAAAGAGGGTTCAGCCTTTTTATAAGGAACGGAGGGTCAGTGATTTGTTCTGACATGATGGGGAGGAAGATAAGAAACAGCCAAAATATCCTGAATTCTGAACCTGCGGATATCGTTCCTGAATAAACAATATGCCGTGATAAAGTCCGTATCAATCCTCTTAACCAGCACTCTTCTTTTGGTACATTCACATTGTTTATTCATATAGATCATTTCGATCGGGAGTCGTTCTTCTAATGAACGCTGAATTTGATTTATCATATGTGTGCCCCCTGGTGGGATTAATACTGACAGTATATGCGAACGAACGTTCTTTTATACAAACATATAAAATTCGAGAATAAATAACGAAAATACCATTGACAATTCCCGCTATATGAATATAATAGAATATGTACCTTGCATCACATCGCGACTTGTTAGCTCAGTGGGAGAGCACTTCCTTGACAGGGAAGGGGTCGTGGGTTCGAATCCCTCACAGGTCATACATAGAAAAAAGCCTGCATCCTAATTAGGATGCAGGCTTTTTTCTATGTGAAAATATTAATTGAAAAAAGGACTCTTCAGAATTCTGTATGAGTCCTTGTCAAAATCGTATTCTTGATCTGAGATTGAGCCGTTTTAGTTAACTTCCAATTCTTCTTCAAAGTAAAATGTGCCTGGGTGTTCCTTTACAATATATGAATAACGCTTCATGTTTTTAACGTATTGCCACTTTAATATTGTCACTGTCTCACCAGTCTCCTTGATTGTCACCATGGAACCGTTACTGAATCGATTTTTTGTGGATTTCATTGGGCACTCCCTTTCGTATTTGTTCATTATACCACAACTTTTTCTCTTATTTAGGTTCCTGTTCATGTCAATCTTTTTAAAACGTTTACATCCATTGAAATAGGTAGATTAAGAAGAAGGAAGTTTATTATTTGGGAAAGGAACCTCAGTTATTAAATCGTAGGATGTGTTTTTCATAAGGACTTTTCGCGAAGACTTCTGGAGGAAACGCAGGAAAGTACCGAAAAGCAGGGGAGGTTCCTTCAGCCCCGACAAGCATAAGTTGAATGGTCTAAAAAGACGTCCTTTTGCCTTCTTAGACCCATTAGCTTATGACCTCGAAGGGCTAGCTGCCGAAGTTGGATCTTGAGACCTGGGCTTTAGCACGAGGAGACTCACCGCCAGCCCCGCGGAAAGCGAACATTTCTCGCTGTAATCAACCACTACTCGCTACATCCTAAAGCTAAAATGTTTACGTGAACAGCCTTCCGAAAACGGTTAGATCCATATTGGAGCAAGTGGCTGTAGGAAGGTGGAGGTTTAAAATGTGGAAGGAAGTACGCTTTAATTATCAAATCGAAGGCTGTTTTTATCAGAAGATGTCCTTCAGTAAAAATATGTAAGAGGTCTGACTTTAAAAACTTCTTCTTCAAGAACTTGCTTATTTGTATTAATACTGTTATTCTATAAAAGAATTATTTTTGTCCGGTATACGAGGGAAGAACAAGATTTGGTTTTCACCTGATATCGCAAGAATAGTAATACATGGTGCATCATGCACTTTTAGGAGGCAACAAACATGGAAAACGGTAAAGTAAAATGGTTCAACGCAGAAAAAGGTTTCGGATTCATCGAAGTTGAAGGTGGAGACGACGTATTCGTACACTTCTCAGCGATCCAAGGTGAAGGTTTCAAATCTCTTGACGAAGGTCAAGAAGTATCTTTCGACGTTGAACAAGGCGCTCGTGGACCACAAGCAGCTAACGTTGTAAAATTATAATTTAACCTTTACAAATTCAAAAACAGACTCATTCGTGAGTCTGTTTTTTTTATGGGGATTTTTAATCAATAGCACACAGGAGACGGACTGTCCTCTCCCCGTTATACTTTTTTAATGGAAATCGCATCACGTATTTTTTGCAGGGAGGCTTGGGAAAGATCTTTTCGTTTCTTCATGATGTTTACATAAAGGGCGTCCACAATACTAAGCTGACTGATTCTTGAAGCAAGTGCTTCTCCACGGTATTCGGTTTCCTGTGAGACGGTGAATAGTGGAATGTCTACCCTGCCGCTTAAAGGAGATTTAGCGAAGTGGGTGATAGCGATGGTCTTGGTACGATTTTTCTTAGCAACCTCCAGTACTTCCAATAAATCTTTGTTCGCCCCTGAGTGAGAGATGAAAACAATCACATCATTTTCCGTTAGTTGAGAAGCCGATATCAGCTGCATATGGGAATCATTATAAGCGGTAGTAGCCATCCCTGTTCTTAGGAACTTATGATGAGCATCCATGGCAATAAAACCAGATCCCCCCGTACCATAGAACTCAATCCTTCCCGCATGCAGGATGGCTTGAACGGCTTGTTGGAAGGCTTCCTCATTCAATATCTGTAATGAATCTTCAAGGCTCCTTATATTGGACCGGAATACTTTTTGGGCGATTACCCCTTCGGAATCTTGTTCATTGATGGTTTCATGGATATCCTTAATCGGTGTGACCATATCAGAAGCCAATGAAATTTTCATCGCCTGATATCCTTTATAGCCGAGCCGCTTACAGAATCTGAAAACGGTGGCATCTGCAATTCCGAGATCCTCTGCAACACCACTGATCGTAGAATGGATAATTTTTTCAGGATTAGCAATAATATAATCTGCAATCATCTTTTCTTTCTCACTGAATTGTGAGTAATGGGACCGGATACGTGGAAAACAATGTTGAGCCTTTTCATCCATGTTTGTGGAACCCTCCTATAAGACGTTTGTGAAAATAATTTTAACCTAATTTAAGAAATAAAAAAATATTATTTCATAAAAATCCACCATGAAAATTTATTTCGTATTATAATAATAACGGTGAAGATATCTATAGATTCGTACTGAAAGGAATGATCGTTATGACAAAACAACAAATAGGAGTCGTCGGAGTCGGAGTGATGGGCAAGAGCCTCGCTTTGAATTTTGAAAGTAGAGGTTATTCAGTTTCTATATATGATGTGTCGGCTGACAAGGTAAAAGAAGTCCTCGATGAGCATCAAGGCAAGCAGTTGGTTGGAACACATGATGTAAATGAATTTGTTCAATCCTTGGAAGTTCCAAGAAAAATTTTGATCATGGTACCTGCAGGGGACATTACGGACAAAGCGATTGATTCATTGCTTCCTCATCTGGATAAAGGTGATATTCTGATTGATGGTGGGAACACGTATTATGAAGATACCATTCGCCGCAACAAGGAACTGGATGAAAAGGGGATCAACTTCATTGGAGCAGGAGTGTCTGGTGGAGAAGAAGGTGCTTTATATGGCCCTGCTATTATGCCGAGCGGCCAGAAAGAAGCGTATGACTTGGTTGAACCATTTTTGACTGCTATTGCAGCAAAGGTAAAAGGGGATGCTTGCAGTACATATATAGGTCCAGATGGATCGGGTCATTATGTGAAGATGGTACATAACGGGATAGAGTACAGTGATATGCAGCTTATCTGTGAAGCGTATTATCTGATGAAGAATGTATTGGGATTAAATGCAGTAGAGCTTCATGAAATTTTTAAAGAATGGAATGAAGGGGAGCTCGACAGCTATCTCATCGAAATTACCGCAGATATTTTTACGAAGGTGGACGAAGAAACAGGGAAGCCCCTTGTCGATGTCATTTTAGATACCGCCGGCCAAAAAGGTACCGGAAAATGGACGAGCATCAGCTCTCTTGAATTAGGTGTACCGCTGTCCATTATCACTGAATCCGTTTTTGCACGCTTCATCTCAGCCATGAAGGAAGAGCGTGTGAAGGCAAGCAAGATTCTGAGAGGTCCTAAGAATCAAGAATTCACAGGAAACAAACAGGAGTTCATCGAGATGATCCGTAAGGCATTGTACTTGAGCAAGATTTGTTCGTATGCCCAAGGATTTGCGCAGCTTCAATCGGCTTCCGATGAATACAATTGGAATTTGAAACCTGGTGAAATTTCTATGATTTTCAGAGGTGGCTGCATTATTCGCGCTGGATTCCTTGAAGAAATCAAGAACGCCTATGACCGTGAACCGGGTTTAACGAATCTGCTTCTTGATCCATACTTTAAGGAAATTGTTGAAAATTATCAGGATGAAGCACGTGAAGTAGTGGCCACAGCCATTAAATTAGGTATTCCTGTACCTGGCCTTGCCAGTGCATTGGCTTATTATGATAGCTATCGTTCTGAGTCACTTCCTGCAAACCTGCTACAAGCCCAGAGGGATTATTTCGGAGCCCATACGTATCAGCGCATAGATAAAGAAGGAACATTCCATACAGATTGGTTGTCTAAATAAAGTAATAAAAAGTCCTGTGGAGATCCACAGGACTTTTTTCATTCATCTTTCGTATCGTGTTTTTTCTTTTCGTCACGCTGATCTTTTTTTAACTCGTCGATTGGAATAGGATCGACGTTTTGCTCACTTTCGTGCTGATCAAGAATGCTTTCTTCTTGAGCTGCGTTCTCAGGGTTACGATGTATTTTCTTCATCATAATGGCTTATCCTCCTTAAAATCGGTTCTTATACCATACCCTCGTTGCAGAGGAGGAAACCACCATACTAGGTGTTTAAAAAAAGAAAACCGCCTTATGCAGGCGGCTTTCTGATTGATTAAATTTTCACATCAATTTTAGCATTTTTCTTTAAATCTTCCACATGTTGAACTAGTTTTTCTTGCTTTTTCTGTTGTTCAAGCTGAGTCTTGATCTGTGGTTTTACATCTTCAAATTTCGGTGCATCTTTTGCTTGTTCCTTACCTTGTTGGCTTGCATATTGATCATAAAACTTCTTCATTTCATCTTCAGTTACTTCATCGACCTTGATTTCTTTATCAACATAGGTTGTATATTTAATATTTTCAGCAATTTGAGTTTTCAGCTCGTCCATTGTAAATCCGGCTTTTTTCATGGCTTCTTCGAATTGCTTGTCATCTTTGTACTGCTTTTTCACTTCTTCAAGCTGTTTATTAATTTCATCATCCGTCGCTTTATAGCCCTTTTCTTCGGCCTGTTGCATGAGAAGGGTTTGTCCGATCAGGCTGTCGATGGTCTGGTCTTTAATCTTCTTAACAGCATCTTTACTTGTCGGATCCTGTCCCATTTGTTGATACTGCATTTGGGATTGACTCAATACGTTGTTGAAATCTTCACCTTTGATTTTTTCGTCGTTGACAATCGCTACGACCTTATCTTTTTCAACCTTTTGTTCATCCATTTTCTTTTGCATTTCTTCCATTTTCTTGGCTTGCTCTTCTTGAGCCTTTTTGTCGGTTGCTTCTGTCTTCGCTTTATCGTCAGCTTTTTGGCTCTCCTCGTCCGAACCGCAAGCGGCTAATCCAATTGTTAATAATGCTAATAGTAAAGTCGTTAATAGTTTCTTCATAATAGACTCCTTTCAGAACTAAGGTGTGATTTCCAAAAAAATCACTTAATGCGCATTTTAAATGAAAAACCCATAAAAAGAAAGTATTTAGGCTAAAACGTATTGATTGTAATAACGATGAAACACAGGGAAACTAGCTTAACCCCTTAGAGGGACTGTTATGTATCCGATTACAAAAAAGAAACCACCTCCATATAAAATGATGACATTAAAAGATTATTACATGTTAGCATGAAAAAAAGAGGTTGTTTAAATCGAGATTCCTCCATTTAAACAACCTGTAAAAAATATTGGGGACCAAAGAATACTGTCAAACAACCTTCCATTTGAATTATAGAGAGAACGGGGTATTATCTCAACCAACAGATAGGAAGGTGAGGGGGGAACAGTGTTCATTTGAGGTCTTAATCGCATCTCCTTCTGCTCTTTTCGTGGAAAATAATAATTATAAGCATAATTCAAAGGGAAGGGATTTTCTTCCTTTTGTAGAAAGGATAAAAGTGTAAGTAAAATAAAAGGAGAGAGTTTATGAAGCAACTAGTAAGAGTGGGGACGACATACATACCAGTGAGCGATGTTCAGAAGGCAAGTATCTGGTACCAGGAAAAGTTAAACGCAAAACTGAACTACGAGGATGAGGATAAAGCGATCGTAGATCTTGCTCATCAGAGCATCTTTTTGGTCGGTTCGTTAGAGGGGGAAAGCAGTAATTTTCAGGATAGGTATCAAAATAAGCGTTTTTCTTTAACGTTTGAAGTGGATGGAATCAGTGATTTGAACGAAATGAGAGATCATTTGCTTCATCAGGGAGTAGTGACAGGGGAGATTGAAGATAGAGGCCATAATGGACTTAATTTCGTTTTCAGTGACCCTGATGGAAACTTATTTGACGTGTGGAGTGAATTGAGTCCCAAGTTCAAAAAAGCTTTTAAAGTGTAAATAAGGTTAACGTTCATGCTTGACTCCCGTATCGTTGACGGGTGATACTAATAAATGTTTAATAGATTCCTCTTGTTTTTCATTTTTAAATCGTATATGATAATGAATAACACAACATTTTGTGTTCTTTTGTATTTCGATAACTATATATTGATTATAACCTGTGAATAAGGTGTCTAATAAGACTTAAAAGGGAATCCGGTGAGAGACCGGAGCTGTCCCCGCAACTGTATGTGCCGACGAAATAAGGAAACTGCCACTGTCAAATAGATGGGAAGGCCTTAAAGTAGAGTGAAGCACAAGCCAGGAGACCTGCCGTATTTATCACGTGTTATCTTCTTCGGGAATTGGGAGGATAAAGCGAGGATTGAAATAGCAGAAGTCTATTACTATCTCCGTCTATTTAAAGCCCATCCTTTTTGAAGGATGGGCTTTTTTTACTCCTTCCCCACTTTATAAAATGGGAGGAATTTTCATGTCAATCACGTTAAATGAACAACAAAAAGAAGTAGAAGTGATATTGGACAGTCTGCAGAATCGGTTTCCTGATCTTTATTTCAAGGAATTTAATGAAAAGATTTTAATATATGCAAATCAACAGACGGACTTCACCAAAGAAAGACTCTATCATTTCATGATTTTGACAGCAGTTGAGCGTATAACGGCTCATGAGCCGGATTGGACTTACGTGGCGGCAGCATTATATATCAAGAGTTTATATGAGAAACTTGCTTTATCAAGGGGAGGGGAACTATACGGATCATTCTATCATTTGGTTAAAGATTTGACCGCAAAACAATTATATTCCAAGACTCTGCTTGATTCTTACAGCAAAGAGGAATTGGACTATTTGGGTTCGATCTTGGATGATACAAGGGATTCTCTTTTTACTTACATAGGAATTGTCACTCTGACCGAGAGATACTTAACCAAGTCCCATGACGGAATGGTTCTTGAGTTGCCTCAAGAGAGGTTCATGATTATTAGCATGACCCTCATGATGAATGAACCAAAAGAAAAAAGGATCAGATTGATAGAAGAATCTTATTGGGCTCTCTCCAATCTTTATATGACGGTGGCAACCCCAACCTTTGCGAATGCTGGAAAGAGCCATGGCCAGCTATCCAGTTGCTTCATCGATACAGTGGAAGATGATTTAAGAAGCATTTATGACAGCAATACAGACGTTTCTACCTTGAGTAAAAATGGGGGAGGTCTTGGGATTTATCTAGGGAAAGTAAGAAGCCGAGGCAGCGATATAAAAGGATTTAAAGGAGTAAGCTCTGGCGTTATTCCCTGGATGAAGCAGCTTAATAATACAGCGGTTTCCGTCGATCAATTGGGGCAGCGTCAAGGAGCGATTGCCGTCTATCTGGATATATGGCATAAAGATATTTTTCCATTCCTTGATACACGGTTAAACAATGGGGATGAAAGGCAAAGGACTCATGACCTGTTTACAGGAGTTTCTATACCAGATTTGTTTATGGAACAAGTTGAGAGTAGAGGGGACTGGTATTTATTTGACCCGCATGAAGTGAAGACAGTCATGGGGTACTCCCTAGAGGATTACTATGACGAAAGAGAAGGAGAAGGATCTTTTCGTGAGAAGTACCAGGAGTGTATAGCTCATACGTCACTTTCGCGGGAAGTGGTGCCGGCCATTGAAATTTTTAAACGGATTATGATTTCCCAGCTCGAAACCGGAACGCCATATATGTTTTATCGGGATACAGTGAATCGTCTGAATGCAAATTCTCATAAAGGAATGATTTATTGCAGTAATCTGTGTACGGAAATCGCCCAGAATATGAGTGCGACCGTAATGGAAGAAGAAGTGATTCAAGATGGTAAAATTGTCACCTATAAGTCACCGGGGGATTATGTTGTCTGCAATCTTGCCTCTATTTCCTTAGCCAAGACGTTGATGGATGATGAGCTGGAACGGGTTGTATCGATCGGAGTAAGAATGCTGGATAATGTGATCGATTTAAATGAACTTCCAGTCCTGCAGGCCCAGATAACCAATCAGCGATACAGGGGAATCGGGTTGGGAACATTCGGATGGCATCACCTCCTCGCGTTAAAGGGCTTGAAGTGGGAAAGCAATGATGCGGTCGAATATTGTGATGCCCTTTATGAAGAGATTGCGTACCACACCATTCATGCAAGTCACGAACTGGCAAAGGAGAAGGGGAACTATCCTTATTTTGACGGATCGGATTGGTCTACGGGGACATATTTCTCTAAGCGTGGCTATACGGGTGAACGTTGGGAATATTTAAGAAGGGATATTTCCGAGAGTGGGGTACGTAACGGATACTTAATGGCCGTTGCACCGAATTCTTCTACCTCGATCATCGCAGGCTCAACAGCGAGCATTGATCCGATATTCAGGCTGGAGTATTCAGAAGAAAAGAAAGATTACAAGATTCCTGTCACCGCTCCTGATCTATCGCCTAAAACGACCTGGTATTATAAGACAGCTTATCATGTGGATCAACACTGGAGTGTGGAACAGAACAAGAAGAGACAACGGCATGTTGACCAGGGGATTTCGTTCAATTTGTATGTACGAAATGATATCAAAGCGAAAGACTTATTGGATCTGCACATGGACGCATGGAAATCCGGTTTGAAAACCACGTATTATGTTAGGTCAACGTCGGAATCCAACTTTGAAGAATGTGAAAGCTGTCATAGCTAGGAGGGAGGAGCAAATGATGAACAAATTGAAACAGAGGGTCCTGATCGACAGAGAGGCACCTAATAAATCTACCGGGATCATAAACGGAGATAGTTCCAATGTGTTGAATTGGGATGATGTTCGATTTTCATGGGCTTATCCAAAATATAAGAGGATGCTGGGGAATTTCTGGACCCCATTTGAAATTAATATGGCGAAAGATATCAAGCAATTCCCTACACTCTCGAAAGGTGAGCAGGACTCCTTTTTGAAGATTATTGGGCTTCTTGCACTTCTTGATAGCGTTCAGACCGATTATGCGGGGAAAGTGGCAGATTATTTGACGGATTCCAGTCTGAATGCCCTGATGATCATCCTGGCACAGCAGGAGGTTGTGCATAACCATTCATACAGCTATGTATTATCCAGCATCGTGTCTAAAAGCAAACAGGACGAAGTGTTTGATTTCTGGAAGAACGATCCCATTTTAATGAAGAGAAATGAGTTCATTACGAATGGCTACAAAGATTTTGTGGAATCGCCAACGGTTGACCATTTATTAAAATCGATCATTTATGATGTCATATTGGAAGGACTATTCTTCTATTCCGGTTTTGCCTTCTTCTATAATTTGGCCAGGAACCAGAAAATGGTCGCAACCAGTACGATGATCAATTATATCAATCGGGATGAACAGCTCCATGTGGGATTATTTGAAAAGATATTTAAAGAGGTCTTAAATGAGTATCCGACTTATGATACGGATGAGCTGCGTACCTTTGGGAAGGAAACATTTAAACAGGCTGCCATGCTGGAAATCGAATGGGGGAGGGAAATCATTGGATCTCATATGGACGGACTCTTAATGAGCGACCTTGAGGACTATATTAAATTCATGGCGAATAAAAGAGCGAAACAATTAGGTTTTGAAGAACCATTCAAGGGGTACAAGACCAACCCTCTCAAATGGATCATAGCCTATCAGGAAGTGGATAAAGGAAAGACGGATTTCTTTGAACAAAGATCAAGACAATATACAAAGACATCGGATGCGAACGGATTTGATGAGCTGTGAAACTACTTGATTCTTGGAAAAGGCGATGAATTTTTCGCATCTACCCATGGTGAATATGTTTCAAAGCCTCTCCATTAAAAAGCGAGCCGGCATGGCTCGCTTTTTTTTATCTTTTCTCAATGAAAGGACCGTAATCCCTTCTTTTATGTTGGACCGCCAGCCATTTCACCGTTGTGAATTCTTCAAGTGCCCATTCTCCGTTAAAACGTCCAAGTCCTGAATCCTTTTCACCTCCAAACGGCATATGAGGCTCATCATTCACAGGTTCATCATTGATATGAATCATTCCTGTCTCTACTCGATGTGCAACATTTGTTGCTCTTTCAATTGAGGAAGAGTGGACTGCACCGCTTAAACCGTAGGGGTGTTCATTGGCCAATCTTATGGCCTCTTCATCATCGTTGAACGGTATGATAGCTGCTACAGGTCCGAAAATTTCATTTTTTGCGATCGGCATGGAGTTTGTGACGTGTGTCAGCACGGTGGGATATAACATGTTTTTATCTGCGTTTCCTCCAAGAACAACTTCGGCTCCCTGATCCTTGCTTGATTCAATATCTTTTAATATCCGATCAACCTGATCCTGGTCAATTAATGGACCGATGTGGGTCGATTTATCAGAAGGGTTGCCAACATTCAAGCCTTTCACTCGGGCTACAAAGGCATCTACGAAAGTATCATACATGTCCTTATGAACCATAATCCGATTGATGCTCATACAAATCTGTCCCTGATGATAGAATTTACCGAATAGGGCTGATTCGACTGCCTGATCAAGATTTGCATCATCCAGTACGATAAATACGTTATTTCCTCCAAGCTCCAATGCCGTTTTCTTAAGGTGTCTCCCTGCCAGCTCCCCGATTCGGCGTCCTACTTCAGTAGATCCCGTAAAGGAGATGAGGCGGGGGATAGGATGTGTCACGATATCATCCCCGATTTCCGAACCTTTTCCAACTACGACATTTAGAAGACCCTTAGGAAGTCCCGCTTCTTCAAATATGCTTGCAAATAATAAACCTCCTGTAACGGGCGTATGTGTTGCAGGCTTAACGACTACCCCGTTTCCGGTAGCTAAAGCGGTCGCAATGGAGCGAACTGCTAGATGGAAAGGGAAATTCCAAGGGCTGATGATTCCCACCACTCCAAGAGGTTCTCTGTACACTCTGTTTTCCTTCCCTGGCACTTGGGAGGGTAAGATTTTCCCGTCCATTCTGTATGGATAAGTAGCCGCTTCTTTCATACTATTGATGGAAACACTGACTTCTCCTGCTGCTTTCATATATGTGCTGCCTGACTCATTGGTGAGCCACTCGATGATCAGTTCCTTATTTTCCTCCACAATCGAAACCGCTCTTTCCATGATTTGACGCTTCGCTTGTGGGGGCTCGTCTGCCCAGGCTTTCTGAGCTTTCTCTGCCGATTTATAAGCTTTATCTAGATCCTCTTTACTCGCAGCGGTAATAGAACCTATGTCAGTGTGGTCAAATGGGCTCTGATTGGGAATGACATTCTCACTGATGCCTTTGACCCATTCCCCATTGATGTAAAGCTTGTCGAATTCTCTTTTCATCTTCTTCTTCCTCCTCATAACTTACAAGTCTTGTTGTGTAGGGCGCACGATGATTTCATTGACATCTACATGATCAGGCTGTTCGACTGCAAAGGAAATCGCTTTAGCGATATTATCACTATCAAGAGGTTTCATCTCCCGGTCTTTGAAAGCTTTTAAAATGTCTTCGTCTGTTATGGTTTCTGTCAGTTCTGTTGCTACTGCACCGGGACAGATGATGGTTGTCCGTATGTTATGAGAAGCGTTCATTTCCTGTCTTAAACCTTCTGTAATGGCACGGACGGCATATTTGGTACCGCTATAGACTGAACTGCCAGGCATCACTTTATGACCTGCCACAGATGAAATGTTAATGATGTGCCCTGACCGCTGCTTTTCCATATAAGGAAGGACAGCTGAAATTCCATAAAGTACTCCTTTAATATTGACATCAACCATCTGATCCCATTCCTTAATTTTTCGTTTATTGATGAAAGAAAGGGGCATTAATCCCGCGTTGTTGACCAAAACATCGATTCGATCTGCTTTTTCGATTGTATGTTGTGCTAATTTTTCCATCTCTTCGACATTTGTCACGTCCGTTACTTGATAATAGGCGGTGCCGCCCATTTGTTCTATCTCATCCTTCAACACTTTTAATCGATCTTCACGCCGTGCTGCAAGCATCACCGTTATATTTTTCGAGGCCAATTCCTTCGCAGTTGCCTGACCTATCCCACTGCTTGCCCCTGTAATGATTGCTACTTTATTGTTTTTCAACATCATTCTCCTCCTATCATTTGATTTCACCTTTATTGTTTACACAACTAATGGCCGGTATAAACAATACAAAGAGAGTTGACAAGTCATTTCCAAATAAATGAAATGATATGTTTAACTCTTCCAGCCATGGGAATATACATAGTAGATTGATTGAGAGGAGAGTTTGTTGATATGGCAAATCATTCTACTGAAGAAAAGATGGATTCAAAGGTGGAAAATACATTAGGAAACATGTCCCAAGACAAGAAAGAGGATATTCTTTCAAACTTTGATCACTTCAAAGAATACTTAGGTAACAAGGTTTCGTTAGCGGACAAACTTGGGATGAGTGAAGAGCAGCAAGCAAAGGCAGCCCAGAAGGTAGGAGATTATCTGGCAGCTCATGAAGAACCTAAGAACAGGGAAGAAAAGTTATTATACGAACTATGGAAAGCGGGAAATAAGGAAGAGCAGCATATGCTTTCTCACATGCTGGTAAAGCTGGTTCATTCGGAATCATAACAAAAGGGCATCCGACCGGATGCCCTTTTGTTATGAGGTTACATATGTATTTCTGGATCTACTTTAACTGACACATTCCCTTTGATGGCACGGGTGATCATGCATGATTTTTCTGCTTTCACCAATAATTTCTTTGCGAGTGATATGTCTTTTTCAACTGTAGCGGGACCCAATGTCAGAATGGGACGGTGAATGATTTCCTTGTATGTGATGACCCCTTTATCAACTTCGACTATTCCTTCCGACGTCATTGATAGGCCCGTTTTCTCTATGTGGCTCCTCTCGAGCATAGCGGCAAGGGTTATGATGTAACATGTAGCGGCAGCTCCAAGAAGCATTTCATCAGGATTTGTGCCGATTCCGGGTCCATCCATCTCTGGGGGAATGGATATTTTCGTATGGAAATTCTCCGAGCTTAGCGTACCTGAATCATTCCTGAGTCCCGGCCAATCAGTGGAGATGTGAAAAGAATGTCTTACCATACCATAGAGCCTCCTAGAAAGCATAATAAAATCATTGTATACACATTTTTTCATGATGGCAAAGAAAAAAGACTCTACAGAGTAGAGTCTTTCCGGTAAGCATGATTATGCTTTAGTAACGTTAGCAGCTTGGTCGCCACGGTTTCCTTGAACGATTTCAAAAGAAACTTTTTGACCTTCTTCTAAAGTTTTGAATCCTTCGCCTTGAATAGCTGAGAAGTGTACGAACACGTCGTCTCCACCTTCGCGCTCGATGAATCCGAAACCTTTTTCTGCGTTAAACCATTTAACTGTACCTTCTAACATAATGTTACCTCCTCGTGTGTTCTCCACACAATTGTATTACTATTCTTGCTCATGTAACTTCAAGGCGAAAAGCTTTAAAAACTTTGTCCATCCTTCCATTCCGAACAAAAATAATTCTATTACATAATATCAGGTAACCTTGTAAAAGGCAACCCTGATGAATGCTGAATAGCAATGGGTATCGAAATATGTGAATCTTTCATTCAGTCTTCAGTGTCAAAAAAAGGTTATCGGTGGCAGCTGAATTATAGACTTGTGCGTACATTCCACAGTTCAGGGAAAAATCGGTGGTCAAGCACTTTTTTTAAGTATCCGACACCGCTAGAGCCCCCGGTACCCATTTTATGACCGATGATCCTCTCCACTGTTTTCATGTGGCGGAACCGCCATTGCTGAAGCCAATCTTCAAGATCGATTAATTTTTCTGCGAGTTCATATAAGTCCCAGAATTGATCGGGGTTTTTATAGACGGTAGTCCAGGCTTCGAGTACGGATTGATCTTCACTGTAAGGTTTTTTATAATCCCTCTTCTTTACGTCCTCATGAATGGGTAACCCGGCATCCGACAAAGTCATAATGGATACATCGTAAAGGGAAGGTGCTTCATATGCCTCTTGAAGCTGAGCCAATAACTCTGGATCTTTTTTGTATATTTCGAGCACATGCTTTGTTTTGTACCCCAGGGCAAATTCAATCATTCTGTACTGATATGATTGAAATCCGGAGGCTTGTCCGAGGCTTTCCCTGAATTGAACATATTCCGATGGTGTGAGTGTGGATAATACATCCCATGCATGAATGATCTGGGATTGTATCTTTGAAACACGTGAAAGCATTTTAAATGCAGGTGACAGCTCACCCTTTTGAATGGATGAAATGCTGGCACGGATTTCATGCAGAATCAATTTCATCCACAGCTCACTGACTTGATGAATGATAATGAACAGCATTTCATCGTGGTGACCGGATAGCCGTTTTTGACTATCCAATAACGTATCCAGCCCCAGGTATTCTCCGTAGGTCATCCTGTTAATAAAGTCCGTATATACATCTTCATTCCCCATTGAGTCTTTCTTGTTAACCACTTTACATTCTCCCCTTCGTTTCGTCTGCTGAAATCAGAGATGCAATTGAATGATCCCTCTAGATATATTTCTTGAACGCAACATGAATATCCTTCTTCATATTCTACCCGAGAAAACTTACATTTTTTTAAAATAGTTGCTCCGCATTTAGAAAATTATGTTAATATTAGAACAATTTATATTAAACGCGAGGTGACAGATGTGGAACGGAAATATCTCTCTACCCATATCTATTTTCGAAATTTACGGAAAGAAGATTGGAAGGATGTTCATGATTATGCTTCTTTAGAATCTGTTTCAGAGTTTCAAAGTTGGGGGCCGAATCATGTGAACGACACGATAGCATATGTTGAAGACGCATTAAACGCTGCCAAAGTGATTCCAAAAAGCAGATATGTACACGCATTGGTCGATGAAAGAGTCGACAAAGTAATCGGGGCAGGAGAAATCATAATCAATAGCTTTACCAATCGTGCCGGAGAAGTCGGCTATATCCTGCATCCTGATTACTGGGGGAAAGGTATAGGGACACTTGTAGGGAAGGCTTTGGTAAATAAGGGATTTTCGGAGTTGAAACTTCATAGAATATCGGCTACCTGTCATCCTCAGAACATTTCCTCCCAAAAGGTGTTAATCAAGATTGGTATGACACTGGAAGGCAGGATCCGGCATCACATGAAGCTGAATGAGGGATGGAGAGATTCACTGCTTTACGGAATATTGGAGAATGAATGGACAGGGGGGATGAATCATGCCGGGCATAGCAGACTACTATAATCAATTTGATGAATGGGGGCGTCTTGAAAGAGAACCTTTGGAGTTTAAGGTCAATTGGCACTATATGACCAAATACCTTCCTCCTTCGGGAAGAATACTGGATAACGGGGCAGGTCCAGGGAAGTATGCCATTCAATTAGCTGATAGGGGCTATGATGTTACCTTAACGGATTTGATTCCAAGACTCGTGAATCTTGCTTTCAGTCAAGCAGAGGAAAGGGGGCTGCTGGATCGCTTTAGCGGGTTCCATGTAAGCGATGCCCGTTATCTTTCTCCTTGCGTGGATGGGGAGTTTGATGCATCCCTCATGCTTGGCCCGCTTTATCATTTGCAGGAAGAGGAAGATAGAGTCAAAGCGGTAAAAGAACTTCATCGTGTAACCAGGGAAGGGGGGATCGTCTTTGTCGCATTTATGTCAAGAACAAGGCATATCCTGAATTCCCTTTTAGCTCCGGATAGGTGGAAGCCGAATCATACAATGGAAAACATACACACCTTTTCAGAGAGTGGAAGATTCAATCATGATGATGAAGGGAGATTTACAGGAGCTTACTATTTTGACATAGATGAAATCAAGCCTTTCATGGAATCCAATGGTTTTGAACAAATAGAGTTGATCAGCTCAAACGTGGCTTCACTCTTTCCGGAAGACCACTGGATTTACTGGAAAGAGAGGGGGCCGGATGAATGGGCCAAGGTGGAGGAATTATTGATTAAGGAAGCAAAAAATCCGTTTTTACACGGAATATCTTCCCACCTTCTTTATATTGGAAGGAGAGGATAAAAGGAGAAAGAATGATGCAAACTGGTTTAAACTGGATTGGATCCTGAAGGAAAGGGGAAGATAAGAGTAACCCTTCTAATTTAGGAGACGAAGATGATGAATTTATTACACCATTCGAAGAAAGTGACCATCCGATTTTTCAAAGAGCGTTTCTTTGATCATTCGGCACAATTGGCATATTACTTATTATTATCGATTTTTCCATTTTTGATTTCTGTGTTTTCGTTGATCAGTTTTTTACCTATATCAGAAACCAATGTGCTTCTCCTAATCAAACCTTTTGCACCTGATAAATCATACGCCATCATTCAAAGCAATATTGAGCGGATTCTTTATGACCAAAGAGGGGACGTCTTGTCCATATCGATATTCTTTACCTTTTGGCTTTCGTCAATGGCTGTTCAATCAATGGTGCGATCATTGAATCAGGCTTATCGAATCGAGAGGAAGAAGCCGTTTATTATTGCCTTATTTTATGACCTCTTATTGACTGTCGGATTTATGGTCCTGATCTCATTCTCCCTTATCGTCCCGATAGTAGAAGAATATATCCGACATGCACGATTTACAGAAGGGAAGATTAATGGGGACTGGAGTCAGGCGTGGGTGATTGGTAAATGGGGACTGAGTTCAGTCTTTATGTTCCTTCTGTTTGTTTTCCTTTACATGGTCGTCCCAAGTAAACGAATTTCTTTTCTTCATGTCATTCCGGGTGCCCTGGTTTCTACTTTCGGGTGGCAGGGGGTTTCCTGGATTTATGGAACATACGTTAAATTAAATGATTATTCCCAGTTTTATGGACAATTGGGGAGTGTCATCACATTGGTCGTCTGGTTTTATATTTCATCGACCATCTTATTGATCGGTGGCCTGCTTAACGGAAGTGTTGCGGAGAATACGCTGAAATAAAAATCGCTTGGCATAAGGCCAAGCGATTTTTATTCATGTATGACGTTCTTCCTTCATCATGACTACAAGTTTCTTCGATATCGAAAGGAGGACAAAGCCAAGGATGATCGCTGCAGCTCCGATGACGGAGAAAATCTCTAAATATCCAAGAGTGGCAGTAAGGGAAGCCAACTGCCCGGCAAGCAAACTGGCCACTCCTATGGCAGCCATCCATACGCCCATGAGCAGTGATGCAATCTTAACAGGGGCCACTTTACTCACGAGGGACAATCCAACAGGTGAAAGGAATAGTTCACCAAGTGTATGAAGCAAGTACGTAAAGACGATAAACAACAGGTTCGCTTTGACTGTGATATGTTGTTCGTCTGAACCTGTTTGCATGACAGCGGGAATGAGAACCATGAATCCAAGGCCAAGCAAGATCATACCGATTCCCATTTTGGTTGTCATGTTTAAATCCCCCCTTTTTGAACGGGAAAGGCGAAGCCAGACACTGGATAAAATCGGTGCAAGAATGACAATGAATAATGGATTGACAGATTGGAACCAGGCGACCGGTATCGTGTAGCCGAATACATCACGGTCGATAAAGTTCTTCGTATAGAGGGTAAAAGAACTTCCAGCCTGTTCAAACCCTGCCCAGAAAAATACAACAAAGCATGCAAGAATAAGAATGGCTGTGGTACGCTGCTTTTCCTTCTTCGTCAAAGGGATATCCCTGTCTTCATTTGCTTCTTCCGCCAATAGTTTATTCGGCTTAAGGCCAACTTCACCAAGATACTTATTGTTCAATGTGCTGAAGATGATCTGACCTGTAATCATTCCTATAGAGGATGCTAGGAATGCCCATTTAAATCCATAATGCATCGTTCCGTCCGACATGGTTGTAAGGAACAAATCTTCTGCAAGAAAACCTGCGATAAGAGGTGCGAACAGGGCACCAAGGTTGATTCCCATATAGAAAATGGTAAAGGCAGCATCTTTGCGTTTATCGTTCCTTGGGTAGAGTTCGCCAACAAGAGTGGAAATGTTAGGTTTGAAAAAGCCATTGCCGAGAACGAGTAATGCCAACCCTGCATACAAGCCAATCTGGCTATGGGTAAGGAAAATCGTAAAGTCTCCACATGCCATGGTGATCCCACCGATGGTGATCGCCTTTCTCAACCCGATATAGCGATCTGTCAGCCATCCCCCGAAAATAGGAGTGAAGTATACTGTTCCTGTATAAATTCCATAGATGGATAAAGCCTTGGCTGGGTCGACTCCAAGTCCTCCGCTCACAAATGCAGTGGTTAAGTAAAGGACTAGTAATGCCCTCATCCCGTAGTAACTATATCGTTCCCATAGCTCAGTAAAGAATAGCAGGTATAAGCCTTTAGGGTGTTTCTTCCCTTGAGGTAAAGAATCTAATGTAGATGAGTTCACGATATCACTCCTGTTTTCAATGTTAGAATTCGGTGCTTACGATGCGAAGAGTAAACATTTTTTACAAATCCTTTCATAGTATCCCCGATCTTTTCATAGGCATGTACAAAAAGGGGCGGTGGAAAATTTGTTTAAAGGATGTTTGTATTGTGGTCATGCATCGTTAACAGAAAATGAATTATTCATAAGAGATGGATACGATGAATCAAATTGGATGCAAATCTCCGGGCGAAAAGTGGGAGGGAATATCGTTATGTACAGCTGTGATCATTGTGGGTTCGTTCATCCGTTCAATAAAAATAAGAGAAAAAAATTTGTAAGGGAAAGAGGGCAGGAAACAGAGTTCATTCGATGGAATATTCGGTAAACAGTATTTGTAGTCATCTGGTGAATGAAGGTATAATAAAAGAAGGGAGGGAGTCAAATGAATACATATCCAGATACTAAGAAAACCATACAATTGATAAAGGAGCTTGTGGAGATCCCAAGCCCTTCAGGCAATACCAATAAAATTATGAACTATGTTGAAGAGTATCTTTCTGATTCAAATGTGGAGATGAAAAGGAATCGAAAAGGTGCCCTCATCATCACCTTACCGGGGGAAGACACAGAAAGGCATCGAATGCTGACGGCACATGTAGATGCACTTGGTGCCATGGTCAAGGAAATTAAGAACGATGGTCGGTTACGGTTATCCATGATTGGAGGATTCAGGTGGAATGCAGTCGAAGGGGAGTACTGCCAGATTGAAACATCTTCAGGCAAAACTTACAGTGGAACCATCCTCATGCATCAAACATCCGTTCATGTATACAAAAATGCAGGTGAAGCGAAGCGTGATGAAACAAATATAGAGGTCCGGATTGATGAGAAAGTCCAAAATGCCGGAGAAGTGAGGGAACTGGGCATTGAAGTGGGTGATTTTGTATCTTTCGATCCCCGTGCTGAAATCACGGAGAGCGGATTTATTAAGTCCCGACATCTAGATGACAAAGCGAGCGTCGGCATGCTCATGCAATTAATACGTCACATTCAATCAGAGGGCATAACGCTTCCATACACGACCCATTTCTTGATATCGAACAATGAAGAAATCGGTTATGGGGGGAATTCGAATATTCCAGAGGAAACGGTTGAGTATTTGGCAGTCGATATGGGGGCAATCGGTGATGGGCAATCTACGGATGAGTATACCGTCTCCATTTGTGCGAAAGATTCAAGTGGACCTTACCACTACGGACTTCGCAAGCACCTCATTTCACTGGCAGAAGAACATGGCATTGACTATAAGGTGGATATTTATCCTTATTACGGTTCCGATGCCTCAGCGGCAATCCGTGCAGGATTTGACATCGTCCATGGTTTAATTGGAGCAGGTATCGATGCTTCTCATGCTTATGAACGTACACATGAGTCGTCGATTCTTCATACTGAAACATTACTTTGGCATTATGTGCAATCAAAAATGGTGATTGAATAATGAAGCGGTCTTCCAACTTCCGTCATACGGGTGTTGGGGGGCTTTTTTGGTTTCAATTATACGGAGTATGGGTAGGTGACATTTGTGTGAGAAAATTTAGTTCATAGTTTAGGAGGTATTTCTCTTATCAAACCTGAGATGATAGGATAAAATAAAGACACAATTAATTAAAATGAGGTATAAGAATGATTACATATAATCTGTTAGAAAGCATGAAATTAAAAACGGTTTACGGTGAACTTCCTTCAGAAATAAGCGCTATTCACGTCGACTCAAGGAAAGTGACTGATGACACCCTATTTGTATGCACCAGAGGGTACACGGTGGATGGCCATGACTTCGCTGCCATGGCGGTTGAAAAAGGTGCCACAGTGATTGTGGCAGAAAAACAGCTGGATATCGATTTAAGTAAAGCAGCACTAGTCGTAGTAAAAGACACATTTAAGGCGTTGGCCCAATTATCGAATAAATTTTACAACTATCCTTCACAGAAGCTCACGGTGTTCGGTGTTACCGGAACCAATGGTAAGACTACAGTCAGTAATCTGATCCATTCTATGCTGAAGAGTGCCGATCAGCGCTCTGCATTATCAGGTACCATCGGCTTTAACCTCGATGGGGAGATGCTTCCAAGTGAAAACACGACATGCGATAATCTAACAAACCAAGAGATGATGCAAAGTGCGTTAGATAGGGGAATAGATAACTTCACCCTTGAGGTATCCTCGCATGGTTTAGCTCTTGGCAGATTGTGGGGAATCGACTTTGATGTTGTCGCCTTTACAAATCTGAGTCATGACCATTTGGATTATCATGGAACGATGGAGCATTACGGTTATGCTAAAGGCCTGTTATTTTCCCAATTAGGTCAGGATCTTCAGAATCCAAAGTATGTCGTATTGAATGCAGATGATGAATGGTACGAACGCTATAGCTACATGACCCCCCATGAAGTCATCAGCTACGGATTAGAAGCACATGCAGATTTCAAGGCAGTGAATATTGAATATTTCAATGATTTAACAAGGTTCACGTTGAATTCACCAGAGGGTAGCTTCGATGTAGAAATGAAGCTCTTAGGAAAATTCAATGTGTATAATGTCTTGACTGCTATGGCATGTCTATATGCTAGAGGAATGGAAATATCGAAGCTGGTAGAGATTGTCCGAGAACTGCCTCCTGTAAACGGACGAATGGAGAAAGTGGAAATGAAGGCGCCGCTCTCAGTGTATATCGATTATGCCCATACTCCTGATGCCATTGAGAATGCCATTCAATCCGTCCTTCCTTTCAAGGAGAATAAAATCATCTTCCTGGTCGGTACGGGTGGAAACCGTGATAAGACAAAACGTCCTACCATGGCAGAAAAAGCATCGCTTGCAGACTATGTCATCCTCACGACGGATGACCCGAGATATGAAGAGTACGACAGCATCCTGAACGATCTGGAGAAAGGGATGCAGCACAACCAATATGCCCTCATCGGTGATCGTGCTGAAGCCGTTAAGCATGCCATTGAAGTAAGCGAACCAGGTGATATCATCATCTTTGCAGGAAAAGGACATGAAGATTATCAAATTATCGAAAATACGAAATATCCTCATAGCGATAAACAAATCGCTGCTGAAGAAAGCAAGCAGAAGTATGGGATAACTGAATAATCTTTCAAGATGAACAGACCAATATGACACATATTGGTCTTCTTCTTTTATATCGGGATGGACGAAATTCACAATCTTTGGTAAATTTAAATTATATATTAAAAGATGAAAGAATGAAGCGTATGAAGTTTTCATTATATTTGAATGATTATCAAACAGAAAAATTGTTTTCCACATTGAGGTGGCTTTTTTTAATCATTGCCACACTCATTTTTTACATTCCACCATTTACAGAAAATATCACGACGAACAAAGCCATTTTTCCCTATTTATTAGTATCAGGTGCCATTTATATGTTGGTGACCCAAATAGCACTGATACGGGTAAGGGGAGACAAGAGAAGTCTTCCGTTCATTCTGAAAGCGGGAATCGTTTTTGATTTTTTTGCACTGATCTGGTTGATGTTTTTGTCAGAAGGTATACATAGCCCGCTCTATCCCATCTCCATATTATTCGTTATGCATGCTACGATTTACTGGAGGACGAAAGGTGCCTTGATCTCACTAACTGTCTTTAGTATCGCCTATGTTGTGATGGGGCTTGTGACAGTGGATATGACTGAATTTCAACACTATTTCACGTTGACATCCAACCTGTTTTTTCTCTGGATCATTGGTTTGTTCGGAGCATTAATCATGCTGAGGGAGCGGGCTCAGTATGTTCAGAAAGAAGCCTATCATCATCTTGCGCATAAAGACTATTTATCAGGCTTATTTAATCATCGTTCCTTCCAGGAAAGATTCAGACGCAAACTGGAGGATAATGAATCCTTTATCTTATTTCTTGGAGATATAGATGATTTCAAAAAAGTGAATGATGAGTACGGCCATTTAACAGGGGACGAAATCATTCGGAAGGCTGGGGAAATCTTTGATTTGCATGCGGAGGCATATAATGGACAGGCTTTCAGATATGGTGGGGAGGAATTTGTCTTTCTCTTGCCCTACATGGATGAACTTACCATCCGCAGGTTCCTGAATGAGTTATACGCACAATTAAAAAGATTGGAGCCGATTCCGATTTCCATGAGCTTCGGACAGTCTCAATCAACCGAAACCCTTGAACCTGAAAAATTGATTGCACTTGCTGATCAAAGACTCTATGAGGCAAAGGGGACGGGTAAAGGGAAAATCTGTCTGGCCCATGATAAAGTGTTCATACCCGACTTATCCGCTACCCATAAACAAAAAGAAGCGTTCCTTTGACGGATCGCTTCTTTTTTAATACATAGGGATTATATGAACATTCCTGCAATGGCAGCACTTAATAATGAAGCAAGTGCACCTGCAATGACCGCTCTAATTCCTAAACGGGCAATATCAGCTCTGCGGTTTGGTGCGAGATTTCCAAGTCCACCGAGTAAAATCCCCAGGGAAGAAAGATTCGCAAATCCACATAGTGCAAATGAAATGATTGCTACTGTTTTATCGGAAAGATTTCCAATTTCCGGTGCGAAAGCAGAATACGCAACAAATTCATTTATGACAAGCTTCTGACCAATGAAGTTTCCTGCAGTAATTGCTTCATGCCATGGCACACCGATAGCAAATGCAAGTGGTGCAAAGGCATAGCCAAGAAGTAGTTCAAGTGAAAGGCTGTCATATCCGAACCATCCACCAACGAAGCCAAGCAAGCCGTTGATAAGGGCTACCAGTGCAATGAATGCAAGTAGCATCGCACCGATGTTTAACGCCAATTGAAGACCAACGCTCGCACCGTTTGCCGCAGCATCAATCACGTTGGCAGATTCCGAATCCGCTTCCATTTCAAACGCTTCAGGTTCAGGAGAGTCATCTGTTTCAGGCACAAATAACTTGGCCATTACAAGACCTGCAGGAGCAGCCATGAAACTTGCAGCAAGTAAGTATTCCAAAGGAACTCCTAATAGAGAATAACCCACTAGTACAGAACCTGCTACGGATGCCAATCCTCCCGTCATGACGGCGAAGAGTTCTGATTCAGTCATTTTGGATAAGAAAGGTCTTACGACTAAAGGAGCTTCTGTTTGTCCTACGAAAATATTGGCAGCGGCAGACAATGATTCCGCTTTCCTTGTTCCCAGCAGTTTAGATAACCCGCCACCTAAAATCTTGATGAAAAATTGCATGATCTTAAGATAATAAAGAACTGAAATTAAAGCTGAGAAGAAAATTACGACAGGAAGGACATTAAATGCAAAAATGAACGCAATGTTCGATTCCTCTGTGTAAAGGCCACCAAAAAGGAAAGTGATCCCCTCATTAGAATAATTGATGATGGCATTCACCACTTCGGTCAATCCTTTAAGAGCTTCCTGCCCCCAAGATGTCTTTAACACGATAAAAGCGAAAAATAACTGTATAGCAAGCCCACCAAGGACTGTTCTGAAATTAACCCGCTTCTTGTTTTTAGAAAATGCAAAAGCAATTCCCATAACGACAATGATACCCATGATACCCCATAAATATTGCACGTCTTTCACCTCTTTGATAAGTATGATTGAAACTTGATGCTTTCGGAATTTTATTTTACAATTCTTTCAGACGTCTGACAACCTACAATTGCAAGATTTGTCGAAAGTTGTACGGACAACATCGCTAATAGTATGCGCAAATACAGCGTTTTCATGAAAGGGGATACAAAAATGAAGATCAGAAAAAATTTTTTGGAAGGCTTGGAACAAAAAGTATATATTTATGAAAATAAGAAAGAAGAGTTTTTTGTCATTGCCGTTCCCGACATAGAATGGTCGTATTCTTTTAGGTATGAGGAGGATTCTATCCAATCAAAATTAGTTCATTCATTAAAAGAACGTGTATATGAAGAAGCCGCTGTTTCATTAAGTTCAAGGATCATCCAGTGGACTACAGAAATGTAGTGGCTTTTTGACCCTAATAGAAACCTCTATAGTGTCATAGGAAGATGCACCTTCCGAGTTCGTCTACAGTATTCATTCGCACCCTACTGATTCTTTGTTGCATTGTTACTTTAGAACGAATATGATGAGAAAGTGAGAATGACGAGAAAGGATTTTATGAATGAAAATAGACTTTATACAGGAAGTTCAATCTAGACGGACTTTCGCCATCATTTCCCACCCGGATGCAGGGAAAACAACCTTAACAGAACAGCTTCTTCTATTTGGCGGAGCAATACGCGCTGCTGGAACGGTTAAAGGAAAAAAATCAGGAAAGTTTGCTACATCTGACTGGATGGAAATTGAGAAACAGAGAGGTATTTCTGTAACTTCTTCTGTCATGGCATTCGATTACAATGATTATCGGGTGAACATTCTGGATACACCGGGTCACCAGGACTTCTCTGAAGATACGTATAGAACGTTGATGGCTGTTGACAGCGCAGTAATGATCATAGATTCAGCCAAGGGGATTGAAGCTCAAACTCTAAAGCTTTTCAAAGTTTGCCGTATGAGAGGCATTCCGATCTTCACATTCATCAATAAGCTTGACCGCCAGGGACGTGAACCGTTGGAATTATTGGAAGAGCTTGAAGAGGTATTAGGCATTCAATCATATCCAATGAACTGGCCGATTGGAATGGGTAAAGAATTTTTGGGGATTTATGATCGTTTCCATAATCGGATCGAACAGTTCCGTGTAGAAGAAGATAATCGCTTTATCCCTTTAAATGAAGAAGGAGAAATAGAAGGGGAGCATTCTCTTAAAGAAAGCAACCTTTATCATCAAACCCTGGAAGATGTATTGCTCTTGAATGAAGCCGGCAATGAATTTTCAAGGGAAAGGATTGCCAATGGGGAACTATCACCTGTGTTTTTCGGGAGCGCATTAACGAATTTTGGCGTACAGACATTCCTGGAAACGTATTTGGAATTTGCACCTTCTCCCCAACCAAGGAATTCAGACGCTGGGGAGATCGAACCGACAGCACAGGATTTCTCCGGATTTGTTTTTAAGATTCAAGCCAATATGAATCCTGCTCATCGTGACCGTATAGCGTTTGTACGCATTTGCTCAGGGCAGTTTGAGAGAGGGATGACAGTGAATCTTTCCCGTACTGGAAAGTCGATTAAGCTTGCGCAATCCACTCAATTTCTTGCAGATGACCGCAGTACGGTAAATGAAGCAGTAAGTGGGGACATCATTGGGGTTTATGACACAGGTACGTACCAAATCGGTGATACACTCGTTCAAGGTAAGCAGGGCTTTCAATATGAAAAGCTGCCTCAATTTACCCCTGAGCTTTTTGTCAGGGTTACTGCTAAGAACGTGATGAAGCAGAAGCACTTCCAAAAAGGAATCCTTCAACTTGTTCAAGAAGGGGCCATTCAATATTATAAGACCAGGACGGAAGATATCATCCTTGGAGCAGTTGGCCAACTTCAATTTGAAGTATTTGAACATCGTATGAAAAACGAATATAACGTTGATGTGAAAATGGAGCCAATCGGATCTAAAATCGCTCGATGGATTGAAAATGAAGAAGATGTGAAGGAGTCTATGTCTAGCTCCCGAAGCATGTTAGTGAAAGATCGTCACGAAAATCTTGTATTCCTATTCGAAAATGATTTCGCTATGAGATGGTTCAATGATAAAAACCCGGATATTCGACTATACAGTCTGATGTAAGCTGGTTTTAGCACCCCTCCTGTCCCAGGAGGGGTGTTTTGTTATTGTGAAAAACATTTTATTACTATTTACTCTTCATTACCAGCTTGCATCCCTCCATTTTACTACAGTTAATGATAATAATTGGTGTTTAATGGGTTTAAAGACTTACTATGTGGGTATGGGTATTAAATGCTTCCAATCGAAAGAGAGTGTGATAATGAATGGAGTACGCTTGTTCGAACTGCGGTGTACAGATGGAATATTATGAAAAAGGTTTTTTTTTCTTACATAATGAACAACCTCATCCTGTTCCATTGGCAGATGCATATCAAATATCTGAAGGAGGCATGTATGAATATCAATATGATACTTTGGATCAACTGTACGATAGCCTGTCAGACATGGAACCGTTAATGATAAGGGACGGGTGGACCTGCAGCATTAATTGTTCAGCACAGCCTGGTGTCTTCATGCCTTCAAGAGAATTCATGGATTTGATTCGAAATAGAGAAATGGTAAAGGTCATTCAAAAGGGAGAATTTAAGAGTCATCTTCAGCCAATCATCGCATTAGAGGATTATAGTCTTTTTGGATATGAATCTCTCTTGCGTCAAGAGAATGACAAGAAGAAGTTCAATCCAGCAGAATTATTTAAAGCGGCTACTCGTACAGGATTTCATTCCATGTTAGACCAGAAAGCGAGGAAATCAGCGATTGAGTGCAGACAAGGTCAGGTGGCTCCAGGTACGAAGAGCTTTATCAATTTTCTTCCATCCACCATTTATAATCCTGAATTCTGCTTACGCCACACGTTCAAGATTGTGGATGAATGTGGTGTAGATCCAAAGGATCTGGTATTTGAGGTTGTTGAAACAGAAAAGATAAAGGATGTTGATCATTTGCGTTCGGTACTAGACGTATATAAGAGGGAAGGAATGAAGGTAGCCCTTGATGATGTAGGTTCAGGATTTGCAACGGTTGACATGCTAACGCTGCTGCAACCTGATTATGTAAAAATTGATCGCTCATATATCAAACATTGTGATCGTGATGTACAAAACCAGGAATTTTTACGTAAAGTAATGAAGATTGCTGGTGACTTAAATATTTTGGTGCTGGCAGAAGGTATTGAAAGAAAAGAAGAACTGCTCTTTTGCAAAGAAATAGGCATCCACTATGGACAAGGATATTTTATAGGGAAGCCCCATTCAGAGGCGATGGCACCATTTACAGAGTCTCAATACGCTTAATATATGAAGCTGGGGCAAAAGTGTTTTAGTCAAAGTGAAATCCAAACGATTTTTCGAAATTCGAAATTCGAAATCGTTTGGATTTTTGATTGTTTTGACTTAAGAACACTTATGTATGCAGCAAGCTCTAGCTGTTGATTGGAGTGCAAGACGAAGACTCGTTCCGCCCGAGGAAAGCGAAGTCTTGCACGGAAATTAACAGCGGTGTAACAAGTGATTCTATAAAGGTAATGTGTAAAGATAGTTCGTCTTTAGATTGGATATATTCAGTGATATCCGAGCCTCTTTTTGAATAAAGAGACCTTGACAAATGAACAGAACATGATAATATACTACTATCAATTACTTTAATGCATAAAAGCTTAAAAGCGTTTAAGAGTAAAAGATACTCTTGACAATCAATCACATATTCATTGTCTTAAACAACGCAGTAGGAAAAAGTCGAACAGCAATCAGAGACTGGACGCAAGGTGGAAGTTCAGGTTGACTTATTTCTGAATTACATTGTTTATAAATCCTTTAAAGGGTTTATCAAGAGACAACCTTTATGAAGTGGGGATAAATAGTAAGTCAGTGGATATTATCCATGGCATATATTTATTTCAATTAGGGTGGTAACGCGGAGAACTCTTCGTCCCTATCAGGGGATGGAGGGTTCTTTTTGTTATCTATTTTCATTCAAACAGCATAATTCAACAAAGAGAAGGAAGTGTTACGATGTTAAACATTAAAAGTGTCCATAAACCTGCTGTTCCGGAAGCAGCCGCTGTATTGCTGGCTGTACTCGGGATCATCAGTATCAGTATTATTGGGGTTGGATCGGTTCCACATATCCCGATCATCCTCTCCCTATTCTTTTTAATGGTTTATGGGCTTCTCCGCAAAGTCCCATTCAAAGAAATCGAACAGGGAATGATAGCAGGTGCACAGGGCGGATTAGGTGCCGTTCTATTATTTTTCTTCATTGGACTCCTGGTGAGCAGCTGGTTAATCAGTGGTACCATACCTACGTTAATGTATTATGGATTTGAATTTGTCACTCCGCATTATTTTTATGCCATCGCCTTTTTGCTTACGTCCTTAAGTGGAATAGTGATTGGAAGCTCATTGACAACGGCTGCAACCATCGGTGTTGCGTTGATTGGGATTGGTGAGGCTATGGGATTATCCATGGCCATAACAGCTGGTGCTATTGTTTCAGGTGCCTTCTTCGGTGATAAGATGTCCCCGTTGTCGGATACGACCAACCTTGCGTCTTCCATTGTCAAGGTGGACCTCTTTACCCATATTCGAAATATGGCTTGGACCACAGTACCCGCCTTTTTCATTACGCTGCTTGTGTTCGGTGTCTTGTCACCAGGGAATGGCAATATCGATTTGGCACAGCTGAACGCATTACAAGAAGGATTGAAGCAAACGAATCTTATCCATTTGTACAGTTTAATCCCTGTCTTGTTGCTTGTTGTACTTATTGTATATAAAGCACCGGCATTATTTACTCTTGCCATTACGATAGCCGTCTCTGTGTTACTATCTTTTTTACATGGGGCATTAAAGATTAATGAACTCTTTCAAGTGTTATTTTCAGGATATACGTCCAAGACAGGAGTAGAATCCATCGACTCTCTTTTGACTAGAGGGGGAGTGGACAGCATGATGTTCACCGTTTCCCTTGTCATTCTTTCTCTGAGCCTAGGGGGATTACTATTTAAACTTGGGATCATCCCTGCATTATTAAATAAAGTGTCCTCTGTCATTCAATCGGGACGCAGGACTATTCTCTCAACTGCATTATCGGCTATTGGTATCAATCTTGTAGTCGGGGAGCAATACTTATCCATATTATTGACGGGCGAAGCATTTCAATCTCAATATAAGAAGTTGGGAATTCATCCAAAGACACTTTCCCGCACATTGGAAGATGCAGGTACAGTCGTAAACCCGCTTGTCCCATGGAGCGTTTGCGGTATTTTCCTGACAGATGTATTGGGCGTTTCAACCATGGAATATTTACCGTTTGCGGTATTCTGCCTTATCTCACCAGTCATTACCATTCTATACGGGTTCACAGGCTGGACGATTGAAAGAGAAGGAACTGGAAACAATCCCGCCATTACGAATTGATATAGGTCTTGAATAGAAAAGGACTGTCCGTTTGAATCAATCTCACCTCTTACAGGAAGTTGATTCACTTATAGGACAGTCCTTTTTTATGGAATTCAACATTCGTATTAAAATACTGGCTGTAACAATAACTACCCGCAAAAATCATGGAAAAATGGAAAAGTGGGAGAGTAAATAGCAGCAAGGGGCTTTCCATTATCAGCACACCATCCTGTACCATGAAAAATTCAACGGTAAAAAGAAAAAGGACGCTCCATAAAGCAAATTTCCAATCACCATTTCTAAAGTAAATCAGGAGGCTGTAAAAGTAAGTGGTGAACCAGATATAAATGGCATTGCCAGCGATTAAATCCCTGACAGGGTTAGAAAAATGGTTCAATGGAATGATATACAGGTTCAAAAGGGAAGAAAGAACCCAGGCGAAAGATAGAGTGATGGTGGAGAGTGCAAAGAATAAGGTGATAAATTGGATATAATGATTTGAACGATCCCCTAGAAACCTCCACCACGACTTGGCCAGTAGGACAGAAATGATGAGGAAAAAGGATGTGTAATAGGATTCCCACCAATGATGTTCGTATAGGTCTGTGTGGATGAACCAGGTTTCAATTAGGAAAAATACGCTGATGATGATAAGAATACGGCTTATAGTCAGCCTGTACAAAACAATATATGTGATGGCAACTGGAACAGAAAATGCTTGAGAGCTAATGGACCCTAAAACACTATCATTGTAATTATTCGATAATATATGGGGATGATACGTATAGCTGTTGAATAGGACAAAAATGATGTATTCGAATACGTATGCCAACCCGGAAATAAATAGCCAAAATAAGATGATTTGAGCTGACAAATGACGGTTCTTAACCACCATAAAAGTTAAAACGAAAATGCTGAAAAGACTAAGGAAAACAAAGGGAACCCAGTTCGCCATTATCATACTCCTTACATAACAGTATAAAAATAGTGTACACAGATGGGGTGGAATTATTTATGGCAAAGAAAATAAAAAGTTATTTTTTTCCTTAGACGCTTAAATATTGAAGGATCTTCCTGAAGAGACTATAGTTAACAGTAACTGCTTCCATAACATAATAAATTGGAATAGATAAAGAAAGGGGAGCACTCCATTGAAGATTAGTGATTTTTCCATACGCCGTCCTGTATTCACCATTGTTACCATGCTGCTTATCCTTATCCTGGGAGGGGTGTCCCTTCTGAAGATACCCCTAAAACTCATTCCGGACCTCAATCCTCCAGTAGGGGTCGTAGTCACCAATTATCCTGGAGCGGGTCCTCAGGAAGTGATGGAAAAGGTAACGAAACCCCTGGAAGAAAGCTTATCAACCCTTCCCGGGATGAAAAACATTCAGTCGACTTCGAGGGAAGGTTCCAACTTCATCCTCCTGGAATTTACGTGGTCAACTTCCATCGATGATATAGAAAACGATGTCCTTCAAAGATTGGATCAGACTCCTCTCCCGGATGGAGCAGAAAATCCAAGATTTCTAAAATTTGACCCTGCCCAGTTTCCGATCATCCAATTCTCCTTGAGGGAAGAGGGGAACGAGAGTAATTTAAAGACATTATCAGAGAAATTGAAATTGGAACTTACGAGAGTCGAGGGTGTAGCTAACGTTAATGTCTCAGGGTCGTTAAAAGATGAAGTGGTTATTGAATTGAATCAGCAATCTCTCAAGGATCATCGTTTGAGTCAGGAGATGGTCGTTAATACCATTCGTGCAAACAATGTGACTGCTCCCGGTGATACGATTGATACAAATGGCCAAACCTTGACGACAAGGGTATTAAGCAAATTGCAGTCTGTGGATGAATTAAAGGAATTGGTTCTCCAAGTGAATCCTCAAACAGGTAAGAAAATCACGCTTTCAGATGTTGCAACCGTTGAAAAAAGACAACAAGATATGGATACGATCACGCGGGCTAATCAAGAGCCGGCCATATTGTTCAGTGTATTGCAACAATCCGACGCAAACACGGCTTCTGTATCTAAAGCATTTCAAAAAGAGCTCAATCGCCTCCTCAAGCAAGATCAATATCAATCGATTAAAGCGGATGTCTTATTCGATCAGGGTGATTATATCACCCAAGCTATCGGAAATATAGCTAATTCCCTCTTGATAGGCGGAGCTTTTGCGATGCTTGTACTCTTTCTGTTTTTAAAGAATGTAAGAAGTCCTCTCATTATCGGGGTAGCGATTCCTTACTCTGTCATCGTTACATTCGTTCTTATGTTCTTTGCCGATTTCGCATTAAATATCATGACACTCGGAGCACTTGCTCTTGGGATAGGGATGCTCGTGGATAATGCGATTGTCGTCATTGAGAATATCTACCGCCACCTGTCCCTTGGTAAAAGCGCAAGAGAAGCGGCTAGTATTGGGGCAAAAGAAGTAGGGGGAGCCATTACGGCCTCAACTCTTACGACGGTTGCTGTATTTCTGCCGGTTGTTTTCATCTCTGGATTACTCGGTGAACTATTCACCGAATTCGCCTTGACCATCTCATTTAGCTTGCTGGCTTCACTCGTTGTAGCCTTAACGGTTATTCCGATGCTGGCTAGCAGATTATTGAAAAAACCAAAAGGAAACCTGGAAGCAAAACGAAGACGGTCTAAAAGTAGAAAAAATTTCGCTCGCTCTGTAAAGTGGGCGCTACGTCACAGGTTCATCGTGTTGTTTATCACACTCATTACTCTAGTGGCAGGTGGTCTGGGGCTTACGACAGTAGGAACTCAGTTTTTGCCGCCTACTGATGAAGGATTTTTCAACATGAGGGTCGAACTGGGAAATGGTGCATCCGTTGACGAGACCAACAAAGTGGTAAAAGCAATTGAAAAAGAATTAAAGAAGGAAAAAGATGTTGATGTATTTGTCAGTCTTGTCGGGACGACCCAGGAGGAATCTTTCAGGGGAAGTACGAAAGGGAATATTGCAGAGGTTTATGTGAAAATGAAGCCTTTGGAGGAGAGGAATAGGTCGATTTTTAATTTTGCGGATGAAGTGAAGCCTAAAGTGGAAAAGGCAGCACAAAAAGTTAATAAATCAGCTGACGTTTCATTTAATCTACAATCCACTTCAGGTTCAAGTCCTCAAACCTTAACGTTTAATTTAAGGGATACGGATCAGAATCGTTTGGATAAAGCAGTGAATAAATTATTCTCCTCATTGAAAGAGATGAAGGATGTTTCCGAAGTTTCGACAGATCAGATGGAAACGGTAAAAGAGGTTCAAATGAAGGTGAATCGAGAGGAAGCTCTTCGACAGGGATTGGCCCCAGCTCAGATCGGGACCCTCGTTCAGGATGTCACACGGGGGGTGCTGACAACTCAGATGGTCACGGAAGATTCCGATGTCATCAATGTACTTGTACAATATGACCGGAATATCACGGAGAATCTTGATTCATTAAAAAAGCTCCTCATTCCAAATGGTCAGGGAAAGTACATTCAGTTGAATTCCGTCGTAGACTTTTCGATTGAAGATGGACCTGTCAGCATTCAGAGGATCGATCAGCAGCATGCCGTACAATTTACACTGAAGTATACATCTGAAACCAATCTTGGTGCGATTTCCAAGGCAGTTGATGAAAAGATCGAATCTTTGGATCTACCGAATGAAACCCTTGTTTCTTTCAGTGGAGATCGGGAGCTACTAGAGGACTCCATTGACGACATGGCACTTGCACTTGGACTGGCCATCGTTCTAGTATACATGGTGATGGCTGCACAATTTGAATCATTTAAGTATCCGTTTGTCATCATGTTCACCGTACCGCTCATGGTCATAGGAGTAGCTATCGCTCTTAGCATTACGCAGACACCTATCAGTATTTCAGCCATCATTGGAGTGATTGTTCTCGCGGGAATTGTTGTCAATAATGCGATCGTCATCGTCGATTATATCAATCAGCGTAAAGAATCCGGGACCAATAGCTTTGACAGTATCGTGGAAGCTGTCCAGGACCGCGCAAGACCGATCTTCATGACGGCCTTAACGACTATTCTAGGTTTATTACCTCTCGCTCTTGGTATAGGAGAAGGTACAGAAATCAATCAACCGATGGGGATTGCCGTCATTGGTGGACTCATCAGTTCTACATTATTAACGATATACGTCATCCCGATTGTATATAGCTTCTTTGACAAAGAGACGAGAAGAATGAAGAAGCATAGAGGAACATATCAATATAAAGAATAAAACACACAACCAGAGTTAACCCGAATGCTAAGCAACGCTTCAAAGAAAATGAGGCGACTTAGTAGGGTTAACTCTTTTTTTAGAAAAATAACCTGAGGGAGAGGTCAGCCAAATGAACAAAGGGGTATATTTTATCACGGGATTTCCAGGGTTTCTAAGTTTAAATATTGTAGAGGAACTGCTTAGACAGGAGAAGGTTTTAAAAGTGTACTTACTCCATCTGAACTCAATGACCAAGCAAGCAGAAGAAGGTATACAGAAACTAAGGTCATTATCCCAAGGTGAACTGATCCTTGTGGAAGGTGACATTACAAAACGGGATCTCGGTATGTCTGCAGAAAATCTCTCAAGGGTGCGCAATGAAGTCGAATATGTCTGGCATTTAGCAGCCCTGTATGATCTTGCCGTTCCTAAAAAGCTCGCCCTAAAAGTCAATGTAGAAGGAACTCGCCAAGTGAACGATTTCTGTCAAACCCTTTACCTTTTAAAGAGATATGTGTACTTTTCCACCGCATTTGTCGCTGGATCTCGTGAAGGTGAAATAATGGAAAATGAATTGATCTATCCAGTACGATTTCATAACTACTATGAACAGACGAAATATGAGGCAGAGGTTCTTGTGGAGAATGTAAAGGACAAGCTGCCGGTCAGCATCATTCGTCCGGGAATTGTGAAAGGAAATTCGAAGACAGGAGAGACCATTAAATTTGATGGACCATACTTCATCATGAATATGTTTAAACGATTATCCTTTCTCCCATGGATACCCTATCTGGGTGAAGGCAGATCCCATATAAATATTGTCCCTGTCGAATACGTTGTAAGGGCATCTATCTACCTTGGTCATGAAGAAATAGGCAAGGGAAAGACATATCACCTTACAGATCCGGAACCTCTCATGGTAAAGGAAGTGTATGAGAAGATCTTATGGCAAATGCTGAAAAAGAAGCCGAGAGGAAATATTCCGCTGTCCCTTACTAATTGGGCACTTCGCATTCGTTCCATACGTCGGTTCTTAGGGGTTGAAAGGGAAGCATTGGATTATTTCACACTTCAAGGGAGATTCGATTGTCAAACGGCCCAACAGGATTTAGAAGGCTCATCGATTCAATGTCCAACCTTTGACAGTCAAATCGAAAATATGGTGGCCTTCTACCTTCAGCATTCTTCCAATGAGCATTTACATGTGAAAATTAATTAATATTAAATGTTGGATGGATACATTCAATCAGGGAGCCGTAATAATTGGGAGAGATATGGTAAAAATAAGAGGAGAAGCATCATTAGGAGGAATCTCAAGATGTCACTTTCCCTGAATCAACATCCAGACAGATACATACACATCCATAACTCAAAGCGCTATGCTGGGGACCTATGTCACCAATTATTCAGTTCCAAGGGATGCACATGAAAGCATCCATAACCAAATTAGAAGGAATCCTTTGGAGTATCGCCCTGCCGGGTTTTCCTCAATTGCTTGTCGGTTTGTGGTTTAAGGGAGCGCTGTTCGTCATACTTGAGATCATCATCAATGTTCAAAGTCATTTCAATCTGGGAATCATGTATAGCTTTTTGGGGGATACACATAAAGCAGCCAGTGTCATTGATTATCAATGGTTGATGTTTTATCCTTGTTTATATATGTTTGCTATGTGGGATGCTTATAAGCTTGCTGATGGAGAAGAGGCAAGGTACAGCTTTTTGCCTTTTGTTATGTCTGCCTATATGGTGACAGTGGGCCTTATGTATTCACCAAAGGTTTATCTATTCGGAAAATTTATCGGTCCGATTTTTTTACCCATACTATTCGTGATTCCCGGAGTCATCCTGGGGTTTATGTTTCGTTCCATCCTGATCCGCTTTAAATAAATCTTATATCTTTACGAAGTCTTCTTTATGAGGTAGAATACATGTATACAAATTAACGTTTTCTACCTGTCAAAGGGGAGTAGCTATAGGTTTTATACCTAAACAAAGTCGTCAATTCATGGAGTATTCCATCGGCTTTGTTGGCATATCCGTATGCTAAGCAAGACCTTTGCCTTATTTAGGCAAGGGTCTTTTTATTTTATAAAATTCCTTGCCTATTGGAAAACTAACTATGTGAATAGGGAGGGACTAAAGGTATGGATGCTTCAATGTTATTGGAATATGGATGGGTCCTGCTGATATTGGTAGGTCTTGAAGGGATTTTAGCTGCGGATAATGCGGTTGTTATGGCTGTCATGGTCAAACATCTTCCTGTGGAACAAAGAAAAAAAGCACTTTTTTATGGTCTTTTAGGGGCATTTGTATTCAGGTTCGCGGCACTATTCCTCATTTCTTTCTTAGTCAATGTGTGGCAGGTACAGGCAATCGGGGCCATCTACTTATTCTACGTGGCCATTCACCATTTCGTTAAAAAGAGAAAAGATACTGGGGCTGTAGAGGCAGAACCATCAAAGGGATCGGGATTTTGGACTACGGTACTTAAGGTAGAGCTTGCTGATATCGCATTTGCGGTTGACTCGATGCTGGCGGCAGTTGCCTTAGCCGTCACTCTTAAACCGACAGGCTGGTTTGATGTAGGGGGAATAGATGGAGGACAGTTTATTGTCATGTTCCTCGGCGGCATCATTGGTTTAGTGATTATGCGATTTGCAGCGACATGGTTTGTTAAATTGCTGGAGAAATACCCTACTTTAGAATCAGCAGCCTTCTTAATTGTTGGCTGGGTTGGAGTGAAGCTTGCGGTATTTACCCTTGCCCATCCTGATGTAGCCATACTGGATCATCATTTCCCAGAATCTAAAGCATGGAAGCTTGTATTCTGGAGTGTCCTGATCCTGCTTTCTGTAGGAGGATATTTATTATCCAGAAAAAAAGCAAAACAGACAGAAGAAGAAGTAGAAGCCAAAGCAGAATAAACTTTATCAAAAGCTAACGTGTCACATTCACGTTAGCTTTTTTTTTTTGAGAAGTTAAAAGCCTTTAAACAAAGGATTCCGTAGTGAATTTCTCTACTTACTCGCACTTCTTTAAAAATCATTTTCAATTTTTATTGTGAGAAACCCCCTCAAAAAAAATCTTCAATACGTAACTCCTTTAATAAGGCGATCGATCGGCCAAATACTAATAACTCAAGAGGTGTACATATGAATAAACAATCTAAAATCATGAAATCATCATTAGCTGTTATTGTAGCAAGTTCCATTACCTTTCCAAGTACATTCGCGTTTGCAAACTCGAACGACGAAAACTTCGATACAATCAAAATGGAACAAGAGAACTCAACATCTAATACAAACGTTGCTGTGAACGACGATGCTATGTTGAATTCAGCAAAGAATGAAATCGAAAAACTGGAAGAATCTACTGAGACGCCTTCCTTACTACCTGGTGACTTTTTCTATTTTGCGAAGTTGGCTATTGAAAAGATTCAGCTCGCCTTTACAATGGATGATGCGAAAGAAGCAAAATTATTAGCTGGTTACGCTGCAGAAAGATTGGCAGAAGTAGAAGCCCTATTTAAAGATGGTAAACAAGAAGATGCCATCGAAGCCTTGAATAACGCAATTGAGTTAATTCAACAATCTGAAGATCAGTGGTCTGACGATGAAGGTGAAAAAGATTCAACGGAGGAAGGAAACGGAGAAACTGATTCTTATAAATCCGACGTGGAAGATGGTTCAGAAAATGCAACTGATGAAGATTCTGTAAAAGAAGAAAAATCAGATGATAGTGAGACAAAAGAGCAAACAGAGGAAAAATCAGACGATAGTGAGACAAAAGAGCAAACAGAAGAGAAATCAGATGATATGAGTGACATGGAAGAAATGATGGCTCAAAACATCCTATCTCTTAAAGCGAATTTAGAAAAAGTACAAAACCCTAAAGCTAAAGCGGCTCTACAGAAGAATATCGAAAAGAGCTATAAGAAATTAGCTGAAAAACTAGCAAAGATAGAAGAAAAAGCAGCGAAAAAGGCTGAAGCTAAAGAAGAGGCTGAATCTGAAGAAAAGACAGAAGCTGAAGAAACAACAGTGGAAAACTCTGAACCAGCAGAAGTAGAAACAGAAGAAACAGTAGAACAAAGTACTGAAACGACAATTGATGAAACGGAAAAACAAGAAGAAACAGTAAAAGTCACTCCACGTGTAGAGAAAAAAGAAGCGAAAAACGAATGGAAAACTCAACATAAAGAAGCAAAACAAGAAGCAAGAAAAGAACGAAAAGAAGAGAAAACAGAAGCAAAAGAATACCGTCATGAGCAAAAAGAAGAAAAGAAACATCATCAAGAATCAGCTGAAAAACATCAGCACGGTGAAAAAGGGCAAGAACACGGTAAGGGTCACCATAAAGAATAATCATCCATGATCTCATGGTAGAGGCTGAACGTTATTGTCATATCAGTCAGAAGAGGGTTGTCATTCAGCCCTTTTCTCCCTAATATCCTTTTACATTCAATATCTTATGAGTATAATAGTGTGCAGGATGGGGTGAGGCTGATGCTAAATGTAGTACTATTTCTACTCGCAAAACAAAAGAAAAAGCAAACGTTGGAAGAGATAGCGATTCATATACAAAATGGGGATCAACAATTATTGAACGAAGTACTTGAAGACTATAAACCATTTATTAAGAAAACGGTATCTTCCGTTTGTAAAAGGTTTATTTATGAAAGTGACGATGAATTCAGCATTGGTCTGATTGCCTTTCATGATGCTATCTTAAAGTATAACCAACAACGTGGCGCCTCTATCATTAGTTTTTCCGAAGTGATCATTAAACGGAAAGTGATCGATTATATCAGGAAAAATGGAAGGTATCAGGATGTTAGCATTGATATAAGTTTGGGTGATGAGGGTGAAGAATCTTCCAATTTGACGATTGATCAAATTGTATCTGTGGAGGAGTTCGAAAAGCAGGAGGAAGCGAATAAGAGGCGTGAAGAGATTCTGTCTTTCCAAGAACAACTGGCACACTTCAAGCTATCCTTTCATGAGCTTGTCGAACAATCCCCTAAGCATGAAGATGCGAGATTGAATGCCATTGAAATCGCCAACAAGGTGGTAAGCTCAAAGGAAATATTGGATTATCTTATAGAAAAAAAGCGGTTACCAATCAAAAAATTAGAGAAGCAGGTAAACGTCAGCAGAAAAACCATTGAGAGAAACAGGAAATATATTATTGCTATTTCACTGATCCTTATTGGGGATTATATTTATTTACGGGATTATTTAAAAGGGCGGTTAGAGATATGAAACAAGGGATCATTATGGAAATCAAACGGGATATCCTGATTATGATGACACCAGAAGGGGAGTTTCTCAAAGGAAGAAAACAACCCGATCAACAGTATTCTATAGGGGAAGAGATACCATTCTTTCCGCTGCATAAAGAATCCTCAGATTCTAAACCAGTCCTCAAATGGAATTGGAAAATATCGACTTCATTGCTCACAGTCCTGGTTCTCATCATTGCCGTGCTTTCAAGTGCGATGATCCAAAACAATCGGGCTTATGCCTATGTATCGGTCGACATCAATCCCAGTATGGAATTAACTTTGAACAAAGGGCAGGAGGTAATCGAAATCAAGCCATTCAATGATGATGCCAAAGTCCTTATAAAAGAACTTCCTCATTGGGAGAATGAAGATGTGGGAAAAGTGACAAAGGAAATCCTTCTGTTAAGTGAAAGACTTGGGTATCTAAAGAATAAACAAGATGTTTTGATCACTTCCTCGTTCCTTGATGATACCGATCGCAATAAAGAGAATGAATTACTGGATGAGCTAAATGAGTTTGTCGAGGGTTACAGTTCCGATCATCACACAAACATCATCGTAAAGGAAACTTCCAAAGCATTTAGGGAAGAAGCAGCAGAGAAGGGCATGACTGCTGGTTCCCTCATTCGAGAATCTGAAAAAAATACCTATCGCACTATCGAACCTGTTAAAAATGAGAATTCGGGTATCAAAAAAGAGATAGAAAAGCAAGAGTCGAATACGGAAGATAAAAACTCCCATGAAGAGAACCAAAAGGTGACACCATCAGTAAATGATAAGAAACAAAGCACAGGTAAACCCGAGGGTATCCATAATGATGCTCATACTAAACGTGAAAATCCTCAACCTGGTAAGAATGATGAAAAAGAAAAACCTGATAAGCAAGAATACAGGGATCATTCTCAAAGTCATAAAGAAAACAGAGGACACCATCAATCAAATCAGGATGACAAGGATTATTCACATAGTAAAGAGAATCAGGATCATAGCAAGCATGATGAAAATGAAAACAGAAAAGAAGAAAAGAAAGAAGATCATGAGGAAAGAAAAAATAATCGAAAAGATTAATGATCCTGTCAAAGACTCATTCTAGGAATGGGTCTTTGTTATTGAATGAAAAGGGTAGCTGGTATATTCCAGCTACCCTGATGCCATATTATTTAGTTTGTTGTCCAGTTAGTTGAGACTGAGCTTGTTTAACGAGGCGTTTTGTGATTTCTCCACCAACTGATCCATTAGAGCGTGCTACTGTATCAGATCCAAGCGTCACACCAAATTCCTGAGCGATTTCATATTTCACTTGATCAAGGTATTGTTCAACACCTGGAACAAGTAACTTATTTGAACTTCTAGCCATGGTCGGTTTCCTCCTCACCAGTATATTTGAAACAATGAATGTTTCAGTAGTCATATTATTTGTATTACCTAAGGCGAACATGAATGGTAATATTTCGCCGAAATTGTATTGTTTGCATAGATATGATAAATCATACTAGTGATTGGTTTAATCGGCTATGAATAAAGGAAGAATAAACATGAAAGAAAATATTCAATTTTCCTTTCATTCTTCAGCTATATTCTTTAAGATAGAAAAGGAAATAACGTTGAAAGGGAAATACATATATGTGGTATAAGCTTAGATACAATCTAAATAAATTAACACCTGCACAAGTCATCGTCACGTATTACTTTCTTGCCGTGACGATTGCGACGATCCTGCTCAGTCTTCCCTTAGCTCATAAATCAGGGGCAGAGTGGAATTTCTTAGATGCGATCTTTACAGCTGTCAGTGCTGTAAGTGTAACAGGGCTCACCGTTGTGAGCACAGTAGATACATTCAATACGACAGGTATCTTCATCTTAATGTTTGTGCTTCAATTTGGCGGGATTGGAATCATGACACTTGGTACGTTCTTCTGGTTGATCGTGGGAAAAAAGATTGGATTGAAAGAACGACGACTGATTATGACCGATCAGAATCAAACGAGCCTTGCAGGATTGGTCAGTCTGTTAAAGCAGATATTACTTTTGATCATCTTTATCGAAATGGTAGGGGCGTTTATTTTGGGTGTCTATTTCTTAGGTTATTATCCAACCTGGCAGGAAGCCTTTTTACAAGGATTATTTGCCTCAGTGAGTGCAACAACAAATGCCGGATTTGATATTACAGGACAGTCCCTCATTCCTTATGCGAATGACTATTTCGTTCAATTCATCAACATCATTTTATTAACTTTGGGTGCAATTGGATTTCCTGTTCTGATAGAGACCAAAGATTATCTAATGAGTAAACAACGAAATAGGCATCACTTTTCTTTATATTCTAAGATCACTACCGTTACATTTTTTGGGTTGATGCTGTTTGGGGCATTAGTCATTTTTATCTTTGAATATAACCGCTTTTTTAACGGTATGGAGTGGCATGAAGCATTCTTTTATGCATTCTTCCAATCAGCCACGACCAGAAATGGTGGACTTGCTACGATGAACGTGGCCGAGTTCTCATCTCCCACTTTGTTGGTCATGAGTGCCCTTATGTTCATAGGGGCTTCACCCAGCTCTGTTGGTGGCGGAATCAGGACTACAACTTTTGCCCTTAATATCTTATTTTTGTTTCATTTCGCAAAGGGAAATCAGACAATCAAAATTTTCAAGAGAGAAATTCATCAACAAGATGTTATTAAATCCCTCGTCGTGACGATGATGGCGATTTTTATCTGCTTCTTATCTGTGATCATCCTGACATTCACTGAGGATCATTCCATTATGGAGATTGTCTTTGAAGTGGCGTCAGCATTTGGAACGACGGGATTATCCATGGGAATCACCTCAGAATTATCATCTGTTGGAAAATGTGTCATCATAGCGTTAATGTTTATCGGTCGGGTGGGAATACTCTCATTCCTCTTTATGATAGGTGGAAAAGAGAAGACAGCGAAATACCATTACCCAAAAGAGCGGGTCATTATAGGGTAATGAACTCCTTTTTAAAACGATGCTTCAAGGAGCATCGTTTTTTGTGTCTTAGATGCGCTACTTTATTTCAATGCCGAATACGGTACGTCAAAGTAAAGGAAAAGGAATAGGATGATGGGAAAAGAGATGAGCCAACCTAAAATCGGGTTTTTATGGTGTACAATCAGTACTGTGAACATCATAAGATTAAAGAGAATATCCCAACTGAAACCCCACCCGTGATGGTATGTCATCATTCCCAGGACATGGGAAAGACCTTCTGTCACTCCATAAATTCCTGTCCACAGTATAATCCAGCATAGCTTCAAGAAATTTGAATTGGGAAGCCTGCCAATAAAAATGGCGATAGTCACCGTATACTGAATGACCATTTTACTCAATGAAATAATGGTGTGATTCAAATAAAGGGAATCGTCAATCGGAGTGACAGTGCGGAATTCCCACATGGAGTAATCATACAGAAGAAACTGGGAGAGTAAATCCCCAATAATAAAAAATAATAATGTGGGATAATAGCTTAAGAAATCTTTCCAATTGCCAAATCTCCATCCTAAAATAGCGTAAGCCAGCAAAAAAATTAGTATCATGTCATATCCTCATTCGACCCTTTTCCCTTAGTTTCCGGATTAACCATTGATTTATTCAACTTTTTTCATTGAACGGAAGGAATGCCTGTTTTTAGAAGAATGGAATAAGGACAAAGGGGAAAAATAAGGTCAACAAAGGAGATGAGCCATTTTGAAAAGAAAAGCACAGTATAATGCAGCAGAAAAAAACAATCAAACTCCACTTAAAAATAAGCAGGAGACCGAATTCTCAGCTGAATTCACTCAAGGGGAAGATCCGGCAAAAGGAAAGAATCGAAATTCTTCAAGAGGGAAAAAGGGAAGAAGCTGATGAAAGATAAAAAGCAGTCTTTCCGGGAAGAATTTGGTCAGGAATTTGGCGACGTTAACGCAGCCAAGATTATTGAAGTGACACAAAAACAATCCAAAACACAAGAAAAAAAGAAAAAATGTTAAGCGATTCGCTTAACATTTTTTCTTTGTTATCACTAAACAAGTTCGCGATCAAATTCAAATACAGTCGATTGACCGGTAGAGGGCTCAAAGTAGGCCAGTACGTACTGGTCCTGACCTGATTTGGATTGAATCGTTTCCAACAAGGTGTGTTTATACAACTCTTTTTCATTGAGCTTTAAATGTTCAAATGCTTCCCCTGCTATAGAAGGTTCTGCCAATAGGGTTTGATAGATATTTGAACGATCTTCCTTTGTAAGTTCATGAGTCCACCACGGTTTTCTTGGTTTATACTTCTGATTCTCTAAATAATCCAGCTTCATGAGACCTTCAATGATTGAAATAGGAAAGTTTGTCTCAGTGGATAGGAACTCATGGAGGCGTCTGAATAAATCTTCTAATTGATGACCTATTCGTGACCACCCCTTATTCTCCCAATAGGAACCGAATTGCTGGAAGAAATCGAATGGTGTTTCAAAACAATTGGTCACCAAATATTCAATCGTACGATCCATGCGATGGTCGTTCCAATATTTTTCCAAAACGTCCTCAACCTGCTTGATCCTCACAATGTCGTCGAAAGACAATACATTATTACCCAAGATCTCGTAAGGAGAATGGTCCATATACGTATACTGATGATCATTGGCGCGAATTCTTAATCCTGTTCCCCGAAGCATCTTTAAGAACCCTAATTGAAGCTCTTCTGGTCTCAATTCGAATACGTCATTGAATGTTTTGCGGAATGAATGATAATCCTCTTCGGGCAGACCTGCAATCAAATCGAGATGCTGATCAATTTTTCCACCGTCTTTCACCATGGTGACGGTTCTTGTCAGTTTATTGTAATTTTGTTTCCGCATGACAAGGTCATTTGTTTCATCATTGGTTGATTGAATACCGATTTCAAAACGGAATAACCCTCTAGGAGCATGTTCGTTAAGGAATTCAATCACTTCAGGCCGCATGATATCCGCGGTGATTTCAAACTGGAATACGGTACCCGGCAGGTGCTCGTCAATGAGAAATTGAAACATTTCCATCGCGTAGCTCCTGCTGATATTAAAGGTGCGATCCACAAATTTAATGGTTTTCGCTCCATGTTCCATCAGGAATCGAATATCTTCCTTGACCTTCTCACGGTCAAAGTAGCGAACACCTACTTCAATAGAAGAAAGGCAGAACTGACATCGGAAAGGGCACCCCCTGCTTGTTTCGATATACGTCACCCTCTTACCGAGCTGAGAAAGATCCTCCTGAAATCGGAAAGGTGAAGGAACTTCACGAAGGTCTATCTTATTTTGTTGAGGCTTGATGACAGGTTTACCATCTTCTAAATAAGCCACACCGAATACCTTCGACCAATCTTTTTCACCGTGAAGCTGATCTAATAACTGCTTAAAGGACTCTTCGCCTTCACCAATGATGATAAAATCAACTTCATCAAGACGCTCAAGCCAATACGGAACATCATACGTCACTTCTGGCCCTCCTAGGATGATGGTAACCTCAGGCATGATCTTACGAAGGATTTTGATGACTTTGATTGTCTCTTCGATATTCCAGATGTAGCAGCTGAAGCCGATGATGTCAGGCTTCTTTGAGAATAAGTCAGTTGCGATATTAAGCGTTGGATCCTTGATGGTGTACTCAGAGAGCTCGATTTCATATTCGGGCTCTGCATAAGCCTTTAAACAGCGAATGGCTAAATTCGTGTGAATATATTTTGCATTTAACGTACTTAAAACGACTTTCTTCATTTATAATCTCCTTTATTCTAAATCAACCCGGCGAGAGAACAGCCAGACGAATGATTGGTGCTATTTTACATATGAAATAAGATGTTCGTACATCATACTGATTATCATTTTATCTAAGCTTGCGAGAAAGCTCAATGTTTGTCTAAAACGAATTTAAATTTATTGTAACTATTAGAAGGAATTTTAGGAAAAGGTGCGAATAATATAGGTAATATAAGTTTTTTGAAAATTGTGTTGAATCCCAGTTCGCATTCTAATCTAAAAGGAATAGTTAACAAGAAAAGGGACTGGCCCATGGTTACAATTGGGTCAGCCCTTTCTAGTGAGGTTTATCTTGTTTTCATTTCTCTTTTTGAAAGAAGTTTCTGCAATTTTGTAGATTTAAACTCAATGATCGGTTGTGTGATGCTTGTAAAGAATTTCGTTGAAAAAATCATCGTCAGAACAAAAGAAACACCTAATAACAGTAATAAACTAGTAGTCGGGTCGATTATGTCCTTAAGCTGGCTTTCACGGAATAATCGGATGAGAAAACCATGAAGCAAGTAAACATATAAAGTGTTTTTCCCCCATTTAGTGAAAAACTGTCTCTTTGTCGGCACAAAAGTAAAAAAGCTGAAGATCATGACGACGTTCAATAAGTAAACTGCTGCCCTGACTGCCATACTGATGGCGCTATTCCATGCAAAATCTCCATAAGGCTTAGAGCCGAGTAACCATTTGTCTGAAAATTCCGGGATGAAATACATTCCAAGAAATACGATTACAAATAATGAACCTGCCACTAAACGCGCTTTATTCGTTTTAAAATATTCAAAATGCTCCTTTTCCATGTAGTAACCCATCAAGAAGATCGGGAAAAACACGAATGTCCTGGATAAGCTTAAATAATTCGAAATGACATCTGCAAATCCAACAATCAGTCCAATGGAGAAGGCCACTGTAAGTCCGGTTACCGGTTTAAACTTAAACCACTTGATGAATGCATAGAGCAGTGCGTTCCAACAAAAAAGGCTGATGAGGAACCACAATGACCAGTGTGGATTAAGAGGATCCACCTCGAATGTTGATTCTTGATAAAGAAAATGATAATACACCGTGTAAATCAATTGAAACACAATGTAAGGAAGTATCAATTTTTTAGCAAGTTTTTGAATATATCCCTTTTTATAAAAACCTTTTGCAAAAAATCCTGCTACAAGAATGAAAGCAGGCATGTGGAAGGTGTAAATCGTTTTATACAAAGAAAGGATAAAGGGATCACTTTCAATATAGGACCGGATAACATGTCCGAATACCACTAAAAAGATCAAAATGAATTTGGCATTATCGAAGTAATAATCACGCTGTTTCATATCTTCACCATCTTTTAAAAAGTTTAATCCTCATTCATTCTTACCCTAGGATACAATGAGCAAAACATGAATTTCACTGTTAATTATCACCAAAAGTATGGGAAGCTATGCGATTTCTAGCTGACTTAAGCCAATGGTCGTCTTTTAAAAAAGTAGGGGGATGAGGAAATGACTAATAGTAGTAAATTGAAGAGAGAGCAAAAAGAGGGACAATGTCATCCCGTTGATAGGGAAATTTGCTTAGCTTCACCCATGCCGATGCTAGTGATCAATCATGAGTTAATCATCGTTTATGCCAACCCCGAGGCATATGAAACCCTTCAATTAAATGATGAGGATGTAGTAGGGAAGCTGTTTAGCCTCTTTTTCTCTTCAGTACCTGCTCCTATTGTGGCCCATTATAAAGAAGTCATGGAAACAGGCAAAACTCTTGAAGATGAAACTCTGATGAACGTCAGTGAGAAGAAAATCATTCATGTCGAGCTATTGTTAAAAAAATCGACCATTTCTCCTAATGCTTATCTATATTTTAAGGATGTTACAGAATTGAAGGAGAAAGAACGCAAGGATCATTTGAATGTACACCTATTATCAAATATCTTCCAGAATGCATCAGAGGGAATCGTCTTATTCGATATCCATGGGAATATCAATGATGTAAATCATGCATTCAGTTTACAAGTGGGACTTGATAAGGAAGAGATCACAAGCAGGAATATCAGCTCTTTCATTCCTGAGAATGCCCACTATAAAATCGACAAAATCAAAGAATTGATCTCTCAAAACAAAAAAGCCCGCGGTGAAATTCCTATCAAGAAATCACAAAGCATGTCAATCGTGGAATTCACCACAAGCCCTTATGTCCATCACAAGCTCCATATGGCCATTCTTAGAGATGTAACTGAAAAGAGGCAGATGGAGATTCAGCTTAAGCGAAATGAAGAATTGTTCAAAGGGTTATTTGAGGAAGCGATCGATGCCATTGTCCTGTGGGATCAAGACGGAAGGGTCCTTAAAGCGAACTCTTCAGCTCTGAAAATATTCGAGTGTACGCTTTCTGAACTCCTATCCAAAAAAATCAGGGACTTCGTTTACCCTTTGGAAAGTCAAAAGTTTGATCTGGTCATGGAACAACTAAACAGAAGCGGAGCTGTAAGGGATGAAGTATTATTTCTCATGCCGAACAATCAGCTGAAGCATTTAGAATTCACTTCAAAACTTCATTCTGTTGATGGGTATAATATGACCATTTTCCGAAATGTCAGTGAACGATACCAAATGGAGAAAGAATTGCGTGAGAGTGAAGAGAGATTCAGGAAGATTTTCGAAGGATCATTAGACGGATTGCTACTGACCAATCATAATTATGTTGTCGTAGATGCAAATCCCGAAGTGAGCAAAATCATTAATATGGAAAAAGATCAGCTTATAGGAAAAGATGTAAGGGAAATATTGAATATAGAGCCCGGTGAAGAAACGTATGATGAATATTTACAGCAGTTGAAAGAGGAAGGTCAGGCAACCTTTTTAAAGACGTTAACAACTTACAGGGATAGAGTTCAATATGTAGAGCTATCATCAAAATATAATTTACTTTCCAACTTGAATTTAACCATCATTCGCGATATTACGGATCAAATCGAAATGCAGGAACAATTAAGAAAATCAGACACGTTAAGTGTTGTAGGTGAGCTTGCTGCAGGGATTGCCCACGAGATCAGAAATCCGATGACTGCACTGAAAGGGTTCATTCAACTGCTTGAAAACAGTGTCGGTAAAGATCATGAAATGTATTTTAATGTGATCACTTCTGAATTTCAACGAATTGAATCGATCATTACGGAGTTTCTTGTCCTGGCAAAGCCACAGGCAATCCAATATCAAGAAACGAATTTAATTAAAATTATGAAAGATACAGTAGATTTACTGAGTGCCCAGGCAGTCATGCATAATGTTCAATATGAAGAAAGCTATCAGGATGACCTTCCCGCTATCGTAGCTGAACCCAATCAGCTAAAACAGGTATTCATCAATGTCATCAAGAATGCGATTGAAGTCATGACTGATGGAGGCGTGATTTCCATCAACATACATGAGACAGGGGATGAAATGATTCATATCGAGATTAAAGACCAGGGAGGCGGAATCTCAAAGGATAAAATCAAGAAGCTGGGTGAACCCTTTTATACAACTAAAGAGAGAGGGACTGGACTTGGCCTGATGGTTAGCTTTAAAATTATCAAAGAGCATAAGGGAAGTGTTCGGGTTGAAAGTAAAGTAGGAGAAGGAACCACCTTCCATATTTATCTTCCTAAATCATAAAGGAGTTCTACAAAATGTCCATTCATACAATTACGGTAGAGAGTCCCATTGGAAATCTGAAGCTATCAGCGGATCATATTCATTTGCTGTCTGTACAGTTTGTTGATGAAAGAGTGACGAGCGAAACGGAGCATCCCATTTTAATGAAGGCGAAAGAGCAGCTTGACGAATTTTTTAATGGGGAGAGGAGAGAATTCGATCTTCCTCTTAAATTAGATGGTACAGCTTTTCAAATAGAAGTATGGAATGCTCTTCTGGAAATTCCATATGGACAAACATGGTCCTATCAAGATCTAGCACATGCCATTCAACGGCCGAAAGCAGTGCGAGCAGTAGGACAGGCAAATAAAGCCAACCGCTTTCCCGTTATCATCCCCTGTCACCGGGTCATAGGGAAAAATAAAACGCTGACAGGTTATGCAGGTAAACAAGTAGACAAGAAAGAAACCTTATTGTCATTAGAAAGATAAGATCGATCAGGCAGTTTCCTAAAGGAGACTGCCTGTTTTATTTCTATTTCCTATGAAAATACCGCTTTCAACAGTTTACTGACAAAGAATTCTGAAAAATACTTGATTTACCATTCTATTTAGACTATTATCTAATTAGATGAGAATCGAAGTGGAAAGGGTGGAATTGATTGCAACTAAGTAAGCAGGTAGCATTTCATAAAACGATGGGAGATCCGACACGTATCAAAGTGATGTATTTACTTGCAGATGGAAGATTGCACGTTGGTGCCATTGCCGGGAAGCTGGGACTCACTGCGCCCACCATCTCCCATCATCTGACAAAACTGAAAGAATGCAATCTAGTGTATTCACGACGGGAGAAAAACACGGTTTACTACTATTTGAATAGAAAAGTATTACAACATCACGGACAGGTGATCAGCCATTTTGCTCATGAAGAGAAAGGGGAAAGAGAGTTGTCGGAGAAATTAATGAAAGAAAAGCAGAAAGTGAAAAATAATTTTCTCGAAAAAAGTGGACGTATCAAGAATATTCCATCTCAACAAAAGAAAAAATTATTCATTCTTGAACATATGGTGGAAGGATTAAAAGTGGGAGAAAAATATAAGGAAAAAGATTTGAATGAATATATTCAACAATACCATGATGATTTTGCCACCATAAGGAGGGAATTCATCATTCACCAGTTCATGTATAGGGAGAATGGTATTTATGAGGTGAATCCAAAGGAGATGTGGGGATCGACAAAATTAAGTTGATTGATAGAGAAAAGAGGAGGGGAAAATCCTTCTCTTTTCTTCGTTATTTAACATTTAAGATTTGTTGAATGCTTTTCTCAAAGTTTTGAAATAGCACACCCTTTTCAGTGATGATGCCAGTAATCAATTCATGAGGAGTCACATCAAAAGCCGGGTTATAAACCGGAATGTCATCTGGAGCGATTAAAGAACCGGATATCTTCGTGATTTCCTCAGGTGACCTTTCTTCTATCGGTATATCCTCCCCGGTTCTGGAGTTTAAATCGAATGTGGATGATGGGGCAGCCACGTAAAATGGAATCTTGTAATGGTTGCACACGATTGCAAGCATAGACGTCCCTATTTTATTCGCTGTATCCCCATTCAATGATATTCGGTCTGCACCGACAATCACCGCCTCGATTCCTTTCTCCTTTATGGTATGGGCAGCCATACTGTCTGTTATCAGAGTCACATCCACCCCTGATTGCTGGAGCTCCCATGCGGTGAGGCGTGCACCTTGAAGCACAGGGCGTGTCTCGCAGGCGAATACTTGAAATCCTAGCCCCCTTTCTCGTCCTAAATGAAAGGGGGCAAGTGCTGTTCCATACTTACTTGTTGCGATCGAGCCTGCATTACAGATAGTCATAACCTTACGCTTATCACCCAATAAGCCAAGACCATATTCACCAATCATTCTGCATACTTCTTCGTCCTCAGCATGGATCTGGATGGCCGAGTGGAGCAGGTTAGTTCTTGCTTCATTTGTGGATCGAACCTGTTCGAGAGCATATTCCAGCCGATTCAAAGCCCAGACAAGGTTAACGGCAGTCGGCCTCGAATCAGAGAGGTATTGTTTATCTCGGTAGAAATAATCTTTGAATTCTGCCAGGTTATCCGTTTCGTATTGGCTTGCTGCCTGAGCCAATCCGTAAGCCGCAGTAATCCCGATGGCAGGTGCCCCCCTCACTTTGAGCGAAATGATCGCATCGAAATATTCTGTGATGGTGGTAAGTTTAAGATATTCCACAACATTCGGCAGCTTTTGCTGATTAAGGATCAGTAAATGATCTTCATGCCACTTGAGTGAAGTGGGTATGGAAAGTGTATGTGTCATGAGTACCTCCTTTAACATTTACGAATGTGCCTTTATTAGAGTCAATAAATCATCTATTGAATGAATGTCTTTACGATTTACAATGAGTTGTTTTCCGAGATTTAAACATATGCGCTTAGCCTGTAGTCTCCGTTCTTTATCTTCAATGCCGTCGAGGTCATCCACATGTGCAAGTCCGATTGTCCTTCTGATGCATTCACATCCTGCAAAGCCTATGCTGTCTTGAAAGCTTTTCTCAAGAACAAATTCAAGGTAACCCTGTACCTTCGTGTAGGCGTCACCACTTTCTTTCCAGTGTCTTGAAAACGTGGTGGAAAAGATAATCCAAGTATCTTTCAAATGTTGCAGGATGGTTTCCTTGTCATCAGGATTTGAGATGACTTGAAATATAAGGTTTGCCATAAATTGACCGATATCAAACCCAATCGGTCCATAGAAAGCAAATTCAGGATCAATGACTTTTGTTTGCTGGTCATCCACAAAAATACTGCCTGTATGAAGGTCCCCGTGCAGAAGGGCTTCACCTTCGGTTAGGAAGCTTTTCTTAAGTTTTGCTACTTCGAGTTTTACATTGAAATCATCCCATAATTGCTGAACATCGGGTAAAAGTTCTTCCTCAAAATCATTGGTTTCACTATTAAAAAAAGGATCCGTGAAAACCAGGTCTTCTGTAATTTTGCACAATTCAGGATTTGAAAACTCCTTCACATATTCTTTTTTCTTAAAGGGATGTAGGGCATAATCAGAAGTGAAATACAATGTATTTGCTAGAAATGTACCAATATCCTTTGATAATCGGGGGTATACATTTCCTTTAATTAGACCGGCGCGTGCGATGGTCAGATGACTTAAATCCTCCATCACTGTAATGGCGAGCAATGGATCCGAATAAAACACCTCGGGTACAAGGTCGCCTACAAAGGAACGCTGAAGCATGAGGGCACGCGCTTCAATTCTCGCCCTCTCGATTGTCAGTGGCCAGTTTTCCCCGACCACTTTAGCATAGGGGAGAGCTTGTTTGATGATGATTCCTTTCCCTGTATCCCTTTCCACTACACGAAAAACCAAATTCAGGTTTCCATCTCCAATTTCCTGACATGATAATTGGGAGCCGTCTGCAAAGATTTTTAAAGAAATGGCCAGTTGGGAGGCCGACTGTTCAGTAAGTGGTTGATACGAATTGAGTTCTGTTATTGCCATTTTCATTCCTCCTTTTAAAAACGGTTTACGGAGGCTTTTCCATGGCATGAGAAAAGCCTCTTTCCATGTTCGAAAGAGGCTTGAAGATTGATCTTCGTCACCTCTTATCTCTCAGAAAGATAGTCTTTCTGTTGGAATTAGCACCGTGCCTTACTGGATCAATCAATCCGGCGCATACTGCGCCCCGTCTTACAACGGTATTATGGTCGGTTGCTGGGCTTCATAGGGCCAAATCCCTCAGCCAGCTCTTGATAAGAGTTGCGTACGCTATTTAATTAATTTTCGGAATCATTTGAATTGAATGGTACCATTGAAGCATTTTCCATGTCAACAAATTTTTTATCAGTGACTTAATAATATTCTGGTCTTCGATCTTGAAAGATCGGAATTTGTTTGCGGACTTTTTCTACTTCTTGTAAATTGATTTCAGCCGAGACCAGTTCTTCCGTTTGAGTTCCTTTAGCGAGTATTTCACCCCATGGATCAATAATGAGTGAACAGCCGCCAAACTCATTATTGGGATCACTGCCCACCCGGTTGCAGGCAATGACGAAACATTGATTTTCAATCGCCCTTGCCTTTAGGAGAGTTTGCCAGTGATCGATCCTTGCACTTGGCCATTCAGCAACGACAAAAACAACTTTTGCTCCAAGCAATACATGCTTTCTGAACCATTCAGGAAAACGGATATCGTAACAGATGAGACCCGCCATCTTTGTCTCATCCAGTGAGAACATCCCGTCCTCCTGTCCAGGAAGTAAATAGTGATGCTCATCCATTAATTTAAACAAATGAAGCTTAGAATACTGTTTTACGAGTATACCCTTTGAATCGACTGCTATAAGTGTATTTCTGACTCCGTCCATTGATTTATTTGCTACAGAACCACCTATGATGTGGATGGAGTATTTCTTTGAAAGGGAAGTCAGGAAGGTGGAGGAGTCTTCTGCTCCTTCATCTGCGATCTCATCCATCCGTGTTAGATCATAGCCAGTCGTCCACAGTTCAGGAAGTACAACCGTAGTGCAACCATCTTCCTTTGCTTTTCTGACCCACTGTTCGACTTTTTCCTTATTTTCTTCAGGTTTCCCAAATGCAATATCCATCTGGGCGAGACCAATCTTATGAATCATTTTCTTCACCTCTTTATGTACGATTTGGCATTTATTCCTTTACATTCTTTATGTTCCGTTATATCATTTGTGACTAGAATTTGAAAGTAATAAATTTTCAAAAAATGAGTAGGTGAATGAATGAAAAACTTTAAAAAGGCATCACGTTTAGAAATGTTGCCTCAACAATTTTTTGCGTCCCTAGCAGGTACAGTGAATGCTGTCGTAAATAAGGGGCATGACGTCATTAATCTTGGGCAGGGAAATCCGGATCAACCGACGCCTCCGCATATTGTGGATAAACTGAAAGAAGCTGCTTCTTCGCCGGCCAATCATAAGTATCCGCCATTTCGAGGCTTGACATCCTTTAAAGAGGCGATTTCAGCTTTCTACCTCCGTGAATATGGGGTAGAAATCAATCCTGAAACAGAAGTGGCCGTCCTGTTCGGAGGGAAAGCCGGATTAGTTGAGATCCCGCAATGTTTATTAAACCCTGGCGATGGTGTTTTGGTACCCGATCCAGGGTATCCGGATTATCTATCAGGGGTTGCATTGGCTGAAGCGAAAATGGTCACAATGCCGTTAAAAGAAGAGAATGGATTTTTGCCTGATTATAGTGATCATTCCCCGGAGGAATTAGAAAACGCCAAAGTAATGTTCCTCAACTATCCCAATAATCCTACCGGTGCAACCGCTACATCACAGTTTTTCGAAGAAACAGTGGAACTTGCTGCACAGCATGATATTTGTGTAGTGCACGACTTCGCCTATGGGGCAATTGGTTTCGATGGACAGAAGCCTATAAGTTTTCTGGAAACGACAGGCGCAAAGGATGTCGGGATCGAGATTTATACACTTTCGAAGACATATAATATGGCCGGTTGGAGAGTCGGATTTGCTGTGGGGAATAAGAGTGTCATAGAGGCGATCAACCTCCTGCAGGATCACCTTTACGTCAGTCTGTTCGGGGCCATTCAGGAAGCAGCAACCACGGCTTTATTAAGTCCACAGGATTGCGTTACCGATCTGGTTGCTACATACGAAGATAGAAGGAATCTATTAATCTCAGGACTGCAGGAAATAGGGTGGGATGTTAAAGCCCCACAAGGTTCTTTCTTTGCATGGCTGAAAGTGCCGGAAGGATTCACATCCGTTGAGTTTTCAACCTATTTACTCGAGAAAATCAATGTTGCTGTGGCACCAGGCGTAGGATTTGGAGAATACGGGGAAGGGTACGTCCGAGTCGGGCTGTTAACCACAAACGAACGCATAAAAGAAGCCATTTCCCGTATAGAAAATTTAGAATTATTTCACAAAAGGGATTGACATCAGCGGGAAATGGTGCAATAATCCAACTGAATTAAATAAAAAAATTAGATTCTTATCAAGAGCAGGCGGAGGGACCAGCCCTATGAAGCCCGGCAACCGACTTTTTCAAGCACGGTGCTAATTCTTGCAGCTAATGAGCTGACAGATAAGAAAGAGTGATAATGGCAAACCTCTTCTTATCAGGAAGAGGTTTTTTGTTTTGTAAAGAATGATAGGAGTATTCTGTAAGGAGGATGAACGACGATGAGTGAAGTGATAGCAACTTATAAAATAAAGGGGAAAACAGGAACGTTTGAAAAAAAGGCTGAAGGAATTGCCCTGGGATTAACAGTTGGTTCGTGGACGGACTTGCCTATACTGGAACAAGAACAATTACAGAAGTACAAGGGGAGAGTAGTATCCATCAGTGAGAGTGAAGATGGTGCGACCGGTTTGGTGAAGATCGGTTATCCAGGTCATAATTATTCAAACGATCTGCCTGCAGTCCTTACAACCGTTTTTGGAAAGCTTTCTTTAGATGGTGAAGTGAAATTAGTAGATTTAGAGTTTTCCGCTGATCTTAAAAAGAATTATCCTGGACCACGGTTTGGGATTGATGGAATAAGGGAGTTAACAGGTATAAAGGAAAGGCCGTTGCTGATGAGTATCTTTAAAGGGGTGATCGGAAGGGATTTTACCTTTTTGGAAAATCAGTTGAAAGCTCAGGCCATGGGTGGCGTGGATGTTGTAAAAGACGATGAGATTCTTTTTGATAACCCGCTTACCCCCTTTATTGAGAGAATCAGGACAGGAAAGAGAGTATTACAAGAAGTGTATGAAGAAACTGGTAAGAGAACGCTGTATGCCGTAAATCTTTCAGGGAGGACTTCTGAATTAAAGGAAAAAGCAAAGAGAGCCCGTGAACTTGGTGCCGATGCACTATTATTCAATGTTTTCTCTTATGGTCTCGACGTCCTTCAGGAACTGAGAGAAGATCCCGGAATCTCTCTTCCCATCATGGCCCATCCTGCATTTGCAGGGGCTGTGGCTGCATCCCCATCATTTGGAGTTGGATATTCACTATGGGTGGGAAAATTTCTCCGAATGACAGGGGCTGATTTTTCTTTATTTCCGTCTCCTTATGGGAGCGTCGCCCTGAATAAGGATCAAGTATTATCCGTCAGCGAAGAGTTAAACAAGGAAGATGCATTTTTCAAAAAGGTGTTGCCAGTGCCATCAGCGGGGATTCACCCTGCTCTTGTACCACTATTGGTGAAAGACTTTGGGTTTGACTGTGTCATTAATGCCGGAGGTGGCATCCATGGGCATCCTGATGGGGCAATCGGTGGGGGGAAAGCATTCTTGCAGGCGATTGATGCCATATTAGAAGGAGTGAATCTTAGAGAAGCAGCAGAAACTCAAAGTGAACTCAGGAAAGCACTGTCTCTGTGGGGAGAGGAGGTAAAGGTATAGTGACGCGTCCGATTATTCTCTGTGATTTTGACGGGACCATTACAGAAACCGATAATATCATTTCGTTGATGAAGCATTTCGCCCCACCGGAATGGGAACCAATTAAGGATGCGGTTTTAGAACGCTCACTTTCTATAAAAGAAGGAGTCACCCAATTATTCTCTCTTATTCCTTCCTCAATGAAGGACGAAATGATCCAGTATTTAAGAAATACAGCGGTTATACGTAAAGGCTTTAAGGAATTTGTCGAATATACGATAGAGAATCGGATTTCCCTGTACATTGTAAGCGGTGGAATCGATTTCTTTATTCATCCTATATTAGAAGCATATGGTCCGTTTCAAGGGGTCTTTTGCAATGAAGCAAGCTTCAGTGAAACGACGATTTCCATCCGATGGCCGTATCCCTGTGATGAACAATGTGGAAGTAAGGGGTGTGGATGCTGTAAACCCTCCATCCTTAGAACGTTATCAAAACCTGAAGGAGCCAGTGTCATCGTGATCGGTGATTCGGTCACAGATCTTGAATTGGCCAAGCAGGGGGATATGGTGATAGCCAGGGACTATCTTGCACAAAAATGCAAAGAAGATGGAATACCTTTCATTTCCTTTGAAACCTTTCATGACTGTATCGAAGCCCTGGAAAAAGAAGGAGTGATCACGTGAACTATCAGGAACAATGGGAAGAACTTGCTGAAATAAAAAGAGAATTAGCAGACAGGGACTGGTTTATGGGAACAAGTGGAAACCTTGCCATACGTGTAGGTTCTTCCCCCGTTACTTTCCTGGTTACGGCAAGCGGCAAGGATAAAAGAAAACACACGAAAGAAGACTTTCTCCTTGTAAATGCACGTGGTGATGCGATTGAAGATACACCATTGCGTCCATCAGCCGAAACGCTCCTGCATCGTTATGTGTTCACAGAAAGTAAAGCAGGCTGCAGCCTGCATGTTCATACTGTGGCAAATAACGTGATCAGTGAGATATACGGGGATGAAGGTGTTGTTTTATTGAAAAATCAGGAACTGATTAAAGCTTGGGATAAATGGGGGGAACATGATTCACTTGCGATTCCAATCATTCAAAATCATGCACATATCCCCACTTTAGCAGATGCATTTCAACCCCACATTAAAGAGGATAAAGGGGCGGTGCTCATTCGAAATCACGGGATTACCGTATGGGGACGAACCGGTTTTGAAGCCAAGAAACTATTAGAAGCTTGTGAGTTTTTGTTTCAATACCAACTTGCTCTTATATCTGTAACGAATACTAAAATCCATAACTAAAGGAGGAATCAGATCATGACAACAATCAAAATCCAAGGTAAAAACCAAGTGATAGAAGATCAAGAGGAGGTAGTACGCTATTTAAGAGAACAAGGAGTAGTATATGAACAGTGGGATATCGGAAAGCTGGACAAGAGTCTTCATGAGCAATATGTATTGACGGAAGGTGATAAGGAACACATTCTGTTTACATTCAAAGAAGAAATAGAAGACATTTCTGAGAGAAGGGGATATCAGGCATGGGATATCATTTCTCTTTCGGAAGAAACCCCTAATCTTGAAGAGCTTCTAAAGAGTTTTCAACAAGAGCATCATCACACAGATGATGAAGTCCGTTTTATTGTAAATGGTCATGGTGTATTTGTCATTCAAGGAAATGACGGAGATTTCTTTGAGGTTCACCTTAATCCGGGAGACTTAATCTCTGTTCCAGAGAATATCCGCCACTATTTCACTTTAAGCGAAGATAAGAAAGTAGTCGCAGTCCGTATTTTCGTTACACGTGAAGGCTGGGTTCCCATCTATTAATCTACTATCGGGATGAAGCAGAGACAAAAGTATTATAATCAAAGTAATATCCGAATGATTCTTTGAAATCGTTCGGATTTTTATTTTTATGACTTAGTGCATTTAGCAGGTTCCGGCTGTTGTTTGGAGTGCAAAGCGGAGACTCCTGCGGGAAAAGCGGAATCTTGCACGTAATCAGGCAGTGGTGTAACAAGTGATCGTAGAGAACTCATCAGTAAAGGTAGTTCGTCTTTAGATTGATATATTTAGATATACTCCAGCTTCATCATTTGGTTTTGGCGAAAAATGTCAGATAAAGATACATTACTAGTTATTTTGTCTTGTTTTGCGAATCTATTTACTTTTCTGATAATACTTGCGATAATTCTCAAGTAACGATTTTACTAAATATAGACTAGGAGCTAAAAAAGGAGTTTAGTAGAAATGGGTCGTCTTTTAAAACAAAAATGGTTATTATTGAGAATCAATCAGAAACGTTCAGAAATGATTTCACTCGGGGAGAATCTGGGGCTTTGTGCAGAAGAAACAATCAAATGCAGCCAGCAATTGGATCAGCTCTTGAACGACTATGAAAAGTGTACACATAACGTTGTACCACTAGCATCACAGGAATCATCACTTGATTTCGGGCAATACATCAAGAGCATATTAAAACGCACTGCTTCTTGACCACTCAACAAGAACCCCTCATCATTTAGCATGATAAAAGAGAAAGAATCTCCAACTAATCCCACTTTTAAAATTAGACAATCAAACGAATTTGTCGTTATTTCAAACAACCAAAGGACGGTGCGCGCGCACCGTCCTTTGGTTTGGTATGCTATCACTCTCTAGTTTGACAATGTGAGGTTTTCTTTGTATAATATTTTGAAACTGAGATATATTCTTTAAAGGAATGAATGCCATGAAAGAATTGCAGGATTCAAAACAATCATTGAAGCTTTTCATTGTCCTGTCGAGAGCTTTTAAAGCCTTAAATGAAGAAATAAACAAAAACATTCAAGAAAATGGATTAAATCCTACTGAATTTGCCGTCCTGGAGCTACTATATCATAAGGGAGACCAGCCCTTGCAGCAAATAGGCGGAAAGATCCTGTTAGCATCCGGAAGCATCACGTATGTTGTCGATAAGCTTGAACAAAAAGGTTACCTGAAACGTGTTGCATGTCCGAAGGATCGTCGCGTGACCTATGCTCAGATCACGGAGGATGGCAGGGAGTTAATCGATGATATTTTCCCGAATCATGAGAAGAGGATCCATGAATTGATGTCTTCTTTATCTTCGGATGAAAAGCAAGAAACGATACAAAATCTGAAAAAGCTGGGACTATCCATTAAAGATTTGTCCTATTAAGCTCCATCAACCTGCCCCGTCCACTAGACGGGGTTTTTGTTTTATTAGCATTATCGAAATTCAATCCTACTTTAACAGGAAATTCCTTATTGGAGGTCGAATAACTATAGTTCGGGATGAATTTAAAAGGAGGCACAATGTATGAAGTTTGAAGAATTTACATATGAAAGACCAAATCTGGAAGAGATTAAACCGGTTTTTGAGAAGGCGCTCCAGAAATTTAAATCTGCTTCGGATGTATCTGAACAGGTGGAAGCCATCAAGGATATCAATGAGATTCGACTAAATATCGATACCATGCAGAACATATGTTATATAAGACATTCCATCGATACCAATGATTCCTTTTACAAAGAAGAGCAGGAATACATCGATGATATGATGCCTGAGGTTTCCGGCATGGTGACTGAATATTATCAGGAACTGGTGAATTCTCCTTATCGTGAAGATTTAGAAAAAAAGTGGGGAAAACAATTATTTTCTCTTGCAGAGAGTGAAATCAAGACTTTTTCTCCTGAAATCATCACACTGCTTCAAAAAGAAAATAAGCTGTCTTCTCAGTATACAAAACTAATGGCTTCTGCCAAGATTCCATTTGAAGGTGAAGAGCGGACTTTGGCCCAGATGGGTCCATTCACCCAATCCATACATCGCGACACGAGAAAAGATGCGGCACTTGCCACTGTATCCTTCTTCGAAGAAAATCAGGAAGAATTAGACCGTATATTCGATGAGTTAGTCAAACTCCGTCATGAGATTGCGACTACATTAGGGTATAAAAACTTCGTTGAGTTAGGGTATTATCGTATGACAAGAACCGATTATACTCCTGATATGGTAAAAGTATTCCGCGATCAAGTGAAGGAGCATATCGTCCCTCTAGCCACAGAGTTGAAAGAAAGACAGGGACAACGCATCGGCATCGACTCCATGAAGTTTTATGACGAAGGATTTAAATTCACATCCGGAAACGCAGCGCCTAAAGGGGATCCTCAGTGGATTATCGAAAATGGAAAGAAAATGTACGAAGAACTTTCTCCTGAAACGAAAGAATTTTTTGATTTCATGATCGAGAGGAACCTCATGGATTTAGAAGCGAAGAAAGGGAAAGCAGGAGGCGGATATTGCACCTATATTGCTAACCAAGAGTCGCCTTATATTTTCTCGAACTTTAATGGTACGTCGGGAGATATCGATGTGTTGACCCACGAAGCGGGTCATGCGTTCCAGGTCTATTCAAGCCGTGGGTTCGATATTCCTGAATATATATGGCCTACGTACGAAGCGTGTGAGATCCATTCCATGAGTATGGAGTTCTTTACTTGGCCATGGATGAATTATTTCTTTAAGGAAGACACGGATAAGTATCAATTTTCACATTTGAGCGAAGCGCTGCAATTCCTGCCATACGGAGTCGCTGTCGATGAATTCCAACATTTTGTGTATGAGAACCCAGAGGCCACTCCTGCTGAACGAAACGCTGCGTGGAGGGAAATCGAAAAAGTATACTTGCCTCACAAGGATTATGACAATGTTACCTACCTGGAAAATGGAGGATTCTGGCAGCGTCAGTCTCATATCTATAATTCACCTTTCTACTATATTGATTACACGCTGGCTCAAATTTGTGCTTTTCAGTTCTGGACGAAAATGAAGAAGGATCGTGAAGGTGCGTGGGGTGATTATGTTTCCCTTTGTAAACTGGGAGGGAGCCGTTCCTTTACTGCGCTAGTGGAAGCTGCAAACCTAGACTCCCCATTCCAAGAGGGGACAGTCGAGAAAGTGATTGCACCAATTAGACAATGGTTAAATGATATCGACGATAAATCCTTATAAGCTAAGTTTGGCAGCCGTATTTCATACGGCTGTTTTTTTATTTGCCATCAATTTATATACAGGGTGAAATTTCAAAGAATTATTTTCTTTTGCTTCTGATTTTCCATGCTTGTACATAAGGTGAAGTAGAAGGTGTCAGAGGTGATGGGATGAAAAAAATTGCTGGATCTTTTCAGATAGCTGCCGTATATGTAGGAACTGTCATAGGAGCCGGTTTTGCCACGGGAAGGGAAATCGTAGAGTTTTTCACCCGGTTCGGTTTTGTCGGGTTTATTGCCATTTTATTAAGCGGATACTTATTTATTACCATGGGGACCAAGATCATGCTCAAATCCCATGATATCAAAGCGAAGTCTTTCGAAGAATTCAACGAGTACTTATTTGGAAAATGGTTTTCCAAAATCATGAATATCGTTATGATGATTATGCTGATCGGTGTTTCCGCTGTCATGCTTTCAGGAGCCGGGGCGGTTTTTCAGGAACAGCTCCTCTTATCTAAACAATTGGGCATTCTGTTGACTATCGCGTTAGGTTTTTTCACTATGATGGTCGGAATCAAAGGGTTATTTGCAGTGAATACGTTTGTAGTGCCCTTAATGATATTCTTTAATCTGTTCCTGATGGTATACTCAGTGCGCCATGCTGCTTTTTTAGACTCCTTTCTGATGATACCTCATGCAGAAGATGGGTGGAAATCCGTCGTTGCCCCTTTTTCGTATGTTGCCTTTAATCTCGCAATGGCACAGGCGGTACTTGTTCCGGTTGCCGGAGAAATGAAAGATCGGGAAATGATTAAATATGGGGGATATCTCGGCGGCTTTTTTCTTACTCTTATTTTGATATCCAGTCATATCACCCTGGTGATGATTCCTAACGTGACCCAATATCAAATTCCTATGGCCGTCGTGATGAAGTCATTTGTTTCCGGTTTTTACTTTGTTTATATCCTCATCATATATGGTGAAATCTTCACGTCTGTCATTGGTGGAGTATTTGGTCTCGAGAAGCAGTTAAGCAATTATTGGAAGGGACCTTCATTCTTTACATTCACCGGTATCTTCCTGATGATCTATTCTTTAAGTTTCTTCGAATACAGCGAACTCTTATCGTATCTCTATCCACTATTTGGTTACATGAGTTTGGTATTCATCATTCTTCTCTGGATGAAACCAAAGAAATAATCTTTATGGAGAGTAAAATATGTGTCTGCTGCCCATGTTAATAATGATCATATATTCAAAAAGGAGTGGGAACCATGACAGAATCAAAGCATGAAAAAGAGAGAAAGTGGAATGTAAGGAAAGAAAATCAGCAACCTCATGGGAAGGTTTCTTCGTTCAAAGAACTTACAGACGGGAAAAAAGATAAATAATCATAAGAAAAACGGATGACAACAGTCATCCGTTTTGTTTTGTTTCAGTCATGAAGATTTATCGGTATAAGAGTCTTCGGTTTTGTATTGATCGGGAAAGTATCTATTACGCACTTCGTCCTTATCCCAATCATCCAGACTGCATGCAGAGGCCAGTTGGTCAAGATGTCTCATGATGTACTGCATATCAAGGTTCTGGAGGCTGTCATAGTCGATTCCCTCCAGGATGTAGTCCTTGAATGTCCATACCATGCGCTTTGTTTCCCCACTGTTATTTTCACCGATCATTCTCAACGAACGGAGGATTTCTGTAATGATCGATATATCTTGTTTCCCGTAATGACGTAATTGATAAAAGCTCTTGTATAAATAATCAACAAAGGTAGGCTGTTCTAATATGATGCGTACATTGTTTTCGTCATCAGTCAAATAAGAGCTTGGAAGCTTGTGTTTTGCAAGCTTGGAAAGGATGATCCCGATTTCTTCTATGCAATTCTTTGCCGTGTTCGGGTCATTGATGGCAGGGGAAATCGCTCGTAAGGCTATCTCTACAAGTTTCCGGATGCCAAGTTCGATGTCTTCCATCGGCTCTTTATCAGGGCCAAGTACAAGGAATTTCAGGTAACTTTCAGCATCTATTTCATCTTCTGTGGACCAGACTGTCATGACAGGGGTCCCTTCGAGTAAGTATTCGCCTGGAGTTTTCACCATCCGGACAATGCTTTTGTCCTTCCTGGCTTTCTTGATCATTCCTTCAATATCGATTTGTTGCATATACCCTGATTCCTCACTGAACACGTTATAGGGCTCGGTGTCTTCAAAGTATGACTCATTGAATGTTGAAGGGTCTTCATTAATGGCATTTCTTCTGAATAAGTAACTCTCATCAATTTTCTTATTCGTTTTTATGGTGATGTTATGGATTAAGTTACTCACCTTTACCCAATTGGAAACATGATGTACAAAATAGACGAAAACAAATAAACATACTACTGCCACAATCCCGGCAAATGCTGAGGAAATATATAATTCCTGACCGGATTCATCTTTGAGAAGGACGAGCAGTGTGATGCAGTAAACCACTCCGGAAACAAAGATGGCCAGCACCCTCTGAGTCGGACGGTCGTTGATGAAGTTTTGTAAAGTCCTTGGTGAATACTGGGAAAGAAATGTTGTAAGGACAACCATAATCGTCGAAAACGTAATGGTCGTCATGGTCATGATGGATGATGCAATGGTACTGATAATGGTCATGGATAAGTTGAAATTAGAGAATAATACCTTAGGGAATATGGGATAGCTATGCTGACTCAACCACCAATCAAAATAAAAGGTGATGAGAGAGAGAAATAATGAGATAAGGGAGAATAAAAATGGCACAAACCAAAAGCTTTTTTGCGCTTTATTAAAGATATGTATATTCATATTCATGATAAGGCTCCACCTTTTGAAACAGTATGATATAAGAATAACCTCAAAGGTGATTCAATAAACCTTACAGAAGAATAAGGAGGGGGAGCCCTCCTTGGAAGAATAGTGTTCTCGGTATTATGCTTCTACGATTTTATAGTTTTTGTGATTAACCACCGTCTTTTCTTCTAATTCAAGATCACGATAATTCTTCATATAGGTTAAATCGACGATCACGGAATTTTCATTCACTTTTTCAACGATGCCTTTTAATCCATCTCTAAATTCAATGACATTACCGATTTCTGCTTTTTTCATCAAAGGTCGCTCCTTTTTGGCAAAATTCTACAAACAATTACTAATATTTTGACGTAAAGTCATGGAAAGGTAAAGAGTTTTCTAACAATTACATATGAAAATTATGACTTGAGCTTATATACCATTTAAAATTACAATAGAATCAGTGAGGAAGGGAGTAAGGTTATGAGTGAAGCAGAAATTCTTGAGCAACTGCAATTATTGCGTACAAGAGAAATAGAAGAAATTACGGTGATGAAAGAAAATTTCCTGGCCTTTCGTTCGATTCTGGTAAAACAAGATGATTTTAAACAGTTCCGTGGAATCGCCCAGCAAGGCGGGAATATTCAATTTCAATATCTGGAAACGCCTAGAAGTTAAGGTAGCAGGGGAGATATCCTCTGCTTTTTTGTTTCATTGTATGAATCAGTCCCAGGGAGTCCTTCTGTATAAGATTAGTATATGACGACATATGTTCGGTTAGTATTAAAGTCTTCGCAATGGGTGGTAACCATTACCTGCTGAAAATCCCCTCATTCATTGTTATCTTAGTGGGGAGCACTATTTAGGAGGTAGAGAAATGATTAAGAAAAGCTTTATGATAGGAATTGCAGCACTTTCATTTGTTACATTCTCAACTCAAACGTTTGCTGCAGAGGGAATTCACACCGTAGAAAAAGGTGAGTCCCTTTGGGATATCGGTAAAGAGAAATCTGTATCCGTCATTCAATTAAAGAAAGAAAATAATCTTACAACCAATGACCTTTATCCGGGTCAAACGATAGAGATTCCTGACAATAACGTAACGGCTGAAGACCGTGAGCTGTTGGCAAAGCTTGTGCATGCAGAAGCGAAAGGTGAGTCATATGCAGGAAAAGTGGCTGTGGCAACCGTCGTATTGAATAGAGTCGATTCCACAGAATTCCCTGACTCTATTAAAAAGGTCATTTATCAGGTTTCCAATGGACATTATGCCTTTTCACCAGTGCAAAATGGACAAATCAACCAGGCTCCTTCCCAGGAAGCCAGAGATGCCGTCCAAGAAGCACTTGCATTCAGAGGTCAGGGGAAAGGTTCTCTATTTTTCTATAATCCAGTAACATCTACAAGCGACTGGATCACAAGCAGGGAAACACTGCTGACAATAGGGAAGCATCGTTTCGCAAAATAATAGGAATCATCATGAACGATATGAAAGCTGAGTACTTTTCTCTTTTCTCTATGTGGAATTAATAGTAAAATAGAGAAAAGAAGTAGAGGTGAAGTTGATGAACGGTACAATAGCCGCTCGAATTGAGGTCATACGCTCAAAGATGATTCAGTCTGGAATTCGTTTTGGCCTGAGCAATCCAACAACCATTCAACTGAGTGAAGAGCTGGATGCCTTGATCAATATTCATCAGCGCGATGATTCGAATAAAAGAGTTCAAAGGAAAATCATTCAATAAATATAAGGTTAACCCATAAGAAATGGCCTTTCTTACCTAAGAGAGAATTTCAACCGGGTTAACCTTTTTCTATTGCTTAAAGAAGATTGGGAAGCTAGTGGATAGGGTATCCTTTTTATAGCAGAAATTGATAGAACCAAAGGAGAGTGAGTACTGTGAAAGGGAATGTTGTATGCATCACAGGAGGAGCCAATGGAATAGGGAGATCCTTGGTTGAAGAATTTTCCAAACAGGGTGCAATTGTAGAATTTATGGACATGGATGGAGTGGGAGGGAATGCACTTTCCAAGAAGCTCAATACTGAAGGGTATAGCGCCCGCTTTCATGAAGTGAACGTAGGTGACCCTCTAGAGGTGAGAAAGGCTTTCACTACTATCAGGGAGGAACATGGTGTGGTGGATGTTCTGATTAATAATGCAGGTGTTTCCAGGTTCATGTCGTTTTGGGATATGAAACCTGATGATTGGAACAGCATTATATCAGCGAATTTAAGCAGTGTATTTTATTGCAGCAGGGAAGCGGCAGAGTTAATGAAGGACCGTGGAGGATGTATCATTAACATGGCTTCCACCAGGGCTTTTATGTCTGAACCGGATACAGAAGCCTATTCGGCTACCAAAGGTGGCATTGTCAGTCTTACGCACTCACTTGCCATCACACTGAGCGAGGTGGGGATCCGCGTCAACTCCATCAGTCCTGGATGGATCCAAACAGAAGATTATGCCTCATTGAGAGACATGGATCATGAACAGCATCCATCCGGCAGGGTCGGGAAGCCAGAGGACATTGCAAGGGCGTGCTTATTTCTTGCAAATCCTGATAATGATTTCATAACCGGCGAAAATCTTGTTGTTGACGGCGGGATGACGAGGAAGATGATTTATAAACACTGACGGGGTGGAAAAAGGAATAGGATGACGAGTTGTATATAATAGAAAAAACCGATCACTAACCAATATGGCAGAGTGATCGTTTTTTTTATAAAAAAAGGGATAAATTTACAAAGAATTATGGTAAGATAAGAAAAAGATATTGTTAGAAAATTTAATCAAATTGTAAAATGAATGTAAAATAGGGGGAAAAAGAATGAATGGACTGGATTTGATAAAGAAAGAAATGAATAAAGTGTTAGTGGGAAAAGACAAAGAGATTGACCTCTTGATGATTGCCTTACTTCAAGAAGGACATGTTCTCCTTGAGAGTGTGCCGGGAACGGGTAAGACTTTGCTCGCCAAAACATTCAGTCAATGCATTGAAGGAGCTTTCAAAAGAATTCAATTTACACCAGACGTGTTACCCAGTGATGTAACGGGTATACAGTTTTTCAATCCTAAAACGCAAGAATTTGAACTAAGAACGGGACCTGTTGTCACGAACGTTTTACTGGCAGATGAAATTAACAGGGCTACACCAAGAACCCAGGCCAGTCTACTGGAAGTGATGGAAGAAAGGCAGATTACTATAGACGGAGAAACCGTTCCGTTATCCCCCCCTTTCATCGTGGTGGCGACCCAGAATCCCATTGAATCTCAGCAGGGGACATTTCCGCTGCCGGCTGCGCAGTTGGATCGCTTCTTATTGAAGATTCCGTTTACATATCCGTCCTTCGAAGAAGAGAGAGGAATATTGAACCGCTTTAAAGCGGAGGAACCGCTGAATACAGTGAAAAAAGTAATGGGAATGGATGAACTGCAATCACTGACCCGACTTGTCAAAGAAGTGCACGTATCAGGGGATATTGAAACGTATATCCTTCAAATTACGAGGGGCACACGGGAACATGAATGGGTGGAAGTAGGTGCAAGTCCACGTGCCAGCCTAGCACTTCTTAAGGCTGCCCAGGCGCAGGCATTTATTGAAGGCAGGGATTTTGTTAGGCCGCAGGATATTGCAGCGGTTGCCCCATATGTTTTACAGCATCGCATCCAATTAATGATAGAGTCTTCCTTAACGAGAACAACAGAGGAAGTCATTGAACAAATAGTTCAAATGGCCATTACACCTGTTGAAGCGGGGCAAGCTTAGTGAAGTGGAAACGAGACATAGTTGAAGATCCATATATATCCATGACTCTAGTTCTTCTTGTCATTGTCGGATCCGCAAGTTTTTATGTGCAATCCTTTGTTGGGTTTGGCATATTTTTATTGATGATCCTTTATTTCAAGGTACATCAATGGTATCTATTAAACGTTGGTGAAGGTGTGACCATCGGAAGAACCATGAGAAGAATAAGGCTGCATTGTGATGAGGAGCAAAAGTGGGAATTTCAGATTCAGAATAAAGGGATGTCCATATGGGGGGCGACGTTAAAAATCACGTTTAAAGATATTGTCATTCCGACCATGCACCCATATACATCAGACGTGGGTGACAGTATTGAAGTTTCCATCCCTTTTTCGCTCCGTAAAGACGATAAAGGAACCATTTCTATACCGGTTATGGGAAAGAGGAGGGGCTTATGCAAGGTTACTAAAATGCAGTTGGAAATCCCTCACTTATTCGGAAGCGGAAAAGTAATCCTGGATTTACTTGATCATGTCCCATCGACCATCATTGTATTTCCTGCGAATTCCCCTGTTAAAATGGCAGAACAACAGCTTACTTGGAGACAGGGGGATGTGCCAATCCAACATTCATTATTTCATGATGTATTTCATCAAGTTGGTACCAGGGACTATATTCAAGGCGATCGGTTCCAGGACGTTCATTGGAAAGCAACGGCCCGTACTGGAAGCCTTCAAACAAAGATCTATGCGCCTTCCACCCAGAAAGAGTGGATGATAGCCATTAATATTTCCGATCGCTACGCCATCACAAATCATCTGGAAGATTTGATTAAATATACATCATTCATGATGCAGCTTGCGGTTGAACAAAACATTTCGTTCTCCCTTGTGTTAAACGTGAGATCCCAAGGCCGGACACCGTATTATTACCTCCCGCCGGGATCAGGAAGGGCTCACAGGCAAAGGGGTATGGAGCTCCTTTCTACTCTATCGACAGATGAGTTTACGATACCTTTCCATATTGTACTCAAACATTTATATCTACGACAATTAGTTCCTTCCGTCTTTATCGTAGGAGGTGTCATTGAGAAGAGAGAAGAAGCTTTGTTAATGAATATTGAGAAACAGAAAATACAAGTTTATAAGTTGAACATAGAACAAAAACAAGGAGTCGTCACATTATGGAATCGTTCGTTGAAAGTCCCTTCCTGACCAAACATAAACAAATGCTCCTGGTGAAATTGGGGATGTTGGTGGGAGTTGATGTTTTATTCGCCCTGTTGGCCATCACATTCCTATATCCGAAAGACGTAATCCTAAGCAGTTATATTCCGGCACTTTGTATGGTTTTTGTCATCGTACTGTCCTTTACCGCATTTGGCATGATGAAACAATCTATGAAAAAACTATTGCTGGTGGCTCTTTTACTTTCTCTATGCTTAAGTATCTTTTTCTTCTCTGCTTCATGGTGGGTGATTTTATCTATACTGACTTTTTTACATTGGAGGATCACATCTTATATTGAGAGTAATGAAACAGCCATCGAAGTGAGCAGCGGGTCAGTACTGATATTTTTATTTATTGCATCGGCATCATTATTAACCGGCCCAATGAGAGATATGGATAATACGTATATCATCTACTGCCTGTTGTTTGTCTTATTTTCAATGATCATCACGTTGACACCTATTCAAAGGATGATCACCGATGTGAAACGAGGAAATGAAAAAGTGCTTTTGAAACCAATGGGGCTTTGGGTGTTAGTGGCAATAGCGGGAGGCCTACTTGCATTTGTAAGCTTCTTGGGAAGCAGAGTGCTCTACTGGGGGGCGGAAAAAGGATTCTGGCTAGTTTCATTCATGGTGAATCCAATATTTGAACAATTGATCAAACTAAGAGATATGATTATGAACATGTTTTCGGATGATGCCCAAAAGGGGACGGGAAGTGAAGTTCAAAAGCAAGCAATTGATCAAAGTCAGGCTTTAGATCCTAGCCAAGGATTATCTTTTTCTTGGTTGAACGAGGTACTGTTGGGTTTATTGGTCTTATTTGTGATCATTTACTTGGTAAAGAAACGAAAAGCGTCCCTTTATTTGTCGGATAGTGAGGTACATTCTACTACCATGACAACCCAAAAAATCTTGACTCCTGTTGAAGAGGATGAAAAAGCGGGTATCTCATATTCCAAAGCAAGAGATGTAATCCGCCTATCGATGGAAAAGCTGGAAGAGGAATCCCTTATGAGTGAAGCAGGAAGATATCCGAATGAAAATGTTCAATTGTGGTTCAATAGAATCGGGCTCAGTGGAACGGAACGATTTTTTTCTATTTATGAACGGGTAAGATATGGTCAATTCATACCCGCTCAGGATGAAGTCGATTACTTTACGGAAAAGATAAAGATTTACAGGGATAAGTTAAAAGAAAGAATGGCAAAAGAATAGAACAATAGAAGAAGCTGATGAATACAGGAATGGTCATCCTGTCATCAGCTTCTTTAATTTTTTCTCCCTATGGGTATGATAAAGATGAGGAGGTGTTGTTCATGTTATTTGAATTAAGGGACGTGCATTTTAAAGATATCTTACATATTGACAGTATGGAAATTTCCGAACTCATAACAACCTGCCTGGTCGGGGAAAGTGGTGCCGGAAAGTCCACTCTATTGAAACTATTGAATAAAATGAATATACCCGATAGGGGACATGTTCTTTATAAGGGGAAACCGTTACAGGATGTCGATTCCGTCATGCACAGGAGAGAAGCCGTCATGATTTCTCAAACCCCTCTATTATTCGGTGCAACAGTAGAGGAAAATCTTCAAAAAGGCCTTGTATTCTCAGAGAAGCCCCTGGCAGGGAGAGAGGATCTCATCAATATATTAAAGGTCGTTAAACTCGATAAACCTCTGGATACCCCTTCAGATCAGCTCTCAGGCGGAGAAAGACAAAGGTTGTCCCTAGGCCGCGTATTATTGATGGAGGCGGTCGTCTATTTATTGGATGAACCCACATCGGCTCTTGACGAAGAAACAGAAATCGAAGTGATGAAAAGCTTTATTGAGTGTGCAAAAGGGCATGGTGGAACCATCATTATGGTGACTCATTCTACTAATGTGGCTGAGCAATATGGGGAAGATATCATTACGATTTCAAAATAAGGGAGGAGGGAATGAAATTGGAAAAAGGAATCATTGATATTGAATTATGGAGATTCATAGCAGCCTATGCATTTGTTCTTCTCTTACTGTTCATCGTGAAATGGCGAGGGGTGTCAAGGGAAAAACAAATCATACTCGCTTCCTTTCGGATGACAATTCAATTGATTATCGCCGGGTACATACTTACATATATTTTTGATCATCCCAGCCCGCTGCTTACCTTGAGTATCATCTTGATAATGGAGGCTTTTGCCATTATGAATGTCTTTAAGCAGGTTAGGTATGGAATGGATATAAAACTGAAGGGGGTTGCCGCGTTCTCTTTATTCATAGGGACGCTTGCTTGCCTTTTTTACTTTAATATGGTCGTTATCCATTTTTCTCCATGGTATGAGCCGAGATACTTCATTCCTATTGCAGGGATGATTGTTGGGAATTCGATGACGGGTATTACACTCGGCATCAATACTCTATTAGGAGGACTAAAAGACCATAGAGAGAAAGTTGAGGGAGCTTTGATGCTGGGGGCAACCCCGAAAGCAGCCTCCAAGACCTATGTCGATAACGCTTTTGATTCTGCGATCCTTCCTACTCTTAATAATATGCTCGGAATGGGTATCATTTTTTTACCGGGGATGATGACTGGTCAGATTCTTTCGGGAATTAGTCCCCTGGTGGCCATTGAATATCAGATCGCCATCTTATTAGGCATTGTTGGAAGTGTCGCACTCACTGTAATCCTGTTCATCCTGCTGGGGTATAAGCAATTGTTTACAAAGGAAGCGCAATTGAATATTCAGCCATGATTGTTACAGAGCTACCCGTTCTAATCTAGTTTTTCCGTCATATGATAGAAAAAGGAAAGATTGCTTGGAAGGGGAGAGTACCATATGAAATATGAAACAGAACAGGCCCTGAGAGTAAAGAGCCTGGCTATGGATGTAATGGAAGAGTTGATGAAAGGTGATAGTAACAAAAGCGTCCAAGAATTGAAGCAGCTCTCAGAATTGTTTTCCCGCTGTATATGTGATTTGGTGAATGTGTATACTAACACCTCGGAAGATCACGAAATGACCTTGAAAGGAACCGTAATCAAGGCGAAAATCGGCTATAACCTCATGAAGGCAAAATCCCACACGGTAGAAAAAGAATAGTATTGATATAAAGAAACTGACTCATACTAATGATTCCATCGCATGTGTGTGATGGAGTCTAAGATGGTCGGTTTTTTCTTTAGTGCATGACAGGAAAACCTCATATTTTACATAATTAGGGTCATAACAGTGGCAAATTTATGAAATACTAAAAAAATCAAGCTTTACAATTGTGTATATCCTCATTGCATGCTATTCTTTTTTATTGAACAGCTTTATAGGAACAATGGATTAATCACTAGAAATAGTTGACGTTTTCTTCATAATCCATTACTTTTATGAAGCAACCAAAAACAAGATAATTGAAGGAGTCGATTCACATGGCACAAAAAACATTTACAGTTACAGCTGAAACAGGAATTCACGCTCGCCCGGCAACTCTATTAGTTCAAACGGCAAGCAAATTCGACAGCGATGTACATCTAGAATACAAAGAAAAGAAAGTAAACTTAAAATCAATCATGGGTGTTATGTCTTTAGGTGTTGGTAAAGGTGCAGAAATCACAATCATTACTGAAGGTAGTGACGAAGAAGAAGCGTTAAACAGCTTGCAAGAAACATTGAACAAAGAAGGTTTAGCTGAGTAATGTCGAGTCTGTTAAAAGGAATTGCGGCATCAAATGGCATTGCCATTGCGAAAGCGTATCGTTTGGTTGAACCTGACTTAAGCTTTGAAAAGAAAAGCGTAGCCAATGCTGAAGAGGAAGTGACACGCTTCCAGGAAGCCATTGCGACGTCAAAATCAGAGCTTGAAGCGATCCGTGATAAAGCTAGAGAAGATTTAGGTGAAGATAAAGCTCAAATCTTTGAAGCGCATCTTCTTGTCTTAAGCGATCCAGAACTACTGACACCAATCGAAGACAAAGTTAAATCAGAAAATGTAAACGCTGAATTTGCACTTAAAGAAACAGCGGATATGTTCGTTTCCATGTTCGAATCCATGGACAATGAGTACATGAAAGAACGCGCAGCGGATATCCGTGATGTGACGAAACGCGTCCTTTCACATCTCCTGGGCGTACAGATTGCCAATCCAAGCATGGTAACAGAAGAAGTGATTGTGATTGCTGAGGATCTAACTCCTTCAGACACGGCACAATTGAACCGCGAATTCGTTAAAGGATTTACAACAGATATCGGTGGAAGAACTTCACACTCGGCCATCATGGCCCGTTCAATGGAGATTCCAGCGGTAGTGGGTACTAAATCCATTACGTCCTCTGTTGAAAATGGTGATATGATCATCGTTGACGGATTAAATGGGGAAGTACATATTAATCCGACACCGGAAGTCATCGAACAGTATAAGAAAGAACATGCCCGATATGAAGAACAAAAAGCTGAATGGGCAAAGCTTGTAAACGAACCGACCGTTTCCAAGGATGGGGAGCATGTTGAACTGGCTGCCAATATTGGGACACCGAAGGACTTAGAAGGAGTCATCAATCACGGTGGAGAAGGTGTAGGACTGTATCGTACAGAATTCCTATATATGGGTCGTGACGAGTTACCGTCTGAAGACGAACAATACGAAGCATATAAAGCTGTATTAGAAGGCATGGACGGGAAGCCTGTCGTGGTACGTACTCTTGACATCGGCGGGGATAAGGAGCTACCTTACTTAAATCTGCCAAAAGAAATGAATCCGTTCCTAGGATACCGTGCGATCCGTCTTTGTTTAGATGAGCAGGATATCTTCCGTACCCAGCTCAGAGCGTTATTAAAGGCAAGCCCGTTCGGAAACCTTAAGATCATGTTCCCGATGATTTCAAATCTCCAAGAATTCAGGGACGCGAAAGCCATCCTTGAAGAAGAGAAAAATGCTCTTCTTGAAAACGGAACAAACGTCGCGGATCATATTGAAGTTGGAATCATGGTTGAAATCCCTTCGACTGCTGTCATGGCGGATGTTTTCGCCAAGGAAGTTGATTTCTTCTCGATTGGAACCAATGATCTGATTCAGTATACAATGGCTGCCGACCGCATGAACGAGCGCGTTTCCTACTTATATCAACCGTACAATCCTGCCATCTTACGTTTGGTGAAAATGGTGATTGACGCGGCTCATAAAGAAGGAAAATGGGCTGGTATGTGTGGAGAAATGGCTGGCGATGAGATCGCTGTTCCAATCCTTCTCGGCTTAGGTTTGGATGAGTTCTCCATGAGTGCTACTTCCATCCTGCGTGCACGTTCTCAAATCCGTCAGTTGGACCGTGCTCAAATGAAAGAGCTGGCTGAACAAGCACTGCAACTTGACACCAATGATGCGGTTATTTCACTCGTGAAAAAAGCAACATCAATGGAATAAATAAAGTTTAGATGGAGGAAATGAGGGTATTGTACTTATGAAGAATAAGGACAAGGCACACCCTTTGGGCCTTTTATTCTCATTTCCCCCTTTTTCGTGGATTGAAGGAGCTGATTGTTCTTTCAATCCTTTTTTTAATGATAAAAAGAGAAAATAGATGGTTTCACCGATCATTTAAAAGGGTTTTTCCATTCCATCAAAATGCCGTAATCGCACGATTCCTCGTCTTCAAGATAGCCCTTGATTGCTCGCAAGGGTGTGCGACCCGTTTGCAATAGAAACGTGATGACAGGGTCTTTGTATTCACCGCACGTCAGTTTCTTGATATATTCTTCAATCGGGATGGTTTTGGCGACTTTATGATAAGTGGGAATGCGACCGCCACCAAGTAAGCGGTCCAATTGTAAATGGACGACAATTTCATACATGGCATCCATCAGTACCTTCCCTAACTTAAATCCCCTGTAGTCAGGTTCGATGCATAAATCCACGATATATAAAGTATTTCCATTGTTATTATGATTTCTAATAAACCCGTGATCGGTCATTTCTTCCCATGTATGATGGGGATCTGAAGGATTGAAATCCACAATCAGACTCGTCATGCTACCCACCACTTTTCCGTCCACTTCCACACATATAGATCCTAATGGGAAATGTAATACATGCTGGATAAGTTGATCCTTACTCCACCATAGATCTGAGGGGAAAGGTGGGGGAAATGCTTTTTTTTGGATTGAAATCAGGGCATCAAAATCATCTTCCGTATAATTTCTGATAACGGCTTTGTGTATATGTTCATCCTTGAAGACATACTGTTCTTTCATATACATAGCAAAACCTCTTTTCCCAGGATTCCCTCGTTTATTATACTTCATGAAAGCGCTTTTTTAAAGTGTTTTACTAAAATAACTTTTTGGCACTAATCAAAAAACAATCACAAATTTAAGGGTAATATCATTTTTAAAAAAGTTTATAAAAAAAGAATAAAAAAATGGTTTATCAATCAGAAAAGCGGGTATTCTATAACTAAGCATGAAATTGGAGATTAATTTCTCACTAACACCCCCTTTTCCTTTTTTTTGAACTAACTCAGTTATCTGTGTTGGTTCTTTTTTTTGTCTAAAATATGTCCTATGAATAGTACGTCAGCTGAAGTCGGATAATAATTATATGCTGAGCTGACAAAGGTTCAGCACAACAGATGAAGGGGTGAATGGATGATGGCCAAAAGGACAAATAAAAATGATCCACAACAAAAAAATAAAAAAGGATTCGATTCTTCAAAAATCAATGAGGAATTTGCCCACGAAATAGGAAGCGCGGCTACAAATAAAATTCACAAAGACAAAGCTAAAAAAGAAAAAGCATCAAAAAACAATGGTGAATATAAAAATTAATATAGAAGAGGGACGGACCTTGAAACAAGGTTCGTCCCTCTCATTATGATTGGATAAAGGATTGAATCCGGTTGAGTCCTTCTTTCAGTTGATCCATGGAGCAGGCATAGGATAGGCGGAAGAATCCCTCACCAAGTGGGGAAAAGGCGTCTCCCGGAACCACAGCCACTTTTTTCTCCTGGGCAAGGGCCAGGGAGAATTCGAATGAGTTCAATGGGATGTTGTCAGGGATTTTCACAAAGAAATAGAAAGCACCATGGGGTTTGACCAATCCCTTAAAGCCCATTTCCACTAGTCGTTCATATACGTAGTCCCTTCGTGTCTTGTATTCGGACTTCATCTCGCAAGCATCGTCTTTCCCGGCCGTTAGAGCTTCATAGGCAGCCTTTTGAGAGATGGAAGATGCACAGGATACATTGTATTGGTGTACTTTCAAAAGATGTTTGGAAATGGACTCAGGAGCAAAGATAAGGCCAATCCGCCATCCTGTCATGCTATGTGACTTTGATAAACCGTTCACCACGATGGTTTGTTCTCTTAAATATTCAGCAATGGAATAGTGTGGCTCGTCAAAGGTTAGTTCACTATAAATTTCATCAGCCAATACAAAGATGTCACGACTCTTAAGGAGATCCGCGATCTCTTTCAGTTCTTCCTTAGTTAAGCTGACCCCCGTTGGATTAGAGGGATAAGGAAGGATGATGCATTTGGTGGATGGGGTTAAATGTGCCTCGATGAGAGCGGCATCCAATTTGAATTCGTTTTGCGTAATATCAATATGGACCGGATTTGCTCCACATAATTTGATGATAGGCTCGTATCCCGGATATACGGGCCCTGGAAGGAGACAATCGTCTCCTCTGCATAAAATCGTCCGAAGAATCACATCGATTCCCTGGGATGCACCATTTGTGACAATGACCTCTGTTAAAGGGTCATATTGCAATCGATATTTCTCTTTAACGAATGAACAAGCTGCCTTGCGTAACTCGAGAAATCCTGCGTTGTGCGTATAAGAAGTGAAATTATCATCAATGGCTGCTTTCCCTGCATCCTTAATATGTTGTGGGGTAGGAAAGTCAGGCTGGCCGATTGTAAGGGAAATCATGCCGTCGATATCGGCCACCATGTTGAAAAATTTTCGTATACCAGAAATTTGGATGTCCCTAACCAGGGGATTGATATGCTGTTCCAATATGTACACCTACTTTAGTAATTTGATTCATATTCTAACACTAATTCATACTTTTCTATAAGGGTTTTGTTTGAAGGAAGGAGAAAAAGGGAATTGATAAATTGAAATAAGTCAGGTAGGGAGATCCATATGATACGAACAAGTGTAATCATGGAAAATGGGGAAATACAAAGTGATGTTCCCTTATCAAGAATAAAAGAAAAAGACGTAAAATGGTACTGGGTGGATTTTTCTGAGCCTACAGGGAAGGATGTACGGTTACTTAAACTGTATTTTCGATTTCATCCCCTCGCAATAGAGGATTGTTTGGACGATTTCAGTCAACGTCCAAAGCTCGATTTCTATGATCAATACATATTTGTCCTTATGCACGGAGTCAATCCAAAAAGCCTTGATTCCCATGAAGTAAATATGTTCGTGAATTCGAGGTTTATCGTGACGTTTCATAAAGAGCCTGTCCAAGCGATAAATCAATTATGGGGGAAAATGAAGGAAGAAGGGGAACAGCTTAGTCCCTTTAAGATCATGCATGGAATTGTAGACCGACTTGTGGATGATTACTTCCCCCTTGTCTATAAGATTGAAGATCGCCTCAATACGACCGAGGATAATACAAATGAAGAAGCCGACAGTGACCTTATGGATGAATTATTCGATATTCGTCACGATATGTCAAAACTCAGGAGAACCCTTGTACCGATGAGGGATCTTTTATACCGGATCAGTAACTCCGGAAGGTTAAATTCATTGAAGGAAGAACAATTATATTTCAATGATGTATATGATCATTTGATCAAACTGGTAGAAATGCTTGAGTCTTACAGGGAATTTTCATCCGATATACGTGATAATTACCTTTCAATCAATTCGGATAAAATGAATAACATCATGATGACCCTGACAGTCATCACGACGATCTTCATGCCCCTTACGTTTATTGCAGGGTTATACGGAATGAACTTTGTCTACATGCCTGAACTGGATGAGCGAAGTGGGTATTTTATCGTTCTCATGGTCATGGGGATTATCGCACTCATTATGTTCGGTTTCTTTATGAAAATAGGGTGGCTCAGATTCGGCACAAAAAGGCGCAAAAAGCGTAGAAGGCTGCTTCGTCTGAAATAATCAATAATAATCAGGTATTCCATGTGGAATACCTGATTATTATTGATAACTATTCCTTCAGAAGCCATCCTTTTTCAATGCCCATTCCAACCCATTCATTTATCTGTGAATATATTGTGGGGGAGGCAGCCTTTATCCATTCATTTCGGTTTAACACCTGGTGAGCATAAATGTTATGCTCCATCCATGATTTTCCTTCAGTAGAAATATTCAAGAGAAGAGGCTGAATATGGTCAATGATTGATGCATAAAGAGCTTCATTTGTTTTACCTTCCTCGAATTCCTCCCATAGAGACCTATATTTGGTTCTTGCTCCTTCAGGGAGGAGTCCAAAGATTCTCTCGGCAGCACGTACTTCCCTTTCATGCTTGTCCTCATACCCATTTACATCAAAAGCGTACGTATCTCCTGCATCGATTTCCACAATATCATGAAGAAGCAGCATCTGAATGGATGTGAACAGATCTGTTTCGTTTTTTCGTTCAAACACTTCAAATAAAGTCATGGCCATCACACATACATGCCAGGAATGCTCGCCGCTATTTTCTCTTCGGCTCCCATCGCTTACGTACGTTCGACGCTCGATTGTTTTCAGTTTATCCACTTCTTTGATGAATTTCATCATTTCTTCCAGCATGATGTACCCTCCAAGAATTTGTATTCCTTTTTATTATGGGGAGGGATCGTGAATTCTGCAACTTTTCCATGATTGCCATCAGATAAATTTGGTTCAAAATGTAGATTTTTTTGTGAAAAAACGTTATATTGGTTGAGGACAATAGAAGAAGAATTGGGATAAATGACGATTCCCGAGAGGTTCTAGCACAACCCTCTATAAAAAACTAAGGAAAACGACATCCTTAGGTGTCGTTATTTTTTGTTAGTGGCGGTTTTAATGCCGGAATTATAGAGTCTTACAGAATCTCTTTCTTCTTTTCATGGCAAAAGAGCCTGTAGTAAAGAAAGGAGAACCATATATGAACACAGAAAAAGCGTTAGTGGTTTTCAGCGGAGGTCAAGATAGCACCACGTGTTTATTTTGGGCAAAGAAAGCATTTAAAGAAGTAGAAGCTGTGACATTTAACTATGGTCAGAGACATGTTGCGGAACTGGACTGTGCACGAGAGATTGCAGAGGATCTGAATGTGCCTCACCATGTATTGGATATGAGTTTATTGAATCAACTGGCACCGAGTGCATTGACAAGAGTGGATGAAGATATTACCCAAAAGGACGGGGAATTACCTTCGACCTTTGTTCCAGGAAGGAACCTATTATTCTTGTCATTCGCAGGGATTCTGGCAAAGCAGATCGGAGCGAAACATATCGTAACGGGTGTATGTGAAACGGATTTTAGCGGCTATCCTGACTGCAGGGACATTTTCGTAAAATCCTTGAATGTATCCCTCAATCTTTCTATGGATGAGCAATTTGTGATTCATACACCGCTTATGTGGATCAATAAGGCACAGACGTGGGAAATGGCCGACAATTTAGGAGCTTTTCAATATATTCAGGACAATACCCTTACGTGCTATAACGGACTGAAAGGCAGCGGTTGTGGCGAATGCCCAGCATGTGAACTTAGACAAAAGGGACTTGAAGAATATGTGAATGATAAAAAAGGAGGAGAGGGCCTATGATTCAACAGATTTATCCTACTCCTGACCATCACTATGAGTTTGAATTAAACAAAGACATGCATTTTGCAGCGGCTCACCATATTCCACATGTAGATGCAGGAAGTTGCCAAAATGTTCATGGACATACGTACTTTGCCAATATTACCATCGGTGGGGACCAGCTCGATGACTCTGGATTCCTCATTAATTTTCAACACATAAAAAAACTGATTCACAAACGATTCGATCACTCCCTGATAAATGAGGATGATATGTTTACCTCCAATTCAGGCATGGAATTTCCTACAACTGAAGTGATGGCAAAAGTCATGTGGGAAATCATTCAGTCGCATTTAGACACGCTTCCTCACCAGCCAAAGTGTCTTCAGGTGTTTTTAAGAGAGACACCCACAAGTTATGTCATATACAGACCAAAGTGGAATCGATCATGAAGAAAATTCCCGTTCTTGAAGTGTTCGGCCCTACCATTCAAGGGGAGGGAATGGTCATCGGCCAAAAAACGATGTTTGTCCGGACTGCCGGTTGTGATTACAGCTGTGCCTGGTGTGATTCAGCCTTTACATGGGATGGATCTGCAAAAGAGGACATAGAGCTTTTGTCTGCTGAAGATGTGTGGAATAGACTAAAGGACATTGGTGGAAATCGTTTTTCACATGTAACGATTTCCGGTGGGAACCCTGCGCTATTAGCCAACCTGAAGGAGCTTATCGACATATTAAGTGAAAATGGTATTGAATCTGCTCTTGAAACTCAAGGAAGCAGATGGCAGGATTGGTTTTATGATATTAGTGACCTGACCCTCTCTCCGAAACCGCCAAGTTCGGGGATGGATACCGACTATGAGAAGCTTGACCTGATCGTTAACCGATTATCTGAGAATTCTTCACAGTTCAGCTTAAAAGTGGTTGTCTTTAATGATCGTGATCTGGAATATGCCACAGGCATCCATCATCGATATCCACATGTCCCATTCTATATCCAAACAGGAAATCCTTCAGTTTCCGAAGGGGATACAGACAAGCTGGTATCTGATTTGCTCTTGGATTATGAAACACTTATTGAAAAAGTATGTGAAAGAGAAGAATTAAATAATGTACGCGTCCTGCCTCAGCTCCATACTCTTGTATGGGGGAATAAGCGGGGGGTATAGATAGAAAAGCGATTGATAGGAACATGATCAATCGCTTTTTTTTATTTGTATAATCAAGAACGTGAATCATCATTGCTTTGATTACGGCTTTTTTGCCCTTCTATATAGGAAAGTTCATCAGGTTCATCTTTACCGTCCGCGTTCTTTCCAAGAGCAATCACGGGCATGGTGTTCTGTGCAGGGAGAATGTGGTCAGTAATATCGTCAAAATCAGGCATGCTCTTATTTTCAACATTTCTTCGATCCATTATTTTAACACCTCCTATATTTAGTATGTATAGGTGTGGCGATAATAATCAATGAGAATCATTTACCGCAAAGTATCATGGAATAGAGTGGATTTTTTCATTTGTTCCTGTAAAGAAGTTGGGTAAATGTTCGATATAAAAAGGGATGGCAATAATGTATGGAAGGAAGAAGTCAATTGAAACAATCAAATGGAATACTTCTAGAGAGTGGAACAAATGAACTCGAGATTGTTGAATTCGAGGTTGGACATAATAAATTCGGAATCAATGTGATAAAAGTAAAGGAAATCATTCAGCCGACGACGGTTATTCCGATTCCCCATTCACATCCCCATGTTAAGGGAATCGTTCAATTGAGGGGAGAGGTTTTACCGGTTGTGGATATGGCAAGAGTGCTTGGAGTGGCAGAAGAAGAAACGTCAAAGTCCAAATACATAGTAGCTGAATTCAACCAACAGAAAGTCATTTTTCATGTTCATAACGTTACCCAGATTCACCGAATTTCATGGAACCAAATCGAAAAGCCTTCCGAAATGTATTCAGGAGTGCATTCAGGAATCATAGGAGTGATTAAACGGAACGAATCCATGATCCTTTTGCTGGATTTTGAGAGTATCATGCTTGAGATCAATCCTGAAACAGGAATTAGAGTAGATCAAGTGAAAAAATTAGGTCCCAGGGAGAGAATGAACAAGAGAATTGTTGCAGCAGAGGATTCTCCCTTACTTCGGAAGCTCCTTCATGACACCCTAAAGGAAGCGGGTTATGAAGATGTGGAGTTTTTTGAAAATGGGGCAGATGCATTTCAATATTTAGAAACACTTGCTGAGGGAAATAAAGGCGTAAAGGAAAGTGTACAACTTGTTTTGACAGATATTGAAATGCCACAAATGGATGGCCATCACTTGACCAAGCGAATTAAGAACCATCCCAAGCTTAAGACGCTGCCCGTCATTATTTTCTCTTCTCTGATCACCAATGATTTAAAACATAAAGGTGAGATGGTGGGAGCGGAAGATCAAATCAGCAAACCAGAAATTGCGGAGCTCATCTTAAAGATTGATCAGTATATTCTCTAAGGATAGAATAAAGGGTTCTGACAAATGTCAAAACCCTTTAAAGAATATACGCGTTACTGTACTAAAATCATAGGGTGTTAAAAGAAGCTGTCGCCCAACTTTTTAAAAACGGGCTTTTGATACTGGCTTTTTCCTGTCTTTCGTATCTGGTCAGAATGATCCGACATTCCTGTATATTTCTCCAGGATTCCTTTTGCCTGCTGTAAACTCATTTTGCATTTAGGATTCCTTGATTGTTGATCGAGTGATCCAAGGTGGGGAAGCTCTTTGAAATCTTCCTTTGTTGGTGGAAGATGAAACGTATATTCTCCACAATCAACCAAAACGTCAGACTGTTGCTGGCTATTCTTTGGGTTTCTAGAGAAGTGGAGTCCAACTTTCTTTGCCTTACCTTCCCGGATCATCTTCATTAAGGCTCGTTTTTTTAAAGAATATAAGTATTTTGGGTTACCTGCTGTTTTCGCATGACGATTCACAGTGAAAATAGCTTGAGAGAGGGTAATGACGGATGTGGAAGAAGGGGTGGATTTACTAGTGTTTCTCAAGTTATTGGCTCCTTTCTAATGTATTCATTCCCATTATAACCCCTTTTCCTTAGATTGGAAAGGTACCGTGGGGAGTTTATCATTTTGGATATAGATTGTTGATTGTAGGTAATTCTGTAGCTTTAGAGGGATAGAGAAGGATAACAACAAAGAGGCTCTACCTAATACAAGCAGAATTAGGCGAGCCTTTTGATTATTTTCCGGGGTATATATTAATATTCTCCGTAAGGTTATACGGTGATGATTGAAAATTGTTACCTCCATAGGGTTGTTGATATCCAGGATAAGGATACCCTCCATAAGGCGGATAAGGTGGGTAGCATGCAGGACCATAACATGGTCTGTTAAAAAGTAATGGACTGATGGCCAATCCCGCTAAGCCACCGGCTAAGAATGGTAGTCCGAAGAATGGGAAGAAGCGCTGATCGCCTCCTCTAAAGGGTTGATAGCTTCTATATGGGTAATATGCGTGTCGATACATAATCGTAAAAAACCTCCTCTCTCTATATTTAGTCTATGGATTATGATTAACCTGTGCGCCTGTCTCATATATATTGGGCGGTGAAAAGGACGAGGGAAGAATGGGGGTAGAACGAATATTCTTACAAGAATGTAGGATTATCTTGGATGAATGAGTAAAATGGAGTCAGTGCATGATTCTTATAAATTCATAAGCATAGAAGGATGACGAATCCATGAAATGGACAGAAAGAAATACCATTAATCAAGACCGGAAGTTCCTGGACAGGGTATTGAAGGAAATAATATTAGATCATATTCACGACATGGTTTTCATAATGAAAGTAGAAGACGGAAGAAGATTTAAATATGTATATGTAAATGAGTCTGCCAAACGTTATACATCGATCCGTCAGGAGGATATGGGACGTTTTCTTGAGGAAGTGATTCCGGGAGAAATGGCTGATGACTTAATGAAGAAATATGTGGAATTGGTGGAGACAGGGAAAAGGATCAGCTATCAGGATGTATATAATGTGAATGGGAATAGTGTGATAAATGAGTCCATCCTTACTCCAATCAAGACTGAACAGGGTCAAATAGAGTATGTTATTTCGATCACGAGGGATATTACACCCTCAATGGAAGAAAAGAAACATTTGTTAAGGGCGAAGGAACGATACAAATCGATCATCGAACATAATTTGGATGCCATATTCATACTTGACTCAAATGGGTTCATCACCGATTCCAATGGAGCAGGAAGCTCACTGACTGGCTATGCAAAAGAAACACTCGTCAATATGGAGTTATTTGACTTGTTCCATCCTCAAAATAAGGCGCTGTTAACCGAGTATCTTTATAAAACGTTACAGGGTAATCCCTCTTCGATCGATCATTGTCTGCTTATGAATGAAACGGGTGAGGATAAAATAACACAATTGAAAATGGTACCCATCGTGGTAGATGAAAAGTGTGATGGTTGCTATATCATCGTGAAAGATATCACGGCCAATCATATGCAAAATGAAATGATTCATTATATGGCTATGCATGATCAATTGACTGGTCTTTGGAATCGAAAGGCACTGGATGAACATATCCCCTTAATCATTCACAATATGGAAGAAAGAGGAGTTGAACTTTCTTTATTATATCTGGATATAGATCGGTTCAAATTTGTGAATGACACGCTTGGCTTGAAGGGGGGAGACCACCTTCTTAGAAGAATCACCGAGCGCCTGATGACCCTTACGAATGAAGACTTCTTACTATATAGGCAGGGAGGAGATGAATTTCTCTTCCTATTGAAGAATAGTAGTTTTGACGATACAAAAACGAAGGCAAAAGAAATCCTGTCTTTGTTCATCGACCCTTTTACAGTAAAGAACCAGGAGTTTTACATTTCTCCTTCCATTGGTATAAGCCGCTATCCTGCCGATGGATATGACTCGAACTCACTCATCCAAAAAGCAGCACAGGCATTGTTTGAGGTGAAAGAAAAGGGGAGGGCACATTACCTTTTCTACCAAACGCACATGAAATCAAGTTTTCCAAACCATATAATTATGGAATCCCACTTGAGAAAAGCAATAGAGAAAGAAGAGTTGTTCATCCATTATCAGCCTCAGGTCAATTTATCAACCGGAACGATTGACAGTTTTGAAGCTTTGATCAGATGGAATAATCGAAAGTTTGGATTCGTGTCACCAGCTCAGTTCATCCCACTTGCAGAAGAAACCGGTTTGATTCACCAAATTGGCGAATGGGTACTTGAGCAGGTGTGTATACAATTACAAAAGTGGAGAAACAAAGGGTACAGGTCGGTACGCGTGGCAATCAACATTTCGCCCAAACAATTCCTTCATGAGCATTTAGTGGACACGATCGATTTCTACTTATCAACCTATTCAATACCTGCTTCCTGTATAGAGATTGAAATTACTGAGGGAGCCATGCAAGACACACAGCAAACGTTAAAAATGCTGAAAAAACTTAAAAACCTGGGAATATTCATATCGGTGGACGACTTTGGGACGGGTTACTCTTCACTCCATTATTTGAAACGGTTCCCGATTGACATATTAAAGATCGATCAGTCTTTCGTTAAGGAGATCGGCATGAACCAGAAGGACTCTGCCATTACGACCACCATTATTCACCTTGCCCATAGCCTGGGGCTTGAGGTTATTGCCGAAGGAGTCGAGCGTGAGGGGCAGGTCGACTTTTTGAAGGAAGCGAAATGCCAGAAGGCACAGGGGTATTTCTTTAGTAAACCGATAGGGCCGAAAGAAATTGAACAGCAGCAATTTGTTCTTATGTGATGATGTTGAGAGCTCTCGGGATATTCTTACATCCTGAATGACCAGAGATGATCCTGCTAATTGTTTGACAGAATAATTCCTATGGCTTATTTTAAAGTGAGGAGAGTTATAGGTTCATAGATGGAATGCGTATGCACCGCTTTAAATATGGATCACGGTTTCGAATGCTTTAAAAAGGAGAGGGATTATGAATCAGACAAAACGTATGGATATCCTCTTCCTCCCAACCGAAAGAGGAACGATTAACGTGTATGTATCCGGCTTTAAATCTCCTCGATCTTTAGGTCAGGTAGTTGTTACGTATAACGATGTTTCCGTTGAAGCAAAAGGATATAAAAGAAATAAAACCATTATCAAAGCATTAGCACAGTTACACGAACTCATTGTAAACAATCCGGAAGGTTAGCTTTATTGGACTGATTTTTAAGAAAACAGTGTTTTCTTAAAAATCAGTCTTTTTTTTCGTAATAATGGTTGTAATACGATTTTATATGATAATATATGAGTGAGTATTCATTCATTAACAAGGGGGAGTTACATATGGGAGAAGAGCAAGTTGTCATTGTAACAGGCGGTTCAAATGGTATGGGGAAATATATGGCGAAGCATTTCGTTGAAACCGGTGCAAGTGTAGTCGTCACCGGGAGGAATGAGGAAAGACTTCAAGCGGTGAAGGAAGAATTTTCATCTCTAAAAGGGAATATTGAAGTATTTCAGATGGACGTAAGGCAAGAAGAGCATGTCAAGGCAATGGTTGAGTTTACGGCTGAAAAATTCGGGAAAATCGATGTGCTCATCAACAATGCTGCTGGAAACTTTATTTGTCCTGTTGAGAAGCTTACACCGAATGGATGGAAGTCCGTCATAGATATCGTATTGAATGGAACTTTTCTTTGTTCACATGCTGTAGGGAACTATTGGATTGAACAAGGTCAAAAGGGATCCATCATTAATATGGTTGCGACATATGCCTGGAATGCGGGAGCAGGTGTCGCTCATTCGGCCGCAGCAAAAGCCGGTGTTTTATCGCTCACAAGAACCCTTGCCGTTGAATGGGGTCATAAATACGGTATTCGTACGAATGCGATTGCCCCGGGACCTATTGAACGGACCGGGGGGGCTGAGAAGCTTTGGATCTCAGAGGAAGCCGCAAAAAGAACCATTGACAGTGTACCACTAAAACGATTGGGGACACCGGAAGAAATAGCAGGTCTTGCCTATTTCATCGCATCTGAAAAAGCGGCTTATATTAACGGCGAATGCATTACCATGGATGGAGGTCAGTGGCTGAATCAATTCCCATTTTAATCTATTGGAGAGGCAATTCTTGTCTTCATAAAGCCTTCCCAATCCTGTCCAAGTGGCAGGGTTGGGAAGGCTTTTTCGTGTTTTCTTTTTTAAATCAACAGAATAATTGTGTTATAATTATGCAAAAAACATGAGTGTAGGTGGGGGAGTACGAATGGATGCATTAGAAGTATTAACCAATATAGATAAAGTGATTCCGTACTTTCAACCGATCTTCAGTGCAGATGAACATAAAATTATCGGTTACGAGGTATTGGGAAGAATGGTTACAGGAAATAATGAGGTTGAAAGCCTTGGCCCATTCTTCGGTGATGAGGAAATACCCGATGAGTATAAAATTGAAGTGGATGAGCGTGTCACTCGTCTGGCACTGGAAAAATTCTTAGTAGAGAAACAAGAGGGTTACATATTCCTAAACCGGGATGCGCGATTACTTATGCTTGACCACGGCGAGTCTTTCCTCGAGCTTCTATTGGATCATGAAAAAAAAGGGTTGGATTTGAACCGGACGGTCATTGAACTGTCTGAAAAAACATTTGTAGGGGACTTTGATCAATTGGTCCATCTACTTCTCTATTACAAAACATATGGCATTAAAATTGCCATCGATAACATTGGCGGTAACAGTGGCCAATTGGATCGGCTTTCCCACTATTCCCCCGACATTTTAAAAGTAGACCTATATCAACTGCGTAATGACGCGGGGAATAAAGCGTATAAAGATATTCTATATAGTTTATCGATGCTTGCCAGGAAAATCGGGGCATCCCTTTTATTCGAAAATATTGAGATCAACTATCAGCTCCAGTTTGCCTGGTTGAATGGTGGCCGATATTATCAAGGATTCTATCTAAAGCATCCGTCTGCCTCCTTTTTGAAACCTGATCTTCTCAAGGAAAAGTTGAAGGAAAAGTGTCAGGATTATATCCGATATGAAAAAAAGCATCTGGAAGCGGGATATGAATTTGCAGAAGTCCTCCATAAAGAAGTCAGTCAGAAGTTAATGATGATCAAAAAACAGAGTGTAGAATTTGATGATCTCCTTTTTGAGATGGCCAAGCAATTTACGGATAAATGCTTCCGACTTTATATATGTGATGAGAATGGGTTTCAAGTAACGAGTAATGTGGTGAAATCCAATCAAAAATGGGTGGTAGAACCAATGTACAAAGGAAAGAATTGGAGCTGGCGCCCATACTTCCTTGAGAATATCATCCGGATGAGAATTGACAAAAAAGGATTATTATCTGATATCTATAGTGACATTGATTCAGGTGAATCCATCAGAACGTATTCGTATCCATTTGGAAATGGTCTATATCTCTTCATGGACCTTTCCTATGAATTTTTATTTGAAGAGGACGGTTTGCTTTTTTAAGTTGCTAGTCGGGCCTGAGTAAGCCGCCTCCGCTTTTCGAGATGTCCAGCTCCAGGGGCTTGGGGCTCGAGGTCATAAGTCAAGTCACCCAAAAAGGCTAAGAACGCCTTTCCGGGTGACTCGTCTTATGCTTGTCGCCCCAGTGCGAGCCCCTTGCGCTTTTCTACTTGTCCAGCTCCGGCGGCTAGGCCCTCGAGGTCATAAGCTAAATGGTCCAAGAAGGCAAAAAAACGCCTTCCCGGCCCATTCATCTTATGCTTGTCGGGCCTGACCCAGCCGCCTCCGCTTTTCGAAATGTCCAGCTCGGGGCTTAGAGGCTCGAGGTCATAAGTCAAACCAGCCAAAAAGGCAAAGAACGCCTTTCCGGCAGGTTCGCCTTATGCTTGTCGCCTCTGGGCAAAGCCCCTCCGCTTTTCGAGATGTCCAGCTCCAGGGGCTTGGGGCTCGAGGTCATAAGTCAAGTCACCCAAAAAGGCAAAGAACGCCTTTCCGGGTGACTCGTCTTATGCTTGTCGCCCCAGTGCGAGCCCCTTGCGCTTTTCTTTGTATACCCTTCTGTTGTTGGGACAAATTAACTTTAAGGACATTTTGTAAGGAGGGGCTAGAATGAGTATTTTTATGATTGTGCTTGCCTTGATTGTGTTGGCGCTTGCCGGTTATTCGCTGGTGTATACCTTTAGGTTGGCAGGCCAGGAGAAGCGATTGAAGGGTGATTTTGATACAGATATTCCCGACGTTGTAAAGGAGCACCCTTTTATTCGGAATCCCGTGTTCCTGTCTATTCTGATCGGGACCATTTTGATTACGTTATTCATAATCTACTGGTCCATTCGATATTTATCGTGATATTAAGGATGCTGCATGAACGTTGTGCAGCATCCTTTTTTGGTTAAATGTACCACTGTAAAATGTGTTTGATCGGCAGAAACAGGGGGAATTTTACAACCAAACCAAAAAATATGTCAGTCATTGTTACGATTTAACGAATGAATCGTATCCCATCGACATTTTTCCGTTGCTACAATAATTTCATCTAGTATTTAAAGGAGGGAATGCAAATGGAAAAGAAAAAGTTTTGGTTATTGTTGTTTATCATCGGCATCATTTCAGCAGCAAGTGGACAGGCAGGGCAAACACAAGCATCAGAGTTCACGAAGGAAAACGCATTAACTGTTGTAGAAAATGCATTTCGCACTCAAGTATCATTGAGTGAAAAACCACAATCACAAGAAAAGATTGAAGAAAAACTTTCAAAATATTTAACCGCCGAAATGACAGAAAGCTTTATGAGTGAAAATGTTTATAAAATAGACGGAGGATATATCACATTTGGCTCTGATTTTGCCTCCTATTATATTCCGTTTTTCAGCTACGATGAATCCACCAATGTGAAGTACATAAATGGCCATTGGTATATTTGGGAGGAACGTACAAATGAAGAGGAGGGACCGATTGAGAGCGTAGAAGGTATAGAAGCCGTGGTGTTGAGTGAAGAAGAGGGTACCTGGAAAGTGTCAGCGATCACATATGATGTACCTGATTTTGTACAATCCCGATAAAATATGAAAGCAGGCCAGGTTCCCATGCACATGGGGAACCTGGCCTGCTTTTTATGTTTTGCTGCCCTTATTTCGTTAAAGCAGTTGTTAGGGCTTCCAAATTAAAGCCTGAAATCACTTCTGAACCGATCGTTACGGTTGGAGTGGAATAAGCCTTTAAGTGGTTGATAAGATAATCCCTAGCTTGAGCATCTTCCTTTATGTTCACTTCTTTATATTTCACATTTTGTTCTTTCAGGAACATCTTGACCACTTCACAAGGTGGGCATTCCGGTTGAGAATATAGTGTGACTTCCTTCATTTTGAATGATCTCCTTTATGCTGTTTATTTAAATAATCTACGATTCCCATTGCAGAAACGTTCATATCGAGCTGTAACAATGTAAAAATAGGGTTCTCGGGATCAACCCCTCTTTGCACCATTTCCTTTCTTGTCCGTTTACTCAATGCAGAAGTAAGGGTCTTTACATTCTGCTCCATTGTAACATGGGAAGAATACAGTTCCACACTCATTATCATGAAAAGATCGAGCCATCTATCTACTTCTGAAAGGGCAAACGATACATCCTCCGTCACACCATAATGTCCAAAATACAAACGGTCCAGATCAAGGTCTTTAAACATGTTGATGGAACTTTTCATCTTGTCCGGATCAAACTGATTGGGCGAGGTTGAGGGGAAATAAAAACGTTCCGATCCAATGGAATACTGAATTCCACACGTATCACCTGTGAACATTCCATTTGAAGCAGAATCAAAGATACTGAGATGATGGTTGGCGTGACCCGGCGTATGATAAAACGTTAAGGTACATGAATCACTCAAATTCAGCTTTTCTTCATGTTCCATGACCAGGATCCGTTCTTCGGGGATAGGTATGATCGGGTTGAACAGTTCATCGAATTTTTCCCCGTAAACCGCTTTTGCACCTGAAATCAAACGTGCAGGGTTTGCGATATGACGCTTTCCTTTCGGGTGAACAATGATACTCGCATTAGGGCACTCCTTTAAGAAAAGCCCTGCTCCCCCAGCATGATCAAGATGGATATGGGTTAAAATTATGTATTGAATATCTTCAGGATTAATGTTTAACTTAGAGAGACCTTTTTTTAGATGAGATATTGAAGGACTGGCAGACGTTTCAATAATGGTCAGTGCCTCTTCGTCCAAAATATAACTGCCTGTGCGTTCCTTTAATGATAAATCCATTAAGTCGACGATTGAGATTCGGGAATCAATAGGGTATACACTCATCAAACCAATCCTTTCGGTGAAATAAGAATGTTATTCCCTTTCATTATAAAGGAATTTTTGTGAAAAAAGGACAAAACATTAGATTAAACAGGATATTATCTGGTACAATGCAAAAGCTATGACCAAGAATTAGATCAGGAAAGGAGAGAGTGATTATGTCTCAGCTTCTTGGAATTATACAAAGATTAAAATCATTACAAGAGCAAGGTGAACAAGGGGAAACTCAACAACGATTTTTTGAATACAACGGTAAGAAAATCTGTGAGGTAAAGTATCTTCCTAAACAGGATACATTCGAAATCGAAGTCATGAATGAAAAAGGAAACAGCTTTCCTTTCGATAACATAGACATCACGGCCATTGAGATTTTTGAACTTCTACAGGAAGCTCAACAAGATTAATCGAAACAAAAGGTAACCATTATGGTTATCTTTTTTGGTCTATTAGTCAATCGTCAAAACATACATTTTTCTTCCAGTATGTTAAAATGAATAGTGTCTGCTTGGCACTAAATTCATATTTTCTAAATGAGGGGTTATAGATGATTTCAATGAGTAGCAAGGAGTTATTAGAAACGAATATAAAGGATTTTATTATTCCTTCTGAGAAAGTAGCTCATGTACAAGTAGGGAATTCCCTGGAACATGCGTTATTATTGCTCACAAAGAGTGGTTACTCAGCCATCCCTGTTCTCGATCCGACTTTTCGCTTTCAAGGTTTGATCAGCTCTAGTTTAATCACCGATTCCATTCTTGGTCTCGAACGCTTTGAGTTTGAAAAACTGGAAGCCAAAAAAGTAGAAGAAGTTATGACAAGCGATGTCCCAATGGTTTCACTACAATCCGACTTCAAGAAGGCTTTGGAATTATTGGTCGATCACCCATTTTTATGCGTGGTGTCCGATGATGGATATTTTGAAGGCATCATGACCAGGAGAGTTGTGTTAAAACAGCTTCAACGTCAGCTGTTCAAAAGGGATTAAATCCTTTAAGGCAGTTACATAACGACATAACAAAGAGGGTGGCAGGCTGCCATCCTCTTTATTTGTTCATTTGTACCTGTGTCTTAGAAGAATAGGCTTTTTCCTAATTGGAGAATAAGAATGAAGGTCAATATGTTTAAAAGGATTCGTACATGACGTAAGGATAACCTGGTTGCCAATCTTACAGCGAATTGTGCACCGATGAGAGCACCAAGCGCAAATGGGAGGGCTACACCCCATTCTACATGGCCATTATGGAAATACACTATAAATGCACCGAGACAACTGAAGAACGTTTGAAAACGGGTGAGTGCAACTGATTTTAAATAAGACTGTCCGTGAAATAAGTGAGTATACATCAGCATGGTTGCTTGACCTGGTCCGAATAGTCCGTCATACGTACTAATGAAATACAAAAAGCCGAAGATTCTAAAGTCTTTCCGTTTAGTCTCCTTTAATTGGAATCCTTTCAAGAGACTTAAGCATAGTGCAATGATAAGAAAGAAGAATGCCATCCATTCTAGGACGAAAGGGGGGATTTTATCCGACAGAAATGCTCCGGACAGCCCCCCGGCCAGTGCTATGGGAAGAATCGGAATACATTCCTTCCATGTGACCTTTTTGTCTTTCACTAAATAAACAAAGCTCGAAAGTGAACTAGTAATGTTCGAAAACTTAGCTGTTGCAATGGCTGTATGAATAGGCAATCCGATGAGGAGCATGATGGGCATGCCGATCAGTCCACCGCTGCCTGCAAGTGTACCAACTAAAGCGACTGCCAACCCGGTAAAAAATAAGATCACTTCCACTGATTCTCACCTCATTTCCTGTTACTCTCAGTATATTCCTATCACAACAATAATGAAATTTTATATAAGTTAAGATATAATATAAGAAAAACTTATGAAGGTGAAAAAATGGCATTTTCGGAATACCAACTTCTCCATGTACTGGCACAGGAAATGAATATGAGGAAAGCCGCTGAACGATTATTCGTATCCCAGCCAGCATTGTCCCAGAGGCTCCAGACGATTGAAAAAGAATGGGGGACGAAATTGTTTATTCGTTCACAAAAAGGTCTTTCCCTTACACCTGCTGGGGAGCTTGTGGTGAAACTTGCAGATGAGATGCTCCTTAAAGAAGAGAGTGTGAAGGAGCGGATTCAGGCTCTTGAGTTTGAAGTGCACGGAACACTGAAAATAGCCTGTGCTTCTATCGTAGGTCAGAATTGGCTGCCAAAGGTTCTAAAACGCTTTGTTGATACCTACCCCCATGCAAAGATCTCTCTAATGACCGGGTGGAGCAGTGAAATTCTTAAAGCCATTTATGAAGATGAGGTCCATATTGGTATCATCAGGGGAACGCCCGATTGGAAGGGGCCGAAACACCATTTGTTTCAGGATACTCTGTACCTGGTGGATAGGGAGATTCAGTCCATAGATGAGGTGATGAAAACAGATCGGCCCTTTATCCAATTTAAGAGTGACTCCAATTATTATCAGGAAATACAGGACTGGTGGCATCGTCAGTTTCAGACAACACCTAAGCGGACGATTGTGGTAGATCAAATTGAAACGTGTAAGCAGATGACCTTGAATGGGATCGGCTATGCCATTCTACCAGCCATTACGTTGGACGGGATGGAACAAGACATTTATAAAATCCCTTTGATGGATGAGCATAATTCACTCATCCATCGTGACACTTGGTTACTCGGTTACGAGTCGGCCTTTCAACTAAGACAAGTGGAAGCCTTTGTGGAAGTTGTAAACGAATTCATTCATGAAAACTCATAGTATTCGCGATTATGGGTTGTCTTCCACCCTTTAATTTGATAAAGTAATTCAAGAAACGAATTCTGAATTTTATACATAATTACGGAGGGAATTCTTATGAACATGATGGATGCAAACGAAATTATTTCTTTTATTCAAAATAGTACAAAGTCAACGCCTGTAAAGGTCTATGTAAAAGGGAACTTGGACGGGATCGACTTCGGTTCCTCACAGACGTTCCTTCAAGGCACTTCAGGTGTTGTTTTTGGAGAGTGGAGTGAACTTTCTACTATTCTTGATGAAAATAAAGATAAAATCGAAGACTATGTAATCGAAAATGATCGTCGCAATTCTGCAATCCCCCTACTTGACTTAAAAGGGGTCAAAGCCCGCATTGAGCCAGGTGCAATCATTCGCGATCAAGTGGAAATCGGTGACAATGCCGTCATCATGATGGGTGCAATGATCAATATCGGATCAGTGGTAGGAGCTGGAACGATGATCGATATGAACGTTGTACTTGGTGGACGTGCAACAGTAGGAAAGAATTGTCATATTGGTGCAGGAGCTGTCCTTGCAGGCGTCATTGAACCGCCATCTGCAAAGCCTGTGGTCATTGAGGATGACGTAGTCATTGGTGCCAATGCCGTTGTGCTTGAGGGTGTAACCGTCGGAAAAGGGGCTGTCGTAGCAGCCGGTGCGATAGTCGTAGACGATGTTGCGCCTTATACGGTTGTCGCAGGTACCCCTGCAAAGAAATTGAAGGATATCGATGATAAAACCAAATCAAAGACAGAAATTAAACAAGAATTACGTCAACTGTAATTCGAACTATCAATAGCATGATTTAAGAAAGAACGGACGGATGACGTCTGTTCTTTTCTTGTAAGGTCACTTATTCACGATCTATCAATGTTTTTTCTCATAATAGGAGGGTATTTATGACAACCGTAGACTTTAAGTCGATCAGGAGAGATCTCCACCAAATACCGGAACTGGGGTTTCAAGAATTTAAGACACAGCAATACTTATTGAATTATATATCCGGTCTGCCAGCTGACCGATTAGAAATTAAGACTTGGAAGACAGGGATTTTTGTTAAGGTTCATGGTACTAATCCTACAAGGACGATCGGGTACCGTGGGGATATTGATGGACTTCCTATCCAGGAAGAAACGGGATTGGATTTTCCTTCATCACATGAAGGGAGGATGCATGCCTGCGGACATGATCTTCACATGACGATTGAATTGGGAGTTCTCACCCATTTTGTATACCACCCGATAGAAGATGATCTTCTATTTATCTTCCAACCTGCAGAGGAAGGACCGGGTGGGGCGGAGCCGATGCTCCAAAGTGATATCATGAAGGAATGGAAGCCTGATTGCATCTTCGCCCTTCACATCGCCCCTGAATACGAAGTGGGCAAGGTTGCCGTCAAAGAAGGGCTTCTTTTTGCCAATACGTCGGAATTATTTATTGACTTTAAAGGAAAAGGCGGGCATGCTGCCTATCCTCATCATACCAAAGACATGATTGTGGTGGCCTCTTCCTTTGTCACACAAATGCAGTCCATCGTCTCTCGGAATGTCGATCCGTTGGACAGTGCGGTCATAACGGTAGGAAAGATGGAAAGCGGAACGGTCCAGAATATTATTGCCGAAACGGCAAGACTTGAAGGGACGATCCGTACCCTTTCCACACATTCTATGGACAATGTGAAAAAGCGGCTGGAAGCGTTGATTGAAGGAATGAAAATAAGCTATGACTGTGATATCGCAGTCAATTACGGAAGCATGTACCGGCAGGTATTCAACGATCCAGGATGGACCAATCATTTTATGTCGTTCTTAAGGGATACGGACCGAGAACTGATCATCTGTAAAGAGGCGATGACAGGTGAAGACTTTGGATATATGCTTGAGGAAATACCAGGTTTTATGTTCTGGCTTGGAGTCGATTCCGCATATGGTCTCCATCACTCGAAATTAAACCCGAACGAAGAAGCCATCGATTTTGCCATCTCACTTCTTACCGATTATATCGAGACAATATAATTTTTTATAAGAGAAAGGACGCTTATCCTATGGATGCGCGTCCTTTTTTTTACCCTGTAAAAGGGATACTCCAGAAAATCTGCCAATCTTTACAAAAACATCTTGAGAATAATCTGCAATAGTGTAAAAATACACTTAGGCTAGTTGGGCGAAAAAGGAAAAATAAAAGAAACTTTTTCCTTCTGAATTTCGTCTATGTTCTAGAGAGATAGAGAAAGAGAAAGGGGAATGCATGTGAAAAGGTGGGGAAAAGCATTATTCGTCGTGTTGTTAGGCTTATTGATGTTTCTGTTTATACAGGACACAACACTTGCAAAAGGACAAATAAAAATTTCAGTGGAAGAAGGAATCGACGGAAAAGTAAAGGAAGGGCGAGGTTTTCCTCTTAATGTTACGGTAGAAAATTCAGGTTCCGATTTTAAAGGGGATCTACTATTTGATTATGCTCCTTCCTATCAGACTGGAGGAGCAAGGGCATTGTCCATTGATGTTCCGGCTAATTCAGAGCGTACATACACATTTTCCATAACCGGTTTCAATGATGAAATCAGACATAATTCAAATCTTGAAACCATCCATCTGTTTGAAGGGTCATGGAAAGATGGAAAAGAAGTGAAATTTAAAGGAGATAAACGACTAACACCCAATTTCATCTATAGCAATAACACGACAATTGGTATATTAAGTGAAAATCCCGATCGCTTAAAAGGGATAAAAGGTACTTCTATGGGGGGGAACCGGGTCCAGGCATTGACTCTGACGAAAGAAACCTTCCCTGAAGAAGGAGTCGGCTTACAGATGCTAGATTATATCGTCATTGACCAATTCAACGTAACTGAACTCAGTCAAAATCAACAGAAGGCTTTAAAGCGATGGGTTGAAAATGGTGGGGTCTTAATGGTTGGTGCAGCTCCTCGATTGGAGGAAAGCCTTGGTTCTGTAGCCACAATGTTACCTCTTACCATACAAGAGGTAGAAACAGAGCTTTCCGATACCTCTTCCTTTAATGTGAAGAAAAGCATCAAAGCTTCTTTCAACACGTTGCCTATCTTTAAAGGTAAAGTGAAGTCGGATGCAGAAATCATTGTTAAACAGGGGGATGTACCTTTAGTCACAAAGAGTGACAGAGGATTGGGGGAAGTATGGCAAACGTCCTTTTCATTGGGAGATCCCGCTTTGAACGACTGGGAAAATTATGATGAGTGGTTTGCGAACATGTTGTCTAAAACGGAACCCTACTATTTACTTGGACAGCAAAATGGTGATCAAAGCTTCTTGGAAAGAATTTATTATGATGTAGCAGACAGTAATGAACTTTTTCCATCGACCAATTTTAAAGTCAGCACGCTCGTTATCATTCTGATTTTGTATTTGATTGTCATTGTGCCTCTTTTGTATTTCTTATTAAGGAAACTGGATAAGCGTGAACAGGCATGGTGGATCATCCCGGCCCTATCAATCCTCGTCTCGACAGGGATTTTCGTAACCGGTGCCAAAGACCGTATCTCAAAACCCCATTTGAATCAAATGAGCGTTCTGAAAGTCGAGGATGATAAAAGCGCACATGGTATTTCAGCGTTTACGGCTCTTTCCAACTCCGGGGGAAATTATGACTTTGTGTCTGATAAGAACCAACTAGAGCTAACACCGGCAAGGATGAGGAATAATCCAGGTGGTGGCAATCAGTATAAATTTGCCATAGAAGAACTTAGTAAAGACGAAAGAAAGATCATCTTTAGAGATGTAGAGTACTGGTCAACGAGAACGGTGCTGGGAACCAGTGAGAGGGAGGATCTCGGGAGCTTCATCCCTGAATTGGTATTAAAGGATAAAACGATTACTGGAAAGATAAAAAATGAATTCCCATACGACTTTACCGATTTGTATATTTGGTCCGGTTCACGAATCTATCGAGTGGGTGAAGTAAAAGCTGGAGAAACCTTGACGATTGATAAAAAACTATCAACTGAATATTTATCATCGCCGATAGGGAACCCCAATATGGCAGCACCATTTCCGAATCAACAAAGCATCAAGCAGCAAAAGAAGGAAAGGTTGGAAAACTTCGCTTCGCAAATGATTTCAGCAGATAATGAGAATAATTCACCCGTCATATTTGGATATACAGAAGCTGAAATTTTCAATATGAAAATTAAAAATAAAGAATCTAAATCCGAAAATTTTTCGTTACTTTATCAACACTTTCCTTCACTAGGGCAGTATAAGGGTGCATTTACTCTTCGTAGTGAACAGTTGGATCTCGATGTCAAGCCGATAAAAGGACAAATCATCGAGCATTATTCCCATAATGGTGCAGATGAAATGGGACTGGAAGATGGTACATATGAAATGACCATCCAGCTGCCTAAACAAATGGATGTATCCAAGGTCGCTCTTCATTCATTAAATATGACACTGCACACGGGAGGGATTCTTCAGTACTCACTTATAGAGCCCAATACCGACGAGAAGCTTCTTCTTGAAGAATCATCTGCCAATACTATAGAAGTAAAGGAAAACTTGAATAACTATATGAATGACAATGGGGAAATCGTTTTTGAGTTTGAAAAACGTTCACAAGGGGATCCGTTTGTTCGTCTTCCTGCCATTGTGTTGAAAGGGGAGGTTCAGCCATGATTGAAATTCACAATTTATCCAAACGCTATGGGTCATTCCTTGCCTTGGATGATCTGAATTTATCCATTGATAAGGGAACAGTATTCGGTTTTGTCGGCCAGAATGGTGCAGGGAAGTCCACTACATTTTCAATACTTTCAACCCTTCTTGCCCCTACCACGGGAACGGCTACCGTAAATGGATACAATATCAGCAGTGAGCCGAAATCGGTGCGAAGACAAATCGGCTATATGCCCGATTTCTTCGGTGTGTATGATCAATTGAAAGCGGATGAATATCTGAATTTCTATGGTGCCAGCTACAAAATACCCGCAGCTCAAAGAAAAAAACTCATTCCACAGCTGTTGGAACTGGTGAATCTTTCTCATAAGAAAGATTCCTATGTGGACCTTTTATCGAGAGGAATGAAGCAGCGATTATGTCTGGCAAGATGCCTCATCCATGATCCCGAGGTCCTCATCCTTGATGAACCGGCTTCGGGGCTTGATCCGAGAGCGAGGATCGAAATGAGGGAAATCTTGAAGGAATTGAAGAAAATGGGTAAGACCATTTTAATCTCTTCCCATATCCTCCCTGAGCTAGCAGAAATGTGTGATGAAATCGGTGTGATCGACAATGGAAAACTTGTGGCTCATGGTTCTGTATCAGACATTCAATTTCAACTTCAGGCAGATAAACTGATTGTAGTGAAGGTTAGGGGACTTGTAGAAAGTGCTGTGGCATTTTTTGAAGATGATCCTTTTGTTTCTAAAATTGAAGTGAATGAGGAAACTAGAACCGTCCAATTCCTCTATAAAGGAGAGGAACGCGAGCAGACTGAATTATTGAAAAAAGCCATTCTGAATGATATTCCCATTTTGAGCTTCAAAGAAACAGAAACAAACCTGGAGGATGTCTTTATGGAGATCACGAAAGGAGTGACTCTTTCATGAAACAATTACTTATTAATCCCATGTTGAATAAGGAGTTTAAGCTTCGCTTTCGTTCGTTTAAATCATTTATCGGAATGTTGTGTTACCTTATCGCCATAGGCATTGTTGTAATCGGCTTCATCTACTTGCAAACACGATCTTCTAATACAGGCTATTTCCGCCCTGAAGAGAGCAGATCCATGTTTATGATTCTCTCTTTCTTGCAGCTTGCACTCGTTTTATTCATTACCCCCGGTTTAACAGGTGGGGTGATCAGCGGTGAAAGAGAGAAGCAAACGTTAAGCATGTTGTTAACGACAGAACAAAGTTCAATGAGCATTATCCTGAGTAAACTTGTTTCGTCGGTTTCTTATTTGCTGCTGCTCGTGATATCAAGTTTACCTTTATACAGCTTTGTTTTCTTGTTCGGTGGAGTATCTCCTTCAGATTTATTCACTGTGTTTGGATATAGTTTATTTCTCGTATTTACATTTGGCTCAATGGGAGTATTTTATTCAACAGTCATCCGCAAAACGATTGTATCCATGGTCACAACCTATGCAACGGTACTGTTTCTCGTGGGGGGGACATTATTCCTCTTCATGCTTTCCTTAGCAATTGGGAACGGTCCTTATCAAAATCAGACCACTCCAGTACCGTACCTCATTGCGATGTTTAATCCTGCGATTGTTATCATGGGGCATTTTGAACCGATGGCCATTGAAGAAATCTATACACGAAGCGGAATCAAGTTTCCGTTATGGATCTCATTCCTGAGTATATACACTGTATTGGCACTGTTGTCATTGAGCTTAAGCATATTGAAGCTAAGACCGAACATGAAGGTGAAGAGCACAAAATAGAGGGTGAGAAGATGGACTCGAAACAATTTCTTCAATTACTTAAACAAATAAGGAAGAAACTCCTGATCAGGCAATTATGGCATGCGATCCAGCTCCTGGTTTTCTACGCAGGAGCTCTTGCCCTGTGCGTCATCGCTCTGGCAGCAATCACCCCCATTCCATACTGGGATAGGGGGCTTTGGATCGGGATCATCTTCATTTTTATTGTAGGTGGGGCAACAGCCTTTCATAAAAGATCCACCATGCTGGATAGCGCACGATACTATGATCACTTCATAGACGATAATCGAGTCACTGCCGCATATAGCAGTCTTCACAGTGAGCATGCATTATCACCCTTGGTTCTCCGTGATGCCCTGGAGAAAATGAGAGCGGCTTTACCTGAAATAAAGAAGGTTCGAGAAAGAATCATTCAGCCAAAATTGATGCTTTCCACCATTATGCTCGTACTTTTAGCCCTTCTGATATTCAATCAAAGAGATCACATGTTTAAAGAAGCACAGAGGTTGGAGGATGAAAAGGAGATCATTGCCCAATCAAACGAACGCATAAAAAAGAAGGCAGATAAAAAGGAGAATGCTGCCATTAAAGAAAGGCTTCTGAAGGAAAACGAAAAACTTAAGAAAAAGAAAGTAGTAACAGATCGATACGAAGAAATAACGAAAAAAGTAAAGGAACTGGATCTTCAGAAGAACAAAATGAAAAAGCAACATGCCAAGCTGGAAGAACTGAAGAAAGAAATAGCTGGTTTAAACATACCCGAAATTCAAGATGCCATTAGCGATAAAGACGTAAAAAAACTTCAACAGGGTTTCAATCAACTATCAAAACAACAAAAAAACAAACTGATGAAAGCATTGAAGGATCATGATATCGCCTCTTTAAAAGAGTTAGAGGAAGTTTTGAAGGAAACAAAGGACTCGGAACAAATACAACAGTTGGCTAAACTTCAGGAGGAACTACAGGAGGAAGCAGAAGAATTAGGGGAAACCATCGGGGAAAATGCTGCGGAGGGTTCAGCTCAAAATGCGAAATCCAATGGAAACGGTGGAGCATCCTCTAAACAATCAAACACCCAGTCAAAAGGAGGTAAACAGACGGCCTCTTCTAAAGGTAGCAGTGGTGGTAAAGGGGCTGAGAACTCCTCTGGTCAAAAGGGAAATGGATCTGGAAACGGTTCGGGCAGTGGAAATGGAAATGGTGTCGGTAGTGGTCAGGGGTCCCGGGATATGCTATCAATTCCTGAGAAGGTAGAGGGAGAAGATAAGGTGGAACTCGACTCAGGTGAAATAGGTGAAGGTGAACGGGGAGATCAGTTTCAGACCGACGGACCGATTCAAAGAGGATCCTTAAGGCCTTATGAAGAAGTGTATCAGGACTATTATTCTTCATATCGGAATGGCTCAGACCGAGCTGACATCCCAAAAGATTTAGAACAAATCATCGAGTCCTACTTTAGTGAAATCGATCCAGGAGAGTGAAGAGGATGAATATCGAAGAAAAGGAACAGCAGTTTAAGGAAGCTGCCATGAAAATAAAAGAGGTGAAGGAGGAAGTACAGCGGTTCATCGTAGGTCAGGTAGACATTGTAGATGGGGTGCTTTGGACCATCCTGGCAGGGGGCCATACACTCTTGGAAGGTCTGCCCGGAGTAGGGAAAACGATGCTGGTGCGCACCCTTTCGGAAGTGATGGACCTTAGTTTTTCCAGAATACAATTTACCCCGGATCTAATGCCGACTGACATTACCGGGACAATGGTCATGAAGAAGGAAAGGGATCAAGAAAGCCCATTTGAATTTCATGAAGGGCCCTTATTTCATCATCTGGTATTGGCGGATGAAATCAACCGTTCAACGCCCAAAACCCAAAGTGCCCTGCTTGAAGCGATGGCTGAGCATACAGTTACGGTAGTAGGAGAAACCATGACTTTAGAGAAGCCGTTTTTTGTCCTCGCCACACAAAACCCCATCGATCTAGAGGGAACGTATCCCCTCCCAGAAGCCCAGGTAGACCGTTTTATGAGTAAAGTACTCGTTTCTTATCCCTCTAGAGCTGAGTTGAAGCAAATCATTATGCGCACCACTGGAACAGAGGAAATTTTTCTTGAGAAAAAGGTAAGTCAAACGGAGCTATTGAAGATCCAGGGACTCGTAAAAGAAATCATGGCGACAGAAGAAATGATTGATTTTGCCATCGATCTCATAGACGCAACCCACCCAGATGGTGAGAAGACAACCGGGAACATCAAAGAATATGTGGACTTTGGGAGCGGGCCAAGAGGTCTTCAAAATGTCATACTGATGGCAAAAGCCAGAGCTTTAACACAAGGGAGATATCATGTGTCCATAGGAGACATTAAAAAAGTGGCACCTCTTGTATTGAGGCACCGGATCATCCTTAATTTCGAAGGAGAAGCCATGAATGTAAAGATTGATGACCTCATCTGTGAATTAATTGATTACATACAAAAGGGTGAGCATCAGTGAAATCCTTTTGGAACTCCCAGTTTTTAGCCCAGTTAAAAAGGCATAAGATCAGCGGTAGTCGAATGAGGATAGGGCATCATAAGGGATCGCGCATGGCAACATTCCAAGGCAGTTCCCTGGAATTCTCTGATTATCAAATGTATGAGATTGGTGACGATGTCAGGCAAATCGATTGGAATGTATATGCCAGAACGGAAAAAGTGTATATAAAAAGGTATCTAGATGAAAGGGAATTAAAGGTTCATATTTTTCTTGACTGCACGAACTCCATGTTGTCCGGGGATGAGAAGTGGAAGAGAGCGAGAGAATTGGCAGGAGCAATTGCCTTTCTTGCTTTATCAAATGATGACCGTCTCACCTTGCATTGCATCGGGGTTCAAAAGACTTTCACCAAAAAAGGCGCACGGGACGCAAAAGGCATCCTGTTTGATATTCAAGAGCTATCACCAAAAAGGGAAGTGTTGGACAACACATTATTTTTTGATGAAATGGCAAAAGGTGACCGGACAAAAAGCGGAGTATCCTTCATCATCTCTGACGGCTTGGAACCCATTTCTGTGATCGAGGATGCCCTTAGGAGGCGTTCGATAAAAAAGGAAATGACCTACTTCATTCAATTGCTGGATGAGGAGGAGGTTGCACCAGCGTATAAAGGTGATGTGAAATTAATCGATAGCGAAAACCATCAGGAAGTGAATGTATCATTGAATCGCCAGCTGGTTGGAAAGTACCAGGAACGGTTGCTGGAACATAACAAACAGATCGAATCATTATGCCGGAAATGGGGATTTGGCTATCTGCGAACCAACAGCCTTCCGCCATTGAATGAGGTGTTTTTTAAAGAGTTTAAAGAAAATGGATGGATCCGCTGAGGTGATTGCATGGGAATAGGAAATCCAATCTTTTTTTTCTTATCTGCTTTTATAATAGCAGTCATATTGATGTATTTCTTCCGAAAACGTTATCAAGATCAGCTTGTGTCCTCTAGCCTATTATGGGAAGAGGTGATGAAAGAATGGCAGGCATCGCCATGGTTTCATCGATTACAGAAAAATTTACTTCTTTTTATGCAGGTGCTGATTCTCCTCTTATTGATGCTAGCCCTCGTAAAACCATATACACTGGGTGAAATGGGAGAAACAGATCATACGATCATACTATTGGATACCTCTGCTTCCATGAATGCCACCATGAATGAACAATCGCACTTTGAGTTAGCGAAAAAAGACATTCAATCATTGATAAGCGATGCAGATGGAGATATAACCCTTCTTGCGGTGGGGAGTTCGGTATCCACTATTCTTTCAGAAGAGATGAATGACCAAGTTGTGATCAAGCAACTGCAAGATATTCCATTATCCAATGATCATGAAGATATGCAGAAAGCGTTTCACCTCGCTCAAGCACTTGGGAAAGGTTCCGAGTCCATTATCCACATCTACTCTGACTCGGTAAGAAAAGCCAATTTTACAGAAGAAAAAATCACGACTCCGGTTCAGGTGCACAATCTCCTAAAGAATTCCAAGAACGTTTCCCTTACAAGCTTCGGGGTGGAGAAAGTGGGGTCCCTCTATCAAGGAGTCGCTGTCATTGAAAATCAAAGCAAAGACATGCAATCAGGGAAGATCACCATCTACGCTGCTAATAAAATAGTCTCATCCAAGCGACTTGAAATCGGTGCAGGGAAAGAAGAGGTAATTCCCCTGCCTGAATTACCGGAAAGTCCAGTATATAAGGCCGAAATAACTTTCCAGGATGATTTCAAGGTTGATAACGTCCTATCCAGTATCCAAGCCACTTCAAAGCCAGCCATCTCGGTAATAGGTGAATTAAATCCTTTCCTATTAAAAGGATTTCAATCACTTGGCGTCGAGGTGAAGACCATTTCAGGAAATCAATTGAAAAAAGGTGACGGAATTCTCGTTACGACAAATGATAAGTGGAAAGAGTTATCGGTCAAAAACCCTGCCATGATCATTCCTGGATCTTCTGTACAATTGGCGGGACTTACATCCGGAATCGACGTGAAAGAAGGTGACCCCCTGTTAAAGCATGTTGACTTGGAAAAAGTATATGTGGAAAAGGCGGGTTCGATTGAAATGGAAGGGTTGGAAACACTCGCAATGAGTGATTCCATACCGCTGATTCAAAAAGGGGAACGAGAAGGCATAAAGAATGTCCTTGTGAACATGCGACTGAACGATACGGACTTTCCACTACATCCCGGATTTCCGATTTTTCTTCATAATGTCTATCAGTACTTATCAGAAGATCAAGGATTTATAGGGTATTTTCAGCCTGGCGAGGAAAGAACTGTCCCCGGCGGGAAATGGGATATCTATTCAAGTGGAGATGAGTATATAAAAGAATCCGGTGATGGGGATGTCTTTAAAGCTCCTTTGAATCCCGGGGTATATCAAGCAGTCCAGGGGGATGTAATGAAGTATTTCAGTGTAGTACTTGACGACAGGGAAAAGCAGCTTGGAGGAGAATCCTTTACACTAGAATCTTCAGAGAGAAAAAGAGAAAAGGAAGAAAAAACTGTGCCCCAAGTTCTGTCTTCATGGTTTCTGTTGTTGGCGATCATTGTGTTTTTTATAGAGTGGGAGGTTTATAGACGTGGGAATCGAATTTAATGAAATTCTTTGGTTATGGTTCCTGGTTCCCCTTGGTTTCGTCCTCTTCCTCTATGCTAAACAGGGTTTTGCCAGAAAGGATGGTAAAATCATTCTTTTATTAAGAGGGAGTGCCATGAGCCTTGTGATACTGGCCCTTGCCAATCCGTTCATCATTCTGCCAGTAAAGGATAAGTCGGTCCTCTTTTTAGTGGATCGATCAGCTTCTGTCTCGAATCAGGAGGATCAAGTCCTTGAAATGATCAATCAGAGCACTCATTCAAAAAAAGTACAGGATCATTATGGGATTATTGCATTTGGAGAAAATGCTGAAGTTGAACAGACCCTTTCAGATGAGCAGAATGATTTGGATCGATTTAGAAGTGAAATCAATGTAGGTCATACAAACCTCCAGGAAGGGCTGGAATATGCCTCAAGTCTTCTTCCGGAGGGGGGGAGGATTGTCGCCTTGACAGACGGTAAAGAAACAATGGGCTCAGGGGAGGAGGCGATCCCATTACTGAAAGGAAAAGGCATCGAAGTGGACTGGTCCCCTCTCGCATCCGATACGCAAGAAGACGTGGCCGTACTGAATCTCTCTACCCCCTCCGTTCAATATGAAGGTGAAGAAACAACCATCACGGTCAATACGTACAGCACCACTCAAAAAGAGATTGACATGCGCATAACACTGAATGATCGAACGATCATAAAAGAAAATCTACGTGTGCAGGAAGGGGACAATGAATTTCAGTTCAAGCATATAGTCGGTGAGACCGGCTTATTAGTGTACAAGGCAGAGGTGTTTTCAAAAGGAGATGAAAGTCCTGAAAACAATTCACTCTACCATCTGTCCCGTTCAGAGGGTGCCGCCAAAGTGATGCTCGTAGAAAATGAAGCCGGTGATAGCCCATTAATTCCGATCTTACATTCACAAGGTGTTACGGTGGATATCTATAAGCCTGAACAATTGCCGGGTAAACTGACTTCCTATTTGCAATATCAGAGTATTCTGTTTGATAATGTAGCGGCCACAAGCATACCAGAAGACAAAATGCTTCTTATGGAAAAAAGCGTGAAAGAATTCGGAAGAGGATTCATTATGTTTGGCGGTAGTGACAGCTTTGCCCTTGGTGGATACTTTAAAACACCGATTGAACGATTGCTCCCTGTAGATATGGATGTGAAAGGTAAGAAGGAATTACCGTCACTTGGACTGGTGATCGTTTTGGATCGATCGGGCAGTATGGATGGGGAGAAAATCGCCCTTGCAAAGGAAGCTGCCGCAAGAACGGTTTCTCTTCTAAGAGACAAAGATACGCTGGGAGTCATTGCATTTGATGACCGGCCATGGGAAATCGTCAAAACGAAACCCCTGACCGATCGAAAAAAAGTAGAAGAACAGATTCGCTCCATCTCTTCAGGGGGAGGAACGGAGATCTTCAGCTCCTTACAGCAAGCCTACGAAAGTCTAGAAAGTCTTCCGTTAAAGAGAAAGCACATCGTCCTTTTGACCGACGGGCAATCAGCCACTACCGGGAATTACCAGACCTTGGTGGAAGATGGCCATGATAAACATATCACTTTATCCACTGTTTCGATCGGTGAAGGGGCGGACAGGGCACTCTTGAACGACTTGTCCGAGTGGGGGAAAGGGAGGTTTTATGATGTCGTCGATGCCAGTGTGATTCCGAGCATATTAACAAGGGAGACCGTGATTACGACCAGAACCTATATTGAAGATCAACCATTTTATCCTTCTATTGTATCTTCGAAGTGGTCAACGCTATTTGCGGGAGGGATCCCCAAAATGAATGCTTATATTGGCACCTCCCTGAAAGGTACGGCCCAAATGGAAATGGAGAGTGGGAAGAAAGATCCGATCCTGGCTACTTGGAGATACGGGCTAGGGAGGTCTTTTGCCTTTACTTCTGACACGAGTGGTAAATGGACGGGGGATTTTGCCAGGTGGCAAGGATGGCCGGTGTTCGTGAATAATCTCGTTAGCCGCTCCTTTCCTGAAATTCACTCCAATCCTTTCACCATCGATGTGAATGAAAGTAACGGAAATACCAGATTAAAGTTATCATCTTCTGACGGGAGCGTATCACCACTTGAAGTGACGGTCTTATCCGAGGATGGAAATCCGATTCCTGCGACAACCAGAATCACATCACCGGGAGATTATGAAGTCGAATTTGAAGACCACCTGTCTCCCGGACTATACAATATGAATATTTCCAACAGAGGAGATACTGCTGGGAACTCGTACCAGACAGGCTTTTCCGTCCCATATTCAAAAGAATACAGCTTCAGGGGGGGAGACGGATCCCTGAATACAATCGTGAAAGAGACCGGTGGAAGGAAAGCATCTTCACCGAAAGACGCTTTCAGGGACCTTCATACCCACACAAACAAAGAACTGTCCATACAGTCCATGCTTGTCATGGCAGGATTTCTGCTTTTCTTTAGTGAAATATTTATTAGACGATTCGGGACAGGCTCTTTTAGAACTATATGGAAGATGGTTAAACCGAAAAGGACTTCACCTACCGTTAAAGAAAAAACAAGTGTAGAACAACTAGGCAGAAAAGTGAAACGGGATCGACAGAACATCGAGCGGAAAAAAGCGGACACTAAACCATCATTACATGCTGTCGGTGAATCAAAGGCACCCGTAAAGAAAGTGAAAAAAGAGAAGAACAAGCAGGAGGAAGGATCAAAAGAGAGTGATGATCGAATCAAACGCCTACTGGAAGCAAAGAAGAGAAAAGATAACTAAAAAAGAGAAGGCGGCGGCCTTCTCTTTTTTAGTCTTTAGCTTTCTTTCTTTTCAATGTAGACCTGGTGAGGATAAGGAATTTCGATTCCATTTTGATCGAGTGCCTCTTTTAATGACTTACGAAGCTTCCTTTCCACTCCCCATTGCTCCATATTCTTCGTTTTACATAATACTCTAAGAACCACATCGGAGGATCCGAGCGTCTGAACTCCCAGTACATTGGGACCTTCAACAATGTTTTCATCTTCTTTGGCAATAGAATCGCATACCTGCTGTAGAACGACCATCGCCTTATCAATGTCATCATCATAGGATATTCCAATATCGACAAGTGCTCTCATATTTCCACGGGAATGATTGCTGACACTTGTAATTTCCCTGTTCGGTACATAATGAAGGGTCCCGTCAAATCCGCGGATATGAGTCGTTCTCAAGCCGACCTCTTCGACGATTCCGGAGAAGTTGCCGGTCGATACATAGTCACCCACGTCAACTTGCTTTTCAAGTAGAATGAAAAATCCGGTAACCACGTCGCTTACCAATCCTTGGGCACCAAATCCGACGGCTAGTCCGACGATTCCGGCTCCGGCCAGAATCGCAGTTACCTGGATACCGAAGATTTGCATGATCGTTACGAAGAAAACGAATATCAGTATATAGCCGATAATATTTTTAGAAAGACTTTGTAATGTCTGCGCGCGACCATCAGATACATCATTTCTCTTTCGATACTTGTCAAAAATCCTTTCAATTACTTTGTTTGCTGCACCTTTAACAATAATAAAAGCAATCCAAATCGCTAAGATTTGCAATGCACCTATTCCAATCGTTACTAAAAGACCGCTCCAATTAAAGTTGGAAAGTCGATCACCTAAAGCCGTAAGACCAAGTCTGTAACCCAAATCAAAACATCCTTTCCTATTAAATAATGACCACTCTAGTATACACAAAACTACATAGGGTATGTCAAAGGAGAATGCTCATTCAAACCAAATTTGGAAAAGAGATCGGTCAAAAGACCGATCTTTTTAGGTGGGTTCATTTTTAAAATAAATATGAACAATGAGACTTGAGGGAGAATTCGTAAAAAGTGAAAAATTCTAAAAAAAGGGTAGATAAATATTTCGAAAGTCGATATATTTAGTAGTACATTGTTTTTTTATGGAATATGGAGGGGAGAGGAATTATGGATACATTTAAAAAATTGAAAGCCTTTTATTGGCCGTATAAAAGGCATTTTATCATTTCAATGATTTTTTTAATATTTGTAACCGGTATCACAGTGGTATATCCGATGATCCTGCAGGTTACAATCGACGATGTCATCTTGCAAGGGAAATATGAGTGGATCCCGTACTTAGCTTTTGGGTTCATCGGCATCATGGCAGTGAAAGGAGTCGCAACATTCATTCAACAATATAATGGAGATCTATTCGGTATAACCTCTGTGTACCGACTGAGAAACGAACTATATGAGAAGCTCCAGTTTCTTCCGTTCAGTTACTATGATAATGCCAAAACAGGGGATCTGATGTCTCGTTTGACGGCGGACGTAGAAGCCTTCCGTTTCTTCTTATCATTTGGTTTCTCAGAACTGCTCCGCTTCTTCATGTTGGTGACGGTCAGCTTTGGGGTCATGTTCTATTATTCTCCGTCGTTAACATTTGTCACATTGGTTTCCTTGCCATTCCTTGCCATTGCCGTGTACAAATTCGATAAGGCTGTCCACCCTGCCTTCCGGGGTATCAGGAAGTCCTTCGGTAAATTGAACACGAATGTTCAGGAAAATATCTCCGGAATTAATACGGTTAAATCCTTGTCTCGTGAAGATTTTCAAATCAATAAGTTCAATCGCTCCAACGGTGATTATAAAGATAAATACCTGTTCACCTCTGACATTTGGGCAAAATACTTCCCATTGATGGAGTTCTTAGGGAATGTGAGTGTAGTCACACTCCTCGCTTACGGAGGTTACCTCGTCATGAATAACAACCTTCAACCCGGAGAGCTTGTCGCATTTTACAGCCTTGTATGGTATATCATCTGGCCGATCATGAATCTTGGCTTCACAATCAACCTATTCTCCCAATCCAAAGCATCTGGAGAAAGATTATTAGAAATTCTTGAAGTCGATGAAAAAATTAAAGATCATGATAACGTCCTTCACGTCGATCGAATGAAAGGGGAAGTGGAGTTCAAGCATGTTTCACTGAATTACACCGTACATGACGAAGCTGCTCTTGAGGACATTTCCTTTAAAGTGGAACCGGGTAAAGTCATCGGTCTCATCGGGGGTACCGGATCGGGGAAAACCAGCATCACCCAGCTCATCACCCGTTTCTATGAACCGGAAAAAGGTGACATCCTGATTGATGGAAAAGACGTGAAAAATTACTCTTTAAAATCCCTCCGTCAAAATATTGGATTCGTCCTGCAGGAATCATTCTTATTCTCGTCCACCATTAAAGCGAATATTTCCTATGGTCGCCCGGAAGCGTCCATGGAGGAAATCATCGAAGCTGCCAAACGGGCACAGGCACATGAATTCATTTCAGAATTGCCGGACGGCTATGATACAAGACTCGGAGAAAGGGGCTTAGGTCTTTCGGGAGGTCAGAAACAACGGATTGCCATAGCAAGGGCCATCTGCACAGACCCATCGATCCTGATACTGGATGATGCAACAAGCGCAGTTGATATGGAAACAGAATTCAGGATTCAGAAAGCATTGAAGGAGGTCATGTTCGATCGAACCACCTTCATCATTGCACATCGGATTTCATCTCTTAAGCATGCAGATGAAATTCTCGTCCTTGAAAACGGGAAAGTCGTTGAAAGAGGGGTTCACGATTACTTAATGAAAAACAATGGACCGTATCAGCGAATCTACGACATTCAGTACAAAGATCAGAAAAAAATATTGCAAACGCAGGAAGGGTAGGTGAGAGGACATGAGTAAGAAAAACAAAGTGAATAAGAATATACTGAGCAGATTTCATTATTCAACAGATCAAGTGATTGATAAACCATTCAATTGGGAACAACTCTATCGATTATTATCCTATTTAAAACCCTATTCGAAAAAACTGCTGCCCTTGTCCATCATCACCGTTCTGATTACAACAGCCATCCGGCTGATCATCCCGATTTTAATCGGGGTATATACTCTCGATAAAGCGATTCGGCAGAAGGATGGAAATCTCTTATTCACACTGGTGGGGATCATTGCGGGGCTGTACATTCTGAATTATGTAGCCAATGTCCTTCGGATAAGATGGATGAACCAATTGGGCCAAGGGGTCATTTATGACCTTCGAAAACATTTGTTCAGCCATGTCCAGTGGCTTTCCCACCGTTTCTTTGATCAGCGCTCAGCAGGCTCGATCCTGGTACGGATCATGAATGACATCAATTCCCTGCAAGAATTGTTCACAAATGGGGTCATCAACCTCTTGATGGACATCATCCTTCTTATTGGGATCATCGTGATACTCTTTACACTAAGCCCTGAGTTGACACTGGCCGTCATGGTCATTTTGCCGATCATGTTCTTCATATCGACAAGCCTGCGAAAGAATATCCGGAGATCTTGGCAGATGGTGAGACTCAAGCAATCGAAGCTAAACTCCCATTTGAATGAAAGCATCCAGGGAATTCGGGTGACACAATCATTCACACAGGAAAAGGAAAACATGGCGTTCTTTGATGGAATCAACACTGAAAACTTTGATAGCTGGAGATCGGCCACAAAGAAAAATGCTATGTTCCGCCCACTGGTGGAATTGACGAACGCAATCGGAACGGCAGTACTCATATGGTTCGGTGCCCATTTAATTCAAAATGGATCGCTTGAACTTGGTGAATTTGTTTCGTTTGCATTCTATTTAGGGATGTTCTGGGAGCCGATTTCGAGACTCGGTCAGGTATATAACCAGCTCTTGATCGGAATGGCTTCATCTGAGCGAATCTTCGAGTTCCTAGATGAACAACCAATTGTAAATGAAAAGGCGAACGCCATGAATCTAACAGACATAAAAGGAAGAATTCAGTTTGAAAATGTGGAATTCTCTTACGATGATAAACGAAAAGCTCTGCGTGATATCAATCTTGAAATGAAAGCTGGCCAGACTGTCGCATTAGTTGGTCATACCGGATCAGGTAAGACGACGATCGCCAATCTGATCAGTCGATTTTACGATCCGACCAACGGAGTGGTGAAGATTGATGGAGTAGATTTAAGAGATGCGTCGGTTTCCAGTTTGAGAAATCAAATCAGCATCGTACTGCAGGATACATTCATCTTCTCGGGAACCATCATGGATAATATCCGCTTCGGACGCCCGGATGCATCCGATGAAGAAGTTATGAAGGCAGCAGAAGCAATCGGTGCCAACGAATTCATCCAAAAGCTTTCTAATGGATTTGAAACGGAAGTCGAAGAACGGGGTAATGTGTTATCCGTCGGTGAAAGACAATTATTGTCCTTTGCTCGTGCCCTTTTGGCGAACCCGAGGATCATCATCCTCGATGAAGCGACAGCTTCCATCGATACAGAAACAGAAGTCAAAATCCAAAATGCTTTGAAGAAATTGCTGAACGGACGTACCGCGATCATCATTGCCCATCGTCTATCCACCATCCGTGATTCCGATAACATCTTTGTCCTTGAAAATGGAAGAATCAAAGAGTCCGGAAACCACGATGAGCTAATGGAACAGCAAGGTGATTATTTCGAGCTGGTGAAATCACAGTTCAGGATGTTGGAAGCCATGTGAGTTTGGAATGGAGAAACCCCGCGCTTTGGTGTGGGGTTTTTGTTTTTTATTGGGGGAGAGGAGTGAGTTAGGTTTGTCGGATTTTGTAGAATGGTCGGTATTATGAAAATTAGGTTGATAAATTGAAAAAACGGTTGATAAAAATGATTTTCGGTCGATATATCAGCACAACGGTTGATAAATCTCTTTAAAGGTCGATAAAAAATAAAACACTATTTTTTTCCAAAAATAAAGGTGATCCAATGGAAGAAGTAGAATAGTATTATAACCAAAACTGAAAGGAATGATGATTTGATCATAAAAGTAAGGGAAATCCCACTAATTATCCTCTATTATGAAGCATTATTAAGAAGGCTCCCCCCACAATCAAGGATTAGGTCTAAAATTGAAGAGAGTTTACTTAAAGCATGGGCAGGTTATCATGGAGAATGTAAAGCAGACAGACAATTAAGTACGATAGATCACCCTCAAATGCTCATCCTAAATGATTTGTGTATCCCTATAGGCAAGACTTTCTTTCAAATCGATACCTTAATTCTCACCAAAACATTTATTTTAGTCTTAGAAATAAAAAATATTGCAGGGACCATGGAATTCGGATCAGAATTTGATCAATTTTCCCGGACGTACAAAGGCGAAGTCACAGGATTTCCCAATCCCATTTCACAAGCGAATCGAAATATGCTCCACCTGTCCCATTGGTTTCAAAAGAAAAAACTCCCTCTTCTTCCACTTGACTACTTGGTTGTTTTTACAAATTCCACTTCTCTATTAACTTCCTCTAATCGACATAGAAAAACGGTTGATAAAGCAATTAAAGTTGAAAACCTCGTCGCAAAATATCTTTCTATTCAAGAAAGCTATTCCCGCTCTAAATCTGTTCTAATACAAAAAGAACTTAAAAAGATTTCCAATGCCCTTATGAAGGAACATTTACCATACTCTGCGTTCAAAGAAGAACATGATGAGATAATTCCTGGTGTGAGGTGCTCTCAATGTAATAGATTCAATATGGTTCGTCAAATGAGGTCCTGGTACTGTACTGCTTGTGGTATCTTTGATAAGGTTGCTCACCAACAGGCGATATTTGATTACTTACTCCTTGTGAACCCTACAATAACAAACAAAAGAGCCAGAGAGTTCTTGGGTGTCGAATCCTCCAGGGTTGCTTATAAACTCCTCAATACCATGAAACTTGCTTCAGAAGGTACAGGGAAAGGAAGAGTCTACTCACTTCCACAACCCAACAATCAAATTCAAACGAAATAGCCCAACCTTGTGAAAAACGTCACATAATATTCATGTTCAATACTTCACAAACTCTACCCTAGGTTTTATAATGAACGTTAAGTGATAAACAGTAGTAAGAAGATGTTTACGATAATGAGTAATTCGGTAGGGGGAGTATTGAATGGTGTTGGATAGTGTAATGTTAAGCAGGATGCTTACTTCGACAACGCTCGCGTTCCATATTATTTTTGCGACAATCGGTGTGGGGGTTCCAGTTATGATTTCCATAGCCGAGTTCATGGGGATTAAACGGAATGATCCTCATTATTTATTGCTTGCACGAAGATGGGCAAGGGGATTTACGATTACTGTGGCGGTGGGGGTCGTGACCGGTACTGCGATTGGGCTGCAATTGTCCATGTTATGGCCATCCTTTATGCAGGTGGCGGGACAGGTGATTGCCCTGCCTTTATTCATGGAAACCTTTGCGTTTTTCTTCGAGGCAATCTTTTTGGGAATTTATCTTTATACATGGGACAGGTTCAAGAATAAGTGGATTCATTGGCTGTTGACGATCCCTGTTATGATCGGCTCTTCGGCATCTGCTCTGTTTATAACGACGGTTAACGCGTTCATGAATACGCCGCAGGGATTTGAGTTGAAAGATGGAAAAGCCATCAATATCGATCCGATAGCAGCGATGTTAAATCCGGCTACACCTACAAAAGTGTTTCACGTCTTAACGACGGCTTATTTGACATCTGCTCTTATACTGGGTGCTATTACTGCATTTGCGATCCTCCGTAAAAAAGGAGGAGACTATCATAAAAAAGCTCTTCGTTTAACAATGGTATCCGGTCTGATCTTTGCATTTGGTTCTGCACTGGCAGGAGATTTGTCAGCGAAATTCCTGGCTGAATATCAGCCCGAGAAACTTGCTGCGGCAGAGTGGCATTTCGAGTCTGAAAAGAATGCCGATCTGATTGTATTTGGAACACTGGATGAACAAAATGAAGTTCATAATGAGATTCGATTACCTGGATTTCTAAGTTTCCTCGCAGGCAGCTCATTTGATACAGAGGTCATCGGTTTGAATGAATTTCCTGAAGACGAGCGCCCGCCATTATGGGTTCACTATTTATTTGACCTGATGGTTTCGATTGGGTTTTACAGTATCTTCATTGCTGCGGCATTTATCGTGTTTTGGAAGTGGAAAAAACGAAATGAGTGGAATAAGCCTTTGTTATGGGGGATTGTAGCCAGTGGGCCACTCGCGATGCTGGCCATTGAATTTGGCTGGATTTATGCTGAGGTCGGCCGTCAGCCTTGGATATTAAGGGGTTATATGAAGGTGGCTGAGGCAGCGACGAAAGCAGATGGAGTGGGCTTGACGTTTGCTCTTTTTGTTGGATTATATATAATTCTCGGCATTCTCTGTGTGGTTGTGTTGATTAAAATGTTCAGAAATAAGCCTGCAGAAGCTGAACTTGAACAGCGCTTTCCCAGAAAAGCCAGCTAAGTAGATTGCTAGTCTCTTTCCTGTGAAGGGGACGATCGTTTAGATTTTGTAAAGAGGGAGGAATGGGTATGAGTTTGGAAATCGTGGGGATTACCGTCTTGTGGATTTTTCTTTATGGTTATTTAATAGTGGCTTCGATCGATTTCGGAGCAGGTTTCTTTGCTTTTTACGGAAGAATAAAGGGGAAAGAGCATACTTTGAATGTGTTGATCAGTCGTTATCTTTCCCCTGTATGGGAAGTTACAAATGTCTTTTTTGTCTTCTTCTTTGTTGGGCTAGTCGGTTTTTTTCCTGATGCGGCCTATTATTATGGGACAGCATTATTGCTACCGGGTAGTATCGCCATCATCTTGCTTGCCATCAGGGGGAGCTTTTATGCGTTCGGAAACTATGGTTCAAAAGACAATATTGTTTACTTGTTTCTATATGGGGCAACAGGATTATTGATTCCTGCCTCTTTGTCGACAGCGTTGACCATTTCAGAAGGTGGTTTTTTGGAGGAACATGGTGATAAGGTTGTGTTCCTAGCCCGGGAATTATTTACGAGCCCATATTCATGGAGCGTTGTGGTCCTGTCGATTGTATCGGTCCTATTCATCAGTGCGACATTTCTCACTTATTATGCCAATCGCGCAGGGGATCTGGATTCAAGGGAAGAGCTGAGAAAATTTTCTCTATTCTGGAGTCCTCCGACAATATTAGCAAGTTTGCTTGTGTTTGTGTCTTTGAGAGAACATAATCCTGAGCATTTTACGAGCGCCATTGATATTTGGTGGATGTTCGGACTATCTCTCCTATGCTTCCTTGGTGCATCACTTTTCATTTATAGAAGAAAACATTTCGGACTGGCGTTCACTCTTGTGATGTTGCAATTCTTCTTTGCTTTTTTCGGGTATGGAGCGTCCCATTTGCCTTACATCTTGAAGCCTTTTGTCACGATTGAAACAAGTGTCACGAATCCAACGATGGGAATGGCGCTTGTCATCGTTTTTATTGCAGGTCTGTTGTTGTTGATTCCGTCTCTGTATCTTTTAATGAGACTCTTCTTATTCGATGCCGATTATGTAAAAGGGAACAAGTAACAGTGGTGTTCAATGAAATAATGTATAGGAAAGGGAGAAAATTCATTTTCTCCTTTTTTTTATGCTAAAATAAAAGCTATAGAGAGTACGGGGGGATACATGGTGAAAAAAGAGTTTGTAGTAATTGGATTGGGTCGGTTTGGCGGCAGTATCGTGAGATCATTGACAGATCAAGGTATGGAAGTTATGGCCATCGACCAGGATGAAGACAAGGTGAATGAGTTCTCTTCCATTGCATCACATGCGGTAGTGGCGGACTCTACTGATGAATCAGTCTTGAAAAGCCTTGGGATCCGCAATTTTGATCATGTGATTGTCGCAATTGGTGACGATATTCAGTCGAGTATCCTGACGACATTAATGTTAAAGGAGATCGGTGTGAAGAAAATCACAGTGAAAGCGCAAAACGACTATCATGAAAAAGTACTCCGAAAGATAGGGGCTAATCAAGTCGTTCATCCGGAGAGGGATATGGGAAGAAGGATTGCACATAATATCATCTCAAATAATGTGCTGGATTATCTGGAGTTATCAGATGAACATTCGATTGTGGAGATCGTGGCGAATGAACAACTTAGTGGAAACTCTTTGATCGATTTGGATATACGTGCACAATTCGGAATTAACATTGTGGCGATTAAAAGGGAAAAAGATATTATTGTATCCCCACAGGCTGATGAACAGATTCGCGTAGGCGACATCCTCATTGTGATAGGGGCCGATACAGATATTAACCGATTTGAAAAAAAAGTTTTATAATACGAAAGAAGAGGCTGATCTTTAAGATCAGCCTCTTTTTACATAATCACACTTCCATGATGATTGGTAATATCATTGGACGGCGTTTTGTTTTCTCATATAAGAATGGAGCTAGTGTATCTGTGATTTCGTTTTTGATTTCAGACCATTGTGACGTTCTTCTTTCAAGGACCTTGTTCATATGTTTAGAAATAAGTGTCTGAGCTTCATTGATCAGATCACCTGATTCACGCATGTAAACAAATCCTCTTGAAATTAAGTCCGGACCTGATGCAATCTTGAAATCCTTCATATCGATGCTGACAACGACGATGACCAATCCTTCTTCAGAGAGGATGCGGCGATCACGAAGAACGATATTCCCGATATCACCGATTCCGCTTCCATCGATATAGACATTTCCGGAAGGGATCTTACCTGCTACCTGCGCGGAATCATTGCTCAAAGCAAGGACTTCACCATTGTCCATGATAAAGCAGTTTTCCACTTGTACGCCACAATCAACACCAAGTTGAGCGTGCATCTTCTGCATACGGAATTCACCGTGAATCGGCATAAAGAAGGTTGGGTTCATTAAACGAAGCATCAACTTCATCTCTTGCTGTCCGCCATGCCCGGAAGTATGGATATCGCTTAATGGACCGTGAATGACTTCAGCACCGGCACGATATAAGAGATTAATCGTACGGTTAACGCTGATTGTATTCCCTGGAATTGGTGATGAAGAGAATACTACAGTGTCGCCAGGCTGGATCTGGATCTGACGGTGAGTGCCGTTTGCGATCCTTGATAATGCAGCCATCGGTTCACCCTGTGAGCCAGTGCAAAGGATAGCCACTTCATTTGCAGGAAGGCGATTGATCTGATTATGTTCAATGAATGTATCCTTTGGTGCATTGATATAACCTAGTTCCTGACCGATCGTGATGGCTGCCTCCATGCTTCTTCCGAAAACAGCGACCTTACGATTATGGAATACGGCCGCTTCCACCACTTGTTGAAGGCGGTGAATATTCGAAGCGAATGTAGCAAAGATGACCCTTCCATCCACTTTACGGAAGATATCATTGATGCTTTCTCCAACTTTTCGTTCTGACATGGTGAAGTTTGGTACCTCAGCATTTGTACTGTCAGACAGTAGACAAAGAACGCCTTCTTTTCCGATTTCAGCCATCTTGGTTAAGTTCGCAGGTTCACCAACAGGAGTGAAGTCGAATTTGAAGTCACCTGTATGCACAACATTACCAGGTGGTGTTTTAACAACGATTCCATATGAGTCCGGAATACTATGGGTAGTTCTGAAGAAGGTTACAGATGTTTTGCGGAATTTAATAATATCATCTTCCTGGATGACATTTAATTTCGCATTACGTAGTAAACCGTGCTCTTCAAGCTTATTCTTGATCAGGCCTAGTGCTAGTTTCCCACCGTATATTGGGATATTTAATTCGCGAAGTAAATATGGAATTCCACCGATATGGTCTTCATGTCCATGAGTGACGAAAAGACCTTTGATTTTATCCGCATTCTTCACCAGATAAGTATAATCCGGGATAACATAATCGATACCGAGCAGTTCGTCCTCAGGGAACTTGATACCAGCATCGATTAGGATAATTTCGTCTTGGAATTGTACGCCGTATGTGTTTTTACCGATTTCACCTAAACCGCCAAGGGCAAATACAGCGGTTTGGTCATTCTTTACAAATTTCATTGCTTATTGCTCCAACTCGAAAGAATGGTGGTTTTGTTCATACTCTAAAAAAGCGCCCTCAAGCTTTTGTACGAATTCGATATTATACGGTTTGTCTTTTAAATTCAGGCGTACTTCACGTTCTGAATCTGCTTTCATGTAAAGAGATTGAGTGCATTCGCGAACAGGCACTTCTGCTTTACTTTCTTGATAAAATACTTTAAAAATCATTTTTCTCTCTCCTTATCCGTTTTCAAAAAATCTAACTTTCATCTATGATAAAAAAGTTATCAACTACATAACATAAGCGGCATCGTAAACTCTTGATGGTATGGAAGCACGTCCCATTTCAGTAGGACGGATCATGACGATCAAGACCGGATGCTATAGAGCAAAGACATTAGAGGGCAGGTTTCCCTTCTAATCGGTATAGTATACCTGTTTAGTCTGAATATGACGATGTTCATATTTGGCTCGTATACGCCCTGTGGTAAAAAAACGATGATTTCCCAGGTATCATTTTCTTATCACAGGGCGACCAATCGATGAATGGAAAGGCCTGTAATTAAAGGTTCATCAGAATGGTCCATGACCGGCAGTATTTGCTCAAAAATCTTATATAATAGCCTGTCATTCATATAGGGAATGAATCGCATAGTTTATGTATGTAATAAATTATAAAGGATTCTTCTCTGTAAATAAAGTTTTTGAATAATCCTTTACTAAATCATGATAAAAAGTAGAAGAGGGACCAATACCAATGGAGACATAAAACTCACTAGTGGCGTCAGTCCCTTTTTCTTTGTGTATAAATGTATGTCGGTATCTCCGAAGAGCGTGCATTCCGGTTATGCTGCTTTTCGTGAATCGATAGATTAGGCGATCGTTTTTTTTCTAAGCAAATCTTTCCACTGTTTTAAAAGCTTTTTTCTCAGCTTCTTTAACATGGTGGATCACTCCTTATCAATAGTTTACCGAGATTTTCCTTTGAAGTAAAGGAACAATAATAGGGACGTCTCTGTTGTATTACTTATATTGTACGGAATTTATGGAATCTCTTACATGGTTATGTTTGGTAAATCGTTGTGTTCGGTCGTCTTCATTGACATTTCTACCGTAAAGGATTACCTTAAACAACGTGTAAAATAGATTGGTAATCGAATATGACGGAAAAGGAGAACGATCATGTCTAAAATAGTTTTCTTTGATATAGACGGTACCCTGCTTGATCACGATAAGAAACTGCCTCAAGCAACGAAAGAAGCCATTCAGACGCTGCAGGAAAACGGTACGTATGTTGCAATTGCGACGGGAAGAGCTCCGTTTATGTATGAAAGCCTGAGAGAAGAGTTGGGGATTGAATCTTTCGTTTCCTTTAATGGGCAATATGTGGTGTTTGAAAATGAAGTGATTTATACGAATCCGTTGAAACTCGAAACGTTGGAAGAGTTATTAGAGGATACGTATAAGAAGGAGCATCCTGTCGTACACCTCAATCACCAAACGATGAAATCAAACCATCAGCACCACGATTATATTGAAAAAAGCATGAGCAGCTTGAAGTTCCCTCATCCGGGATTCGACCCGGATTTTTACAAAGGGAGAGACATCTATCAATCCTTATTATTCTGTTCCAAAGAAGAAGAAGCCTTTTATCGGGAGAAGTATACCGATTTCACGTTTATCCGCTGGCATCAATACTCCATGGATATTCTGCCTAAAGGCGGTTCAAAGGCCGAGGGAATCAAAAAGATGATTGCAAAGCTCGGATTCAAAATGGAGGATGTTTACGCATTTGGCGACGGTTTGAATGATATTGAGATGATACAATCAGTCGGAACAGGTGTTGCTATGGGAAATGCAGTACAGGAAGTCCAACACCATGCAGACCTGATTACAAAACATGTGGACGAAGATGGAATTTACCACGGTTTAAAAGAACTCGAACTGATCTAGATATTGAAAAAGCCTCCCGCGTGACGGGAGGCTTATTAGTAGGTTCATCGTTCAATTGCAATTGCATCTGGGATCGGTTCGAATGGATTGTTAGGATTAATGTGGTCATAAAACATGACTCCGTTCAAGTGGTCGATTTCATGTTGAAAGACGATGGCAGGAAGCCCTTTAAGACGGAGCTTTACTTCATTGCCGTCCACATCCCATCCTCTCACTGTCACTCTCGCATACCGAGGGACAAAGCCCGGCACATTCCGATCGACGGATAAGCATCCTTCCCCAGAAGTTAAATAGGCCTTCTCGATGGAATGACTGATGATTTTTGGATTGAAAAGCGCGTGACTGTAGAGCTTTCCTTGATTGTCTGTGACATTGACGGCAAGCATCCGTTTTGAGACATTTATCTGAGGTGCAGCGAGACCAATTCCAGGTCTTAGTCCATATTTACTTGCCGTTTCAGGATTTTGACTATTTATGACATATTCTAATAAGCTTCTCAATATCTCCTGGTCTTCTTGGGATGGTGGGAGAGGCACTTCCTTAGCCACCATCGTTAATGTAGGGTGACCCTCACGAATGATGTCATTCATCGTAATCATTGTTCTTCCTCCTCGCGTACAATAGAAATAACGGGTCCCGGCTGTCCATGAAACACAAAAAAAGACAGGGTGCCTAGATGATCCCTTCTCTACTTTACGTTTTAATATAATCTATTATGTATGATAACAGTCTATCATTTTCCTTTGGAAAAGTTAATGAATGAGAACTGAAATTATCAGGAATACTCAAGCACCAATATACATACTCTTTTAATAGGAATAATAGTCTAAACGACATTTTTTTCCACAGTTGTAAATCCCTATTGTCAAAAGATGTAGACATAGATATAGTAGAAGGTGGTAAATAGGTAAGGGGGATCTGGTTGTGTCGAAATTTCGTTTTGCTTTCATTTTAGGAGCCGCTATCATTGTCCTTATGGGATGTGTCGGTGGTTCTACACCCGAGGAAAATTTGTATAATGTTCTTGAAGAAACTGTTGCGAAAGAAAGTCAATACGTTGAAGTTCAAAAGCCTCTTCAAGAGTCTGAAGAAAAAGAAAAAGAGATTTATACGAAAATCATGGATCTCGGAATGAAAGAGTTTGACCAAATTGTTAAGCTTTCCGATGAAGCTCTGGACAACATCAGTAAAAGAAAAGAGTATATCGAAAAAGAACGTGAGTCCATGAGTGAAGCCAAAGAAGAGTTTGCGAAAGCAAAGGAATATATGGATGAGTTAAAAGATACAAACCTTCAAAAAGAAGCGAAAAAGCTCAATGATACGATGAAAGAGCGATATCAGCTCCATGAAAAACTCACATCCTCTTATTTAGAGGCCCTTTCTCTTGATGAAGAACTTTATAATATGTTTAAAAAGAAAGATCTTACGATGGAAGAACTAGAAAAACAAATCACTTCCATTAATAAACAATATGAAAAGATCGAGAAGTTTAATGAAGATTACAATGCGAAGACAGATTCATTCAACAAGCAAAAACAAGAATTTTACTCAAAGGCAGAACTTGATGTCCAAGAGTCAGAATAATATGTACATAAAAGATGAAGGAAGGCAGTTGGCCATCCTTCATCTTTTTTTATGCTGGGAGAGATTCATTACTCTATAACAGGAGAGGATTTTTTGTTGGTTTATATATAACAGGTGATGACTGTGTATTGATACAGTTTTGAAAATAATTGGTAGAAAGTATAAATGAGGTAGTGAAGAAACATTAATTTATAATACTTTGTCGTTGACTAACTGATTTTTAATATTGTAAACTAAGTAAGGTATTCATGAATTGTATTAGTCGAGTTGAAATTTTGATTAATACAGATAAACTCGGATGTAATTTCGGGTTTTCTTTCTTGGTATTTGTGGAAAACTACTATTAGTGTGTGTATCCGCAAGTATTGTGGTAGTCATACTGAATTTGGGTAATCTAAACAATGTATGTAAAAAAACCAAAATAAATGTATAAAGGAAGGATAGGTGACTTCGATGGCTTCTAAATCAAAGAAGGCACAATTCGATGCAGTTAAGACGCTCGAACAAATTGAAGACAAGTTTGAAATGTTCCAAATTTTGAACGAAGAAGGCGAAGTAGTAAACGAAGACGCTATGCCGGAGATCTCTGATGAGGATCTTCAGGAATTAATGCGCCGTATGGTTTACACTCGTATTCTTGATCAGAGATCAATCTCCTTGAACCGCCAAGGACGTTTAGGTTTCTACGCACCAACAGCTGGACAGGAGGCATCACAGATCGCTTCTCACTTCGCTCTTGAGAAGGAAGATTGGATCCTGCCTGGATATCGTGATGTTCCACAAATCATCTGGCACGGTCTTCCGCTTGCTAAAGCATTCTTATTCTCACGCGGCCACTTCCAGGGTAATCAGGCTCCTGAAGGTGTAAATGTATTATCACCACAAATCATCATCGGTGCTCAGTACATTCAAACTGCCGGAGTGGCTCTTGGCCTTAAGAAACGCGGCAAGAAAGCTGTTGCGATCACGTATACAGGAGACGGTGGATCTTCACAGGGTGATTTCTATGAAGGAATCAACTTTGCAGGTTCATATGCTGCTCCTGCGATTTTCGTTGTACAAAACAACCAATTCGCGATCTCTACACCTCGTGAAAAGCAAACAGCAGGACGTACGATTGCTCAAAAAGCGGTTGCAGCAGGTATCCCTGGTATCTTAGTTGACGGTATGGATCCTCTAGCGGTTTATTCTGCAACTTTAGAAGCCCGTAACCGTGCAGTAAACGGTGAAGGTCCTTCACTGATCGAAACACTATGCTATCGTTATGGTCCACATACAATGGCTGGAGATGATCCTACACGTTACCGTACTTCAGAAATGGATACAGATTGGGAAAAGAAAGATCCATTAGTACGTTTCCGTAAATTCCTTGAAGGTAAAGGATTATGGAGTGAAGAGAAAGAAAACGAAGTGATCGAAGAAGCGAAAGAAGATATCAAAAAAGCGATCAAGGAAGCAGATTCAGCTCCTAAACAAAAAGTCACTGACTTCATCAACAACATGTATGAAGAGCTTCCTTATAACCTAAAAGAACAATTAGAAATCTACAAAGAAAAGGAGTCGAAATAAGCCATGGCGCAAATGACAATGATTCAAGCGATCACTGATGCACTGCGCACAGAACTACGCAACAACGAAGACGTTTTAGTTTTTGGTGAAGACGTAGGTCTTAACGGTGGTGTATTCCGTGCAACGGAAGGACTTCAGAAAGAATTCGGTGAAGACCGTGTATTCGATACTCCACTTGCAGAATCAGGAATCGGTGGTTTAGCAATCGGTTTAGCATTAGAAGGATACCGTCCAGTACCTGAAATCCAATTCTTCGGTTTCGTATATGAAGTAATGGATTCAGTAAGTGGACAAATGGCGCGTATGCGCTACCGTTCAGGTGGCACGTATACGTCACCGATCACGATCCGTTCCCCATTCGGTGGTGGAGTACATACTCCAGAACTTCATGCGGACAGCTTAGAAGGATTGATGGCACAACAACCAGGTCTTAAAGTGGTTATTCCATCTACTCCTTACGACGCAAAAGGACTTTTAATCTCATCTATCCGTGATAATGACCCTGTCATTTTCTTAGAGCATATGAAATTATACCGTTCATTCCGTCAAGAGGTTCCTGAAGAGGAATACACAATTGAAATTGGTAAGGCGGATGTGAAACGTGAAGGTACAGACCTTACGATCATCTCATACGGAGCAATGGTACACGAATCATTGAAAGCAGCTGATGAGCTTGAAAAAGAAGGACATTCAGTTGAGGTAATCGACCTGCGTACTGTAAGTCCACTTGACATTGACACGATCATGGCATCTGTTGAGAAAACAAACCGTGCAATCGTAGTTCAAGAAGCTCAAAAGCAAGCGGGTATCGCTGCGAATGTTGTTGCTGAAATCAACGACCGTGCAATTCTTAGCCTAGAAGCACCAGTACTTCGTGTTGCGGCACCAGATACAGTATTCTCTTTCTCTCAAGCAGAGCCAGTCTGGTTACCGAATCACAAGGACGTTATTGAAACGGCGAAAAAAGTACTTAACTTCTAATTGAGAAGGAGCAGAGAAGCTCCTCCATTAATACGCAAATGAAAACAGAAGGGCATTCCACCCTTCTCTTTTCCAATTATAGATAGTAGAGATAGAGACAGATTAACTTAAACATTCATCTATTTTAATCATTATTCAATACAGGAGGTCGAGTCCATGTCATTCGAATTCAAATTACCAGACATTGGTGAAGGTATTCATGAAGGTGAAATCGTCAAATGGTTTGTGAAACCTGGCGATAAAGTGGAAGAAGACGATGTACTATGTGAAGTCCAAAATGATAAAGCTGTAGTAGAAATCCCATCTCCGGTAGCAGGAACGGTTGAAGAGCTTCTTGTAGACGAAGGTACGGTAGCCGTTGTAGGCGACACACTGATCAAGTTCGACGCACCTGGTTATGAAGACCTGCAATTCAAGGGCGGAGAAGACAAGAAAGAAGAGAAAGCGGAAGAGAAAACGGAAGGGCAAGTTCAAGCGACTGCTGAACAAGGACAGGATGTTAAGAAAGATGCGTCCCCTGAAGCTTCCGAAGAATCTGAAGTTGACACTAATAAGCGTGTAATCGCGATGCCTTCTGTACGTAAGTATGCAAGAGAGAACGGTGTTGAAATTCGCCAAGTATCCGGATCAGGTAAAAACGGACGTGTCGTGAAAGAAGATATCGATGCATTCCTAAGCGGAGACGCTAAACCTGCGGAAGCAAAAGAAGAAGCGAAGACAGAAGAAAAAGCTCCAGAGGCTGATTCTAAAGCTGCAGCTCCTAAAGCTCCTGAAGGTGAATACCCAGAAACTCGTGAGAAAATGAGTGGAATGCGTAAAGCAATTGCCAAAGCAATGGTAAACTCTAAGCATACAGCTCCTCACGTAACATTAATGGATGAAATCGATGTGACGAAACTTTGGGCTCACCGCAAGAAGTTCAAAGAAGTTGCTGCTGAAAAAGGAATCAAATTAACGTTCTTACCATACATCGTAAAAGCATTGACAAGTGCATTGCGCGAGTATCCAGCTCTTAATACGTCTATTGACGATGCTACAAGTGAAATCGTTCAAAAACATTATTACAACATCGGTATCGCTGCGGATACAGACAAAGGTCTATTAGTACCGGTTGTGAAAAATGCAGACCGTAAATCGATGTTCTCGATTTCAAATGAAATCAATGAACTTGCTGGTAAAGCGCGTGACGGTAAACTGTCAGGCGATGAAATGAAAGGTGCATCATGCACGATTACGAATATCGGTTCTGCCGGTGGACAATGGTTCACTCCGGTTATTAACCATCCAGAGGTTGCTATCCTTGGGGTTGGACGCATTGCCGAAAAACCTGTGGTTAAAAATGGTGAAATTGTAGCGGCACCTGTGTTAGCATTATCATTGAGCTTCGATCACCGCATGATCGACGGAGCTACTGCTCAACATGCACTTAACCACATCAAGCGTTTGTTGAACGATCCAGAATTATTATTAATGGAGGCGTAATACAATGGTAGTAGGAGATTTCCCAATCGAAACAGATACAATCGTAGTTGGTTCAGGTCCCGGAGGATATGTAGCTGCAATCCGTGCAGCACAGCTCGGGCAAAAAGTGACAATCATCGAAAAAGAAAACATGGGTGGAGTATGCTTAAACGTTGGCTGTATCCCATCTAAGGCTCTTATCACAGCAGGTCACCGTTTCCATCAGGCGCAACACTCTGATGACATGGGTATCGTTGCTGAAAATGTAAAAGTGAATTTCGATAAAGTTCAAGAGTGGAAAGCTGGCGTCGTTAAAAAATTAACCGGCGGTGTTGAAGGACTTCTTAAAGGAAATAAAGCTGAAATCGTTCGCGGTGAAGCTTACCTTGTAGATGCCAATACACTACGTGTAATGGATGACAACTCAGCTCAAACATACAAATTCAAGAACTTGATCCTTGCAACTGGTTCACGTCCGATTGAAATCCCTAGCTTCAAGTTTTCTAAACGCGTCCTTGACTCTACAGGCGCACTTGCATTGGAAGAAATCCCAAGCAAGCTTGTTGTAATCGGTGGAGGTTACATCGGAACTGAGCTTGGAACTGCTTATGCAAACCTAGGATCTCAAGTAACAATCTTGGAAGGTGCTGACGATATCCTTAGCGGATTCGAAAAGCAGATGACTTCCGTTGTGAAAAAAGAACTTAAGAAAAAAGGCGTCGAAGTTGTAACAAAAGCAATGGCTAAAGGCGTTGAAGAAAGTGACAGCGGAGTCGTTGTGAAATATGAAGTGAATGGCGAAGAAACATCTGTTGAGGCAGATTACGTCCTAGTAACGGTTGGCCGTCGTCCAAACACGGACGAAATTGGTCTTGAAGAAGCTGGGATCGAGATGACAGACCGCGGAGTTATCAAAATTGATAAACAATGCCGCACGAACATCCCGAACATCTTCGCGATTGGTGATATCGTTGACGGACCACCACTTGCTCACAAAGCATCATACGAGGGTAAAATTGCTGCTGAGGTCATCTCAGGTGAACCTGCAGAAATCGACTACCTTGGTATTCCGGCTGTATGCTTCACAGACCCTGAATTAGCAACAGTGGGGTATTCTGAAGCTCAAGCGAAAGAAGAAGGCATCGAAGTAACCGCTGCTAAATTCCCATTCGCTGCTAATGGCCGTGCATTAGCTCTTAATGCAAGTGATGGCTTCATGAAGCTTGTTACTCGTAAAGAAGACGGTTTAATTATCGGAGCTCAAATTGTTGGTTCTGGAGCATCAGATATGATCGCAGAACTAGGACTTGCAATCGAGTCCGGAATGACGGCCGAAGATGTTGCGATGACGATTCATGCACATCCAACTTTAGGTGAGATTTCCATGGAAGCAGCGGAAGTTGCGATGGGAAGCCCAATCCATATCATTAAATAATCGTAAATACTCAGGATGATCCCCTTTTTAGGGGTTCATCCTTTTTATTGTTCGGCAAAAGAATAGGACCGGAGCTAAGAAGCTCCGGTCCTATTTTTACTATATGAAATGATGATTACCACGATTTAATAGCCTTAGTAACAGGCTGTATAATGTTTTCTTTAGATTTGTGCCCTTCGACTTTACAAATAATCTGATTATTTTCCACCACTACTATGGCTGGTGAGGCAGGGGGTGGATCAGCGATTTTAGTTGTGGCTTCAGTGTTTAAACTAACGACTTTCAACTGCTTAAAATGATCAGGGTACCGTTTTTTTAGTTCAATGATCGCATCGTAATAGGGTATTTCTCTTGAGACATTTCGTTCATCTGTAAAAAAGATAACCTGTTTTTCAATAAATTGATCCTGTGCTAAAGCCACTTTATCGGTAGAGATATCATCACACGAAGTCAAAAGCAACATTGTGGAAGTAAGTATCAAAAAAGTTAGTATATGTTTCATACATCATCCTCTTTTCTTAAACGATGCTATGAACGTGAAGAATGAATTTTGTAGAGAATTGACTTTTTAACTGATCTTACGTCACATTTTATCATAGGGTAAAATTAAAAAGAGCCGAGTCATTAAAATGTTACAAAAATGAAAAGACATACATAATGAAAGTAATCGGAAAAGAATATACTATGTTAATACAGCAAAATCATAAAACAATTCATATGCTGGACAATTGGTTTTATTCTCGCAGGACGGGTATATAGAAAAGCATAATAGATCAATAATTCATTTAAAGGATGTTTAATTATGAAATCGTATATTGCTTTCTTGGTTCAGATGGTACTTTGGAGTGTGTTTTCCATAGCAGAGTGGATTTCAGAAAAGGATCATTTAGAATATAAATGGATCATGTTTGTCCTGTTTTTTTATCTTGCCTTTATGTCTGCGAAGAAGATCGTTCAATCAAGAAAGCTTACATTATTTATAACTTCATTTAGTCTGACATGCTTTTTTATTTTCAAAATCGCCTTTGAAAATATAATGGAAATATTTTAATTCTTTCCCAGATTCTCTTTGGAATATGTTAAAATATTCAAAGTGAATAGGGAAAGGTGAGAGACATGAAAAAGATTTTAGCATCCGGATTAACCCTTATACTCCTGACAGCTTGCGGAAGTGAACACACGGGCACCAAACCGGTATCCGAGACTTCCGATCAGACTGAAGTGAAACAAGAGGTTCAAAAGCCAAGTGATAGCGCTAATACCGAAAAACCTGATTCAAACGAAAAAGCTGAGCCAACAAAAGAAGTGATACAGACCCAGGACTATAAGATAAATGAAAATAATTGGAGTATTAATCCAATCGGTGATGCCAACCCTAAAGTAGTGTTGCTAACGTTTGATGATGCCCCTGATCAGCATGCTCTCCAAATGGCAAAAGACTTAAAAGCGTTAAATGCACCAGCCATCTTCTTTGTGAATGGACATTTCCTCGATACACCGGAGGAAAAGGAAACGTTAAAAAAGATTTATGATATGGGATTCATGATTGGGAATCATACGTATAGTCATAGCAGCTTAAAGGATCTTCCACCTGAAAAGCAAAAAGAAGAAATTCTGTCTGTAAGTGATTTAGTGGAATCCATCACTGGAGAAAGGCCGAAATTCTTCAGAGCTCCTTTCGGCCAGAATACGGATTATAGCCGGCAGCTTGCCTTAAAAGAAAAAATGTCTTTGATGAATTGGACATATGGTTATGATTGGGAAAAGCAATATCAAAATAAAGCCGCCATTACGGATATCATGGTAAACAGCCCTTTTTTGAATAATGGGGCAAACCTCCTCATGCACGATCGTACCTGGACAAGCGAAGCACTGGTTGACATAGTGAACGGCCTTCGTGCAAAGGGATATGAAACATTGGATCCAAAGCGGATTAAAACAATCGAATAGTCGAGCCGCATAGATGAGTCACTTCATTTATGCGGTTTTTTTATGAACTTTTGCATATACAAGAAAACCCTTACATAAAATATTAAAATTAATAGTATGAATGATTGTAAGGAGAAAAAGTTAAATATGTTATACAATTTAGGCTTGATATTTTAAATGTGTTATATTATTATAGAAACAGATAAGATAAAGCGTTTACAAAAACAACACTTGAAGGAGAGGAAAAAGAATGGGAACAATTGTATGTCAATCATGCCTAAGCACTATTGAGCATTATGAAGATGAGAAGGTTTCTGTTTTATTCTCTAACTGCTGTGACTGCAACGACGAACAAGAATTAGATGATTAATGCCTGCTTAGGGGAGCGGGAGTTAATAGAGTCTTAAGGGGTTCTAAATAAATAAAAAGGATGAAGAAGGTGTGACCTTCTTCATCCTTTTTTTATCGTATGGCGCGATGTTCCTTGATGACTCTTAAATGCCGTAAATCATAATCTTCGGGTCCCTGCACTGGCAGGCCGGCTTCTATGTTGGTTTTGATATAATGGATATTTTCCTGGGTGATGATTTCCCCAGGAATGAAAATAGGAATACCTGGAGGATAGACCATGATGAACTCTGCAATGGTTCTTCCTACAGATTCATCAATCGGGATCACCTCGGTATCGGCGTAAAATGCATCCCTTGGTGTGATAGACAGCACCGGTATATCGGGCAGCATCACTTTAACAGGAGCCATTTCCCCATGCTTCTTAAGGCTTGTAACAAGTTCCTTTAGGGCTGAAACCAATTGATTGCCTTCATGTTCCGTATCGCCAGGTGTGATGATACAAAGAATATTGTAAAGGTCAGACATTTCAACCTCGATATTATGTGCTTCTCTCAACCACTTTTCCGCATCAAAACCGCTGATTCCAAGATCCTTGACCGATACAATCAACTTCGTCGGATCATAAGCATATGTGGCTTTGGTGCCAAGTATTTCTTCTCCTACGCAGTATAATCCATCCACTTCATTGATTTGTCTTCTGATATCCTGGGAGAGTTCGATCGTTCTAGAGATGAGTTCCCGCCCTTCAGTAGCAAGTCGTTTTCTAGCCACATCAAGGGATGCCAGCAGTAAGTATGAAGTAGAAGTGGTCGTCAGCATGCTTAAGATGGTCTGTACACGCTTAGCTGAAACGAGCCCTTCTTTCATGTTAAGAACGGAGCTTTGCGTCATGGACCCACCGAGCTTATGGACGCTAGTTGCTGCAAGATCAGCTCCTGCCTGCATGGCTGATAACGGAAGATCATCATGGAAGTGGATATGAACGCCATGTGCTTCATCCACCAGAACTGGAACCTGGTAAGAATGAGCAATTTCTACTATTTTTTTAAGGTCTGCTGAAATCCCGAAATAGGTTGGATTGATCACAAGTACACCTTTTGCGTCGGGGTTTTGTTCCAACGCCTTTGCAACCGCATCGGTTGTAATACCATGGGAAATCCCCAGATCCTCATCGATATCCGGATGGATAAAGATAGGGGTGGCACCGGAGAAAACAATCGCAGACATGACGGATTTATGAACGTTTCTTGGAACAATGATTTTGTCCCCTGGCCCACAAACACTCATGACCATCGTCATGATTGCTCCGCTGGTCCCTTGAACAGAGAAGAATGTATGATCTGCACCAAACGCCTCTGCTGCGAGATCCTGGGCTTTCTTGATCATCCCTTTCGGTTGATGCAAATCATCCAGAGGACCAATATTAATCAAATCAATGGATAATGCATTTTCCCCGATGAAATCTTTAAATGCAGGATCCATACCTGCACCTTTCTTATGGCCGGGAATATGAAACTGGACAGGATTCTTTTTACTATGTTCAATTAAGCCGGTAAACAACGGCGTTTCATTCTGAGACAATTCATTCAACACCTCTTTATATTCTTCATAACAAAAACATCTATGCTAAAGATATCATAATATAAAATTTCAATCACAATTTCATGCACTTTCTTACGATATTTTCAACAAACAAAAGAATTATAGCACTTACTAAATCCTTTGCATAGTGACATACGCCTATGGTGGGGATATTTTTTCATAGCACAATAAAAAGAAGAGTCATCAAGTCATCAATGATTTTTGGCTCATTTACGTCCAGTGTCAGAGCACCCGCAAGATCAAGCTCGCTTGATCTTGCGGGTGCTCTGACACTGGACGACCTTTCAGCAAAGCTGAAAGGCGGTAGAAACGTACGTTTCTACCGAATGAGCCAAAAATCTATAAGCCTAACTTCAACCACTCTTACCTCTAAGAATGACCCTCTCAATACATATTATACGGTCAACAAGAAAGGATTTTCCCCACTCCATCCAGAATAGATGAATGAATGGAGGGATTCACATGAATTGGAAAACGCGGGTAACAGAGTTGTTAAACATACAATATCCCATTATACAAGGAGGTCTTGCACACTTGGCATATGCTGAGCTTGCAGCGGCAGTATCGAATGCAGGCGGTCTTGGTCAGATCACCGCCATGTCAATGGATAATCCTGAAGAGCTTAGAAACGAAATTAAAAAGGTCCAATCTCTAACAGATAAACCATTCGGGGTGAACTTTGCCATCGGTCAACATGGACGCCCTTTCAGTGAATTTGTCGATATCGCCATCCAAGAGAATGTACCGGTCATCTCCGTGACAGGAGGGAACCCGACGCCATTGTTTCAGCAGATAAAAGGGGAGAAGATGATAAAGCTTGTATTGGTCGCCTCAAAGAGACAGGCACAGAAAGCAGAAGAACTTGGTGCAGACGCCGTGATGGTCGTCGGACAGGAAGGAGGAGGACATCTCGGGAAAGATGATATCGGCACATTTGTCTTGATACCACAAGTGGTGGATGCCGTCTCCATCCCGGTCATTGCATCAGGAGGAGTAGGAGACGGACGGGGATTAATGGCAGCCCTCAGTTTTGGAGCAGAGGGTGTGGAGATGGGTACGAGATTCATTGCTACAGAAGAATGTGTACATGCATCAGAAGTGTACAAACGCGCCTTGATTGAAGGGGAAGAGAGTGGTACAGTAGTCATTAAACGCTCTTTAGGAGCACCTGCAAGAGCCATATCAAACTCCTGGACAAAGCGGATATTGGATGCCGAAACGAGGAATCCAGGGTATGAAGGATTAAAAGATTACATAAGTGGTGAAGCGAATAAACGATACATTTACGGTGGAGAGTCAGACCAAGGATTTGCATGGGCTGGACAAGTAATGGGATTAATACGGAACATCCCTTCAGTGAAAGATCTCATCGATGGAATGATTTCGCAAGGGGAAGACATCCGAAAGAAGTGGAAATAAAACAGTGTCAAAGGAGTTGTTAAACAACATGGAATATCAATACCCATTCGATATCGATTGGTCAACGGAAGAAGTCATCGATGTCATCGCCTTTTTTGAAGCGATTGAAAAAGCTTATGAAAAAGGTGTTTCAAGAGAAGACTTGATGAATCGTTATAAGCGATTTAAAGAAATTGTCCCTGGTAAGGCAGAAGAGAAACGGATCTGCAACGAATTTGAAGAATCCAGTGGCTATTCCTCTTATCGTGTAGTGAAGAAAATGAAAGAGCTGCAGGATGTAGAGAAAATATCAATGAATTAAGAGAACGACTGCCATTCCCGGCAGTCGTTCTTTCTGCATTATTCCCTGCAGTTACATGGTTTAGTTCAATTTATAAAGGGGTAAAAGTGTTTCAAAGGCACTTTCAATTTCATGGATCAATTCTTTTCCAGTAAGCTTAATGGCAGTGTCCCGATCTAAGTGAAGTCCGCACAGAAGTTCAGCTTTCTTTACTTTTTGAACCCGTTCAGTTAAAGCAATGAATTCATCCTGTGAGAGAGAAGAGAAAGGTGCAGCATCCGGTTTTGTATGATCGCCGGACCAAACAAAATGTCCAGGAATCATTGATCTAATTTTATCTGCATTTTCTTCAACTTCTTTACCGAATTCAGCTTTTCCCGGAGCTTCATAAATCATTGCAAACCAAATAAATACGTGAGTTTCCCATAATCCTATTTGGAAATGAGGATGTTTTTTATAACCTCGTTTGTTACTGGCAAATGCAACCCAGGTATCATCAGGAGGATTTACTGAACGCCTTGCATGTTTAGCAACATGAAAAAACATCTCATTACCTGTTAAGGCGCTTAAAGAGGGAGCAAAATGTTCACCCAGATATTCCAATTTAGGTCGAATCTGTTCTTGAATGGCAGTCATTCGATCCTCGAGCCCATCGATCTTGAATACATTGAAATCTTTTTTTGTAAAACCTTTAAATGTCATGCTGTAGCCTCCTTATTTCCAAACATCATCTTACCATATTGAGGTTCAAGCTTGTAGTCAATTGATTTATCCATGGGTGTCTGCACATTTTAGTTACAAGATGAGAGGAAATTTCATAACATGTAGTAAATATTATCAGAACAATCAGATAAATCGAAAACTCGGAAGGGGTGTATGGCCATGAAACAAGTAATGAATACTTCTAAAAAACGTGATGTCCAACAGCAAAGAATGAATGTATTGCGACTTGAAATGGATTATGAATTAGCCGTATTGTTTGAAGCAATCCAAACAAAGAATACAGAAACCCAGACCAAGTCCAAACAAAAGCTTATGAGTATCAGGGAAGAGCTTATGAAAATGAAGGCTTTATAAAACGATAATCTTTTCAAATCGATGGAATATGCTGATAACAAAATCTACTTTTGAACGCGAGCTCATAGTGGTTGGAGAGTTCGCTTTTTTATGGGGAAAATCATCTCTCTTGCCAAAGCCTCTTCGCTTGAATGAAATAGCCATAGGAGTTAAGATTATCTGAATAGACCATATTAGTAAGTGTAATACTGATTTTCTTTATGCACATTGGAGGCTGTAATACATGACAAATTGGACTGAATTAGATCAACATGTAAAAACATGGATACAAGAAGCAGGCGAGAGGATTCGTCAGTCATTTAAAACCGAATTGAACATAAAAACAAAATCGAATCGCAATGATCTGGTTACAGATATGGATGAAGCAACAGAGCGCTACTTTACAGAAAATATTCGTCATACGTACCCTGATCACCAAATATTAGGTGAGGAAGGATATGGAGATGACCTTAAAGAGTTATCAGGGGTCACGTGGATCATAGATCCGATTGATGGAACGATGAACTTTGTCCATCAACAACGTAATTTTGCCATCTCAATCGGCATTTACGATGGGGATGTAGGGAAGTTAGGATACATATATGACGTGGTACATGATGAGTTGTACTTTGCCGAGAAAGACAAAGGAGTCTATATGAATGATGTGAAGTTACCAATGCTCGAGCCCGTTCCGGTCCAGGATGCAATCGTGGCATTGAACGCCCTTTGGGTGACGGATAACCGACGCATCGATTCATCCATTTTGCAACCTCTTGTGAAAGATGTGAGAGGAACAAGATCCTATGGTTCAGCTGCAATAGAACTTGCTTACGTGGCATCAGGAAGACTTGACGCTTATTTAACGATGCGCCTCGCTCCTTGGGATTTTGCAGCAGGGAAAATTATGATTGAAGAACTGGGCGGAGTAGTAACAGATCTGGATGGGAATCCATTAAATCCGTTAAATAAAAGTTCGGTCTTTGTCGGTAAGCCTGGACTGCATGATACCATTTTGAACGATTATCTTCACAGAAATAAATAAAGAAGGAGTGGGGGCTAATGATATGGAAGCGCCCACTCCTTCTTTTAATGTTATAGCTTTCCTTCTTCTCGATATTTCTTTTTTGTCTTAAATCCAAACCCCATCACAATGAATAGAAAAATAATACTGGCTCCTGCAAGCAATGAACTTTGTAAGCTGATGGAAATCGCTATACCCATCAATGAAATGGCTGCCAATATCGAAAAAAGAACAAAAATCCATTTTATATTTGCCAACGTGTAACCCCCAATGAAATGATAAGAAATAATTTACTATTAAACATAATAATCTTTCAGCATTTATTTACTATGCCATTAAATTTTACCTATGAATTCGATTATGCGCAATGGGTAGTGGACACTCAAGAAGAGAGTACGATTATTAATAGTTGGAAAATGAGGGAAATGAGGCATAAGGAAGTGAAATATTTATTAGGGCTTTTGTCGATGCTGTGATATAATGGTCTAGTTGAACTGAAATATATTATCTTTAACACTATAAAGAAATCCAATATTCAGGAGTGGAAATATGAAATTAAGAAATGACCTTAGAAATATTGCTATCATTGCTCACGTTGACCACGGGAAAACGACATTAGTAGATGAGCTTTTAAAGCAATCTGGAATCTTCCGCGAAAATGAAACAGTTTCAGAACGTGCGATGGATTCAAATGATCTTGAGAGAGAACGCGGTATTACCATTTTAGCAAAAAATACGGCGATTCAATATAAAGACTCCCGAATCAACATCCTTGATACACCTGGACATGCTGACTTCGGTGGAGAAGTAGAACGTATCATGAAAATGGTAGATGGTGTTTTACTGGTAGTCGATGCTTATGAAGGCTGTATGCCTCAAACTCGTTTCGTTCTTAAGAAAGCTCTTGAACAAAAGCTGACACCAATTGTGGTAGTGAACAAAATCGACAAACCTTCAGCCCGTCCTGAAGAAGTCATCGATGAGGTATTAGAACTATTCATTGAACTTGATGCCAATGATGAGCAACTGGAATTCCCGGTTGTTTATGCTTCAGCCATCAACGGTACTGCCAGCACAGATCCAGATCCTGAGAAGCAAGATGAAAACATGCAGTGTTTATATGACTCCATCATTGAGCACATTCCTGCACCAGTTGACAACTCTGAGGATCCTCTTCAATTCCAAGTTGCACTTCTTGATTACAATGATTACGTAGGCCGTATCGGAATCGGACGTGTATTCAGAGGAACGATGAAAGTTGGGCAACAAGTAGCGTTAATGAAGCTTGATGGTTCTGTAAAACAATTCCGTGTAACGAAAATCTTCGGTTTCTTCGGGTTGAAACGTGAAGAAATCCAGGAAGCAAAAGCCGGGGACTTAATCGCTGTATCCGGAATGGAAGATATTAATGTAGGTGAAACGGTTTGTCCGGTCGAACATCAGGATCAACTTCCAGTTCTTCGTATTGACGAGCCTACACTTCAAATGACGTTCCTAGTAAACAACAGTCCATTTGCCGGCAGAGAAGGTAAATTCGTGACATCAAGAAAGATTGAAGAGCGTTTATTAGCTCAGCTTCAAACGGATGTAAGCTTACGTGTAGAACCAACTGATTCACCTGATGCATGGACGGTTTCAGGCCGTGGGGAGCTTCACCTTTCCATTTTGATTGAAAACATGCGTCGTGAAGGGTATGAATTACAGGTATCTAAACCACAAGTTATCATCAAAGAAGTCGATGGCGTCCAAAGTGAACCGGTAGAACGCGTACAAATCGATATCCCTGAAGAATATATGGGTGGAGTCATTGAGTCTCTTGGACAGCGTAAAGGTGAAATGCTGGATATGGTTAACAACGGAAACGGTCAAGTCCGTCTGATATTCATGGTACCTGCACGTGGTTTGATCGGTTATTCAACTGAGTTTATGACTTTGACTCGTGGGTATGGTATCATCAACCACACATTCGATAGCTATCAGCCTCTTCAAAAGGGTCGTGTAGGTGGACGTCGTCAAGGTGTTCTTGTATCGATGGAAACTGGAAAAGCGTCTCAATATGGAATTATGCAAGTTGAAGACCGCGGAATCATCTTCGTTGAAGCTGGAACTGAGATCTATGGCGGGATGATCGTAGGGGAACATACGAGGGAAAATGATATTACTGTTAATATCACAAAGCTGAAACAGGCGACTAACGTACGTTCTGCAAATAAAGATCAAACTGTGACAATCAAAAAAGCCAGAATCATGACATTAGAAGAATCTCTTGAATATTTAAATGATGACGAGTATTGTGAGGTAACTCCGGAATCAATCCGTCTTCGTAAAAAGATTCTTGATAAGAATGAACGTGAAAGAGCAGAAAAGAAAAATAAGGTTACTCAATAAACGAAGTGAGGGGGAGTAGGAAATGGATGTAACAGAGCGTTTGTCCTTTTTCGCATCCCTTTACCGTGTTGATCAAAATGCGGAAATGGGTATGTGGTTGCTTTATATAACCATTGTTGGGCTCTCAATCTTAGTTTATAAGCTCGGTTTTGCGAAGAAGCTGCCAGTGATGAAATCCATTTTGATTTATACTTTTCTTATTCTGGGATGTACTGTTCTTACGTTTCTTGGCATCTTTCTGCCAGTAGCGGAAGGATTGGTCGTTGCGGCACTGATCTTAATTATATATAAGGTCCGCCTGACAAACGAAAAGAAAAAAGGTACGTTCTAAGCATAAAAAAGCTGCAGTCCCTAAGTGTGGGACTGCAGCTTTTTATATTTCATTTTACTCCGGTGACGGACTTATACAGTAGAGGCAGGCTCAATGCATATAAGACATGACCTGCTATCCAAATAAGAATGGCCGTACAGTTTAATATTCCTGGTACATCCTTGATGGCCAAATACGAAAGGGGAAAGTATAGAAACACCGTAGGGAGGGTTAACATCAGGGAAAGAGTGTATGCAGCCTTTCCTGAAAGATTCCACTTTACCATTATGTATACGAACACCATACCGATGACGCATGATATGGACAAATGAAACATGAACTCCAGCCATTCAGGCAGAGTTTTGGATGCGAAAATAGGAATGAAGTCCACATTCAATAAAAGTGTATATACTTTAATCTCTGTTATTGCTTGCATCCATTTGAGGAACAAACCTAATATTGCACCAGAAATAAGACCGATGATTAGGCTATTACCGACTTGTTTAAAAGTCATCTTCCACTTTAGGAGAACGGTAAAATCTGAAGTTCCCAGTGGAAACACGCTCTTCTGTTTTCTCTTTGATCCGGTCATGGCATTTTTCACACATGTACGTGTGAATGGGTCTGTTACGCAACTTTTTCGCCTGTAAGGAGTAATCATCAATATTGTCAATCACTTCACATAATGCGCATTTTACTCTCATTTCGTTCACCTCTACTTGTTCTAATCATAAGTTTAGTCTTTTTAGTATATCATGTAGTATAGTCAAACGCTTTATTTAACTTTCCGATATGCTTTTAACACCAATGTTTGGTATAGTATAACTAAGATGAATCACGATTGAAATGAGACGCTTAGAAAAGTCACAAGGGGGGATTTTTTTGGCAAATCAAGTCGAACCCAGCTTAATTCCTGCATTGTTTGAAGAACTACAAGCGGAGAGGTTTGTTACTCTCGCTACGGTTGACCATGAAACCCAAGGGCCTAATGTGAGCGCAATATCCTGGATCCTTGCCAAAGATGAGCAGACGTTATTATTCGCCGTTGATCAGCGATCGAGAATCATTAAGAATATAAAGAATAATTCTCTCGTGGTTGTCAATTTGATCGCAAACGAATCTACTTATTCGATCGGCGGAGTTGCCAGCGTTTCGCTAGAGAGTCTGCCAGGCGTGCCTTTAAAGCTGACCCTTGTTCAACTTGCCATCAAAGAAGTGAGAGATGTCATGTTCTATGGTTCGAAAATTTCCACAGAACCTGCCTATGAGAAGACGTATGATAAAAAGGCCGCTGACCGGTTGGATCGACAAGTAATAGAAGCCATGAAAGAAGCTTAGACATTTAAGCTCTTTCATGGCTTTTTCTCATTTTCTTATATGCACAGGCTATCCATTAATCGATTTTATCATAGGTTTGATCTTCTTGTTTATTTCTAAGCTGCTTTTCTTTCGCGTTATTCATCTTTTTCTTAGGTTCATTCGGTGCATTTTCGGGATCTGTTTGCTTTAATGATTTGGGGATTTCTGGCATCAATCTTCCTGATATGTCGGACAACTCATTCATGATACCCTGAACAGGTTCTCCTCGTTGAATGTCTTTACTGATTTCCTTCAAGCGGGCATAGAGGTCCGGGTCGGCAATGACCATGGCTTCTGCACCGTAGGGATCATTTTGCAGGGCTTCTGCGACAGAATACTTAATAGAACCTACTTGGGAACGTTCGACGTCAGAATCGATGTCGATTCCAACAAACGCATACTTTCCGATGACGACAGCCGTTGCATCTTTCACATCCGGCACACTTGTTGTTAGATCTACCAGATGCTTAGAGATTTGTTGCCCCGACTTGCGTTCAACTTTTTGGATATTACTATCTTGAACAGTAATCGGCTTATTGTTTTTGCTATTCGTATCATTTTTATACCCGACCTCATTTTTGCTGGCACAACCTCCAAGGAGAATGGTCACCATAAGGAGAGAGATGAGTTTGGACATATGAATACCTCCCGATTTAGAATCAATATCTTTTCTTATTGTGTAATTTTCTTCTATCTTTATACGTTTATTCATATATTTTAAGAAACGGGCCGTCCTATTTGAGTAGCTGGGAATAACCGGAACATCTATGGCTACATACAATAGTAATAAGAAATCAGGAGCAGGAGGCATCGATTTGAAAAAAATTTATGTATTAGATACCAATGTCTTATTACAAGATCCACAAGCCATCTTTTCATTCCAGGATAATGAGGTGGTTATACCTGCAGTCGTTTTAGAAGAAGTGGACTCCAAAAAGCGTTATATGGATGAAATCGGAAGAAACGCAAGACATGTATCGAAGCTGATAGATAATTTACGGCAAGAAGGAAAGCTCCATGAAAAAATCCCTCTCTATACTGGAGGATCATTAAGAATTGAATTGAATCATCGCTCCTTTCAGCAACTTCAAGATATATTTGTAGAGAAAACAAATGATAACCGCATTATAGCCGTTGCTAAAAATCTTTCGCTTGAGGAAGAAGCAAAGAAGGATGGAAAATCGGTCATCCTGGTAAGTAAAGATACCCTTGTAAGGGTAAAAGCGGATGCTCTGGGCCTACAGGCGGAAGATTTCCTGAGTGACAGGGTTATTGAAGTGAATGATATTTACACAGGATTCGTTGAACTGTACACAGAAAGAGAATTTCTGGATAAATTTTATGATAAAGGGGAATTGACCCTTACTGATATAACGAAACAGCGATTTTATTCCCACCAATTTCTAATCATGAAGGATGCTCTGGGAAGTTCAGCATCTGCACTTGGGATGGTTGACTCCAGTGGCCTGAAGGTGAAGAAACTGGTATATGACCAAGAACATATGTGGGGAATCAAAGCTCGGAATGTCCAACAAACAATGGCCACAGAATTGTTATTGAGGGATGATATATCGTTAGTGACGATGATTGGGAAAGCAGGTACAGGAAAAACGCTTTTGGCTCTGGCAGCCGGTCTTCTACAGACGGAAGATTTTAATAAATTCAATAAACTGCTCGTTGCACGCCCGATCGTTCCTGTCGGGAAAGATATTGGTTATCTGCCAGGTGAAAAACAAGAAAAGCTGAGGCCATGGATGCAGCCCATTTATGATAACCTAGAGTACCTCTTCAATACAAAGAAACCAGGGGAACTAGATGATATCCTTGCCGGGATGGGGTCCATAGAAGTAGAGGCCCTGACATATATTAGGGGGAGAAGCATACCGGATCAATATATCATCATTGATGAAGCCCAGAACCTGACGAAGCATGAAGTGAAAACGATTCTGACACGTGTGGGAGAGCGTAGTAAAATTGTCTTAATGGGAGATCCTGCTCAAATCGATCATCCTTACCTTGATGAATATAATAATGGGTTAACCTATGTAGTCGAAAAGTTCAAGGATCAAAAGCTTGCCGGTCATGTAAAGCTGATGAAAGGCGAAAGGTCTGGATTGGCCCAGCTTGCTGCGGATCTATTGTAAAAAACAGGAATGATAAAGACTTTAATAACGTATGAAAAAACCGGTTCAGATGTTCCTGAACCGGTTTTTTCATACGTTATTACTTTACACAGAATGCCCTGACATCCGTTATTGGCTGGGATCTGTTGGAGCCGTCCATATAATAAACGTGAATGGGGCCGTCATCCCGTAATGGTTTGCCGTCTTTTGAGAATCCGATCAACAGCTGGTTTGCCTGATCGAGATCAAGAGAATGGGTACCTGTTTTTGTTTCAATTATGATAGATGTTGCATCCTTCATGGGCTCTGCATTTTTAAGGAATGGTGCAAATGGAATGGCAAACGACCCATTTAGAATCTTTTCTTTTTCGAATTTTTTTTCAGTTTTCAAAGTTGGCGGGTAGGTGGCACCTTCTTGGATTTCCCTGGACCAATGCCTTGAAACGGCTTTTGTATATTCCTCTAATGCGTCAACTTTTTCATCCGTATCATCAAAATATGTAGTTAAATCCACTTTACGATCATCAAATATCCAAACTCCCGAATCCAATGTAATCGGGAACTTCACTTTTCCTTTTATCGGTATAATGCTTTCCACTTAAGATTCCTCCTCTCGCTGATAGTATCAGTATATATGTTCCAACCAGGTTTGTCACATTTCGATGAAAGCATTTTCAGCGTTTTCATTACAAGAAAATAGGGAAACTATAAATACGAAAAGAGGAGCTGATGGATAAATGATAAAAACTCAAGAATGGTTGGAAGATCTGGTTGAAAAAGCAAGACCATATGCAACTGATGGAAAAGTAGCGGAGTACATACCTGCACTGAGAGATCAAAACCCCAATGACCTTGCTATCAGTATCTATACCTTAGATAACCACTCCTGTTATGCAGGGGATCATCTGAAGAAATTTACCCTTCAAAGCATTTCTAAGGTCATTACCCTCGCACTGGTCTTAATGGACTATGGTGAAGACCATGTATTCTCCAAGGTTGGAATGGAGCCCACGGGTGATCCGTTCAATTCAATAGCGAAGCTCGAAACCCATAAACCATCAAAACCTCTTAATCCAATGATCAATGCAGGTGCCCTGGCTGTGACGAATATGATAAAGGGCAATTCAGGATTGGAGAAATGGGAGAGACTGATTGAATTCATTAACCATATGACGGGGGAAACGGTCTCTTATAATGAGGATGTGGCTTACTCAGAATTGCAAACGGCCAACCTGAACAGATCCCTCTGTTATTTTATGAAGCAGCATGGGGTGATCACAGGTAATGTCGAAGATCTGCTGGTTCTCTATACTAAGCAATGTGCAGTGGAAATGAACTGTGTCGATCTCGCAAAAATGGGGGCGGTATTCGCCAATGATGGAATCGATCCTGAAAGCGGACGTGAAGTCATTACTAGAGATGTGGCTAGAGTGTGTAAGACGTTCATGGTGACATGCGGGATGTATAATACTTCCGGAGAGTTCGCCATCAAAGTGGGGATTCCCGCCAAAAGTGGTGTATCTGGAGGCATTATGGGTTCGGTACCGGGAAAATGCGGAATCGGTATCTTTGGACCTGCTCTGGATGAGGTAGGTAATAGCAGCGCAGGGTTAAAACTTCTCGAGATGCTCAGTGATGAATATTCATGGAGTATATTTTAGTATATACTCTAGGGAAAATGAATGAAGGACATCTATAAAAGGCCCACATACCGACGTCCCAAAGGACTTCCAAATTCCTAATAGTAATCGTTCGAAATTCTGTCATGGAATCCCGAGGAAAACACTTATTTTTCTTGCAATTTATCGGGTTTAACGATAAAATTTTAAGACAGGAAGGTTATTTGTTCGGAATGGGGGGATCACTGTGGCGTCAGAAATGACAATTAATCATCGAGAAAAAGCCTATGAGCTATTGAAGGCAGACGCAGAAAAGATTTTACAACTTATCAAAGTGCAAATGGATAATTTAACGATGCCCCAATGCCCTCTGTATGAGGAAGTATTGGATACCCAGATGTTCGGATTATCTCGTGAAATAGAATTTGCCGTCCGGTTAGGACTAGTGGATGATCAAGATGGAAAAGATCTGATTGATTCTTTGGAAAGACAACTTTCTGCCCTTCATGAAGCATCTACAAAAAAGTAAAATAGTCATGACAACTCAAACAATACATAGATCTGTTGTTTGAGTTTTTTTGTTAAGGATCGTGAATGTCAAAAAAAGAAAATGATATATGAAAAAAGGATTGAAATGTCATGATTAAAAAAATAGCAAAGTCCTATGATTATTCGTTAATCGCTGTCTATGTCTTCCTCTGTTTATTTGGCCTTGTCATGATCTATAGTGCAAGCATGGTCATGGCCGTCGAACGTTTTGGATGGGATAGCGACCATTTTTATAAAAGGCAAATGATCAATATCATCATAGGATTCATTGCCTTTACGGTAGCAGCCTGGTTTCCGTATAAAGCCTTTCAGGTCAGTAAGATTATAAAAAGTCTGATGATCGTAATCATTGGTCTGTTACTTGCCGTTCATGTTGTCGGTTATGAAGTAAACAATGCAAAAAGCTGGATCAATTTAGGTTTCATGCCTATTCAGCCTTCTGAATTTGCCAAGCTTGCCGTCATAATCTATCTGGGTTCCGTATACTCTAAGAAACAGGCATACATAGATGATTTTAATAAAGGTCTTGCACCTCCACTACTGTTTCTTGGCTTTATTTGCTTTTTGGTGTTTTTAGAGCCGGACTTTGGTACGGCAGCCATCATTTTCGCTATTGGAGCGATAGTCATTTCCTGTTCTGGTATCAGTTTTAAGACTTTCTTTAAGCTTGCGGGCTTGGGGGTCGGATTATTGATTGTGCTGTCACCGGTCATTTATCTCGCAAGAGGCTTCATCTTCACGAAAGAAAGGCTAAGCAGGATCGAAGCCTATCTCTCTCCTTTTAAATATGCCCAGGGAGAGGGATACCATCTGGTGAATTCATACCTAGCCATCGGGTCAGGTGGAGTGAAGGGACTGGGTTTAGGACAGAGTGTCCAAAAGCTTGGGTATTTGCCCGAGCCACAAACTGATTTCATCATGGCCATCATTGCTGAAGAGTTAGGCGTATTTGGTGTAAGCTTTGTCATCCTCGGACTATCCTATATTGTGCTTAGGGGGATCTATACAGGCGTGAAGTGTCAGGATCCTTTTGGGACAATGCTTGCCATCGGGATTTCCTGTATGATCGGTATCCAGGCTTTTATCAATCTGGGTGGGGTTTCCGGATTAATTCCAATTACAGGGGTCCCACTTCCATTCATTAGTTACGGAGGATCGTCCCTTCTGGTGCTGTCTTTGTCGATGGGTGTCCTGGTGAATGTGTCGATGTTTGTAAAATATGAAGAAAAATATAAAACAAAGAAGGAAAATGGCTATCCTTCGGAGAATATGGATAATAGCAAAAAAATATATGGTGTAAAAATGTAGGTCACTTTGGTAGAGTATCTAAACTCTAAGTCTAGGGTCTGCCCCCTAAGATACTTCTTAATTATCTTTCGGGTCAGCCCTTTTTTCATAGACTGCACTATAGAAAATTCAATCAAGAATAGCCTAAAGGAGAGAGAGTATTGAAGAAGATTAAAAAAGTACTGGTAGCAAATCGCGGAGAAATTGCCATCCGTGTGTTCAGGGCATGTACTGAACTTAATATTCGAACCGTTGCGATTTACAGCAAGGAAGATTCTGGGGCTTATCATCGTTACAAAGCTGATGAAGCATATTTAATAGGGGAAGGGAAAAAACCTATTGATGCTTATTTAGATATAGAAGGAATCATCCGCATTGCAAAGAATGCAGATGTTGACGCCATCCATCCTGGATATGGTTTCCTATCTGAGAACATTCATTTTGCCAGGCGTTGTGAAGAAGAAGGGATTACATTCGTAGGACCTCATTCAGAGCACTTGAATATGTTCGGAGACAAAGTAAAGGCACGCCATCAGGCGAAACTGGCTAATATTCCTGTCATTCCAGGAACGGATGGACCTGTAGAAACACTGGAAGAAGTCATCAGCTTTGGGAAGGAACATGGTTTCCCTATCATCATCAAAGCCTCATTGGGTGGCGGGGGACGCGGGATGCGCATCGTCCGTAATCTGGAAAGCCTGAAGGAAGCATATGAACGAGCTAAATCAGAAGCGAAAGCAGCATTTGGGAATGACGAAATTTATGTTGAGAAATTTGTAGAAAATCCGAAGCATATTGAAGTCCAGATCCTTGGAGATAATGACGGGAATATCGTTCACTTATACGAGCGTGATTGTTCCATTCAACGACGCCATCAAAAGGTAGTGGAAATAGCTCCGTCAGTATCTTTAAGTGAACAATTGAGAGAAGAAATCTGTGAAGCGGCAGTCCGTCTGATGGATAATGTGAAATACTTGAATGCCGGTACAGTTGAGTTCCTTGTTGCCAATAACCAGTTTTATTTCATCGAAGTGAATCCACGTGTTCAAGTGGAACATACCATCACGGAAATGATAACAGGTGTCGATATTGTGCAATCGCAATTGATGATTGCAGAAGGCCATGCCCTGCATAGCGCAAAACTGGGTATCCCCCTTCAAGAGGATATCAGGACGAATGGGTATGCGATTCAATCACGTGTCACAACGGAAGATCCATTAAATAACTTTATGCCTGATACAGGAAAAATCATGGCTTATCGTTCTGGGGGAGGATTTGGTGTCCGTCTCGATGCCGGTAATGGATTCCAGGGAGCCGTCATAACACCTTATTACGACTCTCTTCTTGTCAAGCTTTCCACGTGGGCACTGACATTCGAACAGGCTGCATCAAAAATGGTCAGAAATCTTCAAGAATTTAGAATACGCGGTATCAAGACGAACATCCCGTTTTTGGAAAATGTTGTAAAACACGAAGATTTCATTTCGGGTAAGTATGATACATCATTTATCGACACTACCCCTGAACTGTTCATATTCCCTAAAAGGAAGGACAGGGGGACAAAGATGCTTTCATATATCGGGAATGTAACAGTAAATGGATTCCCGGGAATTGAAAAGAAGAAAAAGCCTGTCTTCTCAAAACCGAGGATTCCTTCCTTGGATGTAAAGCAGGAGTTTCAGCAGGGTACTAAACAAATCCTTGATCAGCATGGAGCAGAAGGTCTGGTCAATTGGGTCAAAGAGCAGAACTCTGTATTACTGACGGATACAACTTTCCGCGATGCCCATCAATCATTATTGGCCACTCGAGTCCGAACGAATGATCTTAAGCAGATAGCAGAACCGACGTCTCAACTGCTTCCGGATATGTTCTCCTTTGAAATGTGGGGTGGGGCAACATTCGATGTAGCCTATCGCTTTCTTAAGGAAGATCCTTGGAACCGATTATTGACAATGAGAGAGCGAATTCCAAATGTATTATTCCAAATGCTCCTCAGAGCATCCAATGCGGTAGGGTACAAAAACTACCCAGATAACGTGATAAGGGAATTTGTCGAAAAATCAGCGTTCGCAGGTATCGACGTCTTTAGAATTTTTGATAGCCTAAATTGGGTCAAAGGAATGGAAGTGGCGATTGATGCCGTTAGACAAAGTGGAAAAATTGCCGAAGCAGCCATTTGCTACACAGGTGATATTGATGATCCTACCCGCACAAAATATAGCATCGATTATTATAAGAATATGGCAAAAGAGTTGGAAGCAAGTGGTGCTCACATCCTGGCCATTAAAGATATGGCGGGACTCTTAAAGCCACAGTCAGCATACCGTTTGATATCAGAACTGAAAGACACTGTGAGTCTGCCTATTCATCTCCACACCCATGACACAAGCGGTAACGGGATTTACACGTATGCAAGAGCCGTTGAAGCAGGTGTGGACATTGTTGATACTGCATTAAGTACTATGTCAGGTTTAACGTCACAGCCAAGTGCCAATACGTTGTACTATGCATTAAAAGGGACTGAAAGAGAACCAAAAGTGAATATTGATTCACTCGAGACCCTGTCTCATTATTGGGAAGACGTTCGTAAGTATTATACTGACTTTGAGAGTGGTATGATGTCACCTCATTCAGAAGTGTACAAGCATGAAATGCCTGGTGGACAATACAGTAACCTTCAACAGCAGGCAAAAGCCGTGGGACTTGGTCACCGCTGGGAAGAGGTTAAAGAGATGTATGCAAGGGTCAATCATCTCTTCGGCGATATCGTCAAAGTAACGCCTTCATCTAAAGTCGTCGGGGACATGGCGTTATTCATGGTTCAGAATGATCTGTCAGAAGCAGACGTGATTGAAAAGGGAGAGAAAATCGATTTCCCTGATTCAGTTGTGGAATTATTCGAAGGATACCTGGGTCAACCGCATGGCGGTTTCCCTAAGGATTTACAGAATGTGATCCTTAAAGGGCGCAGTCCTCTGACTGTTAGACCTGGAGAACTTCTGGATGATGTGGACTTTACAGCACTTAAGGAAAAACTCTTCGAAGACCTCGAACGTCCTGTCACCAGCTTTGATGCTCTGGGATATGCTTTATATCCAAAAGTGTTCATGGACTATGCAAATACAGTGGACCAATTTGGAGATATTTCAGTTCTTGATACACCGACATTCTTATTCGGGATGAGGCTTGGAGAAGAAATAGAAGTGGAAATCGAAACTGGAAAGACCCTTATTGTGAAACTTGTTTCGATTGGTCAGGCTCAGGCAGATGGTACACGGATCGTTTATTTCGAGTTGAATGGCCAGGCGCGTGAAGTAATCATCAAAGACGAAAGTATTAAATCCACTGTAGCTGCCAAGATGAAAGCTGATGCGAAAAATGAAAATCATATCGGGGCTTCCATGCCTGGTACAGTTATCAGGGTCATTGCAGAGAAAGGTGAAACGGTTGAGAAGGGAGATCATCTCATGATCACTGAAGCCATGAAGATGGAAACGACCGTTCAGGCTCCATTTGCTGGAGTAGTAAAGGATATCTACGTTCAAAATGGTGACGCGATCAGCCCGGGGGATTTATTGATTGAAGTGAATAAAGCATAAAAAAAAGGATTCCGGGAACAAACCCCGGAATCCTTTTTTTATGCTGCTTTCCGCTTGCTTCTGGAAACAAGTAGATTGAAGTAACATAATAAACCGAACAGACAGGCAATAATCAGCGCATGCATCAAAGCGATTGCCAAATTCAGTCTTGTAAATACAACAAGTGCACCGCTCATCACTTGAAGACAAACCAGGGTGAAGGCAATGATCCATCCCCAGTAAATCACTTTCTGATGCTTATGCTCTTTAATAGCAATGTAGGTAATGTATGCAATCCATAAGAAAATAAATCCTGCTGCAGCCCTGTGGCCCATTTGAATCCATTCGTACATATTCGTTGGGAGGCTAGGGGAGGAATTGACGCACAGCGGCCAATCCTTACACACCAAGCTCGATTCGGTATGTCTTACGAGAGCTCCGGTATACACAACAAGATAACTATAGATCGTCACTCCGACCGTATGAAATCTCATCCGTTTGTCGATGACCAGTGAATTGGCATCAAATTTCTGATCGACTTCAAATACGAGAAGTGTCAATAATAAAATGGAAGCAAATGAAATAAGGGAAATCCCGAAATGCAGGGCAAGGACGAAATCAGATTGTCCCCATAATACAGCTGCCGCCCCAATCAAACCTTGCAGTACCAGGAAAAAGAAAGAAAGAGCTGCAAGAAATTTCGTTTCTCGCTTATATCCAATTGCTCTCCAAGACCAAATCGATAATGCCAAAACCAATAATCCTACACCGCCTGAGACAACGCGGTGTGCTAATTCTATAATAAGTTCAAATGTAATATCACTTGGGATTAACTGTCCGTTACAAAGTGGCCAAGATCGACCGCAGCCCATACCGGATTCCGTTTTCGTTACCAGTGCTCCTCCCAATAGAACGAATAACATACCGAGAGTCGTGAGAACGGCAAGCCACTTTAATCCTTTGTGAACACCTTTATGCAATCTATTCACCTTCTTAATTAATAGACTCTACACACTTTCTATAAATAAATATAGTAGAAAAATATATATGCCACTACGATATTACAGAAAAGGTTTGAAAAACTCAACCGATAAAATGTTACAGAATTATGAGCATTTATCTATGGGAAATAGAGAATAGTAATAGTAGGGAAGGACTAATTTGCGTAAAAACAAAATCTGTAAGCGCTTAGCTGTGTTTTATGGTATGATGGGAATGAAATGTTTGTAGAAATATGAAGAAACTTCTGTGCCTTTCTTTCTTCACAATTTCTTCACATAATTGTCTAATTCTCCCCCAAAAAGGAAAAAATATATGGTTTAATATAATATTGATAGCATATATACTGTTTCTTATCTGTGGATGAATTTACAGATCCATATAGAAATAGTTAATCATTTCCTATATAGTATAGAGGTGGCAGAATACCTCTTGCTTTTTATAGAGAGGAGAGAGAGAATGTCTAACAGTCGAATGATGACAGACGTTGAGAAAGCAGATGTGACAGCTTCAACTGCTTGGAAGGATTTTTTAGCACTCATTAAAATTGGAATCGTTAATTCTAATTTAATCACAACCTTTACAGGTATGTGGTTAGCTTTTTACTTTACGAATACACACTTTCTAAATTCCCTTGATATCATGTTTCTTACGTTGATAGGTTCTTCCCTAATAATTGCGGGATCATGCTCCATTAACAATGTGTATGATCGGGATATCGATCATCTGATGGAACGAACGAAGGAACGCCCTACCGTTACAGGTAAAATCAATGGACCAAAGGCATTGACCCTTGGACTAATCATGATCGCTGTCGGTCTCATCATGTTATTTATGACGACCATTACAGCAGGTGTCATTGGACTGATCGGGGTATTTAGTTACGTTGTATTATATACAATGTGGTCTAAGAGAAAATATGTGAGCAACACAATCGTAGGAAGTATTTCAGGTGCGGTCCCTCCATTGATTGGTTGGGCAGCAGTAGATGCAAACCTGGATGTCATTGCCTGGGTACTGTTCCTGATGATGTTTATCTGGCAACCCCCACATTTTTACGCGTTAGCGATGAAAAGAGTGGAAGAATACAGAGCTGCGAATATTCCTATGCTTCCAGTTGTGAAGGGATTCGCCACTACAAAGCACCATATCGTAGCATGGGTTGTAGCCCTATTGCCACTTCCATTCTTCTTAATGGATCTCGGGATGTTTTTCTTTATCCTTGCAACAGCTTTCAATATAGGCTGGCTGGCACTTGGTTTGGCAGGTTACAAAATGAAGGATGACATTAAGTGGTCAAAGCTTATGTTCGTTTATTCATTAAATTACTTGACTATCTTGTTCGTAGCGATGGTCATCGTTACGGTACTTTAAGATTAGTGGGAATTCTTTCTGATAAGAAATCCAAATAGATATTTTTATGGGTCCTTGTTTTATTCAAAAGTACATTACATGAAAGAGGGGTTTGATTAAGCTATGAAAGCAAGGCTATCTAAGTGGCGCTTATTCTCAATTGTAGCAATGTTAGCGCTAGTTCTTTCTGGCTGTGGAGAGCCATTTCTCTCCACACTCCAGCCAGCTGGTGAAGTAGCACAGACACAATATGATCTGATGATACTTGCTACATTAATTATGGTGTTGGTCATCATTGTCGTCATCGTCGTCTATATGGTTGCGATCGTTCGTTTCCGTAGAAAGAAAGGGGATACAAAAATCCCTAAACAAGTAGAGGGAAGTCACACACTTGAAATCGTGTGGACTGTCATTCCAATCATCCTTCTTCTTATCCTGGCTGTCCCAACTGTTACGGCAACATTCCAGTTAGCGGATACAAAGGCAATGGATAAAAAGGATGCTGATGGCAATCGTGAGGCATTAGTCGTGAATGTACGTGCCAACCTTTATTGGTGGGAATTCGAATATCCCGATGAAAAGATTATCACATCTCAAGATCTAGTTGTCCCAACCGATCAAAAGGTTTATTTCAATGTGACAGCTTCAGATGTAAAACACTCATTCTGGATTCCTGCTGCAGGAGGAAAGATTGATACAAATGTAGACGGTGTGAATACGTTCTTCCTTGAGTTTGACGGAGATAAGTCAAAAGAGGCAGGCGGATTATTCTATGGTAAATGTGCGGAGCTTTGCGGTCCTTCACATGCTTTAATGGACTTTAAAGTTAAAGCGCTTCCTAAAGAAGAATTCACAGCATGGGTTGAAGATATGAAAAATGCAGGAGAGCCAAAACCGACTTCTGATTTAGCACAACAAGGACAAGAAATCTTCAACAAAAAATGCTTAAGCTGTCACGCAGTGTCACCACAGGACGGAAGACCTGAATCTGCTCGACTCGCTCCTAACTTATCTACCTTCGGTGAGCGTTCACGTATTGCTGGAGTATTAGATCATAACAAAGAAGAGTTGAAAAATTGGATCTCTGATCCTGAACAGTACAAGCCAGGTAATAAAATGACAGGTACATACGGTAACCTGCAGGAAGATGAAATCGATGCACTTGCAGAGTATTTGATGGGCTTAAAGGTACAAGATTAATTGGGGATTAGTAAAAGGGAGGTTTAATCGTGAGTAGCTATGCACAGAAAAAAGGCTTCGGCGCGACTGTATGGGATTACATGACAACAGTAGACCATAAAAAGATCGCGATCCTTTACCTAATGGCAGGAGGATTCTTCTTCCTGGTCGGTGGTTTAGAAGCTCTTATCATTCGTATACAACTTGCTGTTCCTAACAATGATTTTGTTAGTGCAGGTTTATACAACGAACTATTAACCATGCACGGTACAACGATGATATTCTTGGCTGCCATGCCGCTTATATTTGCATTCATGAATGCAGTTGTACCATTGCAGATCGGTGCACGTGACGTTGCGTTTCCTTTCGTAAACTCATTAGGGTTCTGGTTATTCTTCTTAGGAGGAGTTTTCCTGAATCTTTCATGGTTTATGGGAGGGGCACCTGATGCGGGGTGGACTTCATATGCATCACTTTCTATGGCATCACCGGGACATGGAATCGATTTCTATGTATTGGGATTACAGATCGCCGGTGCAGGTACACTAATAGGTGGTATTAACTTTCTTGTTACCATCATTAATATGCGTGCTCCTGGAATGACATATATGCGTATGCCTTTATTCACTTGGACAGTATTTGTTACATCTGCACTTATATTATTCGCGTTTCCAGCATTAACGGTAGGACTTTTCCTCATGTTATTTGATCGTATGTTTGGAGCGAATTTCTTTGATGTAGCAAATGGAGGTAACACCATTATCTGGGAACATTTCTTCTGGATTTTTGGTCACCCGGAGGTTTATATCCTTGTGTTACCGGCATTCGGTATTTTCTCTGAGATCATTCCACATTTCTCAAGAAAACGCTTATTCGGTTACTCATCCATGGTATTTGCGACCGTATTAATCGGTTTCTTAGGATTCATGGTTTGGGCTCACCATATGTTCACAGTAGGACTAGGACCAATCGCGAATGCTATTTTCGCTGTAGCGACAATGGCCATCGCCGTTCCAACTGGTATCAAGATCTTTAACTGGCTTCTTACCATGTGGGGAGGAAGTTTGAGATTTACGACCCCGATGCTTTATGCAGTTGCGTTCATTCCTACGTTCGTAGCAGGTGGGGTAACTGGAATCATGTTGGCTTCTGCAGCGGCAGATTATCAGTTCCATGATACGTATTTCGTAGTAGCCCACTTCCATTACGTTATCGTAGGTGGGGTAGTATTCGCCCTATTGGCAGGTACTCACTATTACTGGCCTAAAATGTTTGGAACGATGTTAAACGACTTCTTAGGGAAAATTGCTTTCTGGTTGTTCTTTATCGGATTCCATTTAACATTCTTCATCCAGCATTTCCTTGGACTTATGGGAATGCCTCGCCGTGTATGGACATTCTTGCCTGGTCAAGGATTTGAAACGGCAAACTTAGTAAGTTCGATCGGTGCCGGATTCATGGGCGTAGCCGTTATCGTTTATGTGATTAACATCATTGTTACTCAAGCCAAAGGTGTGAAAGTGGACAATGACCCTTGGGGAGATGGACGTACCATCGAATGGGCGATCCCGTCACCTCCTCCATTCTACAACTTTAAGCAAACTCCGCTAATCCGCGGTTTAGATGCTTATTGGTTAGAGAAAATGGAAGGCAACAAAGGATTGACTCCTGCAGAGCCTATTGGTGATATCCATATGCCTAACAATTCCATTCTTCCTTTCTTTATCTCACTTGGGTTGTTCATTGCGGCATTCGGTGCAATGTACCATGTTGATGATAAAGCATGGGCACTGCCGGTTCTGATCATCGGTATGTTGATTACATTGGGTTCAATGTTCCTTCGTTCTGTACTCGATGACCATGGTTATCATGTACACAAAGAAGACTTAATGGATGATGATAAAGGGGGTAAGGCATAATGCACGCTGAAGAAAAGTTCACGCCTAAGACCTGGCCGGCCTCCCCTGAAAAGGCTACCCTTGAGGGGAAAAATAAATTTATGGGCTTTTGGTTTTTCCTTGGTGGAGAAACGGTCCTTTTCGGTTCACTATTTGCAACATATTTGGCGTTAAAAAACAGAGTTCCTAGTGAGAGTCACGCTTTAACAACAGATCTCTTTGATTTACCGCTATCATTCTTGGCAACGATGCTTCTTTTAACAAGCTCATTGACAAGTGTTTACGCGATGTATCATATGAAAAACTATAATTTCCAGCGGATGCAGGCATGGTTATTAATCACTGTGCTTCTAGGGGCAGGATTCCTCGGATTGGAAATTTATGAGTTTAATCACTATGTTCATGAATACGGGCATACTTTTACTAGTAGTGCATTTGGTTCAGCCTTTTACACTCTTGTAGGATTCCATGGAGGGCACGTTGCTTTCGGTCTTCTTTGGATTGTGAGTTTGATGCTTCGTAATGCCAAGCGCGGATTGAATCTATACAATGCTCCAAAGTTCTACTTAGCTTCTCTATACTGGCACTTTATCGACGTTGTATGGGTATTTATCTTTACAGTAGTATACTTAATGGGAATGGTGGGATAAACTGATGGCGAATCAACAATCAACTTCAGGTAACCCAAGTGTAGATTACGAATATCGTCGTAAGAAGAATGCAGAAGATATGAGAATGCAGTTGACATCCTTCATGTTAATGATTTTCTTAACATTGGTGGCGTTTATTGCAGTGGCTGGGGATTTCGATAAGTACTTTATTGTACCTTTCATTCTCCTCCTTGCAGTTGTTCAGTTGATTTTTCAACTGTATTACTTCATGCATATGAGTCATAAAGGTCATGAAGCACCTTCATTGTTCCTGTATTCTGGTGCACTTGTTGCATTTATCACAGTGTTAACATTTTTGACAATTGTATGGATCTAATGAAAAAGTCAGCCTTTTGGCTGGCTTTTTTCGTTATTAAAGAGGAAATCCTTGTGGGGCTTGCCCAAGCCGCCTCGGCTTTTCGGTTGTCCAGCTCCGGCGGCTAGTCCCTCGAGGTCATAAGTCAAATCAACCAAAATGGCAAAGAGCGCCATTCCGGTTGATTCGCCTTATGCTTGTCGGGCCTGCCCAAGCCGCCTCCGCTTTTCGATTGACCAGCTCCAGGGGCTTGGGGCTCGAGGTCATAAGCCAAGTCACCCAAAAAGGCAAAGAACGCCTTTCCGGGTGACTCATCTTATGCTTGTCGCCCCAGGGCAAGCCCCTTACGCTTTTTAATTGTCCAGCTCCGGCGGCTAGTCCCTCGAGGTCATAAGTCAAATCAACCAAAATGGCAAAGAGCGCCATTCCGGTTGATTCGCCTTATGCTTGTCGGGCCTGCCCAAGCCGCCTCCGCTTTTCTAATTGTTCAAGAACTTGTCATGACCTTGCGTTGAAGTGTGGGAGGGTTGTCAGTATAATGGGGGTAGGTGTTAATTGTGAAATGAGGTGAGAAGATGCATTTGGCTATTTTCGGTTTTATGGCGTTATGGAGCCCGTTTTTTCTCATGACGTTAGTGTTTTTGACTGTACTCTACTTTTTGATCACGGTAAAGTGGAAGGACAGCTTTAAAGATAATAGAAAATTGACTGGTAAAGAAGCAGGATTTTTCCTTGTTTCAATGGTCTTGCTCTACGCTATTAAGGGCTCTCCTGTTGAGGTGCTCAGTGGGATATTGTTTTCTGCTCACATGACGCAGATGGCCTTTTTATATCTAGTCTTCACTCCATTATTGATATTGGGTATACCGGATTGGTTATGGAAGGCAATTATTGAATTGCCGGTTGTCAGAAAGATATTCCGTTTTATGACGAAGCCGCTGATCTCATTGTTGTCATTTAATTTGGTGTTTTCGATTTATCACATTCCATTGATCTTTGACAACGTTCGAACCGATGTCACCCTTCATGGGTTGACCACGTTTGTATTGTTCATTCTTGCGGTATTTATGTGGTGGCCGTTAATCAATCCCGCCGATGAAGATATTGAGCTCAGTGGTTTAAAAAGGATCGGTTATATACTTGGAAGCGCCGTGTTATTGACCCCGGCATGCGGATTGATCATCTTCGCAGAAAATCCCATGTATGCAACGTACTATGATCCAAATGAATGGCTTAAAGCGTTATCTCTTTGTGTACCGGTGAATACACTCGATGGCCTGACACTGACCGGACCGGAATTATTTACGTCCATGTCAACGATCAACGATCAACAGCTCGGTGGAGTTCTGATGAAAATTGTTCAGGAAATAGTATTTGGGGTGGTTCTTTTCAATTTATTCTTCCATTGGTATAAAAAGGACCAGGAGCAACAGGAGAAGCAATCTTATGATCCAATAGCAGATTCACCCTTACAGGAGCAATAAAAATGGTACAGGAATAGCCAGGTGAAGTTATCCCTGTACATACATATTTTTTTAATTTTGCTTCTTGTAAGTTCCATGTAAGAATTTTTTAGAAAAGAGAGGAAATGAGATGGATTTACCTATATTACCTACGATAAGTACAAGCTTTATCGTTTTAAGTGCTGTCACTGTGGCAATAGGCTGGTGGCAGATAAATCAGAGAAAGATCGAACAGCACCAGAAAACGATGACACTTGCGGGGATTTTTGCCCTTATCTTTTTCGTTATTTACTTAAGCAGGACAATTTTTATCGGGAACACATCATTTGGCGGTCCAGATGATATCAAAGTTTATTATACGATCTTCCTGGTCTTTCATATTACGTTGGCAACGGTTGGTGCCGTGTTTGGTATCCTGAGCCTTTGGACTGGATATAAGGACCAGCTTAAAAAACATCGCAAACTCGGTCCGATAACGAGCTTCATCTGGTTCTTTACAGCCATCACCGGCGTAGCGGTCTATTTGCTTCTTTACGTATTTTACAAAGGCGGAGAAACGACTTCAGTAATCAGAGCCATCCTCGGTTATTAATCCAAAAGAGGCTGGGACAAAAGGTTTTAGTCAAAGTAAAATCCGAACTATTTTCGAAATTTTTTTGTGAAATTCGAAATCGTTCGGATTTTTTATTGTTATAGCTAAAGCATACTTAGTATATATATCAGGTTCTAGTTGTTAATTGGAGTGCAAGGCGAAGACTGCTACGGGAGTTGCGGATTGAACGAAAAGCTTAGGCGGCTTGCACAGCACCGACAAGCATTAGTTGAATGGGCTTAAGAAGGTGTTTTTTGCCTTTTTGGACCATTTAGCTTATGACCAGAGGGGTTAGAGCCGCCGGAGCCAGACAGGTGAGTCCCCTAGAGGTGCGACAGCGACGAGGAAGCGAAGTCTTGCGCGGAATCGGGCAACAAGAGATCTAGAAAGGTCATTAGTACAGATAATTCGTCTTTAAATGGGATATATGTAGTCATGTCCCAGCGTATTTTATCTTTCAAGATATAAAAAGGACAAATCCCAGATTTGGGATTTGTCCTTTTATAATTTGAAATTGGTTTTAATGATACCGGCTTCTTTAGCAGAGTTGAACACGATGAGTAACAATGGACCGATGATGAATCCCAACACACCAAAGAGTTTGAGACCGAGATACATCGCAATCAGTGTGGCTAGTGGAGATAATCCGATGTGACTTCCCATCACTTTAGGCTCAACGGTCCTTCTAATGATCAACAGTATGGCAGCCAATACGGCTAATTGGGTGCCGAGAGCAATATTACCCGTCAACAGATGGAAGATTGCCCAAGGACCAAGTACTACGATGGATCCAATCAGTGGTATGAAATCAATCACCCAGATGATGATGGACATCACGATTGCAACGTCAGGAGCAATGAAGAGAAGTCCGATCAAGGAGACGATAAAGATGATGATGCTTACGAGAAATTGAGCTTTAAAGAATCCAAATATGACGTAGGTGAGCCTTGACGTCATAAAGGTAACTTTTTCAGCTGTTCTCTCTGTCAGGTGACCATAAATGGATTTTTTAATCCTGGGTAAATCCAGCATGAATAGAAAGAGTGCAATCAAGTAGACGAGAAAGCTTACCAGATAATTTGGAATATACGACAAGAACAGGCTGATTCTTTCAATGTTGAAAGAATTGAGAATCTTTGTTTTGCCACTGTTTAGAAAGCTCTGGACGTCCTCGCTGAAACTCTTTACCAATTCATCTGGAAGGTCTTCAGTTGCATTCAGCAATCGATCTTCATAATCCAGCCAGATATCGCTTAGTTGATTAACGTATTTGGGTGCATCTTCGATAAGTTTGATTCCTTCTCCCACGACTTTAGTGGTGACGAAGAACGAAGAAACGCTAATGAGGAGCAAAAACAATATGAAAACGGACAGAACTGCGAATCTCCGTTTAGTTGAAAAGCGTTTTTGTATGAAGCCGACAGCTGGCTCCAGAAAAAGAGCGGTGATGATTGCAGTAATCAGCGTTACGGAAACCGGTAGAATAAAGAAAGTGATTAATGCTATCAATAAGATGATCAAAGAGATCATTAATACTTTTTTAGTGAAGAACTTGGACAATTGTGTACCCCTTTCTAACAGGAACCTCTTACATATTATTATATTAGAGACAGAGAAGAATGAACAGTGGGAAGAAAGTGAAATTTTGAAGGTTTTGTAACCATTGATAATAAAGGGATTCTTTGAATTCACGGAATGAAGAGGATAAGAAAAGACTGTCTGTAAGCCAGACAGTCTTTAGTATGTTACCATGCAAAGTTCGTAGCATCCTTCTTAACATCCGCTAATAGCTTTTCACATGAAGTGACTAGGTGTTTAGGGAACTCTTCCCCTTCACCATATTCCACTCCGTGAGGGTAGTAATGTTTCCCAAGTAGAGGGGTCATCAATTGAATAACAGCGTCATGCTTCCCGATATCTCCTTCGACAGCAAGACCTTGGATTCGTAAGTAGAAAATACCTTCTCTAATTTCGAACTTGCGATCATAGGTCACACGCTCATAGTCCCATTGACCGGCACGGACCAGGCCGTGAGATTCCATAATTTCATCTAATCGGTTTAAATCCACTTTTAAGCTTTCAAACTCTGTTGCTTCAAAACGCATAATTTTTTCCTCCTATATTGGTCTGCATGAGGATATCAAAGTTATTTTCGCCCCATGCTGTCCGTATGTTAGAAGCATTTATATCGGTGTATGTACAGTGATACTAAATGCGGTATTTCTCCTTCTTAATAATAGTGGAAAAATCTTTATCTTGCAATGTCTTGAATCATTTGAATATGGCGATTTTTTAAAAGACGAATATCTTTCTCGATGAAGTTGAAAAATATAAGAGCAAATGTTCAACTTGGGAGGATGATTAACTTGACTAAAATCAAGGATATGATGACAAAGGATGTTGAGACCTGTTCATTACTCGACAATGTGTATGAGGTCGCTCTTAAAATGAAAGAACATAATATTGGATCCATCCCCATTGTTGATGGGGAAAAAATTGTAGGGGTGATGACAGACAGGGATATTGTCCTCCGCTGTATTGCAGAAAAACACCCTGCTTCCTCAAAAGTAGAAGATATTATGAGTAAACATTTGATTACGCTAAGTCCTGAGGCTTCAGCTGAGGAAGCCGCGCATATCATGGCCCAGAATCAGATCAGGAGACTGCCCATTGTGGAAGGAGATTGCTTAGTTGGAATGATTTCCTTGGGGGATCTGGCCATTAGGCAATCGTTAGGTAGACAGGCATATGTTGCTCTGGAGAATATCTCCGAATCCAACTTCAGAAATAAACCATTTTAATGTAAAGGGGTGATCATGTTCATAACACGATCACCCCTGTTTTAATGTACGGCAGTGAATAAACGGGTAGGTCAGTTTTAGAACGAAGAAAAATATGCTATTCTTGATTGGAGACTCCATTTATAGCAACAACTTTAGTGGTATACTGTACCTAGTAATGGTGGAAATATCTTATTGTGAAAATAGAGAGGAGGGAAAACTCTGAGAACGGTTTTACGTATTTTGATCATTCTTGTCATTATTTTAATTATTGGAATTTATCAAGGTCAAAAGCAGGAAAACGAACCATTAAGGGGACCAGAAACCCAAACTCTAAAAGAAAACAAAGATAACCAATTAAACCCTACAATTGAAACACCCGGAGAAAGACCTAATTCCGGTCTATCGATCTGGATTGGCAAAGACACAAAAAAGCTGAAAGAAGCTTTTGGTGAACCTAAAAGGGTCGAGCCGAGTTCCTACGGGTATGAATGGTGGGTATATCCGATTTCAAATAAACAATACATACAAATGGGCGTTGTCAATCATAAGGTAGTGACACTCTTTGCAATAGGAAATCAAGTGGATGTTGCCCCTTATAAACTCGGTCAGCGATTGGAGGACATTTATCGTTTTACTATTGTCGATTCTGAAATTGTGGTAAACGATGATTCAGGTTCCTACCAATTTGAATTGAACGAAGAAGACTTGAATACTCGTCTGCTCGTTCCACTCGGAAATATCTTTGCCCAGCTTTATTTGGATAAATTTACAGGAAGGTTGACGAGTATCCGCTTTCTGGATGGCCCGACACTGATTGAGATGCATCCTTATGAGATGATGTATCGGGGTGAACTGGCGGAGGATATGGAACCAACTGAAGACGAATGGGATAAGGTGAACACGGCCAGTGAACAACAGATTTTTGATATTACAAATGTGATCAGACATCAATTCGATCAAGATGTCCTCATGTGGGACGAGGATACAGCCAAGGTAGCCAGAGGGCATAGTCAGGAAATGTATGAAAAAGATTACTTCTCACATGATTCACCTACTCTCGGGGATCTTTCACAGCGACTCGATCAGGAGGATGTACCATTTAAGGCTGCAGGAGAAAACATCGCCTCTCAATATACTGATGCTCCGGAAGCGGTGCATGGCTGGCTCAATTCAGAGGGTCACAGGAAGATCATGTTAGAACAGAATTTCACGCATCTTGGCGTAGGGGTATACAAAAGATTTTATACCCAGAATTTTATCGAAAAGAAGGAAGAGGAAGAATAAAAAAGTGGAATCCCCTTCATTGTTTGGGGATTCCACTTTTTGCATTATTGCTTTTTTTTGAAAATAAAAAACGAACCGGTTGAGTTTGCCACGAGCTTTCCGTCGGAATTGACCACTTTTCCATCCACTACAATGGTTTTGCTTCCTTGATGAACGATTTCCGCATGAGCGGTAAGATGTTCACCTACCCCTGGCGCCAAGTAATGGACATTTAAGTTTGTTGTTACCGCCCCATATCCTTCTGGAAGCATCATATTTGCCAACGTCCCCATAGCTGTATCCACTAATGTGGCCGTCACACCTCCATGAACAATCTCCAATGAATTGTGGGTGACGGGTGTGATTGGAATGCTTACCTCAAGGTGTCCATCCTTCATTTCCCTATCCATAGCGAAAATTCCGCCGATAATTGACCCATTCTCCCTGTTGCTCTTTCGTTGTACGCCTTCAAGCAGCTGCTTAATGATTTGGAGGTCCTCATCGGTTGCTTCTGATAGACATTCTTTGAATAATTCTTTTACCTGTTCTTTCATTCTTATTCATCCTTTTTTAGTATTCACGGTCTCGATGTCAGTTAAGTAAACAAATACGTCAATATGCATATTACTACAAAAAGGAATGTATCACCATTCTTTTCGTTTCTTCATAAAGTGTAATAGGTAGATGCCTGTAATGGAGGTGTTCATGAAATGGGAAAATCATTACACCCAAAAGTGAAAGAATTTAAAGGATTTGTGAAAAAACATCCGAAAATCGTAAAAGACGTACGAAATGGAGATGCGAATTGGCAGGATCTCTTTGAAGATTGGTATTTGCTTGGCGAAGAAGACACTAGATGGGATAAGTATAAGAATGAATCCTCGAAAGGAAATGAGACACCATCAACTACTCAGGAGAGTAAAGGGGGATGGATGGATCAAGTGGGGGAAATGGTGAAGAAAATGGATGCAAATCAATTGCAGCAGCATATAAACAGCTTAAGTGAAGCACTTGGGGCGGTCCAGGGTGTGCTCAGTCAATTTCAATCCGGCAACAGCAGGGGGGCGGGAACTGCTACCAAAACGGAAACGCCATCCAAACCTTCCCATCCTTTTTCGTTCCGAAAAGATTAGGAGGAGGTCAAATACATGAGAGCAGACATCATAGAATACATTTATACAAAAGAAGATTTGAAATTGTTCCTCAGAGATCAACCCCAGTGGTACCGTACACTTTCCCGAAATCCCAATGAATTAGAAAAATTTGAGATAGCTTCAATCAATCATTTTCAGAAAACGATTCCCCACAGGGTACAGAAATTCTCGAATGGAGTTCAGATGGCTTCCATGATGATCAGTATGTTTCAATCAATGAATAGTGCCGATAATTAAGGTGCTATTTTTTTTGCCACCACTCTATGTAGACAACCGAGTTCTTTGAGTAAAATGGGTGTCGATTGGGCAAGGCTATAGGTAAGGAGTGGTGTAAACGATGAAGAAACGAATGTTGTTCTCGATTGGTTTATTGTTGATATTAAGCGGCTGTAAAGAAAAGATGCCAGAACCAGAAAGCTTTACATTCACAAAAAAAGTGGAAGCTGCCAATACGGAGCAGAAATCTGTTTCCATTAAACATATGGTTCAAGGTAATCAAGTGTATATTGAATGCATTGTACCTGGGATTACGTTTAATTCAGAAAAAAAAGGTGCGAAAAAAGGAAAAATTGTCGTTCGTTCCAATACAGGTAATTTGTATAAGGAATATCATACAGCAGCTTTCGTAGTAAAAGGATTACCGAAAGGTGTGCATCTTTTAAACGTCGAAATCGTAGGCAAGAATAACAAATCATTAGGATTGAAAAAGCAGTTTTATGTCACAATTCAATAAAGTAAGCGCAATCCAGTCACATAATAGTGTCGAGTATGTTTTTGATTTATAACCGTCCAAGGAGTTAATGGATCTGAAAGTTTCAGACAAGCATATTCGCTTCCTTCTGTGAAACATGTTAAAATAATGTTTACGGAGGTGGGCGTTATGCTTGCTACTATAGAAAGAATGGAGATTTTGGATTCAGCTGACGAGTTATCTCAGTGGATCTTAGAATCTGATGTGGCAGAAAATTATCGAAAGTCTTTATATAAACTTCGCAACAACTCTGAAACCCAGCGTAAGGTACAAACCTTTTCCCGGATGAAAGAGAGTTACGAAGAAGTTCAGCGTTTCGGCAGATATCACCCTGATTACAAAACCATCATGAAAGAAATCCGTGAAGTTAAAAGGGAAATGGATCTTGATGAGAATGTAGCAGAGTTCCGAAGAGCCGAAAACGAGTTACAAGATCTCCTTGATCAAGTGAGCCTTATGATTGGACATTCCGTTTCTAAAAATGTAAAGGTTCCTTCAGGAAACCCTTTCTTCTCAAGTGGGGGATCATGTGGTGGAGGCTGTGGTTCAGGCGGCAGCTGCGGATGTTCAGCGTAAATCATATGTAAAAAGAGCGTACCTAAATGGGTCCGCTCTTTTTTTAAGCATTATTTTAATCTGACACAATCAACACAAAGGTTCCCGCAGCAAAACATTTTTTCTTGGGGGACATAGAACCTATGTCGATAAACGTATAAAGTTTCCTCTTCCCTGAAGAAAATGGTATCAGAATGCAGTCTCTTTCCCCGCATCGCCTTTGCCGACCATTTCTTGATGCAGAACTCAATATCACTTTTCGCTTTCTTGGATCGAATATAGATGAAAGGAATGCCTGCGCTCCATTTAACATGCGCTTCTTCAATCCCTTCCTCCTTTTTTAAATGTTCGATGAAAAAGTCCCAAATCACATTCAAGTCCATGGAGGTCCTCCGTTCTCTACTACAGTATGTAGTATTCACTATACACCTTATTTCATGATAGTTCATACCATTACATATTGCTTACCCCCACGTGATTATGCTAGACTTAAAAAAAAGTGATTCCTAGAGGGGAAACTATATGTTAACAGAAAGACAAGGTTTAGTTGTTTGGTTACATAGTTTGAAACATGCCAAATCCCTTAGACGATTTGGGAATGTTCATTATGTATCGAAGAAAATGAAATATGTTGTACTGTACTGTAATCAGGATGAAATCGACTCTGTGATGGAGAGAATATCGACTTATTCTTATGTCAAGAAAGTAGATCCATCATTTAAACCATTCATCAAGTCTGTGTTTGAAAATTCCAGACCGGACAAAGCGAAGGAATATGATTACAAAATGGGATTTTAGTGATTGCTGCCAAAGAGTATGTTTTGGCAGCTTTTTTCATATATTAGAACCGTTTCCCTTCCTTTTAACATTCATGTATGTCACGTTTACTGTAAAGGCAGGATATAATGATTTAATCGCAAAATGGCGATCAGATGTTGATAATACAGGTCAGTCTCCGGAAATAGAGTGGAGGGCTTCACATCCATTTGAATAATCACCTTATCAAGTTTCGCAGCGGTTTCCTCAAATAAAGAGTATCGCTGGTTCGGTTTCATATTTGGGTTCGGAATTCCTTCTCTGCATATATAGATGGCTTGAAATTTTCCTTCCTCTGTAGGCTCCATCACAAGAGCGAGAGAGGTGACCGCTCGTTCTTTCACAACAGTATGGAACGCTAACATATGCTGTAGGCGTTCTTTATTTGCTCTCGCAAGTTCCACAAGTTCATAAATATCTGAATATCCTTCACCTAATTCAATAAATCGTTGAATCATTCTTTCATTCCCCTTTTCTTACCGTGTTAATCAATTCCTTATTATTTCAAACCTATCGACATAAGTAAAGATTCTTATCTAACGATTATGATAATGTTTCACAAAAATGTCCCCCTATTTCTTATCCACATCTGATATTCTTGAAGTAGCATAAAGAGGTAAGGGGTAGGGTATGAAACGTCTTTTCATTACATTCGCTTTATTGATGATCCTTATTAGTTCAGGCATCCTCGTTTTTCAATGGATGGGCTTTCGTACTGAGAGTGCAGTAGATACAGGAACTGTCGAGGTCAATCAATCTTATTCCATCGTTCATCAAGATGGAGAATTTAAAGTTAACCAAACGATTCACTTTCCAACTTCGGTTCCAGATTCTATGACCATTTATTGGCCGGATGGGGCAGAGAACTTTACTTGTAAGAATCAGGATGGGAAGAATTGTTTGACGAAAGAAAACGGTGAATTTCAAATTAGTACATTAAATGTTGAGCCTCAGGAAATCACCGTTACCTATACGATTCATCCGTCGACTGAAGCTGGGTTTATCCTATTAAGGGATTGGTTTCCTGTGTTTTCTGGTGTTTCAACTTCAAGTACAGTTATTCAGTTAACAGAAAAGAGTCTTAGAACCGGAAATTGGCTAGCAGGGTATCAATCTGCCAGCCATAAGAAGCTGGATTATATTGATTATTATTTCTTCAGTGGAGAGGGTCAACCATCGGATTTACTATGGACAAAGAACGCGTGGAAAGAGAAAAGATCGCCTGCAGTAAGGATGTTGACAGAGGAAGGGGTTCCCTCAGATTTTGGAGATTCCCTGGATTCCCTGGATTCCGATGAGGGTTTCGTCACCATCATCCAAACCAAAAAAATCAAACCGTTTCAATCGCCACACCTCATTGTGATGGGCGGTGCTTTCGGAGGAGATCAGATCAACAATATCAGGCGAAGTTTGCTATATCAAACAATGTCCTCCAGGGACGATGATGCTTGGTTGAAGGAAGTGGTTGTCGGCCTCCTTTTAAACGATGCTCCACCTACTGGCAAATCGGCGTGGGCATATAAACAGTTGAAAGATGGACTAAGCCCTTCAGAGTGGGATGAGCTTAGACAAATTGTTAAGAATCCTACTGTTGATCATATCATGTTGGATGATGCAGTAAGCAAAGTGACAGGCTTTACGTCCTCATTCTTTGCAGACAGTGTGAAGGGGAAGGGGAATGAGAATCAAACTCTCATCCTTCATGGGAATAAGCCTATTATAATCAATCAGGAATCAAAGGAATTATCATATCTTTTATTCCAACGAAAAAAGTACATTCAGTTTGCCGAAACAGTTAAAGATTTGGGTTTCGAGATGAGAGAGATAGAGCCGGGTGTATTCTTAACAACTGTAAATGGGAATTCATTAAGGTTTTATGTCAATGAAGACTACTTTATTTATAACGAGGAAAATTACGGTGTATTAGTTAAGCCGGTTCAAACGATAGGGGATTCGGATTATATAGATATCCAGTGGTTGGAGAAGTTGTTTAAAGTAGATGTCGTAGAAAATGATCAGGACATCAAATTGGTAAAAGAAAAGTAAAAAAGCCCTGCAGAACTTTCTGCAGGGTCCTTCTATATCCATCTCTGGAAAGAAGGCAAAGGGAGAGGAGAAACCGGAGGAAGAACTTATGGGGAATCGTAAGTCTTCTCCGCGGTTGGCAACAACATCAGTTAGGATGCTGTTACTTTCATTATCACCTATCAAAATGATTTTATACATTTTTGTATCAATTTTAGAATGTGGCGATATGTGTCGAGATATGATAGGATAGGGAAGAAAAAATACATATATGGTGGATGATTATGAGAGTCATATCAGGTACGTTAAAGGGCAGGCCGTTAAAGGCGGTTCCTGGAAGTGGAACACGGCCCACAACAGATAAGGTGAAAGAGTCAATATTTAATATGTTAGGTCCCTATTTTGAAGGTGGGACCGGATTGGATTTGTTCGCAGGAAGCGGCGGACTTGGTATTGAGGCTTTAAGTCGAGGGCTTGATTCCGTCATTTTTGTGGATAGGGATGTCAAGGCATTTCAAACCATAAAGACCAATCTTCATGATTGTGAACTGTCGGATCAAAGTGAAGTATACCGAAATGAAGCCACAAGAGCGTTAAAGGCGATATTAAAAAGAGAAATAGTCTTTGACTATATCTTCCTGGATCCTCCATATAAACAACAAAAACTTCAGCAACTCCTGGAATTCATCGACGAACACAACCTTCTAAATGAAAGCGGTTACGTCATGTGTGAGCATGGATCTGAGATATCCTTGCAAGCAAGCATCGGAAGCCTGAGGAAGATAAGGGAAGAGACATATGGAATCATCAGGATTTCGATTTTTTCCAGGGGAGAATGATTGAGGAATATGAAAAAGAGCCGGGAGGTATGAATATGCCAAGTATAGCAGTTTGTCCAGGGAGCTTCGATCCTGTTACATACGGACATTTAGACATTATCAGGCGTGGTGCCAAAGTTTTCGATCAAATACACGTAGTAGTGCTAAATAATTCTTCAAAGAAACCACTATTTTCAGTAGAGGAAAGAATTGAGTTGATCCGTGAAGTCACTCGCGACATACCTAATGTAGTAGTCGATTCTTTTCAGGGTTTATTAGTTGATTACGCGAAAAATGTTCATGCTAAAGCGATTATCAGAGGATTAAGGGCGGTTTCGGACTTTGAGTACGAAATGCAAATTACATCTATGAACAGAGTCCTTGATGATGAAATCGAAACGTTCTTTATCATGACAAATAATCAGTATTCTTTCTTAAGTTCCAGTATCGTGAAGGAAGTGGCTAAATATGGCGGCGATATCTCAGAGCTGGTACCAAAGCGAGTGGAAGAATCATTAAAGAAGAAATATCAGGATAACTAATTTAAACAGGGTTGATCCGGTTATAGGCCTCAAATTATCACGCATTGTGAAAATAAGAATGGTCTATAGGGATCAACCCTTTCGTTCTTTTATACACTCCTTTTCTGAGCGTATAGGATCATATATACAACCAGACTTAAAATCGTGATAATGGGACCTGCTGATTTGAACCAATAAAGCATGTCGGTCCAAAATGCGTCGTTATGCCTGGCAAAAACCGGTATGGCATTGGATAGCTGCTCATTGGAAAACCGCTCATAAATAGGCTTCCAAATGAGGATGGTGGTGACAGAGGCTGCAAGTCCGTGAACAAAGCGCGCATAGAAAAACGGTTTAAACCGAATATCTGTCTCAGCCAGAATACTTGCCACTTGAGCCTGGACACTGAACCCGCTGAAACCTAAGATAAAGCTTGTGATGATCGCTTGATGAAGGAGGGTGGCTTCAGTGACACCGCTTGTCAGCTTTGATCCCAACGTAATTTCAAACATACCGGAGATTAACGGTATACTTAACTGTTCAGGTAAACGAAATAGAAGGAATAACGTCGATAAACCCTCGGCCAAAAAGGTCGTGATGTGAAGGTGATACAGCATTTTATTTATGACAGAAAATAAGATGATGAATCCACCAATCATCAATAATGTTTGGATGGATGAAGTAACGGCATCCCCCAGCAGTTTCCCAATTGGACGCTTATCCTCAAGTCTAGTCTTGTGAAGAGCGGAAAAGGCTTCTTTGACGATGAACCCTTTTTTATTGGAAGTTTCCTTCCTTACATCATTTCTATCTGATCCTCCATAGAACCTCATGATGATCCCGACACATACGTTTCCAATATAATGTGCAGCTGCCAATACGATCCCGAGGGTAGCATTTTGGAAAAAACCCACAGAGACAGCACCGAATATAAATAAAGGGTTGGATGAGTTTGTGAACGAAACGAGCCTTTCGGCTTCAACTTTTGTAATTTGTTCTTCTTGACGTAATCGTGCTGTCAATTTAGCCCCTGCTGGAAATCCAGATGCCATTCCCATCGCCCACACGAATCCTCCAACTCCCGGGACCCTGAATAATGGTCTCATCAAAGGTTCCAGCATTACCCCTATGAATTTGACCACACCAAAACCGATTAGCATCTCAGAGACGATAAAAAAGGGCAATAAAGAGGGAAAGACGATTTCCCACCACATGTCGAGTCCCCTGATGGATGCTTCGAGGGACTCCCCTGGCATCAGGATGAGAGATGCAGCAAATATCGTAACACTAATGGATAAAGCCAAGGTTTTTAATTTAGATTTGTACAACCGGACTTCCTCCCCTTATAAAATAGGTTCCTACTATTTCAATCCCTTGTGAAACGGGAAAACAATGATAAAATGAGATTAATTCAACTTGTCCTCATATTATTCAATATACTCATACATAATTGAAATAGACCATATGATGACTATACCGAGAACTCGGGAAAAGGGGGAAGGGCATGGATAGACCAAAGATCGGATTAGCCCTCGGCTCGGGTGGCGCAAGAGGATTTGCTCATTTAGGGGTATTAAAGGCATTTGATGATGCGAACATCCCGATTGATATGATTGCAGGCAGCAGCATGGGGGCACTTGTTGGCTGCTTCTATGGGGTGGGTCATAAGATGGAGGATCTATATAAGCTTTCCACTACCTTCAGGAGGAAATATTATTTAGATTTTACCGTTCCGAAAATGGGCTTCATTTCTGGTAAAAGAATAAAAGAATTCATTCAGCTTTTCACTCATAATAAACATATCGAAGATTTAAATATCCCTGTAAGTGTAGTGGCAACAGACATTACTAACGGGGAGAAAGTTGTGTTTACCACGGGTCCCATTGCGAGTGCTGTAAGGGCAAGCATCGCCATACCGGGAATTTTTGTTCCTGAAAAGATAAATGGCCGTTTGTTGGTGGACGGAGGAGTGATCGATCGAGTCCCGGTCTCAGTTGTAAAAGAAATGGGAGCTGATATCGTTATAGGAGTCGATGTATCACACGTAAAACGAAATGCAGAAATCACCACCATTTATGACGTCATCATGCAAAGCATTGACATCTTACAATTAGAAATTGTCGCTCACCGGGAATTTGCTTCCGATTTCATGATCAGGCCACACGTCGAAATGTACAGCACTAGAGCCTTTAAAAATATTGAGGAAATCATCGATATGGGAGAAGAAGAAGCGAAGAAGGTTATTCCTTCAATTCAGGAAGCTCTAAACAATTGGAAGGAGTAAAGAATAATGAAAACGAAAACGTTAATAAGAACGCTGGTCATCATGACCATCATTATGGTTGCCAGTTCCTTTTATTATCTCCCTTATTATGTTACGAAGCCTGGGAGTGCCCATGAACTTGATCCAATCGTCCACGTGGAGAATGGATATAAAGATGACGGGGAATTGATGCTGACAACAGTAAGAATGGGAAGAGCGAATATTTATGCCTATTTAATGGCCAGCATAAGAAAATACGAATATATCTTTCCCGTCGATGAAATCAGAAGTCCTCACGAAAGCGATGAGGAATACAATCTACGTCAACTGCAGCTCATGAATAACTCTCAAAGTTATGCAATTGAAGTAGCGTTTAAAAAAGCCGGTAAACCATATGAATACAACTATAAAGGGATATATGTATTGAATATATACCCATCCATGCCTGCTGAAGATGTCCTTAAGCCCGGGGATCGGATCACCGCCATCGACGGTCAAACGTTTCAGTCTTCACAGGAATTCATCGACTATGTAAGTGGAAAATCAAAAGGGGAAAAAGTGGATATCACGTTCGTTCGAAATAAGAAGGAGAAGATTGAAACGATCCCTTTGGAAGCATTTCCGGATATGCCCGATAAAATCGGTCTTGGTATAACATTGAGCGATGATAAAGAAATCATTACAGATCCACCTGTAACGCTTGAGACCGAGGAGATAGGAGGGCCCTCTGCCGGTTTGATGTTCAGCTTGGAAATCTATGACCAACTAACGGAGGAAGACCTTCCCAAAGGACACAGGATAGCTGGAACCGGAACCATTTCAGAAGATGGGGAAGTGGGGCGTATCGGTGGCATTGAACAAAAAATAATCGCTGCTGACAAAGCCGGAGCTGAATATTTCCTAGCCCCGGATGAAACCATTACAAAGGAAATGAAGGAAAAATACCCTGACCTCGAATCAAACTATATTGCTGCCAAAAGGACCGCAGAAGATATCGGAACTGATATGAAGGTGATACCAGTGAAAACGTTTGATGAAGCACTGGCCTTCCTTCAATCAATAGAAAAATAAACAAAGAGACTGCCTTAAATGAAGGGCAGTCTCTTTGTTTAGGAGCTATGATTGGCTAGATTATGATAGGTGGCTGGGACCATTCCTTGGTCAGCAGTTTTTTCCGCGAAGCAGGATCATGCAAACCTAATGAATAAATTTCAGCAGCCTTGACATCTAATTTTATTGATCGTGGGTCCGCACTTGAAAGCTTACTGATCAGTGGAAGGGACAAGTTCTTTTTCTGCATTCGGATAAATTCCCTGCCTCTCTCATTCATACCCAACAGGCGTATATACCCGGGGGCAACGTGTCTCTCTCGCATATCTTCTTTATGCGTATCGGTTAAAATATGAAGGAGCATTCGTTGGAGACGTGTCCACGTATATCGCTTTGTCTTAAGCTTAATCATGAATTCTTCGAAGCAAAGAGAGTGTCTTGCATACTCTACCATCCGATTTTCAATACCTTCTTCAATTTCATATATGTCTCTCAATTCATCTTTTGAAGAGGAGAGAAGTTTGAATTGAAGCATAGTCCAATAGTTCTCCCATCTATGAAATTCACCAAATTCGTGTACATATTTATCCAGTTCTTTTACAGAACTTTCTGGAAGATAAGAACTGATCTCATGTTGATCATCGGTGTTAAATATACTTTTGCGAATACTGGTCGCACTGGCAATCGAAGGTGAAGCAAAGTGTTCATCATGGTACCCTGCGGATTCACGCGTAATGGTATACGCCTTGAGAGATGATGACAGGAGATCTCTTGCCTCCATATAGTGAAATCCCAGAATATTGTTTGGTTTACTTAGATCGATGACAGATTCTTGATTTCCTAACTTTTTGAATGCATCGGCAAGTGCCGATGGATAGCTCATTCCTTCTTGGATGAATTCCCTTATGTATTGATCGTATTGCTCTTGATTGGACTTGATAAAGCGAAGTGTATTGGAGAAGGCTTCAATATCTCCGTCCTCGCTTCCAAAGCAGAAGCTTTCACATCCAATTTGATCTAAAAGCGCAATGGCTCCCCTTGAAAAGATTTCCGCATGTTGTGTGGCAAAGCTATAAGGGAGCTCGATCACCACGTCCACCCCGGCATCTAAAGCCATTTTTGTTCGGGACCATTTGGAAACAAGTGCAGGCTCTCCCCGTTGGAGGAAATGTCCACTCATCACCGCCACCACAATATCTGCACCCGTTGCAGTGCGAGTCGCTCTTAAATGATGTAAATGTCCATTATGGAAGGGATTATATTCTACTACCACACCTGTGGCTCTCATGTTATTCCCACATCCTTTCTAATGCTTAATTCGTGCTTATTATGTTCATTATATAAGGAAATGATATAAATTCTCCCCTTTTTTGAAAGAATCATAACGAATGTTATAAAATATTTGAAAGGCCTCCTCATTAAACGTTATAATGACAACACTATGGTTAAAAAGAGTGTAAAGAAAAAATATTGACAAACGGTATTATGAAAGCTATAATTACCTTTGTTGCCTTGAGGTGATGACATTGAAATGGTCAATAATACAATTACAAAAATTTAGAGACAAGGGACTTTCCATAGACGAAACAATTAATTTGGATGAACTGAAAGAAGTCGATCCCCAAATTATAGAAGTCTCACCTATTCGAGTGTCTGGAAAGGCTGATATCGGTTCAAACCGTGTCACTTTTCATCTTCATATAGAAGGGAAGTTAGTGTTACCTTGCTCAAGAACCCTTGTGGATGTTGATTTACCAGTTGACATTCATACGATTGAGACGTATCTTCTTAATGAGGCTGATTATGATCAGTATGAGGAAGAGGAAGTACATCGTATACAAGGTGATGTTATTGATTTAAAACCGGCTATCAGAGAATTGCTGTTACTTGAGATTCCAATGCAAGTAATCAGCGATGAAGCGAGAGAACAAGATGAGATGCCTTCCGGTAAGAACTGGGAAGTGATGACGGAAGAACAAGCTCATGGAGTCGAAGAAGAGGAAGAGAAGAAAGTGGATCCTCGACTCGCTGACTTAGCGAAACTTCTTGATCAAAACAAGAACTCTTAAAAGCGAAGTACCAGTCCGACTGGCTTCATAATGAGTATGAATCTCTTTTAAGGAGGTGGGAAGAATGGCAGTACCTTTTAGAAGAACTTCTAAAACAGCAAAAAGACAACGTCGTACACACTTCAAACTACGTGTACCTGGTATGGTAGCATGCCCAAACTGTGGTGAAATGAAACTAGCACACCGTGTTTGTAAAGAGTGCGGAACGTATAAAGGAAAAGAAGTTGTAAACAAATAATCGTTTACAGCGCATAAAAGCGTGAAGAGACCATGGCTCTTCACGCTTTTTTTGTTTTTAAGAAGAAATGCCTGTTCAACCAAGGGGGAAAACCATACACTATAAGTAAGAAAAATAGGGGGGATCAAATTGGGAGAATATTTAATACATATGAATGCTGATGGAATATTGAAGTTTATCATCAATCGACCTGAAAAGCGAAATGCAGTGAGCTATGAAGTGATGGATGGACTTGAGAAGGCATTGGAAGAGAGTGTTCATAACGATCATGTAAAGGCTCTTGTGATAACTGGAAGTGGTGATCGTGCTTTTTGTTCCGGTGGTGATTTATCACAATTTCACAATCTCAAAACAGAAACAGAGAGTTATGGCATGCTTAGTAAAATGGGTGGACTTCTTACGAGGCTTGCCTTTTTGCCGAAACCTACAATCGCTTTCATTAATGGGACTGCGGTTGGCGGTGGATGCGAAATCGCTACTGCGTGTGACTTCAGAATTGCGAAAACAAACGCGAAACTGGGATTTGTACAAGGAAATCTTGCCATCACTACCGGATGGGGAGGAGGGACCTTGCTCCTTGAAAGACTCCCGGCATCAAAGGCGCTTTCTCTTTTAATGACAGCACGATTGGAACACGCAGAAGCACTATTTGATTTTGGATTTATAGATGAAGTAGTGGATCACAATGTCCCATTGGAGGAAAGTCCGCTGTTTAACATGATCTCATCGAAATCTATAGGGGTCTTGGAAGCATATAAATGTCAACTTCTTGCTAAATGGGATAAGGAAAGAATAGAAAGAAATATTTTAAGTGAAATTCAAAGGTGCTCAAAGCTATGGGCACGTGATGAACATCATGAAGCTGTAGAAGAATTCCTGAACTAAATAGAGTATTTCCGAGTGGAGCAGGTGAGATATTGGCCTGTTCTTTTTCTTTATATGTAAAAAAGAGTGATGCTGATTCTATCTTCTCTAGTAAGAGCATATGTATGGAGAAACTGATCAAACAGGAGGGATGGAAATGTCTTCAAATAGACAGGATGCTTGGAGCCAGGATGAAGATGTATTATTAGCTGAAGTGGTATTGCGTCACATACGCGAAGGAGGAACTCAGCTGCAGGCGTTTGATGAAGTAGGAAAAAAACTATCCAGAACATCGGCGGCATGCGGCTTTCGTTGGAATTCGTTTGTCCGTAAACAGTATAAGTCGGGAATCGAACTTGCCAAAAAACAAAGAAAACAAACTAAAAAGCACTCACCATCAGCGAAGGTGTTTGAAGGAAAACAGGAAATTCCAAAGGTAGAGAGTACATCGGAAGCTCCTGAAGCATTTTCTATGGGAAGTATGATACAGTATCTCCAAAAAGCGGAAGAAGCCGTTCGAAACGAAGAGGCAGTAAGGAATGAAAACAGTCAGCTGTCTGAACAAATCTCACAACTCCAGGATAAGCTCAAAAAAGCGGAAGAGGAGTTGAGAGAATATGAAGAAAAATTCAATCTCCTGGAAGAAGATCACAAATCATTATTAGCTATCTTTGAAAAAGCTAGAAAAATGGCATTACTTCAAGGGAACGAGGACAAAGTGAAATTCCAGATGGATAAAAACGGAAATTTGCAAAGGTTGAATAAATAAAGTGAAAAAAGGCTGACTCAACAATATTTGAGCAAGCCTTTTTTTGTGTTAACTGATTTTTTGTTCTTTTACACCTTCAGGGAACCAGACATAAGGGTTTTCTCCTAAATCTCTTTCCACTTCGTATGTGACAGCTTCAAAGCCCATTTTTTCCCAAAATCCTTGGGATTTGATGCGGGAGTTTGTCTTGATCGGCAAACCGAAGTTTTTGGCAAACTCCACTAGAGCTTTCCCGTAGTTCTTGTTTTGATATTTTGGTAATACTTCAAGCTTCCATAGCTCCAGATAATTCTGGGGAGGATCGAAGTATTGATCGAATCGGGCATTCCGTTGATATAAGCTCATTCTAGCAACCAGGGTATCACCGAAATAAATACCGTAAAATGGTGATTCACTGTCGTTTTCGATAATATTTGCCTGCAAGTCTTCAAGCATGGATAATTCTTGGACACCATATTCTTTAAATTTCTTAAACTCTTCCAGAGTTTTATAATTCACTTTTAACTTTTCTACTTTAACTGCCATCGTATGACCTCCTATAATGCTGAAAAATAATTCTGGGAAAACATGATGAGTGCTTTGTCTTTTTCGGTTGACTCTTTTCTTAGAGTCTATATTTATTATTATTATATAACAAAAATACAAAAAATTCTGCACTTAAATAAGAAAACGTTTACAATAGAGAAGAAGGATTTCGACGATTTTTGTAGAATTCGTACTAAGAACAGATATGTTCTGTTATGAAAGGGGAGAGATTGTGCAGAAGATACTAATTGCAAACAGGGGAGAAATCGCTTCTAGAATCATCAAAACATGTAAACAATTAAACATTCAAACAGTCGCGGTATATTCCGATGCAGATCAGGATATGCCCTTTGTGAAAGAAGCGGATGTCGCATACCGCATAGGTGAATCACAAGTAAATCGTTCATACTTGGTAGTGGAGAATATACTCGATGTAGCTAAGAAGGAAAAGGTGGACGGAATCCATCCTGGATATGGATTACTATCTGAAAATGCTGCCTTTGCGAAGGCGGTGACAGAAGCGGGTATTACGTTTATCGGTCCCGCCCATGACATCATTGACAAGATGGGGGATAAGGTAGAGGCGAGAAAGGTAATGCAGGAAGCGTCAGTTCCTGTAGTGCCTGGAAGCGAAGGTGGGGTAGGTACCATTGATGCAGCCAAGGAAGTTGCCCTGGCGATCGGTTACCCCGTCATGTTGAAAGCAAGTGGGGGCGGCGGTGGAATTGGTATGATCCGCTGTGAAAATGAGCAAGCGCTCGTTCAAAGCTTCGACTCTACTAAAAATCGTGCAAAAGCCTATTTTGGGAAAGAAGAAGTCTTTCTAGAGAAATGTATTGAGAATGCGAGACACATAGAAGTGCAAATCTTCGGGGATCAACACGGCAACCTGGTTCATCTGTTCGAACGTAATTGTTCTGTTCAACGGAGAAATCAGAAAGTGATTGAAGAATCACCTTCTCCTAACCTTTCTCATGAAACAAAAGAGCGAATGTTTGCAGCTGCTGTGCAGGCTGGAAAGGCAGTGGGATACACGAACGCAGGAACGGTGGAATTTATCGTAGACGAAGAGGAGAATTTTTATTTTCTTGAAATGAATACACGTCTGCAGGTAGAGCATCCGGTCACTGAAACGATCACAGGTCTTGACCTTGTGAAATGGCAGCTGCTTGTTGCGGACGGGAAGCCCCTTCCTTTATGCAAGCAGGAGGAGATCCTTCATCACGGTCACGCGATTGAATTCAGGATTTATGCAGAAGATCCAAAGACTTTTTACCCTTCTCCAGGCCAATTAAATGTGTTGAAATGGGGCGAAGGAGAGGGTGTCCGTATCGATAGCGGATACGAAGAAGGAAACAAGGTTACCCCGTTCTATGATCCAATGATCTCAAAATGTATCATCAAGGGTAGGGACCGCAATGATGCATTGCATAAAGCGAAGGTATTCTTTGATGGTGTCAGCATTGAAGGTGTCAAGACCAATGTGACGCTATTCAAGGATATCATTGAGGACAACGGCTTTATTGAAGGTACTTACACGACGAAATGGCTTCAGGACTTTTTGACAGCCAAACGCACTCATTGATAAGGGAGTGCTCCCTTTACAAAATACAGTTTTTATATAATAAAGATGGAGGAATCACACATGAAGGAAATTACATCAACAATGGCTGGAACAGTATTAAATGTATTAGTGGAACAAGGTGGGGAAGTGTCTACAGGGGATACTGTACTCATGCTTGAATCAATGAAAATGGAAATTCCTGTTGAAGCTGAAGCTGGCGGGAAAGTGGCGGAAATTAAAGTAAATATAGGTGATTTCGTGAACGAAGGGGATGTATTGCTCGTTATCGAAGGATAAACTCTTTCATTTAATGACAAGTCTGAGGTATATGACCTCCGACTTGTCTAGATGGATACCAATACGTTTACATAAAACGACGGAGGGGATAGTATGTCGACATCCAAAACGATCATCAATACTCTTGAGGAAACAAGAGAAAGGATAGCGTCTGGCGGTCAGCCTAAATATCATGAGAAGTTGAAAGAACAGAAAAAAATGTTTGTTCGTGATCGACTTCAACAATTATTTGACAATGGAGATTATCAGGAAGACGGGATGTTTGCGAACAATAAGGCAGATGACTTGCCAGCTGATGGAGTGGTTACAGCAATCGGGAAAGTGGGAGGTCAGACTGTGTGTGTCATGGCCAATGACTCTACTGTGAAGGCCGGCTCCTGGGGTGCAAGGACTGTAGAGAAGATCATCCGAATTCAAGAGACTGCATTGAATTTAAAGGTGCCTATCTTCTATTTAGTGGATTCTGCAGGAGCACGGATCACCGATCAATTGGATATGTTTCCAAATCGACGTGGTGCTGGGAAAATATTTCATAACCAAGTGAAGATGTCTGGGATGGTTCCGCAAGTCTGTATCTTGTTCGGGCCATCTGCCGCAGGTGGGGCATACATTCCTGCATTCTGTGATATCGTCATCATGGTTGATGGAAATGCATCTATGTACCTGGGCTCTCCCCGTATGGCAGAGAAAGTCATCGGTGAGAAAGTGACACTTGAAGAAATGGGTGGAGCAAGGATGCACTGTACCGTCAGTGGCTGCGGGGACCTCCTTGCTGCATCCGAACAGGAAGCGATTGAGGAAGCGAAAAGGTACTTAAGTTATTTCCCGGCAAATTATCAAAACAAGCCGAAAGTGGTGGATGGAGCTGCCCCTAAACATGAAAAATTGTTAGAGGACATCATTCCTGAGCATCAAAACGCCCCATTCAATATGTATGATTGCATTGATACGTTGATTGATGAAGGAAGTTTCTTTGAAATGAAGAAACTATTCGCTCCTGAATTGATCACAGGCTTCGGACGACTGGACGGAAAGGTCGTCGGAATCATTGCGAATCAACCTAAAGTAAAAGGTGGGGTCCTTTTCCATGACTCGGCCGATAAAGGGGCTAAATTCATCCAGCTGTGTGATGCTTTCCACATCCCGTTATTATTCCTTGCAGATGTACCAGGATTCATGATCGGGACCAAAGTGGAAAGAGCAGGAATAATCCGTCATGGTGCCAAGTTGATCGCTGCCATGAGCTCTGCAACGGTAACCAAAATTTCTGTTATCGTCAGAAAGGCTTATGGTGCCGGTTTATATGCCATGGCTGGTCCTGCATTCGACCCGGATGTATGTATTGCTCTTCCAACTGCGCAAATTGCCGTAATGGGTCCGGAAGCTGCGGTGAATGCTGTGTATTCCAATAAGATTCAGGCCATAGAAGATCCAAAAGAAAGAATACAATATGTACAAGAAAAACAAAAAGAATATAAAGAGCATATTGATATTTACAAGTTGGCATCTGAATTAATTGTAGATGAAATCACTGCCCCAAATGAATTACGCTCCGTATTAATTCAACGGTATAGTTTATATGAAACGAAGGATGTTCAATTCAGCGAGAGGAAACATCCTGTTTATCCTGTCTGATCGTGATAATATCAGGGTCCGTTCCTTTGGAACGGGCCCTTTCTTTACCTAAGGGGAATGATTCTTTTAGACTATACGTTTTCTTCATGTGGGAAATTTGGTAAAATGTTCTTAAATGAAGTGGGAGAAGGGGTATTTATGAAAATAGGAATCTTTGGAGGAGGAGCGCTGGGTCTTTTATTTGCCGGTTATTTGGGCCGTTTATTCGATGTCACCCTAATTGTAAGGCGAGACTCTCAGGTCAGCTCGCTGTTAACCAATGGAGTTACTATACATAGAGATGGTTCAACAATCAATACAAAGGTAAAGGCTGTTAAACAAATAGAGGCAAAGCCGGAATATGACCTAGGAATTGTAGCTGTGAAGGAATATGACCTCGCATCACTAGAAAACATTCTTTTGAAATTTCATCCCGATCGTCCCCTTCTATTTGTCCAAAACGGGATAGCTCATGTCGAATGGGTAAAAACATTGCCGCATCGTCATTTGATTGCCGGCTCAGTTGAACATGGGTCCATGAGAGAGAATGATGATACCGTTCATCATTTAGGAGAAGCAGGGACTAATATTGCCTTAATTAGAGGGAATTGGGGTGTGGTAGAAGAAGTAGTATCACAGAGTGCCCATTCATTCCCTTTTTCAATCCAACCCGATTTCGAAAAAATGCTCCTGACCAAACTTTTTATCAATGTTTTGATCAATCCTTTGACTGCCCTCACCGGTGTGGTAAATGGAAGAGTGGTTGAAAATCCGTATTTACATCAAGTACAGAAGGATTTATTCCGTGAGTTACATCTATTGTTTCCTCATATGGAAGGGGTCATATCTTTCGATAAAGTGGTCGAGATCTGCAGGAACACCTATCAAAACAGATCTTCCATGTTAAAGGATATTGAATCAGGAAGAAGAACGGAAATCGAAGCGATACTAGGCGTACTTCTCGACAAAGCAGAAAAGGAACACCATTTTGTACCCAGCATGAATCTACTATACAGATTAGTTAAAGGAATAGAAACAGAAGGTCTGGGGGGATAAAATGGCATCCGTTTTTTCTACGATCATAGCCATTTTCGTTATGATCCCGTTTTTGGGATATTTCATTAGCTTCATTCTTGCTAAGGAAATCATGAAGAGCCATCGGAAAGCGGTCCATATCGCTATCGATATTACCACCTTTCTATTGATCGTCTCGGTTCACTTTATTGTCATAGCCATTTGGCAGACATCTTATCTATGGTTGATTTTCATCGTGATCTGTTCCATCGGGGTCCTGTTTGCGATTATGTATTGGAAGGCGAAGGGAGAAATTAACTACCCAAAAGTATTGAGGGGGTTCTGGCGAGTAAACTTCCTCTTTTTTTTCACAGCCTATATTACACTAATGATCACGGGACTCATCCTTCGCATTATGGAGTTGAATTAATATTTACAGGCAATTTTTTTCCTTTTCCTCATGTGGAATGATATACTCGTCGTTAGGATATTAAGAGCTAGAAAAGGAGTCATTCATATGGAATTGGGAAGCTTAAACATTCCTGCAATCAATCAGTTTGCATCTAAATATTTAAAACAGGAAGAGCCTGTCACTTCTTTTTTTCACTATAACATCAATATGCCTACAGTATATCAAGAACGGATAAAGGACTTACGTTCACGTCAATTCCCAAGAGAAGGGCTGACTGATTGTATCTCCTCTTATATGGAGGGGCTGCCTTCTTCCGGGGAAGTGGAGGAGTCACTCGGGAAGCTGAGGGATAATGCCGTAACGGTAGTGGCCGGTCAGCAGGCGGGCCTCTTGACAGGACCACTCTATACAATACATAAAATTATTTCAGTCATCCAACTGGCGAGGCAGCAAGAAGCCGAACTTAAACAACCTGTTGTACCGGTTTTTTGGATAGCTGGAGAAGATCATGATTATCAGGAAGTGAATCATATATACGTTGAAAAGGGATCGAAACTTGAGAAGGTTGGATATCCTGAGAGGGTATTAGAAAAGAAGATGACCTCACATATAACGTATACAAAGTCAGTGATGAAGAAGTGGATTGATGACATCCTGGCGGCGTTAGGTGAAACAGAATATACAAAGCAGCTAGTGGCGGACCTCAATAAGATGATTGACCAGGAAGAAACGATTGTTCGTTTATTTGCTCATATTGTCATGGGATTGTTTAAAGATTTCGGATTATTAGTCATCGATTCATCTTACCCTGCGCTTAGAAGACTTGAAGGAGAACATTTTCACCATTTGCTGGAGAGCTCGAAACCCATCACAGATGCTGTCCTGGAACAACAGAGAATCATACGGGAAAGTGGGTTCAGCACTCAATTGGACATATCCCCCACTGCTGCAAATCTATTCCTCCAAATTCAAAACGAAAGAGCGTTGCTCGAGCGAGAGGGGGATCTGTTTTTTGAGAAGAATAGTGGGAAAACATTTTCTACCTCTGAGTTGTTATCCATTTTGGAAAAGAGTCCTGAATCATTCAGCAATAATGTCGTGACAAGGCCGCTGATGCAGGAATGGTTATTCCCTAACCTTGCATTCGTTGCAGGACCCGGGGAAATTGCATACTGGGGGGAATTGAAAAGAGCATTTGAATATGTAAATTTAAAAATGCCTCCAGTTGTGCCCCGGTTAAACATCACCATCATGGAGAGAGAGGTCCATAAGAGGATTCAGGAACTTCAGTTATCCCTTCAAGGAGTCATTACAGAGGGTGTTGAAGCAGCGAGGGATGCCTTTTGGAAGTCTCTCGAACAACCGGAATTAGAAATGGAAATGAAAGATATCCAGAATGATCTCCTAAGGAAATATAAGAGAATTAGGGAACAATCTGTTTCGATCGATAAAGGGTTGGCTCCTATTATTGATAAGAACCTTGAATTTCATCTCAGTCAATTCGATTACCTGCGCAATAAGCTGGATAAAGCATTGAAAGATAAACATTCATTGATATTCGATCAATTTAAGAAAGTGGAAAACAGTATCAGACCAAACGAGGGACCACAGGAAAGGACCTGGAATGTACTCTATTTTTTAAATAAGTACGGTCCCACTTTCGTAAGAGACCTTACTCTTCAAGAGTTTACGTTTGATGGAACTCATAAAGTGATATATGTCTGACTGCCCAAAAATAAAAAAGGACCCGATTCGTTAGGAAGTGCGAATTGGGTCCTTTTTCTGTTGTAAACAGACAAATTTCTCTTAGTGAAATTTGTCTGGAAAAGCGGGAAAAAGACTAATGAAAAAAAGAGGGAATATTTTGCAAGGAAAGAATATAGAAAAGAGTGGAGAAAAGTGGGGGGATGTGGTACATTTGTGTTAGAAAGTGGGGGCAGTGCATATGTTCATGGGCGAATATCAACATAATATTGATAATAAAGGCCGTTTAATCGTACCTGCCAAGTTCCGTGATCACCTTGGAGATTCATTTGTCATCACTAGAGGGCTTGATCAGTGTTTATTTGGTTATCCCATGGATGAATGGCGTTCCCTTGAGGAAAAGCTTAAAGCCCTGCCACTTACAAAGAAAGATGCCCGAGCCTTCACTCGTTTTTTCTTCTCAGGGGCAACCGAGAGCGAACTGGATAAAACGGGCAGGGTTAATATTCCTGCTTCACTTGTGAATTATGCCCAATTGGATAAAGAATGCATTATTTTAGGAGTTTCCAATCGAATTGAGATTTGGAGTAAATCATTATGGGAAGACTATTTTACACAATCTGAAGATTCATTTGCTGAGCTTGCAGAGAATATGGTAGGGTTTGATATCTAACCCCCACAAAACGTTCGATTGGAAAGGTGAAGTCAACATGTTTAAACATACAACTGTATTATTAAAGGAAACGGTAGATGGCTTGGATATAAAGAAAGATGGAGTATATGTGGATTGCACGTTGGGTGGAGCAGGTCATAGTGAATACCTGGTCAGTCAGCTATCAAAAGACGGACATCTATATTGCTTCGATCAAGATGAAACAGCCATTAACCATGCTAAAGAAAAACTTTCATCCTATCAGGACAGGGTTACATTTGTTCAATCAAATTTCCGAAATATCAAGGAAGAACTTGAAGAACTCGGAGTACATAGTGTGGATGGGATTTTATACGATCTTGGTGTGTCATCTCCTCAACTGGATACTCCAGAAAGAGGCTTTAGTTATCACCATGATGCGCCTCTCGACATGAGGATGGACTTAGAAGGGGAAGTAAGTGCTTATGATGTCGTCAACCATTGGTCGTTTGAAGATCTTGTTAGAATCTTTTATCGGTACGGTGAAGAAAAGTTTTCCAAGCAAATTGCCAGGAAAATTGAAGCGGCACGTGAAGTAAAAGCAATCGAAACCACAGGTGAACTAGTGGAACTGATCAAGGAAGGGATCCCTGCCCCTGCAAGACGAAAGGGAGGGCACCCAGCCAAGAGGGTCTTTCAAGCGATTCGTATTGCCGTGAATGATGAGCTTGGAGCCTTCGAAGATTCTTTGGAGCAAGCCATTGGACTTCTGAATAAGGGTGGAAGGGTGAGTGTTATTACGTTCCATTCGTTAGAAGACCGGATTTGTAAGACAATGTTCAAAGAAAAAGCTTCTGGGCCAGATTTACCTCCTGGATTACCTATCATTCCAGAAGGATATGAAGCTGAACTTAAGCTGGTAACAAGAAAACCGATCCTGCCAAGCGAGGAAGAGCTTGATGAAAATAATCGAGCAAGGTCGGCTAAACTGAGAATCGCAGAAAAAAATATATAAAAAGAAGGAAATAGGAGGGAGAATTTTGAGTAACTTAGCCAGAAATTACGAGCAGCAAAAAGTTGAGAAATCTTATCAATCCGTTCAAGCCAAGCCTAAAGCGTTAAGAGAGGAAAGAAGGTCCGGCATCACTCCGGGTGAGAAAATCCTTGTAGCCATCTTTGCAATGGTATTTTGTTTCCTTGCCGTTCAAATCGTATCGACACAGGCAGCCATCTATGATGTGAACAAAGAGGTTCAGCACGTTGAAACCACTATTGAAAAACAGGAAAAAGCTAATAATGACCTGAAACTTCAAGTGAGTGAACTGAGTACGTATGAACGTATTCTTGAAAAGGCAAAAGAACTTGGACTTAACTTGAAAGATAAGAATGTTAAGGTTGTTGAACAATAATGAAAAAAAGACCTAGTATGAACATAGGGGCAGCCATCCTTTTCGGGATTTTCGGCTTGCTCTTTTTTGTATTAATGGTTCGCTTTGTCACCATTCAGGTCACTGGGGAAGCTGAAGGGAAAGTACTGGCATCACAGGCAGCAAAAAAATATATTAAGAGTCATATTTTAGAAGCGCACAGAGGCACGATTTTTGATGGAAAGGGTGAGGCAATCGCGGAGGATACCTCCGCCTATACTTTGGTTGCAATATTGGATCCAAGCATCACAAGTGATCCAAAAAAGCCGAAGCATGTCACAGATCCTGAAAAAACGGCCAAGGTTCTCGCTGATCACCTAGATATGAATGAAAATGAGATTTATAAACGCTTAACCAAAAAAGGTTCGAACAATAAATCCCCTTATCAAGTGGAATTCGGTGCAGCAGGAAGAGATCTATCCCATCAGATGATGCTTGAAATTAAAGAAGAGGATCTTCCGGGTGTTACGTTCAGAAAGGAAGCGAAGCGATTCTATCCTAACGGTTCATTTGCTTCTCATCTCATCGGATTTGCACAAAAAACAACCGATGAAGATGGGGATTCCACTACAATCGGAAAAATGGGTGTAGAAGCAAGCTTTGACGATGTGCTGAAGGGTAAGGATGGCTCTGTCTCGTATAAAAGTGATGTATGGGGTTACCTATTACCTAATGCAGATGAACATGTCACTCCTCCTGAAGATGGGGACGACATCTATCTGACAATCGATAAGAAAATCCAAACATTCCTTGAAGAGGCAATGAATGAAGTTCAAAAAAAGTACAAGCCGAAGAAAATGTTTGCTATAGTTTCTGATCCTAAGACAGGGAAGATTCTGGCGATGTCCCAAAGACCTACCTTTCATCCGGATACAAGAGAGGGGCTCTTGGATAACTGGACCAACATCATTGTAGAGGATACCTATGAACCGGGTTCTACAATGAAGTCCTTTTCTCTGGCTGCAGCGGTGAATGAAGGGAAATTCAACCCAAATGAAACATACGAATCAGGAAAGTTCTATGTGGAAAATGTTCCGAACCCGATTCGTGATCACAATGGTGGAGAAGGATGGGGGACGATCACGTACTTGGAGGGAGTTCAAAGATCTTCAAACGTTGCGTTCGCCAATCTATTAGATAAAATCGGATTTAAAAAATATGAGAATTATTTACATGAATTCGGTTTTGGTGAGGCTACGGATGTAGGATTACCTAACGAGGCATCGGGCTCGATTCTCTATCATTATCCGATAGAGAAGTACACAACCATCTTCGGTCAGGGGACTACTGTCACACCACTCCAAATGATACAGGCAGAGTCAGCTATTGCGAATGACGGCAAAATGATGAAACCATATATTATCTCCAAGATCGTTGATCCGAATTCGAAGAAAGTGATTAAGGAGACGAAGCCCGAAGTGTCAGGAAGCCCCATTTCGAAAGAAACAGCCGAAAAAACGAGGGAATACCTGGAGACGACTGTCACATCTGAACACGGTACTGGGCAGAGGTTTGCAATAGAAGGGTATCGCGTTGGTGGTAAATCAGGATCGGGTCAGATACCCGATCCCGAAAATGGGCGATATATGGTGGGTAAAGAGAATTATCTCTTCTCCTTCATGGGGATGGCTCCCATCGATGATCCTCAACTGATTGTATATGTGGGGGTTCAACAGCCTGAATTGGAACCGACTGAAATCGGCTCTGATCCGGTATCTGCGGTCTTCAATCCTGTTATGCAGAATAGCTTGAAATACTTAAATATTAAACCACAGGAAAAAGTGAGCCTGAAAAAACAGTCTCTACCTGAAACAAGAGATATGAGCGTAGAAGAGGCGAAAAAAGAGCTGGAAAAAGCAGGGGTTACCCCGATCGTCGTCGGGAATGGGTCCCGAGTGGTCAAGCAACTTCCTCAAGGTGGAGATGCCATTCTTGAAGGGGAAAGGGTTGTGATTAAAACCGACGGGGATATGACCCTCCCGAATTTGAAAGGCTGGTCCGTAAGAGATGTCTTTAAGGTAGCCAATATCGCAGGTCTGAAGATTAATATGGTTGGAAATGGTTATGCCGTCAGCCAAAATATCCAGCCTGGGGAAAAGGTGAAAAAAGATGAGCCCCTTGTCGTCAACTTCAAAACCCCTGAAGAGGCAGCGGTACCTGAAGCTGATGAAGAACAGCCTTTAAACTAACAAAAAGGATGACTATTGAATGAGACACCTTTCCCCCTGTGCCAGCATCATAGGAAACAGGCATAGGATTGGAAGGGTCTCAGCGTGGTCACCTTTTTTATTTTGCTCACTCCTCGCTATTATTACGCTTATACATATTGATTCCTGACATCATCTGTCTTTCAATGATTTCAAACATACCCCAATAAGTCCAAGCATATAATGGAACGAGCCATAGAAGGGGAGGTTCCATTTGTGAAAAGAGTATCGAATGTAACGGTAAGAAAGAGATTAGCTGTAGCGCTTGTAGTAGGAGTCCTCATATTCTCCATCATAGATATCAGGCTGGGGTATGTTCAGTTTTTTAAAGGGGACTGGCTTACCGGATTAGCGAAAGACTCCTGGAGTCGAAATATACCATTTCAACCTGAACGTGGAAAGATTGTAGACCGAAATGGAGTGGAACTCGCTGGAAATCAGAGTGCGCCAACAATATTTGTCGTTCCACGACAAATCACCGATCCTCAGGGAACAGCAGATAAACTGGCTGCCGTTCTTAATATTTCGGTAGAATCTGCATATAAATATGTAACACAGAAAGCCAATATGGTGTTGATAAAGGAAGCAAGAAAAATTTCATACGAAAAAGCGAAAGAAGTAAGGGACTTGAATTTAAAGGGTGTTTATTTAGGGGAGGATTCTAAGCGTTATTATCCGTATGGAAGCTATTTATCCCATGTTCTCGGGTTTGCGGGGATTGATAATCAGGGGCTGATGGGTCTTGAACTTTCATATGACGAAGAGCTTAGTGGAGATAAAGGGTATGTGAAATTTTTTTCTGATGCCAAGGGGAAGAGAATGCCCGATATGGCGGATGATTTTGAAAAACCACAAAATGGATTGGATTTAAAGTTGACGATTGATACCAAAGTACAAACAATCGTAGAACGTGAGTTGGATATCGCTGAGGCTACGTATAATCCAGATGGTATCATAGCGATTGCCATGAATCCAAAGAATGGTGAAATACTGGCCATGTCGAGCCGGCCGACATTTGATCCTGCGAACTTCCGCAATGTACCTCAGGAGATATATAACCGTAATTTACCGATTTGGAGTACGTATGAACCTGGGTCCACGTTCAAGATTATCACGCTTGCCGCGGCCCTGGAAGAAAAGAAAGTGGACCTTTATAAAGAAACATTTCATGATCCTGGTCACATAGAGGTGGCGGGTTCGACCCTTCATTGCTGGAAACGGGGAGGACACGGGACACAAACGTTCCTGGAAGTCGTACAGAACTCTTGTAACCCTGGTTTTGTTGAATTGGGTCAGAGGTTAGGGAAAGAGAAATTATTCGATTATATCCATGATTTTGGATTTGGAGAAAAGACTGGCATCGATCTGCAAGGTGAAGGTAAGGGTATCCTGTTCAACCTTGACCGTGTCGGTCCCGTGGAGCAGGCGACGACCGCATTTGGCCAAGGTGTTGCCGTTACTCCTATTCAGCAGGTTGCAGCTGTTTCTGCAGCAGTCAACGGAGGAGTATTGTATCAGCCTTATATTGCAAAAGAGCTGATTGACCCTTCTACAGGAGAAGTAGTCATGAGAAAGACCCCTCAAATCAAGAAAAGGGTCATATCTGAAGAGACATCCAAGCAGATTCGGGATGCGTTGGAAAGTGTCGTTGCGAAAGGCAGCGGTAAGAAAGCTTATGTAGACGGTTACCGGGTAGGCGGAAAAACAGGGACAGCTCAAAAAGCAAAGGATGGTAAATACCTCGAAAACAATCATATCGTTTCATTTATGGGAGTCGCACCAATGGATGATCCTGAAATAGTCGTATATGTTGCGGTTGATAATCCAAAGGGTACAATTCAATTCGGTGGGGTCGTTGCTGCCCCTATCGGTGGAAGCATTATTGGTGATAGTTTAGAAGCAATGGGTGTACCGAAGCGTAAAGGTCAAATTGAAAAAGAATTGACTTGGACTGACACTCCAATGATTGAAACCCCTGACTTGATTGGATTAACGAAGAATGAACTTCAGGAACAACTTGTGGATCTCAACTTGGACGTAAGTGGAAGTGGAGAAAAGGTGGTAAGCCAATCTCCTGACCCGGGGGTGAAAGTGAAACAAGGATCTAAAGTGAGGGTATATTTATCTGAGTAAACACAATAGGGAAAACTTCTTTAAAAATATTTCATGGTATACTTATTATTTTGATAAGCAACGTGAAGAACCGGACGGAATGGAAAAAGATATCGAACTAAGTTAAAAGGTTGATAGCTTTCACACGTATTTTTTTGTAAAATATAAAAAGGTTGCTTTCTACCTGTGAGGAGTTGAAAAGATGAGATTGCACACTTTGCTGGAAGTACTACCGTTTTTCTCAGTACAGGGTGAAGGGAATCCAGCTATTTCAAACATCGCGAACCACCATAAGAAAGTGAAGAGTGGAGATTTATTTATCTGTATCAACGGGTTAGAGATTGATAGTCATTCTCTTGCAGGAGTAGCTGAAAGAAATGGTGCAGCAGCCATTCTCGCAGAGAGGACTTTAGAAGTAGACATTCCCGTGATTGTTGTTCCTGATACGAAGAAAGCGATGGCCATTCTGGCAGACTATTTCTATAAACAGCCCTCTCACCAGCTTTTTCTCGTCGGAGTGACGGGAACGAATGGGAAAACAACAACAACCCTTCTCATTGATCAGGTTTTTACTCAAAGTGGAATGAAAACTGGATTAATTGGGACCATGCACATTAAAGTGGGGGATGAATTACAAGTCAGCCACAATACGACCCCTGACAGTTTAACCCTTCAACAGACCTTTAGGAGTTTTTGTGATAAAGGGGTGCGTTCAGCCATCATGGAGGTTTCTTCCCATGCCTTGGATCAAGGGCGTGTACACGGATGCGACTACGATATCGCCGTGTTTACAAACCTGACTCAGGATCACCTGGATTACCATAAGACCATGGATAATTATCGTAATGCAAAAGGCTTATTGTTTTCTCAATTAGGGAATACTTATTTTAAAAAATCCCCTAAATATGCCATTATTAATAAGGATGACGAAGCAGCTGACTATTTCATCAAGTCTACAGCCGCCCATGTAGTTACATACGGTCTGTCTCCTTCAGCTGACTTCCATGCGAAAGATTTGATTCTTGGTGCAACAGAGACCCAGTTCACTCTCGTGTCCCCTTTCGGAGAACAAAAGATGGTCTTAAAATTAGCGGGGCAATTTAATGTATACAATGCTCTTGCAGCCATTGCGACAGCTTTTGCGGCAGGAATCCCAATCGAAGAGAGTATAGGGAGCCTGGAAAAGGCAAAAGGGGTCAGGGGACGATTTGAAACGATTTCTGAAGGGCAGCCATTTTCTGTCATCGTTGACTACGCCCATACACCTGATGGTTTGAAGAATGTACTGGAAACCATCCAGACCATTGTTGCAGGCAAGGTGATAGTAGTGGTCGGTTGCGGTGGGGACAGAGATAGGATCAAGAGGCCGATCATGGCGGAGATCGCCTGTGATTACGGTGATTATGCTATTTTCACCTCTGATAATCCAAGGACCGAGGATCCGGTTGGCATCTTGAAAGATATGGAGTCGGGTGTCTTTGGTAAACAGTATCAACTGATCGTCGACCGTAAAGAAGCAATCAAAGTAGCTTTGAATAGGGCACAACCTGGAGATGTGGTGTTGATTGCCGGGAAGGGTCATGAGACCTATCAGATCATAGGGAATAATGTATACGATTTTGATGACCGGGAAGTGGCAAGACACTTCATCAAGGGAATGTAGAAATGCTCCTATATGATGATGTAAAGAAATTGTTTCCCGATGCAAAAGGAATTTATCTGCCCGGCTATACGTTTTTAGTAGTTTCAAATTCAACTAGTATGAGGATGGAGAAGGGACTATATGTCCCTTTTGGTGATAAAATCGATCTTTTCAAAAGTATTGAAATGGGGGCAATCGCTTCACTATGGCCAAATAGTGAACAAGTGCCCTCCTTTGTTCCAAATCACTTTCCGTTATTTATGGTTGAAGATGTGTACTTGGCCTATGTAGACTTACAAGAGAATTACAAACAAAATTACAATCAAGAAAAGTGGGAAATTATGACGAAGTTTATTTATATCAATGAACCTGAAAAACATCAAACAGTGGAGAACGGATCTGCTATGAAACAAAAAAGAGAAAAAGGAGGGGAATAACCATGATGGAACAAGTGATCTTATTTACGATTATAATGGCATTTTTAATAACCGTATTGCTTGCACCTCTATTTATTCCTTTCCTCAGAAGGTTGAAGTTTGGACAAAGCATCCGGGATGAAGGTCCACAATCGCATCAGAAAAAGACTGGAACCCCTACCATGGGTGGGATTGTGTTCCTGCTCTCCATTGTCATTACAACATTTGTTATGACAGGGAAATATTCAGAGCCGGGTCCTGAAACATATTTAATGATCCTGGTGACAGTTGGTTTTGGCTTATTGGGATTCCTGGACGACTTTATCAAGGTCGTGATGAAAAGGAATTTAGGTTTGACATCCAAGCAGAAACTCCTTGGACAGATCGTCATATCGGTCATTTTTTACCTTATTTACACTCAGAATGACTTTCCGACTTCGGTATCGATACCGCTAACGGATCTTTCATTTGAACTGGGTTGGTTTTACTGCTTATTTATCATCTTCTGGCTGGTCGGATTTTCAAATGCAGTCAACTTGACGGATGGGCTTGATGGACTGGTATCCGGCACGAGTGCCATCGCCTTTGGTGCGTTGGCTGTCCTTGCATGGAGCCAATCACAGTATGATGTAGCCATATTTGGGGTGGCGGTAGTAGGTGCAGTACTCGGTTTTCTCGTTTTCAATGCCCATCCTGCCAAAGTGTTCATGGGGGACACTGGATCGCTGGCTCTCGGAGGTGCGATTGCCACGATTGCCATTTTAACCAAACTTGAAATTATCCTAATCCTGATTGGAGGGGTTTTCGTCATCGAGACTCTTTCCGTCATCTTACAGGTTGCCAGCTTCAAAACAACCGGAAAACGAATTTTTAAAATGAGTCCTTTACACCATCATTACGAGTTAGTAGGATGGTCAGAATGGCGAGTAGTCGTTACATTTTGGACTGTAGGACTACTTTTTGCTGTATTAGGAATCTATATTGAGGTGTGGTTATAAGTGAAAAAAATAACAAAATTCAAACATAAAAAAGTACTGGTATTAGGCCTGGCAAAAAGCGGGGTAAGTGCTGCCTCTCTCCTACATAAACTGGAAGCATTTGTTACGGTGAATGATCAAAAGCCTTTGTCTGAAAACCCTGAGGCTCAGGGGCTTCTTCAGGAAGGGATTAAAGTAATTTGTGGCAGCCATCCCATTGAGCTTTTAGATGAAGGTTTTCAATATGTGATAAAAAATCCTGGGATTCCCTATCACAACCCATTGATTCAAAAAGCAATCGAAAAGAATATTCCAGTCTTGACGGAAGTAGAGCTCGCCTATTTGATTTCCGAGGCAGAAATGATTGGAATCACAGGAACAAATGGAAAAACGACGACAACCACTCTTCTGTTCGAGATGTTGAAAGAGGACAACCAAAAGCCTTTGATTGCGGGGAATATTGGAACTGTTGCTTCTGAGGTAGCACAGAATGCAAAGGAAGATGAGAAAATGGTCGTCGAGCTCTCATCTTTCCAACTGATGGGAATTGAAGAGTTTGCTCCTCACGTCGCCATTATAACCAACTTGTATGATGCTCATCTGGATTATCATGGGGATTTATCAGAGTATTGGAGAGCGAAATCCAATATCACAAAAAACCAAACAGAAAAGGATTATCTGATCATCAATGGTGACCAAGATCATGTTCAGGAAGCAGTCAGCTTTACAAAAGCCCGGGTCATTCTCTTTTCAACACAAAAAGAGGTTCGGGACGGAGCCCATATCAAGGATGGTGCGATTTATTTCAAGGATGACAGAGTCGTTGAATTAGACTCAATCGTCCTGCCTGGAGAGCATAATCTTGAAAATATCTTATGTGCTGTTGCAGCCTGTAAGATTTATGGTGTATCCAACAACAGCATCCAGAAGGTATTGAGTACTTTCGGTGGAGTGAAACACCGCACTCAATTTGTACGGGAACTAAATGGAGTTAAATACTACAATGATTCGAAGGCAACGAACAGCTTGGCAACGAAGAGCGCCCTTAAGGCATTTGACTCTCCTACTATCCTGCTTGCAGGAGGTTTGGATCGTGGAAATGAGTTTGATGACCTGATTCCATTTCTGTCCAAAGTGAAGACGTTGATTACATTTGGAGAAACGTCACCGAAGCTTGTGAAAACAGGGGAAAAGGCAGGGATACAAACCATCATTCCTGTCGATAATGTTGAGGAAGCGGTTCCGGTCGCATTTAAGAACGCTGAAGAAGGGGACGTAATATTATTGTCTCCTGCGTGTGCGAGCTGGGATCAATATCGAACTTTTGAACAACGTGGTGACATTTTTATTGAAGCCGTGCATAAGCTTAAATAAGGGCTTGTCCAGATAGAGCATCCATACCAGCGCAGCCAGTCATTCAGGGATAAACGATTTTCTATGCTCGAACGGCTCTAAATTTGTCTATTCGAGGTGTTTAGCATTGCCTTTAAAAAAATCGACTCCCGATTTTATTCTCATTATGGTCACCCTCACATTACTTGCCATTGGACTGGTCATGGTTTACAGTGCAAGTGCAGTATGGGCGGATTACAAATTCGATGATTCCTTTTTCTTTGCAAAAAGGCAGGTTTTATTTGCCGGTGTAGGATTATTTGCCATGTTCTTCATCATGAATGTAGAGTACTGGACATGGAGAAAATGGTCAAAAATCATTATCATCGTTTGTTTCGTCCTTCTTGTCCTCGTGCTGGTCCCCGGTATTGGGGTATTGAGAAACGGTTCGAGGAGCTGGATTGGCGTCGGTGCCTTTTCCATTCAGCCTTCAGAATTCATGAAGCTTGCCATGATTGCTTTTCTTGCAAAATATTTATCTGAAAATCAAAAGTACATCACTTCTTTTAGAAAAGGGGTCCTGCCCGCACTCTTGCTCGTGTTTACAGCTTTTGGAATGATCATGTTGCAGCCTGATTTGGGAACGGGTACCGTAATGGTTGGGACATCCGTTGTGATGATTTTTATATCAGGAGCTAGAATTAAGCATTTCGTAGGTTTAGGAATGATTGGTTTGTTGGGGTTTGTTGGTCTGGTTATATCTGCACCATACAGGATTAAACGGATCACCTCCTTTTTAGATCCATGGCAGGACCCACTAAATAGTGGATTTCAAATCATTCAGTCACTATATGCGATAGGGCCGGGTGGGTTATTCGGACTAGGCCTGGGACAGAGCAGACAGAAGTTCTTTTACCTGCCGGAGCCGCAAAATGACTTTATATTTGCCATATTGGCAGAAGAACTCGGTTTTATTGGTGGGACCCTGGTCCTAATATTGTTTTCATTGATCTTGTGGAGGGGTATCCGGATTGCGCTGGGGGCACCAGATCTATTTGGAAGCTTTCTTGCATTAGGGATCGTTTCCATGATTGCGATTCAAGTAATGATCAATGTAGGGGTTGTGACAGGGCTGATGCCAGTTACAGGGATTACACTGCCATTTTTGAGCTACGGCGGATCTTCTTTAACCCTGATGCTTATGGCTGTAGGAGTACTGTTGAATATTAGTCGTTATACAAGGAATTAACCATGTAATGTTAGAGATCGATGAGAGAAAAGCTGATGCAAGTGGAGGATGAATCTTGAAAATCATTCCTGAACCACTATCACCTCTTTTCTTTCGTCGTTCTCTTTTTTTTTATCGCTTCTTTCGCAAAAATTGTTGTTATACTTGCACAGACAATGGTTTGCAAAAGCTCTGTCAATTATTATTTGGGAGAAGGGGAAGTGTTGACAGAGCAAAGGTTCATGAATATCAGTTGAAAAAGAGTTGCTGTAAGTTATCCTGACATTACACTGGTATTGCTGAAACACTTATGCTTGGACAGTTGATTGGAGCAGAAGGTGCTCGACTCCTGCGGGAAATGCTGGACAGGTGAGACCCCACAGGGCTTTAGCCCGAGGAGGCTCACCGCCAGCCCCGCGGAAAGCGAGTACCTGGAGCGGAGATCAACCACTTCCACTTATCTCTACATCCAAAAGCAACAATGTTTATGAAAACAGACTTTTTTATCGATGAAAGGAATCTAAAGAAAATCTATGTTTTATTGAAATAACAATAGGATATTTAAAGATGGGATGTTACAATAAATTACATATACGTAATTCATTATTATCATGCCTTTTCAAAATAAAGGAGAGTTTGTTACTTTTGTTAACCAAAACTTTTACAATTCAATGACATGCATTCATAATGCTTAAATTGTTGTTTAAAATAGGGTTCAAGAGTGAAATACATAAGGTAGCCTTTCCTTTGGAAAAGGAACGAAAGTATATCCCAAAAGTGGTATGAGCAATCCATCTTAGGGATCTGTTTATTCAATCTCTTAAATAGGACAGGCTGTCGAGAAATGTAGTCACCCGGTAACACTCATTTGTTTTCAAAATGGTTTATGGCAGAAAACGTTCTGTTCCTCTTTTAACCTGGTATACCTTCGTATAGAATAGAAAGTATCCCAATGTAAAGAGTACTTTCATTATAAGACAAGATGAGTTTATCTCATCCCATACATAATGAATTCAAAGTGAAATTGAGGAGAACGAAATGAAAAAAGAAAATGTTGTTTCCATAGAAGATCGAATTCCCAAATTAAAACAACACCGAAAAAAGAAGGCAAATCGCAGACTTTTGTTTTTACTTGCTTTATTCTTTCTGATGATTCTTTCGGTTGTATACTTTCAATCGCCTTTGAGTCATGTACACAAAGTGACTGTGGATGGGAATGAGCTTATTTCGAATAAGACGGTTCTTCAAAAAAGTGGAATTGACAATGGAATGAACGTGTGGAGTGTAAACAAAGAGAAAACGGTGGAACAATTAAAGAAGCTTCCTGAAGTGAAGGATGCAACGGTAAAGTTAACCTTTCCCAACACTTATCAAATCTCCATCCAAGAATATGATAAAAAGGCTTACCTTTCGAAGGGAAGTAAGTTTTATGTCATATTGGAAAATGGAAAGGTATTGGATAAAGGGACAGAATCGATCCCTGTCGATGCACCTTTATTAAGGGGGTTCGAAGAAGATAAGACTCTAGTCATAATGGTTAACGAACTAGGGAAGCTTCCTAAGGAAGTACAGCATCTTATCTCAGAGATTAATCTTGTTCCCAAGAAAACAGATCAGTATCACTTGACTCTCTTTATGAATGACGGATTCGAAGTGAGTGCAACCATACGAAGCTTCTCAGAAAAGATGATGCATTATCCTTCGATTGTCAGCCAATTGGATCCATCGGTCAAAGGGGTCATTGACTTAGAGGTTGGTTCTTATTTCAGAGCCTACGAAACGGAAGGTGAACAAAGCAATGAAGAGGATGAGGGTGAGAGGTAAGCACGTGATCCTCTCTCTTGTATGTCTGGTTTTGGGTTTCATCCTTGCTTTTTCATTCAGTCTGGCAAACACAGAACAAGCAGAACTTGGGAATCGGACAAATGGTCAGTGGAAACAGGAAGAAGCATTAAGAGATCAAATCCTCGAGTATCAGCAGAAGAATAACAATCTTCAGGAAAAGCTCTACGAGAAACAGGAGAAGGTCGGTAATATGGAGAAGGAATTCTCCAAAGAGAAACAAATTTATTTTAACCTGGCAGAAGATGCCGAGAAGTACAGAATGTACTTAGGCAAAACGAAAGTGAAAGGTCCTGGGGTAACGGTAACCTTATCCGATGCGAAATATGATCCAGAGGAAGAAAACGCAAATAACTATATTGTCCATGAACATCACGTGTTCAAGGTGATTAATGAATTATATATAGCGGGTGCTTCTGTAGTTGCAATCAATGGGCAAAGGCTTAAGCATGATTCATACATACTCTGTAACGGTCCGGTCATCCAGGTAGATGGAATCGATTATCCTGCCCCGTTCAAAATTACGGCAATCGGAGATCCGGAAGTGTTATCCTCTGCCATGAATATTACGGGCGGAGTGAAGGATCAGCTTGTGAACGACAATATTATCTTTGAAATGAAAAAAGAGAATTCGGTCATCCTGGAACCGACGATTGGTGAATGATGTACTTGCACCCATTGAAGTGTACGATTGGGTGTATTCAGGATGAGGGGTAGTTTTGAAAGTAAGGTGCACTAAATGGACAACAAACTTAAAATCAGCTTTACCGTCATTACGGTCATAATCGGATTTATGATTGCCATCCAGTTCCAGACTGTCAAAGAGCCCGTAGTCCGGGATACAAGAGATATTTGGGAATTGAGGGAAGCTCTTTTGAAAGAAAAGGAAGTGAATTCCAATTTACTTTCCGAAACGCGTTCTGTGGAAGCGAAGCTTGAACAATATAAGACAGAACAACAATCGAGTCCCGAACAGGCATTAAAGCAAACCCTGGAGGAATTGAAGACTGAAATGGGCTTGACAGAGAAGACAGGTCCCGGCCTCATCCTGACGATCGAGCCTTCAATGGAAGAAATCCTGTTGGGTGAAAAGGTTCAAAACGTTTCACCTGAGCTTCTGGAGAGGCTAGTAAATGAGCTGAACCAGTATGATGCAGTGGATATTGCGATTGATGGCCATCGACTAATCAATACTTCGGTCATTCGGGATATTAATGGAGAAACGAAGGTTGATGGAAATACGATAAAGAAAATACCGTTTGAGGTGAGGGTTCTGACCAAAGACGTAAAAGCTGCCAAGGACTTGTATAATCGTATGCAGGTTTCACGGTCAGTAGAAGATTTCTTTATCGATAACCTGAGGGTCAGCATTTCAAAGCCTTTAGAAAAGCTGGTGGTACCAGAGTATAAGGATAGCATCCGGATCCGATTCATGGAACCGGTTAAGGAAAGAGGAGGGAACGAATAATATGTGGCTTCCCGTTTTAGGGTTGCTAGTAGGGGTCTTCCTTGGGCTTCTCACAGATATTAGAATTCCAGAAGAGTATTCAAATTATTTATCGATTGCCGTTCTGGCAGCATTGGATACATTGTTTGGCGGTATTCGTGCTCACCTCCAAAATATTTATGATGATAAGGTCTTTGTTTCTGGGTTCTTTTTTAATATTTTACTAGCAGCAAGTTTAGCTTTTCTGGGGGTACATCTTGGTGTAGACTTGTATTTGGCGGCTGTTTTTGCTTTTGGAGTAAGATTATTCCAGAACATTGCAGTGATTAGAAGAATAATGATTAGCAATTGGTCAAATAATCAAGAAAAAAGAGAAAAAAATTAGAATTTTAAAAGGGAATCGTTTTTGTTACGACGAATATCATATTAAGATATACTTAGAATCATGTTTTTCTAGGATTGTTGTTCCAAATAAACATTCTTTAAGGAGGTGCCATAGAGTGAACAGCAATGAAATTTACGTTAGCCTAGACATCGGTACATCCACAGTGAAAGTAATCATTGGTGAAATGACAAATGATTCCTTAAACATAATCGGTGTAGGAAATGTGAACTCAGAAGGAATCAGAAAAGGTTCCATCGTAGATATAGACGAAACTGTTCATACGATCAAGAAGGCAGTTGAACAAGCTGAAAGGATGGTCGGTTTATCCATAAGCCAGGTCATTGTAGGAATTACAGGAAACCACGTGTCGCTTCAATCTTGTCATGGAGTTGTGGCCGTTTCGAGCGACAATAGGGAAATTGGCGATGAAGATGTTCTACGAGTGATGGACGCAGCTCAGGTTGTTTCTATTCCTCCAGAAAGGGAAATCATCAACGTAATCCCTAGACAGTTCATCGTTGATGGATTGGATGAGATTACAGATCCCCGTGGCATGATCGGTGTTCGACTCGAAATGGAAGGCACCATCATTACAGGATCTAAGACGATTTTACATAATACTCTCCGTTGTGTTGAAAAGGCTGGTCTTGAAATTGTCGATATTGTCCTTCAGCCATTAGCTGCCGGTACGGTGGCATTATCGAAGGATGAAAAAAATCTTGGAGCTGCCCTGATTGATATCGGTGGTGGATCTACAACCATAGCTGTTTTCGAACAAGGGCATTTAAAGGCTACGACTGTGCTTCCGGTTGGGGGAGAACATATCACCAAAGATTTATCGATTGGATTACGGACTTCGACGGATGATGCCGAGAAAATCAAAACAAAATATGGCCATGCATTTTATGACCATGCTTCAGAAGATGAAGTGTTCAGTGTGCCAATTATTGGCAGTGATCAACACCAGCAATTTAATCAATTAGAAATTTCTGATATTATAGAAGCAAGGCTGGAAGAGATCCTGGACCTCATCAGCCACGAGCTGAAACGATTGGGAATCAGGGACCTGCCGGGTGGTTATGTATTAACTGGTGGTGTAGCAAATCTTCCAGGTGTGTTAGAATTAGCACAAATCGTTTTCCAAAATCGTGTACGAGTGGCAATTCCTGATTATATAGGAGTTCGGGAACCACAGTATACAACAGCAGTTGGATTGATCAAATACGCTCAAAAAAATGCTAGATTGCAAGGAAGATCTGTCAGTGCAGAACCAGTGCCCGTAGAGGCAGCTGAGAAACGTCAATCAAAACCGGTTACTAAAAAGCCAAAGCCTGCAAAGGTAAATGAAGAAGAACATGAAGATGAAAAGGCCATGTCAAAAGTGAAAAAGTTCTTTGGATACTTCTTTGAATAAATAAAGGAATCCATAGATTCGACGAGTTAGGAGGATTTGTCATGTTGGAGTTTGATACAAATTTAGATTCATTAGCGACAATAAAAGTTATTGGTGTCGGTGGCGGAGGAAACAATGCCGTAAACCGAATGATTGAACATGGAGTTCAAGGTGTTGAATTTATTGCCGTCAATACGGATGCACAAGCTTTGAATCTATCAAAAGCTGAAATAAAAATGCAAATCGGTGGCAAATTAACCAGGGGATTGGGAGCAGGTGCCAATCCTGAGGTGGGAAAAAAAGCTGCTGAAGAAAGTAAAGAACAGATCGAAGAAGCTCTTAGAGGAGCGGACATGGTCTTTGTTACTGCCGGGATGGGTGGAGGAACCGGTACTGGTGCAGCGCCGGTAATCGCTCAGATCGCACGTGAAATCGGAGCATTGACAGTGGGTGTCGTAACGCGACCATTCACCTTTGAAGGCCGAAAGCGTTCAAATCAGGCAAGTGGTGGTATCGCTGCTATGAAAGAAGGAGTAGATACACTGATCGTTATTCCAAACGATCGCCTTCTAGAGATTGTGGATAAGAGCACACCTATGCTTGAAGCTTTCCGTGAAGCGGATAATGTACTGCGTCAGGGTGTACAAGGTATCTCGGATTTGATTGCTACACCTGGTCTGATCAACCTGGACTTTGCAGATGTTAAGACCATCATGTCTAACAAAGGTTCAGCGTTAATGGGTATCGGTGCCGCGTCTGGCGAGAATCGTGCCACTGAAGCTGCGAAAAAAGCGGTTTCCAGTCCATTGCTTGAGACATCCATCGATGGTGCTCAAGGTGTCCTGATGAACATTACAGGTGGAACGTCGTTAAGCCTTTACGAAGTACAGGAGGCAGCTGATATTGTTGCATCTGCTTCAGATCAGGAAGTAAACATGATCTTCGGTTCAGTCATCAACGAAGATTTAAAAGATGACATCGTTGTAACCGTCATTGCGACTGGTTTCAATGAAGAGGTCATCCAGCCACCAAAGCAAACACGACCAACATTTGGTGGGATGAAACCAAATCAAAGTCCTAGCCCGAGCCAGTCGATTAAACGGGAACAGCCTAAACGTGAAGAGCAGCCTCCACAGCAAGAGCCTGTGAGAACCTCTTCCAATCAAGGTGCGGAAGAAACACTGGATATCCCAACCTTCCTCCGTAACCGTAATCGCCGCCGATAATAAAAAAGCGTAGGCGGCTGTTCAGCCCTGACAAGCATAACAAGGAAATCCCAACAGGCGTTTTCTGCCTGATGGGATTTTTTTGATATGACCTCGAGGGGCTAGCCGCTGCAGCTGGAGAAATAGAAAAGCGGAAGGGCTTTGCCCAGAGGCGACAAGCATAAGATGAGCCACCCGGAAAGGCGTACTTTGCCTTATTGGGTGGCTTAGCTTATGACCTCGAGCCTCTAAGCCCTGCAGCTGGACAAAAAGAGAAAGCGGAGGCGGCTCGTTCAGCGCCGACAAGCATAACTTGAAAATCCCCAAAGGCAATCATGTCTTTGGGGATTTTTGCTTTTTCCTTCTATCTATTTTCCCCCAAAACAAGAACAAAAAATGCCATATATTTAATGACATTTTTCGTTCTTATCTCCGAAAAGTTTTCCGAAGGAGCATACAAAAAATGACAACCTTTAAAGGGTATGTACGATATACTGCTGATAAGTCATTCCTCTCGTGACTAAATGGAACTTGATGAAGTTTAAAAGGAGGGTAGAAATTGACTTTATACTTGGATGTCATCTGGTTGTTAAATCTGTTAGTAGACTTTTTCCTTCTATGGTTAACAGGGATCATCTTAAAGAGACAATATGCCCTCTGGAGAATTGGTATCGGGAGTTTGATAGGCTCTATCATTATTCTCCTTGCTTTTTCACCACTAGCTCATTTTACTGGAAGCCCACTTGTTAAGTTATTATTCTCAATTGTCATGGTCTATACAGCCTTTGGTTACAGAAGATTGCGCTATTATTTATCAAATCTTCTAATGTTCTATTTCGTTACCTTTTTTACGGGTGGGATATTAATCGGGACTCATTATTTTATAAGTTTTGATCCAAGTCGGGAATCGTCCGTTCTGCTCGCAAGCATACGCGGATTCGGAGACCCGATCAGCTGGGTATTTATCATGCTTGCCCTGCCTCTTGCATGGTATTTCTCAAAGGGGAGGGTTGACAGCATAGAACACGTGAAGCTCCAATTCGATCAACTCCTGGAAGTGAGTATAAGGATTGAAGATTTCCATTGTACAGTCACTGGTCTTGTGGACAGTGGAAATCAGCTTCAGGATCCGATCTCCAAATGTCCTGTCATGTTTTTATCTATTGCAGACATCAAGGGGGAGATCCCAGATGAAATGAAGGCACTTTGCCATGATGTTGAAGAGATCTTTTCGGGTGTGAAGCATATTGACACTCGCTGGTCAGACAGATTGCGCATCGTCCCTGCACAATCCGTGGGAAGAAAAAGTCAGCTTCTAGCCGCGTTAAAGCCTGATTCAATTGTTTTGAAGGATCATGAAACCGAATGGGCTGTACCAAATGGGTTAATTGCCTTCAGGGAAGAACCTCTAGCAGCCGATGGGCATTTTCAAGCAATCGTCCATCCAAAAATGGCTTCAAGAAAACCAGTGCTAAATGTTTCTTAAATCAATTATTACTACTATACTCACATTTCAAAGAAATAGAAGGGGGAGCAACAATGAAAATATTCAAAGTTAAGTTTTTATATTACTGGTACAAACTGTTAATCAAGCTTGGTCTAAAAACAGATGAAATTTACTACATAGGCGGTAGTGAAGCGCTGCCTCCTCCATTGACTAAAGAAGAGGAAGAAGTGCTCCTCAATAAATTACCTAAAGGGGACAAGGCGGCAAGGTCGCTATTAATTGAACGTAACTTAAGGCTGGTTGTATATATAGCACGAAAGTTTGAAAACACGGGGATCAATATTGAAGATTTGATCAGCATCGGTACAATCGGCTTGATCAAAGCAGTGAATACTTTCAATCCTGAAAAAAAAATCAAGCTGGCTACGTATGCTTCAAGATGTATTGAAAATGAGATTCTCATGTATTTAAGAAGAAACAATAAAATCCGATCTGAAGTTTCATTTGACGAACCCCTTAATATCGATTGGGATGGAAATGAATTGCTGCTATCAGATGTACTTGGCACGGACGAAGATATCATCACAAAAGACCTTGAGGCAACAGTTGATAAAAAATTACTCTTTAATGCCCTGCATCAACTTTCAGACCGTGAGAAACAAATTATGGAGCTTCGTTTCGGTTTAATGGGAGAAGAAGAAAAGACCCAGAAAGACGTAGCTGATATGCTGGGAATATCTCAATCCTATATCTCAAGATTAGAAAAAAGGATTATTAAACGTCTAAAGAAGGAATTTAATAAGATGGTTTAAAAGAAGTAAAGCTGACCTTTTCAATTGAAAAGGTCAGCTTTTTATATTTAAAATGAATAACATTTTTTTAACCCTTATTTATCCATATTTCATAAGGGATTTGGAGTATATCATCCACTACTTGTCAGAATGAAATGCATATTTTTCCTCTTCAAGGAAATACTGAATTTTGTACAGCAGCTCCTACAAGGAGGGGAAAGAATGACACGTAATAAAGTCGAGATTTGTGGTGTGGATACGTCCAAATTGCCGGTTCTCAAAAATGACGAAATGAGAATACTGTTTAAAGAAATGCAAGCGGGTGACATTTCAGCAAGAGAAAAACTGGTCAATGGAAATTTGCGCCTCGTCTTAAGTGTAATTCAGCGCTTTAATAATCGTGGTGAGTATGTGGATGATTTATTTCAAGTAGGTTGTATTGGATTAATGAAATCCATTGATAATTTTGATCTGGGTCAAAATGTTCGATTCTCTACATACGCGGTTCCAATGATCATTGGGGAGATCCGTCGCTATTTAAGAGACAATAACCCAATAAGAGTGTCCCGTTCACTGCGAGATATTGCGTACAAGGCTCTACAAGTAAGAGAAAAATTAATGGGAGAGACATCTAAAGAACCAACGGCAGAAGAAATTGCCAAAGTTCTTGATGTATCCCATGAGGAAATTGTATTTGCACTTGATGCCATCCAAGATCCTGTTTCGTTATTTGAACCAATTTACAATGATGGCGGTGACCCTATCTTCGTAATGGATCAACTAAGCGATGAAAAAAACCGGGATTTTCATTGGATCGAAGAAATCGCCCTTCAAGAAGGGATGAGGCGATTAAATGATCGTGAAAAACTTATCATCAGCAAACGTTTCTTCCAAGGAAAAACTCAAATGGAAGTAGCTGACGAAATTGGCATCTCTCAGGCTCAAGTATCAAGACTCGAAAAAGCAGCAATCAAACAAATGAACAAAAATATTCAATAAGACAAGAAAAGCGGAGGCGGCTCGTTCAGCCCCGACAAGCACAACTGGGAAATCCCAAAAGGCGTACTTTGCCTTATGGGATTTTTCAGTTGTGACCTCGAGGGGCTAGCCGCCGCAGCTGGACAAAGAAAAGCGGAAGGGCTTTGCCCAGAAGCGACAAGCATAAGGCGAACCATCCGGAAAGGCGTACTTTGCCTTTTTGGATGGTTTGACTTATGACCTCGAGCTTCTAAGCCCTGCAGCTGGACAAACCGAAAAGCGGAGGCGGCTCGTTCAGCCCCGACAAGCACAACTGGGAAATCCCAAAAGGCGTACTTTGCCCTTATGGGATTTTTCAATTATGACCTCGAGCCTCTAAGCCCTGGAGCTAGACAAAACGAAAAGCGGAAGGGCTTTGCCCGGACAAAACACAAAAGAAAGGCAGATCACCTTCGGGATGGTCTGCCTTTTTATTTGCTGCATACACTAATAATAACTACTTGAAATGGGTGAAAAGTGTAAACATACACATTTACCGTGATCAATACATTAGGAACGAGATGAAAAGAGGGTGAAGAAACATGGTACGTATATCTGAATTCCAGGTCAAAGATGTGGTGAGCATTTCAGATGGGAGAAAGTTAGGGAACATTGGTGATATTGAAATAAACCTGGATACGGGAAGAATCGAGGCAATCGTCATCGGTACCGGAGGGAAAATATTAGGTTTTTTTGGCAAAGACGAAGATATAGTGATTCCTTGGAGCAGTATCGTGAAAATAGGAGAAGATGTAATTCTGGTCAGATATAAAGACAGCCATTATATTCAAGGGCAGCTTCAAGAACCGAAACAATCTCCCGATACATGACGAATCTTAAGCGACTATGGTACACTTAATAAAAAACGAAGGAGATTCAACGTGTCGAAAGAACCCTTTGTAGTAGAAACAGAATCTTATTATTCTATTGATAGATGGACGCAAAAACATTCTAAACTAGTGGCAGGAATTACCACAAAGCATGGCGGAGTCAGTGACGGACCGTTTCATTCATTCAATATGGGTCTTCATGTAGGTGACAAGGACTCTTCTGTCATCCATAATCGCCAATCTCTTGCAACAGCTCTTCATATACCTTTGAAGAGATGGGTGGCGGCTGAGCAAACACATGGGAATCATATTTACTCTCCAGGTTCTGAAGACGCTGGGAGAGGTGCAGAGAATTACCATAGCAGCATCAAAGACACAGACGGATTCATAACAGATGAAAGAAACCTCCTGTTAACGATGTGCTATGCAGATTGTGTTCCCCTTTATTTCCTTGACAGAGATACAGGGACAATTGGATTGGCTCATGCGGGATGGAAGGGGACGGTTCTTGAAATAGGACCCAAAATGGTCCATGAATTCATCGGGAATGGGTCCTCCCTATCTTCGTTAGAAGTGGTAGTCGGGCCATCCATATGCAAGGAATGCTATGTGGTGGACGATTATGTGATTGATAAAGTGAAAAAAACACTAGAAGATGAAAACAACTTACCCTATAATTTAAAGGAAGAGGGACAGTACAATCTCGACCTTAAGAAGTTAAATCAACAGTTATTACTGCAGAGTGGATTGCATTCAGAGCAAATCCATATTTCCAGTTTTTGTTCATCCTGTCACAACGAATTTTTCTCTTATAGAAGAGATAGTGGAGAAACGGGAAGAATAATGAGTTTTATCGGCTGGAAGGAGAATTAACATGAAAGTTTCGGAAAACCTGAAAATCATCAAGGAAAATATTCAGACTGCCTGTGAACGTAGTGGAAGGCTTGAAGACAGCGTAAATATTGTAGCCGTCACGAAATACGTATCGACCGAACGGGCAGAAGAGGCTGTTGAAGCTGGCCTTCTCCACTTAGGGGAAAACCGGGATGAAGGATTGGTTTCTAAGTGGGAGGTTTTACAGGACAAGCCTCAATGGCATTTCATCGGCTCCCTGCAATCAAGGAAGGTTAAAAACATCATTGATAAGGTCTCATACATACATTCCCTGGATCGTCTGTCATTAGCGAAAGAAATTCATAAAAGGGCGGATAGGCCTGTGTCTTGTTTCGTTCAAGTGAATGTGTCGGGAGAAGAGTCAAAGCATGGTATTTCTCCCGATGAAGTGAAGAAATTTATCGTCAGTTTAAAAACGTATTTCAATATTAAAGTCGTGGGATTAATGACAATGGCTCCACATACGGATGATGAATCTTTCTTACGTTCTTGTTTCAGACAGCTGAAAACCGTTCAGGAAGAAATCCATGCACTAAACCTTCCTTACGCCCCATGCACGGAATTATCTATGGGGATGAGCAATGATTATATGATTGCGATAGAAGAAGGTGCCACATTTATTCGTATTGGAACGGCATTAGTTGGAAATGACTGAGAGGGGATGAATACAAATGGGTATTAAGTCAAAGTTTAAAACGTTCTTTTTACTTGATGAAGATGAGTATGATTATGAAGAAGAAAAGTATGAAGAGGAATACGAGGAGAAGAAGCCCATGAAGTCGCAGCTTTCTAATACGAAACAAAATGTTGTGAGCCTTCAAAGTGTTCAAAAGTCTTCTAAAATGATTCTCGTCGAACCGAGAGTATATGCGGAGGCTCAGGAGATTGCAGATCATTTAAAGAATCGCCGTTCAGTACTTGTGAACCTGCAGAGGATTCAGCATGATCAAGCGAAAAGGATTGTCGATTTCCTCAGTGGAACTGTCTATGCAATCGGAGGCGACATTCAGCGGGTAGGCGATAATATTTTTCTATGCACACCTGATAATGTTGAGGTGAGCGGAAATATTTCTGAGTTCTTAAAAGAGGAAGATCTTTCAGATTCGAGGTGGTAATGTAAATTATGGTATTGTTGTATCAAATCTTGTCTAACTTAATTCAAATTTATTCATGGGCATTAATCATTTATATTTTGATGTCATGGTTTCCAAATGCCAGAGAGACATCGATCGGGCAGTTCCTTTCGAGGATATGCGAACCGTATCTTGAGCCATTCAGACGTATTGTTCCATCGATCGGGATGATTGATATTTCACCTATTGTGGCTTTCATTGTGTTGAACCTGGCGCAATCGGGGTTATACCAATTATTCAAGTGGCTTATTTAAACTAGGCTATAAAGCATAAAGAACTGAAACCGGGCAAACAGTTTCAGTTCTTTTATTTTGTGTAAATCACTTAAGGGGTGAACGAATGTCTTCGATCTATCAACATTTTAGGCCGGATGAGAAAGAATTTGTGGATGCTGTGCTGGAGTGGAAGCAAACAGTGGAAAGTCAATATGCTCCGAAACAAACGGACTTTTTAGACCCAAGACAGCAGCATATTGTCGAGTCCATAGTAGGAAGTAACGACGAAATCTTGGTTTCTTTTTATCCGGAAGATTCGGAACGCAAACGGGCTTTATTATACCCTCCCTATTTCCAACCAGAAGAAGAAGATTTTGGAATAGGGGCTTTTGAAATACAGTACCCTTCGAAGTTTGTTACAATAGAACACAGACAAGTATTAGGGACCCTGATGTCACTTGGATTGAAAAGAGAGAAGTTTGGGGATATTGTGACGGGTGAGGATATCATCCAGATTATACTTGCCGATGAAATCTCGGATTATGTCCGCATGGAACTTACCCAAGTAGGGAAAGCCAAGGTTTCTCTAAAAGCAATAACATTAAAAGACAGAATTCAAAGTAGGGAAGAATGGCAGGAGAAGACGACCACCGTCAGTTCATTGAGACTGGACGTCGTTCTTGCAGCCATCTACAATGACTCCCGTCAAAAGGCTCAAACATTGATTAAAAGCGGGCACGTAAAAGTGAATTGGAAAACGGTTGAAAATTCATCTTTTGAAGTCGTTGCTTCGGATGTCATATCAGCAAGAGGCTATGGCAGAAGCAAGTTAATGAGTATTGAAGGAAGAACAAAGCGAGATAAATGGCGAATTTCTGTTGGAATACTGAAATAATTTGAGAAAAATAAAGGAATTCCCCCACATGCTGTCGAAATTTTAGTTATAATAAAAATGTAATTCACCAAGTACTGGAGGTGGCTCCCATGCCTTTAACGCCATTAGACATACATAATAAAGAATTTAGTCGTGGCTTTCGTGGTTATGATGAGGATGAGGTTAATGAATTTTTAGATCAGATTATTAAAGATTACGAAATTCTGATCCGTGAGAAAAAAGAGACGGAAGAACGTTTAAACTCCTTAAATGAACGATTAGGTCATTTCACAAACATCGAGGAAACGTTGAACAAATCAATCGTCATTGCTCAAGAAGCAGGGGAAGAAGTCAAGCGGAATGCAATGAAAGAATCCAAGCTAATTATTAAAGAGGCAGAAAAGAACGCTGATCGAATCGTGAATGAATCATTGTCCAAAGCACGTAAGATTGCCATTGAAATTGAAGAACTCAAGAAACAGTCAAAAGTGTTCAGAACCCGATTCAAAATGCTGATTGAAGCACAGCTGGATTTATTGGATACCAATGACTGGGATCAACTGATGGAATTCGATTTGGATGCAACAGATTTAAAAACTTTAAAAGAAGAAGAGACATTGTCTTGACGAGAATAGCAATACTTTCATATAATTGAACAACAATCTTTTTTGTCATAAAAGCTACGACAGGGACAGTACGTTCTTTTTCATATATCCTTACTAGCGAGTCGGGGACGGTGTGAGCCCGACAAGGAAAAAAGCACGGAAGATCACCCTCGAGCCCTATTCATGAAATTCGAATCGAAGAGTAATGAATAGCGAATTATTCACGTTACGAATCATAACAAGTGAAGGCCGAGCTGGTCTTTATGAGGGTGGTACCGCGGGAAAGCTTTCTCGTCCCTGTTCAGGGATGAGAGAGCTTTTTTATTTTTCCTATAAACAGAAAGTGCATCCGTTCTGATTAAGACGTGAAGGATTTAGAAATGATGGCAATAAGATAAACGTTTAGGAGGAAGAGTTCATGGAATATAAAGATACATTACTGATGCCGAAAACGGAATTTCCAATGAGAGGGAATTTACCGAAGCGCGAGCCAGATACCCAGAAAAAATGGGAAGAAATGAATATTTATCAAAAAGTGCAGGAAAGAACAAGTGATCGTCCTTTATTCATCCTTCACGACGGACCTCCATATGCAAATGGTAATATCCATATGGGTCACGCATTGAATAAGGTGCTGAAGGATTTCATTGTTCGATATAAATCCATGAGTGGATTTCACGCACCGTATGTCCCGGGTTGGGATACCCATGGGTTGCCTATCGAGCAGGCCTTAACAAATAAAGGCGTGAAACGCAAAGAAATGACGATTGCAGAGTTTCGTAAATTATGTGAAGAATATGCATATGAGCAGGTAGATAACCAACGTAAGCAATTTAAACAATTAGGGGTACGTGGTGATTGGGATAATCCTTATATTACACTCAAGCCTGAATATGAAGCCCAGCAGATCAAAGTGTTCGGCGATATGGCGAAAAAGGGATACATCTATAAAGGGAAAAAGCCTGTCTATTGGTCACCATCAAGTGAATCAGCACTTGCTGAAGCAGAGATCGAATATCAGGATAAGCGTTCTCCATCCATTTATGTTGGATTTGCCGTTACAGATGGAAAGGGTGTTCTACAGGAAGGAACCCAGCTCGTTATTTGGACGACAACTCCTTGGACGATCCCTGCCAATCTTGGAATCGCAGTTCATGCTGATCTTAGCTATGTCGTTGTAACCGTAAAGGAAAACAGCTATCTAGTTGCAGAAGATTTACTTGAAGAAGTAGCAAAGAATCTCGAGTGGGAAGATTATTCCGTATCTAATAAAGTGAAAGGTGCCGACCTTGAACATGTCGTTGCCAAACACCCGCTGTACGATCGTGAGTCACTTGTGGTCCTTGGAGAGCATGTTACGACTGATTCAGGTACAGGTTGTGTTCATACAGCACCTGGTCATGGTGAGGATGATTTCCTTGTAGGAAAGAAATATGGCCTTGACGTGTTATGTCCTGTAGACGATAAAGGGGTTATGACTTCGGAAGCCCCTGGATTTGAAGGATTATTTTATGACAAAGCCAATAAGCCGATCACGGATAAGCTACAGGAAGTGGGAGCGTTACTCAAGTTAAACTTCATTACTCACTCTTATCCACATGATTGGCGTACGAAGAAGCCGGTTATTTTCAGAGCTACCGCTCAGTGGTTTGCATCTATTGATAAATTCCGTAAAGAGTTATTAGAAGCGGTAAATGAAACGAAATGGGTTCCTGCATGGGGAGAAACACGCCTATTCAATATGGTCAGAGACCGTGGGGACTGGTGTATTTCCCGTCAACGTGCATGGGGGGTGCCGATTCCGGTATTCTATGCTGAAAATGGTCAGGAAATCATTACAGATGAAACGATTGATCATGTGTCTAATCTCTTCCGTGAACACGGGTCAAATATCTGGTTTGAGAAAGAAGCGAAAGATCTTTTACCTGAAGGATTCACTCATGAAGGTAGCCCGAATGGGACGTTCACGAAAGAACAGGATATCATGGATGTCTGGTTTGACTCAGGTTCTTCACATCAGGCTGTCCTTGAGGAACGTGATGATCTACAACGTCCGGCAGATTTATATTTAGAGGGATCGGACCAATATCGCGGATGGTTCAACTCATCTTTAACGACGAGTGTAGCCGTTACAGGCAAAGCTCCATATAAAGGCGTATTGAGTCATGGTTTCGCCTTAGATGGTGATGGAAGAAAAATGAGTAAATCCCTAGGCAATGTCATGGTTCCTGAAAAAGTCATGAAACAGCTCGGTGCCGACATTCTTCGCCTTTGGGTCGCATCTGTTGATTATCAAGCGGATGTGCGTGTATCAGATCCTATACTGAAGCAGGTAGCAGAAGTTTACCGTAAGATCCGTAATACATTCCGTTTCTTATTGGGCAATCTTTCTGACTTCGATCCTAAGACCAATGCTGTATCGTTTGATCAGCTAAGAGAAGTGGATCAATTCATGCTTGTGAAGCTGAATGACCTTGTGAAAAGCGTGAAAAACTCTTATGATAAATATGAATTTGCGAGCATTTATCACGCTGTTAATAATTTCTGCACATTGGACCTAAGTTCATTCTACTTGGATTTTGCCAAGGATGTCCTTTATATCGAGTCAGAAGATCATGACGATCGTCGTGCGATTCAGACTGTCTTATATGAGTGTCTAATGGCTCTGACAAAACTGATGTCTCCAATCCTTTCTCATACTGCTGATGAAGTATGGGCATATATCCCGGGAGCAGAGGGAGAAAGCGTGCAACTGACGGATATGCCTGAAGTACAGTCGTTTGACAATGCTGATCAGTTAAAGAAAAAATGGAATGCTTTCCTGGAATTAAGAGATGATGTTCTAAAGGCTCTTGAGGAAGCTCGTAACCAGAAGATAATCGGGAAATCATTGACAGCTAAAGTGACCCTTTTCGTGAATGATGAAACGAAAGACTTGCTACATTCCATTAAAGAAGACGTAAAGCAGTTATTTATCGTGTCTGCCTTTGAAATAGGTGGAGCTGTAAATGAAGCCCCCGGGCATGCTTTAAGCCTCGGTGAAAACAATATCGTTGTTGAAAAGGCCGATGGTGAAACATGTGACCGCTGTTGGGTTGTCACGACAACAGTAGGAGAGGATAAAGATCATCCAACCCTTTGCACACGTTGTGCATCTGTTGTGAAAGAAAGTTATTCTCACTTGGCATGATGAAAAAAGGTGACCCGTCATTTGGCGGGTCACCTTTTTAATCTGTTTATGCTCAATTCAAATTCCATAATTGCTATATCTTGCAACACAATATTCAAGACCGTTTCCTCCATACTATAAATGGAGGGATCAAGATGACATATGACCGATACACATCCATTGTAGAAGAGCTGGTGACATCCTTGCAGGAGCTTGAGGCAAGTCAATCTCAGCATCCTTTAGTACAACAATATATATACGACGAAATCAACGATGTGAAGCAAGCACTGGACCGTTTCCAGGACAATCAGTACGGAACCTGTGAAATGAGTGGTGTAGAAATTCCTTTTGATTACATGCTGATGAATCCAACCTGTACCAAAATAGAAGATGCGCTGGATTGGAGAAGGTTTGGAAAGATTTCTTCATATACGTAGATTTCAATTGCTTTTACGTTGTTCTTCTCCAGTTTCAGTGTCTTTATTTCCCCTTTTATGCTAAAATGCAAAGGTAATCAATTAACGATGTTCGGAGGTTGCCTTTGTGTATTATTATTTAGTGGCTTTGATTGTCATTGGATTGGATCAATTTACAAAATGGTTGGTTGTAAGACGAATGACCGAGGGAGAGAGCATTTCGATTATCGACAATGTCTTTTATCTTACTTCTCACCGGAATCAAGGTGCAGCATGGGGAATCCTCCAAGGCCAAATGTGGTTCTTTTATGTTATTACATTAGTCGTGATTGTAGGTATTGTGTATTATATGCAAGTCCATGCAAAAGGGCATTCATTGTTTAGTCTGAGTCTCGCTTTTATGCTTGGTGGAGCAATTGGAAACTTTATTGATCGTGTCTTAAGAAAAGAAGTGGTCGATTTCTTAAATACATACATTTTTTCCTATGATTTTCCGATTTTTAATATTGCCGATGCAGCATTAACCATTGGAGTGGCATTGTTACTCATTTACATGTATTTAGACGAACGAAAAGCAAAGAAGGAGAACAAAAATGGAAGTAATTCAGCACAACATACTTGAGGATGAACAGGGTGAACGAATCGATAAGGTCGTCAGTCAATTGAACAAGGAATGGTCACGTTCCCAGGTTCAACAATGGATAAAAGACGGTCATATCAAAGTGAATGATGAGAGTGTCAAGCCAAACTTGAAATGTCCATTGAACGCGGTGATCACGGTTTCAATCCCTGAACCGGAAGAATTAGATGTAGAGCCTGAAAATTTACATCTGGATATCGCATATGAAGATGGAGATGTCATCGTGGTGAACAAGCCGAAAGGGATGGTCGTCCATCCTGCTCCTGGACACTATTCAGGAACGATGGTGAATGGATTGATGTATCATTGCAAGGATCTTTCAGGCATCAACGGAGTCTTAAGACCCGGGATCGTCCATAGAATCGATAAGGATACGTCCGGTTTACTGATGGTAGCGAAGAATGACATGGCTCATGAACATCTTGTAAACCAGTTGGTAGAAAAGTCTGTAACGAGAAAATATACGGCCATTGTACATGGCTTGATCCCACATGAATACGGAACGATCGATGCTCCTATTGGTAGGGACCCTAAAGATCGCCAAAGCATGGCTGTCGTGGATAATGGAAAACAGGCTGTTACCCATTTCAGGGTCTTGGACCGGTACAAGGATTTCACACTGGTTGAATGTGAATTGGAAACAGGAAGAACTCATCAGATCCGTGTGCATATGAAATATATCGGATACCCGCTTGCGGGGGACCCGAAATATGGTCCACGCAAAACGCTTAGTATCGATGGACAAGCCCTCCATGCTGGTGTATTGGGTTTTATTCATCCCCGAACGGAAGAATATATGGAGTTCCATTCAGAACTGCCTGATGAATTCGCCAAATTAGTGAAGCATCTTGAAAATAATCGTTGACAATTTTCGACCTGACCTTTATCATATAGTTAATCGAATAAGTACCCTTTAATACGGTCCCGTGAGGCTGAGAAGGAGCAATGTACGACCAATCATCTTGGCGTGCAATCTGATATCATAACGATAAGTGTGCCCTCTCATCAATAGCGGTGAGAGGGATTTTTTATGTGCGAAATTAAAGATATTGAGGTGGCGAAAATGACGAAGAAAGCAACAGTATTGGATCAGCCCGCCATTCGAAGGGCACTCACAAGGATTGCCCATGAAATCATTGAACGAAATAAGGGAATCGAGGATTGTGTTCTTGTTGGAATCAAAACAAGGGGAATTTACATCGCCAACCGATTAGCTGAACGGATACACGCGATTGAAGGCGAAGAAATCCCTGTAGGTGAAATAGATATTACACTATACCGGGATGATCTCACAAAGAAAACCGAGGATCACGAACCAGAAGTGAAAGGTTCCGATCTTCCGGTTGATATTACAAACAAAAAAGTCATACTGGTGGATGATGTATTATTCACAGGAAGAACGGTCCGTGCAGGATTGGATGCCTTGATGGATCTCGGCAGACCAAGTCAGATACAACTGGCTGTACTGGTGGACCGGGGACACAGGGAATTACCAATACGGGCAGATTTCGTCGGGAAGAATATTCCGACTTCAAGCTCTGAAAAAATCATGGTTGCATTAACAGAAGTAGATCAGGAAGACGTAGTATCCATTCACGAAAAAGAATAATGATAGTCCTTTTAATAGCGGTCCAGAGAGGCTGACAAAGGATGGGAATGAAGGTAGTAACCTGGCCTTCTTGTACCCTCTTTGTGCCCTCTTTACGACAAAGAGGGTTTTTTTATGGGGAATTATGGGTAATAGAGGAGGAAACATACATGAATCAAGATCAACGAATCGTATTAGACGTAGAAGAAGTACCGAATATAGGGAAATGGATTACACTGAGCATCCAACATTTATTTGCGATGTTCGGGGCAACGGTACTGGTTCCATTCCTGGTAGGGTTAAGTCCGGGAGTCGCCCTCATTTCAAGCGGATTGGGAACACTGGCATATCTGCTGATTACAAAGGGTAGGATTCCTGCTTACCTTGGATCATCATTCGCATTCATTGCACCGATCCTAGCCGCTAAGAGCCTTGGAGGTCCGGAAGCTGCCATGATGGGAAGCTTCCTCGCCGGTATTGTATACGGTATCGTCGCACTACTCATTTCGAAACTGGGATTGAAATGGCTGATTAGGATCCTGCCCCCGGTTGTAGTAGGGCCAGTCATCATGGTCATCGGATTGGGTCTTGCCGGAACGGCTGTGAATATGGCGATGTATGAAAATCCGGGAGCAGAACAATTAGTCTACAGTAATACTCACTTCATGGTCGCACTTGCGACTTTGGCCATAACCGTCATCTGCTCGATTTATTTTAAAGGCTTTCTCGGAATGGTTCCGATCCTTGCCGGTATCATCGGAGGGTATATCATCGCATTTTTCGCAGGGCTGGTGGACTTTCAACAGGTCATAGATGCACCGTTCTTCCAAATGCCGGACTTCTTTATCCCGTTTGTTGACTACACGCCAAGCTTCTCTTGGGAAATCGTGTCCATCATGGTTCCGGTTGCCCTGGTGACCCTGGCGGAGCATACGGGGGATCAGATGGTATTAAGTAAAGTGGTAGGGCGGAATTTCATTGAAAAGCCGGGTCTTCACCGCTCCATACTAGGAGATGGGGTAGCGACGATGATTGCATCCTTCCTGGGTGGGCCACCAAATACAACATATGGTGAAAACATCGGGGTCCTGGCCATTACACGGGTGTTCAGTGTATTCGTCATCGGTGGAGCTGCGGTCCTGGCCATCCTGTTCGGATTCGTAGGGAAAATCACCGCCTTGATCGGCTCCATACCATCAGCTGTCATGGGAGGCGTATCCATCCTCCTGTTCGGAATCATCGCTTCAAGTGGATTACGTATGCTGATTGACAATAAAGTGGACTTGGGGAACAAGCGGAACTTAGTCATCTCAAGCGTCATCCTGGTAATTGGAGTCGGAGGTGCATTCGTAAAGATTAACGAAAATGTGTCCTTATCCGGAATGGCTCTTGCAGCGATTGTAGGGGTGTTCCTGAACCTGGTCCTACCAGGCAGGAAAGAAAGTGAAGGAGACAATAATTTATTCAAAGAAGAAAATAAGAAGCAAGATGTTGCATAGAAACACCTTTTAACATGGTCCAGAGAGTCTAAGAAGGGTGAATTTGAACAAGGCATGCGGGGTTTCCCGTCCTGTCCCTGTTAGTATGTTCAAAAACACCCTGTCAAGAAAATGACAGGGTGTTTTTTTTGAAAGAAGTGAAAATAGGGGTGTCTCAAGATGAAGAGCTTATTGACGATGAATGACTTATCAAAGAATGAAATCATTGAAATATTAGATGCAGCTGAACGCTTTAAAACGGGAGAGGCCTCGATGGAAGGCTCAAATAAATATGTAGCCAATCTTTTCTTTGAAGCAAGTACCCGCACGAAAAGCAGCTTTGAAATGGCGGAGAGAAAGCTGGGACTAGAAGTCATCCCCTTCGAAGCTCAAACGTCAAGTGTTCAAAAAGGCGAGACCCTTTACGACACGGTGAAAACACTGGAAAGCATCGGGGTTGAAGCTGTTGTGATTCGTCACTCCCTGGAGCGATACTTTGATGAACTGGCGCCTCTGAAAATGAGCGTGATCAACGGTGGTGACGGATGTGGAAATCACCCTACACAATGCCTGTTGGATCTGATGACCATCCGTCAGGAATTTGGAGGATTTGAAGGGATAAAAGTATCGATCATTGGAGACATTGCTCACAGCCGCGTTGCAAGGTCCAATGCGGAAGCGTTGAGTAAACTGGGAGCAGAAGTCGTGTTCTCGGGTCCAAGAGAATGGTTCCCCTCCCAAGATCTACATCTGCACAGAACGATGGATGAATGTATAGCAGATTCCGATGTGGTGATGCTGCTTCGGATTCAACACGAACGACACGAAAGTACATCCAGCTTGTCAAAAGAAGAATATCATGAACAATTCGGTTTGACAGAAAGCAGAAAAACGAGAATGAAACCAACCGGTATCATTCTACATCCAGCTCCTGTCAATCGAGGGGTCGAAATTGCCGATTCATTGGTGGAATGCGACCAATCAAGAATCTTTAAACAAATGGAAAATGGAGTATACGTCAGAATGGCTGTTTTAAAAAGAGCACTTGAAAACATCTGATTAGGGGGAAATGAAATGAACTGGATAATCCGAAATGCGCACATTCTAACAAAAAATGGTGACCTTGAAAAAGTAGATGTGAAAGTGGAGGATAAGAAAATCATCGAGATTGAACAAGAAATCAAGGGGGATCATCACCAGGAATTCCAAGCAGAAGGGTTATTGCTTTCCCCTGGATTTGTCGATCTTCATGTCCATTTACGGGAACCAGGCGGTGAACATAAAGAAACGATCGAAACAGGAACGCGTGCAGCAGCCAAGGGAGGATTCACCACTATCGCCGCTATGCCTAATACAAGACCCGTACCTGATTCGGTGGAAAACCTCCAGTCCCTAAACGAAAAAATTACAGAAACAGCAAGTATCAGAGTACTACCCTATGCTGCCATCACAGAGCGCCAAATCGGAAAAACAATCAATGATTTATCATCCTTAAAGAATAACGGTGCATTTGCTTTCACCGATGATGGAGTGGGTGTTCAATCTGCAGGAACGATGTTTGAAGCAATGAAACAGGCAGCGGACATCGGTGCATCCATTGTTGCGCACTGTGAAGAGAATACGCTGATCTATGGAGGTGCGGTACATGAAGGAACATTTTCAAGAGAGCATGACCTTCCTGGAATACCATCTATATGTGAAGCGGTACATATCGCGCGGGATGTGCTTTTGGCTGAAGCAGCCGGCGTCCATTATCACGTCTGTCATATATCGACGAAAGAATCAGTCAGGGTGGTCCGTGATGCAAAGAAGGCAGGGATAAATGTAACAGCTGAAGTAACCCCGCATCACCTTCTGCTATCAGAAGACGATATTCCGGGACTTGATCCCAACTTCAAGATGAATCCTCCATTAAGGAGTAAAGAGGATAGACAAGCCCTGATCGAGGGACTGTTGGACGGAACGATTGACTTCATCGCCACCGACCATGCACCACATTCAGAAGAAGAAAAGTCAGAAGGCATGCAGCTTGCTCCATTTGGAATCGTAGGGTTGGAAACCGCTTTTCCATTACTGTATACACACTTTGTCGAAAAGGAAGTCTTTACACTGAAACAGGTAATTGACTGGATGACCATTAAACCGAGCTCTGCATTCAATCTTCCGTTTGGACTACTGGAAGTAGGAGGAGAAGCAGACTTTACGCTCATAGATTTAAAGAAACAAAAGCTGATTGACCCTGCTGAATTTTTATCAAAAGGGAAAAACACTCCATTCAAAGAGTGGGAGTGCAGAGGCTTTCCGAAAGCAACGTTTTATCAGGGATCTCTCGTATGGAATGAAGGAGGAAACGAACAATGAAAAGACAACTCATATTAGATGATGGAACAGTTTTCGTAGGAGAAGGATTTGGAGCAAACGAAGAAAGCATCGGTGAAGTGGTATTCAATACAAGTATGACTGGATACCAGGAGATTTTATCCGATCCATCCTATTGCGGACAGCTTGTCACCCTTACCTATCCGCTTGTAGGAAACTACGGAATCAACCGTGATGATTTTGAATCGATCACTCCCGCAATCAAAGCGTTCATAGTAAGAGAAGTGGCAGACTTCCCTTCTAATTGGAGAAACGAATCTACACTGGACGAATTACTCAAAGTAAAAGGCATTCCAGGAATTTCAGATATCGATACGAGAAAGTTAACAAGAATTATCAGAAAGCATGGAGCGATGAAAGGAATCATTTGTTCTGCAGAATTAGATCCACAGGATATGCTTGATAAATTGCATGATACAAAGCTTAGGACCGATCAGGTAAAACAGGTGTCCACGAAAACAGCCTATGCAAGCCCGGGAAGGGGTCACCGTGTAGTGTTGATGGATTTCGGTATGAAGCATGGGATTTTGCGGGAATTAAACAAGCGCGATTGTGACGTGATTGTGGTTCCTTATGATACTACTGCAGAAGAAATCAGAAGGTTGAAGCCTGATGGAATCATGTTATCCAATGGCCCAGGGGATCCGAAAGACGTACCTGCAGCGATTGAAACGATTAAAGAGCTGCTGGGGGAAATTCCCCTTTTCGGAATTTGTTTAGGTCATCAATTATTTGCCCTGGCTTGTGGTGGTGACTCTTTCAAAATGAAATTTGGCCACAGAGGGGGTAACCACCCAGTCAAAGATCTTAGAACGGGTAAAGTCGCCCTGACTTCTCAGAATCACGGATACGCTGTGGATGAAAAATCTTTGGCAGGAACAAGATTACAGGTAACGCACATGGCTGTAAACGATGGGACGGTGGAAGGTTTGAAGCACTTGGACTTCCCTGCCTTTACGGTTCAGTATCACCCTGAAGCATCTCCAGGACCAGAAGATTCAAATTACTTATTCGATGATTTCTTACAACTTATGAAAGAAGAGAAAAGAAAGGAGCTTCAACATGCCTAAACGTACAGACATCCAAAGCATCTTAGTAATCGGAAGCGGACCTATCATCATTGGACAGGCGGCAGAATTCGATTATGCCGGAACACAAGCCTGTATCGCTTTAAAAGAGGAAGGGTACAGAGTCATTCTGGTAAACTCGAATCCTGCGACCATCATGACAGACGCTGAAATGGCAGATAAAGTATACATCGAACCACTGACACTGGAATTTGTCAGCAGAATCATCCGTAAAGAGCGTCCGGATGCCTTACTGCCTACATTAGGCGGCCAAACTGGATTGAACATGGCAGTTGAACTTGCTAAATCAGGAGTATTGGAAGAATGTGGAGTTGAAATTCTCGGCACGAAACTTTCCGCTATCGAGAAAGCGGAAGATCGTGACCTGTTCAGGAACTTGATGAATGAAATGGGTGAGCCTGTACCTGAAAGTGAAATCATTCATACACTGGATGAAGCCTATACCTTTGTGGAAGAAGTGGGTTACCCTGTCATCGTCCGCCCTGCTTATACACTGGGGGGGACAGGCGGTGGAATCTGTCACAATGAAGATGAGCTGGTCGAGACTGTAGGCTCAGGATTGAAATATAGCCCTGTAACTCAATGTCTCCTCGAGAAAAGCATTGCAGGCTTTAAAGAAATAGAATACGAGGTCATGAGAGATGCAGCCGATAATGCCATCGTGGTATGTAACATGGAAAACATCGACCCGGTGGGGATTCATACAGGAGACTCGATCGTAGTGGCACCAAGTCAAACCTTAAGTGACAGAGAGTATCAAATGCTGCGAAATACAAGTTTGAATATCATCCGTGAGTTGGGGATCGAAGGAGGCTGTAACGTTCAGCTTGCCTTAGATCCGGACAGCTTCCAGTATTACATCATCGAGGTGAATCCACGGGTGAGCAGATCATCTGCGCTTGCATCTAAAGCGACGGGGTATCCAATCGCGAAGCTCGCGGCGAAGATTGCAGTTGGTCTTACACTGGATGAAATGATGAATCCTGTGACAGGTAAAACATATGCTTCATTTGAGCCTGCACTGGATTATGTCGTGACCAAAATCCCGAGATGGCCATTTGATAAATTTGAAGCTGCTAAGCGTAACCTCGGTACTCAGATGAAAGCAACCGGTGAAGTCATGGCAATTGGCAGGACCTTCGAGGAATCACTCCTTAAAGCGATCCGCTCCCTTGAAAGCAATACGTATCACATGGAATTAAGTGATGCACACGAATTTACGGATGAGTGGATCGAGAAAAGGATACGCAAAGCCGGAGACGAACGACTTTTCTATATCGGAGAAGCGCTTAGAAGGGGTGTGACGATCGAAACCATTCATGAATGGAGCAAAATCGATCTCTTCTTCCTATATAAAATGAATAAAATCATAGAGTTTGAAAAGGAACTATCACAGAATCCATACAACCTTGAACTAGTACAGAAAGCCAAGCGAATGGGCTTCTCGGATATCACCCTGGCAAATCTATGGAAGAGCACAGAAGCTGATGTCTATCAGTGGAGAAAAGAGAATGGCCTTACACCGGTCTATAAAATGGTCGATACGTGTGCGGCGGAGTTTGAATCAGAAACACCTTACTTCTATGGAACTTATGAAGATGAGAATGAATCCAGAGTGACTGAGCGTGAAAGTGTCATCGTCCTAGGCTCAGGACCTATCAGGATCGGACAGGGCGTTGAGTTCGATTATGCAACGGTCCACTCTGTATGGGCGATTAAAGAAGCTGGTTATGAAGCGATCATCGTGAATAATAATCCGGAAACCGTATCCACTGACTTCAGTATTTCGGATAAATTATACTTCGAGCCTCTGACTGTGGAAGATGTGATGCACATCATCGATCTTGAAAAGCCAAAGGGAGTCGTCGTTCAGTTCGGTGGGCAGACAGCCATCAATCTTGCAGAAGAGCTTGTAAGAAGGGGCGTAAAGATTCTTGGTACATCACTTGAGGATCTTGATCGTGCAGAGAACCGAGATAAATTCGAACATACATTGAACGAACTCGGCATCCCTCAACCGGAAGGGAAAACGGCCGTATCTGTAGAAGGTGCACTTGAAATTGCAACAAACATCGGTTATCCGGTCCTTGTCAGACCGTCATACGTCCTTGGTGGAAGAGCCATGGAAATCGTCTACCGTGAAGAAGAGCTTCTTCAATACATGAAGAATGCAGTAAAGGTCAACCCACAGCATCCAGTATTAATCGATCGGTACTTGATCGGTAAAGAAATCGAGGTGGATGCGATTTCAGATGGAAGAGACGTAGTCATCCCGGGAATCATGGAGCATATCGAGCGTGCCGGAGTTCACTCTGGAGATTCCATAGCAGTGTATCCTCCGCAACAGCTTACGCAGGAACAGAAACAAACCATAGTCGATTACACGACGAGACTTGCAAAAGGCTTAAACATCGTAGGCTTATTGAATATCCAATATGTCATCTCTAAAGGCGAAGTATTTGTCCTTGAAGTGAATCCGCGCTCCAGTCGGACAGTACCTTTTATTAGTAAAATTACGAATGTACCGATGGCCAATATTGCAACGAAGTCCATCCTGGGGATTTCTCTGAAAGAGCAGGGATATGAGTCAGGACTAATCCCTGAAAAGCATGGAGTATACGTGAAAGTCCCTGTCTTCTCGTTCGCGAAACTAAGAAGGGTGGATATAACACTCGGACCTGAAATGAAATCGACAGGTGAAGTAATGGGGAAAGATCTGACATTGGAAAAAGCCCTATACAAAGGGATGGTCGCAGCTGGTATGCAAATGAAGGAATATGGATCCGTGCTCATGACAGTAGCCGATAAGGACAAGGATGAAGCGGTTCACTTAGCACAACGATTTATCGATATCGGGTATCAAATCCTTGCAACAAAGGGAACTGCCGAACAACTGACAAAAGCGGGTATCCCTGTTCGAGAAGTGGATAAAATCGGATCCAACGGACCTACTTTGCTCGATATCATACAGAGCGGAGAAACACAGCTGGTCATCAACACGTTGACTAAAGGGAAGCAGCCGGCACGTGATGGATTCAGGATCCGAAGAGAATCAGTTGAGAACGGCATCCCTTGTCTAACGTCTTTGGATACTGCAGAAGCCATCCTGAGAGTGATTGAATCGATGACCTTCTCGGCAGAGGCATTACCAGCACAAGTGAAAACGAAAGAGGCGGTATTTCAATGATCGTAAATGAAAAGATGGTGGTGCTTTCTCATGAAAGAATAGCTGAAAACATCTTTGAACTCGTCCTTCAAGGAGAGTTGGTAGGTGAAATAACGGCACCCGGCCAGTTTATACACGTGAAGACAGGGACGGGAATCGACCCTCTACTCAGAAGGCCGATATCCATCGCTTCTCACAACCAGGAAGAGCAGACCATGACGTTGATCTACCGTGCTGAAGGAAAAGGCACAAGACTCCTTTCCCTGGTGGAGAGGAGTGAAAAGGTCGACGTATTGGGGCCACTGGGCAATGGCTTCTCCGTGGAAGAAGGAAGTAAGACCGCACTGTTGGTAGGTGGAGGAATTGGGGTTCCTCCTCTCTACGGACTTTCCAAAAAGCTTGTGGAGAATGGGTGGAAAGTGAAGCATATCCTCGGCTTTCAAAATGAAGCTGTGAGCTTTTATGAAAACAGGTTCAGGGAGCTTGGGGACACGTATGTCGCCACTGTAGACGGATCGAGAGGTACAACCGGATTTGTAACAGATGTTATCCGGGATGAAAAACCAGCCTTTGATGTGTTTTATTCATGTGGTCCGACACCGATGCTGAAGGCGTTGGAATCACAATTGGTGGACAAACGGGGCTTCATTTCATTAGAAGAACGGATGGGCTGTGGAATCGGCGCATGTTTCGCCTGTGTTTGTCATAAACAGGATGATCCAGATGGCACAAGTTATGTGAAAGTATGCAGTGACGGACCGGTTTTTCCAGTTGGGGAGGTGCTTTTATGAGATCATTGCAAGTCGAATTACCTGGATTATCATTAAAGAACCCGGTTATGCCTGCTTCAGGCTGCTTTGGCTTCGGACGTGAATATAGTCAGTTCTATGATTTAAGCGAGCTTGGAGCCATCATGATCAAAGCGACGACGGAAGAGGCCCGTTTTGGAAATCCGACTCCGAGGGTTGCTGAAACGAACGGCGGTATGCTGAACGCTATCGGGTTACAAAACCCTGGGCTTACTGGGGTGATGGAAAAGGAACTCCCATGGCTCTCACAATATGATGTGCCAATCATCGCAAACGTGGCAGGGTCCCAGGTTGAGGATTATGTTGAAGTAGCAAGGGTTATTTCTTCTGCAGATAACGTGGCTGCGCTGGAACTGAATATCTCCTGTCCAAATGTGAAAACGGGTGGAATCGCATTCGGGACCATTCCTGAAGTGGCGAAAGAATTAACTGAAAGGGTCAAAGAAGTCTCACAGGTTCCACTTTATGTAAAGCTATCACCGAACGTGGCGAATATCGTTGAGATGGCAAAGGCCGTTGAAGCAGGGGGCGCGGATGGGTTGACCATGATCAATACCCTGCTTGGCATGAGATTGGATTTGAAGACCGGAAAGCCGATCCTGGCGAATAAAACAGGGGGGTTATCGGGACCTGCGATTAAACCAGTAGCCATCCGGATGATTTATGAAGTGAGTCAACAAGTGGATCTTCCAATCATAGGAATGGGTGGAATTCAGTCGGCTGAAGATGTTATCGAATACTTCTATGCAGGGGCAAGCGCGATTGCAGTCGGAACAGCCAACTTTGTTGACCCGTTCGTGTGTAAAACCATTATAAGCGATTTACCTCCATTGCTTGATGAACTTGGAGTCGACCATATTTCTCAATTAACCGGAAGGAGCTGGGGGAAGCATGAATCCAAAGCCGTTTATAGCTCTTGATTTTCCGACATGGGAAAGGACATCAGACTTTTTGAATCTGTTTTCAGAGAGTCTAAATGTAAAAGTGGGGATGGAGCTGTACCTTCAAAATGGACCGGTGATCCTGGAGAAGATCTTAAGTAAGAATCATCGGATTTTCCTGGACTTGAAGCTTCATGATATTCCCAACACAGTTTATGGAGCCATGAAGGGACTTGCCGGGTTTGACCTGGAGTTGCTTAATGTACATGCTGCAGGTGGCGGTGTAATGATGGAAAAGGCGCTTGAGGGTTTGTACGCGGGAACTCCGGTCAATCATAAACGGGCTCAGCTGATTGCCGTTACACAGTTGACATCGACTACAGAAGCACAAATGCAAAAAGAACAATTGATCCCTACTTCTATCAATGAATCTGTCTTACACTATGCGACTCTTGCAAAACAAGCAGGTCTGGATGGAGTCGTATGTTCACCACATGAGGCTTCCTTGATAAGTGAACATTGCGGAATTGATTTTTTACGTGTCACTCCCGGGATCCGCTTAGCAAATGATCAAGCAGGAGATCAAAAAAGGGTCACTACGCCACACTTGGCAAGAGAATTAGGTTCTTCCTACATAGTGGTCGGAAGAAGTATTACAGCTGCCGAAAATCCGGTGCTTGCGTATGAAAGAATCGTACATGAATGGGAGGCTAATGCATGAAACATGCAATCGCAAAACAATTATTGGAGATCGAAGCCGTATATTTAAACCCCAATGAACCTTTTACATGGTCATCGGGAATAAAGTCCCCAATCTATTGTGACAATCGGCTGACACTGTCTTATCCGTCCGTACGGAACGACATCGCAGAAGGACTGTCCAAAATGGTTCAACAGCACTTTCCAGATGCAGAAGTCATAGCCGGGACAGCGACCGCTGGAATTCCGCATGCAGCCTGGGTCAGTGAGAAATTAAACCTTCCCATGTGTTATGTCCGGTCAAAAGCAAAAGCCCACGGAAAAGGAAAACAGATTGAAGGAATTGCGGCTCCAGGTCAAAAGGTTGTTGTTGTGGAAGACCTCATCTCAACGGGAGGGAGCTGTATAACAGCAGTTGACGCCTTAAGAGAAGCGGGGTGTGACGTATTGGGAGTAGTCGCGATCTTCACATACGGACTGGATAAAGGGGAAAAAATGCTGAATGAACACGACATTCAATCCTATACTTTATCTGATTATTCATCTTTACTGGAAGTAGCGGTCGAAAAAGAGATCATTCGTGAAGATGAACTGGAACAATTAAAGCTTTGGAAAGAAGATCCGGAGAATTGGAGAATGTAAAAGTGAAAGCAACTCGCTGGTGAGTTGCTTTTTTTATATTAATTAGCAACAAAAATACACTTCCACTCCAGGCCAATACATGGCCTGAGTGGAAGTGCTTCCTGGATTATTCAATACTTCAATGAACGAACGAGGTCCAAATCAGGTGTCACATATACCGTTTGCTGCCCTTCATAAATGACAAATCCAGGCTTGGCGCCTTTTGGTTTTTTCACTTGTTTGACTTCTGTGAAATCAACAGGAACCGAGCTGGATTCGCGTGCTTTACTGAAGTAAGCTGCAATATTGGCCGCTTCCTTGATGGTTTGCTCGGAAGGCTTCGTACTTTTGATGACTACGTGCGAACCGGGGATATCCTTGGTATGGAGCCAGATCTCTTCTCTTCCGGCAACCCGGTTGGTTAGATAGTCGTTTTGTTTATTGTTTTTACCTACCAGGATTTGCGTCCCGTCACTTGATGTGTAGTGTTCAAGTACAGGCTTCAAATTAACTTTTTTCTTTTTCATTTGCTTACGTGCCCTGAGGTAGCCTTCCTCTTCAAGCTCTTCCCTGATTTCTTCTACGTCTTTAGTGGAAGCCGACTCTAATTGTTGTAATAATTGTTCAAGATATACGATTTCTTCCTTTGCTTTGTCAATTTGCTCATGGACGATGTTAACGGCATTCTTCGCTTTTTGATAACGAGAGAAATAATTCTGAGCGTTATCGGAAGGTGATTTTTGAGGGTTGAGTGGAATCGTGATACTCTCACCGTTTTCATCATAGTAATTGACTACGCTGACTTCCTTCATGCCTCGTTCTACTGCATATAAATTCGAGGTTAGGAGTTCTCCGAGTAATTGATAGCGGTCTGCTTGTTGGGCATCCTCAAGCGTCTGCTTCAGCTTTTCGATTTTATTGACATTTTTATCACGTTCGTTTCGAATAAATCGCTCCAGGTCATTCCCTTGCTGTTTGACTCGATCTCTTGCTGCCTTTTGATAGAAGAACCTGTCCAGTAATTCACTCAAGGATGGAAAGGTTTGTTTCTCACCTTGAAGATGTGCAAGGTCCATCCAATAAAATGTTTCCTTGTCGCCACTGATGAGGGTTGGCGTCGTATCATGAACTTTTGCTTTTTGAATCATTGTAAGGAATGACTCAGCGATGGTAGAACGGTTTCCAATACCAGCGTGGTGAACGATCTCTTTCGCAAAGAGTGGAGAGATCCCTGCGAAAGATTGAACGATCTGCTTGTCGAGCTTGCCGGAATTGAAATCAAGAGCCCTTAGGACATCATCACTTGTTGCTTCAAGAGGATTTACCTTGTCCTGCTGTGGAGGCAGTATATACGAATGTCCTGGTAATACGGTTCTGTGTGTATTCATGCTTGGTGAAATATGCTTGATGCTATCGAGGATCATATTACGTTCTTTATCCACTAAAATGATGTTACTATGACGACCCATCACTTCAATAATGAGTTGCTTATAAGAAACATCCCCGATCTCGTTTCTTCCCTTCACTTCAAAGATGATCATCCGATCCAATTCCAACTGATTGATTCCCTCGATAATATAACCTTCAAGATGTTTTCTCAACAGCATACAAAACATAGGTGGGACCGATGGATTTTCATAGTTTTCATTGGTCAATTGAACCCGTGAGTAACTGGGGTGGGCAGATAAAAGGACTTTGTGATTTTTACCATTTGCCCGTACGATCATGATGATTTCATTTTTATAGGGTTGATGTATTTTATTGATTCGTCCGTTTAATAAGTTTTCATTCAATTCTTTCGTCATGTTCCTTGTAAATAATCCATCAAATGACATATATAACATCCTCTGCTCTTTACGATTTCAATATAGTTTGACTTTTGTCCTGGCGATGTCTTGAAAGTATCAAATGTAACCGATTTTACCGCTCCGGAAGCTAAAATGCAAAACATACATAAATCATATCATTTTTTAGGACGAGTCTGAATAAGAATGCTATGAGAAGGACAACTTTTCGTATCGTAGGAGGAGAGTGACATGGTTGCATGAAATTTCATGAGATGAGACAAGAGGACATAGAGCAGTCACTAAATACTAATTATCAAGAAGGGCTTTCAGCAGATGAAGTAGCGCAAAGACGTAAGCAGTATGGGTACAATCAATTGGAGGAAGCTGAGAAGCAATCGGCATTGCTATTATTTTTCAGTCAATTCAAGGATTTTATGGTTCTCGTGTTATTGGCAGCCACTCTCATTTCTGGATTGCTAGGGGAATATATCGATGCGATCGCCATTATTGCGATTGTACTTATTAACGGGTTTTTAGGGTTTTTCCAAGAACGGAAAGCGGAAAGATCCCTGCAGGCTTTAAAGGAGCTTTCTGCACCACAAGTGTCGGTCCTGAGAGACGGAAAGTGGTTGAAGATTGTCTCAAAAGAAGTAATGATCGGGGACATCATTCGTTTCGGAAGTGGAGACAGAATAGGTGCGGATGTGCGTCTTATCGAAGCGAATAACCTTGAAATAGAGGAATCGGCACTTACAGGGGAGTCTGTCCCCGTTACTAAATCCACAAAACCACTCAGTGGAGAAAATATGAGTCTCGGAGATTTAGAAAACATGGGGTTTATGGGAACGATGGTTACACGTGGAAACGGTATCGGCGTCGTGACATCGATTGGTATGAAGACAGCCATGGGGCAGATCGCGGATATGATCCAAAAGGCTGAAACCATGACGACCCCACTGCAGAGAAGACTGGAGGAGTTAGGTAAGATCCTTATTACGGTTGCCCTCATACTGACGGCTTTGGTCGTGGGAATCGGTGTGATCCAGGGACATGATATGTACACTATGTTCCTGGCAGGAGTTTCACTGGCTGTTGCCGCCATACCGGAAGGATTACCTGCTATTGTGACGGTCGCCCTTTCACTTGGTGTTCAAAGAATGATAAAGAAAAAGGCCATCGTCCGCAAGCTTCCGGCAGTGGAAACCCTAGGATGTGCGTCGGTGATTTGCTCGGATAAAACAGGAACCTTGACTCAAAATAAGATGACGGTTACCCACATCTGGAGCGGAGGAAGAACGTGGACGGTAACGGGAACAGGATACGAACCGGATGGACAATTTTATAACGGGGAACGAAGGGTCACTCCTCACAGTGAAAATACTTTACATCAATTATTAACGTTTGGAATGCTCTGTAATCATGCAGAACTGGTAACCCGTGAAGAAAGCTTTTTCGTCGATGGCGATCCGACTGAAGGAGCCCTGCTTGTTGCTGGTTTGAAGGCAGGACTTTCAAGAGAATCCTTACAGAAAAAATTTACGATTGTGAAAGAGTTCCCCTTTGATTCTACCAGAAAGATGATGAGTATCATCGCGGTCGATCAAAATGGTAAGTACTTCTCTGTCACCAAAGGTGCGCCAGATGTTTTGGTAGGGAAGAGTGAGTCGTTCCTTTGGGAAGGAAGAATACAAGGGAAATCGTCAGAGATAGCGGGAAAAGTGGAGGAAGCCATCCGTGACATGTCTTCCAATGCTCTCAGAAATATTGCCATTGCGTATAAACCGATCAAGGATAGGGCCGTGGAGACATTAACGGAATCGGACATTGAAGAAGGCATAACCTTCATCGGTTTACAAGGAATGATCGATCCGCCGAGGCCTGAGGTGAAGCGGGCTGTAAAAGAGTGCCGTGCAGCCGGTATTAAGACCGTTATGATTACCGGGGACCATGTTTTAACTGCGACAGCCATTGCCAAGCAGCTGGGGATTTTGAAGAATAAGGACCGCGTACTGGATGGAAAGGCACTAAACCAAATGGAAATACATGAGTTGGAAGAAATAGTAGATGAAGTTTCGGTGTTTGCCCGTGTGTCACCTGAGCATAAATTAAAAATCGTCAAAGCCCTGCAAAACAGGGGACATGTCGTAGCCATGACCGGTGACGGAGTAAATGATGCCCCTGCGATAAAAACCTCAGACATCGGAGTGGCGATGGGGATAACAGGGACGGACGTTTCGAAGGAATCATCTTCATTGGTTCTGCTGGATGATAACTTTGCAACAATCAAATCGGCGATTCAGGAAGGCAGGAACATATATGAAAATATCCGAAAATTCATCCGGTATCTTCTTGCATCAAATGTAGGTGAAATACTTGTCATGCTTTTTGCTATGATCCTTGCTCTTCCGCTGCCATTGGTTCCGATCCAAATATTATGGGTCAACCTTGTAACAGATGGTCTGCCAGCTATGGCACTTGGCCTTGATAAGCCGGAAGATGATGTCATGAAGAGAAAGCCGAGACACCCGAAAGAAGGAGTATTTGCAAGGGGGCTTGGCTGGAAAGTCGTCTCCAGGGGATTCCTGATCGGTGGGGCAACCTTACTTGCATTCATGCTATCGTACAAGACCCACCCGGATCATTTGGCATATGCTCAAACCGTCGCATTCTCGACATTGGTCATGGCTCAACTGATCCATGTATTCGATTGTCGAAGTGAAGTGTCCGTGTTCTCAAGAAATCCTTTCGGAAACATGTATCTTGTTTTAGCTGTTCTATCTTCCCTTGTATTGATGCTCATAGTCATCTATGTACCTTCACTGCAGCCTATTTTCCACACCGTACCGATTGCTATCAAGGACTGGCTCTTGATCATCGGTTTAAGTTCAGTTCCAACGTTTTTATTGGCAGGGTCATTTTTTGCAAGAAAAAAACAGTGAAATGTGGTATAATCCAAAAGGTAATAGAGAAAATCCTCTATTACCTTTTTTATATCGTTGTGATGTGTTGTGATTCCTTTCGCAGATTTACAACATAATATGATAGTGAATTCAGCGTTGTTCTACATACGTATACCGTCAAAGGATTGGATGTGATCGTAATGGTTGTCAGTATGACAGGCTTTGGAAGAAGCAAAGTAGAGTCTGAACAACATTCTGTAACGGTTGAAATGAAATCCGTTAATCACAGATTCAGTGAGTGTTATATTAGAATGCCACGTCAATTATTAAAGCTGGAGGAAAAAATTAAGAAACAAGTTTCCCATTTCGTAAAAAGAGGGAAAGTGGATATATTCATTACCATAAGTGGTGATGGCCTCGTACATAAAAACCTACATATTGACTGGAAGCTCATTCAAGATTATTATCAGTTAGTAAATAAAGTGAAAGAAACCTTTTCTTTAAAAGAAGAAGTACAATTATCCCATCTCTTGAACAGGGAAGAATTTGTCATGATTGAAGAAATGGAAGAGGAAAATGAAGAACTTGAGCAATTGGTATTAAAAGCTGTAGATGAAGCAGCAATGGAACTGAGAAAGATGCGGGAGAAAGAAGGTGAGCTCCTCAGGAAAGATTTTCTCACTCATCTCCAACAATTTGAACTGAATGTGATCGAACTGACCAATCAAGCACCTGAAGTGGTCAATCTCTATAGAGAACGATTAAGAAAGAGGATTGTCGAATACAATGAAACGTCACTGGATGAAAGTCGCATACTGACGGAAGTGGCAATCTTTGCAGATAAATCCGATATTACAGAGGAATTGACGAGACTTAATAGTCATATCAAGTACTTTCATTCCACCTTGTTGAATGAAGGGCAGGTAGGCAGGAAATTGGATTTCATGATCCAGGAAATGAACAGGGAAGTGAACACAATTGGTTCAAAAGCAAATGATTCCCTTATTGCGACCTTAGTTGTGGAATTGAAATCAACACTTGAGAAGCTGAGAGAACAAGTACAAAATGTAGAATAATAAGTTTAGTTTCCTATCATTCAGGCGAAACTAAACTATTGATTAGGAGGAGCGTTATGTCGATCAAGCTCATCAATATAGGATTTGGAAATATCGTTTCAGCAAACCGGATCATTTCAATTGTAAGTCCGGAATCAGCCCCGATTAAACGTTTGATTCAAGATGCCAGAGACCGGGGAACACTCGTTGATGCTACATACGGAAGAAGAACAAGAGCGGTTATTATTACGGATAGCGATCACGTTATTCTTTCGGCTGTTCAACCCGAAACCGTTGCTCATCGTTTGACAGATAAAGAGGATTTAGTAGAAGAAGGGCAGGGTAAATAAATGAAAGAAAAAGGATTGCTGATCGTTCTTTCCGGACCATCAGGTGTAGGGAAAGGAACAGTTCGTAAAGCGATTTTTTCCCAGGAAGATACAAAGTTTGAATATTCCATCTCCATGACCACACGGAAACCGCGTGAGGGAGAAGTTGATGGTGTGGATTATTTCTTCAAGTCGAGAGAGGATTTTGAAGAGCTGATCAAAGAGGGGAAACTGTTAGAGTATGCTGAGTTTGTAGGGAATTATTATGGTACTCCCGTTGACTATGTCCGGGAAACCCTCGACGCTGGAAAAGATGTTTTTCTTGAAATTGAAGTTCAAGGTGCACAACAGGTCAGAGATAAATTCCCTGAAGGATTGTTCATTTTCCTTGCCCCACCAAGTCTTTCAGAACTTCAGAACCGTCTCGTCACAAGAGGGACTGAAACGGACGATTTGATCCAAGGCAGAATGAATACGGCAAGAAAAGAAATCGAAATGATGAATTTATATGATTACATTGTTGAAAATGATCAAATTGCAAATGCCGTCGACAAGATTAAATCCATTGTGCAAGCAGAACACTGCAAGCGGGAACGCGTGCAACAACGATACTTAAATATGCTGGAGGCTGAATAAATGTTAAACCCATCCATTGATTCATTAATGAAAAAGATCGATTCTAAATATTCGTTAGTCAGTATTGCGGCTAAACGTGCAAGGAATTTGCAAGATACAGGTGATTATCGCTTGAACCGGTACGATTCTCATAAATTCGTAGGTAAAGCCCTTGAAGAGATTCATGCAGGTCAATTGTCTATGAAAGAAAGAGATGCTAAAGCAGTATATTCTGATGAATAAACGGCAGGAAGTTTAACGGATAACTCCAGGGGTTGACTCGAAAGGTTTCATCATCTTTCGAGACAACCCTATTTTCTTTTTCTATTAACATCCTTCATAATATAAGAAGGATAAAGAGTAATGGGGGAAAGTAGAATGATGCAGGGAAAAAAGATACTTTTATGTGTTTCTGGAGGAATTGCTGTATACAAAGCAGCTGCGCTAACGAGCAAGCTGGTACAAGGTGGAGCTGAAGTGAAAGTAATCATGACAGAGTCCGCACGCAAATTTGTTGCTCCGCTGACGTTTCAAGCATTATCCCGTCAAGACGTATACTGGGATACCTTTGATGAAAAAGATTCAGCCAAAATCGCCCATATTGATTTAGCGGATTGGGCAGATCTCGTATTGGTTGCGCCTGCAACGGCCAACATAATCGGAAAACTTGCCAACGGGATTGCAGACGATATGATCACCACCACGATTCTTGCAACGACGGCGAAAGTATGGATTGCCCCGGCCATGAATGTACATATGTATGACCATCCAGCAGTGAAACGAAATATTCAAACCCTTTTTGAGTTTGGCTGTCAATTTGTGGAGCCGAGTGAAGGGTACTTAGCATGTGGATATGTAGGAAAAGGAAGACTTGAAGAACCGGAGAAGGTAGTAAATTTGGTGGATCGTTTTTTTGAAGAACGTGACAGTCAAAATAAACTGCTACAAGGGAAGAAAGTAGTGATCACAGCTGGACCGACGAGGGAAATGGTGGATCCCGTACGTTTCTTCTCCAATCGCTCAAGCGGCAAAATGGGATATTCACTTGCGGAGGCGGCCTTTTCACTAGGGGCAGAAGTGGTGTTGATATCTGGGCCATCAGCATTACCAATTCCAAAGGGAGTGAGATTCGTGACCGTAACGTCTGCTGAAGAAATGTACCAAGCAGTTCATGGTGAATTCCAAACGGCAGATATTGTGGTGAAAAGTGCTGCAGTTGCAGATTATCGCCCTAAAGAAATATTGGTAGATAAGTTGAAGAAAAAAGATGGTAACCTAGTGATTGAATTTGAACGTACAAAAGATATATTAATGAGTCTAGGTGAGAGGAAGACCCACCAATACCTCATTGGGTTTGCAGCAGAAACGACAAATGTCGAAGAGTATGCAAAAGCAAAGCTTGAGAAAAAGCGCGCTGATATGATTGTAGCAAATAACGTGAAGGAAACCGGATCCGGGTTTGGGACAGACACCAACAAAGTATCGATTGTCACAAGTGGGGGAAAGGTACGGGAACTGCCTTTATTATCAAAGGTAGAGGTTGCGAAAGAAATCTTCAAAGAAGCTGTCCATAATATGAATGGTGCCTCCAATGAACGTAGCTAGTGTAATAGTAGACGTTCCTGCCATGCAAACGGATCGCACGTATGATTACAGCATACCTGATGAATGGAAGGGCAGCATCGTTCCAGGGATGAGGGTCATCGTTCCTTTTGGCCCGAGGAAAATTCAAGGATTCGTCGTCGAGCTAAAAGAAACAAGCGAAATCTCAAAACTAAAATCCATTGTCGAACCTATGGACCTTGTGCCGGTCCTTAATGAAGAATTACTGACACTTGGGAACTGGCTTACAGAGAAGACTCTCTGCTTTAAAATCTCTGCATTTCAAGCGATGCTCCCAGCTGCCATGAAGGCGAAATATGAAAAGCTTTTTCAACTAGAAGGAAACAAGAGTCCAGGTGAACTTCATCCCTCCCTTCAACGATTTTTTCAAAGCAACAGAGTTGTTTCCTGGAAAGCCATTGAAGAAAGTGGATTGCTTCCCCTAATACATAAAGAGGTTAAACAAGGAACAGTCGAAGTGATTTACAAAGTTAAAGCAAAAGGAAATAAGAAAACCGTTCGTAAGCTATACCTTAGTGTACCGGTTCATCAAGTGGATGAAGTAAAGAATGCTTTGCCTCCCCAGGCAAGTAAGCAAAAGCAAATCATCGAATACATGATGGATACTGTACCAGGAGGAGACGGAATACTCGCATCCACACTGCTCGAAGAAATGTCTACGACGTCAAGTACCGTTAAGTCATTGGTTCAAAAAGGAATTCTCACTGAGAAAAACGTAGAAATGTACCGTGACCCTTTTGAAAATAGAACATTCGAGAAGACGTCTCCTCTTTCATTGACTTTCCAGCAGGATCAGGCGATTCAACCCATCCTGAGTACGATCGATCAAGAAGTGCATCATACATTCCTCCTATACGGGGTAACCGGTAGTGGGAAAACCGAGATTTATCTGCAATCCATCCAGCGAGTCCTCAAAGAGGGAAAAGAAGCCATTGTGCTGGTTCCTGAGATTTCCCTTACACCTCAAATGGTTCACAGGTTCAAAGGAAGATTTGGTGACGATGTGGCGGTCCTTCACAGCGGATTGTCAGTAGGCGAAAAGTATGATGAATGGAGAAAGATCCAGCGTAAGGAAGTGAAAGTGGTGGTGGGGGCACGTTCTGCCGTTTTTGCCCCATTCGAAAATATCGGGATCATCATCATAGATGAAGAACATGAGACGAGCTACAAGCAGGAAGAAAATCCGCGTTATCACGCGAGGGACGTTGCGATCTATCGCGGGGAATTCTACCAATGTCCCGTGATTTTGGGAAGTGCGACGCCCTCTTTGGAATCTTTTGCACGGGCTTCAAAAGGTGTATATGAGCTGTTGACCCTTGATAAACGAATGAATGACGGCCCGCTTCCATCCGTCGATATAGTGGATATGAGGGAAGAGTTAAGGAAGGGAAACCGTTCGATGTTTTCTTCCAATCTGTTTGAGAAGCTCCAAGACCGTATTGAAAAAGGAGAGCAAACGGTTCTATTTCTTAATCGCCGAGGGCACTCATCTTTCATCATGTGCAGAGATTGCGGCTTTGTGCTTCAATGTCCCAATTGTGATATCTCCCTGACCTACCACCGATTTTCAAACGGGATGAAATGTCATTATTGTGGATATGAAGAAGGTGTTCCAACAACTTGTCCTGAATGCATGAGTGAACATATCCGTTATTTTGGGACCGGTACCCAGAAGGTCGAAGAAGAATTGACGAAGCTTCTGCCCGATGCCAGGATTATCCGAATGGATGTTGATACCACTTCCCGCAAAGGATCACATGAAAAGCTGTTAACGGCTTTCGGAGAAGGGAAGGCTGATATCCTGCTCGGGACCCAGATGATCGCAAAAGGTCTCGATTTTCCCAATATCACACTGGTCGGCGTGCTGAGTGCAGATACTATGCTTCATCTACCGGATTTCCGGGCTGCTGAGAAGACGTTTCAATTACTGACACAAGTAAGTGGAAGGGCTGGCAGGCACACATTACCCGGGGAAGTCGTCATTCAAACCTATACACCTGAGCATTACTCGATCGACTTAGCATCGAATCATGATTACAACAGGTTTTATCAGCAAGAAATGATGATGAGGAAGATGGGTTCCTATCCTCCCTTTTACTACATCACGTTGATTACATTAAGTCATGAAGATTTAATGAAGGTGGTGAATATTTCAGAGAAAATGACGGCTTACATCCGTTCCAAGCTATCTGAAACGACAATGATCCTGGGACCGGTGGCGTCACCCATTCCCAGGATCAAGAATAGATATCGCTACCAATGTTTGATAAAATACAAACGGGAACCAAATCTTGGTATTACCTTAAAAACAGTACTTGATCAGTTTCAGCAACAATATGCATCACAGGGGCTTTCCATCTCCATTGATGTGAACCCATATGTAATGATGTAACCATATTTAAATAGAAAGATGGAGGACAGTTATGGCAATACTTCCAATTGTAATGCATCCGAATCCCATTCTCGAAAAAGAATGTGAGAAGGTAACGGATTTTGATAAAAAACTAAAGAAATTACTTGCTAATATGTACGACACCATGATTGAAGCAGATGGAGTCGGACTTGCAGCACCACAAGTGGGAATCGACCTGCAGGTAGCGGTTGTCGACATCGGTGATGATTCAGGAACAATCGAATTGATCAATCCGGAAATCGTCGAGGCAAAAGGGTCTCAAACCGATCTTGAAGGATGTCTCAGCTTCCCCGGTCTATATGGAGAAGTGACCCGTCCTTACTCAATCAAAGTGCGTACGCAAGACCGGAAAGGAAGAATGGTTGAATTTCAAGCCGAGGACTTTATGGCCAGGGCGATACAACATGAAATCGATCATCTCCATGGCATTTTATTCACATCGAAAGTAGAAAAGTATATCACAGAAGAAGAATTAGAAGGGTATGAAGCGTAATGACAAAAGTGATTTTCATGGGAACACCTGACTTCTCGGTTCCTGTTCTTCAATCTCTAATAGATGAAAAATATGATGTGATCGCAGTTGTGACACAACCCGATCGCCCTGTGGGAAGAAAAAGGACGCTTACTCCACCACCTGTGAAAGTGGCAGCAGAAAAGCATGGAATCCCGGTTTATCAACCTGAAAAGATTAAGAACGAAGAAGAGTTAAACCAGGTGCTGGCATTAAAACCGGATCTTATTGTAACGGCTGCGTTCGGACAAATCCTTCCAAATGCCCTGCTTGAGGCACCGAAATATGGATGCATCAATGTACATGCCTCCCTGCTTCCGGAACTGAGAGGCGGAGCGCCGATTCATTATTCAATCCTTCAAGGGAAAGAGAAGACGGGAATCACCATCATGTATATGGTGGAGAAACTGGATGCAGGGGATATCATCAGTCAAGTGGAAGTAGAGATCGAAGAAAGGGATCACGTTGGTACGTTACACGATAAACTGAGTGTAGCAGGGGCCAAGCTGCTGATCGAAACCATTCCTTCATTACTTAGAGGAGAAATATCTCCTGTTAAGCAGGATGATGAAAAAGCCACATTCGCGCGTAATATCAAACGCGAACAAGAGAAGATCGACTGGACGAAAACCGGGAAAGAGATTTACAACCATATCAGGGGGCTGCATCCGTGGCCGGTTGCATACACCACATTGGCCGGCTCTGTCATGAAGGTATGGTGGGGAGAGAAAGTAGATATCACCCCATCTTCACCTGGAGAGATCCTCCGTGTCGAAGAGGATGGTTTCATTGTGTCCACCGGGAATTCTGTAGGAATTAAAATTACTGACTTACAGCCTTCAGGGAAAAAGAGAATGACTGCAAAGGATTACCTGCGGGGAGCGGGATCACATTTAAAAACAGGCATGATGGTAGGAGAGGAAAATGAATAAACGAACTAAAACCGTCCGTGAAGCGGCACTTGATGTGATCGAGGCGGTTGAAAAGAATCAATCGTATAGTAATTTATTGCTTCATTCTGTGATTGAAAAGAATGAATTGCCGAGCAAAGATATTGGTCTATTGACGGAGCTGACCTATGGGACCATTCAAAGGAAAATGACATTGGATTTCTATTTAGCTCCATTTATTAAAGGGAAGCTGGATGACTGGGTGCGTCAGTTATTGCGTTTATCCCTCTATCAACTCGTTTATTTAGACCGGATCCCGGATCGTGCTGTCTTCTATGAAGCAGTGGAAATCGCCAAAAAAAGAGGGCATAAGGGGATATCCGGGTTAGTAAACGGTGTATTAAGATCGATTCAACGAAAAGGTCTCCCGACTCTTGATTCCATCAAGGACCCTGTCGAAAGGGTCTCCATCGAAACGAGTCATCCATATTGGCTTGTGAAGAGGTGGACGGAGCAATTCGGGTTAGAAAAGACTAGAAAAATGTGTGAAACCAATTTAATCGCCCCTAACCAATCGGCCCGTGTGAATACAACCAAGATCAGTCGGGAAGAACTTGTACATCAGTTGACGGAAAGCGGGAATGAAGTCAAAGAAAGTCCCATCGTCCCTGAGGCGGTCCAGTCACTAAGGGGAAATATCGCTAAAACAGAAGCCTACCTCAATGGGCAATGCACCATTCAGGATGAAAGCTCCATGCTTGTATCATATGCCTTAAAGCTTGAAGAAGGTTTGAGAGTATTGGATGCATGTGCTGCTCCTGGGGGGAAAACTACTCACATTGCAGAAAAGCTTTCTGGAACAGGTGAAGTCCAGGCATTGGACCTTCACAAGCATAAAGTGAAATTAATTGACGAAAATGCCAGTAGACTAGGTTTATCCAATGTGAAGACGTCTGCCCTTGATAGTCGAAAAGCTGGAGAGAAGTTTGAAAAGGAAAGCTTTGACAGGATCTTAGTCGATGCACCGTGCTCCGGATTAGGGGTACTGAGAAGAAAGCCCGATATCAAGTATGCCAAAAAAGAATCGGATCTTCACTCTCTTCAGAAGATTCAACTGGACATCCTTTCAGCTGTAGCACCCTTGCTGAAAAAAGATGGATTATTGGTTTATAGTACATGTACCGTAGATCGGAATGAGAATGAAGGGACCGTATCCTCTTTCTTGAGTGATCATCCTGATTTCGTGTCTCATCCCCTCGACGAGCTTCCAGAGACTGTTAGGCCTTTCCTTGATGGCGATCAACTGCAAATTTTCCCTCAGGACTTTGGAGGGGACGGATTTTTCATAAGCTGCTTCAGGAAAAAGAATTGAGTCGAATATAATCAAAGATTGAATGTAAAGCAGGAAAATTCACTATAAAAGTCGTAAAGGTACAACAGACCTTAAAGAATTGAATCTTTGATGATCCGTTTTTTTGATATCGATTTGATGATGATCAAAGTCGTTCTTATATGAAGGATGCACCATATCCTTTAGGTGCAGAAGAAGAGAAGAGGTGACCTAAGTGAAGACGGTTTATTTTACGGACAAAGGGAAAGTACGCCAGCTAAATGAAGATAGTGCAGGCGTATTCGTGAATGATCATGGCGATCATTTAGCTGTTGTAGCAGATGGGATGGGTGGTCACAGAGCGGGTGACGTGGCCAGTGAGCTGACCATTTCCATCTTAAAGGACTTATGGGAGAACACTGAGAAATTTCACACCGCTGATGAAGCTGAAAATTGGTTAAAATCAACTATTAACGAAGTAAACAAAGAAGTATATACTTATTCTCAATCCAATTCCGAGTGCGAGGGAATGGGGACGACCCTGGTCGGGGCCATCTGCACCTCGTTGTTCGCAACCATTGTTAATATCGGGGACAGCAGAGGGTATATCTTGAACGAAAATGGTTTTCATCAATTAACCGAAGATCATACACTGGTGAATGAACTGGTCAGAAGCGGTGAAATTTCAAAAGAAGATGCAGAGCATCATCCAAGAAAAAATGTCATATTAAGAGCGATCGGAACGGAAGCTTCGATTACTATGGATATTAAAACGATTATGTTTGAAGAGGAAGACGTCATTCTTCTCTGTTCAGACGGACTTTCTAATAAAGTTTCTGAAAAAGAGATGAAAGATATATTAATGCAGGATCACTCTCTTGATAATAAAGGGGAATCGCTCGTTCATTTAGCCAATGAATATGGCGGTGAAGATAATATTACTGTAGTAATTGTCGAGTTTGCCGCTGAAACGGAAAGCGGGTGATATAACATGATGGAAGGTAAGCGCATCAGTGGGCGTTACAAAATCATTAAACTTATTGGTGGCGGAGGGATGGCCAACGTCTATTTAGCACACGATGTGATCCTTGATCGTGAAGTGGCCATCAAAATGCTTCGAATCGACTTTGCCAATGAAGAGGAATTCATTAAACGATTCCAAAGGGAAGCTCAATCAGCTACAAGTCTTGCTCACCCGAATATTGTGAGCATCTACGATGTAGGAGAAGAGGATGACCTTTATTATATCGTCATGGAATACGTCCATGGCATGACATTAAAGCAATACATACAGCAGCATTCGCCGGTCCATGTCGAAAAAGCGATCGATATCATGAAGCAGCTGACACTAGCGATGTCACATGCCCATCAGAACCATATCGTACACCGGGACATAAAGCCCCATAATATCCTCCTGGACGAAGAAGGAAATGTAAAGATTACCGATTTCGGAATTGCCATGGCGCTAAGTGCCACTTCAATTACTCAGACAAATTCCGTTCTTGGATCGGTGCATTACCTTTCTCCAGAACAGGCCAGGGGAGGAATGGCCACGAAAAAATCGGACATCTACTCCCTTGGAATCGTCATGTTTGAATTATTGACGGGTAGGCTGCCATTCTCCGGGGAATCGGCCGTCTCAATTGCCTTGAAGCATTTGCAATCAGAAACACCATCCTTAAAAAGATGGAATCCCGATATTCCTCAAAGTGTAGAAAATATCGTATTAAAGGCAACGGCAAAGGACCCGTTCAGACGATATGAGAGCCTCGAGGAAATGGATGAGGACTTGACTTCAGCACTGGATCCGGATCGCATGGATGAGCCTAAATTCGCAGTGCCCCTTGATGATGAAGCGACTAAAGCAATCCCTGTCATCACGGACCAAAAAGCGTATTCGAATCTAGACGATACAATCGTCCATCAAACCAATACGGATATCGTACAAACCAAGCCAACTCCCCCTCTTAAAGATGGGAAGAAAAAAGGCAAGAAGAAAGATAAAGGTAAAAAGGCAAAGAAGGACAAAAGCAAAAGAAAATGGCCGATCATTATCATCAGTTTGTTCTTTTTACTTATTCTGTTAGGGGTTGCCGCATTTACGTTGGTGCCTGGTTTGTTGGGGCCAAAAGAGATTGAGGTGCCGGATGTTGCAGAGATGGGTCAAACAGAAGCTATATCCACGATTGTATCAGCAGGGTTTGTTGTCGGTGAAACCAAGGAGATAGCGGATGATACAGTTCCTGAAGGTGATGTAATCAAAACGAATCCTAAAGGTGGTAGGATGGCGAATGAAGGATCCTCAGTCGATATTTATGTTAGTACGGGTAAGGAAAAAGTAGAGATTGAGGATTATTCCGGTCAAAACTATGAAGACGTTGCTGCTCAATTAGAGGACGAAGGTTTTACTGTGGAGAAGGAAGAAGAATTTAATGGTGAAGAATCGCAAGGCACGATTTTGGATCAGGATCCTTCACCTGGGAATGAGGTAGTGGCTGAAGAGACTACAATCACCCTTACAGTAAGTAAAGGCTCAAAGCCATTTGATATGGATAATTTAGAGGGCTACAGTAAAGCAGAGCTTAATCAATATGCAACATTAAAAGGTGTAAAGATAGAGGAGAGGGAAAGTGAATTCTCTGATACTGTGGAAGCCGGTAAAGTAATTTCTCATGATCCAAAACCTGGGACTCCTACTTATGAAGGGGAAATTGTTTATGTTACTATGTCTAAGGGCCCTGAGCCACCTAAGGAAATTCCTACCAAGGAGGTTACCGAGGAAGTGGAAATCCCTTATACCAAAGATAACGGAGACCCTCAAGTAGTCGAAATATTTATTGGGGATAAGAATAGAAAGATTGAGGATAGTGATGAACTCGTTCCAATTAAAGAGGATACAACCTTTACATTGAAGTTTACTCTGGAAGAAGGAACTGTAGGAGAATATCGCATCCTCGTTGATGAAAAAGAGTATAAAAAAGGAACTGTCGAGTATCCTAAAGAAGAATAAAATTCAATTACAAAGGGGCTGTACCCGGGTTTTAAATGAACCTACGGGACAGTCCTCTTGTTTTCATTTATAATGATAGTGATACATAATGAAAATAGCTAAATTCATGTAGATAATTGCTTTTGAATAGGAGGTTTCGAATGCCTGAAGGAAAAATCATTAAAGCCTTAAGTGGATTTTACTATGTGCTCTCTGAGGGAAGCATTACACAATGTCGGGGCAGGGGCAATTTTCGCAAAAATAAAATTACTCCTCTGGTCGGTGATTATGTTGAATTTCAAGCGGAGAACAAAACGGATGGGTACATTCTAAAGGTCTTTGATCGAAAGAATGAACTGGTTCGCCCCCCGATAGCCAATGTTGACCAGGCCATCCTCGTTTTTTCTGCCAGCGAGCCGGATTTCAGTACAGCCTTATTGGACCGGTTTCTTGTGTTGGTGGAGAGTAAAGAAATTGAGCCGCTCATTTGCGTCACCAAGATGGACTTATTGTCAACCGAAGAATCAGATAAGATTGAACAATATGTGAGCGATTACCGCGCTTTTGGATATGAAGTACTGATGACTTCATCGAAAACCGAGCATGGAATAGAGGAGTTGACTCCTTACTTAAAGGATAAAATTTCAGTTTTCGCCGGGCAATCCGGTGTTGGTAAATCATCTTTACTGAATGCAATGAAGCCTGAACTGGAATTGAAGACGGCCATGATTTCCTCACACCTGGGACGCGGAAAACACACGACCCGTCATGTCGAGCTCATTGACATTGAAGATGGATTGGTCGCTGACACTCCTGGATTTAGTTCATTGGAGTTTTCTGAGCTTGAAATAGAGGAACTGCCTAACTGCTTCCCTGAAATGGTCGAAGCTTCCGAACAGTGCAAGTTCAGGGGATGCCTGCATATCAATGAACCGAAGTGTGCAGTGAAAGCGGCTGTGGAATCAGAGGAGCTTCCAGCTTATCGCTACGATCATTACTTAACGTTCCATAAAGAAATCAAAGATAGAAAGCCGAGGTACTAAATATGAAAATCGCACCTTCCATTCTTTCTGCCAATTTTGCAGAGCTTGGTAATGAAATCAAAGATGTGGAAAAAGGAGGAGCGGATTATATCCATGTAGACGTCATGGATGGTCACTTCGTCCCGAATATTACACTTGGTCCGATGATCGTAAGTGCCATCAGACCACTGACAAGGTTACCACTTGACGTACATCTGATGATTGAAAATCCAAGTCAGTACGTTGATGCATTTGCTGATGCAGGAGCGGATTATATTACAGTCCATGTAGAAGCAGATCCTCATTTGCATAGAACGATTCAAATGATCAAAAATAAAGGCGTGAAAGCGGGAGTCGTCCTGAATCCAGGTACTCCTGCCGAAATGATCAAGCCTATTCTGCAAGATGTCGATATGGTCCTCTTGATGACCGTGAATCCAGGATTCGGTGGACAATCGTTCATTCCATCTGTTGTCCCGAAAATTAAACAAATCCGCGAGTGGGCGAATGAAGTTAACCCGTCTCTAGAGATAGAAGTGGATGGGGGAATCAACCCTGAAACAGCAGCCATTTGTGCTGAGGCAGGAGCAGACGTCTTTGTAGCAGGGTCTGCTATCTATAATAAGAGTGATCGCGGCGCCGCAATCGAAGAATTGAAGAAATCACTGGCTTAATGGATAACAGGCTGATCCTTGTAGGATCAGTCTATTTTTCTTAAATGGGAGTGTAAAATATGAATATTCATATCGTTGCCGGAGGGCCGGATAGATACATACCGAAATTAGACATCCACCATAGTGAGAGTGTTCACTGGGTTGGGGTTGACCGGGGGGTATCGACTTTATTGGAACAAAAAATCAAACCCGATATTGCATTTGGAGACTTTGATTCAGTGAATGAAGTTGAGTGGAAACTCATTCAAGAAAATGTACTGGAAGTAAATCGATATAAACCTGAAAAGGACGAGACGGACCTGGAACTTGCCATGAACTGGGCCATCGATCAACAACCTGAAAAAATCAAAATCTTCGGTGCTACCGGGGGACGGCTTGATCATTTCATGGGCAACCTGCAATTATTAATGACCCCGCACCTCTTGGATACTGAAATTGAAGTGGAAATCATAGACGAGCAAAACCGATTATATGTGGCAAAATCCGGAGAGCATCTTATTGAAAGAAACAGTGAATTACAATATATTTCCTTCGTTCCCATTACTGAAAGTGTTGAAGGAATCACCCTCACAGGCTTCAAGTATCCTTTAAAAAATCGGAATATTTCAAGAGGCTCCACACTATGTATTAGTAATGAACTTATACAATCATCTGGTACTTTTTCCTTTTCAAATGGCATATTAATGGTGATAAGAAGCAGTGATTAAAGCTTCTTGAAACCATGCAGAAAAGAAGACGTACTTAACTGAATTTGCTTGAATAGACTAAACTGTTGTCAAGCGAAACATTACGTTCTTTAGATTGTGGGGAGGGACTTTAAATGCGCTTTTATACAATTAAATTACCGAAATTTTTAGGTGGACTTGTGAGGGCGATGTTGGGAACGTTTAAAAAAGAATAATGGGAATATTGGGGATGGCTATGGAGCCATCTTCTTTTTTTATATTTAGAAATGGTCATATGTAGAACAATGAGGGTATTTTGAAGGGTTTAGTTAGAGTAAATGATGATTAATGCATCTAAGAGTGTATTTTGAAAGGGAGAACGCGTTAAAATTTAATGTCTTTAGAGATTAAATGGGCCGGAATCGCTGTTAATTGGGCCACCTTGACGGATAATTGGGCCGGATTCACCGTTTATTGGGCCACTTTTGCGGTTAATTGGGCAAAGTTGTGAACATGGAAGATGTCCGGTTGATTTATAACTTTTTAAGAATTGAAGAACTTCATTCAGGTTTCCTGGAGATGTTTGTCGGGCCTGACCAAGCCGCCTCCGCTTTTCTGCGATGTCCAGCTCCAGGGGCTTGAGGCTCGAGGTCATTTCTGAAAAAATCCCCAAAGGCAAAAAGCGCCTTCAGGGATTTTCCAGAAATGCTTGTCGCCTCAGGGCGAGCCCCTTACGCTTTTCTTGATTGTCCAGCTCCGGCGGCTAGGCCCTCGAGGTCACAACTGATAAATCCCATAAGGCAAAAAGCACCTTTTGGGATTTCCCAGTTGTGCTTGTCGGGCCTGACCAAGCCGCCTCCGCTTTTCTGCGATGTCCAGCTCCAGGGGCTTGAGGCTCGAGGTCATTTCTGAAAAATCCCCAAAGGCAAAAAGCGCCTTCAGGGATTTTCCAGAAATGCTTGTCGCCTCAGGGCGAGCCCCTTCCGCTTTTCTGGCTGTAAAGTATTTTTTCTTGAAAGGTTTTAATTGTAGTATTGCATTATAGAAAGTTGTGTGATAAATTATTAAAGTATCTTTATGATAATAAGCGAAATGTGGAACTGAAATTAACTTCAGCTTCTTGTTAGTGAGGAGGGAATATATTATGGCAAAACAATGCGTAGTAACAGGCCGTAAAGCAAGCTCAGGTAACGCTCGCTCTCACGCAATGAATGCGAACAAGCGTACTTGGGGTGCAAACCTGCAAAAAGTTCGAATTCTTGTAGACGGAAAGCCTAAGAAAGTATGGGTTTCTGCAAGAGCGTTGAAATCTGGTAAAGTAGAACGCGTATAATACTTAAAATGAGAAGGCGCCTAATCGGGCGCCTTTTTTCATTCAGTATCTATTCACAGCTTGCTGTGAGTCTTCTTTGAGCCTGATCACTTGGAAACTGAATGATTAATCTTTCAATTATAAGGAAAAAATAGAGGGTAAACCCAACAAATGAAGCTTGAGAGAATAGTTTAGCTTTCAAAAACAGCATACTTATAGTAAAATGTTTTTAGCCAAGCATGTAATTAAAGGGGGAAAACATTCCATGTCCATCGAATTAAAAACGCAGTACGGACAAATTGATATTACGAATGATGTCATTGCAATGATTGCTGGAGGTGCAGCGGTGGATTGCTACGGAATTGTTGGAATGGCTTCAAAAAACCAAATTAAAGACGGTTTCACAGATATCTTACGTAAAGAAAATTTCACTCGCGGAGTGATTGTTCGTCAAGATGAAGAGGAAGTACATATTGATATGTATATTATTGTGAGTTATGGTACGAAAATTTCTGAGATTGCCCATAATGTACAATCCAAAGTTAAATATACTCTTGATAAGACCGTCGGCTTGGCGGTAGATTCAGTAAATATTTTTGTGCAGGGGGTTCGTGTCACGAACCCGTAGTGAGGAGGAAGATTCGTGTCGATTACATCTTTGGAAGGAAAACGTTTTGCCCAGATGGTGATACAAGGTGCCACGCAATTATCTGCCAATGCGCAGCTGGTTGACGCGCTGAACGTTTTTCCTGTTCCTGATGGTGATACTGGAACAAATATGAATTTATCAATGACTTCTGGTGCGAAGGAAGTCCAAAACAATATTCAAGATCATATTGGAAATGTGGCTACTGCCCTTTCAAAAGGCTTGTTAATGGGGGCAAGAGGTAACTCAGGTGTTATCTTATCCCAATTGTTCAGAGGCTTTGGTAAAGCGATTGAAGGGAAAGAATCCTTATCAAGTGCAGAGTTTGCCAATGCACTTCAAACGGGTGTAGAGACGGCTTATAAAGCGGTTATGAAGCCTGTAGAAGGAACGATATTAACGGTTGCGAAAGATGCTGCAAGACAAGGGGTCGCTGCGGCAGAAACCGAAAGTGATTTCATAAAGGTCATGCAGGCAATCGTAGATGAAGCTCAGGCTTCATTAAATCGTACACCTGATTTACTTCCTGTATTAAAGGAAGTGGGAGTAGTCGATAGTGGTGGTCAGGGACTATTATGCGTATATGAAGGCTTCCTGGCTGAACTGAAGGGCGAAAAAGTTTCGAATCAGGCGTCATTGCCATCCATGAATGATCTTGTAAGCGCTGAGCACCATAAGTCGGCTCAAGATTTCATGAGTACCGAAGATATTGAATTTGGTTACTGTACAGAATTCATGGTTCGCTTTGAAGAAGGTAAACAATCATTTGTAGAAGAGGATTTTCGTCAGGATCTAAGCAAGTTCGGTGATTCTCTACTTGTGATTAGTGATGAAGAATTAGCGAAAGTACATATCCACTCCGAACAGCCAGGAGATGTATTGACATACGGGCACCAATACGGAAGTCTCATCAATATCAAAATTGAAAATATGAGACAGCAGCACAGCTCGATTGTTGGCGAGTCTAAGCCTGTCAAAACAGAAGCTCCAGCTCAGAAGAAGGAAGTAGACTTTGCGATTGTGACCGTATCTATGGGGGCAGGCATTGCTGAATTGTTTAAGAGTATTGGCGCGACCACTGTCATTGAAGGCGGACAGACGATGAATCCAAGTACGGAAGATATCGTGAAGGCCGTTAATGAAGTGAATGCCAAGAAAGTAATCATCATGCCGAATAACAAGAATATCATCATGGCTGCCGAGCAAGCGGCTGAAGTACTGGAAATGGAAGTAGCTGTCGTCCCGACAAAAACCGTTCCTCAAGGTATGGCGGCATTGCTTGCTTTTAACCCATCTGCATCTGTTGATGATAACAAGCAAGTGATGACTGAAGCGTCTAAGCAGGTGAAAACAGGCCAAATCACATTTGCTGTCAGAGACACTACTATAGATGGTGTTTCGATTTCTAAAGATGATTTCATGGGAATCAAAGAAGGTAAGATTGTCATTTCTGATTCTGACCGTCAAAAGTCTGCTCAAGGCTTATTGGAAAAAATGCTTGATGAAGATTCTGAAATCTTAACCATTCTTTATGGCGAAGGTGTAACTGATGAAGATGTTGAGTCATTAAGAGAGTTCGTTGAAGAGCATTATGAAGATGTAGAAGTGGAAGTTCATAATGGTAAACAACCACTTTACTCCTATATATTCTCAGTTGAATAAGGAATGAAGCGAGGGGGCAGCTCTAATATGGAGTTTGTCCCCTTCAACTATGTTAGAATAGAAGTATAGTTTGGATGCTTAATTAGGGGGAAAAGCGATGAAATACAAGAGTGTATTTGACATTATTGGTCCTGTTATGATCGGTCCATCCAGTTCTCACACAGCCGGTGCGGCACGAATCGGGAGAGTGGCAAGGAATTTGTTTCGACGCGAGCCGAAATGGGCGACGATTTCATTCTACGGCTCATTTGCGAAAACGTACAAAGGACATGGAACGGACGTTGCCATTGTAGGAGGTATCCTTGATTATGATACATATGATGAACGAATCATAGAATCGATCAAAGTAGCCAAGGAAAAAGGGATTAAAATCAAATTTCAAGAAGAAGATGCCATCACAGATCATCCGAATACAGCGAGGATCCGTATGGGGGACGATCAAGGCGAAATCGAGTTGGTCGGGATTTCCATTGGCGGGGGGAAAGTTGAAATCGTTGAACTTAACGGCTTCGAGCTTAAGCTTTCAGGACACCATCCTGCGATTCTTGTGGTGCATGATGACCGATTCGGAGCGATCGCCTCTGTCTCCAATGTCATTGCTAAACATCAATTGAACATCGGGCATATGGATGTATCCCGGAAAGAGAAAGGTCAAATGGCATTAATGACCATCGAAGTCGATCAACCGATTGATGAAGCTGTCATCAATGAATTGACTTCACTTCCGAATATAACACAAGTAACACGGATTTCAGATTAACCAATTACTAATATGATAGCGTTTACATGAAGGCTAGGAGGTTGTTGATATGTTTCGAAATGTAGCAGAGTTGGTTGAACTTGCTGAAAGTCAGAACAAGAAAATTTCTGATATCATGATCGAACAAGAAATTGAGTTTACGGGTAAAACATTTGAACAGGTATACAGTCAAATGGAGAAGAACCTTGAAGTAATGGAACAGGCAGTGGCGAGAGGGCTCGAAGGAGTCAAATCCCATTCCGGATTGACAGGAGGGGATGCCGTATTACTGCAGAAATATATTGATTCTGGCCGCTCACTGTGCGGGGACACAATATTGGATGCAGTCAGTAAGGCTGTTGCGACCAATGAGGTGAATGCAGCGATGGGAACGATTTGTGCAACGCCTACAGCAGGGTCTGCAGGTGTAGTACCTGGAACCTTGTTTGCTGTGAAAAATAAGCTGAATCCGACAAAAGATCAAATGATCCGCTTCTTATTTGCATCAGGTGCCTTTGGGTTTGTCGTGGCAAATAACGCGTCGATTTCAGGTGCAGCCGGCGGATGTCAGGCTGAGGTAGGGTCTGCAAGTGGAATGGCTGCCGCTGCCATCGTAGAAATGGCCGGTGGTACACCTGGTCAATCAGCTGAAGCCATGGCGATTACCTTGAAGAACATGCTAGGCCTCGTATGTGATCCCGTTGCAGGTCTTGTAGAAGTACCCTGCGTGAAACGTAACGCGATGGGAGCAGCCAATGCAATGGTTGCGGCGGATATGGCGCTTGCCGGCATAACGAGCCGGATTCCGTGTGACGAAGTGATTGATGCCATGTATAAAATTGGTCAAACAATGCCGGTGGCTCTTCGTGAGACGGCTCAAGGGGGACTGGCGGCTACGCCGACCGGAAGAGAGCTGGAAGCGAAAATCTTTGGGGTTTCCCTGAACAAACGTGAAGACTCGTAATGAAGAACCGACGATTCAGAATATAAAGGGGATTGGTGAAGAGACAGCCTTACAGCTGAATGCAATGGGGATTTATTCCGTTCTGGATCTGTTGGAATATTTACCATACCGCTACGAGGATTATCGGCTAAGGAACTTGGAAGAAGTTGCCCATGATGAACGTGTCACTGTTGAGGGTAAAGTTCATTCTGAACCCGCGTTGATGTTTTATGGCAGAAAGAAATCACGGTTGACCCTAAGAATTTTGGTCGGGAGAAATTTAGTTCAAGCTGTGTTTTTTAATCAGCCTTACCTGAAGAAAAAAATACATCTTCATGATACGGTGACGGTGACAGGCAAATGGGATAAAAACAGACAAATCATTACAGTTCAATATTTTCAATCCGGCCCACATGACAAACAGGGGGATTTTGAACCTGTCTACTCGGTGAAGGGTTCTGTGAAAACCAATACACTCAGGAAATTCATCAAGAATGCTTTCGCTGAGTACGGGTATTTAATAACGGAGAATCTCCCTGACCATTTGATGGAGAAGTATAAGCTTGCAAGTCGGAAGGACGCTTTATATCACCTCCACTTTCCTGATTCAACGGAAGATATGAAGCAGGCGAGAAGGCGATTTGTTTATGAGGAATTCTTGTTGTTTCAGCTAAAGATGCAGGCTTTGAGAAAGTTTGAAAGAGAACACTCTTCCGGCATGCAGCAACCGTACGATTTGGAAAAGGTCAAAGCATTCATTGAATCTTTGCCGTTTCCATTGACCGATGCCCAAAAGCGGGTAGTGAACGAGATATCAGCAGATATGAAATCTCCCTATCGCATGAATCGTCTTTTGCAAGGGGATGTCGGGTCCGGTAAAACGGTTGTGTCGGCCATTGCCCTATATTCCAGCGTGACAGTTGGAAATCAGGGAGCGTTAATGGTGCCAACTGAAATATTGGCAGAACAGCATGCGAATTCCCTCAGTGAACTCTTTGGGCCAATGGGGTTGTCCGTCGCTTTGTTAACAAGTTCGGTTAAAGGGAAGAATCGGCGAGTTTTACTGGAGAAATTGAAAGATGGTGAAATAGATATTCTTATCGGTACCCACGCACTCATTCAGAATGATGTCGAATTTAAACAACTTGGACTCGTGGTCACCGATGAGCAACATCGTTTTGGCGTGAATCAAAGGCGCGTCCTCAGGGAAAAAGGGGAAAGTCCAGATGTATTATTTATGACGGCTACACCAATTCCGAGAACGCTCGCCATCACTGTATTCGGTGAGATGGATGTCAGCATCATCGATCAAATGCCAGCCGGCAGAAAGACGATTGAAACCTACTGGGCTAAAGCGGATATGTTGGATAGGGTACTCTCATTCATGGACAAGGAATTAGATCAGGGGCGTCAGGCTTATGTGATTTGTCCATTGATTGAAGAGTCCGACAAACTGGATGTGCAGAATGCCATAGACGTTTATAATCAATTGCTTCTCTACTTCGAAGGAAGATACAAAGTAGGGCTGATGCATGGAAGGCTGCATCCCGAAGATAAGGATGGAGTCATGAGGGAATTCAGTTCGAATCATCTTCAAGTACTTGTTTCCACTACGGTGGTAGAGGTGGGCGTGAATGTACCGAATGCGACATTCATGCTCATCTATGATGCGGAACGTTTCGGCTTGTCGCAGCTTCACCAACTGAGGGGACGGGTAGGAAGGGGAGAACACCAATCTTATTGTATCCTCCTTGCAGAACCGAAGAACGAAGTCGGGAAAGAGCGAATGAAGATCATGACAGAGACCAATGATGGATTTGTTCTTAGTGAGAAGGACCTTGAACTCAGGGGTCCTGGTGATTTCTTCGGAAGAAAGCAAAGTGGTATGCCTGAGTTTAAAGTGGCAGATATGGTCCATGACTACCGGGCGTTAGAAGTAGCGAGGGACGATGCAGCTAAGTTGATCCACTCCGACCTTTTCTGGCAAAGTCCGGAGTTTGAACCACTGAGGAATTATTTATCCGTATCAGGTATATTAGAAGGGGAAAAGCTGGACTAGAACGGCAGATTGTGAGATTATTTCTTGCAATCTGCTTTTTTTGATTATATACTACTATTAGTACCTAGTACTAATACTGGACGGTGTTGATATTGAGGCTTTCAAAAAAAGAAAGACAGGAAAACCTGGCAGTTACGATTACTGAGAATCCTTTTATTACAGATGAGGAATTAGCGGGAAGATTTCGGGTGAGTGTCCAGACAATCCGTTTAGATCGCATGGAATTGTCGATACCTGAGCTTCGAGAACGAATCAAATTTGTAGCAGAGAAATCGTTTGAAGACGAAGTAAAGTCGTTGCCTATTGAAGAAATTATTGGAGAAATTATTGATATAGAATTAGATCAAAGTGCTATATCCATTTTTGATGTCAAGCGTGAACATGTTTTCGTCCGAAATGGAATTGCAAGGGGACATCATTTGTTCGCTCAAGCAAATTCCCTTGCAGTAGCCGTCATAAATGACGACTTGGCTTTAACAGCGAAGTCAACGATCCGTTTCACCCGGCCTGTCAAGGAAGGGGAGCGGGTTGTCGCGAAAGCGAAAGTGATACATATGAAAGATCAAAAAGACCGAACAACGGTAGAAGTTCAGAGTGTAGTCGGTGGTGAGCTCGTTTTTACAGGTGAATTTGAAATGTATCGCTCTAAAAACTCTGTAAAGGATTGAGAGTAGATGAAGTTAGCCGTTGATGCAATGGGCGGAGATCATGCCCCGAAGGAAATTGTTTTGGGTGTGAAGAAGGCACTGGATGAATTTGATGACATTGAAGTGCTTTTATACGGAGATGAAAAGAAGATTAAAGAGTATATCACTCCGGAAGATCGATTGACGATCATTCATACAGATGAAGTGATCGAGGGTACAGATGAGCCCGTCAGAGCTGTGAAACGTAAGAAGAATGCATCGATGGTATTGATGGCGCAAGCTGTTAAAGATGGAGAGGCGGATGCTTGTATCTCAGCCGGAAATACAGGTGCCCTGATGACGGCAGGATTGTTCATTGTCGGGAGGATTGAGGGAATCGAGAGACCTGCTCTTGCACCGACACTCCCAACATTGGATGGAAGCGGATTTCTAATGCTTGATCTAGGGGCAAATGTTGATGCCAAACCTGAGCACATATCGCAATATGCGGTCATGGGAAGCATTTACGCGGAGAAGGTGAGAGGAATCACCAATCCCCGTGTAGGCTTATTGAACATCGGTACCGAGGACAAAAAAGGAAATGAATTAACAAAGAAAACCTTTCAGTTGCTAAAGGACCTCCCTATCAATTTTGTGGGGAATGTTGAATCCAGAGACTTACTTGAAGGTCCTGCGGATGTAGTCGTGACGGACGGTTTCACGGGGAATATGGTGCTTAAGACGATAGAAGGAACGGCGCTCTCCGTCTTTTCTATGTTGAAAAAGACATTCACCGCCTCGACGAAAAATAAGATTGCTGCAGGATTAGTGAAGAATGATTTGAAGGAATTGAAGAATATGCTTGATTATACAGAATATGGTGGAGCAGGTTTGTTTGGCCTTAAAGCGCCAGTCATCAAAGCCCACGGTTCCTCTAATGAAGTGGCCTTATATAATGCCATGAGACAGGCGAGGGAAATGGTGAAGCATGATGTATGCAACACAATCAAAGATGCCATAAAGGGGAGTGAGGAATAATATGAGTAAAATCGCGTTTATCTTTCCAGGACAAGGTTCCCAGACGGTAGGGATGGGGAAAGAATTAGCTGGGAAATTCCCTGAAGTACAGAATTATTTCGATGCAGCAGATGAAAGATTGGATACAAATTTATCAACAATCATATTTGAAGGTCCCCAGGAAGAGCTTACACAGACAACAAACGCTCAACCTGCACTGTTGACGACGAGCATGGCGATATTGGAGCGATTAAAAGCAGAAGGAATCACGGCAGATTATACTGCTGGCCATAGCTTAGGGGAATACTCTGCCCTGGTAGCTGCAGGTGCCCTGCGTTTTGAAGATGCTGTGTACTCTGTTCGAAAAAGAGGCGAATACATGGAGGAAGCAGTGCCAAGCGGTGAAGGGACGATGGCAGCCGTACTCGGTATGGCGAGAGAGCCTCTTAAAGAGGTGACCGACTTTGTTACGGGAGAGGGACATCCTGTAGGTCTGGCAAACTTGAATTGCCCAGGACAGATTGTCATCTCGGGAACTGTAAAGGGAGTTGAGCTTGCTTCAGAGAAAGCGAAAGAGGCTGGAGCGAAGCGGGTCATTCCTCTTCAGGTAAGCGGACCTTTTCATTCTGAATTGATGAAACCTGCTGCCAACCAGTTTGTTTCAATCTTGGATTCAATCAACATCGAGGATGCGGCTGTACCTGTCATTGCAAATGTGACGGCAACTCCTGTGACGGATCGTGAAGAAATCAAGCGTCTATTAATTGAACAATTATACTCACCTGTTCAATGGGAAGATTCTGTTGAGAAGCTTCTTGAATTAGGGGTGGATACATTTATCGAAGTAGGCCCTGGGAAAGTTCTTTCAGGTTTAGTGAAAAAAGTGAATCGAAGAGTGAAAACGTATGCTGTTCAAGATGAAGCATCCTTGGAGCAAACGATTCAAGCCTTGAAGGAGGAAGCTTAAATGAATTTAGAAGGTAAAGTGGCACTTGTAACAGGAGCATCCCGAGGCATCGGTAGAGAGATTGCTCTTGAGCTTGCACGGGAAGGCTGTAATGTTGCTGTGAATTTTGCTGGTAGCGAAGCGAAAGCAAATGAAGTTGTGGATGAAATTAAAGGTTTAGGGAGACAAGCCATAGCCGTACAATGTAATGTGTCGGATAGTGAAGCGGTTCAAGCAATGGTGAAAGAAACGATCGGACAATTCGGTTCTCTTGATATCCTGGTGAACAACGCCGGCATCACGAAAGATAATCTGTTGATGAGAATGAAAGAAACGGAATGGGATGACGTCATTAACATCAACCTTAAAGGTGTTTTCCTTTGTACAAAAGCCGTTACACGCCAAATGATGAAACAACGAAGCGGTAGAATCATCAATATTTCTTCTATTGTAGGAGTGAGCGGTAATCCTGGTCAAGCAAACTATGTAGCTGCCAAGTCCGGTGTAATTGGTTTGACGAAAACAACAGCAAAAGAATTAGCACCACGCGGCATTACGGTAAATGCTATCGCTCCGGGTTTTATCTCTACGGATATGACGGATCAGCTACAGGAAGATGTGCGTAACGAAATGTTGAAGCAAATCCCTCTGAGCCGATTTGGGGACCCGAAAGATATCGCGAAAGTCGTAACATTTGTTGCGTCTGACTCAGCTGCATATATGACGGGTCAAACCCTCCATATCGATGGCGGAATGGTCATGTAATGGCAGGGAAATAATAAATTATTGATCGTTTTCATGTATACTCTTTTCATTAGAGGTCAAAATGCTCTATAATACTTGAGGGGAGGTGACAAATATGGCAGAAGTATTAGATCGTGTAACAAAGATTATCGTTGATCGTCTGGGTGTAGATGAGTCTCAAGTAACTCTTGAAGCTTCTTTCAAAGAAGACCTAGGAGCCGACTCCCTTGATGTAGTTGAGCTGGTTATGGAACTTGAAGATGAATTCGACATGGAAATCTCTGACGATGATGCTGAAAAAATCGGCACAGTAGGTGATGCTGTGAACTACATACAAGCAAAAGCTTAATCGTTCTTTTGAATCTATGGACGGGCTTGTGCCCATCCTGCATTCAAAACCATTTAAAACTTGGTAGAGGTTTCATCTCTACCAAGTTTATTTGTGTTCTAACCATATATTGAAGAAATTTTTGCGTAATTGATTTTTTTAGAATAAACTTGATTAGTATACATTGAGAACATATTAGCAAGGTGGAGTGCCTTATGCGGAAGCAAAGCAGAAATGGATTATCTAAACATAAAAATGATTTGAAGTTCAAGACATTTCAGAACCAAATGGAAATTCAATTTAAAGATGAAAAACTCCTTAAACAAGCTTTTACTCATTCATCCTATGTGAATGAGCATCGTCGAAAGCCCTATGAAGACAACGAACGCTTAGAATTTCTTGGAGACGCCGTCCTTGAATTGACGGTATCCCAGTTTCTTTTCAAAAAGTATCCCATGATGAGCGAAGGCGAACTGACTAAATTAAGAGCAGCCATCGTTTGCGAGCCATCCTTGGTGAAGTTTTCGATCGAATTGAACTTCGGCGAACTCATCCTCCTTGGAAAAGGTGAAGAAATGACGGGTGGTAGGGAAAGACCGGCATTGCTTGCTGATGTCTTTGAAGCGTTTATCGGGGCGGTATATTTGGATCAAGGATTAGAGACGGTCATTTCAATCCTTGAAAAAGTTGTCTATCCAAAGATCAATGTCGGTGCTTTTTCTCATGTGATGGATTATAAGAGTCAGTTACAAGAGCTGGTCCAGAGGGGCAGTGCAGGAATGATTGAATACAGTATCCTGGAAGAAAGCGGTCCGGCACACAACCGTCAATTCATTTCCAGAGTCAGTTTAAATGACGAAGAATTAGGAATTGGAAAAGGCCGGTCAAAAAAAGAGGCTGAACAGCAAGCCGCACAGAAGGCTCTGGAAAAGTTAAAACAAAAGCTGGATGCTAAATAGGGGGAAAGAAGATGTTCCTCAAACAACTAGAAGTAATGGGGTTTAAATCTTTTGCAGAAAGAATATCCGTGGAGTTTGTCCCGGGTGTCACGGCAGTCGTTGGTCCAAACGGCAGCGGAAAAAGCAATATTATAGACGCAATCAGGTGGGTCCTTGGCGAACAATCGGCTAAAAGCCTGCGTGGGTCTAAAATGGAAGACGTCATATTTGCCGGCAGTGATTCGAGAAAGGCCCTCAATATAGCAGAAGTGACACTGGTTTTAGATAATGAGGACGGAGCACTTCCAATCGACTATAGTGAGGTAAGTGTCACTAGAAGAGTCTACCGGTCGGGAGATAGTGAATATTTACTGAATAAACAGCCTTGCAGGTTGAAGGATATCATTGAGCTGTTTATGGATTCAGGGTTAGGGAAAGAAGCATTCTCAATTATCAGTCAGGGGAAAGTGGAAGAAATCCTAAACAGTAAGCCTGAAGAAAGAAGAACTATCTTCGAAGAAGCGGCAGGAGTATTGAAATATAAATCCCGAAAGAAAAAGGCTGAAAATAAGTTATTTGAAACGCAGGAAAACCTTAATCGGGTGAATGACATTCTTTATGAATTAGAAGGTCAGGTAGAACCTTTGAAGATCCAGGCTTCCATGGCCCGGGATTATCTGGAGAAGAAAGAGGAGCTTGAGAAATTTGAAGTTGCTCTGACCGTCTATGATATTGAAGATTTACATAAGCAGTGGGAAAAGCTTAGTGAAGAATTTGAAAGACATGGAAAGGAAGAGCAGACTCTTTCCGCGTCGATTCATCAGAAAGAGGCAATTCTTACCCAAACCCGGGATAAAATTGCTGCTCTTGATGAGTCAATTTCAAGCCTTCAGGAAGTTCTCCTCTCCACGAGTGAGGAATTAGAGAAACTTGAAGGAAGAAAACAAGTATTGGTGGAACGGAAGAAAAATTCATCCACAAATGAATCTCAGTTGAAACAATCCATTGAGGAAGCAGAAATCCAAATTCAAAAGCTAGCTTCTGAAAAAGAAAAAGCAGAGCGGGACTTTGAGAGGATTGATGCTGACGTTTCGGAATTAAAAGAGAACCTTGTAACAAAACAGAATCAATTTAAGCACTATAACGAAAATATTGAGGATGTAATTGAATCTTTCAAGAGTGATTACATTGAAAAGCTCAATCAACAGGCGTCAGCAAAAAATGAAATTCAGTATTTAAAACAGCAGTTAGAGCAGCAGTCGAGTCGAAACGGCCGATTAGAAGCGGAAAATGAAAAGTATGTCACTCAGCGTGAAGAATTGCATGTTCGCCACAAGGAAGTGTCGAAAGAAGTTCAAGAACAAAAAGAACAAATGGATGATCATATCTTTCTTTATCGTGAAGAACAGAAAAAGCTTGAATCGGTGAAAGCAAAATATGAAAAGCAAGAAAAAACGCTTTACCAGGCTTATCAATTCCTGCAACAAGCAAAGTCCCGAAAAGAAATGCTGGAAGAAATGGAAGAAGACTATTCCGGATTTTTTCAAGGGGTAAAGGAAGTCCTTAAGGAGCGATCTGGTAAGTTAGCAGGTATACAAGGAGCGGTTGCTGAACTCATAACCGTACCCAAAGTATATGAGACCGCTATGGAAACGGCTCTCGCAGCCTCGATGCAGCATATTGTAGTGGATACGGAAGAGGATGGCCGCAGGGCCATTGCCTTCTTGAAGAAGAATCAATATGGACGCGCCACATTCTTGCCGATGAATGTAATCAAGGGGAAATCGATAACCGATAGCCAAAAGAGTATGTTGAAAGGACATCCCTCATTTGTTGGAGTGGGGGCCGATCTTATAGAATTTGAAGATCGCTTTCATATGGTAATCTCGAACCTGGTCGGTAATGTTATCATCACTAAGGACTTAAAAGGGGCAAATGAAATCGCCAAGCTCATTCAGTATCGTTATCGACTGGTAACGTTGGATGGAGATGTTGTCAATCCAGGTGGATCGATGTCTGGTGGTACAGTGAAGCAAAAGAAAAATTCGCTTCTTTCCAGAAAGGGCGAGCTTGAAGAGGTAAAACAAAAGCTTGTAGGTATGGAACATCAAACGGAATTGCTTCAATCTCAGGTAAAATCACTTAAAGAAGAGAGTGGTTTCCGTGAGAAGAAGCTGGAAGAAATGAGAGTAAAAGGTGAGAATTTGCGCCTGAAGGAACAGGGATTGCTCTCACAACTGCGTGAAATCGAACTGTCCCAGCAAAACCTTGACGAAAGGCTTTCCTTATATGACTTGGAGAAAAAAGACTTTACCTCAATTAAAGAAAAACATGATTCCAGAACCAATGAGTTAGAAGCATCACTCAAGGAGATAGGGAAAGAAGTTTCGAAACTTGAGCAAAAGATCCATGAGTTGACGCTCCAGAAAAACAGTGAACGTACGTCCAAGGACGCTCTACTGAATGACATCAGTGATATTAAGGCAGAGCTTGCCGCAAGGAATGAACAGCTTGTTAACAGCCGTCATCATTTGAAAAGGGTACACGATACAATCGTGGAAACTAGCAAGCGAAAAGCAAGTTTACAGGAAGATTTGGAGTGGCTCCAAACCGAAATGAAGGATAACTTCTCAGGCGAAGAACAGCTAGGTAAAAAAGCGGAAGAGTGCGCGGTCCAAAAGGAAGAAACATCGGGACTGATTGCTGTTCGACGGGATGAGCGCCTGATCTTACAGCATACGGTGGAAGACGAGGAGCTCGAGTTAAAAGAGTTAAAGCGACAGCATAAAGGGTTGGTCGGAGCTTTGAGAGATGAAGAAGTGAAAATCAATCGTCTTGATGTTGAACTGGAGAACCGTCTTGATCATCTAAGGGATGAGTATATGCTATCATTTGAAGCGGCGAAGGCAGATTACCCCCTTACGATAGAAGTCGATGAAGCAAGGAAGAAAGTAAAACTAGTGAAACTGGCACTGGAAGAACTCGGGACTGTCAATCTCGGAGCGATTGATGAATATGAACGTGTGAAGGAGAGATTCGAATTTCTGGTTGATCAGAAGAATGATCTTACTGAAGCGAAGGACACTCTCTATCTGGTCATTCATGAAATGGACACAGAAATGATCAAACGTTTTGATCAAACGTTCACGAGTATTCAAGAGGAGTTTGAAGGTGTATTTAAAGCATTGTTTGGTGGGGGACGAGCTCAGTTAAAGCTGACAGATCCATCTGATCTCCTTCATACAGGTGTGGATATTGTTGCCCAGCCGCCTGGCAAAAAGCTGCAGAACCTCGGGCTTATGTCCGGTGGGGAGAGGGCTTTGACTGCCATTGCCCTTCTTTTCTCCATATTGAAGATACGGCCTGTACCATTCTGCATTCTGGATGAAGTGGAAGCGGCGCTGGATGAAGCGAATGTACAGAGATTCAGCCAATATTTAAAGAAATTCAGTGACGAGACACAATTCATCGTCATTACCCATCGTAAAGGGACGATGGAAGAAGCACACGTGCTGTACGGTGTAACGATGCAGGAATCCGGAGTGTCTAAATTAGTATCCGTCAGACTGCAAGAAACGAAGGAATTACTTGAAACTTAGGTTAGGGGTGCAGAGAATTGAGTTTTTTTAAGAAGCTGAAAGATAAGTTTACAGAATCAAGCGATAATGTAACAGAAAAATTCAAAGATGGTTTAAGTAAAACGAGAAATAACTTCACCTCAAAAGTGAACGATCTGGTTGCCAGGTATCGCAAAGTAGATGAAGAATTCTTTGAAGAGCTGGAAGAAATCCTGATTGGAGCGGATGTCGGCTTTGATACCGTCATGGAACTCATCGATGAACTGAAGCTTGAAGTGAAGCGAAGAAACATACAAGACACTGAAGAGGTTCAATCCGTCATCTCAGAAAAGCTCGTGGACATCTATCAGGGAGAACGGGATGAAGACAGCAGCCTGAAAATCCAAAACGATCAGCTGACGGTTTTACTTTTTGTCGGTGTAAATGGAGTCGGCAAGACGACAACTATCGGAAAAATGGCTCATATGTTCAAGGAACAGGGAAAGAATGTTGTTCTTGCTGCGGGGGATACATTCCGTGCCGGGGCGATCGAACAGCTTGAAGTATGGGGTGAACGCGTAGGGGTCCCTGTCATTAAGCAGGCAGCAGGAAGTGATCCTGCAGCGGTTATGTTTGATGCTGTTCAATCTGCCAAAGCAAAAAAAGCAGACATTCTTATTTGCGATACGGCGGGAAGACTGCAGAATAAAGTCAACCTTATGAAAGAACTCGAAAAAGTGAAACGGGTGATTGAGCGTGAAATTCCAGGTGCACCACATGAAGTCCTTCTTGTCCTCGATGCCACCACTGGTCAAAATGCCATGGTTCAGGCGAAAACCTTTAAAGAAGCAACTAATGTTTCCGGGATTGTCCTGACCAAACTTGACGGTACTGCCAAAGGCGGTATTGTACTTGCAATCAGGAATGAACTTGAAATCCCAGTGAAATACGTTGGTCTTGGAGAGAAAATGGACGACCTTCAGCCGTTTGATGCTGAGAAATATGTATACGGCTTGTTCTCAAACCTGGTTGATAAAGAAGAAGAATAGAGACAAAAAATAGAAGAGTAGCCTTGTGAGAGACTTGTGAGTAGGGATCTTAAGAAGGCACTCTTCTCTTTTTGATTTTATCAATAAAAAAACAGTGTGTATCCTTGACAAACGCCTGTAAAGACTGTATTCTTCATATGTAAAGGTTTTTCACTTAACAAGGAGGGAAATCCGTGCTGGAGAAAACAACCAGAATGAATTATCTCTACGATTTTTATCAGTCTTTGTTAACTCCCAAACAGAGAAGCTATATGTCCCTCTATTATCTCGATGATTTTTCTCTAGGGGAAATCGCCGAGGAGTATAATGTTAGCCGCCAGGCAGTTTACGATAACATTAAGCGGACAGAGGCTATGATCGAGGAGTACGAAGAAAAGCTTTTATTATTTAAAAAATTTCAAGAACGCAACGAGATTCTTGATGAACTAAGAAAAAAAATAGAAGAACCATCCATCGATTCTTCTCATTGTTTAAAACTCATTGATGATCTTGAAATATTGGATTAGGAGGCGGCATGAATGGCATTTGAAGGATTAGCCGACCGACTGCAAGGTACAATACAAAAAATCCGTGGAAAAGGGAAAATCTCAGAAGCGGATGTTAAAGAAATGATGCGTGAAGTTCGTCTTGCTCTTCTAGAAGCAGACGTTAATTTTAAAGTGGTGAAGCAATTCGTCAAGAAAGTAAGCGAACGGGCTGTCGGACAGGAAGTCATGAAGAGTCTTACGCCAGGACAGCAGGTTATAAAGGTTGTTCAAGAGGAACTTACAAACTTGATGGGTGGCGAACAAAGTCAGATTGCCGTTGCGAAACGTCCTCCTACCGTCATCATGATGGTCGGTTTACAGGGTGCCGGTAAAACGACGACCACTGGTAAGCTTGGGAACCTGCTTCGAAAGAAACACAATCGCAAACCCCTTTTAGTGGCTGCTGATATATATCGTCCAGCTGCTATCAAGCAGCTTGAAACCGTCGGGAAGCAATTGAGTCTTCCTGTATTTTCAATGGGCGATCAGGTAAGTCCGGTGGAAATTGCAAAAAAAGCCATCGAAAAGGCAAAAGAGGAACATCACGACTATGTTCTGATTGATACGGCAGGTCGACTTCACATTGATGAAAATCTGATGGGAGAGTTGAAAGAAATCAAAGAACTCTCAAATCCGGATGAAATCTTCCTCGTTGTTGATGCCATGACTGGTCAAGATGCAGTGAATGTAGCTCAAAGCTTCAATGAAGCACTTGGTATTTCTGGTGTTGTCCTGACCAAACTAGATGGTGATACTCGAGGTGGGGCTGCATTATCCATCCGTTCGGTTACTGAAAAACCGATTAAATTTGTTGGTATGGGTGAAAAAATGGATGCGTTGGAAGCATTCCATCCTGAACGTATGGCTTCAAGGATCCTCGGTATGGGAGATGTACTCTCCCTCATTGAGAAGGCCCAAGCCAATGTGGATGAAGAAAAGGCAAAAGAACTGGAACAAAAAATGCGTACCATGTCCTTTACATTTGATGATTTCCTTGACCAATTAGGTCAGGTGAAGCAAATGGGCCCACTCGATGAATTGCTGAAAATGATGCCTGGCGCCAACAAAATGAAGGGTCTGGACAAGCTTAAAGTCGATGACAAACAGATCAGTCACGTAGAGGCGATCATCCAATCCATGACGGGTGATGAAAAAATTCACCCCGAAACCATTAATGCTTCCCGTCGCAAACGAATTGCCAAAGGAAGCGGTACGTCCATCCAAGAGGTGAACCGCCTTCTGAAACAATTCGAGGACATGAAGAAAATGATGAAACAGATGAGTGGCATGCAAGGAAAAGGTAAGAAAAAAGGGATGAAATTCCCATTTATGTAAGCAATTCGTTCAACTTTTCTAAAGAAAAATTGAACTGTTAAGAAAAAACACTTTACAAACAAAATACACATTTGATATTATACTAACTTGTGTGAAACTATTCGGAGGTGCTTTAATTATGGCAGTAAAAATCAGATTAAAACGTATGGGAGCAAAAAAATCTCCTTTCTATCGTATCGTAGTTGCAGATTCTCGTTCACCACGTGATGGACGTCAAATCGAAACAGTTGGAACGTACAACCCAGTTGCTAAACCAGCTGAAGTGAAAATCGATGAAGAGCTAGCTCTTAAATGGTTATCAAATGGAGCAAAACCATCTGACACAGTTCGTAACCTATTCTCAAAACAAGGCATTATGGAAAAATTCCACAATGCTAAAAACAGCAAGTAATCGATTAGATCGATGAAAGATCTTATTCTAACGATTGTGAAACCTTTAGTGGACCATCCTGAAGCTGTCCGCGTCGATTTGGATGAAGGGACGAACGGCTTAACGTATAAGTTATCTGTTCATCCCGAGGACATGGGAAAGGTTATTGGGAAGCAAGGGAGAGTAGCTAAATCGATTCGAACTGTGGTATACGCTGCAGCAGGATCTTCACAACAGAAGAAAATCTTCTTAGAGATCGTGGAGTGAGGAAGCTTTTCATAAGCTCCTGACTCAGGGCTCTATGAATCAGGGGACTGACCCACAAAGGTTATACTTTTAACCTTACGATGTCAGTCCCCTTTTTCGTAGGGATTATCTACATCCAATGGTATGATATAGTCAGAGGGTTACAAAGCCGTCGTACTAGCCGCCACTCCCCTAAGAGCACCCTTTTAGACCTAAACTTCAGTGAGGGGTGAATAGAAGGAGGAGGAAGAACTTTTGAACGTGATACATACGATTACGATTAAACAGGTACTGACAGAAAAGAGCAAGAACCTGTTAATGAAACGATATGAAAATCAGAAGTTTCATCTGAAAAAGGAAAGAGACCAGCTTCAGTTCGAAATGAAAAAAATCGAGCGGGGCAAGAAATATCCTACCCACAAATTAAATCAGCATTTTGAAAAAGAATTGAATGAACGGGCTGAAAAGATCAAACTGTTGGATTTTCAAATGGAACAGCTTGATATCCTGCCGATTGGAAGTGAACTGAAGGAAAAGGAAGTTCAAGGTATGATGAACATTCAAGTTGGTGACAATTGGGATGAAGAAACCCTTTCGAGGACGATTGTAGTAGAAGACGGTATAGTAAAAGAAATTCGTTAAGGCAAGAGGTGAATGCGATGGAAAAGTGGTTTAATGTAGGTAAGATTGTGAATACACATGGCGTTAAGGGAGAAGTAAAGGTTGTATCGACTACAGATTTCCCTGAAGAACGTTATCAAAAAGGAAACACCCTATACCTGTTCCATACTAAAGGACAAAATCCCATAGAACTCATAATCAAATCTCACAGGAACCATAAGAGCTTTGATTTACTTACCTTTGAAGGATATGAAAATATCAATGAGGTTGAGAAGTTCAAAGAGGGAATCTTGAAGGTACAGGAAGATCAATTGCAGGATCTCGAAGAAGGTGAATACTATTTCCATGAGATAGTTGGTTGTACGGTAAGGACGACCGCGGGGGAAGAGTTGGGTACCGTCAAAGAAATCCTGAGTCCAGGTGCGAACGATGTATGGGTCGTAAAAGGAGAGAGGGGAAAAGAGTATCTCATCCCTTACATTGAGGATATCGTGATCAGTGTCGACATTGAAGGTCAGCTCATTACCATTGAACCGATGGAAGGCCTATTATCATGATGAGAATTGATGTTCTATCTCTATTCCCTGGAATGTTCGAAGGCGTCTTTGGTGATTCAATCTTAAAAAAGGCTACTGAAAAAGAAGCCGTTACGTATAATGTGATTAACTTTCGCGACTACGCTGACAATAAACATCATCAGGTAGACGATTATCCATATGGTGGGGGAGCGGGAATGGTTTTGAAACCCCAGCCGATCTTTGATGCCGTCGATGCACTAAAGCAAGAAGAGAATTCGAAACCGAGAGTCATCCTGATGTGTCCACAAGGGGAGCGCTATACCCAGCAAAAGGCTGAGGAGTTTGCCAAGGAAAAGCATCTCGTATTTATATGCGGTCATTATGAAGGCTATGATGAACGTATAAGGGAGCATGTCGTCACAGATGAAATTTCTATTGGCGACTATGTACTGACCGGTGGTGAGCTAGGAGCCATGGTGGTCATAGATAGTGTTGTCCGCCTTCTACCCGGGGTTCTTGGCAACGAGGATTCACCCGTTCTGGATTCATTTTCTTCAGGCCTCCTCGAGCATCCTCACTACACCCGTCCTGCCGATTTCAGAGGGATGAAGGTCCCTCAGGAATTGATTTCAGGAAACCACAGGTTGATTGAGGAATGGAGAGAGAAAGAGAGCCTGAGGAGGACCTTCGAAAGAAGACCTGACCTATTGGAAAGTCATACACTTTCGGATAAACAAAAGGCATGGATTGAGGAATGGAGAAAGTCAAAATAGACGCTTGCATCCTGCATGCCTGTATGATATTATATTCTTTGTGGCTTGAGGAGTTAGCTTCTAAAGTCATGGATCCCGATGTTCCGCTGCAATCAATCGCTTTTGTAAGAGCATCTGTTGGAAGGAGTTGAAAAAGATGCACAAATTAATCGAAGATATTACGAAAGAACAACTTCGCTCTGATCTACCATCTTTCCGTCCTGGTGATACAGTACGTGTACACGTTAACATCGTTGAGGGTACTCGTGAACGTATTCAGGTATACGAAGGAGTAGTAATCAAACGCCGTGGTGGCGGTATCAGCGAAACATTTACTGTTCGTAAAATTTCTTACGGTGTAGGTGTTGAACGTACTTTCCCAGTACACACACCAAAAATCGCTAAATTAGAAGTAATTCGTCGCGGTAAAGTCCGTCGTGCGAAACTTTATTACCTACGTAACCTACGTGGTAAAGCGGCACGTATTAAAGAAATTCGATAAGAACGTAAGAAAAGGAGCTTGGAGACAAGCTCCTTTTCCTTTTATTAAAGCGTCTTATACGTAATGAAGCTTTAGAGTTTCTACTATTTGAGTGAAACCACCAATTTTTAATGAGAATTAGAAGAATTTCTAGTAGAATAGAAAAAGATAGAAAAGATTGAAATAATCATGGGTGGTGGAGATGTGGTTAAAGAGAAAAACGAGTGGTGGGAATGGATGAAAGCCCTGTTAATTGCAGTAGGATTAGCTGCCATAATCAGATTCTTTCTATTTGCACCCATCGTTGTCGATGGATTATCAATGATGCCTACTTTACATAATGGTGACCGAATGATTGTAAGTAAATTGGGAGAGCCGGAGCGATTCGATATCGTTGTCTTTCATGCGCCTGAACATAAGGATTATATCAAACGTGTCATCGGGTTGCCGGGAGATAAAGTGGAGTACAAGAATGATACATTATATATTAACGGAAAAGCCTATTCTGAACCCTATTTAAAGGAGTACAAAGATCAATTGGACGGTGGCGTCTTAACAGAAGATTTCACTCTTAAAGACATTACCGGTGAAGAAACGGTTCCTGCTGGGGAAATCTTTGTTATGGGAGACAATCGTCGATTCAGCAAGGATAGTCGTCATATCGGGACAGTTTCAACTGATGAAGTCATCGGGGATACGAAAGTGATCTATTGGCCTGTTAAAGATTTTGGTTTGGTGAAATAATAGAAAAAAAAGTTGTTTGGAGGTGGTCATATGACAATACAATGGTTTCCAGGGCATATGGCTAAAGCTCGTAGACAAGTAACCGAGAAATTGAAACTTGTTGACATTGTGATTGAATTGGTAGATGCAAGAATTCCGTTATCATCGAGAAATCCGATGATTGAAGAAATCATTGGTCAAAAGCCCCGTCTTGTTTTGTTAAATAAAGCGGACATGGCAGACACAAGCAGGACGAATGAATGGATTACCTATTTCAAAGAACAGGGTATCACGGCCATTGCTGTAAATGCGCAGGCTGGAAAAGGGCTTCAAGTCATCGTGCAAGCCGCTAAGGAAATATTAAAAGAAAAATTCGACCGCATGAAGTCGAGAGGAATGAGACCACGTGCCATCAGGGCGATGATTGTGGGAATCCCAAATGTAGGTAAATCCACATTGATCAACAGACTGGCAAAGAAAAATATCGCTAAAACAGGCAACACTCCTGGTGTGACGAAAGCCCAGCAATGGATCAAAGTAGGAAAAGAGCTCGAACTACTTGATACACCCGGGATACTCTGGCCGAAGTTTGAAGATCCAAAGGTAGGGTATAAACTTGCTTTAACGGGAGCGATCAAGGATACCATCCTGAATTTGCAGGATATTGCGGTATATGGCTTACGCTTTCTTGCGGAACACTATCCTGAGCGATTAGAAGAGCGCTACGGTCTCGATGGAATACCAGAAGAAGTCGTGGATAGCTTTAATCAAATCGGAACTAAGAGAGGCTGTCTGATGGCTGGTGGAGAAGTGAATTATGACAAAACATCGGAGATCATTGTAAGAGATATCCGGAATGTTCAACTAGGACCAATGACCTTTGATTTCATTGATGAAGCAGAAATGGATAGTGAATAACCGAAGAGGCTGAATAAAGGGACGGGATCTCTTTTACACAGCCTCTTTATTATTTGCGGTGATAACCGATATATACGAGGAGGAACGAGAGTGACGAAAGTACATAAATCGATCAAAGAGATCAAGCAAATGATTGGAACATTGACTGACTCTGACCCGATAATGGAAGAATTAAAACAAGATGAACGAAAAGGTGTTCAGAAGCTTTTACAGCAGTTTGAACGTGAACGGATAAAGAAAGTAAAGGAGAAAGAAGAATTCAAGATTCTCACTCGATATGAAACGGAGGTGCGCCATCAAGGTTTCAAGAATATCGCGGGTATAGACGAGGTGGGAAGGGGGCCACTTGCTGGACCCGTCGTCACGGCAGCAGTTATTCTGCCACCAGACTTCTATTTGGCAGGGTTGAATGATAGTAAGAAGCTTTCAGAATCGAAAAGAGAAGAGTATTTTAACTATATCCAAGAACACGCTATATCGATCGGGGTAGGGATGGTTCATGCGATGGAAATTGATGATATCAATATTTATCAAGCGACGAAAAAAGCGATGAATGATGCAATCGTAAATTTGTCGGTTAAACCTGATTATTTATTAATCGATGCGATGAAACTTGAAACACCATATCCTAGTAAATCAATCATTAAAGGGGATTCGAAAAGCATATCCATAGCCGCGGCTTCGATTGTCGCAAAGGTTACCAGAGACAGGATGATGAAAGAGTATGCTGAAAGATATCCTGGCTATGCTTTCGAGAAAAACGCAGGGTATGGAACAAAAGACCACTTAATGGGATTGAAACGATTGGGTGTTACCCCTCTTCATAGAAAAAGCTTTGCACCGGTGAAAGATCTTCTTCAGAATGAGAATAAAGAAAGAGTAGCTAAATAGGAAAAGAAAGATTCGATAGGATAAAATTGTGGAACGGGGGAAAGGGAGATGGCCCACATTCATGGTACCGGAGGCAATCAGCCATTGTCCTCTGCTTTTGGGAAACCATTCTCATTTCAAAATGGAAAGATTCTATATGTAAAGGTACATAAACTAATGGGTGATGACGTAGCAGATGTTTCAGCAAATGGTCGCAGGTTCATGGCCAGGCTCGAAACCCCTATAAAACCTGGGGAACGTCACTGGGTGGAAGTGAAGCAAACGGAGGATGGAGTGAGTCTTCAATTGATCCGGACCCCAAATGGAGAAGGTGATGGTGAGGGAATAGCTTTTAAATTGTTACAGCACCTTTCCATCACGAGTAAAGAAAAAGAAATGTCTTCGTTCATTATGGAGCTTGTGAAGAATAAAATTCCCATCCATAAAGAAATGCTTGTATTTGCCGAAAAGTATTTAAAAGGCGATGAGGCATCCATGAACGTAAAAGTACTTGTGGAAATGGCAAGAAAAAACTTACCTTTTACAGACAGGACATTCTTATCTATGAAATCCGGTGAAAAAGGTGATTTTATTTCCATGCTGGACACACTCAAGATAAAGTTGAGTGAGACAGGGAGAGATTCACGCACTCTGCAGATGCTTCAGAAAATGCAGGAACCCATCATGGAGAATGTTTCTGAAAACCTTGTCATCAAGGCTTTGGCACGGTTAGCGGACAACTCCCGAACCTTTTCAACCCGACTGGGCCACTTTGACCTATTGAAGTCCTTGGGATTCTTTTCTTCTGAAATGGTTATGCACCAATGGAAGGAAGGATTGACAAGGATGGTACTGGAAAGCTACTCTTCTCTCGTGGAAGGGAACAGGGTCCATCAATATGGAAAGCTGCCAAATCATTCTGAAGAAGGCCTTCTGAATGAACTGAATCAATACTTAATGGTAAGTGATAAGGGCGCACAATCTTTAAAAACCGCTGCGTCCGTGGTGGAAAAATGGGTGAATGTCCTGACAGGCACCCATAACACCACCGTTGGAGACAAGAATGACGCTTCCCTATCGGCGGCAAAACAGTTGTACGGTTTAAGTGGGAGGGAGAAGCAGGTGGAAAAGAATTTCACCAAACTTGAACAGATGTGGGGGAAGAGTGGCCCTGCTTCAAATCAGGAAAAAATATTTCAAATTCTTCTTCACGAAACTGTAGAGGAATTCACTCAGCAAATCCGTGGGGATGAAATGGCCAAAGTGTTAAAAAAAGTGATCGGGCAATTCGGGATTAACTTTGAAGCGCAGTTTCATAAAGGACTTGAAATCCAGGGACAAACATTAAAAGAGCATCTTATAGGATTGAGTCAGCACCACACATCTTCAGACATTCGTCAATTAGCCGATGACATTGTTCTGAAAATGAATCATCAAGTTCTTCAATCACAGGATCATACCCCCTTTCTTACGATCGTGCAGCAATTTCCCCTGTATCTGTTTGGAAGGAGCACGGATATTACCATTCAGTGGACAGGAAAAGAAAAAGATAAAGGTGTCATAGATGAAGACTACTGCCGTGTCCTATTCTACTTGAACCTGGAAAGATTAAATGAGACATTGATCGATATGCAGGTCCAGAATCGGGTGATTTCCTTGACTGTTTGGAATGAACACCCCGCCATGGAAGCTTTGTCACAATCATACGTCCCCAATTTGAGAAACGGTCTGGAGATGCTCGAGTATCAACTCTCGAATATAAAGTTTAAAGTTCCGGATACTCATTCAGAGCTTTCAAATAAGATTCTCGGTGACCAATCTAATCGAACCTATTCCGGAGTTGATGTTAAGGTATGAAGAACCAGCAAAAGCGGAAAGAAGCGATGGCATTAGGGTATAATCCACATAGTGAAGCGGCTCCTAAAGTACTTGCGAAGGGGAAGGGGATCATTGCTGAAAACATCCTTTCACGTGCAAAGGAGAATGGGGTGCCGATCCAAGAAGATAAGAGTCTTTTGTCCCTCCTCGGAAACTTGGATATTGGTGAATCCATCCCGGAAGAATTATATGGTGCAGTAGCAGAAGTCTTTGCTTTTATCTACCGTTTGGACAGGGATATATCCAAGAAGGAATGATTGAAGCGGTTTCCCGTATGAAGTTAATGAAATAGATTTAGAGGGGAATATATTTTTTGAATATAATATTTCTATTGGAGATACCCTAATAAACATAGCGTGTTAAGAAAGAATTCTATCAACTTAAGTTCAGAATTTTTAAACTAATATAATATTTTTAGCATAATGGTAGACAGATATACTGTCATTCTATACAATGAAAGCGCAGTCTATTTTTTGAAGAGTTTGATAGGAGGATGGAAAATGAATATCCATGAATATCAAGGTAAAGAAATCCTCAGAAATTACGGGGTGTCCGTGCCAAATGGTAAAGTGGCTTTTACAGCTGAAGAAGCAGTAGAAGCGGCGAAGACGTTAAATTCTAGCGTATATGTAGTAAAAGCTCAAATCCACGCAGGTGGCCGGGGTAAAGCTGGAGGCGTTAAGATTGCTAAGAGCCTGGACGAAGTGCGTACATATGCAGAAGAGCTAATCGGTAAAACATTAGTTACTCATCAAACAGGGCCTGAAGGTAAGGAAGTAAAGCGCTTACTTATCGAAGAAGGCTGTGATATCAAGAAAGAATATTACGTAGGTCTTGTACTTGACCGCGCAACTTCTCAAGTGGTTCTGATGGCTTCTGAAGAAGGCGGAACTGAAATCGAAGAAGTAGCAGAAAAAACACCGGAAAAAATCTTTAAAGAGTATATCGATCCGGTTGTAGGATTAACAGGATTCCAAGCGAGACGTATCGCTTTCAATATCAATATCCCGCAGAAACTTGTTGGGAAAGCAGCTAAATTCATGATGGGTCTTTACAATGTCTACATCCAAAAGGATGCTTCGATCGTTGAAATCAACCCGTTAGTTGTAACAGGTGATGGGGACGTTATGGCTTTGGATGCGAAGTTTAACTTCGATTCGAATGCATTATACCGTCAAAAAGATGTCATTGAATTACGCGACCTTGAAGAAGAGGATGCGAAAGAAATCGAAGCTTCTAAATATGACCTGAGCTATATCTCTCTTGATGGAAATATCGGCTGCATGGTAAATGGTGCTGGTCTTGCCATGGCTACGATGGACATCGTGAAGCATTATGGTGGAGATCCCGCTAACTTCCTTGATGTTGGGGGCGGTGCCACAGCTGAGAAGGTAACAGAAGCGTTCAAGATCATTCTTTCTGATGAAAACGTTAAAGGTATTTTCGTCAATATCTTCGGCGGAATCATGAAATGTGATGTTATTGCAACTGGTGTTGTGGAAGCGGCTAAGCAAATCGGTCTTCAAGTACCTCTTGTGGTTCGTCTTGAGGGTACGAACGTTGATTTAGGAAAAGAAATCTTGAATCAATCTGGATTGAATATTATTGCAGCTGAATCTATGGCAGACGGCGCACAAAAAATCGTTGAGCAAGTAGGCTAAGAAAGGCGGGGGACAAATGAGCGTATTTATTAATAAAGATACCAAGGTTGTTGTACAAGGGATTACAGGATCAACAGCTCTTTTCCATACGAAGCAAATGCTTGAATACGGTACACAAATCGTGGCTGGTGTTACACCTGGAAAAGGCGGAACTGAGGTTGAAGGCGTACCTGTTTTCAATACAGTCGAAGAAGCAAAGAAAGCAACGGGTGTAAATGCTTCTGTCATTTATGTTCCAGCTCCATTTGCAGCAGATGCAATCATGGAAGCGGTAGATGCCGAGCTTGATTTAGCTATCTGTATCACAGAGCATATCCCTGTATTAGACATGGTGAAGGTTAAGCGTTATATGGAAGGAAAGAAAACGCGCCTTGTTGGGCCGAACTGTCCTGGAGTCATCACTCCTGACGAGTGTAAAATCGGGATTATGCCTGGCTACATCCATACAAAAGGTCATGTTGGGGTTGTTTCCCGCTCTGGTACGCTGACGTATGAAGCAGTTCACCAACTTTCACAAGCTGGTATCGGACAGTCTACAGCAGTCGGTATCGGTGGAGACCCTGTGAATGGAACAGACTTTATTGATGTATTGAAGGCTTTCAATGAAGACGAAGATACGTATGCAGTGATCATGATTGGTGAAATCGGAGGTACGGCTGAAGAAGAAGCAGCTGAGTGGATTAAAGCCAATATGACGAAACCTGTAGTAGGATTCATTGGTGGACGGACGGCACCTCCAGGTAAGCGTATGGGACATGCCGGTGCGATTATTTCAGGTGGTAAAGGAACCGCTGATGAGAAAATCCGCGTGATGAATGAATGTGGTATTCAAGTTGCGCCGACTCCTTCAGATATGGGCGAAACATTGATCAAGGTTCTGAAAGAAGAGGGAATCCTCGATAAATGTAAAACTCATTAATCTTGTATTGAGACTGATAGCTTAGCTATCAGTCTCAGTTTTATCTAGATTTAATAATGAAATAAAGGAGGCTGTAAATGAAAGGGAATCGTCACATGCTCTTCCATATTCACCATTGCCGTGGTATAGGGATAAAAGGAACCAAACGGCTGGTGGAAACATACCAAGATCTTCACGCTGTCTTTGAACTTTCTTCATCAAAGCTTCAACAGTTAACCGCTTTAAGTTCTACGAATATAGAACTCTTCTATAATGATCTTCATTCCTTTCCTTCCGATCGGTATAAGAAACTCTATGAGGAAAATGATATAGAGTGGATTACCTTATACGATGATGATTACCCTAAGTTATTAAAAAACGTATATGACCCTCCCTTTTTGCTTTTCTTAAAAGGAAACAGGAAACTCCTTCAAGCTTCGACGAAATTGGCTGTGATTGGTTCAAGAAACGCCACCTCTTATACAGAGAAAGTCCTCCATAGGTTGATTCCACAGCTGATTGAACGGGGAGTCGTAATTGTAAGCGGGCTTGCCAGAGGGGCAGATACGATTGCTCATAAAGAAGCGATTAAGTCAGGTGGGAATACGATAGGTGTGTTAGGTGGAGGGTTCCAGCATATTTACCCTAAACAAAATGTCGATTTGGCCCATCATATGATGCATCATCAACTTCTCCTTTCGGAATATCCACCCTATATGAAGCCTGAAAAATGGCATTTTCCGTTCCGAAATCGAATTATCAGCGGTCTTAGTGATGCAGTTCTTGTCACTGAAGCCAGGAAAAAAAGTGGAACCTTCATCACGGCTGACTATGCATTGAACGAAGGACGGGAAGTGTTATGCATTCCCGGGTCCATACATGATCCATTAGCTGAAGGAACAAACTCTCTCATTCAAGAGGGAGCCAAAATGGTCTTAACAATAGAAGATATTTTTTCAGAACTGCGTGTATAAACTAGAAAATAGGACAAAAATCTCTTAATAAAACAGATTTTCACCCATATATATCCGAATAAATATAAGTTATTTATACAAAATGGTTGCAATTATGGTAAAACTGTTATACATTTTGCAACAGGTATCAAAAACTGTATTTATGAGAAATAAATAGGTAAGAGCAGTACTTCTCTACACTGAAATTAATTTCATACCTATGTGAATGTGAGTGTAAACGTTTCCGTTTGTACGAGTTTAATCAACATTCCAAGGTACTATACACAGTGATTATTTTCCTCTTTAAGGAGGCTTATTGGATGGCAGATTATTTAGTAATAGTGGAATCGCCGGCAAAGGCGAAAACAATTGAACGTTATTTAGGGAAAAAGTATAAGGTGAGGGCCTCAATGGGGCACGTCATTGACCTGCCTAAGAGTCAAATGGGCGTCGATGTTGAAAATGAATTCGAACCGAAGTATATCACGATACGGGGTAAGGGACCTGTATTGAAAGAACTGAAAACCGCTGCAAAAAAAGTGAAAAAGATCTTTCTCGCGGCCGACCCCGACAGAGAAGGGGAAGCGATCGCATGGCACCTTGCACACAGCCTGGATATGGATACTGATTCTGCGTGTCGAGTCGTTTTTAACGAAATCACGAAGGATGCGATCAAAGAATCGTTTAAACATCCACGGGCAATCAATATGGATTTGGTGGATGCGCAACAAGCAAGAAGGGTTTTAGATCGATTAGTCGGCTATAACATCAGCCCCTTACTATGGAAGAAAGTGAAAAAGGGTCTCAGTGCCGGCCGTGTGCAATCCGTTGCCGTCAGGTTAATCATTGACAGAGAAAATGAAATCAAAAACTTTACTCCTGAAGAGTACTGGTCAATAGAAGCGGAATTTACAAAAGATAAAGAGACGTTTCAAGCATCCTTTTATGGGATTGACGGTAAAAAGATGGAATTGAAAACGGAAGAGGACGTAAAAGATGTGCTCGGAAAAGTTAAGGGTAAATCCTTCGAGGTGAACAAAGTCACAAAGAAGGAAAGAAAGAGAAATCCTGCGCCTCCGTTTACGACGTCCTCCTTACAACAGGAAGCAGCCCGGAAATTGAATTTCCGTGCAAAGAAAACGATGATGCTTGCTCAGCAATTATACGAAGGGATTGAAATGGGAAAACAAGGAACCGTTGGATTTATCACATATATGAGAACGGACTCCACCCGTATTTCTGAAGTAGCCCAAAAAGAAGCAAACGAATACATCGTGAATAAATATGGTCAGGATTTCATCAAGCAATCTGAGCGTAAAGAGAAAAAACAACAAAAAGCCCAGGATGCCCATGAAGCTGTTCGTCCCACGAGTACCTTAAGGGATCCATCATCTGTGAAAGAGTTTCTTTCAAGGGATCAATATCGTCTGTACAAATTGATTTGGGAACGATTCGTGGCAAGTGAGATGGCACCTGCTATCATGGACACCATGAGTGTAGATCTTGTGAACAACTCGGTCATGTTCAGGGCTACGGGTTCCAAAGTGAAATTCCCAGGCTTTATGAAGGTATACGTTGAAGGATCTGACGACCAAAAAGAAGAAAAGGATAATTTCCTTCCAGCGCTAGCAGAAAACGATAAGGTGAAAAGTGAAAACATTGATCCGAATCAGCATTTCACGCAGCCTCCACCAAGGTATACTGAAGCACGATTGGTTAAAACCTTAGAAGAACTCGGTATCGGCAGACCTTCCACTTATGCTCCTACTCTGGATACGATCCAACGAAGAGGATATGTAACGCTTGATAATAAGCGTTTTGTCCCAACGGAGCTCGGGGAAATCGTTTTAGAGCTGATAAGAGAATTTTTCCCGGACATCATTGACGTAGAGTTCACAGCAAATATGGAACGGAGTCTTGATGATATTGAAGACGGAAATGTAAAGTGGAAAAAAATCATCGATCGTTTTTATCAAGATTTTGAAAAACACCTGGAAAGAGCCGAGAATGAGATGGAGAAAATTGAAATCCGGGATGAACCCGCAGGGGAAGATTGTGAAGAATGTGGACATCCAATGGTCATTAAGATGGGGCGATACGGTAAATTCATGGCCTGCAGTAATTTCCCGGATTGCCGGAATACAAAACCGATCGTCAAAGAAATCGGTGTGAAATGTCCTAAATGTGAAAAAGGAAACATCATTGAACGAAAAAGTAAGAAGAAACGAATTTTCTACGGCTGTGATCAGTATCCCGAATGTGATTTCTTATCATGGGATAAACCAATCGAACGGAAATGTCCGAAATGTGCTGAACTCCTCGTAGAGAAAAAGCTTAAAAAAGGAAATCAAATTCAATGTACGAATTGTGATTATAAAGAAGAACCTCAGAAATAGTGGTGTACTGAATATATAAGGGTTCCGGTACACCTTATATCCTGCTGGAGGTATGAACCATAATCCCGACAGCTGATCAATCAACGAATATTGTAAACAAAAGCAATAAAAAGATTGATTGTTGAACAATGAACTTATACAATGTAACGAGGGACTGTCCCAACAGGTGATTTCTCTATTACCTATTGGGTCAGCCCTTTTGTGTTTTCCTTTAATTTTGTAAAAACTATACAGTTTTTCAATATATATATCTTTTTTTAACATTGTCCCTTGAGGTACAATGCTGACAGGTTATAACGTTCGGACTGTAGGAGGTCAAATCATGACAGTAAATGTTATTGGAGCAGGGTTAGCAGGTAGTGAAGCCGCTTGGCAGATTGCAAAGAGGGGAATCAAAGTCAATCTCTTTGAAATGAGACCCATTACGAAGACCCCTGCCCACCATACAGATAAATTTGCAGAGCTTGTGTGCAGTAACTCCCTTAGAGCCAATACTCTTACGAATGCAGTAGGGGTATTAAAGGAAGAAATGAGATGTTTGGATTCGGTCATCATGGCTGCAGCTGATGCTTGTTCCGTCCCGGCTGGAGGAGCACTGGCCGTCGATCGCCATGAATTTGCTGCGCTGGTTACAGATAAAGTGAAAAACCACCCGAACGTAACGGTGTTCAATGAAGAAGTCACCGAATTGCCTGAAGGGACTACTATTGTAGCTACCGGTCCTTTGACTAGTGAGAAACTTTCAAGGCAAATTAAACAGCTGACAGGGGAAGAGCACTTATACTTTTATGATGCAGCTGCACCGATCATTGAGAAAGACTCCATAGATATGGACAAAGTGTATTTGAAATCCCGTTATGATAAAGGGGAAGCAGCATACTTAAATTGCCCGATGACCGAAAGTGAGTTCAATCGTTTCTATGAGGCCTTGATTTCTGCAGAGACGGTTCCGTTGAAAGAATTCGAGAAAGAAATTTTCTTCGAGGGCTGTATGCCGATTGAGGTCATGGCTTCACGCGGAAAGAAAACGATGTTGTTCGGACCATTAAAGCCAGTGGGATTGGAAGATCCTAAAACAGGAAAACGTCCGTATGCTGTAGTACAATTAAGACAAGATGATGCAGCAGGAACGCTTTATAATATTGTCGGGTTCCAAACTCATTTAAAGTGGGGACCGCAGAAAGAAGTGTTACGTTTAATTCCTGGTCTTGAAAATGCTGATATTGTACGTTACGGGGTCATGCACAGAAATACCTTCATCAATTCACCTAATGTCTTAAAGGATACGTATCAGCTGAAGAATCATGAGAACCTGTTCTTTGCAGGTCAGATGACAGGAGTGGAAGGGTATGTGGAATCTGCTGCGAGCGGATTAATCGCAGGTATCAATGCTGCAAAACTCGCAATGGATCAAGAACCCCTGGTGTTTCCATATGATACGGCAATCGGAAGTATGGCCAGATATATAACGACGGCGAATGAAAATAATTTTCAGCCTATGAATGCCAATTTTGGCCTTTTCCCTGATTTGCCCAAAAAGGTCAAAAGTAAAAAAGAGCGTAATGAACAACACGCAAACCGGGCTTTAGAAACAATTCAGAACTTTGTGAAAAAAGTGTAAAATTCATTGCAAGGGCTGTTCGGTTGTGTTACTATTTAGTAGCCCTTGTGAGGTGTTAAACATGGAGAATCAATTAAATGAACAACTACAATCCTTTACTGAATATTTACAAATAGAAAAGCATTATTCTGTTCATACATTTGAACAATATCGTCATGATATTGAAGAGTTCTACGTATTTATGAAAGAACAAGGTTTAAGTTCATTAAAAGATGTCGAGTATTCTGATGCGAGACTTTTTTTAACTAAGCTGCATGATCAAGGTTTAAAGAGGTCTTCCATTTCAAGGAAGGTTTCCAGTATTAGAAGCTTATACCGTTATTTGAACCGGGAAAAGCAGCTGCTCGATAACCCTTTTTCATTTGTCAATCTCCCCAAAAAAGAACAGAGACTACCTAGCTTTTTTTATGAGGAGGAAATACAGGCACTGCTGGATGCCTGTGCCGGGGAATCCCCCATGGAAATACGTAATCGGGCGATCTTCGAACTTCTTTATGCAACGGGTATCCGAGTAAGTGAGTGCACGAATATACAGCTTGGTGACGTTGACATGGGATTATCTACGGTCCTGGTTAAAGGGAAAGGAAACAAAGAAAGGTATGTCCCATTTGGAAGCTACGCACACGATGCACTAGAACAATACATAACACAGTCCCGGCCAAAGTTGATAAAGGATAATCCCCATAATCAGTTGCTGGTCAATCATCGTGGTGGAGCATTAACCCAAAGGGGTGTACGTTTGATCTTAAATAAGATTATCGAGAAAGCATCTTTGACGGGGAAGATACACCCACATATGCTCCGGCACACTTTTGCAACCCATTTATTGAATAATGGTGCCGATTTAAGGACGGTTCAAGAACTTCTCGGACACGCTCAGCTATCATCAACTCAGCTATATACCCATGTGTCCAAGGATCAGTTGAGAAAAACGTATTTAGCACATCACCCACGTGCTTAGAAGAGTTGGAGGTCAGGATATGGAACAATTCCACGCAACCACTATTTTCGCCGTGCAGCATAAAGGCAAATGTGCGATGTCAGGCGACGGACAGGTTACATTCGGAAACTCCGTTGTCATGAAGCATACCGCAAGGAAAGTACGGAAATTATTCAATGGGAAAGTATTGGCTGGTTTTGCGGGTTCAGTTGCCGATGCATTCACTTTATCAGAAATGTTTGAGGGAAGGCTTCAGGAGTTCAACGGAAATCTTCAGAGAGCAGCAGTCGAGCTTGCAAAAGAGTGGCGAAGTGATAAGGTACTGAGAAAGCTTGAAGCGATGTTGATCGTCATGGATGAAAGTCATCTTCTTTTAATTTCCGGAACGGGTGAAGTGATTGAGCCGGATGATGGGATTCTGGCCATCGGTTCTGGTGGGAATTACGCATTATCTGCTGGCAGGGCATTGAAACTTTATGCCGGTGATCATTTATCTGCTAAGGAAATCGCTCAATCATCCCTTCAAATTGCTGCAGATATTTGTGTATATACGAATAACCAAATTATCGTCGAAGAGCTTTAATCGCGGATCTTCAGATTTGAAATGATATCCTCTCACACTATTAGGAGTAAGGAGTGTGCCACTTTATGAAGAGTACTGTCCACTTAACCCCAAGGCAAATTGTAGAAAGACTGGATCAATACATTGTAGGGCAGAAAGATGCAAAGAGAGCCGTTGCTGTTGCCCTTAGGAATCGCTATAGACGAAGCCTTTTGTCTGACGTATTGAAGGATGAAGTGATTCCAAAGAACATCTTGATGATGGGTCCCACAGGTGTCGGTAAAACAGAGATTGCCAGAAGGATTGCCAAACTGGTCCGTGCCCCATTTGTGAAGGTGGAGGCAACCAAGTTTACGGAAGTAGGCTATGTTGGACGCGATGTTGAATCGATGGTCAGGGATTTGGTCGAGACTTCGGTTCGTCTGGTTAAAGAGGAGAAGATGGTCGGGGTTCGCGAAAGGGCTGCGGAAAATGCCAACCGTCGCTTAGTAGAACTTGTCGTTCCATCAAAGAAAAAGTCCTCATCTTATAAGAATCCGTTTGAAATGATATTCGGTGGTAACGGGAATCAAGAGACATCAGAAGAAGATGATGAGAAACAGGAAGAAATTTCACTACAAGAGCAAAGAAGAAGAATCGAAAAGAAACTTGATGACGGTGAATTGGAAGAAGAATTCATCACGATTGAAGTGGAGGAGCAACAAGCATCCATGTTTGATATGCTCCAAGGTTCAGGTATGGAACAAATGGGGATGAACATGCAGGATGCCCTAAGTAGTTTCATGCCAAAGAAGAAGAAAAAGCGTAAATTAAAAGTGAAGGAAGCAAGGGTTGTACTGACAAATGAGGAAGCCCAAAAGCTCATTGACATGGATGAAGTGACCCAGGAGGCGATCGTCCGTGCTGAACAGTCCGGTATCATTTTCATAGATGAGATTGACAAAATTGCGAGTAAGAGCTCCGGTCAATCTTCTGCGGATGTATCCAGGGAAGGGGTTCAGCGGGATATTCTCCCTGTAGTGGAAGGTTCTACCATTGTCACGAAATATGGTTCGGTGAAGACAGATCATGTCCTTTTTATAGCGGCAGGCGCCTTTCACATGAGTAAACCTTCAGATCTTATTCCTGAATTACAAGGACGTTTTCCGATCCGTGTGGAACTTCAGAAGCTCTCTACGGAGGACTTCGTTCGAATTCTAGTTGAACCGGACAATGCGATCATTAAACAATATATCGCTTTAATGGAAACAGAAGGTATACAAATTGAATTTTCTGACGATGCTATTCGTAGACTAGCTGAAATTGCTTATGATGTTAATCAAAATACTGATAATATCGGAGCGAGAAGACTTCATACCATTATGGAAAAACTCCTTGAAGATCTGTCCTTTGAAGCACCGGACATCACCATGGATACGGTGAAGATCACACCTCAGTATGTTGATGATAAATTAGGTGCCATTTCTAAAGATAAAGATCTAAGCCAGTTTATTCTATAAGTTTTTCCTTACCCACAATTGGGTAAAGGTAGATGGATAAATGATAATAGTAAATAAAATAATAGATACACTTAAGTTGTAGTAGGAGGAAATGTAATGAATTTATTAGGTAAAACAAGAACCATCAATGCCATGTTGCAAAAAGCAGCCGGTAAACCGGTGAATTTCAAAGAAATGTCTGAAACTCTAAGTAAGGTGATTGAAGCGAATGTATTCGTTGTCAGCCGCCGTGGTAAACTGTTGGGTTATGCCATCAATCAGCAGATCGAAAATGAGCGTATGAAACAAATGCTGGCAGACCGCCAATTTCCTGAGGAGTACACTCAAAACCTGTTCAATGTTCAGGAAACCTCTCCTAACCTTGATGTAAATAGTGAATATACTGCTTTCCCAGTAGAAAATAGAGAATTCTTCAAGAATGGTTTAACGACAATCGTTCCAATTATTGGTGGGGGAGAAAGATTGGGAACCCTGATCCTTGCCCGCCTGGAAGCAAGTTTCGAAGATGATGATTTGATCCTTGGTGAATATGGTGCAACCGTGGTAGGTATGGAGATCCTTCGTGAAAAAGCCGAGGAGATCGAAGTCGAAGCGAGAAGCAAGGCAGTTGTACAAATGGCGATCAGCTCATTGTCTTACAGTGAACTTGAAGCGATCGAACATATCTTTGAAGAATTAAATGGAAACGAAGGACTACTCGTAGCTTCTAAAATTGCCGACAGAGTTGGTATTACACGATCAGTTATCGTTAATGCCCTTCGTAAACTTGAGAGTGCAGGTGTCATTGAATCGCGTTCTCTAGGGATGAAAGGAACGTACATCAAAGTATTAAACAATAAATTCTTAGTTGAATTGGATAAATTGCGTACAAACTAAAATAATCCAAAAGCTGTTTCCCTACTGGGAAGCAGCTTTTTTTGTGAACAGAGGGATCTAATCAGTGAAAACATGGCTAGGAAACAACATATGAGGGATGAATGAAGCGAAAAGTCAGACTGTTTAGGGAAAATAAGTCGAATGAACTACTGGCAATCGGTCTTTGGGTATTGTCATCTAATGTATGGGTAGTACAATAAAATTACAACAATGTTACGACCAATTTCGACATCAGGACACTGATATAGACAAATCACAAGCATAAGCATGCACTTTAAACCAGGAGAGGTTTTCTTGTGTATTCCGTGGATGATCTTCTATTATTTGAAAGATTCAATTTAAAGGTTGATGTAACGTTTCTGTAACATAATTGGTAAAAAATATATTTATGTGTAAAAAACAACCATGGGAATATAAGGATGAAAAGTGGATTAAAAGTCACGAAATTGATGAATATCGGCCTCTTTCAGGAAAATTTACCGAATATTCATAGACACTAATCTTGCTAAACATTACAATAAATACTGTTGTATGTTAAATTTGTCAAAAATAGTTGAAACATGTCAAAAAAACGGATAGAGGTGCCTAAAGTGAAACTATTTTCCAATACGTTCACTACTCTTGAAAACGGGCTGAATTACGCTGCGTTAAATCAGAAAGTCATTTCTCAAAATATTGCAAATGTCGATACACCGAATTATAAAGCGAAAAAAGTAGAGTTCAAGAAGGTCTTTGATCAGTCTCTCCAGCAACTGGATGCTAAGCGAACGGATCAACGCCACTTTACCTTTCATTCAGACAGTCAACATCCTGCTGTGAAGACGAAATCCACTTACCAGTATAATCACAACGGTAACGGAGTGGACCTCGATCAGGAAATGTCAGAAATGGCTACTAACCAAATTTACTTTAATGCCCTGTCAGATAGGATAAATGGTAAATTTAATAGTCTGCAATCCGTCATTAGAGGAGGTAAATGATCATGACTTTGTTTACAGGTATGAATACAACCGCTTCCGCTCTTACTGCGCAGCGTTTGCGAATGGATGTTATTTCTTCCAATATGGCAAATGTGGATACAACGAGGGGGAAAATGGTGAACGGGGAGTGGCAGCCCTACCAGAGGAAATCAGTAGTGATGGCACCGCAGGAAAATCAGTTTTCATCTTTTTTAAATCAGGCCATGAATACGAGAGACAATCATTCTGTCGGCAATGGCGTAAAGGTATCAAGGATTGAAGAAGATGAACAAACTCCATTTAAGATGGTTTATGACCCTGAGCATCCCGATGCAAATGATGAGGGGTATGTCAGGCTGCCGAATGTCGATCCATTGAGGGAGATGATAGATCTTATCTCAGCGACACGGTCATATGAAGCCAATGTAACCGTCTTTAATGCAAATAAAGCGATGTTAATGAAGTCACTGGAAATTGGTAAATAGAGAGAGGTTTTAATTCTATGGCAATTCAACAAATTAATTCGATAACACCTGGGATTATAAGTCCGTCCTTTGCAAAAAAAAATAATTCCCCTTCTGAGGGAGCAGGTAATTTCAGTCAACTATTAAAGAATTCTATCGATGAAGTTAATAAGATGCAGGTGCAATCGGATCAATTAACAGAAAAGCTTGTCAGGGGTGAAAATGTCGATCTACATCAAATGATGATTGCTTCCCAGAAGGCGAGTATCACCCTGCAAACAACGATGGAAGTACGTAATAAAGTAGTGGAAGCCTACCAAGAGATTATGAGAATGCCAATGTAGTAGACTCATGCAGTCGAGTACCGGAGGATTGTAATGAATGAATCGTTTAAGAAATATACAGATCAGATAAAGTCTTTTTGGACAAGTAGAACCAAGAAACAAAAAATGAGTATGGGAGCCATCTTCCTGATAACCGTTATTCTTATCGGTACGTTAAGTTATTTTACAACAAGGACGAGTCTGGAACCTTTGTATAGTAATTTATCCCCTTCAGAAACGGGAACTATCAAAGAAAATCTGGATGGCAGGGGAATCCCCTCGGAAATTACAGATAGTGGATCGACGATCATGGTCCCTAAGGAACAAGTGGATACCTTAAAGGTTGAACTGGCAGCTGAGGGAATTCCAAACTCAGGAAGCATTGACTACACCTTTTTTAGTCAGAATGCCGGATTTGGTATGACGGATAATGAGTTTAATGTAATGAAACTGGATGCCATGCAAACCGAATTAGCAAATCTAATAAAGGGGATAAACGGAATCCAGGATGCAAAGGTCATGATCAATCTTCCTGAAAAGGAGATTTTCTTAAGTGATGATGTTCAAAATGCATCAGCTTCCATTGTGTTGGATACTAAACCAGGATTCACATTAGATCCAAAGCAGATTAAATCGCTTTATCACCTTGTTTCAAAGAGTGTGCCGGACCTTCCTACTGAGAATATCGTCATCATGAATCAATATTTTGAGTATTTTGATTTAGATTCTCAAAATAATTCTATGGGAAGCGGGAATTTTGCCCAACAAATGAATGTAAAGAAAGAAGTCGAGCGCGATATTCAACGTCAGGTTCAGAATATGCTTGGCACGTTGATCGGCTTCAACAAGGTAGTGGTTTCAGTCACTACAGATATTGATTTTACTCAGGAAAACCGTGAAGAGGTTCTGGTGACGCCGGTCGATGAAGAAAATATGGAAGGAATTGCGGTCAGCGCTCAGCGAATTACAGAAACATTTTCAGGTGAAGGAGCGAGCCCTGGTGGGACAGCTGGAGCAGGGGACACGAATGAACCGACCAACAGCGGAGTAACGTACGGATCCAGTTCAGAATCGAATGGTGATTATGAACGTATGGAAGAAACGATCAACAATGAAGTCAATCGGATTAAAAAAGAAATCGTTGAAAGCCCATATAAAATAAGGGATCTTGGGATCCAGGTCATGGTAGAACCACCTAACCCTGAAGAAGAAACGTCGTTGCCGCAAGGTCGGGTCGATGATATCCGTCAAGTATTGTCTACTATCGTTCGTACCTCGATTGACAAAGAAGAAAATCCTGAACTGACAGACGAGGCCATTGAAGATAAGGTGGTCGTCTCGGTTCAACCTTTCAATGGGAAAATGGACGTCTCTACAAAAGAGAAACCGTTCCTCCCATGGTGGACGTACGTAATCGGTGGTATTCTCCTTGTTGTGATTCTTTTATTGGTATTTTTCTTAATGCGTTCACGAAAGAAAGATCTTGAAGAAGAGCTGGAATATGAAGAACCAAGAGAACCAGTCCAAATCCCTGACATCGAACCAAAAGAAGAAACAGAAGGCTCGATTCGCAGGAAGCAGCTGGAGAGAATGGCTAAAGATAAACCAGAAGAATTCGCTAAACTGTTACGCACCTGGTTAGCAGAGGATTAGGAGGAATGAACATGGTAAGAAGAGAGAAAGGTTTAACAGGGAAACAAAAGGCAGCCATCCTCCTGATCTCTCTTGGTCCTGATGTATCGGCATCGGTGTACAAGCATTTGTCGGAAGAAGAAATCGAAAAGCTTACATTAGAGATATCCGGAGTGAAAAAGGTAGAGACGGAGGCTAAGGAAGATATATTAGAAGAATTTCACAATATAGCCATTGCTCAGGATTACATCTCACAAGGTGGTATAGGCTATGCCAAAACCGTTTTGGAAAAAGCGTTGGGGACAGAACAGGCTTCAGCCATAATCAATCGTTTGACCTCCTCTTTACAGGTCAAGCCATTTGACTTTGCGAGGAGAGCGGATGCTGCTCAAATCCTTAATTTCATTCAAAATGAACATCCACAGACGATCGCATTGATACTATCTTATTTGGACCCGCAACAGGCTGGTCAAATTCTTTCAGAGCTTCCGCAGGAAGTACAAGCAGATATTGCAAGGCGGATCGCTGTAATGGATGGTACCTCACCGGAAGTGATCAGTGAAGTGGAAGCCATCTTGGAACGGAAGCTATCAGCCACTGTCACGCAGGATTATACTCAGACAGGTGGAGTTGAAGCGGTAGTGGAAGTGCTAAACGGTGTGGATCGTTCAACAGAGAAAACGATCCTAGATGCTTTGGAAATTCAAGATCCTGAATTAGCCGAAGAAATCAAGAAGAGGATGTTTGTCTTTGAAGATATCGTCACACTTGACGGTCGTTCCATTCAACGTGTCATCCGAGATTGTGACAATGAAGACCTGCTTCTGTCTCTTAAAGTGTCAAGCGATGAAGTGAAAGAAGTGGTATTCAGGAATATGTCAAATCGGATGGTTGAAACCCTTAAAGAAGAAATGGAGTTCATGGGACCGGTGCGATTACGGGATGTTGAAGAAGCGCAGTCACGTATAGTAGCAGTCATTAGAAGATTAGAGGATTCCGGTGAAATCATCATTGCCCGTGGTGGAGGAGACGATATTATTGTCTAGGATCATAAAGTCTACCTTAGCTCAAACCGTCGAAGAGAACAAAAAAGTCATTTCTCTTAAAAAGTTAACCCCGACTAATGAGGTATCCCAAAAGGAAGATATCCTAATGGGTCAGACTTCTTTAAGAAGGGATCAAATCATAGAACAAGCGACCAATGAAGCTGAACGAATCATCCAATTGGCGAAGGAGAAGGCTCGTCAAGAAGAAGACCGTTTGATGTATGAAAAGGAAAATTGGTTATCAGAACGAGAGCAGCTCGTGCAGGAGGCGTACAATGCCGGTTTCCTTCAGGGAGAAGAAGAAGGAAAGAGGAAAGGCTATCAGGTTTTTCAGTTGAAACTGCAAGAAGCAAATGACATTGCTGATTGGAACAGGGAACAGTTTGAAGGTCATATTCAGCGAGCAGAAGAAGTCATCCTCAATCTTGGGATCGCATGTGCAGAGAAAATTATCAATCAAAAGCTGGAAGCAGAACCTGAAGCATTCCTATCCATTGTGAAAAGGGGGTTGAAGGAAGTGAGGGATTTGCCCCACATCCAGATACATGTCCATCCTTCCAGACATCATTTGCTTGCCGTAAATAAATCCGAACTTGAAATGATGTTCCCGACTGACATTCAGTGCTTCATTTATGCCAATGACGATCTCGGACATGAGGAATGTTACATTGAAACGAATCAAGGGCGAGTCATTGTCAGTGTTGATTCACAACTAAGAGAATTAAAACTGAAGCTTCATCATCTCCTGGAAGGTGATGTGGAATGAAAGCGGTAGATCTTATCTCCCATATCCCTCATATCCCCACCTTCAAGAAATTCGGGAAAGTGAAACGGGTTGTCGGATTGATGATTGAGTCACAAGGACCGGAAAGCTCTGTCGGTGAAGTCTGCCATATCCATATTTTCTCCCGTGGGAAGCAAAAGGTGATTATGGCAGAAGTCGTGGGATTTAATGATGATTTAGTCATCCTGATGCCTTATACGAATATGCAAGATATCTCACCGGGGAGCCTTGTTGAAGCAACATCAAAGCCTTTAGAGATCAAAATAGGATCTTCTTTGATTGGGAAAGTGATTGACCCCTTGGGGCACCCCCTTGATGGCAGTCAATTGCCTTCAGGATTAAGCACCGCCTATACGGAACAGGACCCACCCAATCCATTATCCAGGCCTCCGATCGATGAGAAGATGGAGGTTGGTGTAAAAGCCATCGACAGCATGTTGACGGTAGGTAAGGGACAGAGGGTAGGGATTTTTGCCGGTAGCGGAGTCGGGAAGAGTACATTATTAGGCATGATTGCCAGAAATACGAAAGCGGATATAAATGTCATTGCTCTAGTAGGAGAGCGTGGCAGGGAAGTAAGGGAGTTCATCGAAAGAGATTTGGGCGTAGAAGGGTTGAAAAGGACGATTGTAGTGGCAGCCACATCCGACCAACCTGCTCTCATGAGAATAAAAGGGGCCTTTACGGCAACGGCGATTGCTGAATATTTCCGGGATAAGGGCATGAACGTTATGCTAATGATGGATTCAGCTACAAGGGTGGCCATGGCTCAGAGGGAGATTGGATTGGCTGTTGGCGAACCGCCTACAACCAAAGGATATACGCCTTCAGTATTCGCCATTTTACCAAAGCTACTGGAGAGAACAGGGACCAATCTCCAAGGAAGTATTACGGCATTTTATACCGTTCTCGTAGATGGTGATGATCTGAATGAACCTATCTCTGACACAGTGAGAGGTATTCTTGACGGTCATATCGTCCTTGACCGTCAAATCTCCAACCGGGGACAATACCCTGCCATTAATATTCTTAAAAGTGTCAGCCGGTTGATGAATCACCTGGCAACTCATGAGCATTTACAAGCTGCAACTAGGATCAGAGAATTATTGAGTACGTATATGAGCTCTGAAGACCTGATTCAAATCGGGGCATACAAGAAAGGTACATCCCCTGAAGTGGATGAAGCCATCCAATTTTACCCTGGGATCATTTCCTTCCTGAAACAGGGAGTATACGAAAAGGTTTCTCTTCCTGCTAGTGTCGAGGAGCTAATAGAGCTATCGGAAAGAGGTGGATGATTCGAATGAGTTATCAGTATAAATTCCAGCGAATATTGATGCTGAAAGAAAAAGAAAAGGATGAAGTCCAAGAAATGTATAGGGGCTCTATCGAAAAATTTGAAACCGTCGCCGAAAAGCTTTATGAGTTCCTGAAGAAGAAAGAAACGCTTGAACAAAAGCAGCAGACTCAATTACAGCATGGCTTATCCGTGCAGAATATTCGACATCACCAGCAGTTCATCGCCAATCTTGAAAAAACCATTTCTTACTATCAGGATTTGGTGATACAAGCGAGGAACCGTATGAATTGGTATGAAGAAAAGCTTGTAGATATGAATGTCGAAGTGAAAAAATACGAAAAAATGAAAGAAAAAGATTTTCGTCGTTTCCTTCGGGACATTCAGTTGATGGAAAATAAACAATTAGACGAAGTGTCAGTCGTTCAATATATGAAACGGAGAGCAAGGTGATTTCATGGCAAAGGTAATCGAAGAGGAAAAGAAAGATTCATCCAATCGCTTTCAAAGATTTATTTTTATCATCGTCATTCCTCTCTTGTTTGCAATAACCTTCGCTTTGGTCATCATGACGTTCGCAGGGATAAACATATTTGAGAAAGCACAATCGATAAGTTCGGACATCCCTTTCTTGTCCAAGGTCATCCCTTCAAATGAAACCGAGGACCGAAAGCAATTACAAGAGAGGATTATTTCATTAAATGCTTCTATTGAAGATCAAGAAGCAAAGACTGCACAGCTTCAAAGTGAGATTGAGAAGAGAGACAGTGAAAATGAACAACTTCAGGCAACCATCCAGCAGCAGAAAGCAGAACTGGAAGAATTAAGGCAGATTGGTGAAGATAATAAGCGTGCCTTTAAGGAAGTTGTCAGTACCTTTGAAGCGATGTCTGCTAAGAGCGCAGCTCCTGTTCTCATGAACATGGATGATGAAGAAGCAATGAAGATTCTATCAAACATCAAACCGGATACACTGGCTGATATTTTGGAAAAAATGCCTCCCGAGGATGCCGCAAGATACACGGGTCTTCTTTCCACAGAGGAATGACGGAATGTTTTATTAAAAGGAGGTGAATGAATGGAAATCGGAATCGGGATTCAAAGCGTAAACTCTATTTCAAAAGGGAACAAAGGAGCTGCCTTGACGAAAAAGGAGATGGTGGGCTTTTCCCAACACCTTCTGGGCTCCGTCTCGAATCAAGTCAGTGGGAATGAAGTGAAAAAAGAAGGGTCATTGTCATTTCTCACCGGTCTTGAAGCTTTACTTGGAACACATGAGCTAGAGGGTCTCGCCCTTACACAAAAGCAACTGGATGAACTTTCAAAAGTGAAAGAAGTAGATGTCAGTCAAATCGCGGATATTCTCGGAGTTAGCACAGAGGCAATCACTACGCTTTTTTCTGAATTAAGTTCCGTCCTGTTTGGTACCATGCACGAGGCTGCTACAGGTAGCGCCGAAGATGCATATGAAAACCTTCTGGGCACATTGCAACTCTTGCAATCCGCCTTTTCACGGAATGTAAAAGGATCTAAGCCTCTAGTCCAAAATGCTCTTCAAGTGTTGAATAACGAAGGGCAAATAGAAAAGGTCATTAAGTTAGCCAAAGTATTGGAACTATTCACTCAAAAGCGGGACTTGCATGTTACCGATGCAGCAAAAGCAACAGAGATGAAAGCAATGGTGAAGAATCTTCAAACTGGGGTAGAAGCTTCGATTACAAAGCTGGGTCATCCTGTGGGGGATTGGTCACGCATTTTAAGAGAATCATATACAAGGAACTTACCAGAAGAAACTCATGGTATGGATCCTGCAATAGATGCTCCGAATGCTGATAAGAAAAGTATTTCCTCCATACCCGGAACCAATCTTCATTTTGTATTGCCTAGGACGGAAACCAATTCAATCCATTTGACATCGGGTGGACGATCTGTCCAATATGATCAATTTGTGAAAGAGTTCCAGAATATCCTGGGTAAATCGAGTCTAATGTCACAGCCCAACATGAGTAAGATGTTAATCAAGCTTTACCCTGAACATTTGGGTTCCCTCAGGATTGAATTACTACAGCATAATGGAGTGATGACAGCGAAGATATTAGCGTCTTCTACTTCAGCGAAAGAAATGCTGGATTCTCAAATTCACGGGTTAAAACATGCGTTCAATGCTCAGAATCTAAATGTGGAGAAGATTGAAGTCTCCCATGCACTTTCAGATACAGAGCGACAGTTCAAAGAACAATCACAACATCAGTCTCAGCATCAAAAACAGCAACAATCCGACCAAACAGGAAAGACAAAGGAAGAGGAAAATCAATCCTTTAAAGATTTTCTCGTAAATACCGAAATATAGGTGATGACATGACGAAAATAGATCCGAGTTTACTTTATTCCACAGTGCAGACAAAACGGCAGTCAGCAGGGGATATTTTAGGAAAGGATGATTTCCTGAAGATACTGATGACCCAATTGCAAAATCAAGATCCATTGAATCCGATGCAGGATAAAGACTTCATCGCTCAAATGGCTACATTTTCTTCCTTGGAGCAAATGACGAATCTCACTCAGACGATGGAAAAGTTCGTTGATAATCAAAGTCAGACCCAATTGATTTCTTACAATCAATTTGTAGGTAAGCAGGTTACGTGGCATAAGATCGTTGAAACGGATTCTAATGAAACACCAGAAATACAAGAAGGACAAGGACTTGTGAAAGGTGTTCGCTTTAAAGGGGATTCTGTTGAATTCATCATGGAAGACGGTACGATATTAACTCCGGGAAATATTTCTCAAGTGAATTCTGAAGGAAGCCAGGATTCTTCCCTGGTGAGTGCATCCATGTTAATAGGAAAGAAAGTCACTTGGAATGGAGAAGAAGGAGAACGGAGCGGAGTGGTACAGTCTGTTTCAAAGAAAGATTCACAAATATGGTTTCAAACAGCAGAAGGGGAGAAAATCTCCAGTGATGCTTTAATAAAAATTGAATCATAGGGAGTGGTTGCATGGAAAAGACGTTCTTTCACCGTTCACCGCAACCAATATCGTCTCACTACCATAATAAAGCAACTAAGCCATCTGTCCACGGTTCTTCGTCGTTTGCAACTCAATTGGATAAAGCGATCCAAGATGTGGCTCCAATGCACGTCAGTAAACATGCAAAAATACGAATGGAGCAAAGGGGCATTTCCATTTCCAGGGAAACATGGGCGGAAATCGGTGAAAAAGTGAAGGAAGCAAAAGGGAAGGGTGTACAGGATTCGCTCGTCATATTGAAAGATGCCGCATTGATCGTCAGTGCGAAGAATCAAACAGTGATTACGGCGCTTGATCGTGAAGAAGCCCATTCTCAAATTTTTACCAATATTAATGGAACGATATTAATTGATTCATAGGCCGGACCTGAAAAAGGAAGCCTATCGCTGTGGAATGACTGAAGCAGCACATACGAAAGGGGACAACATTCATGCTACGTTCAATGTATTCAGGTATAAGTGGAATGAAAAATTTTCAAACGAAATTAGATGTCATCGGGAATAATATCGCCAATGTGAATACGTATGGATACAAAAAAGGCCGCGTGACGTTTCAAGATCTCATGAACCAAACCGTTTCAGGGGCCAGCAGGGCAACTGCTAACCGTGGTGGTCAGAATGCAAAGCAAGTGGGTCTTGGATCCTCCCTATCTTCTATTGATACAATTCAGACCCAGGGAAGCCTCCAGACTACGGGACGTTCATTGGATGTCGCCATTTCAGGGGATGGATATTTCGTTGTAAGACAAGGGAATAACGAAATGTTCACCCGTGCAGGGAACTTTTATCTGGACTCAAATGGGAACCTGGTAACGGGACAAGGAAACCTCGTGCAGGGGTATCCTGTTAATGCAGATGGAGACGTCAATAAGAGTGGTACGGCGGATATTAAGATTGACACGAACACCACCATGGCACCTCAAGCAACGAGCAAAGCCACTTATAATGGGAATTTAAAGTCAAGTGCTCCAATTGGTGCTGAAGTTGAGCTTGAGACCAAAGTAAAGGATTCACTAGGTAAGGATATTAGTATTAAATTATTAATGAATAAAACAGCTCAGAATACCTGGGGTGTTACGATCTCAAGTCTGACAAACGATGTGACAGTATCTGCTGGTCAAACAACTTCTCTGACCTTTGATGCAGGAGGGAAGTTAACTTCTCAAGTTCCTTTTCCTATCACATTGAATAATCAAACAGGTGGCAATCAATCTCAATCGATTGACTTGGATTTCTCCAAAATCACCCAGTTCGACAGCTCATCATCCGCCAATGTTGATACCGTGGATGGTAACTCGGAAGGATATCTGGAAAGCTTCAATATCGGATCTTCCGGTGAAGTGAACGGAGTATTTTCGAATGGAGAAGTACGCGTTTTGAGCCAATTGGCGCTCGCAACATTCTCGAATCCAGGTGGATTGACGAAAGCTGGAAGTAATTTGTTCCAGGCTTCCAATAACTCTGGTCTTCCTAATCAAGGCGTTGCCGGAGAAGGCAGGGGATCTCTCCAATCCGGATCACTTGAAATGTCCAATGTGGATTTATCAGAGGAATTCACGGAGATGATCACAGCTCAGCGTGGATTTCAGGCCAATACTCGTATCATCACAACATCGGACGAAATTCTGCAAGAGCTTGTAAACTTGAAACGTTAATTCCTTAAAAGGGAGGAAGGGACTGACTGATCAGTCATGATGATCGTCATACAGACAGGTCAGTCCCAAATATGAATGATTACATTAACCAGGTTGAATGGTAAATCGTTTACTTTAAATGCCTTATACATAGAAACAGTAGAAGCGTTTCCGGATACTACCATTCTGTTATCGAACGGAAGGCGGTATGTGGTGAAAGAGACAGTGGACGAGGTTAACGCCCTGTCATGTACGTTCTATGAAAGAGTGAACCTGCTTAATCTGCCACAGGAGGGAGGAAGTACAAGATGAAGAGTAAAGCTATGACCATCATGATGATATCTTTGGTGACCATTACCTTCGTGGGTGTCATTGCTTTGGTTGTTGTACTGAAATTCTCAGGGGAAGAAAAAGCGAAAGAACCTTCCATCGAAGAAGTGATCGAGAATTCAGTAGACATACCTGAAACCACAACCAATTTAATGAGCAATGACTTTATCCGGATCTCATTCAAGATCCAGACGGATAGTAAAAGAGCAAAGAAAGAACTAGAGAAAAGAGATTTTCAAGTGAATAATATTATCATAGAAGAGCTTTCAGAATTGAAAGCAGAAGAACTGCAAGGAAAACAAGGGAAAGAATTGGTCGAAACAAAGGTGAAAGACAAAGTGAACTCCCTTATGCAGGAAGGCGCGGTAGAAAAAGTGTATATCACCTCTATGATGATTCAGTAAGGCAGCTGTTAGTGGAAGGTTTGGAGGTGAAGAGATGGCAAGTGAAATATTGTCCCAAAGTGAAATAGATGCCCTGTTATCTGCCCTCAATACAGGGGAAATGAGTGCGGATGATTTCAAAAAAGAAGAAGAAGAGAAAAAAGTCAAAGTATACGACTTTAAAAGGGCACTGAGGTTTTCAAAAGACCAAATAAGAAGTTTGACCAGGATCCATGAAAACTTTGCAAGGATCTTAACCACTTATTTCTCTGCTCAATTAAGGACATATGTTCAAATAAATGTAGCTTCTGCCGATCAAATTCCTTATGAAGAATTTATTCGTTCCGTTCCGAAAATGACAATATTGAATGTGTATGAACTGCCTCCGCTGGATGGAAGGATCCTCATGGAGATTAACCCGAATATTGCGTATTCAATGATGGATCGTGTGATGGGGGGAAGAGGAGTCAGTGTCAACAAGGTTGAGTCCTTGACCGAAATCGAAACAAGGATCATGAGCCAATTATTTGAAAAGGCGTTTGAAAATCTTAGGGAAGCTTGGAGCACAGTGGTGGACGTTGATCCGGTGTTTGCTGAATTTGAAGTGAATCCCCAGTTTTTACAAATGGTCTCTCCCAATGAGACTGTAGTGGTCATTTCATTGAACACAACGATAGGTGAAACGAGTGGCATGATCAACATTTGTATTCCTCATGTTGTATTGGAGCCCATTCTTCCGAAGCTATCAGGAAGTTATTGGATGGAGTCAAAACGGAAAGAAAGTAATCCTGAAGATACCGCTCTTCTTGAAAGAAGAATCAAGCAAGCGCAAGTACCGATTGTCGCTGAATTAGGCCAATCGGATATCACCATTGAGGAATTCCTTATGCTTTCAATAGGTGATGTTATTGAAATGAAAACAAGAATCGATGATCCTTTGACCATTCGAGTGGGTGAGATTCCTAAGTTTACGGCTCAGCCTGGTAAATCAAATAAAAAAATGGCTGTCCAAATTTTAGATTCGTTGAAGGGGGGAGAAGACGATGATGAGTGATGATATGTTATCGCAAGATGAAATAGATGCATTGCTTCGAGGATCAGCAGAGCCTGAAGAAGTAATAGAAGACCGTAAAGAGATCAACATGAGTGATTATATCAGCTCAATGGAAGAAGACGCCTTAGGTGAGATCGGGAACATATCTTTTGGGAGTTCAGCAACAGCACTCTCTACACTGCTGAATCAGAAGGTGGAGATAACGACGCCTAAAGTATCCATTATTAATAAGAATCATTTAGAAGAAGAATTTCCACATCCCTATGTAGCCATCCAAGTTAAATATACTGAAGGATTTTCAGGTGTGAACTTACTGGTGATTAAACAATCGGATGCCTCAATCATTGCCGATTTGATGCTGGGTGGTGATGGCCGAAATCCATCTGGTGATTTAGGTGAAATTCAGCTCAGTGCAGTCCAGGAAGCCATGAATCAGATGATGGGTTCTGCTGCAACATCCATGTCGACGGTATTTAGCAAGAAAGTCGATATTTCACCCCCATCCATTGACCTCATGTATATCCCACAAGGAGAAGGTGAGGAGAATCTCCCGGATCAGGATCTTCTGGTGAAGGTTTCATTTTCTTTGAAGATTGGAGATCTCATTGATTCTAATATCATGCAGCTTCTGCCGTTAAGTTTTGCCAGAAGTCTAGTGGATGAATTAATGAATGGTGGTGCACAGGAAGAAGTGGCGGCGGCTCCGCCACCGGTTATGGATAGTCCTCAAACAGCGCCTGAACCTGTAAACAATCTCGTTCAAGAGAGTATTGATCGATCACCACAGCATTTGGGAGGACAAGCATCGTACTCAGAGCCCGTCAATGTACAGCCTGCTACATTCAGTAGTTTCGAACCTGCTTCCTTAGGACAGCAGGAAACGAAAAACCTAAATATGTTATTGGACATCCCGCTTCAAGTGACAGTAGAGCTTGGGAGAACAAACCGATCGGTGAGGGATATCCTCGAATTATCATCAGGTTCAATCATTGAGCTCGATAAGTTAGCAGGGGAGCCGGTAGATATTCTCGTGAACAGCCAACTGATGGCAAAGGGGGAAGTCGTGGTCATCGACGAAAACTTTGGAGTCAGGATAACAGACATTGTTAGTCAAAGTGATCGAATTAAAAAATTAAAATAAATAGAAATGATTCTTAATGAGATGATGGAGGATGAAGAAAATGGCAAACAAAATTCTAATCGTGGATGATGCAGCCTTTATGAGAATGATGATTAAAGACATTTTAACGAAAAATGGCTTCGATGTCGTTGGGGAAGCAGCGGATGGAAGTCAAGCTGTTGATAAGTATAAGGAATTAAAACCGGATCTTGTGACCATGGATATTACCATGCCTGAAAAAGATGGGATTGCAGCCTTGAAGGAGATCAAAACGATTGATGCTGGTGCGAAAATTATCATGTGCTCAGCGATGGGACAACAAGCTATGGTCATTGATGCCATTCAAGCGGGAGCAAAGGACTTTATCGTGAAACCATTTCAGGCAGATCGTGTAATCGAAGCGATCCAGAAAGCGCTAAGCTAACATCAATAAGAAGGTGCATGATAGTGAAACAGTTTCAAATTTTATTAGGTATAATGCTTTTCTTTCTAACGGCGGGAGCTTCTAGCCTTACTGTATCCGCTGAAGTGAATAATGTGAAAGATTGTATAGAGCATCCGGATAAATGCAATGGTCAACAAATAAATGAAGTGGAAAGTCCCGAATCAGGGCTTTCCACTTCCGTTACATTTGTAGATTATCTAAAAATGATCGTCGCTCTTGTATTTGTCGTTGCACTTATTTATTTTTTATTGAAGTTCATTAATCAAAAGAGCAGATCGTTTCAACAAACAAAATTAATCAATCATTTAGGTGGAGCACCACTTGGTGGTAATCGTTCCGTGCAAATTGTGAAAGTAGGCAATCAGGTTCTCGTATTAGGAGTCGGGGAAGATATTCAGCTTTTGAAAGAAGTGACGAATGAAGATGAGAAAAAGGAAATTCTTTCGTACTATCAGGAACCTCAAATACCTTATGGGCCACCGGCGGTATCCAGCTGGATCAACAAGATAAAAGGATCTTCGACAAATATGGAGGGGAATTCATTTCAGTCACAGTTGAGAACTCAGCTCGAGGAAATAAACAAAGGTAGAAAAAAGATGATGCAGGAATTAAAGAATAAGGGGAATCATTCAGATGAATGAGTTCATGGAATTTTTTAATAGCAGTTCTGCAGATAATGTTTCAACGAGTGTAAAGCTATTATTATTATTTACTGTCTTATCGCTCGCCCCTAGCATTCTGATCTTGATGACATCTTTCACACGGATCATGATCGTTCTGTCCTTTGTCAGGACGTCCCTTGCTACACAACAAATGCCGCCGAATCAGGTGTTGATTGGACTCTCTTTATTCCTTACTTTCTTTATTATGGCTCCTACTTTTCAGGAAGTGAACGATGAAGCATTGACTCCTCTTTTTAATGAAGAGATTAATCTTGAAGAAGCTTACGATAAGGCTTCCATTCCGTTTAAAGAATTTATGAGTAAGCAGACAAGACAAAAGGATCTGGAGCTATTTCTCGAGTATTCCGGTGCTGAGCGACCGGAATCTGTGAAAGATATCCCCCTCACATCCTTAGTGCCAGCTTTTGCATTGAGTGAAATCAAGACGGCATTTCAAATAGGCTTCATGATTTTCATTCCATTCCTGGTCATCGACATGGTTGTTGCCAGTGTGTTGATGTCTATGGGGATGATGATGTTGCCACCTGTGATGATTTCCTTGCCTTTCAAGATTTTGCTTTTTGTTTTGGTTGATGGTTGGTACTTGGTAATAAAATCTCTTTTACAAAGTTTTTAAGTAGGTGAGTTTTAATGAATGCTGAATCCGTAATTTCCATAGCAGAGAGAGGGATCTACGTAACCCTTATCGTATCGGGCCCCTTGTTATTGTTAGCCCTCGTTGTCGGGTTGATTGTCAGTATTTTTCAAGCAACAACACAGATTCAAGAACAGACACTTGCCTTCATTCCGAAGATCGTTGCCGTTTTGATCGGCATTGTCTTCTTTGGGCCGTGGATGTTAACAAAGCTTGTGACGTATACATCACAGATTTTTTCAGACTTGACAAGGTTTGTGGGGTAAAGGAATGGAAGAACTCGTACCTATTCTATCGGTATACCTACTTGTATTTGTCAGGGTATCATCGTTTTTTGTCACAATGCCGTTATTTTCATACCGGAATATACCTGCCCAGCACCGTATCGCTTTTTCGGTGGTGCTCTCCTGGGTAATGTATTATACGATTGACTCAAAGGCATTCGAAATTAACGGGCAATACTTCTTATTGATCATGAAAGAAGCTATGGTCGGTCTGTTGATCGGTTTTGTTGCCTATATGATTGTTACGGCTATTCAAATTGCAGGCGGGTTCATTGATTTTCAAATGGGGTTTGCCATTGCCAATGTGATCGATCCTCAAACTGGATCACAGAGTCCTTTGACCGGACAATACTTGTACACATTCGCTTTATTGCTGTTGCTCGCTCTAAATGGCCATCATTTATTGCTCGATGGGATTTTCTACAGTTATCAATTGATTCCCATCGATCGACCATGGATTCCATTTGGAAATGAGAACTTAGTCGATTATGTCATCTCGGCCTTTAATTCCATGTTTATCATTGCATTCCAGATGTCGATTCCAGTTGTGGCTACTCTTTTTCTGGTAGACGTTGCATTAGGTATCGTGGCGAGGACCGTACCTCAGTTAAATATCTTTGTTGTCGGGTTTCCCATAAAAATTGCGGTTGCCTTTATCGTTTTATTTATTGTAATGGGTGTAACGTTCACGGTCATGCAAAAGCTGTTTGAAATGATGTTTGTGACCATGAGAGATTTAATGAAAATTATTGGAGGCACATAAATTGCAGTTGCTATCATTAGACCTACAGTATTTCAGCGGGGAAAAAACGGAGAAAGCAACTCCAAAGAAAAGAGAAGACGCAAGAAAAAAAGGACAAACAGCGAAAAGCCAGGATGTCAACACAGCGATTATCCTACTTGCAGTATTTTTATTTATGACCTTCAGTGCTTCCTATATAGGCGATATTGTGTTTGATTTGTTTCATCAAACGTTTCAGGAATACATGCTCATGGAACTTACCGAAAATACGGTTCAGGTCATCACGATGGACCTGATGAAGGAAATTGCCCTTCTTCTTGGACCGGTCATGATCATTGCACTCCTTGCAGGTTTGTTTTCTAATTATATCCAAGTGGGAGTTATGTTCACAGCAGAGCCTTTACAGCCTAAATTAGAGAAAATCGACCCCATAAAAGGGTTCAAACGAATCTTTTCCTTACGTGCAATCGTTGAGCTATTAAAATCAATATTAAAGATTTCTTTTGTAGGGGCCATAACGTTTGTCATTCTATGGATGAATATCGACAGAGTCCTTAGCCTATCTTTTAAATCGGTGGGAGATTCATTGACAACGATGGCAAATTTGGCGATCCAAATGGGGATTGCAGCGTCTTTGGCTTTGTTATTCTTATCGCTGTTTGATTTTCTTTATCAAAAATACGATTTCGAAAAGAATATCAGAATGTCCAAACAAGATTTGAAAGATGAACATAAAAACATTGAAGGCGACCCGCTTATCAAGTCGAAAATTAAACAAAGGCAGCGGGAGATGGCCATGAGAAGAATGATGCAGGAAGTTCCCGAAGCAGATGTTGTCATTACAAATCCCACCCATTTTGCCATAGCGCTTAAATACGACGAAGATAAAATGGATGCCCCATTTGTCGTGGCTAAGGGAGTGGATTACCTCGCGCAAAAGATTAAATACATTGCAGGTGAACATGATGTCGTCATGGTGGAGAATCGGCCACTAGCACGTTCGCTTTATGATTCGGCAGAAATCGGTGATGCCGTGCCAGAAGAGTTTTTCAAGGCAGTAGCAGAAATTTTAGCTTATGTTTACCGAATAAAAAACCAGATGTAAGCAGTTAGGAGAGAAACAATGCCAGCAAGAGATTTATCCGTACTAGCCAGTGTTATATTAATTGTTGCGATGCTGATCATTCCATTTCCATCCTGGTTATTAAGCCTATTGATCATTATTAATATTTCACTTGCGTTACTTGTCCTCCTAATTTCCATGAATATGAATGAACCGTTACAGTTTTCTATATTTCCTTCCCTTTTATTACTATTGACGCTTTTCAGATTGGGTCTAAATGTTTCCACAACGAGATCGATCCTTAGTAAGGGTGAAGCAGGGGACGTTGTGGAAACATTTGGAACATTCGTTGTAGGTGGAAATATTCTTGTTGGGCTGGTTGTATTCATCATATTGATCGTCATCCAATTCATTGTCATTACAAAAGGATCCGAACGTGTTTCAGAAGTAGCTGCACGCTTTACACTTGATGCAATGCCTGGGAAACAAATGAGCATTGACGCGGATCTGAATGCCGGGATGATTTCTGAACACGATGCAAGAAACCGTCGTGAAAAAGTGGGGAAGGAAGCCGACTTCTATGGTGCGATGGACGGTGCTTCCAAATTTGTAAAAGGTGATGCGATCGCAGGGATCGTCATTGTCATGATCAATTTGATATTCGGGATCATCATCGGAATGACTCAACAAGGGCTTCCTATTGCGGAGGCAGCAACCCGGTATTCACTTCTTACTGTTGGTGACGGTATCGTCAGCCAGATCCCGGCACTGTTAATATCGACAGCCACTGGGATCGTGGTAACAAGGGCTGCATCTGAAGGGAATTTGGGCCAGGATATCATGAACCAGTTGCTTGCTTATCCTGTCATGCTTTATGTATCTGCGTTCACTATTTTCATGCTAGGAATCGCAACACCCATCAATGATATCTTAACGATACCCGTAGCTGCCCTATTAGGGGTCGGCGGTTATATGCTTTCAAGGTCGCCTAAAGAAAATGATGCTGACATCATGGAAATGGAAGAAGAAGTAGAACAGGATGAGATGAAAAGCCCTGAAAGCGTAGTGAATCTTCTCAATGTCGATCCAATTGAATTTGAGTTTGGATATGGACTGATACCACTCGCAGATACCAATCAGGGGGGAGACCTTCTTGACAGGATCGTCATGATTCGACGTCAATTAGCCATCGAACTTGGCCTTGTCATCCCCGTGGTCAGGATCAGGGATAATATTCAGCTTCAGCCAAACGAATATCGGTTGAAGATCAAAGGGAATGAAATGGCCCGTGGCGAATTGCTCTTGGATCATTATCTTGCCATGAGTCCAGGGGTTGAAGATGATTCCATTGAAGGGATTGATACCATAGAGCCGTCATTCGGTCTCCCTGCTAAGTGGATTTCAGAAGAAATGAAGGAGCAGGCAGAGATCTTCGGCTATACGGTAGTGGATCCACCTTCTGTTGTGTCCACTCATATCACGGAGATGATCAAGAATAACGCTCACGAACTCCTTGGTAGACAGGAAACGAAGCAACTTATCGATCATCTGCAGGAAACGTACCCAATCCTTGTCGAGGAAGTGACACCGAACCCATTAACCGTTGGTGAAGTACAAAAGGTTCTTTCCAAGTTATTAAAAGAACATGTTTCTATCCGTAACTTACCAATAATCTTTGAAACACTTGCCGATTATGGCAAGATGAGTTCTGATACAGATTTGTTAGCAGAATATGTAAGACAATCACTTGCAAGACAGATCACGAACCAATTTGTTCAGGGAGAAACTTCTTTAAAGGTTGTCACGATGTCCGGTAAAGTGGAGAAATTGATTGCAGATGCCATTCAACAGACAGAGCATGGCAATTATTTATCTATGGATCCAAATGACTCTCAAAGCATATTGGAAGCTGTTGCTTCACAAGTAGAGCAGCTGTCCCTGATGGAAGAGTCCCCCGTCATTCTGTGTTCACCTGCAGTGAGAATGTACGTTAGACAATTAACGGAGAGATATTTCCCTCAGGTACCGATCATTTCTTATAACGAACTAGAGGCAAATGTAGAAGTGCAAAGCTTAGGGGTGGTGAATGTAGGATGAAAGTAAAGAAGTATGCGGCTCCAACCATGAATGAAGCCATGAAGAAGGTTAGAACGGAATTAGGAGAAGATGCAGTAATATTAAATTCTAAAGTCACTTACACAGGCGGATTTATTGGGTTATTCAAGAAAAAAATGATTGAAGTGATCGCTGCCATCGACCCTGAGGTAGCGAGCGAAAAGTTGGAAATCAGCAGAGTAAGGTCAAAAGCGATGTCCTCGTCGCTGACTCAGAAAGAGTATGAGAAGAAGACAGAGTTTGAACCAACTAGAATGGTAGAATCAGAATTAAAGGAATTAAAACAAATGATATCTACCCTAAAATCTAAGAATCAATTTGAAAAGTTTCATGATGTTGTTCAGGAAATTTTACTTTACCTTAAAAAGCACGAGGTAAATGATTCTGCACTCTATCTACTCGGGGACGAGTTGGAAAAGAAGATCCCAAACCATTCTCTTCCACATGAAGGAATAGAAGAATGGGCGATGAAAGAAGTGAAAGAGTTCCTTCATCATCACTTAAACGGGATTGAAATGGGCGGTATAAGTTATAGCAGAAAATATATTAATGTAATCGGCCCAACAGGTGTTGGTAAAACTACGACACTTGCCAAAATGGCAGCGGAAGCAGTGATTGAAAAACGAATGAAAATTGCCTTTATCACTACTGACACGTACCGGATAGCTGCGATTGAACAATTGAAAACGTATGCTGGTTTACTGAATGTGCCCGTGGAAGTCGTCTATAAGATGGAGGATTTTAAAAAAGCGATCGATAAATTTGTAGATTACGATCATGTTTTCATTGATACAGCTGGTCGTAATTTCAGGGAGAAGAAATATGTTGAGGATTTGCGAAGTATTATTGATTTTAATCAACAGATGGAAACCTTCCTCGTTCTCTCATTTACTAGTAAAGAAAATGATATGAGAGAAATTATATCGCAATTTTCCCCCATTCATATTGATCGGTTTATCTTCACCAAATTAGATGAGACATCAAGCTACGGTTCAATGATCAATTTGATGTCAGAAACGGGAATTGGCGCAGCTTACGTAACCAATGGTCAAGATGTTCCTGAAGACATTAAAGAGATGAATGTGGATGAAATCGTTCGATTGCTAATGAAAGGATTCTGCCATGAAAGATCAAGCATATAGCCTAAGGAGGAAAATGCTCCTGACAGACTCCAAACCTGCAAAAACCATTGCGATTGTAAGCGGGAAAGGAGGGGTTGGAAAATCGAATATCTCGACGAACCTCTCTATTTTGATCGGTAAAGAGAATAAGAAGGTCCTATTATTTGACATGGATATAGGGATGGGGAATATTCATATCCTACTCGGGAGTCATCATTCATACTCTATCATGGACTACATTGAGGAAAAAGAACTAGAAATTAATAAGATTATATGTGAAAATGTTCATGGTATTTCTTACATAAGTGGGGGGAATGGCCTAAAAGATATAGTTGAGTGGAAAGAGAAGCAAATGGAACGTTTTTTTGAAGTAATGGAATATGCCATTCATCATTATGACTATATCCTTTTTGATATGGGTGCAGGTGCAACAAAGGAAACACTGGAATTTCTCCTAGCCATGGATGAAATGATCGTCGTCACAACTCCTGAGCCGACATCCATCACCGATGCTTACTCCATGATGAAGTATATTTACCTGAGGGATGAGGGGAAACCCTTTTACCTCTTATGCAATCGTGCTGAATTCAGGAAAGAAGGACTTGAAACGATCACTAGATTACAAGAAACCGTGAGAAAATTTCTGCAAAAGGAAATTGTATCATTGGGAGTACTTCCCGAGGATTCAACAGTCAGAAAGGCAGTCATAAACCAAATGCCAATCGTCGTCGGTTATCCAGCATCAGACATGGCGTTGAGTCTTCGAGCAATGGTTCATCATCTCACGGGGGCGGCAGAAAACCCGGAAAGTAAAGGGTCAGGGTTTGTCAATAGAATACGAAATTTATTTTTTGGGAGGTAAAAGTCCTGAATGAAAAAGGTTTTAGTTGTTGATGATTCAGCATTTATGAGAAAGCTAATATCAGATTTTTTATCAGCCTCCAATGCGCTTGAAGTGGTTGGAATTGCAAGGAATGGCGAAGACGCGATCATGAAGATAAAAAAACTTCGGCCCGATGTCGTAACTCTTGATGTAGAGATGCCGAAAATGAATGGAATTGAAGCTTTAAGGCACATCATGGAGGAGTGTCCAGTTCCTGTTGTCATGCTTTCTTCAACAACGAAAGAGGGGGCAGAGGAGACTGTCAAAGCCATGGAGCTTGGGGCTGTTGATTTCATCGCGAAACCTTCTGGGACCATTTCACTGGATCTCCATAAGATTCAAGATGAAATGGTAGAAAAAGTAGTGGCAGCAAGTAAAGTGAATGTGACGAAAATGACAGATCTGTACCAAAAGAATTCAGCAAGTATATCATTAAAGGGTATTTGTGAAGGATCAGAAGCTTTACCTTCTGATCGTCCCTTGCTTTCAAATTCTCCAAAAATGATACTGATTGGAACATCGACGGGTGGCCCCCGCGCCTTGCAAAACGTGTTGACTGCGTTACCACGTCATTTGGAAGCACCCATCATTGTGGTCCAGCATATGCCGCCTGGGTTTACGAAATCACTTGCCGATCGTTTAAATGGTCAATCTGCCATACACGTGAAGGAAGCTGAGGATGGCGAAGTCCTTCGAAACGGGACTGCCTATATTGCACCAGGCGGTTTTCATACTAGAGTGAAGGATCATGGCCGCCAATTATCCATTCAGCTATCAAAAGATGAAGCACCTAGAAATGGCCATAGACCTTCAGTGGATATTTTGTTCGAGTCTGCAAGCATAATCCGTACTTACAGCAAAATAGCCGTCATTATGACGGGCATGGGTTCTGATGGTTCGGACGGATTGATCAGACTTAAAGAAAGCGGAGAAGTGAAGGCTATTGCAGAATCAGAAGAGACTTGTATTGTGTTTGGGATGCCGAAATCGGCTATCGCAACAAAGTTAGTTGATAAGGTTGAACATATCGGGAATATCCCCGGATCAATAATGACGTACATGGTGTAGAGAGGTGTGTAGTATATGGAATTGAGTCAATATTTAGAAGTTTTCATTGAAGAGAGTAAAGAAAATCTGCAAACCTGTAATGAACAACTACTTGAATTAGAGAAAAATCCCCAAGACCTTGCGATTGTCAATGAAATTTTCCGGTCAGCTCATACATTAAAGGGTATGTCTGCCACGATGGGGTTCGAGGATTTAGCTAATCTCACCCATAAAATGGAGAATGTTCTGGATGCCATACGTAACGAACAAATAAAGGTAACTCCTGAAATATTGGACGTTGTGTTTAAATCTGTTGATGACCTTGAAGCGATGGTATTTTCCATAGCGGATGGGGGAGATGGTAAGAGAGATGTAACGGAAGTAGTGGAAATGCTTCAGGCAATCGAACGAGGGGAACATATCCAGGATACTCAAGCAGTGAAAGAGATCGCTGCAGCTATCGCTACTCCTGAATTGCCAATCCAATCCATGCAGTATGAAGCCTATGAACAAACGGTTATTCAACAATCCTTTGAGCAGGGATTCCGCTGCTTTGAAATTTCAGTTACCCTGCGGGAAGACTGTCTGCTTAAAGCCGCCCGTGTATATATGGTTTTTGAAGTCCTTGGAAAGATGGGTGAAGTCATCAAATCCCTTCCTACGGTAGATCAGCTTGAAGAAGAGCAATTCGACCATTCATTCGTCATTGCAGTCGTATCAAAAGAAAAGGCTGAAGATTTAGAGAATCATGTACGTAAAGTCTCTGAAGTGGACGACGTCTCTGTTATGGAACTCACTGCGGACGGCCTCCAGAATCAGAATCAACCGGAGGATTCAGCTATCGAGCCGGTAAAGGGAGAAATTGTAGACAATGGGCAAAAAGAGGTGCCAGCTTCTAAGTCCTCAGGAAACGTTTCCAAACAATCGAATCCTTCTAGTAAAACGATACGCGTAAACATAGAACGACTGGATGTCCTTATGAATCTTTTTGAGGAGCTCGTCATTGATAGAGGAAGGTTAGAACAAATCTCAAAGGATTTGAATAATCCTGAGTTAAATGAAACAGTTGAAAGAATGACGAGAATTTCAGGAGATTTACAAAATATCATCCTCAATATGCGTATGGTCCCTGTAGAGACCGTATTTAATCGTTTTCCACGAATGGTCAGACAGCTGGCAAGAGATTTGAATAAAAAAATCGAATTGGAAATCATCGGTGCTGAAACGGAACTTGACCGTACAGTGATTGATGAAATCGGGGACCCTCTCGTCCATCTCATCCGTAATGCATTGGATCATGGCATTGAGATGCCTGAAATCCGAATGAAAAATGGAAAACCAGAACAAGGTACGGTGAAGTTGAAAGCGTATCATAGTGGAAATCACGTCTTTATCGAACTTGAAGATGATGGAGCCGGCATCAATAAAGAGCGTGTTCTCGAAAAAGCAATCCAAAAAGGAATTGTCTCGGAAGAAACAGCCAAAACATTATCAGATAGACAAATTTATGAGCTCATTTTGGCATCAGGTTTTTCTACAGCTGAACAAATTTCCGATATTTCCGGTAGAGGTGTGGGATTGGATGTTGTGAAAGCAACGATCGAGTCGCTTGGAGGTTCGATTACAATCGATTCCACTGTTGGCCAGGGATCATTGTTCTCCATTCAATTACCTCTTACTTTATCGATTATTTCCGTCATGCTTGTTGAAATCGAAGAAGAAAAGTACGCCATCCCACTCTCTTCTATTATTGAGACAGCTATTGTGAAAAAGGAAGAAATCATGAATGCGCATAATCAAAAGGTAATTGATTTCAGAGGAAAAGTGGTTCCGTTACTGTTCCTTGAGGATGTATTCGAAGTACCTAAACATTCAAATGAAGAAGAATTATATTCTGTGGTCATTGTTCGTAAAGGAGAAAAAATGGCTGGTCTGGTCGTCGATTCCTTTATAGGTCAGCAGGAAGTTGTATTGAAATCATTAGGAAATTATTTAAATGATGTCTTTGCGATTTCCGGAGCTACCATTCTCGGGGATGGGCAAGTAGCACTAATTGTCGATTGCAATGCGTTAATTAAGTAGGAGGTAAGGGTAATGAGTGAAGTGACAGATATAGTGGAAGATTTAAAGCTTATCGTTTTTCAATTAGTTGATAAGGAATATGCCATTCCTGTGAATCAAGTACGATCCATCGAAAAACTCGAACATATTACAAGAGTTCCGAGGACCGCCTCCTATGTAAAAGGTGTCATCAATTTACGCGGAGTGGTTACACCCATTATTGATTTAAGGTGCAGGTTTGATTTGCCATTCGGAGAGCCGACTGAGAGTACTCGTGTGATTATAGTAGGTTTAGAAGATAAAGAAGTTGGTTTGATCGTGGATGCTGCCAATGATGTACTGGATGTTTCAACAGACTCGATTGAACCATCTCCAGAAGTCGTTGGAGTAGTGGAGGCTGAGTACATCGGTGGGGTTGTTAAACAAGATAAGAGACTCCTGACCCTTCTCCATTTAGATAAAATACTTCTATCCATCTAAGAGGAGGGATCACATTGGGGTATGAAAAAAAAATAACGTCGATGCACTTGGATGTATTGAAGGAAATTGGAAATATTGGGGCTGGTCATGCAGCGACGGCCCTTTCCACCCTTCTTGATAAAAAAATTGATATGAAAGTACCCAGCGTTAAAGTCGTATCATTTGATGAAATGATGGAAATGGCTGGAGGACCTGACAATGTAGTCGTAAGCGTATTTTTAAGAATTGAGGGCGAAGCACCGGGTAGTATGTTTTTTTTGTTGCCTCTTGAACAGGCTTCTATGTATATCAGAACAATGATACACGATCGTTCTTTTTCCTTTAGTGATCCTCCATATTCAGAATTAGGGTTATCCGCCATGCAGGAACTCGGTAATATCCTTTCGGGCTCATATTTATCCTCGTTGTCTGATTTTACAAACCTGAAGCTATTTCCATCTGTACCTGCGTTGTCTGTGGATATGGTAGGTGCTGTCATCGGTTTTGGACTATTGGAAATATCCCAGGTGAGCGATTATGCAATTGTTATAGATACGGCCCTGAAAGAGGAGGAAGTTGACGAGTCTGAAAGTGTGAAGGGACATTTTTTCCTGCTTCCTGATCCTGATTCATTTGACACCATATTCCAATCTTTAGGATTAAAGCTATGATGATTAGCAGCACCGTAGTAAAAGTAGGAATTGCAGATATGGATATTGCTGAAAGCGGAAGTTCGATCCGTACATCTGGGCTGGGTTCATGCATCGGAGTCGTCTTGTATGATGAGCGCATCGGCCTTGCCGGCATGGTTCATGTCATGCTTCCCGATTCCTCTTTGGGGAAAGAACAGAAACCGAATCTTGCTAAGTATGCCGATACTGGAGTTGAGGAGCTCATTCGAAAGTTAAGGAACAGGGGAGCGAACATGAATAGACTACAGTGTAAAATGGCAGGCGGTGCACAGATGTTTCAATTTCAATCCAAGAGTGACGTAATGAGGATCGGCCCTAGAAATGCAGAAGCTGTTAAAGAAGCTCTCTCAAAGCATAACGTCCCGATAATAGCACAGGACTTAGGAGGGAACAAAGGGAGAACCATCGAATTCTTCACCTCCACGGGGATCCTTCAGGTCCGGACGGTGAATGAAGGGACAAAGGAATTATGAAGAAATGCGACCTTTTAGTCAAACAATAGGGAAGTCATATGTTTCACTGTAAGAAAATAGTTAGCAAGGAGGATTCTTATGTCTCAACAACCCACTCGAACAGATGAACAAAAATATTGGGAGAAATGGATTAACAGTCGTGATACCGAATCCGGGGACATGTTAGTGAGGAAGTACATGCCCCTGGTCTCATATCATGTTCAGCGAATTTCCGTTGGGCTGCCAAGGAACGTCTCGAGAGAAGATATAAAGAGTCTTGGGTTGATGGGATTACTGGATGCTCTTCAGAAGTTTGACCCTACTAGAGATTTAAAGTTTGATACATATGCTTCGTTCAGGGTCAGAGGGGCGATTCTTGACGGGCTTAGAAAAGAGGATTGGCTTCCTCGTTCGACAAGGGATCGGGCCAAGAAAATCGAAGCGAAGACTGTGGAACTGGAACAAACGCTTTTACGCCACGTGACCGCCGAAGAAGTAGCTGCTTCCTTAGAAATGACACCGGATGAAGTCTACCGAACCACAAATGAGCATTTCTTTGCCAATGTCCTTTCCATGGATGAACAATTAACTGATGACGATCACGAATCTCAAAACTACTCGATTAAAGATCATAAAACGATTTCTCCTGAAGAAGAAGTGTTGAAAGGTGAAAAACTGAACGAATTAGAGCAAACAATCCAGACCCTTTCTGAGAAAGAACAGCTTGTGTTAAGCTTATTCTATAAGGAAGAACTTACTCTGACTGAGATTGGAGAAGTCATGAAATTATCAACATCCAGAATTTCGCAAATTCATTCAAAATCAATATTCAAATTACGAAATCTCCTAGGTTCGTAATATAAATTCAAAAAAAGCAAGGTGATGATATGGTTACGTTTCTACTTTTTTTATCCTTTCTCCTCAATATCGTTTCACTGCTTTCAATCGTCCTATTATATTCAAGACAAAATCGCTATCATAACGTGGAAAAAGATCAGAAGAGAACGATCGCTGAAATAGAAGATATCATATCGTCCTATATGGTTGAAATGAAGGAAGAAAATGATGAATTCATTCAAAGCTTTAGGAACGAAGTACGCAATAGCGGAAGAGGAATTCATCCTGAAGAGAATAATCAAGAATCCACTTCTCCTGACCTTAATCATACGAAGTGGACTGGGGCCGGTTATAAACGTGCTTCGAAGGCTTATCTTCAGTCTAAACAAACTGAAACGAAACCAATCGACCAAACGGCTGAGATACATGAGATACCGGGACAGGACCCGCTTATTCAAAAGGTCATCACAATGAAGAAAAAGGGAATGTCACTAGAGGAAATAGCAAAGGCTGTTGGAAAAGGTCAGACAGAAATCGAGCTTCTGTTGAAATTTCGTCAAATTATGTAGGAAGTCCTTGATTGGCGTGAACAGGTGTGCTATAGTATTCATGGTGTGATTACACACGTTTCTCGATTGGGGTAGATGGTGCTATTCTTTAGAATAGTTTCTACTTTCCAGATGACGGAGACGGAGGAGAAAAACAAAACCATTTAGGAGGAAACACACATGTCAGTAATTTCTATGAAACAATTGCTAGAAGCTGGTGTACATTTCGGACACCAAACTCGCCGTTGGAATCCAAAGATGAAGAGATACATCTTCACTGAGCGTAACGGCATCTACATCATCGACCTTCAAAAAACAGTTAAAAAGGTTGAAGAAGCTTATAACTTCGTGAAAGAATTAGCTGGTAACGGCGGTAAAGTTCTTTTCGTTGGAACAAAGAAGCAAGCACAAGAATCTGTTAAAGAAGAAGCAGAGCGTGCAGGTATGTACTACATCAACCAACGTTGGTTAGGTGGAACGCTTACAAACTTCGAAACAATCCAAAAGCGTATTTCACGTCTTAAAGAAATTGAAAAAATGGAAGAAGACGGTACGTTTGAAGTACTTCCTAAGAAAGAAGTAGTACAACTTAAAAAAGAACATGAGCGCTTAGTTAAATTCCTAGGCGGAATCAAAGATATGAACACGCTACCTGATGCATTATTCATCATCGATCCTCGTAAAGAGCGTATCGCAGTGGCAGAAGCTCGTAAACTTCATATCCCAATCGTGGGTATCGTTGATACAAACTGTGATCCGGATGAAATTGATGTTGTCATTCCTGCGAATGATGATGCAATCCGTGCGGTTAAGCTTCTTACTGGTAAAATGGCTGACGCTATTCTAGAAGCTAAGCAAGGTGAAGAAGCAGCTGTAGCAGCTGAGTAATGAATGAAAGGTGATAAGAGGACTTACCCTTATCACCTTTTTTTAAAGAATTTTCACATCTGCTTCCCTCTGATACAGAGTCAGCAGATTTAATGACTCATACCAATTGGTCACTGATGTCTACATAGTTAAACTAAGGAGGAAACCCACTATGGCAATTACTGCACAAATGGTTAAAGAACTTCGTGAAAAAACTGGCGCTGGAATGATGGATTGTAAAAAAGCGTTAACAGAAACTGATGGAGACATGGACAAAGCAATTGATTTCCTACGTGAAAAAGGGATTGCAAAAGCAGCTAAGAAAGCGGACCGTATCGCAGCTGAAGGTACTACTTACATTGCGAGCGAAGGCAACACTGCCATCATCCTTGAAGTGAATGCAGAAACAGATTTCGTTGCGAAAAACGAAAACTTCCAAAATCTTGTAAAAGAACTATCTGATCATCTTCTTGCAAACAAACCTGCTTCTGTTGAAGAAGCACTTGAGCAAAAAATGGCAAATGGTTCAACTGTATCTGAATTCATCAACGCTGCAATCGCAAAAATCGGAGAAAAAATCACATTACGTCGTTTTGAAATCCGTACTAAAGGCGATAACGCTGCATTCGGTGAATACCTGCACATGGGTGGCCGTATCGCTGTTCTTACAGTGGTAGAAGGCACTACTGATGCAAGTGTAGCGAAAGATGTTGCGATGCACGCTGCAGCATTAAATCCTAAGTATGTTTCTCGCGACCAGGTTTCTGCTGAAGAAGTAGAACGTGAGCGTGAAGTGCTTAAGCAACAAGCGTTAAACGAAGGCAAGCCTGAAAATATCGTTGAAAAAATGGTAGAAGGCCGTCTTGGAAAATACTTCGAGGACATCTGCATCCTGGATCAAACATTCGTTAAGAATCCAGATCAAAAGGTACGTCAATACCTTGAAGCAAATAAAGCGACTTTAACTGATTTCACTCGTTACGAAGTAGGGGAAGGTCTTGAGAAGCGTCAAGAAAACTTCGCTGAAGAAGTAATGAATCAAGTAAACAAATAAGATCAGCTTAAGTTGAACATTATTTAGTAGGGAACACCTAGCGTGTTCCCTATTTTTCAAGAAAAATTCTATTTTATGGAGGTTCCCATGAGCGTTCCAAAATACAAACGTGTCGTTCTAAAACTTAGTGGAGAAGCATTAGCAGGTGATGATGGCTTCGGTATTAATCCTTCTGTCATTAAAAATGTAGCAGAAGAAGTAAAAGAAATCGCTGAACTTGATGTGGAAGTGGCGGTTGTCGTTGGCGGAGGTAATATCTGGCGTGGTAAAATAGGCAGTGAAATGGGAATGGATCGTGCATCTGCAGACTATATGGGGATGCTCGCTACCGTTATGAACTCTTTAGCTCTTCAGGACAGCCTTGAACAACTGGGGATCGAAACAAGAGTTCAAACTTCCATTGATATGCGTCAGGTCGCAGAACCATATATCAGACGCAGAGCCATCCGTCACTTAGAGAAGAAACGTGTTGTCATTTTTGCGGCAGGTACTGGAAATCCATACTTCTCTACTGACACAACGGCAGCACTTCGAGCGGCGGAAATCGAAGCAGAAGTGATCCTAATGGCTAAGAACAACGTAGATGGTGTATACTCAGCAGATCCTAAGAAGGACGAAACGGCTGTTAAATATGAAGAACTTTCCTATTTAGATGTTCTGAAAGAAGGTTTAGCTGTCATGGATTCAACAGCTTCTTCCCTATGTATGGACAATGATATTCCACTTATTGTATTCTCTATTATGGAGGATGGGAATATTAAGAGAGCCATTACTGGGGAAAATATTGGTACAATCGTTAGGGGGAAATCATAATGCCAAACACGATCATAACAAATGCAAAAGAGAGAATGACCAAAGCCATTCAAACATTTTCACGTGAGTTAGCAAGTATCCGCGCAGGAAGAGCAAATGCTTCTCTTCTTGATAAGATCTCAGTTGATTACTATGGTGCACCTACACCGGTCAATCAATTAGCTGGAATCTCGATTCCAGAGGCGCGTATGCTTGTCATCCAGCCTTACGACAAATCAGCACTAGGTGATATTGAAAAGGCAATCCTGAAATCGGATCTTGGCATCACACCGACAAGTGATGGAAACATCATCCGAATCGTGGTTCCTGCATTAACAGAGGAGCGCCGAAAAGAACTTGTGAAGCTTGTGAAAAAAGAAGCTGAAGATGCCAAAGTGGCTATCCGAAATATCCGACGTGATGCGAATGATGAATTGAAGAAAAAAGAGAAAAACGGGGACATTACAGAAGATGATCTTCGTGGCTACTCAGATGATGTTCAAAAAGCAACCGACGAAAGTATTGTCAAGATTGATAATATTGCAAAAGATAAAGAACAAGAAATGCTCGAAGTATAATCTTTCATAATCGAATCCTAAGGGGCTGACCTATAAGTGAACTTATATTCCTTATGGGGAGGTCCCTTTGTTTTTCGTTTGTTAACCAATTACTTATGGCTGAATTAAAGAGCCTTTATCACCTCTATCACCGGTGTTTGTTAAGGTGAACAGCCAAGCCACTAAGTTCAAAAACGTATAGGTATATACATAATCTATTTTCTTAAAGATATCTTCCTTGTTTTTTGATATGATAATAAGGTCAAATATTTTTTGGATTGTTGGTGGAGGATTTTTTTATGCTAAACAAGCTTAAGCAATGGAAAAGACAACAAACTTCCGAGGAAGTAGATGATCGATTCCAAGAACTACTGAAACACCCGATTCCGGGTCATATAGCAATCATTATGGATGGTAATGGACGTTGGGCCAAAAAAAGGGCTTTGCCAAGGGTTGCCGGACACCATGAAGGGATGAAGTGTGTTCGGAGGATCACCAAATTGGCAAATGAACTGGGACTAGAAGCCTTAACGTTATATGCTTTTTCAACAGAGAACTGGAAACGCCCTAAAATGGAAGTTGAGTTTCTGATGAAATTGCCGGAAGAATTCTTAGGAACGTTCCTTCCTGAATTGGTTGAAGAAAATGTACAAGTGAAAATGATGGGCTCGCCGGAGGCTTTGCCAAATCATACGAAGGCAGCGGTCACAAAGGCAATAGAAGCAACACAGCATAATGATGGGCTAATCCTGAATTTCGCCTTGAATTATGGCAGCCGGTCAGAAATCATTGATTCCATGAAACATGTCTTAAATGATATACAGAATGGAATACTAGATGAAAGAGAATTAAATGAGGAAGTCTTTTCAAACTATTTAATGACAAGAGACTTAAAAGATCCAGACCTGCTTATTCGAACGAGTGGAGAGATCCGCTTAAGTAACTTTATGCTTTGGCAGTTGGCCTATACTGAGTTCTTTTTTACAGATGTACTATGGCCGGATTTCGGTAAAGAACAATTAGTTGAAGCCATCGAAGCATATCAAGGTCGTTCAAGAAGATTTGGTGGGTTACAAAGCGAGGAATCCTAATGAAACAAAGAATTATTACAGCAGTGGTAGCAGCAGCAATATTTTTACCGATTATCATTTTTGGTGAAACACCATTTATCATTTTAATGTATCTGATCGCTTCCATCAGTTTATATGAGGCGTTAAAGATGAGGGGGCAATGGATTTTTACCATTCCTGGATTATTATCGCTCGCTCTATTATGGGTGTTCCTCATACCGACGGAAACGATTGGGATCATATCAGATTTCGGTTACTCTAAGATTGAATTGGCATTTCTTGCCGTGTTATTATTTTTAACGTATACAGTGGCCACCAAGAATCGTTTTAATTTCGATGATGTAGCGTATGCGCTATTAAGTGTTCTATATGTAGGGATCGGCTTCTATTACTTCATGGAAATCCGACTTGAAGGCGTTCAATTTGTGTTTTATGCATTATTCATCATTTGGGCGACAGATTCCGGGGCTTATTTCATCGGAAGGGCAATGGGGAAGAAGAAGCTGTGGCCAGAAATTAGTCCGAATAAGACCATTGAAGGCTTTGTGGGAGGCATTGTTTGTGCTGTCATAGTCGGCGTCGTCATGACGTTCTTTACCGATCTTGATATGTCGATCCCTAAGCTAGTGATTGTGACCGCTATCCTCTCTGTTTTTGGACAGGTAGGGGATTTGGTTGAATCTGCATTAAAGAGACATTACAAAGTGAAAGATTCAGGACATTTACTTCCAGGGCACGGAGGAATGTTGGATCGATTTGATAGTTTACTGTTTGTATTACCCCTTCTTCACTTTCTGTTATAAAGTGGAGGGTTTCAATCGGGAGGAGTGTACTAGTTGAAGAATATCAGTTTAATGGGTGCTACGGGGTCGATTGGAATACAGACCCTAGATGTCATTCGGGAGCATCCTGAAGAATTCAAACTGACTGCCATGTCTGTTGGCAAAAATATAGAAGAAGCCAGGAAGATTATCATGGAATTCAGCCCCAAACTTGTTTCTGTCCAGCAGAAAGAAGACGCTGAAACATTATGCGGGGAATTCCCTTCATCCGTTACGATCCTACATGGGGAAGAAGGATTGGTGGAAGTGGCATGCCACCAGGATGCCGATGTTCTGGTTAATGCAGTCCTTGGGAGTGTGGGGTTATACCCTACACTTCAAGCCATTGAGGCAGGAAAGACGATTGCAATTGCCAATAAGGAAACCCTGGTAACCGCGGGTCACCTTGTGATGGAAGCGGCAAGGGGCAAAGGGACGACATTGCTACCGGTGGATAGTGAACATTCTGCCATCTTCCAGGCACTTCAAGGAGAAAAAGAAAAAAATATTGAGAAATTGGTCATTACGGCTTCTGGTGGAAGCTTCAGGGATCGTACGAGGGAAGAATTGAAAGGTGTCAGTGTACATGAAGCATTGAATCATCCAAACTGGTCAATGGGAGCGAAGATCACCATCGATTCTGCTTCCATGATGAATAAAGGGTTGGAAGTCATTGAAGCTCATTGGTTATTTGATATCCCTTACGACCAAATCGACGTTGTCCAGCATAGAGAAAGCATCATCCATTCAATGATCCAATTCCATGACTCATCTGTAATGGCTCAATTGGGCACACCTGATATGCGCGTGCCGATTCAGTATGCACTGACGTATCCTGACAGACTTCAAAGACAGGGGAAAAGGCTGGATCTTTCTGAAATAGGAAAGCTTCATTTTGAAAAAATGGATCTGAATCGTTTCCGCTGTCTGGCTTTTGCTTATGATGCAGGTCGGATCGGGGGGAGCATGACAACGGTTTTAAATGCTGCAAATGAGGCAAGCGTAGCGATGTTCCTGGATAATAAGATTTCATTCCTGGACATTGAAACCTATATTGAAAAGGCTTTGAATGCTCACCAGGTAATACATAAACCCGACCTTGAAACGATACATGAAATTGATCGGGAGACCCGTCTACTCGTTTCAAGCTGGTTGTAGGTAAGTATCTGCGCATGTTTACTTTGTTTGTAACGTAGAATGATAGTGGACATGTTTCAGTGGGTCTATACTTAACATTTAAATCTGTTACCAACAGGTTATAAAAAAGGTGGTTTTTTATTTGCAAACGGTAATTGCCTTTATTGTTATCTTTGGGGCTTTAGTATTTTTTCATGAATTGGGGCATTTGATTTTTGCTAAACGTGCAGGGATACTCTGCCGTGAATTTGCCATAGGATTTGGTCCAAAGGTTTTTTCTTATAAGAAAGATGAAACAACCTACACCATCCGTTTACTGCCTCTTGGGGGCTTTGTAAGGATGGCAGGTGAAGACCCGGAAATGGTAGAACTCAAGGCTGGCCATCGTGTGGGGCTTGTACTGGACCAAGATGAAAAGATCGTTAAAATTGTCTTGAATAACAAAGACCGCTTTCCGAATATCCGTGTTTTAGAAGTGGAAGAAGCGGATTTGGAACATAGACTGCACATCCGGGGATATGAGGAAGAAGAAGAACTGAAAACCTTCAAAATATCAAGAGATGCTGTTTTCATTGAGGATGGTGTTGAAACGCAAATAGCACCATGGGATCGACAATTCGCATCCAAGACACTTCCACAGCGGGCACTTGCCATCTTTGCGGGCCCATTATTTAATTTCATTCTTGCCTTCTTTATCTTTATCCTTGTAGGCTTACTGCAGGGTGTTCCCACAAACGATCCTGTACTTGGGGAGTTAACATCAGATGGTGCTGCGAAAGAGGCAGGGCTTCAGAAGGATGATGTTGTCCTAAGCATTGACGGCAAAGAGATTTCCACTTGGGATGATATCGTAACGATCATTCAGAAACATCCGGGCGATGAACTCCGATTCAATGTTGACCGCGATGGTTCAAATACCGAGATTGCTGTCACGCCAAAACCACAGGAAATCGAAGGGAAAGAGATCGGAATCATCGGTGTTCATAGCCCAGTGGAAAAATCACCACTTAAAGTAGTGACAAACAGTGCTCAGCAAACCTATGAATGGACTAAAATGATTTTTGTCCTTCTTGGTAAATTAGTTTCGGGTGAATTTTCTATCGATGCCTTATCAGGACCTGTTGGTATCTATCAGTCAACAGATGTAGTGGCGAAATCGGGAATATTCTACTTAATGAGATGGGCAGCCATCCTTAGTATCAACCTGGGAATCATGAATCTACTACCGATCCCGGCACTGGATGGAGGGAGACTCCTATTCTTTGCAGTCGAAGCTATAAGGGGGAAACCAGTGGACCGTCAAATGGAAGGAATGGTACACTTTGTCGGCTTTGCCCTTCTCATGGTTCTCATGCTCGTCGTGACATGGAATGATATACAAAGATTTTTCTTATAAAATGAATGGTATGAAATCAAAACAGGCAGTTTCTCCCTTAATAATCAAAAAAATGAGGGTGTCACTGCCTGTTCATTTAAGTTAAAATAGTGTGAAGGAAAGTCCAATATTACATAAATAATTTATATGGTAACTGAGGTGCTAAAAGATGAAGCAACAAAATACATTCATTCCGACACTGAGGGAAACACCTGCTGATGCAGAAATTAAGAGTCATCAGCTTCTCTTGCGTGCAGGATTCATTAGACAAAATGCAAGTGGTATTTACAGCTTCTTGCCACTTGGAAATAAAGTGTTGAAAAAAGTAGAAGAAATCATCCGTGAAGAGCTGGATGCAGCCGGTGCTGTGGAGTTACTCATGCCTGCACTACAACCATCGGAGCTTTGGAAAGAATCAGGTCGTTGGGGAACATATGGACCAGAATTAATGCGAATGAATGATCGTCATGATCGCGAATTCGCTCTTGGTGCCACTCATGAGGAAGTTATAACCAGCCTTGTGAGAGATGAAATAAAATCGTACAAGCGTCTGCCTCTCACCATGTATCAGATTCAAACTAAGTATCGTGATGAAAAACGTCCGCGTTTTGGACTCTTAAGAGGAAGAGAATTCATCATGAAAGATGCTTACTCTTTCCATTCATCATATGAAAGCCTGGACACCACGTATGATACTTTATTCCAGGCATATTCAAATATTTTCAATAGATGCGGCTTGAACTTCAGGGCGGTCATCGCTGATTCTGGTGCAATGGGTGGTAAAGATACACATGAATTCATGGTGTTATCGGATGTCGGTGAAGACACAATCGCCTATTCAGATTCATCTGATTATGCTGCAAATATTGAAATGGCTGAAGTCAACGATACCTACTCCGAATCAACTGAAGAGATGTTGTCAGTGGAAAAAGTATCAACGCCTGAAATCAAAACAATCGATGAAGTATCCACATTCTTATCAGTGGAAAAAAATCAATGCATAAAATCACTTTTATTTAAAATAGATGAAGAGTATGTATTGGTATTATCTCGTGGTGATCACGAAATCAACGATATTAAAGTGAAGAATCTCTTTAATGCTGATGTGGTGGAATTGGCGTCAGCGGAAGAAACGAAAGAAGTCATTGGGTGCGAGATTGGTTCGATCGGACCATGTTCATTAAACTTAAAGATCGTAGCTGACACAGCGGTGAAATACGTTCGCAACGGTGTATCAGGGGCCAATGAACCTGGATTCCACTTCAAGAATGTAAACCCTGAGCGAGATTTTTCGGTATCAGAATATGCCGATCTCCGTTTTATCCAGGAGGGGGATGCTTCACCTGATGGGAATGGGACAATTGTCTTCGCAAAAGGTATTGAAGTAGGCCATGTCTTTAAACTGGGAACAAAATACTCTGAAGCTTTAGGCAGTTCGTTCCTGGATGAAAACGGCCGTTCTCAATCCACCATCATGGGGTGTTATGGTATCGGGGTTTCCCGTACCCTTGCTGCGGTAGCGGAACAATTCAATGACGATAGAGGACTTGTTTGGCCGACGAATCTATCTCCATATGATCTTCATTTAATACCGATTAACATGAAAGATGAAGCACAAGCATCACTCTCGAACGAATTATATACTGCTCTTAAAGGAAATAGATATGACGTATTAATGGATGATCGAGCTGAACGCCCTGGAGTTAAATTTGCAGACTCTGACCTGATTGGTCTTCCTGTCCGGATAACGGTTGGAAAGAAAGCAGGGGAAGGGATCGTAGAAGTAAAGGTAAGAAAAACAGGCGAAGTCTTGGAGATTCATAAAGATGAACTTCCTTCCAAGCTGATTGAACTGTTCAAGACACTTTCTTAATTGTGGAAGGGCTCGACTTTAAAGGAGGCAATCCTTTTGCTGTCAGCCCTTTTACTCTGTAATCATATCGTTCACGAATAGAAATGGGGGGAAACGGATATGGAAGGAAAGCCCCTGGGCAAAAGAGAAAGGTTTCAATTGCTACTGCAACAGTTAGGCTTAACAGAGGACGCCTTTGTGCAGTATTTTCAACATGCTGAAATTGAAAAATTGGCAGTATATCGAAAGGAAAAGAAATGGCATTTTTACTTCAACTTTGAAGAAATTATCCCTTGTAACGTTTGGAGTAAATTTTCTATTGCATTGCAAACATCCTTTAAACACATTGCAAACGTCGGGTTTACGATCAAAGTACTCAATCCTAATGTGACAGATCAGCATATATTAGATTACTGGCAGGACTGTGTGAAAGAAATACAAGGAATTTCTCCGCCGTTATTAAAGTTATTAAATACACAAAAGCCGAAAATCAATGGAAATAAAATCATTGTTCAGGCTTCAAATGATACTGAAGCCACTCAACTAAAGAGAAAATACGGAGAAATGATCACATCCACATTCGAGAACTTTGGGTTTCCTAAACTGGTGCTGGATGCAGAGGTTAGTCAGGTTGAGGAACAAAGCAATGAATATGAGAAATTCTTAGAAGAGAAACTCAAAGAAGATCAAGAAAGGGCGAAACAAGCTCTTATTGAAATGGAGAAAGCGGAAAAAGAGGATGCAAGTGATGCTCCGAGCGGTCCATTTATGCTTGGTCTTACAATCAAAGACGATGCTGACTTCCGTAAGATTGAAGAAATTTACGATGAAGAGCGTCGTATCGCCATCGAAGGATATGTATTTGATTGTGAGACTAGGGAACTCAGAAGCGGACGTACCCTTCTTACATTTAAAGTGACCGATTATTCTAGTTCGATTCTGGTCAAAATGTTCTCCCGGGATAAAGAGGACGCCGCGGTTATGAATAATATGAAAAAAGGCATGTGGGTCCGATGCCGCGGAAGCATACAAAACGATACATTTGTACGTGATCTTGTGATGATTGCGAATGATGTAAATGAAATCAAACCGGTTCTTAGACTGGATACGGCCCCTGCTGATGAAAAAAGGGTAGAGCTTCATATGCATACCCCGATGAGTCAAATGGATGCCGTTTCTTCAGTGGCAAGCCTTGTGGCCCAAGCGAAGAAATGGGGACATAAAGCGGTTGCGATAACAGATCATGCTGTTGCTCAATCTTTCCCGGAAGCTTACAATGCAAGCAGGAAAAATGATATTAAAATGCTTTATGGTGTGGAAGCCAACCTTGTCGATGACGGGGTTCCGATTGCTTATAATGATAGGGACCTTCCTCTGGAAGATAGCACGTTTATCGTGTTTGACGTAGAAACGACTGGCCTTTCCGCCGTTTACGATACCATCATTGAACTGGCAGCGGTAAAAATCAGGGATGGGGAAGTCATTGATAAATTCGAGTCATTTGCCAACCCTCATCATCCTTTGTCCGCAACGACGATCGAGTTGACTGGGATTACAGATGACATGGTTCAAACGGCTCCTGAAATAAACGATGTTCTTCACGATTATTATAAATGGGTAAGTGACGATATTTTAGTCGCCCATAATGCTTCCTTTGATATGGGGTTCTTGAATGCAGGGTATCAAAAAGCAGGTCTTCCTAAGTCAACCAATCCTGTCATCGATACATTGGAGCTTGGAAGGCTTTTATATCCTCAATTTAAGAACCACAGGCTAAATACATTAGCCAAGAAGTTTGATATTGAATTAACCCAGCATCACCGCGCCATTTATGATGCTGAAACAACAGGGTATCTGCTGCTGAAAATGTTGAAGGATGCCGTAGAGAAAGGTATCACCAATCATAATCAGTTCAATGATTACATGGGTAAAGGTGATTCATACAAGCGTTCAAGACCCTATCACTGTACATTGATCGCACAGACGGAAGAGGGATTGAAGAATCTATATAAGCTTGTATCCATTTCCCATATGAATTATTTCTACAGGGTTCCAAGGATTCCGCGGTCGCAATTACAAAAATATCGGAAAGGAATTCTGGTAGGTTCTGGATGTGATAAAGGGGAAGTATTCGAAGGAATGATGCAAAAAGGGAAAGAAGAAGTTGAAGAAACAGCTCAATTCTACGATTACCTGGAGGTTCATCCTAAAGAGGTATACCAGCATTTAATCGAATTAGACCTCGTTCAAAGTCAGAAGAACCTAGAAGATATCATTCAAAATATCGTTGAACTCGGTAAGAAATTAGATAAGCCCGTGGTGGCTACAGGAAACGTTCATTATCTTAATGAAACGGACAAGATATATCGGAAGATTCTTGTGGGTTCTCAAGGAGGAGCCAATCCCTTAAATCGACATGAACTTCCTGATGTCCATTTCAGAACAACGAATGAAATGCAGGATTCATTTTCCTTCTTAGGGAAAGAGACCGCTAAAGAAATCGTTGTGGATAATTCCAATAAGATTGCCGATATGGTAGATGTGATTAAACCGATCCGGGATGATCTTTATACACCTAAAATCGAAGGTGCAGACGAAGAGATGCGACGGATGAGTTATGCCATGGCCAGGAGTATATATGGCGAAGAACTTCCTGAAATCGTTGAAGCCAGAATCGAAAAAGAATTAAAGAGCATCATCGGGCATGGTTTCGCGGTCATCTACTTAATCTCGCATAAATTAGTAAAGAAATCACTGGATGACGGTTACCTGGTTGGTTCTCGTGGATCTGTAGGTTCTTCATTTGTGGCGACGATGACTGAAATCACGGAAGTGAATCCTTTGCCTCCACATTATGTATGTCCGTCATGCAAAAAGTCAGAGTTCTTTGATGATGGTTCTGTTGGATCGGGCTTCGATTTACCAAATAAGGATTGTCCAGAGTGTGGAGTTCCTTATAAAAAAGATGGTCATGATATCCCGTTCGAAACCTTCCTCGGATTCAAAGGGGACAAGGTTCCTGATATCGATTTGAACTTCTCGGGGGAATATCAGCCGAATGCCCACAACTATACAAAGGTGTTATTTGGAGAGGACAACGTATATAGGGCAGGAACAATTGGTACTGTTGCAGAAAAGACCGCATATGGGTATGTAAAGGGATATGCAAATGATCATCAGCTGCAAATCCGCGGTGCCGAAATCGATCGCTTGGTCAGTGGATGTACCGGTGTGAAGAGAACAACCGGTCAACATCCTGGAGGAATTATCGTAGTGCCTGATTATATGGACATATATGATTTCTCACCAATACAATTCCCTGCTGACGATTCGAGCTCAGAGTGGAGAACCACACACTTTGATTTCCATTCCATACATGATAATCTGTTAAAGCTTGATATACTTGGACACGATGACCCAACAGTCATTCGCATGCTTCAGGACTTATCAGGGATCGACCCTAAGACCATTCCGACAGACGATCCTGAAGTGATGAAGATATTCAGCGGCACTGAATCTCTTGGAGTGACTGAAGAGCAAATCATGTGTAAGACAGGTACTCTTGGTATACCGGAATTCGGTACAAGGTTCGTCCGCCAGATGCTTGAGGATACAAAGCCGACAACATTCTCTGAACTCGTACAGATTTCTGGATTATCACATGGTACGGATGTATGGCTTGGGAATGCACAAGAACTCATCCATAACAATATTTGTAATCTGAGCGAGGTTATCGGATGCCGTGATGATATTATGGTATATCTGATCTATCAGGGACTGGAGCCTTCCCTTGCCTTTAAAATCATGGAATTCGTACGTAAAGGAAAAGGCCTGCAGGATGAATGGGTGGAAGAAATGAAGAAGAACGGTGTACCAGACTGGTATATCGATTCGTGCCTGAAGATCAAGTACATGTTCCCGAAAGCCCATGCGGCAGCTTATGTATTAATGGCTGTTCGTATTGCATACTTTAAAGTGCATCATGCTCTCCTGTATTATGCAGCTTACTTCACCGTTCGTGCGGAGGATTTTGATATTGAAGCGATGGTGAGAGGTTCACAGGCTGTTAGAGCCAAGATAGAGGAAATCAATAGCAAAGGCCTGGATGCATCTCCTAAAGAAAAGAACACATTAACCGTTCTTGAGTTGGCGTTGGAAATGTGTGAACGGGGCTATAAGTTCCAAAAAGTAGATTTGTATCGTTCACAGGCTGCCGAATTCGAAATCGATGGAGAAACATTGATTCCACCATTTAACTCCATTCCCGGACTTGGGACCAATGCCGCCATCAATATTGTAAATGCAAGGAAAGATGGGGAGTTCTTATCAAAAGAGGACCTTCAGCAAAGAGGACGAGTGTCCAAGACGATCATAGAGTACTTGGATAATCACGGCTGCCTAGAATCACTGCCAGAGAAGAATCAATTATCCCTCTTCTAAGTTGATAACACGGGAATTGTTTGCATAAAAATGTTGATTATGGTATATTTTTATTGGAAATACTAAAGATAGCTCTAAAGGTAGAAGAGTGGGGTCGCACCCCACTCTTTCGTTATTACATGGAGAATTTTGAACTATCATTTCTAGTCTTGGTGCAAGATTTTCATATAGACCAGGAGGTAAGTATGAGCAAAATAACAACACTTGTAGAAGAAATTGTTACACCGATCTTAGATGACATGTCATTGGAACTTATCGACATGGAATATGTGAAAGAAGGATCCAATTGGTTTCTTCGAGTATTCATCGACAAGGATTCAGGTGTTGACATTGAAGAATGCGGAACAGTAAGTGAAAGACTTAGTGAAAAGTTAGATGAAATTGATCCAATTCCTCATAATTACTTTTTAGAAGTTTCTTCACCGGGGGCAGAACGTCCTTTAAAGAAAGACAAGGACTTCGAGAAAGCCATCGGCAAAAACGTTTATGTAAAAACGTATGAGCCTCTGAACGGCGAAAAAGCCTTTGAAGGGACACTTCTTTCCTATACTTCAGAACAATTATCATTAGAAATAACCATTAAGACTCGAAAGAAGAAGGTTGAAATTCCAACAGATAAGATAGCCATCGCACGATTGGCTGTTACATTTTCATAGGAACTAACCGCACTATAAAGGGGGATGAAACCACCATGAGTACTCAGTTATTGGATGCTCTTACTGTTTTAGAGAAAGAGAAAGGCATTGCAAGAGATGTCATCATTGAAGCAATTGAAGCAGCCCTTGTGTCTGCTTACAAACGAAATTTTAACCAAGCACAGAATGTCCGTGTAGATCTTAACCTTGATACAGGTACGATGAGAGTCTTCGCCCGTAAAGAAGTCGTAGATGAAGTATTTGACTCCCGTCTGGAGATTTCAGTTGAAGATGCAGGAGAAATCAACCCAAGTTACGAAGTAGGGGACGTTGTAGAACTTGAAGTCACTCCAAAGGATTTTGGACGAATCGCAGCCCAGACAGCTAAACAGGTTGTGACTCAACGGGTGAGGGAAGCAGAAAGAGGAATCATCTATTCCGAATTTGTGGACCGTGAAGAAGACATCATGACGGGCATCGTTCAACGCCAGGATAACCGTTTCATTTACGTGGCTTTAGGGAAGATTGAGGCACTATTACCGGTAAGTGAACAAATGCCTAACGAAACATATAAGCCTCATGACCGCATTAAAGTGTTCATCACAAAGGTAGAGAAGACGACTAAAGGTCCTCAAATCTTTGTTTCAAGAACTCATCCTGGATTGTTGAAACGACTATTTGAAATCGAGGTTCCAGAAATTTTCGACGGGACAGTTGAAATCAAATCGGTAGCTCGTGAAGCAGGCGATCGTTCTAAGATTTCCGTTCATGCTGAGAATCCTGAAGTGGATCCTGTAGGTGCATGCGTGGGAACGAAAGGAGCCCGTGTTCAGGCAATTGTAAATGAACTGAAAGGCGAGAAGATCGATATCGTCCAATGGTCAGAAGATCCGGTGACATTCGTAGCAAACGCCTTAAGCCCATCTAAAGTCCTTGATGTACAGGTGAATGAGGAAGACAAAGCAACTAGAGTCGTGGTACCGGACTACCAGCTGTCGCTTGCCATTGGTAAACGTGGTCAAAATGCCCGTCTTGCAGCTAAATTGACTAACTGGAAGATTGATATCAAGAGTGAAACAGATGCACGTGAATTGGGATTGTATCCTCGCGAAGAGGCATTTTTACCTCAGGATGAAGAGGATGAGTATGACAACGAGCCTTTAAATATTGATTTTGAAAATCAAGATTAAGAGGTGGGTATGATGGCTATGAATAAAAAAATCCCTTTGCGCAAGTGTGTAGCAACGGGTGAAATGAAACCGAAGAAAGAAATGATCCGTATTGTAAGGTCTAAAGAAGGGGAGGTCTCCATTGATCCAACAGGTAAGAAATCAGGACGTGGAGCTTATCTTTCAAAGGATAAAGAAGTCATTTTACAAGCTAAAAAGAAAAATACTTTAGCCAATCAATTACAAGCGAAAATAGATGAATCTCTTTACGATGAATTGATTAGCCTTGTGGAGAAGGAGTAACGTTTAGCGTATGAATCAGAATCGTTGGATGTCACTTTTAGGATTGGCGAATCGGGCACGTAAGATTATTTCAGGTGAAGAGCTTGTGATAAAAGAAGTTCGTAATGGACGAGCAAAACTTGTCATCCTTTCCAAAGATGCTTCTGCTAATACCAACAAGAAAATCATGGACAAGTGTAAATCCTACAATGTCCAGGTATGCTTAGTGGAAAACAGGCATGAGTTAGGTCAATCTATTGGAAAAGAGGCCAGGGTAGTCGTAGCCGTCATGGATGCAGGCTTTGCCGGGAAATTATCCGAACTGCTCGATGAATCTCAGTGGGGGTGAACATATGAGCAAGATGCGTGTATACGAATATGCAAAAAAATATAATGTTTCAAGCAAAGATGTGATCGAAAAATTAAAGCAGCTGAATATTGAGGTATCAAACCATATGGCAACTATAGAAGACGACGCAGTAACAAAATTGGACGCGATGTATAAAGGCAATTCTACCGGGAATAAAGCCCAAAAGGATGCCAAGTCAAATGCATCCAAGTCAGAAGAAGCTCCTAATAAGGAAAAAGTGAAAACAGCACCGAAAAGCCGAGAAGGAAAGAAACACGAACAACAGCACCAATCAAAGGAGAAGAAGGTCTTCAATAATAATAAAAACAAAAACAATAGACAAAATAAACAAAATAAAAATACAAAACAGGCTCCTCAACAACAACAACAGCCTGCCAAGAAGAAAGAGCTTCCTGCAAAAATAACGTTCTCAGAGTCATTAACGGTTTCAGAACTTGCCAAAAAACTTCATAAAGAACCTTCTGAAATCATTAAGAAGTTGTTCATGCTTGGTGTCATGGCTACGATCAATCAGGAACTGGACAAAGATTCAATCGAATTGATTGCAGGGGAATACGGAGTCGAGGTAGAAGAAGAAATTAAAGTGGATGCTACTGACCTTGAAGTATATTTCACAGAGGATACAGAAGATCAAGTGGAAGAACGTCCTTCTGTTGTAACGATCATGGGTCACGTCGACCATGGTAAAACAACTCTTCTTGACTCGATCCGCAATACGAAAGTGACGGCAGGAGAAGCGGGCGGTATCACTCAGCATATCGGTGCTTATCAAGTTGAAGTGGATGGTAAGAAAATCACTTTCCTTGATACTCCGGGACATGCTGCCTTCACAACAATGCGCGCACGCGGTGCAAAGGTTACGGACATTGCGATCATCGTTGTAGCGGCTGACGACGGTGTCATGCCACAAACGGTTGAAGCGATCAACCACGCAAAAGCGGCTGAAGTACCGATCATCATCGCTGTCAATAAAATGGATAAGGAAGCTGCCAATCCAGATCGTGTGATGCAGGAGCTGACAGAATACGAATTGGTTCCTGAAGCATGGGGTGGAGACACAATCTTCGTTCCATTATCTGCATTATCTGGTGACGGTATCGACAATCTCCTTGAAATGATCGTTCTTGTAAGTGAAGTGGAAGAGCTTAAAGCAAATCCAAACCGTCTTGCACAGGGAACTGTCATTGAAGCTCAATTGGATAAAGGCCGTGGATCTGTTGCTACTTTACTCGTTCAAAACGGAACGCTTAAAGTCGGTGATCCAATCGTAGTAGGAAATACATTCGGTCGTGTCCGTGCGATGGTCAATGACCTTGGCCGTCGAGTGAAAGAAGCTGGACCATCTGCTCCTGTTGAAATTACAGGATTGAATGATGTTCCTCAAGCAGGGGATCGTTTTGTCGTATTCGAAGACGAGAAGACAGCACGATCAGTAGGTGAAGCCCGTGCATCCCAGGCACTCCAAGCTCAGCGTGGCGAGAAATCAAAGGTAAGTCTTGAGAACCTGTTTGAACAAATGAAACAGGGAGAAATGAAGGACCTGAACCTTGTGCTCAAAGCAGATGTTCAAGGATCGGTTGAAGCCCTTGCAGCGTCATTAATGAAGATCGAAGTCGAAGGTGTAAATATTCGAATCATTCATACGGGTGTTGGAGCGATCAACGAATCTGATATTACACTGGCGTCGGCATCAAATGCCATTGTCATCGGTTTCAACGTACGACCTGATGTGAATGCAAAGCGCACTGCCGAAGCTGAAGGTGTAGAAATTCGCTTGCACCGCATCATCTATAAAGTAATGGAAGAAATTGAAGCGGCTATGCAAGGGATGCTTGATCCTGAATTCGAAGAGAAAATCATCGGTCAGGCAGAAGTCCGTCAAACATTTAAAGTGTCTAAAGTCGGTACAATTGCGGGAAGCTATGTAACAGAGGGTAAAATCTCTCGTGATAGCGGAGTTCGTCTGATTCGTGACGGAATCGTCATCTTTGAAGGTGAACTCGATGCCCTTAAACGTTTTAAAGATGATGCTAAAGATGTTGCTAAAGGGTATGAATGTGGTATTACGATCAAGAACTTTAATGATGTGAAAGAAGGCGACGTCATCGAAGCCTTCATCATGGAGGAAATTACACGTAAATGATCTCATATGTTGAATGTGAGTGTATGATTTATGATTCTCACTCGTTAAAAGAAAAACGGGCGGTCCTGCAGAGGATCATGTCACGCCTTAAACAGAAATTCAATATATCAGTTGCGGAAATCGATCACCAGGATGTATGGCAGCGAACAAAGATTGCCATTGTTGCCGTAGCCTCCTCCAAAGGAGCGAGTGAACGAGAAATCGAACATGCATTGAAATTCATAGATTCTTTTCCTGAGTGGGAACGACTGGAAACCCAATTCGAGTCATTGTAATGAACGACTTATGTTTCAACGTAAAATCATTATTAGTATATATATGAGGTGATATTGATGAGCCATCGTGCGAATCGTGTTGGCGAGCAAATGAAGAAAGAGCTCAGCGATATTATCGGACGAAAAATAAAGGATCCACGCATTGGCTTTGTAACGGTTACAGATGTACAGGTATCCGGAGATTTACAACAGGCAAAAGTGTATATTACCGTTCTGGGTGGAGAGGACCAAAGGGAGAACACTCTCAAAGGTCTCGCGAAGGCAAAAGGATTCATCCGTTCTGAAGTCGGACAAAGAATCCGTCTTCGTAAAACACCTGAAATTATTTTTGAGTTTGATGAATCGATTGATTATGGTAATCATATTGAGTCTTTATTAAGAAAAGTTCAAGATGAACCAGAAGAGTCTAAAGATACAGAAGAGTAACATGAAAGGGCTGATCCGGACGGAAGTACACTTCCATTGGGTCAGCCCTTTGTGTTTTCGCCGATTGAATATTCTACATAATGTATTGGAGGAATGAAGATGAATGGTATCCTGCCCCTATGGAAGCCACGGGGAATGACGTCCCATGATTGTGTTTTTAAGCTTAGGAAGCTTCTAAGAACGAAGAAAGTCGGTCACACAGGCACCCTGGATCCGGAAGTCTCAGGAGTACTGCCTATTTGTATTGGAAGAGCAACCAAAATAGCAGAGTATATAACAGCATCCGGGAAGACTTATGAAGGGGACGTTACGCTCGGTTATTCCACTACAACAGAAGATGCTTGGGGAGAGAAAGTGAAAGAAAAGGAAATCGACCGAGTGATAACAAGAACAGAGGTTGAAGAAATTCTTCAAAGTATGACGGGTGAAATTACACAGACTCCACCCATGTTTTCAGCGGTCAAAGTGAACGGGAAGCGTTTATATGAATACGCAAGACAGGGGGTGGAGGTGGAAAGACCTTCAAGGATCGTCACTATCCATAAACTTCAATTACTGGACGATTGGATTGAACTGGATCCAGAAGACCCTTCCTTCTCCTTTGAAGTTGTTTGTGGTAAAGGGACGTATGTCAGAACTCTTGCTGTTGAAATCGGAAATAAGTTGGGTTATCCAGCACATATGTCCGCTCTTACCAGAACACAATCAGCCGGCTTTAGAAAAGAACATTGTTTCACTTTCGAAGAAATTCAAGAGTCCGTTTTGAACGATCAACAACAAAGCCTTCTTCTCCCCTTGGAATTGGGGCTTTCTCATTTGCCGAAAATGACAATTAGTGATACATTAGCAGAGAAAGTGAAGAACGGAGCACGCTTAGAAGAGCCTGAGGATTGGCCTGACGGACCTGAGATAGTGATGGAATATCAAGATAAAGCCATTGCCATCTATCAGCCGCATCCGGACAAACCTGGGATTATCAAGCCTGTCAAAGTACTCTTCAACGACTAGTGAAAAAGGTGAAATACTGTGAAAGTAATAACTGTACATCATCCACATTCAATTAGTAAGAATGATTTTCCACCCCTTGTACTCGCCCTTGGGTATTTTGATGGAGTGCATAAGGGCCACCAAAGGGTGATCAGGGCAGCTGTAGAAAAAGCGAATGATATGGACATATGCAGCGCAGTGATGACATTTGACCCCCATCCTTCCGTTGTGTTGGGCCACAAGCATAAACACATAAACTATATAACGCCTTTAGAAGATAAAAAAGAAATCATCGAAGATCTGGGTGTGGATTATTTATTCATTGTCCGCTTCACCTCAGATTTTGCGAGTTTAATCCCACAGGACTTCGTTGACGAATATATTATCGGACTTAACGTAAGGCATGTAGTGGCGGGATATGATTATTCATATGGAAGATTAGGGAAGGGGACGATGGAAACCCTGCCATTCCATTCCCGTGATATGTTTACATCCACAATCATTTCTAAGCTGACGGATGATGATCTGGATTTGAAAGTGAGTTCCACCCTTATAAGAGAAAGCCTTAAAGAAGGGGATGTATATAGGGTTCATAAGCTTCTTGGAAGACCATATAAAATGAAGGGAACGGTCATCCATGGAGATAAAAGAGGGAGGAAAATAGGATTCCCCACAGCCAATATTGAACTATCCGACAATTATTTGACGCCAAAGGTAGGAGTCTATGCGGTTAGAATGAAAATTCATGATAAATGGTTCAACGGTGTTTGCAATATCGGGTATAAACCGACATTCAAGAATCCCGATGACTATTCCCTCTCCATTGAAGTACATCTTTTCGATTTTCATACTTCCATATATGGAGAAGAAGTGTTCATAGAATGGTATGATAGGATCAGGGACGAACAGAAGTTTTCTGGAATTGAGGAATTAATCTCTCAAATCCAGAAAGACAAGGACCAGGCAATAGACTACTTTATGAAAATTTGAGGATTATACTTGATTTTTATATGAAAGAGTAGTATTCTAAATAGCGTATGAAATGAACCTTTGCTTGGCATCACGATTCACCAACGGTTGCTCAGTAACAGGGGATTTGAAAGAAATTATTAGGAGGTGAAAAGGATGGCTATCACTAAAGAGCGTAAAAACGAACTAATCAGTGAATACAAAGTACATGAGAACGATACTGGATCTCCAGAAGTTCAAATTGCTGTCCTAACTGAAGAAATTAACAATCTGAACGATCACTTACGCGTTCACAAGAAAGATCACCACTCTCGTCGCGGTCTTCTTAAAATGGTAGGTCACCGTCGTAATCTTTTATCTTACCTACGTAAGAAAGATGTACAACGCTACCGTGAGTTAATTAACAAATTAGGTTTACGTCGATAAACAGACAAAGGAAGCGGGATTATGTCCCGCTTTTTCTTTAGCTTTCATAAGTGGAAATCTTTGTATGATCCTCCACTTCTTTTTATACATTTTCTTGATTTCAAGTATTCAACTTGATTGTTTTTGTCTAAAATACATAATATGTACATAGATTACTCGATTGACTACTGTACGGTTCAATCATCCACTATGATGCAGCATCCTGTATTTACATAGTCAGCAGATTTCATTCAAAGGAATATAACAGCGCAAATGTGCATGATATAGATTATTTTTAGTATTTATCCGGGTTGGGTATAGGCCGAACCCTTTAGTGATATATAAAGAGAGGGGTACACTTTATGGAACAAACTAAACAAACCTTTTCCATTGATTGGGCCGGAAGAGAATTAACGGTTGAAGTTGGCCAATTCGCCAAACAAGCAAATGGAGCGGTAATGGTACGCTATGGTGATACTGCGGTATTAAGTAGTGCTACAGCTTCAAAAGAGCCAAAACCTTTGGATTTCTTTCCATTAACAGTTAATTATGAAGAAAGACTATATGCAGTGGGTAAAATCCCTGGAGGATTTATTAAACGCGAGGGACGACCAAGTGAAAAAGCCATTCTTGCCAGTCGTTTAATTGACCGTCCCATCCGTCCTTTGTTCGCAGATGGATTCCGAAATGAAGTTCAAGTAATCAGCATTGTGATGAGTGTAGACCAAAACTGTTCATCTGAGATGGCAGCTATGTTTGGCTCTTCCCTGGCACTTTCAGTGTCTGATATTCCATTTGAAGGACCGATTGCCGGAGTTATCGTTGGTCTTGTCGATGGGGAGTTCGTCATTAATCCCTCAGTCGAGCAATTGGAGAAGAGTGAAATTCATTTATCTGTCGCTGGTACGAAAGATGCCATCAACATGGTAGAAGCCGGTGCAGATGAGGTCCCAGAAGAAACAATGCTTGAAGCGATCATGTTCGGTCATGAAGAAATCAAGCGTTTAGTGGCTTTCCAGGAGGAAATCGTCGCTAAAGTTGGTAAAGAGAAATTGAACATTCAACTTGTTGAACTGGATCAAGATGTTGAAACAGAAGTTCGTTCACTGTGTGAAAGCGAACTGATTCCTGCAATCCAAGTTCAAGAAAAGCATGCACGTGAAGAAGCCATCAAGGCTGTTAAAGATAAAGTGAAGGCTGTTTATGAAGAAGAAAAAGAAGCGGATGAAGACACTCTGAAGCAAGTAAAGAAAGTATTGGACAAACTTGTGAAGAATGAAGTGCGCCGCTTGATTACAGAAGACAAAGTCCGTCCTGATGGTCGTAAAGTAGACGAAATCCGTCCACTTTCATCTGAAGTCGGTTTATTGCCAAGAACACATGGTTCAGGATTATTTACACGTGGACAAACTCAGGCGCTAAGTATTTGTACATTAGGTGCTCTAGGGGATGTTCAGGTACTGGACGGATTAGGAATTGAAGAATCAAAACGATTCATGCACCATTATAATTTCCCTCAATTCAGTGTTGGGGAGACAGGGCCGATCAGAGGGCCGGGCCGTCGTGAAATCGGACACGGGGCACTGGGAGAAAAAGCGCTGGATCCTATTATTCCAAATGAAAAAGACTTCCCTTATACAATCCGCCTTGTTTCGGAAGTACTCGAGTCAAACGGTTCGACCTCTCAGGCGAGTATTTGTGCAAGTACATTGGCGATGATGGATGCGGGGGTTCCAATTAAGGCACCAGTAGCCGGTATCGCAATGGGTCTTATTAAATCCGGTGAAAATTATTCTATTTTAACGGATATTCAAGGGATGGAAGATCATCTGGGTGACATGGACTTTAAAGTAGCCGGGACATCTAAAGGGGTAACCGCTCTTCAAATGGACATCAAGATTGAAGGACTTTCCCGTGAAATCCTTGAAGAAGCCCTTCAACAAGCGAAAAAAGGAAGAATGCAAATTCTTGAGAGCATGTTAGCCACGATCGGTGAATCAAGAACAAGTCTGTCACAATATGCTCCTAAGATCTTAACGATGCATATCAATCCTGATAAGATTCGTGATGTTATTGGACCAAGTGGGAAACAAATCAATAAGATCATTGATGAAACGGGTGTTAAGATCGATATCGAGCAGGATGGAACAATATTCATTTCTTCTACTGATGAAGAAATGAATAAAGTAGCTAAGAAGACCATCGAAGATATCGTTAGAGAAGTGGAAGCTGGACAAATGTATCTTGGAAAAGTGAAACGAATTGAGAAATTCGGTGCATTTGTAGAAATCTTCAGCGGAAAAGACGGCCTTGTCCACATTTCAGAGCTTGCAGAAGAACGTATCCGTAAAGTGGAAGATGTGGTTGCGATCGGCGATGAAATCCTTGTAAAGGTACTGGATATTGATAATCAAGGAAGAGTGAACTTATCTAGAAAAGCTGTTCTGAAAGAACAGCGTGAAAAGGAAGAACAAAACGAAGGGTAATCGTTTAGAATGGCAGGCTGTCCTGTAAGGAGCAATTTCTCCTCCGGGACAGCTTTTTTTTATCTGTACCATTGCTTTTTTGCCGGATGTTCTAGGCTGTTCCTCTCCTACATATGTTTTTAGGAGAAGGAAGGTGGACAGGGATGGAAAAAAAATACTTGATTGGAATTAGTCTAATTGCTATTCTGACTTTAGTAGTTGTAGAGAATCCTTTATCAGATCAGTATGTGACGGGGTTAAAACAAGATGCAATCGTAGTAAGTGGGGGAAATGGGGAAACGGATCTGACCCTTAGGGTAAAAGAGGAAGCAAAATTAAGAGAAATTCCAGCTCAGGATGCTGTGATTGATACGGTTTGGAAAGCTACACCAGGATATAATGGTTTAAAAGTGGACGTTGAGGCATCTCTGCAAAATATGAAGAAAGAAAAATCGTTTGAAGAAGATAAACTGGTTTACAAACAAGTCCCTCCAGAGAAGCATTTACCTGATTTACCCGCTTCACCAGTCTATCGGGGGAATCCTGATAAGCCAATGGTGTCCTTTATCATCAATGTGGCGTGGGGGAATGAATATATTCCCGATATGCTTGCAACTTTGAAAAAACACCAGGTATATGCTACGTTCTTTCTAGAGGGGAGATGGGTAAAGAATAACCCGGACTTAGCAAAGATGATCGTGGATGCAGGACATGAAGTGGGGAATCATTCTTATTCGCATCCGGATATGAAGACACTTCAAACCGCAAAGGTAAGAGAAGAATTAAAAAAGACGAATGAAATGATCGAAGTGACCACGGGGGAAAAAGTGAAATGGTTTGCTCCACCGAGCGGAAGCTACCGGGATGAAGTAATCAATATTGCCGATGAGATGCAGATGAGGACTATCATGTGGAGCGTAGATACGATTGATTGGCAGAAACCAGAGCCCAGCGTATTGATCGATCGTGTGATGCGAAAGATGCATAATGGGGCGATTGTGCTCATGCATCCTACAGCTTCAACAGCCAATTCCTTAAATGCGCTGATCCTTCAAATTAAAGAAAAAAATCTAAGGCTCGGAACGATCTCAAGTCTGGTGAAAGAAGAGAGAATCGTAGATGATGCCGATAATTCGTCTCAACAAGGAAATAGTAAGAAGAAGCAGTAACATTGCATCATGAATAGGAGGAACTTTCTTGATTAAGAAATATACATGCCAAAACGGACTGCGAATCGTGCTGGAAGAAATTCCACACGTTCGCTCCGTAGCAATCGGGGTTTGGATAGGTACCGGTTCACGTAATGAAACGGAACATAATAATGGGATTTCCCATTTCCTGGAACATATGTTTTTCAAAGGTACAAAGACAAAGACTGCTCGTGAAATAGCAGAGTCGTTCGATAGCATAGGCGGACAGGTAAATGCATTTACATCAAAGGAATACACATGCTACTATGCAAAAGTCTTGGACAACCATGCAGATTACGCATTACATACACTTTCAGATATGTTTTTTAATTCTACGTATGTTGAAGAAGAATTGACAAAAGAAAAAAATGTGGTGTATGAAGAAATAAAAATGTATGAAGATACTCCGGACGATATTGTTCACGACTTACTAAGCAAGGCCATTTATGAAGAGCATCCACTTGGGTATCCGATCCTTGGTACAGAAGACACTTTAAACACATTCAATCAGGCCAAATTAAAAGAATATATGCATGACATGTATACACCTGATCAGGTAGTCGTGTCTGTTGCAGGAAATGTGGATGAATCCTTCATTAAAGAAGTCGAAAAGCTATTCGGTTCCTATGAAGGTGGTAAAGGGCCAGAGGATCGTGTGAAACCCGTCTTTCACCATAATAAGCTTGCCCGTAAGAAAGATACAGAACAAGCCCACTTATGTTTAGGTTTCGATGGTCTGAAAATCGGTCATCCAGATATATACAATCTGATTGTGTTAAACAATGTATTGGGTGGCAGTATGTCATCCCGCCTGTTCCAGGAAGTTCGCGAGCAGAGAGGGCTTGCGTATTCCGTATTTTCTTATCATTCCGCATACGAAGACAGTGGAATGGTGACTCTTTATGGAGGTACGGGGGCCAATCAATTAGATCAATTATTTGAAACGATTCACAATACACTTGAGACCCTCAAAGCAGAAGGAATTACATCTAAAGAATTGCTTAACAGTAAAGAGCAATTAAAAGGGAACCTCATGCTGAGCCTGGAGAGCACCAACAGCCGTATGAGCAGGAATGGTAAGAATGAATTACTCTTAAAGCGGCACAGAACCCTGGATGAAATCGTCGAGGAAATCGATGGTGTGACAATGGATAAAGTCAACCGGCTTGCCTTGGACATCTTTACTGATGACTATGCATCCTCCCTTATCAGCCCTGATGGAATCCTTCCTGAAAATATGCGTAAATGATCGGAAAACAGACTCTTTAGAGTCTGTTTTTTTTTGAACATCTCACGGTGATGATAAAGTTTTTCTTCTAAAATGATGGACAGTGTATACATTGTACTAAAGAGAACGTTTTGGAGGGATACCAACCATGAGGTTAAGCGAATTAAGCGGGAAAGAGATCGTTGACTATAAAAAAGCGGAACGGCTGGGCATTCTTGGGCAAACGGACCTTGAGTTCAATGATAAGTCAGGGAGCATCAATGCTCTGATTATACCGACAGGCAAATGGCTGAGAAAGCAAGGGGGAGAAATCCGGGTGCCATGGCATCAAATCAGGACGATTGGGGCAGACATGATCATTTTGGAAGTATCGGAAGACTAATTGGATTTTGGATTAAAGTAAAAAAACGGGGCTGCCCCGTTTTTTTTTTGCCATCTTTATCGAACTTACATACACCTCATTTCTTCTCACCTATTGGGTAAGTGCAACATACACTGTTGAAGTGAAAAGGGATTTAGAATAGCGATTATGTAAAAAGTAGGTGAAATCAGTGATGCTGACCGGAATGCAGATCGCAGTTCTAGGCGGAGATGCACGTCAACTTGAGATTATTCGGAAACTTACAGAATTGGATGCCAAAATATCACTCGTAGGTTTTGAACAACTAGATCATGCCTTTACAGGTGCCACAAAGGAAAAAATTGATGAAGTGGATTTCTCGGTAATAGATGCCATTATCTTACCTGTACCAGGCACGAATCTACAAGGAGAAATAGATACGATTTTTTCTAATGAGAAAATCACGTTAACGGAGGAAATAGTATCTGATACGCCAGAGCACTGTACGATCTATTCAGGAATTAGTAATGTGTACTTGGATCAAATCATGTCATCAACGAACCGGAAACTTGTTCAGTTGTTTGAAAGAGACGACGTTGCCATCTATAATTCCATTCCTACAGTTGAAGGAACGATTATGATGGCTATTCAACATACTGACTTTACTATACATGGATCTGAGATTGTCATATTGGGTCTAGGGAGAGTGGGTATGAGTGTAGCCAGAACGTTTCATCATTTAGGCGGAAGGGTGAAGGTTGGGGTGCGCAAAAGTGAGCATCTTGCCCGGGTGACCGAAATGGGTTTAGTTCCATTCCACTTAGATGCGTTAGAAAAAGAAGTAGAGAATTGTGACATTTGTATCAACACAATTCCAGTGCATATAGTGAAGGCAGCGGTCATAGCCAAAATGCCTGCCCATACGTTAATTATCGATCTGGCTTCAAAACCTGGCGGTACAGATTTCCGTTATGCAGAGAAGCGAGGGATCAAAGCATTGTTAGCACCAGGGCTGCCAGGGATTGTAGCACCTAAAACGGCAGGACAGATCCTGGCGAATGTCCTTTGTCAATTATTAGAGGAAGATTTTGATTCAAGAAAGGAGAGTTCATCATGAGTGTGAAAGGAAAAAGAATCGGGTTTGGTCTGACTGGATCCCATTGTACGTATGATGCTGTTTTCCCTGAAATCGAACGATTAGTCAATAACGGAGCGGAAGTCATGCCGATTGTAACCTCAACCGTTATGAATACTGAGACAAGATTCGGTAAAGGCGAAGATTGGATTAAGCGTATTGAAGACGTTACAGGACATAAAGTAATCGATTCAATCGTCAAGGCAGAACCGCTTGGTCCAAAAATACCACTGGACTGCATGGTGATTGCGCCTCTTACAGGAAATTCAATGAGTAAGTTTGCCAATGCCATGACCGATTCTCCTGTGTTGATGGCAGCCAAAGCGACAATTCGCAATCATCGTCCTGTGGTGCTCGGTATTTCTACAAATGATGCTCTTGGATTGAATGGTGTGAATCTGATGCGGTTGATTTCGACTAAAGATATATATTTTATTCCATTTGGGCAGGATGCACCTGAAGCTAAACCGAAATCGATGGTGGCGAGAATGACTCTGATTCAGGAAACGATAGAAGCAGCGATGGAAGGAAGGCAACTGCAACCCGTCGTCATCGAAAGATATTTGGATTAATACATCAAGAAGGTCATCACCTTATCCCATTCAGATGACCTTCTTTTCATGCACGTAGAAGAGATTCGTGAAATGATGGTACTTGGAAATAAAAAAATTCCTATTGTCGAATAATTGTTTATGTTAAAATATTCTTTATTATAGTAATAGATTAAATTACTTTACCTATTGTACTATGGTATTACTGAATGGTTGGAAGGAGAGAAGATTTTGAATACAACGGGATTACATGTAGCTGTTGTGGGTGCCACTGGTGCCGTAGGGCAACAAATGCTTCAAACTTTAGAAAAAAGGGATTTTCCGATAAATCAATTGACCTTATTATCATCAGCACGTTCTGCAGGATCCACTGTTATGTTTAAAGGGAAAGAATGGACGGTAGAAGAAGCAAAGCCTGAAAGTTTTGAAGGAGTCGATATCGCTTTATTCAGTGCTGGGGGAAGTGTATCCAAACTTCTTGCTCCTGAAGCCGTAAAGCGCGGGGCTATTGTTGTCGACAATACGAGTGCGTACCGAATGGATCCGGATGTTCCGCTTGTTGTTCCGGAAGTGAATGAAGAAGATTTGAAAGATCATAATGGAATTATTGCCAATCCTAATTGTTCTACGATACAAATGGTTGCGGCGCTTGAGCCAATCCGCAAGCAGTATGGACTGAAGAAAGTGATCGTGTCTACTTATCAGGCCGTTTCAGGTGCAGGTGCGGTTGCAATTGATGAACTTCACTCACAGTCACAGGCCATTTTATCAGGTGAATCATTTGAACCTGCTGTGTTACCTGTGAAAGGGGACAAAAAACATTATCAAATAGCATACAATGCCATTCCTCAAATTGATACATTTCAAGACAACGGCTTTACGTTTGAAGAAATGAAAATGATCAACGAAACGAAAAAAATCATGCATATGCCTTCGTTAAAGGTATCTGCAACATGTGTAAGATTACCAGTTGTAACAGGTCACTCTGAAAGTGTATATATTGAAATTGAGAAGGATTCTGTTTCAGTGAAAGATATCCATGCTCTTCTAGAGGAAGCACCAGGGTTGACCTTGGAAGACAATCCTGAAGAACAAATTTATCCGATGCCTGCCCATGCCGTAGGAAAACCGGATGTATTTGTTGGTAGGGTGCGTAAAGATCTTGATGAAGACAAAGGCTTCCATATGTGGGTTGTGTCTGACAACTTACTGAAGGGAGCCGCTTGGAACTCAGTTCAAATCGCAGAAAGTTTAATGAAGCTTGGCCTAATAAAGTAATAAAGAGGGGTCCATCCAGCTGATCTGAATAATTCCACTACTCGTTTTCTCATACCTCTTGAACATATGACAATGAGGTGTAGTCATGAAAGTGATCGTTCAAAAATTTGGTGGAACATCTGTACGTGACGAGGCAAGCCGACTGAAGGCACTTGCCCACACGAAACAAGCAATCGATAAAGGTTATAAAGTAGTGGTAGTGGTTTCGGCAATGGGACGGAAAGGTGAACCTTACGCGACGGACTCCCTTTTATCATTAATTGGTGGAAGGAATACTTCGATCAGTAAGAGGGAGCAGGACCTACTATTGTCCTGTGGAGAAATCATATCAAGTCTGGTATTTTCCAACATGCTGCTTGAGCATGGAATTCGGTCAACAGCCCTTACAGGCGCGCAAGCCGGGTTCCGGACGAATAATGATTTTAATAATGCAAAGATAGTAGAGATGAAATGCAGCAGACTGGTAAAAGAACTCGAGCATCATGATGCCGTGGTGGTGGCAGGTTTCCAGGGAGCGACAAAAGATGGGGATGTCACAACCATTGGCAGAGGAGGAAGCGATACTTCTGCTTCCGCTCTTGGAGTTGCATTAAAAGCGGACTATATTGATATATTCACAGACGTGGAAGGTGTCATGACTGCCGATCCGCGAATATCATCCAAAGCAAGACCCATAACGGTTGTTTCTTATAACGAAGTGTGTAATATGGCATACCAAGGAGCGAAGGTGATACATCCGAGGGCGGTTGAAATTGCTATGAATTCGAATGTGCCAATCAGGATTCGTTCGACCTATTCAAATGGTGAAGGTACCCTGGTTACAACCCTTGAAAATACAAAAGCACACAAAGAGTTCAGAAGCCATCCCGTCACAGGGATTGCTCATGTATCCAACCTCACGCAAATTAAAGTCTTTGCTAAGGAAGATCAGTACAATCTCCAAGCAGAAGTATTTAAAGCGATGGCCAAAGAGGAGATAAGTGTTGATTTCATTAACATTTCCCCAAGAGGTGTCGTGTACACGGTGGGTTCATCCGTGGCAGAAGATGCAATCAGCGTTCTAAGGAAAATAGGACACAACCCCGTTATTGAATCAGAATGTGCAAAGATCTCAGTGGTTGGAGCCGGGATGACAGGAGTCCCCGGTGTGACCTCTGCCATCGTTTCCTCCCTTTCCAATGAAGGGATCCGCATACTGCAGTCTGCGGATAGTCATACAACCATTTGGGTACTCGTGAAAGAAATGGATTTGATTAAAGCCATTAATGCACTTCATGATACCTTTCAATTACAAGAGAGAAGCGCTGTATTCAGAGTGGGATAAACTTACGAGGAGAGTGACTAGATTGAATTTTGGCCGTGTATCTACGGCAATGGTTACACCATTTGACCGTAAAGGAAATATTGATTTTACTAAAACGACGCAATTGATCCAGTATCTGATTGATAACGGATCGGATTCGCTCGTAGTAGCCGGGACTACTGGAGAATCACCTACTTTAACGAAAGAAGAAAAGGTTGCCTTATTCCGACATGTGGTGAAAGTGGTGGATGGTAGGGTTCCTGTCATTGCCGGTACGGGAAGCAATAACACCCATGCCTCAATCGAGCTGACCAAGAAGGCTGAAGAGGCAGGCGTGGATGCAGTCATGCTTGTGGCACCGTATTATAATAAGCCGAGTCAGGAAGGAATGTATCAGCACTTTAAGGTGATTGCCGAATCAACGTCCTTACCTGTCATGCTCTATAATATTCCTGGAAGATCAAGTGTCAACATGTCACCTGAGACGATTATTCGTCTTTCAAAGATCGATAACATCGTTGCTGTCAAAGAAGCAAGTGGAGATTTGGACAGTATGACTGCCATTATTTCCGAGACGTCAGACGGATTTAAGTTGTACAGCGGGGATGACGGTCTTACCTTACCTGTATTGTCCATTGGTGGTGAGGGAGTAGTATCTGTTGCTTCCCATGTCATCGGAAACGAAATGCAGGAAATGGTTTCAGCCTTTTTAAATGGAAACCTTTCAGATGCAGCACGCATGCATCAAGGACTACTTCCGATCATGAAAGGCCTGTTTACTAGCCCGAACCCGACTCCTGTCAAAACGGCATTGCAGATGAAAGGCCTTGACGTCGGCTCTGTGCGCCTACCGTTAATTCCACTAACTGAAGTGGAAAGGGCAAAACTGTCTCAATTGTTAGAAGCTTTATCATAAACATAGGCCACTGACTTAACATATTAGACCGTGAAGGGATGTTCCTTTACGGTCTCTTTTTGTCTTATATCAGTGAGGCATATATTACCCGAAAGAAGAAGGAATTCCTCTTAATGTATCGAAATAGTAACGTAGTATAAATGATTGCAGTCTTTTACCTAATCTTGTTGAGGGAGGATAAATTTGGTTGTGCTCCCAAAATAGTATCAAGTATAATGGATATAACTGATTTAAGATCGGGGAAGGAACAGCATAGGAGGACATAATGGTGAGTAAGACAAAGAATGAAAGTATTAAAGTAATACCTCTTGGTGGAGTGGGAGAAATCGGTAAGAATATGTACGTGATTGAAGTGGATCACGAAATTTTTGTGATCGACGCGGGACTGATGTTTCCAGAAAATGAAATGCTGGGAATCGACATCGTTATCCCGGATATTCAATATTTACTGGAAAATAAAGAAAGGGTGAGAGGGATCTTCCTGACTCATGGACATGAGGACAGTATCGGTGCAATTTCATATGTTTTAAGTAAGATCAAAGCTCCTGTCTATGGTACACGCTTGACAAATGCCCTTGTAAAGGCCCGGTTGAAGGATGAGAATGTCAGGGAGGATGTGAAATTCTATACCGTTCACTCAGACAGCTATCTCACTTTCGATGGCGTAAATGTCACTTTTTTTAAGACTACACACAGCATTCCTGATTCGGTCGGGATATGTATACATACATCTGAAGGAATCATCGTCCATACAGGAGAGTTTAAGTTTGATCAATCAGCTAAACATCTTTACAGACCGGATTTAGGCAAGATGGCGCAAATCGGTGAGAAGGGTGTTCTATGTCTCTTGTCTGATAGTAAAGAGGCAGAGAGACCAGGATTTACTACATCCGAATCAGTCATTGAGCAACATATCACGAATGCATTGCGCAGTGCGTCTGGCAGAGTGATTGTAGCATGTTTTGCATCCAATTTAATAAGGCTTCAACAAGTTTTCGATGCAGCGGATCAAAATAATCGTAAAGTCGTTGTAGTTGGTAAGAGTTTGAAGAGAGTCTATGATGTTGCCTTGAAACTGGGATATCTCCATGTCCGGGATGAACTGATCATCGGAATGGATGAAATCGGTGATTATCCTAAAGATGAAATTCTCATCATCGCCACAGGCACACAGGGAGAACCTTTTGAAGCACTTCAACGTATGTCCAAGCGTTCTCATCGTCTGGTGAACATTGAAGAAGGAGACACAGTCCTCATTACGGCAACGCCATCACCTGGAATGGAAGTGATTGTAGGCAGAACGATCGACATGCTTTATAGAGCAGGGGCAAATGTATTGACAGCGACAAAGAAAGTCCATGTGTCTGGTCATGGAAGTCAGGAAGACTTAAAGTTCATGTTAAATATCATGCAACCAAAGTACTTCATCCCCATCCAGGGTGAATATAAGATGTTAGTCGCCCATACCCAGCTGGCACATGATACAGGACTTCCATATAAGCAGATTTTTATTTTGGATAAAGGTGATGTGCTCCAATACAAGGACGGTAAGATGAGAATGAGCGGTCGTGTACAGGCAGGAAATGTACTGATCGATGGAATTGGTGTCGGCGATGTTGGGAACATTGTTCTTCGGGATCGTAAATTATTATCGGAAGACGGTGTATTTACGGTTGTCGTGACCATCAACCGACGTTCCAAATCAATCTTCGCTGGACCTGAAATTATTTCACGTGGGTTTGTTTATGTAAGGGAGTCCGAAGAATTGATCGAAGGTGCCGGGGGCATCGTGACAGATGTGGTCCATTCTTATCTGCAAAAAGGCTCCTTCGAATGGACTGCCATCAAGCAGGACATCCGTGATCAATTGAATCATTATCTATTCAATAAAACAAGAAGAAGACCGATGATCCTACCGATCATCATGGAAGTATAATGAATGGGGCTATTTGGATTATCAAATAGCCCTATATTTATTTAACACGAAAGAAAACAGTATGAAAACACTCCTGAATTAAAATAATAACAAGAGAATGGGAATGAAAAGGAGATGTTTTCATGGAACAAAATCATGAACATATGCAGGACGAGCCAAACAAGGGGCAGGATGATCAAAAAGACAAGCCATCTGGTTTAATGGAAAAGATTCAGCAACTTGGACAGACGAATGTTCCACAACTTTCTCAAGACTCCAACATCCACTGCCTGACGATTGTCGGACAAATAGAAGGGCATATGCAGCTCCCGCCCCAAAATAAAACAACAAAGTATGAACATGTCATTCCACAGCTTGTAGCCATTGAACAAAATCCAAAAATAGAAGGGCTAGTTGTGATATTGAATACAGTGGGGGGCGATGTGGAAGCGGGATTAGCCATATCCGAAATGATCGCCTCATTATCCAAGCCCACCGTATCAGTCGTGCTTGGAGGAGGACATAGTATAGGTGTCCCCATTGCTGTATCATGCGACTTTTCTTACATTGCAAGCACAGCAACCATGACGATCCACCCTGTTCGATTAACGGGTCTGGTAATTGGAGTACCACAAACGTTTGAGTATCTGGATAAGATGCAGGAACGGGTGGTAAGCTTTGTTACGAAACACAGCAACATCACGGAAGAAGATTTTAAAGACTTGATGTTTGCAAAAGGGAACCTCACCAGGGATATCGGTACCAATGTGGTGGGGGATGATGCAGTAGAATACGGGCTGATCGATGGAATTGGTGGGATCGGGACTGCCATTAAAAAGATCAATGAAATGATAGAGATGAAGAAGCAGTCTGATCAACAAGAAGGGCTGGTACAATGATACTGTATACTGTCGTTCCCAATGATCTTGTATTCCCGACAGATGTAAATGAATTCAGCGGCCAAATGATGATGGACTATCAGGGCGTGCCTCTACTCGTTCAGCAAGTAGAGAATAAATACCGTATCATCAGGGTCATGAGCAGCGATCCGGCACATTATATGAATGATCAAATATGCCCGGGAGAATTTATCAACAATTGAGTGAGAAAGAGGATTTTCCCGAAATAGTGGTTATGCTATAATATTACTGGAAGACGATAGATTGATTCGATAAGTACACGGGAAGGGTCTGACACCTTAGGCACACACATTGCCCCAAAGGGTCAGCCCTTTCTTCATCTTTATGTACATAACAAGGTAGACTTCAATAGAATTTAGGTGAATGGATTGGCAAAACGAAAAAGAAGAAAAAAACGTTCTCAAACGAGTTCCACTCTAAAACAGACGATCAAGTATGAGATCATCGGTCTGATCCTGGCTGCATTAAGTTTGATTTCCATCATAGAGCTGGGTGCAGTTGGAAAGGCGATTGTGTATTTTTATCGTTTTTTCCTGGGAGAGTGGTACATGATTGCCTTGCTGTGGATGCTTTACGTAGCGGGCTATCTCATGATTAAAAGGGAAGTCCCCATGTTATTCAGCCGCAGACTGGTAGGCGTGTATATCATTATTGCGAGTTTTCTCCTACTTAGCCATGTGAAATTATTTGACCTCCTTTCAAATGGTGGCTCTTTCGCTAATCCCAGTGTCATTATGAATACATGGGATTTGTATTGGATGGATGTAAGGGGCGATTCCAGCACTTCGGACCTTGGAGGGGGAATGATAGGGAGCATCCTATTTGCTGTATCCTATTTTCTTTTTGATTCACAAGGAGCAAGGATCGTGAGTGCAACCTTCATCATGATCGGGATCATATTAGTGACGGGTAAGTCCTTAGGCGATGTTCTTGGACGAGCCGGAAAGCGATTCGGTACATTCATGGGTGGACAATGGTCGGCATTCAAACAGGATATGAGTGAATGGAAAGAAGAGCAGTCCAAGAAAAAAGAGACGAGGGAAAAGAAGAAGAAAGAGGCACCAGTGAAAGAGGAAGTCGTGGCATCAGCGCCTTCACAGGAGGAAGAAAAGAGGGAGCCGATCATCTCGAATTTCGCGGAACGTGCATACGGTGTACCTCCTAAAGATGACCCAACTCCATCCACCGAAGGTACAAAAGAAGAGAAAGAAGTCAGTGTTCCACAAAACCATACCGAGTCTGTAGGGGAACCGGATTCACCTCCAATCACCTTTACAGAGGTAGAAAATAAGGATTACAAGCTTCCTTCGATCACATTATTGAAAAGTCCCAGAAAAACAGATCAAAGTAATGAGTACCAATTAATCCATGCCAACGCCGCAAAGCTCGAGAGAACGTTTCAGAGCTTTGGGGTAAAGGCAAAAGTGACACAAGTCCATCTGGGACCTGCTGTTACAAAATATGAAGTGCATCCCGATGTGGGTGTGAAAGTAAGTCGCATCGTCAACCTGAGTGACGACCTTGCATTAGCCCTTGCAGCGAAGGATATTCGGATTGAAGCGCCGATTCCTGGTAAATCCGCCATCGGTATCGAAGTTCCCAATTCGGAAGTGGCCATGGTGTCCCTTAGGGAAGTTCTCGAAGCGAAGGAACACAATAAGCCCGATGCCAAGCTGCAGATTGGATTGGGACGAGATATTACAGGCGAAGCGGTTCTGGCCGAACTGAATAAAATGCCTCACCTATTAGTGGCAGGTGCGACAGGAAGCGGGAAGAGTGTTTGCATCAACGGTATCATAACCAGTATTCTCATGAGGGCAAAACCGCATGAAGTAAAGCTAATGATGATTGATCCGAAAATGGTGGAGTTGAATGTCTATAACGGTGTACCCCATCTCCTGGCCCCTGTTGTAACGGATGCCAAAAAAGCTTCTCAGGCTTTGAAAAAGGTTGTAAGTGAAATGGAGCGAAGGTATGAACTATTCTCTCATACGGGCACAAGGAATATTGAAGGCTATAATGACTATGTTAAGAGACAGAATATCGAGAACGATGATAAGCAGCCTCTTCTTCCTTACATTGTGGTCATTGTCGATGAGCTTGCCGATTTGATGATGGTGGCCTCGAGCGACGTGGAGGATGCCATCACACGGCTTGCTCAGATGGCACGTGCGGCAGGGATCCATCTAATCATTGCGACGCAGCGTCCTTCTGTAGATGTTATCACAGGAGTCATTAAAGCAAATATCCCATCACGGATTGCCTTTGCCGTATCCTCTCAAACGGATTCGAGGACCATCTTGGATTCAGGTGGTGCAGAGAAGCTTTTGGGCCGGGGAGATATGCTCTTCATGCCCGTCGGGGCATCGAAGCCGACAAGGGTTCAAGGAGCTTTCTTATCAGATGAAGAAGTAGAAGAGATCGTTGATTTTGTCATTTCTCAACAAAAGGCGCAATATCAGGAAGAAATGATTCCTGATGAAGTGCAGGAGGATGAGAAGTCAGGTGAAGTCGAAGACGAATTATATAATGACGCCGTCCAGTTAATTGCTGAAATGCAGACTGCCTCTGTATCCATGCTTCAAAGAAGATTCAGGATCGGCTATACGAGAGCTGCCAGATTGATCGATGAAATGGAAGTAAGGGGAGTGGTAGGCCCTTATGAGGGCAGCAAGCCGAGAACCGTCTTGGTAGGCAAGCCATCAGAAGAACAAAGTTCGTAAAATAAAAGGTGTGTTATCCTATTCAATCCGAATAGGATAACACACCTATTTTTGTGATCGTTTTTTGAAGGAAATACCATTTGAACACAATAAATTTAATAATATCAATAGTTATCCACCAATATGTTATACTATTAAAAGCGTTTTCAATTGTAAAGACACTGTTGTGTGCATGTAAAGTTTGATAATAAAATACGATACGAATGTAAAATTACAGTTAATATATCCCATGAAAACCCATTCAAAAGCAATTTTTATCCTAATTTTTTACAAAAAAGGATTCTAAATTGTCATTCTAATCATTTTTTTCGACAAAATCACACAATGCTATTTATTTATCAAAAGAAAAGTGTTATAGTATTTTCGATTAGTAGGAAAGATATACATCAGAGGTCTGATGTCTTGAGAAAATGTGGTGGTGGTTCCAGTGACAATAAAAACAGACAATAGGCATTTATACTTACAAGTAATTGACCGTTTGAAGAAGGATATCGAAGCGGGAGTATACAAAGAAAAAGAAAAACTCCCATCAGAATTTGATCTCTCCAAACAATTAGGCGTAAGTAGAGCTACTCTAAGGGAAGCTCTCAGAATTCTTGAGGAAGAAAGTGTCATCGTACGACGTCATGGAGTTGGTACATTTGTAAACGCGAAGCCGCTCTTTACTTCCGGTATCGAGCAGTTAAACAGTGTAACGAACATGATTAAGCAGGCTGGTATGGAGCCAGGGACCATTTTCTTAAGCTCAACAACTCAAGAAGCTACTGAGGATGATGTGAAAAGGTTTACATGCAATGAAGAGGACGACGTGATCCTGATTGAAAGAGTTCGAACCGCTAATGGGGAACCGGTTGTCTATTGTGTGGATAAGATTCCTGAAAAGGTAATGCCGAGGAATTTCACACACGAGGATAATTCGATTTTCACCGTTCTCGAAAAACGAGAGAATAAAAGAATCACTCATGCGGTAGCACAAATAGAGCCAATGGGATATCACGATAAAATCTCCCCTATTCTAAATTGCGAACCGGAAACGGCCTTACTCGTTTTAAAGCAAATGCATTTTGATGAAAATGATGAGCCGATCCTGTATTCCGTAAACTATTTCAGATCAGACAAATTTAGCTTCCAGGTATTAAGAAAGCGCGTATAACAACAATCTATCTTACTACTAATTTATTACAATAATAGGGGGTACTCTAGGTGAAAAAACGTAAATTTGGTTTAGCGTTGTCATTTGTTCTGGCAGCAGGTACATTATTAGGTGCTTGTGGGACAAGCGAGGACAAAGAAGGTACATCTAGTGGTGAAGGCAAGAAAGAAGATCAATTTACAGTAGCAATGGTAACAGATGTTGGTGGGGTAGATGACAAATCATTCAACCAATCAGCTTGGGAAGGACTTCAAGCATTCGGTAAAGAATACGACTTAGAAAAAGGTAAAGAAGGATTTGACTACTTACAATCCCAATCTGATGCTGACTATGCTACGAACTTAAACACTTTAGCTCGTCAAGACTTTGACTTAGTATATGGTATCGGTTTCTTAATGCAAGGTGCGGTCAATGATATTGCACAACAACAAAAAGATTCACATTTTGCAATCGTTGACGCTGTTGTAGAACAACCAAACGTTGCAAGCATTACGTTTAAAGAGCAAGAAGGATCATTCCTAGCTGGAGTTGCAGCTGGATTAGCAACAAAAACAAACAAGATTGGATTCATCGGAGGTATGGAAATCCCTGTAATCGAACGTTTCCATTCAGGTTTCATCGCTGGTGTTAAATCCGTTAATCCTGATGCGGAAATCGTTGCGGATTATGCAGGAGCATTTGATAAGGCTGAACTTGGACAAACAATCGCTTCAAAAATGTATTCCCAAGATGTTGACGTAATCTTCCATGCAGCTGGTGGTACTGGTAACGGTCTATTCAAGGAAGCGCGTGACTTAAAAGAGAAAGACCCTTCACGTGAACTATGGGCGATCGGTGTTGACTCTGATCAATCAGCAGAAGGTAAAGTCGGGGATCACAACATCATCTTAACATCTTCATTAAAGCGTGTTGATAATGCGGTTATGGACCTTTCAAGCAAGGCGAAGGATGGCAATTTCCCAGGTGGAGAGGTTATCTCATACGGTCTTAACGAAGATGGCGTTGGTTTAGCTCCGATTAATGAAGAGCTTTCTAACAAAGACGAAGTGATGAAGAAAGTTGATGAATGGAAAGAAAAGATCAAGAGTGGAGAAATCACTGTTCCAGAATCACTTGATGAAGCTAAATCATTCTCAGCTAGCTAATGTATCAGGGATAAGGGGATCAATGAAAGCTGGTCTCCTATCCCTTTTTTAAACCAAGTTCTGATTGGATAATGGTACAAGAGTCACGCGTCTTCCGATGTGAAAAGTAGACGTTTCAAGGAAATTGTACTTAGAACCTTAATTGAAACATAGAACTTCTTTCTATCTTTCATTTAGAGTTTTATAAGGGGAAACCCTTTTTTTCTAGAGTTATAAGGTCTGACCTCTAACTACTAGATCGATATCCCCAGCCTATGCAAGGAGTGAATAGCAATGGATTATGTAATCGAGATGTTGAATATTCGCAAAGAATTCCCCGGCATCGTAGCAAATGATAATATTACCCTCCAGCTCAAAAAAGGTGAAATTCATGCGCTTCTTGGTGAAAATGGAGCAGGTAAGTCAACACTGATGAACGTATTATTTGGACTTTACCAACCTGAGCAAGGTGAAATTCGAGTTAAAGGACAGCAAGTGAATATCACCAATCCAAACATAGCGAATGATCTCGGAATAGGGATGGTTCATCAGCATTTCATGTTGGTAGATACCTTTACTGTAACAGAGAATATTATTCTTGGAAGAGAGCCAAAGGCTGGAGGCACGGTGGATATTAAAAAAGCCGAGAAAGATATTCTGGATATTTCTGAAAGATACGGCCTGAAAGTGGACCCATCCGCTAAAATTTCCGAAATCTCAGTTGGTATGCAGCAGCGTGTAGAAATATTAAAGACGCTTTATCGTGGAGCGGAAATCCTGATTTTCGATGAACCTACAGCTGTATTGACCCCACAGGAAATCAAAGAGCTTATACAGATCATGAAAACCCTGATCAAAGAAGGAAAATCCATTATTCTTATCACCCATAAACTGAAAGAGATTATGGAAGTGTGTGATAATGTAACCGTTATCAGGAAAGGGAAAGGGATAGGCACAGTGAAAGTGTCGGAAACCGACCCGAATCACCTTGCCAGCCTGATGGTAGGGAGAGAAGTCACATTTAAAACGGAGAAGAAAGAAGCTTCCCCGCGTGATAGTGTACTAGAGATTCGTGATTTGAATGTGAAAGATCATCGCAATGTTCCTGTAGTTAAAGGATTGAATCTTGAAGTGAAAGCAGGAGAAATCCTGGGTATTGCAGGAGTCGATGGGAACGGACAAAGCGAGTTGATTGAGGCTATTACTGGGTTATATAAGGTCGACAGCGGTTCGATAAAATTGAATGGCAAAGAAATAATGAATATGAAACCCCGTAAGATTTATGAATCAGGAGTGGGCCATATTCCTCAGGACCGCCATAAACACGGTCTGGTTCTTGATTTTCCAATCGGCGAAAATATGGTGCTCCAAACGTACTACCAGAAGCCGTATTCGAATAAAGGGATCCTAAGTTATAAAAATATTTATAATCAAGCGAGAAAACTAATTTCAGAGTTTGATGTAAGGACCCCGTCAGAGTTTACTCTTGCACGTGCTTTATCAGGAGGGAACCAGCAAAAGGCGATAATAGGCCGTGAGGTTGACAGAGATCCTGATTTATTAATTGCGGCACAGCCAACGAGGGGTCTTGACGTAGGTGCGATTGAATTTATCCATAAGCGGCTGATTGAACAAAGGGATAATGGGAAAGCTGTTCTGCTTCTTTCATTTGAACTGGATGAAATCATGAATGTAAGTGACCGTATCGCCGTCATTTACGAAGGTCAAATTGTGGCGATTGTTGACCCTAAGGAAACAACCGAACAAGAACTTGGACTTTTAATGGCTGGTTCTAAGAGGAAGGAAACGGGAGGAAACGCACATGTCTAATCGATTAACGAATATACTAATCCCTGTTATCTCAGTCCTTTTGGGGATCATCGTCGGAACCATCATCATGCTTGTGAGTGGATATGATCCGATTGCTGGATACTCCGCATTATGGAATGGTATTTTCGGTGAAATATATTATGTTGGAGAAACGGTTCGTCAAGTCACACCATATATTCTGGCAGGTTTAGCTGTTGCCTTTGCCTTTAGAACTGGGCTTTTCAATATCGGGGTAGAAGGCCAATTGATTGTTGGTTGGCTGGCTGCAGTCTGGGTAGGTGTTGCCTTTGATGGTTTGCCAAAGATGATTCACCTGCCACTTGCCATCATTGCAGCAGCAATGGCAGGAGCGCTTTGGGGTTTCATCCCTGGTTTACTTAAAGCGAAATATCGTGTACATGAAGTTATCGTCACGATCATGATGAACTATATTGCACTACACGTAACAAATGCCATAATCCGTGATGTGTTAACAGATCGAAAAGATCGTACAGATTATATAGCAGAGACGGCTTCGTTGAAGTCACCATTCTTTGAAAGCTTAACGGATTATTCCCGTTTGCATTGGGGGATTTTCATCGCACTTGCATGTGTATTCATTATGTGGTTCCTACTCGAGAAAACAACCCGTGGTTATGAATTGCGTTCAGTAGGTTTCAATCAGCATGCTTCTCAATACGCAGGAATGAACGTGAACGGGAACATCATCCTCTCTATGGTCATCTCTGGTGCATTTGCAGGACTTGCTGGAGCAATGGAAGGCCTCGGGACATTCGGCTACGCTTCCATTAAAGGTGGATTTACAGGAGTCGGGTTTGACGGTATCGCTGTCGCTCTTTTAGGCGGAAATGCAGCCATTGGAGTTGTATTCGCTGCCCTCCTATTCGGAGGACTTAAAGTAGGGGCACTGAATATGCCACTCGATGCAGGAATTCCGAATGAACTGGTAGATATTATTATTGCTCTTATTATTTTCTTTGTAGCATCTGGTTACATGATTCGTTATCTGATTCAACGATTTAGTAAAAAGGGGGTGAAATAAGTGGGCTTTATTGATATTTTGACTATTCTCATCCCGTCTACATTACTTTGGGCGACTCCACTTATTTTCACTGCTTTGGGAGGAGCGTTCTCAGAGCGTTCAGGTGTAGTTAATATTGGTCTTGAAGGGTTAATGGTCATTGGAGCATTTTCAAGTATTGTATTCAACCTTGCATTCGCAGATACTTTTGGTTCAGCGACACCATGGGTGGCACTAATCATTGCCATGCTTATGGGAGCATTGCTTGCCATACTTCATGCCGTTGCTTCGATCACATTCAGAGCAGATCAGGTCGTTTCTGGTGTGGCTATCAACTTACTTGCAGTCGGCTTGACTCTATTCCTGGTTAAAAGAATCTACGGTAAAGGTCAGACCGATATCATTTCCGAAGGATTTGGTAAGATCGATGTCCCTTTACTTCACAAAATACCTGTCATTGGAGATATTTTCTTCTCCAACACGTATTGGCCGCCATTCGTAGCAATCTTAGTGTCCTTCATCGTTTGGTTCGTTATGTTTAAAACGCCATTCGGTCTGAGACTCCGTTCAGTCGGGGAACACCCTATGGCAGCAGATACAATGGGGATCAATGTAACGAAAATGCGCTATATCGGTGTCATCATTTCAGGTGCGTTTGCTGGGGTGGGCGGTGGAGTATATGCCCAGGCAATCTCCTCAGACTTTAGTCATGCCACAATCAGCGGTCAAGGGTTCATGGCCCTGGCGGCATTGATATTCGGTAAATGGCATCCACTTGGAGCCATGGGGGCTGCTTTATTCTTCGGGTTCGCTCAAAGTTTAAGTATTATCGGCTCAAGTATTCCGCTATTTGAAAATATTCCTAGTGTATATCTTTTGATTGCGCCTTATGTATTGACCATACTTGCACTTACAGGCTTCATCGGACGTGCAGATGCACCAAAAGCATTGGGCACGCCTTATATCAAAGGAAACCGTTAAGTCATTTGAATAACAACAAGAAGGATATCCCGAAATGTCGGGATATCCTTTTTTTATATCAAGAGAGTTACCACCGTGAAACATAAAGGAAAATCTACAAGCATATTATAGTTTACTCCATGGGTATTTTTCCAACAGAGGAAGATGCTTGAAAACAATCACTCTCTACATGTATAGTTATACATAAATACCGCACAATAAGGGTGTTTATAACTTTTGAATCCAAAATGACGGAAGTGTGGAACTAAGGAGGACGGTACGATGACAGCCATCAATGAAGTAGTAAAAAAGAAACAGGGGTACACGCTACATATCGTTCAAACGGATAAGTATAAGACAAACAGCCTCGTATTAAAGATGAAAGCACCCCTTGATCCGGAAACCGTTACATTGCGGGGATTACTACCCCATGTAATGCAGAGCAGTACAGGGACATATCCAAGCACAACGGAATTACGCTCGTATCTTGATGAGTTATATGGTGCCAATTTTTTTGTCGATTTAGGTAAAAAAGGAGAGTACCATGTGGTCAGTATGTCCGTTGAAATCGCCAACGAGAAGTTTCTGAAGGATTCTGAACCTTTACTTCAAAAAGGGATTGAATTCCTTGCAGATGTCCTGCAGAATCCTCATGTTGAAAATAATGAATTTGATAAGAAAACCGTTGAAAAAGAAAAGCGAAACCAAAAGGTGAGAATAGAAGCGGTATATGATGATAAAATGCGCTATGCCAATTCACGGTTAGTGGAAGAAATGTGCAAAGGGGAACGGTTTGCTCTTCATGTGAATGGTGAGAGTGAAGAAGTGGAAGCCATTACCGCAAAGAGATTATATGACTATTATCAGAAAGTGATGTCTGAAGATCAATTTGATTTGTATGTGATTGGAGATGTTGAGGTTAGAGAAGTGGAAAGTCTCTGTGACTCACTCCTTAAATTAAGTGACCGTACTCCCCAAGAAGTGGGCGCTTCAGAAGTGACGAAGAAAGAACAAGAAAACGTCATAAAAGAGAAGCAGGATGTGAAACAAGGAAAACTCAATATGGGTTACCGCACACATACGAAGTACGGGGATGATGACTACTTTGCACTTCAGGTATTCAACGGGATCTTCGGCGGTTTCTCCCATTCTAAACTGTTCATAAATGTGAGGGAGAAAGCAAGCTTGGCTTACTATGCTGCCAGCCGTTTGGAAAGTCATAAGGGATTATTGATGGTAATGTCCGGAATCGAATTCGAGAAGTATGATCAGGCTGTCGGTATCATAAACGAACAGCTGCAAGCCATGAAGGATGGAGACTTTACGGATGGGGAAATCGATCAAACGAAGGCGGTCATTCGCAATCAGCTTTTAGAAACGATCGATACGTCCAGGGGCTTGGTTGAAGTCCTATATCATAACGCCGTTGCTCACGAAGAAATCGATCTGAAACATTGGCTTGATGAAGTGGAAAAAACAACAAAAGAAGATATAGTGAAAGCAGCAAATAAGGTTGAACTTGATACGATCTACTTTCTAACAGGAATGGAGGGATAATGATGAAGAAAATTTCCTTCGATCAATTACAAGAAAATTTATATTATGAAAAAATGTCAAATGGACTGGACGTGTACATTCTCCCAAAAAAAGGTTTTAATAAGACGTATGCCACATTTACGACGAAGTATGGAAGCATCGATAATCATTTCGTCCCTCTGGGTGAAGATGATTTCGTCAAAGTACCGGATGGGATTGCTCATTTCTTAGAACATAAGTTGTTTGAAAAAGAAGATGGAGATGTCTTCCAACAGTTCAGCCGACAAGGGGCATCGGCTAATGCTTTCACCTCCTTTACAAGGACAGCTTATTTATTTTCCAGTACAAACAATGTTGAGCGTAATCTCGAAACACTGATTGATTTCGTTCAAGACCCTTACTTTACAGAAAAAACGGTAGAAAAAGAAAAAGGCATCATTGGTCAGGAAATCACCATGTACGATGATAACCCGGACTGGCGATTATACTTCGGGGTCATCCAGAACATGTACAAAAATCATCCTGTGAAAATTGATATCGCTGGTACGATCGAGTCCATTACCCCGATTACGAAAGATATGCTGTATCAGTGCTACAACACATTCTACCACCCAAGCAATATGCTGCTGTTTGTGGTGGGGGCAGTAGATCCTGATCAGATCATGAATCAGATCCGATCAAATCAGGAAAAAAAGGATTATGAAAAAATGCCTGAAATTAAGCGGAAATTCGAGGATGAACCTGACACTGTGGCAGAGAAGAAACAGGTTCTAAAAATGAACGTACAAAGTCCTAAATGCTTAGTTGGTCTCAAAGCTCCAGAACCACAGCAGCAGGGCAAGGAAATGCTCAGACAAGAGCTATCCATGAATGTCTTCCTTGACATGTTATTTGGGAAGAGCTCAGCGTATTATTCTGAACTCTATAATGATGGTTTAATCGATGAGACGTTCCATTACGACTATACACAGGAAAATGGCTTTGGATTCCTTACTGTCGGTGGAGATACGGAAAAGCCGGATGAACTGGCGGAAAAGGTACAATCCCTGCTTCTGAAAGCGAAACAGGAATCCCTTTTTACAGAAGAAGGATTGGAAAGAACCAAGAAGAAGAAGATCGGTTCATTCCTTCGCGCCATTAACTCTCCTGAATACATTGCGAATCAATTCACGCGATATGCGTTTAATGAAATGGATTTATTCGAAGTTGTACCGACACTTGAATCATTAAAGTATGATGATATCCAGGCAGTAGCCAATTCCATTATTAGCGAAGAACGATTTACCGTTTGTCAGGTAGTACCTAAATCATGACCATAGGGGAGCTATTCTTTTTCAAAGAGTAGTTCCTCTCTTTATGTGATCAATGTTTGGAGTGAAACGAATGAAACATGCATTAATTACAGGTGCATCGGGCGGGATTGGAAGCAGTACGGCCCTTGCACTTGCAGAAGAGGGTTGGAATGTTTATTTACATTACCATTCCAATGAAAAGGCAATGAAAGAATTAGTACATAAAATTGAAGGACTTGGGGTGGAGGCAATCCCTATTCGGGCCGATCTCACCACTCCAAAGGAAGTCGGAAAACTAGTCCAGTCCATTTTTCAGCTTGATGCCGTTATTTATTGTAGTGGGAATTCCGGGTGGGGGCTCTTTCAAGATCATTCAGAAAATGACATGGATCAGATGATCAATCTTCATATCAAAAGTCCAATGCTCCTCATTCAGCAACTTTTGCCGAAGTTGATAGACAGAAAAGGAAATATCGTCATAGTAAGCTCCATTTGGGGTCAGATAGGCGGTGCCTGCGAGGTCGTTTATTCAACGGTCAAAGGGGCTCAATTGGCTTTCGTGAAATCTTTAAGTAAAGAGCTTGCTCCAAGTGGGGTAAGAGTGAACGCGATAGCACCGGGAGTGGTAGAAACCAATATGATGAGTGGATTCACTGACGAAGATAGGCTTTCCATGTTTGAGGAGATTCCAATGGGACGCTTCGCTCATCCAGATGAGATTGCGGACTCCATTCAGTTCCTGATATCCAAAAAGGCTACATATATTACCGGTCAAACCCTCTCTGTCAATGGGGGATGGCACACATAAAAAAGTTCTGAAGCCATTTGATAATGACGCATAATTTTTTCTCCTGGATACAAACTAAGATTGTATTTCAATAAAGGAGGTCATGACAAATGTCTGTATTAGATAACTGGTCTGATTGGAAAAACTTTTTAGGGGACCGTCTTAACCAGGCTCAACACGGCGGTATGGAAAATGAAACAGTAAACGACTTGGCATACCAGATTGGTGACTATCTTGCCAATCAAGTTGAGGCTAAGAACGATCAGGAAAAAGTATTAGCGGATTTATGGTCTGTCGCTTCTCCTGAAGAGCAACATGCTATTGCGAACATGATGGTGAAACTTGTAAACAACAACGGTACTCGCTAAGGAGAGGGAATTTCCCTCTCCTTTTTATTATATGAGGGTAAAGTGTATGGTGAAAATGTTCATATCCTGATACACCCAATCAAAAAGCACACTTAGGAATTGAGAAATTATGCATATTTATATAGGTTTTGCTTTTCTATTGCCTGAAAATCATTTATGATAATACCTAGATGTTTAAAATATACTTTTCGAATGATGTTTTTTTCTTGAATCGGAATATCACAGTCTTTAGGAGGGTAACGATGGAACGCAAAGAGTGGTATTTAGAATATGAAATCCAAAAGAATCGTCCTGGCCTCTTAGGTGATATCTCCTCATTATTAGGAATGCTTTCTATAAATATAGTGACTATAAATGGTGTTGACGAAGGAAGAAGGGGCATGCTGCTCCTTGCCAATAATGACGAACAGATCATGAGGCTTGAGTCCATCCTTCAAACAATGGATACAATCAATGTGACCAAGCTCAGGGAGCCGAAATTAAGGGACAGGCTTGCCGTCCGTCACGGCCGCTATATTCAGCGAGATGCCGATGACAAGAAAACGTTTCGGTTTGTTCGTGATGAGCTTGGGTTATTGGTGGATTTTTTGGCTGAATTATTTAAGCAAGAAGGACATAAGCTTGTTGGGATCAGAGGGATGCCTCGTGTAGGTAAGACAGAATCCATCGTGGCATCAAGTGTATGTGCAAATAAGAAATGGCTTTTTGTCTCTTCTACATTGTTAAAGCAAACGATTAGAAGCAAATTGATCGAGGATGAATACTCCTCCGAAAACTTGTTTATCATAGACGGTATTGTTTCGACACGCCGTGCAAGCGAGAAGCACTGGCAGCTGGTAAGGGAAATCATGAGGTTACCTGCTGTGAAAGTAATCGAACATCCTGATGTTTTTGTTCAAAACTCTGAATATTCACTTGAAGATTTTGATTATATCATTGAACTTAGAAACGATCCTGATGAAGAAATTACATACGAATTAGTGGAACAAAATAATCTATTTCAAAATTCCGATTTTGGAGGTTTTGATTTTTAATATTGGAAGGTGTTAAGTGGTGACGGAATTAGGAAATCGTTTAAAGGAAGCACGTGAGGCAAAAGACTACAGCCTTGATGATTTACAAAGGATAACAAAAATCCAAAAACGCTATTTGATTGGAATCGAAGAAGGCAATTATGATGCGATGCCGGGTAAATTTTATGTTCGGGCATTCATTAAACAATACTGTGAAGCGGTTGGGCTTCCCCCAGAAGTGATCTTCGAGGAGCACAAGGAGGAGATCCCGAAAACCTATGAAGATGAAATACCGGTGTCTCTCTCAAGGGTCCAGTCCCGTAAGAGTGTATCGGAAAGCTCGACCAAGGTATTTGATTTTCTGCCAAAGCTGCTCATAGCCCTGTTTGTCATAGGAGCACTGGTTGCCCTTTGGGTGTTTTGGCAAGGAAGAGTGGGGGACAAGGCTCCTGAGGCCAATCCATCAGAAAATCAATCCCAGGTGGATGTAGATGAAAATCAAAGTGCCGAAGGGGAAAAGCCTGAAAAAGAAACCCCTGACAAGAAACAAACCGATGAAGACAACCCTTCCGACGATCAAAAGGCTGATGAAGATGAGGCAAAGCCTGAACAATCTTTAGAATCAGTGAACTCTTCAGGATATAAAACGACGTATGAACTGAAAAATGCAGATGAGTTCAAGCTTCAGCTGTCAGCAAAGGGTGATACGTGGGTAGGAGTATATAACACCGACGATGAAGCGCTATTCGAAGGGTTATTAAAGAAGGATAATAAAAAGGACTTTGATTTATCTGGGGAAAAACAGGCATATCTCATTATTGGTAATGCCTCAAACACAGATATTTCCGTGAACGGTCAACAGCTTGAATACAAAATCTCTGCCACGGATGTCGTAAGGCAGGATATCATCATTCATTACGAACCACAAACGAATCCATAATGAACAGGAGAGGAGTTTTAATAACTCCTTTTTCTTACATACTAAAAGTAGATGCGTTTTTTAAGTATTGGAGGTAGAAAGGTGAACTTACCTAATAAGATAACAGTATCAAGGATATTTTTAATTCCATTATTTCTAATCATCATGCTCGCACCTTTGAACTGGGGGGAAATGATGTTCCTTGGAGCACAAATGCCGGTTAAGCATTTTGTTGGGGCCATGATTTTCATTATTGCGGCAACAACGGATTGGGTTGATGGCTATTATGCAAGGAAGCTGGACCTTGTGACGAATCTGGGGAAATTCTTAGATCCACTGGCTGACAAATTGCTTGTATCGGCAGCGTTAATTGTTCTGGTTGAGATGGGGCTTGCTCCCTCATGGATCGTTATCATCATCATCAGTCGAGAGTTTGCAGTAACCGGACTTCGCCTCGTATTAGCAGGAGAAGGGGAAGTCGTGGCAGCAGGTCAACTAGGTAAGATTAAGACTTGGGCACAGATCATTGCGATTTCTGCTCTGCTCCTGCACAACGCGATATTCGAATTGATCAACCTTCCATTTGCTACCATTGCTCTATGGGTGGCTATGTTCTTTACGATTTGGTCTGGATGGGATTACTTTAAACATAACAAAAAAGCATTTGTGAATTCGAAATAATAAAGTATTTGAGGGGATTGATCCAAATAGGGATCATCCCCTTCTTTACACCAAATTCAGGGGGGAATAGAGATGAACGCAGAAATTATTGCTGTTGGATCAGAATTGCTGCTTGGGCAGATCGTCAATTCAAATGCTCAATACATCTCTGAGCAATTAGCAGAAATGGGTGTGGATGTGTATTATCACACTAGTGTAGGAGACAATCCTGGTCGTTTGCAGCATGCTATTGAAGTAGCCAAGAAGCGATCAGACTTATTGATATTCACAGGGGGACTTGGACCCACAAAAGATGATTTGACGAAAGAAACGATTGCGAAGGCATTAGGAACGACCCTGAGCATGGATACGGATGCTTTGGAATCGATTAAAAACTATTTTCAAAAAGTCAATCGTGAAATGACACCAAATAATGAAAAACAGGCACTTATTTTGACCGGAGCACATGTATTGAAGAATGAACAAGGTATGGCTCCTGGGATGCTTCTAAAAAAAGGTGCCAATGCTTATATGCTTCTTCCGGGTCCACCATCCGAAATGCGGCCGATGTTCCATAAGTATGGTAAACAGGCGATTCAAAATCTGATGAAGAAGAAAGAAGTCATCTATTCACGGGTCCTCCGATTTTTTGGGATTGGAGAAGCACACCTGGAAACGGAATTAGAACATTTGATCGATCAGCAAACCAACCCAACCATCGCCCCTCTTGCAGGTGATGGGGAAGTGACGTTGAGACTGACTGCAAAGCATGAGTCAAAAAGTATCGCTGAATCGTTGGTGAATGCATTAGAAAAGGAGATTTTACAGATTGTAGGGGAATACTTCTACGGATATGATATTGATTCCCTGGTGGAAGTAGGATTAAAACTGCTTAAGCAGAAAGGCGTTACTTTATCGTGTGCAGAGAGCTTAACAGGCGGACTCTTTCAGGCGCAATTGACATCCATTCCCGGGGCATCAGAGGTTCTGGCAGGTGGTGTGGTCTGTTATCAGGATGCAGTGAAGAAAAAGGTCCTATCTGTAAAAAGCGACACATTAAAGCGACACACTGCTGTAAGTGAGCAGTGTGCTGTGGAATTGGCGGATAACGTCAGGGAGCTTTTTTCTACTGATATAGGAATCAGCTTTACCGGCGTGGCAGGACCTGACCCCCTAGAAGGCAAACCTGCCGGGACAGTCTGGATCGGATTATCCGTTAAAGGAGGGACGACCAAGACGTTCCTGCTCAATCTTGGTGGAGGAAGAAATGGGAACCGTATGAGGACGGCGAAGTATGGCTGGCATTATTTGATTAAGGAATTGAGTCAAGTTTGAATGAGACATGGGCTGCCTTCTTTTTAGAGGGCAGCCTTTTGGCGTTTACAGGTCGCTCTTGTTTATAGGCATACCGTTCTTCTGTTTGGTCTCAATGACGAGAAAATTCAAGCACGCGAACCGGTTTGAAAAAACCGAATGAATGTTCGATTTTTTTCTTGTTTTCTATATTAAAAAGGTTTATAGTATAGATAGGTTGGATTTGAGACAAACTTATAAGTTGTCATTTCAAGATGTATATTTAAAGGAGGAAGATTTGTGAGCGATCGTAAAGCAGCCCTAGATATGGCGTTAAAACAAATAGAAAAACAGTTTGGTAAAGGCTCAATCATGAAGCTTGGGGAACAGACTGATAGAAAAGTAGTAACATGTCCAAGTGGATCACTTGCGTTGGATGCTGCCCTTGGAGTTGGCGGATATCCGCGTGGAAGAATCATTGAGGTATATGGACCCGAATCATCCGGTAAAACAACCGTTGCACTTCATGCGATTGCAGAGGTTCAGGCTCAAGGCGGACAAGCGGCATTCATTGATGCCGAGCACGCACTTGATCCTGAGTATGCTCAAAAGCTCGGAGTAAACATAGATGAATTATTGCTTTCTCAACCAGATACAGGTGAGCAGGCTTTGGAAATCGCAGAAGCGTTGGTGCGCAGTGGAGCAGTGGACGCAATCGTCATTGATTCCGTTGCAGCCCTAGTACCAAAGGCTGAAATCGAAGGTGAGATGGGGGATGCCCATGTAGGTCTTCAAGCCCGTTTAATGTCACAGGCTCTACGTAAACTTTCAGGTGCTATCAACAAATCGAAGACCATTGCCATTTTCATTAACCAAATCCGTGAAAAAGTCGGCGTTATGTTCGGAAATCCTGAAACGACTCCTGGTGGACGTGCGTTGAAGTTCTATTCTTCCGTGCGTTTAGAGGTTCGTCGTGCGGAAACACTTAAACAGGGCAATGAAATGGTCGGGAACAAAACAAAGATTAAAGTCGTAAAAAATAAAGTGGCTCCACCTTTCCGTGTGGCTGAAGTTGACATCATGTACGGGGAAGGAATATCTAAAGAAGGTGAAATCGTCGATCTTGGCTCTGAATTGGACATTGTTCAGAAGAGCGGTGCCTGGTACTCCTACAATGAAGAGCGTTTAGGCCAAGGCCGTGAAAACGCGAAGGTTTTCCTTAAAGAAAATCCTGAAGTCCGCAATGAAATCATGCTAAAGATTCGTGAGCATTACGGATTGGATACAGGCCGTGCCGAAACGGATGATCAAGGTGAATTAAGTCTTTTAGAAGACTAAGTGAGGGGGAGAAGCAGCCATGGATTGGCTTGCTTCTCTTTGTTATGTATGGTATTGGAAAAATTGGTTGAAAATAGAAACAACACCATTTCTCTCAAACAGGATATATGTGGAAATGAGAACCTAAATGATCAGACCATCCTTTCAACGAGACACAGATGAAAAAAAAGTTTTGATTAAAAACAAATCTCATGCCCGCCGTATCAGTGCCAATTTTTGTCGATTGCAAAAAAACCCTTGAGAAATCTAGTGATAGAGGGCTCAACCCCTTGACAATAAATTTTCAGAGATTTAAAATTAACATGTATATTTTACAAATTTTTCGAATGAATATTTGAAAGCCTAGCGCTGTATATTTTGTTCAAGTGAGCAATGTACAAGCCGACATGTAAAAAACATGATGACAGTTCATAGCAAGAGGAGGTGAAATAATGCAACCTATTACAATCATCTTCATTTTGCTTGGCCTAATCGTCGGTGTAGTTGTTGGATACCTAATTCGTAAGTCCATTGCTGAAGCAAAGATTGCTGGTGCTAAAGGTTCAGCGGAGCAGATTTTAGAAGATGCGAAGCGCGAGGCAGATGCTCTGAAGAAAGAAGCACTTTTGGAAGCAAAGGATGAAAATCATAAACTTCGCACAGAAATGGAAAATGACCTTCGTGACCGAAGAAATGAATTGCAAAAACAAGAAAATCGTTTGATGCAAAAAGAGGAAAACCTCGATCGGAAAGATGAAACGCTTGATAAGCGTGAAGCCTTACTCGAGAGAAAAGAGGGGACTCTTAACGAAAGACAACAACATATTGAAGAGATGGAAAGCAAAGTGGACGAGATGGTACGATCACAACAATCAGAGCTAGAACGTATCTCGAGCTTGACTCGTGATGAAGCGAAAGGAATCATTCTTGACCGCGTTGAAAATGAACTCTCCCATGATATCGCTATTATGGTAAGAGAGCACGAAACCCGTGCCAAAGAAGATGCAGATAAGAAAGCGAAAGAAGTCCTTTCACTGGCTATACAACGTTGTGCTGCTGAACATGTGGCAGAGACAACCGTTAGTGTTGTGAACTTACCAAATGATGAGATGAAAGGTCGAATTATTGGGCGAGAAGGACGTAACATTCGTACGCTGGAAACACTTACAGGAATTGATTTGATTATTGATGATACTCCTGAAGCAGTTATTCTTTCTGGTTTTGATCCGATTCGTAGAGAAACGGCTCGAATTGCATTAGAGAAATTAGTTCAGGATGGACGTATCCACCCTGCACGAATCGAAGAGATGGTGGATAAATCCCGACGTGAAGTGGATGAATACATCCGAGAAATTGGTGAACAAACCACATTCGAAGTTGGTGTACACGGTCTCCATCCGGATTTGATCAAGATCTTGGGAAGATTAAAATACCGTACAAGTTACGGTCAAAATGTTCTGAAACACTCAATGGAAGTGGCATATCTATCAGGGCTACTTGCAGCCGAGCTTGGAGAGGACGAACGACTTGCTAAACGTGCCGGTTTGCTTCATGATATCGGGAAAGCAATCGACCATGAAGTCGAAGGTAGCCACGTAGAGATTGGTGTGGAACTTGCAACGAAATACAAGGAACACCCTGTAGTCATTAATAGTATAGCCTCTCACCATGGAGATACGGAACCAACGTCTATCATTGCAGTTCTAGTCGCAGCAGCAGATGCATTATCCGCTGCAAGGCCTGGAGCAAGAAGTGAGACGCTTGAAAACTATATCCGTCGATTAGAGAAGCTTGAGGAAATCTCAGAGTCTTATGAAGGCGTTGAGAAATCCTTCGCGATACAGGCTGGCCGAGAAGTACGTATTATGGTAAGACCTGAAGCGATCGATGATTTAGAATCTCACCGATTAGCAAGGGATATCCGTAAACGGATTGAAGATGAACTCGATTATCCTGGTCATATCAAAGTGACGGTCATTCGTGAAACAAGAGCTGTCGAATACGCGAAATAAGAGGTTGACTCGAAAAGGGATATCCCTTTTCGAGTCAGCTTTTTTGTTTGTGTCCCTCTTGTTTAGGAAAACAGTAGAAGATGATAATTTCCGGATGAATAGACAGGAAGTTATTTGTGTTACAATATAGTCAAGAATACATAAGGAGAAGGGAATTTTCATGAAAATATTATTTGTAGGAGACGTTGTCGGCTCAATGGGCAGGGAAATGATTACAGAATACCTGCCGAAGTTAAAGAAAAAGCATTCGCCGGATTTCACGATCGTTAATGGGGAAAATGCTGCTTCAGGTAGAGGGATAACGGAGAAGATTTATAAACAGTTTTTACAAGATGGTGCCAATATGGTGACTCTGGGTAATCATACTTGGGATAATAAAGATATTTTCGACTTCATCGATACTTCTAAACAAATGGTGAGACCGGCAAATTTCCCTGAAGGTACGCCAGGTAAAGGTTTAGTGTTTGCAGAAGTGTATGGTAAGGAGGTTGCGGTCATCAATGCTCAAGGAAGGACGTTTATGCCTCCTTTGGATGATCCGTTCAAAGCACTTGATGAACTGGTGGATGAAGCCAGGAAGAGAACATCCGTCATTTTCGTTGATTTTCATGCAGAGGCAACAAGTGAGAAGCAGGCGGTAGGATGGTTCTTGGATGGTCGTGTATCTGCGGTGATTGGGACCCATACTCATGTTCAGACGGCAGACAACCGTATTCTACCTGGTGGGACTGCCTTTATGTGTGATGTTGGGATGACTGGGCCATATGATGAAGTACTGGGAATGAATAAAGACTCAGTTATAAGAAGATTTCAGACAAGTTTACCCGTTCGCTTTGAAGTTCCGAAAGCAGGGCGTAAAATCCTTAGCGCATGCTTAATCGACATTGATCAAAAATCTGGTAAAGCAAAAAAAATTGAGCGTATCCTGATTAACGAAGACCATCCGTTTATGGCAGAATATTAAATGTTTTCCTTCCTTTTTTAGTGTTCCCGGAATGATTTGTCCATTTCCTGAATATAGTATCAGTGGAATCATTTATACCAAATTTGTTCTTTACCACGGACATACGGTATGGGGGAAATGACAAGGAGGAAAAGGAATGGAAATATTAAAAGTTTCAGCAAAATCTAATCCTAATTCTGTAGCTGGTGCACTCGCCGGTGTTCTTCGTGAGAGAGGGGGAGCAGAGATTCAGGCAATTGGTGCAGGTGCATTAAATCAAGCCGTTAAAGCAGTTGCCATTGCCAGAGGATTTGTGGCTCCCAGTGGTTTGGATTTAATATGTATCCCGGCATTTACGGATATTCTGATTGATGGGGAAGAACGTACGGCGATAAAGTTAATCGTAGAGCCAAGATAATAAACCATAGGCTGTTCATTAAAGAGGACTCTTTAATGGACAGCCTTTAATCTATAAAAATAAACTATTTTACACTGAAAGGACGAACAATATGATTTTTGATGCCCACTGTGATGTTTTATTGAAACTGTACTTAGAACCAGGAACAGGAGCATTTCAATCCAAAGGTTCCTTACATATTACGTATCCTCAACTCCTTCAAGGGAGAAGCAAGGTTCAGTTGTTTGCCATTTACATCCCATCCGATCTCAAACCGGGACAACGTTTTCAAGCAGCGCTTGAGATGGTGAACATGTTTTATAATCAAATCCTTAAGCCGAACCCTAAGTTGAAATTAGTTACCACAAAAAAAGATGTAGAGATTCTTAAGGAAGATGAAATAGGAGCCATGCTCACACTCGAAGGTGCAGAGGCAGTGGAGGAGGATCTCACAAAGCTTGAAATCTTGTATAGACTGGGAGTTCGTTCCGTAGGTTTAACATGGAATTGGGCTAACGCAGCGGCTGATGGTGCACTTGAACCAAGGGGAGGCGGGTTGACCAACTTTGGCTGTGATATCGTCTCGTTTCTTAACGAGAAAAAACTTTGGACAGATGTCTCCCATCTATGCGAGAAAGCATTCTGGGATGTGATAGATACGGCTGATTATCCGATAGCCTCCCACTCAAACGCATACTCGATCTGCCCTAATCCAAGAAACTTAAGAAATGAACAAATACAGGCTATCATCAAAAAAGACAGCGTTATGGGAATTACCTTTGTTCCGCCATTTTTAAACAAGAAGGGTACAGCGGAAATCTCTGATGTGATCAGGCATATTGAACATGTATGCAGTCTGGGAGGAGAAGATCATATCGGGTTTGGATCCGATTTCGATGGAATTACAGAAACCGTCCAGGGACTATCCTCATATATCCAATATGATAACTTAATCAATACACTTCTACGTTACTATAGTGATAAGCAAGTAAAGAAATTCCTATACGAAAACTTTATTGGGAAATTGCCAGATTGATATTGGGAACAGCCACTTAAAGGAACGCCTTTAGTGGTTTATTTATGTCCATGAACTAGTTAACACCCATAATCTCTTCAATTCAGTAGTGATTTAAATGGAAAAGTGATAAACTGATAGAGTAAATGAAATGTAAATGATGCAACAGAAATAGATGAATGATCCTAGTTAAGAGAATATGCTTCCGTAATAGATGTTGCAAATATTGATTGAAGGGGTGTAATAAATGAAGGAACAACTTTCATGGAAAGTTGGAGGCCAGCAGGGTGAAGGTATCGAGAGTACAGGTGAAATCTTCTCCATGGCCCTCAACCGCTTAGGGTACTTCTTATATGGTTATCGCCATTTCTCCTCCCGTATTAAGGGTGGACATACAAACAATAAAATTCGTGTAAGCACCACTCAAGTAAGAGCGATCGCTGACGATCTAGATATTCTGGTGGCATTTGACCAAGAAACGATTGATGTGAATTATAAGGAATTACATAGCGACGGCGTCATAATAGCCGATGCAAAGTTCAAACCAGAGAAACCTGAAGATACAGACGCCTCTCTCTATATTGTTCCGTTCACTGCATTGGCAACGGAGCTGGGAACTTCCCTCATGAAGAACATGGTGGCAGTAGGTGCGACATGTGCAGTACTTAATCTCGATCCGGATGTTTTTAAGGAAGTAGTGGAAGAAATCTTCGGTCGCAAGGGTGAAACCGTAGTTGAGAAGAACATGGAAGCCATTAAGCAGGGGTTCGAGGCGATGAAAGCAGAACTCGGAGATAGAGTAGGTTCCCTGCAATTGAAAGAAGCAGACGGGAATAAACGTATGTTTATGATTGGGAACGACGCCATTGCGCTTGGTGCATTGGCGGGGGGCGTCCGTTTGATGGCGGCCTACCCAATCACGCCGGCTTCTGAAATCATGGAGTACCTTATTAAGAAACTGCCAATGGTTGGTGGAACCGTCATTCAGACGGAGGATGAGATTGCAGCGGCCACAATGGCTATTGGAGCGAATTACGGAGGAATCCGTTCGTTCACGGCTTCAGCCGGTCCAGGGCTTTCTCTCATGATGGAAGCAATAGGTTTATCCGGAATGACAGAACAGCCGCTTGTGGTTGTGGATACTCAGCGTGGGGGACCATCTACGGGTCTGCCGACAAAACAGGAACAGTCCGATTTGATGGCGATGATTTATGGTACACATGGAGAAATCCCTAAGATCGTCTTGGCTCCAAGCACCGTCCAGGAAGCATTCTATGATACTGTTGAAGCCTTTAACCTGGCGGAAGAATATCAATGTCCGGTCATCATTCTATCAGATCTCCAGCTTTCCCTGGGGAAACAAACGGTGGAACCACTTGATTACAGTAAAGTGGAGATTCGCAGAGGAAAGCTTGCTGCAAATGAGTCTGAATTAGAAGAATTAGAACCGAAAAAATATTACAAGCGCTATGAAGTAACAGAAGATGGAGTATCCCCCCGTGTAATCCCAGGAATGAAAAACGGGATTCATCATGTGACGGGGGTAGAGCATGACGAAACTGGAAAGCCATCTGAATCCCCTGTGAACAGGCAGGCCCAAATGGATAAACGTATGCGTAAACTTGAGAAGATCAAATTCCAGAATCCGATTCATACCCATGCACCTCATGAAGAGGCCGACTTACTATTAGTCGGATTCAACTCTACACGTGGAGTGATTGAAGAAGCGATGAGTCGCTTGGAATCTGATGGATTGAAAGTGAACCATGCACACGTCCGCTTAATTCATCCTTTCCCAGCTACGGAATTAGAACCACTGATGCAATCTGCGAAGAAAGTGGTCGTGATTGAGAATAATGCTACCGGTCAACTGGCCAGCATTATTAAAATGAATGTGGGATACGGGAATAAAATTGTTAAAATGACAAAGTATGATGGAACGCCATACTTGCCAAACGAAATTCATTCAAGATGTAAGGAGTTGAACTAATCCATGGCTACCTTTAAAGATTTCAGAAATAACGTTAAACCAAACTGGTGTCCTGGATGCGGTGACTTCTCAGTACAAGCTGCCATTCAGCGGGCATCCGCCAACGTAGGTCTTGACCCGGAACAGTTAGCTGTTGTATCCGGTATCGGCTGCTCCGGACGGATATCCGGATATATTAACTCATATGGTTTCCATGGGATCCATGGTCGATCGCTTCCGATTGCCCAAGGATTGAAAATGGCAAATAAGGATTTAACAGTTATCGCTTCAGGAGGCGATGGTGACGGATTTGCCATTGGTCTTGGACATACAATCCATGCGATCCGCCGTAATGTCGATGTGACTTACATCGTCATGGACAATCAGATTTATGGATTGACTAAAGGACAGACGTCTCCTCGTTCATCCTCCGGTTTTAAAACGAAGTCTACGCCAGAGGGATCGATCGAGCCGGCTCTTGCTCCAATGGAAATGGCATTAACAGCAGGTGCAACCTTTGTAGCACAAAGTTTCTCATCTGACTTAAAAGAACTGACAGCGTTAATTGAAGCGGGACTTAATCATAAAGGTTTCTCCCTGATCAATGTGTTCAGTCCTTGTGTAACGTATAATAAAATCAATACGTACGATTGGTTTAAAGAGAACCTTACTAAACTTGCTGATGTAGAAGGTTATGACCCTTCTAATCGTGAACAGGCAATGAATACGCTAATGGAGAAGGATGGGCTTGTGACAGGTTTGATTTATCAAAACAAACAACAAGCGTCATACCAGGACCTTGTGTCGGGTTACTCGGAAGAACCCCTTAGCACGCATGATTTAAGGTTAGATCAACATAAGTTTGATGAATTAGTGAAAGAGTTTATGTAAAACACAAAAGGACTATTCTATGGAATAGTCCTTAGTAACTTCAAATGTTATTTTTTGGAGGGTAAAACCATTTAGGTTAATAACGGAATGCTGTTACCACTTTCGATAAGGGGACAACTGAATACCATCTAAGAATTTTTTCAATCTGATACTCCACGTATGTTCGGTAGCAGTTCGTAATTGACCTGCCTTTGCTATAGATTCGGCTTCAGATGGATTATCTAGATAGTATTGAATTTTATTAATTAGGTCATCTTCCCCTTTATAACCTATTAATTCTTTTCCGTATTTATAATAATGTTCCATTTCGCTAAAATATTCTGTAAATAGTAATCGCCCAGTGGCTATTGCTTCAAAGACCCCAACCTTTACATTGATAAATGATTTACCTGTTTTGGGGAAATTAATTAGAAATTTTGTCGAATATGCTGCTTCAAACCAACTTTCTCCATGGACTGGTTCATTAGAACTAATTGGCCAATTTCTCCCATAAATTTTGGTGTTAAATTCTTTCAACAATCTTTGTGCAATCTGTAACCTATTTGCTCGGAAGTGTCCAATAATTGAAATGTCTGATTTATATGAAGGGTTAACAGGTCTAGGTACAAAAAATCTTGAGTCTATAGCAAATGGTAAAAGAACCGTATTTTTAAACCCGTTTTGTTTATACATTTTTAATGCAACCATTGAGTTTGTTGTATGATAATCAAATAAATGAACGTATTTTTTTGTGTACGGAAAAACATCAGGGTCACTCAGAGTAATTCCTACAATAGTGCATTTTCTTTTAAGTATATTTATAATAGGAGGTTCAAATGTTAGGCCACCTGCACAAAATAATATAATGTCGGGTTTAAACATTTTAATCTCTAGCTCTACTAAATTCCATTTTATATAAATAGGGCCATTGCCACCTTTTAAATTGTATCTATTTATTAAAAGATTCGGTCTTTCTGAAACATTAATTTCATGAATAACATGTCCTAATTCATTTAACCCCATAAAAATACTTCTAACAATTCCATTGGAACCTTCTGAATAACGACCAATAAAAACAATTTTCAAAGGTCTATTTTTTTTCATATATAACACTCCAAACAATAAAATTTTAGCTGTTTAATAGTTTTTTTAGTAATTGTAAATTTTCATTATCACGAATTTTTAATTTGTGGATATTGTTATTAACTTTATTATTCCAATGTTGTTGATTAACTAATACTTTCTTTGATATTTCTAGGATTTCAGAAGCCCTGATATTCTCGATGGTAAATGTTAACTGTTGAAGTTGTAATTCATTATAGAATTCGGTTACTTTGGGATCATATCCTATACCAATACTAGGTGTACCTGCTCCCATAGCTAAAATTGAGGCGTGAAGTCTCATTGCAATCATAAGGTCTAATTCTGAACATAGACTTTTAATTTCAACTGGAGAGTAATTGTAATACACAATAGAGGAATGTTCTTTAGGGAGTTGGCTATGAAATTTTTCCATCATCTCCACTTCTTTTTTACTTTTATTAAACGGAATAATTACAATATGTGAATTGAAATTGGAAATTAATACTCTACAAACGTGTAATAATACATTGTAAACTTTACTTGTACCGTACTCTCCATAGTTCCATAGTCTTAGATTTATACCTACCAATTTTTTGTTTGATATATCTGTATTAATGTACTTCCTAATATTACACTTGGAATAAGGTAAATTTATAGCTGGATCAGCAGTTAGTCTAGCTTTTAAACAGTTATTTTTTTCTAGAATTTTCATTGATGTATTGTCCCGAACTGTTATCACGTCTGCTAAGTTACTAATCCATCCACTTGCTTTAGCAGCATTATTGTCTAAGAATGGACCATATCCAACGGCATATAGCATGGTTTTTTTTCCTAACATTTTTGCTAGAAGTAATGGAGCGAAATAATAGTTTATAGCTCCTTCAGCCCCATTAAAAAGATTATAAGGTTTAAATCCAGCATAATCCTGAAATAGCCCCCCTCCTCCAACTATAACCAGGTTGCTTCTACTTACTTCATCGTAAATGGATTTATGATCACTTCCCATAACATAACGAATTTTCTTATCTCCGTAGTAAGCTTTAATATTATTACTTCTAATTGAAACAACAACCTCAGCATTCATATCAACTTTATTGAGTTGACTAATTATTGAATGCAATATTGCATCGTCTCCAGTATTGCCTGCACCGTAAAATCCATGTATTAGAACTTTCATTTAAGCATTCTCCTATCAAGTATTATTGTTATTAGTAGTATATGTAAATGAAAAAGTTAGGTAACAGTTATTGACCTATATAAGAAGAATAATAACAATTTTTTATTTGTTTCTACATTTGTCCAATACATTTTATTGGATACTGAATATGCTATTGCATATAGTAACAATTATCTTTCACTGTATAGGGGGGGGAATAGTATGGAGGAAAATCAATCTCAAAATAAAAACTTGCCAGCCTTTTCAAGTTCAATTTATAAGATGTCAGTAATTATACCTGTATATAATAATGGCAAGTATTTATTAAATAGATGTATAAAGAGTTTAAGAAATAGCTCTCTGTTTAATGAAATAGAAATAATAATAATAGATGACGGTTCTGAAGACCAAGAAACTATAGAAATTGTTAAGAATATTAAAAAAAAATATAATAATGTAATAACTTATTTTTTTTCAAAAGGTGGTAGCGGAAGTGCTTCAAGGCCAAGAAACAAAGGGATTGAATTATCAACAACACCTTTTATTGCTTTTCTAGATCCAGATAATCAAGCCATTAATAATGGTTTAGCGATTTTATATAATGAATTATTTAAGGATCCAACTCTAGAAATGGTAATAGGAAACTATATTAAAAAATCGAATAACAATTCAATAGTCTTTGATTATTACAACAAAGTACTTCGTAACTGCAACACTAACTTAATAATGGATGGTAAAAAATATCTAAAAATGTCAAAGTTAAGTTCACATAGTATTCAGGCGGTGTTAGTAAGAAAAAAGATAATAATTAGGAATAAATTAAAAATGATTGAAAAAGCATTAGGTGAGGATACATTATTTTTTCAAGAATTATTAATACACTCTAAAAAAACTAAAGTTGTTAATACAGATATAAAAATCTATTATTCAAATGTTGAGGGCTCTGTAACAAATGACATTTCAAATAGTTTTTTTGAAAAATATTATATTTTAGAGAAGAGAAGAATATTTTTTTTGAGAAATAATGGATTATTGAGGTCGTACATGCTCTATAAATATAATTACTACTTTACTAATTGGTATCTAAAACATTTGTTAAAAGTAAGCAATGAGAATTTAGAAGCTTCCATGCAAATTCTTTATAAAATTTACCTTTTATATAAACCTTATTTAATAAACAGAAGTAGTACATTAAAATCATTTGAAGAATATTATTTGAAAAAAGAATATACTCAATTAATTAATATTATTGAAGATGCAATTAAATAATTTCTTTTACAACATAAAAGTATTGTGCGAAATGATCATCTTATTTCATGAATTGGAATCCTTAATGAAAACAGTTATAAAAACATTTCGTAACTATGATTATGTATGATATTAATGGTTCCGCCATGTGAAACTATACATTCAATGTTTAATCCGAGTCATTTTTTTAAAAATTCCTATTTGGATAGTGAAAGTTGTCGAAACACTTCAAATAGCATTTTGAATGTACTTTATATTTTTATCAACATTTAAATATTGTTGGTTACTAAAAGTTTACTTTTTTTCAAGCAAGAGATAATATTCCGGAGCCCATAGCTAATGTAGTAATCTCTTTTTTTTCGGCTAACGTTACGACCTGAATTGGTATTTCAACTGATTAGGTTTAATGTAACCACACTATGTGTATATAATTGTCTTCGATTGATTCCTTAATATAGAATTAACCCTTACAATGGGACACTTTCTAATGAGTGTCCCATTGTAAGGGCTAGAGATTAGTATTTTTTTAGTAGTATGCTTTACTCAATAACTGTTCACTTAAGTGATTATTTTTAGATCCTAAAACAAAATTAAATGGGTCTATTGAAAATTGCGAAATGTTTGGTTTTACCTGTAAATATTCATTTCGATTAAAGAATTCTTTTGATGAAATTACTAGGTTATTAAATAGTGTTTTTTCAATAATACAGGCATCTTTTAATATTCGATCACAGTATGAAAATACAAATTTTTTATTGTGAATTCCTATATTATTGGAAGTTGGTATAAAATAAGATCCCTTACCGATAATTTTAGACTCAGTGTAATTTGTTGCTAAGATTAAATCTCTAATATAATTTGGACCGTAGTAATTGTTGGGATTAAACATAGAAATATAATCACTTTTTTTAATGTTTTTTTCAATATAATTAGAGATGTTATCTATATAGATTATTTTTATCCCTTCAATATTTCTATATTTATCAGGAATAATAGCATTATCCCGAACGATAATAGTTAAAGTTTTTTGTATATAAACTTGTTTTTTGAAATTAATAACTATTTTATCAATATCTTTGTAGTTACTAGCAATTCCTATTACATGAACAATTGGTTTTATTTCTTCCTGAACATTAATTCCAAGATCAGTAATAATTTGCCTTATACGATCTTTTATGGTATGACGTTCCATGATAAGCCTGATTCCTTTAAGTTCAATTTTTTCTCTAAGTAAATCATTTCTTAATAATTTATTTAAATGGTTAACCAATGTATGTGAATCGTTAAATTCATTAACAATCCCTTTGAATAGATTTTCCATAGCAAGAGACTTATTACTTATTACCGTAACGCCAGAAGCCAACATTTCAAATACTCTTCTTGAACACATGGTAGGGGAGTTTATTATTGAATTTACATTTAGACCAATTTTATATTGTTTACATGCATTGATTAGATCATGATATTCTAAATAACCTCGAATGTATTGTTGATAATACCTCGGATACTTAAAATTTGTAGTTTTGGATAAGAAGTTCCTATCGTAAATATCTAGTCCGTATAAATGAGATACTTTGAGTAGTAAATCCATATCTCTTTTTCTTACTAAATGCTGTTTTCCATAATATGTTCCTGCAAAAAATAGATTTTTAGTTTTAAAATTAACTACTTTTATGGGATTGTGTATTTTGGGCTGTGCTGCAAAAAGTAAAGTATTTACTCTTTTATGTCCTAAAATTTTTTTGTAATTGGTGATGCTATTTTTGTCGGTAGTATATATGAAGTCAAATAATTTTGCAGTATTAATAAAATGATTGAAGTGGAATGGGTCCTCTTTATTCCAAAAAACTGTAGGTATTTTATTCTTTTTGCACCAAATAATGACATTCATTAATTCTCTTTCATTATCCAAAGAATTTATTCCAATCATATTTTGCCATTTGCCTTTATTTCCTCTCCATGCAGACTCAACAAATAAAAAATGTGGAGGATTATTCATTAGTTTTTGCTTCCAATCTTTCGGTCCAATCATAATCAAATTGCAATCGTATCTGAAACATTCATATGAAAATTCATCTAATATACATGCTACATTTAAATTATTTAGTTTCATATCAATTTATCCTCCGTTTTTGTTTGGTGTTCCAATTTGTATAGAATAAAAACCGTTCATCATTAAGTGTTTATGGTTTAAAATATTTTTTGTATCAATAATATTAAGTGTTTTAAATAAATCTTTGAAAGTTACTAAGTTTAAATTTCTATATTGAGTGTGATCAGTCATTATTACCAAACAATCAGAACCTAATAATGCATTCTCTAAAGAATCAAATTTATCGGGAAATACTGTATTAACAAGAGGGTCATGTAATTTAATTGAGTATCCTCTTTTTATCAATTCATGATATACCTTTAAAGTCGGACTTTCTCTAATATCATCAATATTACCTTTATAAGAAATACCACAAAGTGTAATACATGGATTATTGATATTTTTCACTGTTGATTCAATAATTTCAATTATTCTGAAAGGCATAGAATCATTTATTTTTCTAGCCAAACATATTAAATCTGAATTGTTAGGGGCCTTTTCAATTAGGAACCATGGATCAATCGGTATACAATGACCACCTACACCTGATGAGGGGGAATGTAAATGTACCCTTGGGTGGTGGTTGGCAAGTTTAATAGCATCCCATATATTAATTTCCAACTGCTCACTGATAACAGCCAATTCATTTGCCAACGCAATATTAACATCACGATACGTATTTTCAATAAGTTTAACCATTTCTGCTGTCTTTGCATCAGTCATGTGAATATTTCCTTTTACGAAATTTTTATAAAGAAATACGGTCTTCAAGCATGACTCTTCATTTATACCACCAACGATACGGTCATTTTCAATCAATTCTTCAAATAATCTTCCAGGAAGGACTCTTTCTGGAGAATGGGAAACAAGTAAATCTACTCCAACTTTGTAGCCTGATTGAGAAAGTAAAGGAACGAGAATATCCTCTGTAGTTCTTGGGGGAACAGTTGACTCGAGAATAATTAGGTTGTCCTTTTGTAGGAAAGGAATTATCGATTCTGTTGCACTGATCACATATGATAAGTCAGCTTTTTTGTCTTTTGTAATAGGAGTAGGGACTGCAATCATATATACATCAGCTTCAGTGGGAACAGTTGAAACAGTCAACCTACCTGAATCTATAACAGAATTGAACCGATCCCTTAATCCTGGTTCTTCAATGTGAAGGGTACGATTCTTTAAATTATTAATTACATTTTCGTTAATATCTACCCCAAGAACCTCCAACCCATGCTGGGCAAACATGACTGCAGTTGGTAACCCAATATACCCCAATCCCAAAACACACAGTTTCATAATCATCATCACCCTTATATTTTTTTCTACTATATAAGCATATGTACAAGGTTTTGAGATTGAGTGGATGGTTACCTATAAATGTTGAAATTATATATAAAATTCTATTAGAGACTCAGGATGCAATTAATGAAATAATGATAAAGATTTAAGAGGCATTATTATTTTTTAAGTGATTCAAAATGTACAATGGTTGTTGGATACATACCCTCTAATTTTCGATTTGGATCTAATACAACCTGGATCATCAATGGGACTGGTATCAAGTAGTTTAAGCGATTCAGTATCAACAAGATTACTTCATGAAATCTGAAATATTGAGGAACTAGTGAAGGGATTTATACAATATAACAAACCGGTTTCCATTTAGGAACCCAGTTTGTTTTTATATTTATGGATTTCTTGCATCAACAAGGCATTCGTATATTGAAGGTTCTGGATTGTATTCTCATATTTACTTAATGTAGCTTTTGTTGTAATTGATTCTTCATCGGCCATGAAAACTTCATTTTTCATTTGTTTAATGTTTTTTCTTATATTTTGGAGGGAAGCGAAGTATTGGGTTTGTTCTTCCTGGAGTTGTTTTATTTCATTCTCTTTTCGTTGAATGGAGGATTCCTGATTTTTTTGGTTTTGAAAGGCATCTGAAATTTTTTGATTTTGAAAATGAATGATGTATTTATAATAAGACTCGGATTCTGTTTGGAGTCTGTGAGTTTCGTATAATTCTATTTCTTTTAAGAATAGTTGCGTTTCTAATAATTGATTGATTTCCCTGATTCGACCGTTTTCGTCATCGGCGAACGTTTTATCAATTTGGAAGCACTGAGTCCTGTATTCCAATTCTTCTTTTAGCTCCTTCACATACTCTTCAAGCCTCCAAGCATCGATTTCTTCTATATATAATTGACTTTCCGAATTTATGATCCTTCTCGATAAACAGTCATTCTCATATGTGAGATAACTGTTCTCTTCTTGTAATGAGAGAATCTCATTTTGTAGCACCTCATTCTTCTGATTCAATTCTTCAATCTGATTTGTTGAATTTGTTACATGAAGTGAGTGTTTTCGTAGTTGCTCTTTCAGTTGGTTTAGAGAATAGTGTAGCTTCTTTATTTCCTTATCCTGTGAGGATAGAAGGGCAAGATATTTTGAAGTTTCTTGATTCTTTTGTGTTTCATTGTTTTGCAGTTCCTGAAGGTGAGTTTCCATCATGGATTGTAACTGAAGATTTTCTTTTTTGATGGCCATATATTTCTTCGCGAGGTATTCATCCTCTAATGCTTCACATTTTCTTCTGTACTTCTCCATTTCCGATTTGTAATGAATGATTTGCTGCTGAAGCTGTAAGGGAGAAAGTTGTCTCATGCTTATTTACTCCTTTCGGCAATTTTCTATTAATATGTATATGTCAGTATCGGGATGAACGGTATTTGTCCATGAAAGAAGCCATGTAAACTTCCCAGCGTTTACATGGCTTTTATATTTATAATTAATATCATTGCAATGATAGGATAATCGTTCACGTTCGTAATATTCATTTAAAGGAAGCAGCGAAACAATATGATTTGAAACTAAATATATATTAATTTTTCATTTATTGATAATTAAAAAATGTTACGTGTTCATTAAGATTCTTCATAATTCCTCCTTTCTTATGGTATATGATATGTCGGTTTAGAAGATGATGTACTGACAAATGTCTATAGAATCAGCCTATTTTTTGATGATTTTCAATAAACTATCAAATGCCTATTAATTTTTTTTTGAATAAATAGGTGTTTACTCTATACCAATTTCGTTCTCGTCCATAGGATATAGTGTGATATAAATATTCATTAAAAGAAAGGAAGATTTGTTTGAAGAAGCGTAAACAAATTAGGGGTTCCCAGACTCCTACACCAACACCAACGGGTATACCTTTGGATCCCAATGATTTAGCACCGGAATGTATCTTCGTAAATAAAGTTTATGACTGGGTGTTCTTCGCAAATAAGTATGAGAACAAGAACTTTATTCCAGATGAAGCATGTCGTGCGGCAGTTAGTGCAGCTTTAGCAGCTGGTCAACGAGTGGAGGTGCAAACTGCCCCTGTAGATCCGTCTGACGTCAGCGTATCAGCTTCCATCATTGAAAATGGTAACCCTGGAAAAGTCCTTATTGTCTGGACAGTACCTGTAGATGTGACGATCCTGATTGATGGAGTAGCTGAGTGTTCATTTACTATTCGTACTCAGTTCACAGACGAAATCATGCTTTGTGTACCTGTCGGTATTACAAACGAAAACTTAAACGTCAGAGCTACTCAGGTTATTGCTACTTCTAATATGGGAGTATTAATGGGCCCAGATCCATTTGGACCAATGATCCCATTGAAAGTTGTACTATGTAAAGATATTCAGGTTGAGTATCCAGTTAAACTTGAAGTTTTGGCGAAATTCTGCTTCCCACGTCCGAACAATATTCCAGTACGTGAGGAAAAACTAAAATGTGACCTAAGCCTGCTTGAGTTCCCTCGTCAATGTCCGGGATTATTCCCGGTTGATAACTGTGAATGCCAGGCAACTGCTCTAGCAAGAAATGAAGATACTATTGCAACAATCGGTTCTGGTACATCAGCAGACATGGTAACAGGTCTATCCACTTTAAGAGCAGAAATTTGTCAAGAATGCTCTCTTGCAGACAGCACATGGTCCTACTCCTTCACCGATACTGAAGTAGGTCCGACTCCAGCTCCGACTGCAACAGGTTTCCAACCTGACTTCAGCTTTAGTTTCGATCCATCTTCAATCGACAACGTTACTTGCGATGTGTTTTCACTAACAGCAGTAGGAGAAGGAATTCGCTATTTTGATGGTGTTCCTGAACAGATGTTCTACGAATTACAAATCTTCACAGAATTATTAGGTCCAGTCTCTGAAGGATTCCGCTTAATCTTAAGAAATACTGCTAATGTAGTAGTCTTTGACAGTGGAGTAGTAGAAGCATTGGTAGAATTCAGTGAATGTGATACATTTGCGGACTTACTTGGTGGAATTGATGAATAATTAAATCTGGGAGAGAGGTAACTCTCTCCTTTTTTTTAACATGTATACAAACCATACATAAGATAATAAAAAAACTAAATGGAGGTGATGAAAAAGATGAACGAGGAGGGGAGTAAGTCACAAGAATTTCCGGGAGTATTAAAAGATATTCATTTGATATCTGAAGAACTCGAGTCGCTTTATAATCATTATTCAAACAGGATAAGAAAAGTGTCAGAGGAATTGTCCAGCGAACGATCAAAGCATAAGGTTTATCAATTAGAAATCGCTGAGAATCACCATACCATTCAGATGTTGACGGAACAGATTGAATATTTACTGAAAAATCTTGAAGTGAAGCATGAGCTTTATATTCAGTTGAAGAATGAACTAAAAAAAGAATCGTTACAAAATGACTTGAAGGAGATCAGCTTAGCAACTACAACCCGAAATGCTAATGATGAAGACAACTCTCAAGGGGATTTTTGGGAAGTTACTGAACATACATTTCCTTCTCCCATCCCAGAGATTAGAGTGATTTATGAAAGCACTGAAAGTCACAATAAATCTCTACTCAAAAAAATAAAAAATGATGCATTATCTTTGTTGGTTGAAGCAAATAGGTGCTTTTTTCCAGAGAGTAATATGTCTATTGAGGTTGAGGAATACTCAAACACTTTCACTACTCAACTGGAGTGGTTAAGAAAGCAACGAAAACAATACATGGTGGGGAAAAATGAAAGGTGGTATTCAAAAATGTGGAAATTTTTATGGGGGAAAGAAGAAAATAATCATCCTGAAATTCTGAAGAAACTTGATCTGATTGAAGAACAATTAGTCTTATATTCCTCCAAATTTAATGAAGTCAAGGAAACATTGAATATGGGCAATACGAGAGAGGAGATCACTCAAAATTTCTTACAAAAAACGAGTGACTTGCATGATGAGCTAAAAAAAATCGAGGAACATTATGAGGAAGAACTCCATGCATTGAAAAATCAAATTGAAGATTTTAAGCAAAGAGAGTCACATTTAGAAAGACAGATGGCCTTATTAGATGAAAAAAATAAGGCGAAGCAAAGCGAAAAGAATCAAAGGGAAATCGAATTGGAAGAAGAACTTGTGAAACTTCGTCAAGATCTCAAATCTCAATCGAATAAGAAAAATGACCTCTATAACAGAATGAAACAACAAAAGAATCAAGCTCCTCAAGTAAATAGCCAATTCGAAGAATATGGAAATATCCCTATGTCTTCTGAATCGAAGAGAACCATGTTTAACCCGAATAAATATATTCGATGAAACTGAAAGGGGGGAAGAAGATGCAATCGAAAGATCTAAATAAAATTTACAAGCAATCTAAAAGTACACCCATTGGGATTAAAAAAGAAGAACAAAAAAAAATGGAAGCGAAGCGGACGAAGTTTAAATTTAAAGGCTGCGGTTGTAACGCATAAAGAGAAAGTATTTATATCCAAAGTACTGTTTCAAACATTAATTGCAGAATGTAATAAAGAACTACCTAATGAAGCATGTGGATTTATTTCCGGTTTTAATACGAGATGTAACAGAATATGGCCAACTAGAAATACTAATCCCAGTCCGTATACTTTTGCCATTGACCTCAACGATCAAGATAAAATACTGAACGAGGTGAAAAGGAATAACGAAGACTTTGTGGGGATATATCATTCACATCCATATGGAAAAGCCATACCTTCTGAAGATGATATTAAACATGCTCCCAGACAAAATATTTATTATTTCATAATAGCTTTGGAAAGAGTAAATATTGATATTAGATGCTATAAAATTAGTGAAAATAAAGTTAAAGAGGTTGATATCGAAATTTACGGATAAAAAGGAGTTCTGCATGCCAGCAGAACTCCTTTTTATTAAAAATATGTAAGATGAAGAAGAGATATTTTCTTCTTCAAGTTTGTGATATTATATGTCCTTCCTTTTGGAAAGGATATTCATCATTTCTTCTTTCTTATTATAGGCGTTAAAATATTCCTCTGTAATAAGATGGTTTTTTGAATAGTAAGGATTCCCTTTGCCTTTCTCTGAAGGGTGCCATAAATGATAAATGCAACCATTTAATCTCTTATGTGACCCACAAATAGTGTCACTGGCAGCTACAAATGAATCGTCCTCACCTCCCCAACCAATAAAACGTTCGTCAAAGCCTTTGATTTTCAAAAAACATGACTTTTTTATTAAATTTATTCCACCTACAGGAATCGCCTTTTTACCAAGACGGTCCTTACCGTGTAATTTGGAGTGGATTAGAGAAATATGTGGCTTCTCATATATTAATTGAGACAGGTGTTGTGATAAATCTATGACCTTGTTATATGGAAGTATAAGCGGATAGATTCCAAGAAGCTTCAAACCTGAAACCATAGTTTCTTTTGGGCAAAGGATATCTGCATCAATAATGGCAATTAGTTCAGTTTTTGCTTGTTTTACTGCTTTATTAATGGCGGCAGATTTTGAGTAAGGAACGTTGCCTTCAGAAGCGACTATAATCTTACTTTTTGGAAAAAAGGTTTTGTAATAATTCATAACAACACTTAAGGCTTTTTGTCGATAGGGATCCTTTGAATGAAAAGGGATGATTATCGAAAAATTAATCATTTCATAACACATCCTATCTTAAAAAAAGATCTTGATATATTGTTTGGGGAGTGGTTGATACCTGACATTTTTTTTATAATTGAATTTCCATATCACATAAAAGTATAGTCACTGGTAGAAATTATCTCGATATTGTCTTATAACTGCTGCTAATGCACCAACCCTTCTAGAATGGAAAATAAGAAGCGACCTTATTTTATCGTTGGCATGTTAAGTGATAGTTTAATAAATGGTTTGTTTCTTTTAAAAATATATCTTAAAATGTTTGAAATACCATTCGTCATTGAAAGCCCTCTTTTGAAAATACTCTCTTCTTCGTTTTTCCACCCCATCTTTAAGAACCAAGCTTTCGATTTTCTTTGGACTCCGATGAATGATCAAATCCTTGGTTTTTTTAATTCTCTCCTGATCAAAGTGGAGGTAGGCCATCCGCAGCAAATTATAATATACCCCGTCATAATCCACATTGTATGGATGAGATTTTCTGAATAAATGCAGTATCGTCACAGATGGCTCACAGCTACATCTGTATCCGAATAACCACAGTTTAATAGACAATTCTACATCTTCATGCCCCCAGGTTTTAAAACCAGTTTCGAATCCGCCCACTTTGAAGAAGACATCTCGTTTGATCAAGAAACATCCCCCAGGAATAATCGCGGTATTGAATAGATATGGCCTTTTCTTATGCCATTGAATTCTTAAGCTGTTGGATAAAGTTTGCCCATACCCTATAACCTTTGGATCATCCATAGAAGCTATTGCAGGACAAACAACATCCGTCAAATCGGATTTCAAAGGAGTCAATAGTTTATCAATCCAATGAGGTTGGAAAGTTAAATGAGCATCACAAAACATCAGATAGTCAGAAGTAGCGTTTTCAGCCCCAATATTCCGTGCTACAGATGGCCCAACACCTAAAGTTCGAATTTTTTTCACTTTATTTTTAAAGTGGGATTGTTCCAAGAAATCACAGCATCCATCGTCAGAAGCATCGTCCACGATGATCACTTCATATTCAATTTTAGTGGCAGTGGAAAAAAGCGAGTTTAATGTTTTTTTTACATTGGAACCTTCATTTTTTACAGGAAAGATAATAGATACCTTTGAATGATCTTTATGCACTACATGTTCTCTCCTTTAATTTTTTATCCATCAATTTATCATATGTATATATTCTCCGTTGGTGTACATGGAATGAGAGATCGTGTTCATGCATCATAGTTGATCATTTTGAGTCATAAGATAAAGAGACCAAATTAGAATGAAGAGCGGTGAGCATGTACATGAAATTAAAAATTAACAATCATGATTGGGGAACGATTCCAGCACATTCCATAGCTGCCATCCAACTTTATTGTGCGGAGAATAATCATCAATTTCGTCTGAACGAAGAAGAACAAATGGTGGAAGTGAAAAGTTCGCTTCATGGAAAGAAAGTATGGGTATCGGTAAACACACCGAATGTTAGTATAAACGATGAAATTGATGAAAAAGTGTCAGGAATATTAGCTAATTATGGAATTGACGTATCTACAAAAAGTGATACTGGGAAGATCAGGAACGGGGATCTCTTTATTGATTTAGTGTCGAGTAAATCGAAGGGAGATAACAAGACTATATCTGTTGGGTATAATGAAAGACTGAATTCCATCAATGTTAAAAAAAATCTCTCAATCTATAAAGATGAGCTGCACTTTATGGGTTACTATTTGATGCCGGAGAATCATTCTATTCCCCATTTAAGATGTTCCATGAGTTGCGAAGACGAAGAGTTCTTGTTAAAAGAAGGGCCTGCAATTCTAACACAATGTGTCCTTAAAACGCTTCTCGGTAATCAAAAACCCAATTTGCTGGATCTGGATATTCTCCATTTATTAACGAAGAGTAATCAAACAGGACCTGCTGATCCAAAAGCGGTTGAGAAGAAAAAGGCAAGTAAAGATATCCAAATTGATGATAAAACGTACGAAGAGATGAAAATGCGAAAAGCAAACCGGAAAGTTCATGAAGTTCAGGAAAGGAAGCTATATGCGGAAATATATTTTGATTACAATGTTATACCGAATCGAAAAACTGAACGTTATTCCATTAAAGCTGATCTTTTTATAAAGAACACAGGGAATGTAGATTTATCCAATCCCAAGATCTGCTTTCGGGTGGACCCACCTGATAAGATTGAAATTGGAGGACAGATTCTTCCACCTGAGATGAGCGAGATTTTTTCTATACAAGGTCAAAATGGTGCACAAGGATGGAAGTATATGGGGAAGGATTGGCTTGAAAAGGCATTCTCCACTGGAGAATATTGGATTGAGTCGATACAGGAAACATTTATACCTCCTGGTGAAACGCTAGCAGTGGAAGGACTGCAATTTACGGTAGAAAATCTTGAAGAACAGGAATCATCGACCATTATAGGGTTTGTTTTATTTGAAGATCAGGAGCTCCAGCTTAGCTCCAATAATAAGATCAAAATTACATTTTAACTAAAAAACGATGCCACGAATGGTTGTGGCATCGTTTTTTTTATTCCTTCTCATCTTCAGAACATTGACTCTCCATCTTTGCTGAGATCTTCTCTACAGGAGGTTTTTGACGTGCAGTTATAATATGAGTCTGACTGCGCTTCTGGCTCTCCACCAGCCTCTTAAGCTCCAATAAATTATGTGTCAATGTAGAATTATATTCACGTATGGAGTCGACCTCTGAAATGAAATTCAGAAACCTCTGCTCAACCTGCTCAAACTTCTCCTTCAGCACCTCATTCTGTAGAGTAAAGTGAATTTCCTGATCCTGCTCAACCGCTTCAATTCGTTCATCCTGTTGTTTGGTTCGTTGATCGATATCCGCAAATTGGGAAGACAGCCACCATTCATTTTCTTCAAAATGTTTTTGATATTGACTGATGAATGACTTAATGTACTCCAACTTTTGCTTTTCTGCTTCTATTAATTGGTCCTTTGCAAATTGCAACGAATCAAGGGTATGTTTTCTCTCGGACATTACTTTTTCTAATTCTTCAGTTTTTGAGATCAGGTTATAAAAAATTTCTTTCTTTGTACCTTCAGAGTGAGCTAAAGCTGAATTTAAATCTGAAATATGGAGTTTTTTTCCTTGCAGTTCACTGTTTAAGCTGTCAATTTTTCTAAGGTGAAGGATATTTTCCTCCGATACTGCTTCATTTTTACTGAACAGTTCTTTTTGGTCCTTCTCTAATTCCGATATTTTTTGAGATAGTTGTCTTTGTGTCAGCTTGTTGGCAAGGAGTTCTTGTTGGAGTTCATTCTTCGCAACTAGGTGCTGCTGTAATAACTCCTCCTTTACATGAATGGCGTCATGAAGTGCCCTTACTTGGTCTTCTAATTTCTCTTTCCCTTCTTTAAACAGGTTTCGATCTACAATAAGTTCCCGTTCAACTGTATCGTTCTCATTAATTCGATGGTGAGCAAGTGTTAATTCCTCCTTCACCATTTGAAGTTGGTCCTTATGGTATTCATTTTCGGCATACAGATAACTGCTTTTCAGAGTTCGGATCTTTTTATTCAGATTCTCTATTTCAGATTTTAAATAAAGGACTTCTTGATCAGTAGTGGTGTACATTGGTGGTAATTTGGCTTCCTCCTTTATAATAATCTCCTCCTAAAGACTTTTACTCTATTGTATGGAGCAATTTGGGTAAAGGTTACAAAATCCCAAGCAATTAATATGGATCAAAGCTTCTTGAGTATGAGTATTCCAATGTTTCATAGATTAATAGATGTACTAGAAATATGTTGTAGCCTACCGACACACGTCCACTCATTTTTGTTAAATAAACATAGATTATAGTAAGTCAATAGAAAAGGAATATACACTATTTACGCTACATTTATGGCATTTCTATTGATTAATTATGATTACTAGGAGTGAATAATTTGAAAAAGAATACGAGCTGCGGGTTCGGATATCACGGGTGCCCTTCACAACCATCCAGTGATATGGCAAAGTCAAGAAGCTTATTTACAGAAACGTATGTACCGGATCTTGATTTAGAAGAAGTTACGGTTGTTCTGGGGGATGTATTTCTTCAATCCCTAACAGAAGCAGATATTTATCTACCAACTTATGCAAGTGCAATTAAAAACATCGAGAAAAACGTTTCCCTTACTCAGAGTAAAGCGATACCTGTACCAGGTTTTCCAGAATACGTTAAATTATTTGTGGAAGGAATTGTCCACAAGAATATTCAGTATGTAGAAGGTTCATATGGGGTAGTAAAAGATTATAGTATTGACATTCCGTTTAAAGCTTATGACCGAGTGAAACTCGCTAATCCTGTCAATAAACCATTTGGAATTGACTTCAGCATTAAGGAGAATGTTTTGCAAAGAAGAGAACTTGCCAAAGATGGAATGGGTGCATCCCGTTGCGAATTTGGTTCATTAACGTTCGAAATCAATAACGAGCCTATTAAATGTAAACTTCTTGCATCTGCAGTGAATCAATGGGATATTACCGAAAACTTTGATAATTGGGGACGTTTTAATAAAATCACTGAAAAGATGGACATTAACCTTCTTATTAAATTAACCCAAAAGAAACAACAAATGGCTGGAGATGCTGATGCAGGTGGAGGAGAAGATCAGCAAGGTCCAGAAGTAGTCTTTAATCGTTTCAGAAACATCATTCAACAATAATGGCTAGCTCAAAATGCCCTAGGCAGACTAGAAAGGTAAGAGTCTGCCTCTTAGGCGTTTTTTTAATACTGAGATATATGAAAGGGAGGGTGAACGTCAAAAAAGGATTCACAATGAGGGTGTGCCCCTTCCTCATATTACATATTTTAAAGCACTTCATTCACATTTAATTGGACAAATTGTTCTTGCGTTAAATGCAGACTTAACGCTAAAAACCCTTGTACTTTCAGGGTGGAATTCACCTCATCCTTTTGGTGCTCTTCCTGACTAATAAACTTGAAATCTTGTAGTGAATGGTGGATTGAATCACAAAAGGAATCATGACTTTCGTGATGAGTGGTCATTCTTTGATTGTTTTTTGTTAAGAAGGTGTATTCTCTATGAACACAAATGGGTATTTTCGGTTGAACTATCCAACGAGGTGTGCAGGTATGATTCCATTCAATTGGAATCTTTATTGAATGGACAGAGCTTGTTTCTCCTGGATTTACATAATCTATTGCAGCAATGAGAGTTCCCTTCACAAATACAATGGAAGCAGGAGAAGGGATATATGTCTTAAGAGATTGAATAGACCAACGGATTGTCTGGATATGTTCAATCGGAAAGGGTAAATCTAGATTCTCAAAGATGGTTAATTCAATCTTTAAAGTAGACAATACAATAGGAATCTTCACAGTTAAAAAGTGAAAGTCAAATGGGTAAGTAGCTATCGCTTCGTCTGTATGTGGCTCTGGTGAAAATAGTTCATTTTCGAAATGTTTTTTTAAGGCTGTTAGTTCACTACGGTCCTGTTCGCATTCTTCGGGATATTTCGGATCATTTTTCATCATCGCGGTGGAAATTTTTTTGAGAACAGATGTCAGGGAACTTATTGACTCATTGAATTCATTCGATTTATTTTCTGATTCACAGTATTCTGTCTCCAAGAAATGGGTGAATGAAGATGGATGATTTGCTTTATGATCATAATCCAGATAAGAATTGATACAACCTTCCTCACGTGAAGTATGAGAATGATCCTCAGATATTACATTCTGTTCGTTAGTGTGCTCATCTTCTTTTTTGTCATTTTCTTTCATTTTAAGGGAATCTACTTCTCCATTTTTATCTTTTGTTATCTTAGAGGTCGATATTTTGGATGACAAACCTCCTGCAGATTCTTCACCCGGTTCTTCATCCAATATCATAAATATTTCTTTACGTATGGAAATAGGCTCTTTTCCTTTATCTTCCTCACCAGAGGATAGCTCGTTTACTTCACTGTGACCGGAAGCTGAAAGCTCAACCTTGTTCCTCTCATCATGTAAATCCTCTCTGAAATGATTAGAGAGCAGGTTTTCCTCCTCTATTCCTTCACCCTGATTAACCATTTCCTTCAATTCTTCATCAATTGTTTTCCCGTCTTGAATGATTTCCATATCCATCACTTTGGGAGGTGGGAAGAATGTAGGTTGAGAAAGAATTCCTTCTTGGAACTCCTTAGTCAATGTTGAATCTGTCGGACAATCTTCTTCATTATTTACATTCGTTTCAGTGGAAGGAGCGTGCTTCTGATTAAGATTAAATAATGAAAATGAATGATGAGGTTGATCTTTTCTAATCGTTTCCTTTCTGTGTTTTTCTTGTTGAAATTCATCCATCTTATTTAGAAAGTGTTTTTCAATATCATCATATTGATCATTTTTCATAATCAGTGTGATTGGTGCGTTACGATACTACACCAAATCCTTTGCCTCCTCTCTATAAGAATGATCATCTTTTTCAGTCGCAATCATCGTTTGTAGTGGAGGTGACTCGAATCTGTTGATTTTGAAGGACTTTTATACATAAATCTATGACCATTTTTTCTTCTATTGTACGGAAGTATCCTTCTCCGATAGGCCCTGAATGAGGGAGAGGGCAGCGATCGATTGCTTCATCCCATTCAATGATTTTACTTGAAACTAGTTCACAGTATGGGATCTCATTGTAATACTGATGACTTTCTTGATGGAATTGAGATAAATCATGTGTTAGTAACTCATCCTTTTCTGGATATCCGGAAGGTAATGGCTTCGAAATAAAGAAATCAAATTCTTGGCGATTATTTACTTCAGGCATTACAGGCATTGATAAGAAATGCTTAATGTCAGTCACACATTGAAAAGGAATATCAACCGTGTAAGAGTGCAGATCTGAAGCAATGGAAGAAAGGGAAGTTTCTTCAATTTCTTTACAAGGGCTTGCATATTGGATGTTTTTTCTTACAAAACCTTTCACAAATAGTTTATTAGAAGGAAGAAGAAGCCTGCACTGTGTTAACTTTATCGTTTTCTTTATATCTTTAATTTCTAAAACGGCTTCTGGAAAGGTAATCGTCGCATCTACGTTTACCTGAAGAATCAGTTCAGCCAATACAACTGGGACCTTAGTTACGATTTTTCCGATACTAACTTTTGGATGATGACAATGGCTTTTACAATCATTCATATTTGACGTTTCATTGCAATCTGACATTTTATTATGGTTATCAAACATAAGGGACCTCCTAAAGCAAGATAATGCCATCTTATGATTAAGGTTGATTGTTGTTTGGGCCAGAGCCTATATGTAAAGAGACTAATTATTGAATCAGGTCACAAACACTGCGGGGAATGTTGTGAAGAAAAAAGCATTCCCCTGTTGTTATGACTAACAGTAGGGGGAATGCTGGTGAATACTATGCATCTCCGTTTAATGCTTCAAGACGAACTTGCTGTTTTTGTAATACTTTAATGGTGAAGTTGAGGGACATTTTTTCTAGCATATTATAGAAATATCCTTCACCTACAGGGCCATCAGATACACGATCTGTTGATTCATCCCACTCTAGAATGCTGCTTGAAATCAATTCACAATATGGAAGCTGATTATAGTAATTCGTGCAGTATTGATGGAATTGAGAGATATCATTTGATAAATATTGGTCTTTTTCAGGATAGCCTGTCCCTAAGTCTTGAGCTCTAAAGAAGTCAAACTCCTGACGACTATTTGTTCTTGGGAGTTGTACGGGAGATTCCAGGGTAATCGTAGTCATGCATTTGAAAGGAACGCGGACAGTTAATGATTTAATGTTAGAAGATACACATGATCCATCAAATCCAGTTCCTCCACATGGTGTAGCGTATTGAATGTTTTTGCGCACATATCCTGATAACAACAGGGGAAATTGTGCACCGTCTTCACTGAAGTCGCCATTGCTGGTTGGAATAGTCATTAGGCGGCATTGTACAATTTCGACCTTCTTCTTTACATCTTTAATTTCCATCACAGGTTCCGGAAATTTAATATGGGCTTCTAGGTTACTAGATACACGATATACTCCTAAATCTACTGGAACATGGACAGTTCTTTCACCGGCCGGGGTAAGAATGGAGTCTACAGTTGCGTTGTCGCAGTGATCGAGTGAAGCAGATTGATCTACGTTCACACAATTTTTATTCTTATTATAATCACTCATTTTTTTTCCTCCTATTTAATAAACAATATTTTTACTACACTTTATAGTATGCTTGGCGAATCTATTAAGAGTGGTTATATGAATCAGTATAAGAGTGGAAATTTACTAGAGAAAATCATTCAAGAGGAAATAACTCTTTCCTGAATTACTATACTGGATTTTAAAATTTATGATTGGGTACTTGCACCGATGTTTTCTATTCCGGCATAGGCTTTAAGGAAGGAGGAGGATGTAATGAATAGGCATAATTATGTTGCTGTGGACTTGGGGAACAGCTTTTATAAAGCCATTGTGTCAACAAATGGTGAAATGACAGAATACTCCATGCCGAATGCCATTGCTTTATTTGATGAAGAATTTTATGAGAAACCTTACGATGATGAAGATGTTTTATTAGGAGACAACTTGATTGTGGAAGTGAACAGTTCAGCGCTGCATGAGAAGAGAGAAATCTTTTATATAGGTAAATCAGCAGCGAGACAGCGTAATGTGAGTTTAACATCCTTTAATAATCAGAAAGTAGATGAAGACCGTACTTACACTCTTTTATTTGGACTGTTGGCCCATCATGCTGTAATGAGCAATCAATCAGATATAGATGTATTCTTTGATATAGATCAATTGGCAGTTTCTCTACCGACTACTCAGTATAAAGAACGTAAAGATACGTTGAAAAGTCGTCTAATCGGGACTCATACCGTTTATCTTCACAAGGTTCCAGGAATGATTGCCCCTCAAGAAACCGTTGTAAGACTTCATATTAAAGATGTTATTGTTGGTGCTGAAGGGGCTTGTGCTTACCTGGCATTAACAAGGGATGAAGAGACATTGGGAGTTAAAGACGAAGCTCTCTTACAAGATTCTGCCAAAGGAATCCTTATCGGTGATCTGGGGGGAGACTCAGTCGATTTTGTAGGAATCAAAAATAATAAGCCAGTAGCTTCCATTGAAGGAGAGCCGTTTGGGATCAATCAGTTTTTAGATCATATCATACAAAAAGTGAGTAAATATGAGTTATACAAGTTCGACTCAAGATCTGAACTTGAGGAAAAAATTGTAGCTGGTCAATCCGAGTGGTATGTAGAACCATTTGCCGGCGTGAAAAAGGATATTAGTAAGTATATTATTCCTCAGTTGAAATCATTGGCCATAAAATATTTGGAACATTTCGATCGGGTTAGAAATAGCTCAAATGAAATCAAAGGGGCAGTCAAATATATTGCAGTAGGTGGAGCGGCTAAAATTGCTGAATCTCATATTAGGGAAGCGGCCGTAAAATGGGCAGAAAGAGGACGCCCCATTGAATTGTTCTTCCCTCCAAATATGGAAAAGTTAAATGTGTCAGGATTGATGATCCTTGCAAAGTTAAATCAATTAAAAAACAATCCTGCACAGATTGAATATACAAAAACTAAAGGGTGATGGGCATGTCTAAGAAATACTCGGATTACTTTCAGGACACGATTCTTACGATCCCCGAACATTTCATAAATGTTAAAACTGGGGAGGAAGAAGCCATCACCTCTAAGATTCAAGAGCAAATTGCCTATCATTCAAGAAACAATACGTTAATGCATCTTGTTTTTTCTGCTCTGCATGATTACTTGCACCATTCTAAGCCTGTTCAACTTAACATGACACCAGATGATACCATACTAGAAGAACTATTAGATTTAAAAAGATTACTTCTTCAAAATGGATATAATTCCCCGAAGAGCTTGCCTGAAGGTACCATCGTAAGCCGAAAGGAACAAGAACATTCCCCCGTTGGATTGAAAGAAATAGACGATTTGCTTGAAGCTTTTGGAGGATGAAAAAGGTGAACGACTCTCGTTCACCTTTTTTTTCGAGTGTGTGTTATAAATGAACGGCAGGCAAGCAGGTAATTGCACAGAAACAAGACAAATCGACAGTTATACAAATCCCTGTTTCCATCAAGTCATCCACGCATTTGTGGTCAATTTGTTTACAAGGTGAAGTGAGTGAACATTTACTGTCATTTTGAGAGTGAGAATCACCCTTATGATGTTCGGATTTAAATGTCAATAATTCCAGAGTCGCACATTTATGATCAATGTCTATTATTTTGAAAACGTAGGTTTCAATGCATTTCAATGTCTTTTTCTTCTTTGTATGACAATGATAGGCGGTAACACCAGTTCCTTTGAATGGATCGCATCCACAATATAAAATAAAGGGAATGGTATTCTTTTTGTGTTTCTTTTTTTCGCATAGTAAATCCTCTATGGATTTTTTGCAGGATGAATTGCATCCATGGTCTTTCTTTACTTTTTCCTGGGCTTCAAGGATTGCTTCTAAAACGTCTCCGACACAATTTTCATAATGGCTGGGACGAGATTCACTGCATTTATGGTTTTTATAATCCTCATGGTAATAGGTGTCCTGGGACTTTTCTTTCTGACTATAACTCATTATTTAACACTCCTTTACAATTTACTACTAATTATCATACGTTCATAAGGGAATATTCGATTGAGCCTCTAGCCTAAAAAGATAAAAATAGATTCCAGGTACATAATTGATAGTTGTTTGGTCTTGAGAATTGAGCCGAGAGAGGGAGGTGTTTACCTTGGGGGCTCGAAGGAGAACATAAATGTAAAGAAACTATCACTTTACTGCAGTTTTACTAGCTGAGATGGGATTGAAACATTTTTCAACACTTAAGCACCTCTATTGTATGTAGGGGTGAAAACCTTTATACTATAGTAATGTGCAACAATGTATATCCTGTTAATTCGGCCGGCTTTATATATAGAAGAAAACGGTTTGGTTATAGTGGTAGAAAGGGGATTTTTCATGAACGAAGAGCAACGAAAACATGGACAACAATCGAAGTCTGTATCACCAGCGGACCAAAAATCCGAAAAGGATTACAGCAAGTACTTTGAAAGTGTCTATAACCCGCCGTCATTAAAAGATGCGAAAAAGCGTGGGAAAGAAGAAATCAAATATCATAATGACTTTACAATTGATGATCAATTTAGGGGGCTGGGGGAAGGAAAGAAATTTTATATCCGTACCTATGGCTGCCAAATGAATGAACATGATACCGAAGTGATGGCAGGAATCTTCATGGCTCTCGGCTATGAACCTACGAATTCAACGGATGATGCAGATGTCATTCTTTTGAATACATGTGCCATACGCGAAAACGCTGAAAATAAGGTGTTCGGGGAGTTAGGACATCTGAAACATTTGAAGCGGGAAAAGCCTGAGCTTTTAATCGGAGTTTGCGGATGTATGTCCCAGGAAGAGTCTGTAGTGAATAAGATTCTGAAAACCTACCAGCAGGTGGATATGATTTTTGGAACCCATAATATCCATCGCCTTCCAAAGATCCTATCTGATGCGTATATGTCTAAGGCAATGGTTGTTGAAGTGTGGTCGAAAGAAGGGGACGTCATTGAGAACCTTCCAAAGGTCCGCCGTGGCAACATCAAAGCATGGGTCAACATTATGTACGGCTGTGATAAGTTCTGTACATACTGTATCGTTCCTTATACACGAGGTAAAGAGAGAAGCCGTCGTCCTGAAGAGATCATTCAAGAAGTCCGTCACCTGGCTGCACAAGGATATCAAGAAATCACTCTCTTGGGGCAAAATGTTAACGCATACGGCAAAGATATCGAAGACCTCGAATATGGCCTGGGAGACCTGATGGATGATCTCCGTAAAGTGGATATTCCACGTATCCGATTCACGACGAGTCATCCAAGGGATTTCGACGATCATTTGATCGAAGTACTTGCCAAAAAGGGAAATCTGGTTGAGCATATTCACCTACCGGTTCAATCCGGTTCAACAGACGTCCTGAAAATTATGGCGCGTAAATATTCCCGCGAACAGTTCTTAGAGTTAGTGAGAAAGATTAAGACGGCCATGCCTGATGTAGCCCTTACAACAGACATCATTGTCGGGTATCCAAATGAAACCGATGAGCAATTTGAAGAAACACTTTCGTTATACAGGAAAGTGGGCTTTGAATCAGCCTACACATACATTTACTCTCCTCGTGAAGGTACTCCTGCAGCGAAGATGAATGATAATGTGCCGATGGAAGTGAAAAAAGAGAGGCTACAGCGCTTGAATCAAGTGGTGAAAGAATATTCTGCTGAAGCAATGAAGAAGTATACCGGTCAAATCGTTGAAGTGCTAGTAGACGGGGAAAGCAAGAAGAACCCTGAGATTCTTGCCGGCTATACGAGACGCAGTAAGCTTGTAAACTTCAAGGCTCCTAAAACAGCCATTGGGAAGATAGTGAAAGTCAAGATCACAGATGCCAAGTCCTGGTCATTGGATGGGGAAATGATCGAGGAAGGCCAAATCGGAACAGAATTTCAAGAAGCGGTAGAGGTGAAATAATATGGCAAAGTATACAAAAGACGATATTATGAAGCGTGCAGAAGAGCTTGCAACCATGATTGCAGAAACAGAGGAAGTGGATTTCTTTAAGCGTGCGGAAGCACAAATTCACGAAAATCAAAAGGTCCGGGAAATGATCGCAAGTATTAAGAGTTTACAAAAACAAGCTGTTAACTTCCAACACTACGGGAAGATAGAAGCTCTAAAAATGGTTGAAGCCAAAATTGAAAACCTGGAAAAGGAAATTGATGAAATTCCAGTGGTCCAACAATTTAAGGAATCACAGACAGATGTGAATGATTTACTGCAAATTGTCGCTTCGGTCATATCGAATAACGTGACTGATCATATCATCGAGTCAACAGGAGGAGACCTGCTCCGCGGTGAGACGGGGTCAAATGTGAAAAACTCTGCTCCTGGAAGCTGCTCATAATCCATGGGCTATTCATTTTATAATGGAATGAATTCCTAAGGGAGACATAGAAATAAAAAACGATCTTTGCTTAAAGGAATATCCTTTTCTTGCAAAGATCGTTTTTTATGTTTGGTTTCATTTTTAGCCAATGTTTCCTTTTGGGTTTTCGTTGTACGCACCATCATACAAAAATCAGGATCGATCCCCCTCCGCATCGTGACATTTTGGCCGGTATTCCGGAGATGATGGTCTCTTTTCTTCTTTGCTTTACTTTTCGCCATACGTGTTACCTCCTCAACGAAATGAATACATACCCTGAACAGGCATGAACTTTCTCAATTTAGCTTACCATTTTTCTATACTGCTGTGTAGTCCATTCCGGAACATTCAATGGGTATTCGCATACAATACATTATCTCGCAACAATCCCATTATGTAATAAAATTTACTCGCACAAACACCTAGATAGTCGCATAAGATGAATTGAAAATGAATGAGGAGGTTCGCTCGAATGGCAGAATATAGAGAGATTATTACGAAAGCGGTCGTAGCGAAGGGACGTAAATTTACACAGTCTCATCATACGATTTGCCCGCCGCATAATCCATCGAGCATTTTAGGCTGCTGGATCATCAATCATCAGTATGAAGCACACAAAGTCGGCAAGAAAGTCGAAGTTCACGGATCATATGATATCAACGTATGGTACTCCCACAGTGACAACACGAAGACATCGGTTGTAACGGAGAGAGTAGAATATACAGACTGCATTAAACTAAAATACCGTGATCCCGATTGCTTAGATGACATTGAAGTGTGTGCTCGAGTACTGCAACAGCCTAATTGCTGCGAAGCGGTCATTTCACCAAACGGTAACAAAATCATCGTTCACGTAGAACGTGAATTCCTGGTAGAAGTTATCGGAGAAACGAAAGTATGTGTCCTTGTGAATCCAGAAGGCTGCGACGATGAAGATTGGGATTGCGACTTGGATGATGAAGAATTTGAAGAGTTAGATCCAGACTTCTTAGAAGGCGACGAAGAATAACGTTTACTAGGAAGACGGCCTCTTCCTAGTATTTCTTCTTAGCTATAAAACTGCAGGATGGGATAACGAAACAACGGGCATCTGTCCAGATGCTCTCTTTTTATGCAAAAAACCAGTCGTCGAGAACATGATGATTGGTTTTTTTTTCGATGAAAGACTTAAACTTGATCACCTACAGCTGCCATGACCATGATGATCAAACAATAGGAAGCGTTTCAACTCAATGGCCGGTCATGTGCCGAGAACCAAAATGCCCTAGTCTTTTTATTGTATGTTAAAATAGAAAAGATATAGAAAATAAACACCCCGTAATGAAAGGATTTTTTACATGAAAAAGACTTTGGTCCTGGCAGAGAAACCTTCTGTAGGCAGAGATATTGCAAGAGTACTTCAATGTGCGAAAAAGGGAAATGGATTCTTGGAAGGGAACGACTATATTGTCACATGGGCACTTGGACACCTGGTGACCCTGGCAGAGCCTGAAAGCTATGATGACCGATATAAATCATGGAAGCTTGAAGATTTACCCATGCTTCCATCGTCACTTAATCTGGTAGTGATCAAGAAGACGGGAAAACAATTCAGCGCCGTTAAAGCACAAATGAATCGATCGGATGTTAAAGAAATAGTTATCGCCACCGATGCCGGGCGTGAAGGTGAGCTAGTTGCCCGCTGGATCATAGAGAAAGCGCGTGTGAACAAACCGCTAAAACGTTTATGGATTTCCTCTGTAACCGACAAAGCTATCAAGGACGGATTCCGCAAGCTCCAAGATGCAAAGAGTTACGAAAACTTATATGAGGCAGCACAGGCAAGATCTGAAGCCGACTGGTATGTAGGGATGAATGCTACGAGAGCGTTGACAACCAAGCATAACGCACAATTGTCATGCGGACGTGTACAAACCCCGACTCTAAGCATCATTGCTCAGAGGGAGGAAGAAATTAAGAATTTCAAACCGCAATCTTATTACGGGATACAGGCTGTGACAGACAGAGGAACCTTTGTATGGACGAACAATAAGAATCATGATACAAAAACGTTTTCAAAAGAAGAAATAACCTCTGTGATGAAATCAATCAAAGGGCAAAATCAAATGACCGTTCAATCAGTCAAGAAAGCACTGAAGAAAAATTTTGCACCGTCCCTTTATGATTTGACTGAACTGCAAAGAGATGCACATAAACTCTTTGGTTATTCTGCTAAAGAAACACTTTCGATTATGCAGAAGCTATACGAACAGCATAAATTGGTAACCTATCCGAGAACAGACAGTAAACATCTGTCGAATGATATGGTGTCTACACTTAAGGACAGATTGGAAGCTGTGAACATACAACCATACCGTAAATTGGTACATATGGCATTGCAGGGGCGAATGCATCTGTCCAAAGCATATGTTGATGATCAAAAGGTCACGGATCATCATGCCATTATCCCCACTGAAGAAACACCTTCCCTTCAGCGGTTACAAGATAAGGAAAGAAAAATATATGATCTAATCGTCAAGCGTTTCATTGCCGTATTCCTTCCTCCTTATCAATACGAACAAACGACAGTAGGAGCAAAGATGGGTTCAGAATCATTCCAGACAAAAGGGAAAAGAATCGTTGATCCCGGCTGGAAAGAAATCTATGATTTTGACTCTGAAAACGATCAACTACTATTGAAAATGGAAGAAGGAGGTACCTATTCTGTCCGCTCTGTTAAAGAAACAGAAGGGCAGACGAACCCTCCAGGTAGGTTTAATGAAGGTACTTTATTATCCGCGATGGAGAACCCAAAGAAGTTCATGAAAGAAAGTAATAAAGACCTGATTGCCACGATCCATGAGGCAGGGGGACTCGGCACCGTTGCCACGAGAGCCGATATCATTGAAAAACTCTTCAATTCAGGTGTCATAGAGCCTAAAGGGAAAGAAATTCTCATTACGTCAAAAGGAAAGCAACTATTGGAACTGGCACCCCTCGAACTCAGGTCGCCTACTTTGACTGCAGAATGGGAGCAGAAGCTTGAAAGGATTGCAAAGGGAACTCTTAAGAAACAGGAATTCCTGAAAGAAATTAAGGATTATACGAAGAAATCCGTCAGTGAAATCAAGAACTCTACAAAGAAATTCTCCCATGATAATCTTACAGGGACAAAGTGCCCTGACTGTGGCAATTTGATGCTTGAAATCAAAAATAAGCACGGAAAGAAACTTGTCTGCAAAGACCGGGAATGCGGACATCGTAAAAATATCAGTAAAAAAACAAATGCCCGCTGCCCGAATTGCCACAAACGCCTGGATTTGAGGGGAGAAGGGGAAGGACAGATGTTCACCTGTGTATGCGGACATAGAGAGAAGTTCTCCACATTTAATGATCGAAAAAAGAAAGAAAAGAATAGCAAAGCAACAAAAAGGGATGTAAATAAATACTTAAAAACACAGCAACAGGATGAGCCTGTCAATTCCGCTTTAGCTGATGCATTGGCTAAATTAAAACTGGATAAATAACAAATGGGGTGATTGCCAATATTGGTGGTCACCCCTATCTTTTATTTGATAGAATTGGTAGAATATTTATAATTATTTAAAAAGAGGTGGAATAATGATATCTATCACCGTACAAGAGTTTTTTGAAGCAATCGAAGCGGGCAATAAAACAAGAGTAGAACAGACGTTAAGAAATGATACAAATCTTTGTAATGCAAATAATGATCAGGGTTTAACAGCACTTGGGGTGGCTGCGCATTTTGACCGCTTTGAAATTGTCAAGCTTCTCCTTAATTTTGGGGCAGATATCAATTCCGTTTCCAATTCTAACGTATCCTATATTCCATCGAACACAGCTTTACATGCAGGAATTGCCGGCAAAGCTTCGAAAGAACTAGTGGAGTTCTTGCTGGATCAGGGTGCAAATGTAAATCAGCTTGATTCATCGGGACACACACCATTACATATTGCAGCTTTCGACGGCAGTGCAGAAATCGTGTCTTTGCTTCTTGCATATGGAGACGGGCAAGAGATGCAATCAGGTAAGGCACAATCTCCCATAGAAATTGCCATTGAAAGAGACAATAAAGAATTTTTAAACGCACATGAGGCATTTGTAAAATTAAAAAAATAATACTGTATTTGAATGAAACGCATTCCTGACAGGGGTGCGTTTTTTATTATGAACAAAAAAATTTTTCGGGTGATGTATGCGCATACATTGTTGGAGTCATCCTTATTTTGTAGAAGTGTAAGTGGTTTTTAATTCTGAAATCATTTTATTTTTAGAAAATTCTGTTGTTTTTTGTCGTTATCCGTATTAGAATAAACGGTAATTTCAATTTGCGAAGGGAGGACATCGTGATGCTCACATTTCTTGCATCCATCTGTATTCTGGTAATTGGTTATTTCATTTATTCAAAGGTGGTAGAAAAGATTTTCGGTGTTGATGATTCCAATTTAACACCTGCATATTCTAAAAAGGATGGCTTGGATTATATGCCGATGAGTTGGTGGAAAGCAAGTTTGGTTCAACTCTTGAACATTGCGGGGTTAGGTCCGATCTTCGGTGCAATTCTAGGTGCATTATATGGACCTGTAGCCTTTCTGTGGATTGTTATAGGTACATTGTTCGCTGGTGCTGTACATGATTATTTCTCAGGGATGCTTTCTCTCAGACATAATGGGGCACAGTTTCCATTCATTGTAGGGAAATATTTAGGTAAGTCTGCTCAATCTCTTATGAACATCTTGTCCATTGTATTGATGATTCTAGTAGCGGCTGCATTCACTTCGGGACCCGCACAACTTATGGCAGAAGTCACTCCGCTGAATTTTATGACCTGCCTGGTCCTGATCTTTACATATTTTCTGATTGCAACCGTATTGCCGATTAACAAAATAATCGGTAAGATTTATCCGGTCTTTGGAGCAATCCTAATTTTCATGGCAGTAGCAATCGGAATCGGTTTATTCTTCTTTGAACATCCTGTACCGAATCTAACATTTAAAAACCTGCACCCTGCTGAACTGCCTTTATGGCCGCTATTAATGGTTACAGTTTCCTGTGGTGCCATTTCCGGATTCCATTCCACACAAAGCCCGATTTTGGCAAGGACGCTTAAAAGAGAAAGCGAAGGGCGTAAAGTATTTTATGGAGCCATGGTTGCTGAAGGGATCATCGCTTTGATCTGGGCTGCTGCGGGTATGGCATTCTTCAATGGAACTGGCGGGCTTCAAGAAGCATTGGCTTCGGGAGGACCTGCAGGAGTAGTCAATGAAATAAGTAAAACGACCTTAGGGACGCTCGGTGGGGTGCTGGCAATTCTTGGTGTCATCATACTGCCAGTGACGACGGGGGATACTGCTCTCAGGTCCTCTCGAATGATGCTTGCTGATTTATTAACTGACTTAACAAAGAAAGATGTAGAAGGAAAGTGGTTGCCGTTGCTCCTGGTTGTTCCAGTAGCAGTCCCTACATTCCTCTTGACTCAAATCGATTATACTTTTCTTTGGAGATATGTCGGCTGGTCGAACCAGGTAGTTGCGACAGTCATGTTATGGACGGCTGCCATATATTTATTACAAAAAGCAAAGTTTCACTGGATATGCAGTGTGCCAGCTTTATTTATGACAGGGGTGGTAAGCTCATACATTTTTTATGCCCCAGAGGGATTTGGCCTTTCCTATTCCATTTCGATGGTGCTTGGATCAATCATATGGTTGGCGGTTTTGACTTGGTTTATTGTACAAGTAATAAAATACAGACCTGTAAGGAACCAATCACTGAAAATGAGATCTGTAAATTCATAGCTTCGACAAAAAACAGCCTTTTCCAATAGATTAGGCTGTTTTTTATGATTAGGATTTCTCCACCTGAAATCATGCCGATTAAGGGAAAGATGGGGTTGCAAAGAATTTTGTCGAATAAAAACTGAATATTTTTAATATTTAATTAAATTATTCTACAAATTTCGCAATTTGAGTATGGTACTTTATGAGAAACGGACAAGTTGACGCATGTAAAAGAAAAATATACATAATGACAAATGATGAAGGCCGTTCATGTTACAAAATGTTTAGTGCAATACAATTTACTAAGGGTTAAAATAAAGTGAAAATATCAAAAATTCAGAAATTAATTCTATTTTGAAATCTAGTAAGTGTAAGTTCATGAAGCAAAAAATAATGAAAGCGCTTACTATTTTTATATAATCTAAATGTTTAGGGGGAAATGAAATGTCGGATTTGGTAAAGATTGGGCTGATTCAGGCTTCTCATGATGTGGATGGAAGTGAGGCGGTTGAAACCCATAAGGAGCAAGCAATTAAAAAGCATGTGGAATTGGTGAGAGATGCAGCAAAAAAGGGTGCTCAAATCATATGTTTGCAGGAAATTTTCTATGGTCCATACTTTTGCTCCGAGCAAAACCCCAAATGGTATGATTCTGCAGAAGAAATCCCGAACGGCCCGACTACAAAACAATTTCAGGATTTAGCCAAAGAGCTGAGTGTCGTTATCGTTCTGCCAATATATGAACGGGAAGGCATTGCCACATACTACAATACGGCAGCTGTCATCGATGCAGATGGATCGTACCTTGGTAAATACAGAAAGCAGCATATTCCCCACGTGGGAGTCGGCGAAGAAGGATACGGATTCTGGGAGAAATATTATTTCAAACCAGGAAATCTGGGTTATCCGGTATTTGACACGGCTTACGCTAAAGTAGGGGTTTATATTTGTTATGACAGACATTTTCCTGAAGGAGCACGGTTACTAGGGTTAAAAGGTGCGGAAATAGTGTTCAATCCATCTGCGACTGTAGCGGGCCTTTCAGAATATTTATGGAAACTTGAACAGCCGGCTCATGCAGTGGCAAACGGATACTATTTAGGAGCCATCAATCGAGTTGGATATGAAGGACCCTGGAACATGGGTGAATTTTATGGTCAATCGTATCTGGTCGACCCAAGAGGAAGCTTTGTTTCAGTAGGAAGTAGGGATCGCGACGAGGTGGTCATAGGAGAGATGAATAAAAAATTATTAAGGGAAGTACGGGATACGTGGCAGTTCTACCGTGACCGCAGACCGGAAACCTATAATGATATGACGGCTTTACTACCTTGATATCATGAAATGTTTCATTGTTTGAACATAATGAGGTTTTTATCTTTATGAAATGAAGAGGGGGAAGTCAGTATGTCTAGTACACCTTCGTTACTCAATCTCGAGAAGAATTTTCTTGAAGCTCATGAGGGCTTAACGGGCAGAGAGGCAGTGGAAGAAGCCAATCGTTGTTTGTACTGCTATGATGCCCCGTGCATTCAAGCCTGTCCCACTAGTATCGATATACCATCCTTTATCAAAAAGATCGCTTCTGGGAATCTAAAGGGATCCGCAAAGACGATCATGTCTGCCAATCCTGTTGGGGCTAGTTGCTCCCGGGTATGTCCGACAGAGGAGCTATGTGAAGGGGCTTGCGTATTAAACGATTCCACAAAGCCGATCATGATTGGCGACTTACAGAGGTATGCAACAGATTGGGCGAGGCATAATGAGACGGTGTTATTTGAAGCAGGAGAAGCAAATGGGAAGAGTGTGGGGATTATCGGAGGGGGGCCAGCTGGGCTCTCAGCTGCAAGAGAACTTGCCCGTTTTGGATATGCAGTCACCATTTATGAAGCTGAAAAAGAAGCCGGTGGGTTAAATACCTATGGTATCGTTTCCTTCCGCCTACCTCAAAGTATATCTTATTGGGAAGTGGAGCAAGTCAAGAAATTGAATGTTGATATCCGGACAAATGTAAGGGTAGGTCAAGATATATCCGCTGATGATATTACCCAAAGACATGACTTTGTCATACTTGCTGCCGGAATGTCTTCTGTTCCAGATTTAAAAATTCTAGGAGAAGACCTGAATGGTGTGCATGATGCCATTGAATTTGTAAAGGAAACCAAAAGTGGAACCTTAAATCACAACTATGTGGGTAAAAAAGTGGCCGTGATCGGTGCAGGGAACACAGCCATTGATGGAGCTACTTGTTCAGTACGGTTAGGGGCAGAAAATGTAAAAATCCTCTACCGCCGAACAAAAGAAGAAATGACAGCTTATGACTTTGAATATGAATTTGCCAAGCAGGATGGCGTGGAATTCCGTTGGCTGACGGCTCCACAGAGAATCATTGGAAATGAAGCCGGTGATGTTACCGGGATTGAATGCATCAAAATGGAGCTTGGGGAAGCAGGAAAGGATGGAAGAAGAAGACCGGTCCCAGTCAGGGGCTCAGAATTTACTTTACCGGTTGACGTCGTCATCAAAGCGATTGGCCAAACCAGGCACCTGAATTTGATCGAACAATTCGGTTTAGAACACTCAGATGGTGTCGTTAAAGTTGACCGTGAAACCTTCCAAACGTCAAATCCAAGGATTTTTGCCTGTGGGGATATTGTGTTTGGAAAAGGTGTAGGTGAAGCCATGGTCGTAACTGCAGCCGAACAAGGAAAGCAGGCAGCCTATCATTTACATGAGAAATGTTCATCTGTCGAAGTGAATTAAGAGTGTATTAGAGGGGGGATTTTCATGGCAAACTTAAACATCGATTTAGCTGGCATCAAATCACCAAATCCATTTTGGCTGGCTTCTGCACCACCAACGAATTCGGGTTATCAAGTTCAGAGGGCTTTCGAGGCAGGTTGGGGAGGAGCTGTGTGGAAAACATTAGGCGAACCTATCATAAACGTTTCCTCGCGCTTCGCAGCTGTTAGCTTTAATGGCCAAAAGGTAGCTGGATTCAATAATATCGAACTTATAACTGATCGCCCACTTGAAGTGAATCTGAAAGAAATATACGAGACGAAGAAGAGGTTTCCAGGTCACGCCATCATTGCTTCTTTAATGGTCGAACCGAAACAGGAGAAGTGGCATGAAATTGTAAAGAAGGTAGAAGATGTTGGTGTTGACGGGTTAGAACTTAATTTCGGATGCCCCCATGGGATGGCTGAACGGGGAATGGGATCCGCATCCGGTCAAGTACCAGAGTTAGTAGAGAAACAAACCCACTGGGCCAAGGAAGTGGCAAAAACTCCAGTCATTGTAAAGCTGACCCCTAATATTACGGATATTACCGTGACAGCTGAGGCTGCTGTACGAGGGGGGGCCGACGCTGTAAGCATGATCAATACCATCAATAGCCTTGCCGGAGTTGACCTTGATTCATGGAATACCATCCCTCACGTTGGTGGTAAGGGCGCACACGGAGGATATTGTGGACCTGCTGTGAAGCCTATTTCACTTAACATGGTGGCAGAGTGTGCAAGGAACCCAAGAATCAACGTCCCGATTTCAGGAATGGGTGGTGTGTCAAACTGGCAGGATGCAGTTGAGTTCATGCTTATGGGTGCATCAGGAGTACAGGTGTGTACAGCTGCCATGCACCACGGTTTCAGGATCGTGGAGGATATGCTCGATGGTTTGAATAATTATCTTGATGAAAAAGGCATATCATCCGTGCAGGAGATCGTCGGTAAATCCGTTCCTAAATTTTCCGATTGGGGTAATCTTGATCTTAACTATAGTGTTGTGGCAAAGATCAATAATGATGTATGCATCAATTGCAATAAATGCCACATTGCTTGTGAAGACACTTCACATCAATGTATTGACATGCTGAAGGATCCAAACGGGAATAGCATTTTAAAGGTAAGGGAAGAAGATTGTGTCGGGTGCAATTTATGCTCGATTGTCTGCCCGGTTGATGGTGCCATCGATATGATAGAAGTTCCGAGTGGCCAAATGCCGATGACTTGGAATGATCGTCAGGCTGTGATGAGTAACCTATCGGGATCGAAAATGAATGCAGTGAAATAATTCAGGAGGTAATGTAATGGATAAAATCATTCAAAACGGAACAATCGTAACAGCAACAGACACGTATAAAGCTGATGTCCTCATTCAGGACGGAAAGATTGCTGCAATTGGCAAAGGGTTTGAAGCAAACAAAGCAGAAGTGATTGATGCCAGTGGGAAATTTATCTTCCCCGGCGGAGTTGATCCACATACCCATCTTGAAATGCCATTCGGAGGAACGGTTTCAAAGGATGACTTTGAGAGTGGTACGATTGCGGCTGCATTCGGAGGAACGACCACACTGATTGATTTTTGTTTAACGAATAAAGGAGAACCGCTTCAAAATGCTATTGATACTTGGCATGCCAAATCAAAAGATAAAGCAGTCATTGATTATAGCTTCCATTTGATGATCGGGGAGATCAATCAAGAAGTCCTCTCTCAACTACCAGAAGTCATGGACCAAGAAGGAATCACATCTTTCAAAGTATTTATGGCTTATAAAAATGTATTCCAGGCAGACGATGAAACGCTATTTAGAACATTGGTTGCTGCAAGGGAACTGGGTGCCCTTGTCATGGTACATGCTGAAAACGGTGATGTCATTGAGTACTTAACGGAAAAAGCTTTAGAAGAAGGTAAAACCGAACCTATCTACCATGCACTGACAAGACCCCCTGAACTAGAAGGGGAGGCTACTGGCCGAGCAGCTAAATTAACAGGCCTTGCGGATTCCCAATTATATGTCGTTCATGTTTCCTGCTCTGAAGCAGTGGAGCAGATTGCAGCTGCAAGAAGCAAAGGTTTAAATGTATGGGGAGAAACGTGCCCGCAGTATCTGGTCCTTGATCAAACCTATTTAGAGCGCCCGAACTTTGAAGGGGCCAAATATGTCTGGTCGCCTCCACTAAGGGAGAAATGGAATCAAGATGTTCTGTGGAATGCATTGAAGAGCGGGCAGCTTCAAACATTGGGCTCTGATCAATGCTCATTTGATTTCCAAGGCCAAAAAGATCTTGGCAAAGAAGATTTCACTAAAATTCCGAATGGCGGACCAATTATAGAGGACCGTGTATCCATATTATTTTCAGAAGGGGTTGAGAAAGGACGAATAAGCTTGAATCAATTTGTAGATATCATGTCGACAAGGAGCGCAAAGTTATTTGGTTTGTATCCTCAGAAGGGTACAGTAGCCGTAGGTTCTGATGCAGATATCGTCATCTTTGATCCTGATACTGAAAGAGTCATTTCTGCAGAGACTCATCATATGGCCGCTGATTATAACCCATTTGAAGGTATGAAGGTGAAGGGAGAACCGGTTTCAGTTTTATCAAGAGGTGAATATGTCATCAAAGATAAACAGTTTGTAGGGAAATTGGGTTCTGGTAACTATGTTAAAAGAGCGAAATACGGTGAGCTTCTTTCAAATGAAGAGAGTGAAGCGCTACAATCATCCAAGTCCTAAAACATTCTATTTAAAAACATCCATCTTAAATGTAGAACTACTCCTGTGAGCTGATGGCAGGGATTCAATACCGCCATCAGCTTGCCTCTCTTGTAATAAGATTGGTTTTGCCATTCGAAGCAAACGAATAAGGGGTGTTCATGTTGAAAAGTAATTACTTAAAATCTCCTGATCTATTACCAATTAAACAAAGTGAAAGAAAAATAACAAAGCTTGGTTATTCATTTATGTGGGTAGGCATGGTTGTGGTACTGGCTACCTTCGCAATCGGGGGAGCAGGGGTTGTATCATTGCCATTACCACTCGTTGTTCTTGCCACAATCATCGGTTCTCTTGCCATTGGGTTCTTTATTACTTTAACGGGTGATATCGGGATCGAGCATGGAGTATCATTCCCAGTCTACATGAGAGCACCATTTGGGACGATTGGGACGCACATCCCTTCAGTTGTCCGGGGACTCGCGGCTTCCATGTGGTTTGGAATCAACACTTATTTTGGTGCAACAGCGATGAATGGAATTCTTAATATATTATCTGGTTTTGATAATTGGTTTATTTGTTTCTTGATCTTTGCTGTTCTTCAATTAGTGAATACAGCTCTGGGAATTAAAGCTGTAGAACGTTTTGCAGATCTTGCAGCACCTGTCATCATTTTGATTTCAGTATGGATGTATTCTTCTTTATCTGAGTCTGCTGCCAGTCAAGGAAGAGACATTTGGAGCTGGGTGGAGAGTCCGGTAACGGGAGCAGCCACTTTTACAGCTTTTCTGGTTGTCATCTTTAGTAATATGGGATTCTGGGCGACACTTTCAGCCGATATCCCTTCCATTTCCCGCTTCATGAAGGCTCCAAGCAATGAACGTAACTGGTTCAAGAGAAATCGGAGTTCATTGATTGGTAATCTTGTAGCTCTTCCGATTACTCAAGCATTTATGGTGTTAATAGGTGGGATATCTTATATCGCCGTATTGAACTATGATCCTGTAGTTGCGTTGCAGGAAGCAGCAAGCGGGTTTGTTTTAGGAGTACTCCTCCTTATGATCGTTCTGGCACAGTGGTCGACGAATATTGCTGCAAATATTGTGCCGGCAGCCACTATCTTTTCAAATGTAGGCGGACCAAAATTTCCTTTCTGGGCGGGTGTATTAACTGCCGGGATCGTAGGGACGATTGTTCAGCCCTGGAACCTATTCGGTGTCATCATTCCGGTCCTTCTCTTTGTAGGAGGAATTCTATCAGCAATTGTTGGCATATTAATATCAGATTACTACTTTATTAGAAAACGAAGGGTCAATGTACCTGATTTATACGAAGATAGAGGACAGTTTAGCTATATGAATGGAGTCAACCTTGCAGGGTTTATATCATGGATTCTTGGAGCGGTCGCTTCATATTTCGTTCCTAACTTTTCGTTCTTGGTAGGATTTGGTGTCGGTGCCCTTTGTTATTTTGTTCTAGCAAAATTCTGGTGGTTTAAGAAGTATGAACAGGCAGAGATTTCTGATCCGAGTGATGAGAAATACCTTGGATTGTCGGTAGGTCGTGATTGGATCATTGAGGAGGAAGAAGAAATGGTTGTAGAAGGATCTCCGACAGGCACAAGTTTAACTTAATCCAGACTCAGGGAATTCACTGAAGTCCAACGTAAAGGAGGGGAAGGGCTCTATATGTCTGAATATCAAGAGTTCTTAAGTGAAAGGGATAAGATAGATTTTCTTATACAAAAAGGCTTTAAAATTGAGAAAATCACCGAAAATCTCAGTGGTGCATTTGTCTTATTTAAGCACACTGAAAACAAAAGAAGTGCCACTCTACATGTGAAAACGGCAAATGCACGAAAGTATTTTTCAAATCTCTTATTTCATACTCAATAACGAAAGGGGGACTTTGATGAGTGACTTGAGGGATTCGCATACAGGCAAAGAATGGATCCTCTGCCCTGGAACGATTCAGACATCCGATGAATTAATAGATTGGGTGTTAAGTGTATTATCGTCGAATCACCTGACTGATGAGGAATTAGTGAAATGGTGGAGCGAAGAGATACAGTTTGCGATCCCCTATATTGAAGAAAGATGAAGGATTGGTTCTGCCAATCCTTTTTCTCCATTTACTGCGGAAGGAGTAGAGGATGAAGAGTCATTATTATTTTTCAGTGGAAGACATTCTAGAACGAAAATATTTTGAACACGCAAAAGTGATCGCTGGACATAACGGTCTTAAGAGGCAAGTCAAGTGGGTCCATATCGTCGAAGTCACTTCAATAAGGAATCTTCTTAACGGGAATGAACTGATCCTGTCAACAGGCATTGCCCTGCAGGAGGAAGGCACTTTCCTTTCTCTCATTCACCAGTTAGTCGAATGTGAAGCTGCTGCCATCTGCATCGAGCTGGATACGAATATTTCTGCCATACCAGAATCTGTTATGAAATGCGCCGATGAGTTTGACTTTCCGATCCTTGTTTTTGAAAGGGAAGTCCCTTTTGTCAGTATAACGCAGGATATACACTCAGTTATCATCAATCAGCAATATGACATGGTCAAAAAACTTGATTCTTATGCACAGAACTTGAATAAAATGCTTCTTGGAGTCAACCAATGTAGTGATATTCTGGAGGTGTTACATAATGAGCTGGATGTGCCGGTGATCTTTCAGGTGAAAGATCAAGAAGCACAGATTCATCCACACATGAGCTCAATTGATGAAGAGCTGCTCTTAAAAAAATATGAAAGTCAAAGTGAGACGCACAATCATGATTTGGCATCGACGAAAGTAATCCTATTCGACCGAGAATATGCAGAGCTTTGTATCTGCAGGTGCCATCCGCCTTTTAGTGAATATGAGTTGTTAATTCTCGATCGAACTTCTACGGCACTTGCACAATGTCTGATGAGAGAATTGTATTTCAATGAGCAAAAGCGACTGGAAGAATCAAAATGGATCATGTCGTGGTTAAAAGGGGAACAGTCGTACGAAACGCTTGCCACCTTTATAGCTGAGCAGAAAGCGGCTTTTCAAGGAGGTGTCGTATGTATTTGCCAAACGAATAGGCTGGAAGAGAAAGACACCCTCGATCTAACTTATTTTAATCTGGTGACAGGAAGTATTTTTGAGCAGCATGGCTTTCAAATGGTACCAGAAAGGTTGGGTAATGATTACATTTTTATCCTGCTTGACAAACGGAAAACGGGAACATGGAAGAACAGATTGACCAACGCTTTTGAAAAAATATTGAATTCAGGATTTATTAGCGACACGTCAAATGCCCTATTTGCTACCGGTAAGTATCAATCGGAGATGGTGAATATCCATAAGAGCTATGAAACTGCACGGGAAACGCTGAAGTTCCGTCGTATAGAGGATGAGAATGAACATTTTTTCTTCTTTGATGACCTTCATCTTTTTAGGTTGATTTCAATTGTTAATGATAATGTGAATCTTTCGGAAATGATTGAGGAGTACCTTTCTCCCTTATTGAAATATGATCGAGATCATGATGGAAACTTGATGAAGACACTTAAAGTATTTCTTTCTTGTCAGGGCTCCAAGAAAGAAACGTCTAAAAGGTTATTTATCGTCAGACAAACACTCTATCATCGTCTTAAGAAAATGGAGGAGCTACTCGGAGAAGATTTCATGACACCGGATAAACGTGTGGCAATCGAGTTTTTACTTGCTGCTCAAGAATATTTGCAACCTCTTCGATCCATGAAGAAGTCTGATGTCAATGAATTTATACTGTAAGTCCCTCGTCCAATTTGAATGGATCAATGGACTGAGAGGTTATCAAATAATATGAATCAATACAATATGCTGTTATGTCCAATTGCAATGTGTGGCTTTTTAACGAAATGTCTAATGAAAGCACTGCCAATTTCTTTCATAATGAAAGTATCTAGCATACAGAAGATCCTGTACTTCTTGGGGAATATCCAATACAAAGTGAATTAGGAGGAACTGAAAATGACAGTAATCAAAAAAGATGTGGCGGTATTAAAGAATTATATTGGCGGAAAATGGGTGGAGTCTCTCAGTTCACAAACACTGGAAGTCTTAAATCCTGCCACGAATAAAGAGATTGCCAGAGTTCCGATATCCACTAAAGAAGATGTTGCGATGGCCGTAAAAGCAGCCAAGGAAGCTTCACAAACATGGAAGAAGACACCTGTTCCTAAACGAGCTCGTATTTTGTATAAATATCACTCTCTATTGTCAGAAAATCATGATGAGTTGGCAAAATTGGTCGTACAGGAAAATGGGAAATCATTTAAAGAAGCGTATGGAGAAGTGCAACGCGGATTAGAATGCGTTGAATTCGCTTGTGGTGCGCCTACATTAATGATGGGAGAAACGCTTAGTGGGATCGCGGAAGATATCGATTCTGAGATGTTTCGTTACCCGCTCGGTGTTGTAGGGGGGATCACACCATTTAACTTCCCAATGATGGTGCCTTTATGGATGTTCCCACTCGCGATTGCATGCGGAAATACATTCGTGCTGAAACCGTCTGAAAGAACTCCAATATTAGCCAATAGACTTGCAGAGCTTTTAACGGAAGCAGGGATGCCGCAGGGGGTCCTCAATGTGGTGCATGGAGCCCATGATGTAGTGAATGGCCTTTTGGAACATAAGGACATTGCTGCTATCTCATTTGTGGGGTCCCAGCCGGTAGCTAAATATGTATACCAGCAGGCTGCTTCACAGGGGAAAAGGGTGCAAGCATTATCCGGAGCCAAAAACCATCATGTCGTCATGCCTGATGCAGACCCCAATAAAGCGGCAGAGCATATCATTAGTTCAGCATTTGGCAGTGCAGGTCAGCGATGTATGGCATGTAGTGCAGTTGTAGTGGTTGGGGAAAATGAAGAATTTGTTAAGACTTTAAGTAAAAAAGCAGATGAATTATGTATTGGCAATGGGATGGATGAGGATGTACTGCTCACACCTGTCATCCGGAAGGAAAATAGGGAGAAGACACTGGGCTATATAGATAAAGGATTACAAGAAGGAGCGTCGCTGATCAGGGATGGCCGGAAGGAAATGGACGAATTCAAGGAGGGTAACTTCTTAGGAGCAACGATTTTTGATCATGTGACCCCGGAAATGACAATTGCAAAAGAAGAGATGTTTGCCCCGGTCCTCAGTTTACTGAGAGCGGAGGATTTAAATCAAGGGCTTGATTATATCCGGGAATCCAGATACGGAAATGGTGCCACTATCTATACGAAAGACGCAAGTGCCGTACGACAATTCAGAGAGGAAGCAGACGCGGGCATGCTTGGTATAAATGTTGGTGTTCCTGCAACAATGGCCTTCTTCCCGTTTTCTGGATGGAAGGATTCATTCTATGGAGATATGCATGTAAACGGGAAAGACGGAGTAAATTTCTATACAAGGAAGAAAATGATCACTACCCGATTTGATTTTTAATCAAGGTTAGGAGGAACCTTCATGGTAAAAGCAGGTCAATCACAAGATGTATGGTTGCAAAATGATGAAAAACTCATCTGGCACTCGATGAAACCATATAATCCCGACGTAACAATGGTTGTGACAGAATCCAGTGGATCGTGGATTACAGACCAGGATGGACAGAAGTTTCTGGATGGCATGGCGGGATTATGGTGTGTGAACGTTGGGTATGGAAGGCAGGAACTAGCTGAAGCTGCTTACGAGCAACTCAAAAAAATGGCCTATTTTCCACTTACTCAAAGTCATCAACCAGCTATTGAACTTGCAGAAAAATTAAACGAATTACTTGGTGATGACTATGTGATTTTCTTTTCGAACAGTGGATCAGAAGCAAATGAAACGGCTTTTAAGATTGCCCGTCAGTATCATCAACAAAAAGGAGAACATGGTAGATATAAAATATTTTCCAGATATAGAGGCTATCACGGTAACTCGATGGGGGCGTTAGCCGCTACAGGTCAGGCTCAGCGCAAGTATAAGTATGAGCCATTGGCGCCGGGCTTTCACCATATCGCACCGCCTGATGCTTATCGCGATGGAGAAACAAGTTCTGACCCCAGTGAACTTCCAGGAGTAATGGCCATTGATCAGGCCATGACGTGGGAACTGAGTGAAACTGTGGCAGCTTTGATCATGGAACCGATTATCACTGGCGGAGGAATTATCATGCCCCAGGACGGCTATATGAAAGCAGCTAAAGAAGTTTGTGATAAGCATGGTGCTCTACTAATAGTAGATGAAGTCATTTGTGGTTTTGGGCGGACCGGAAAGGCTTTTGGCTTTATGAATTATGATGTGAAACCTGATATCATTACAATGGCTAAAGGGATCACCAGTGCCTACCTTCCTCTTTCTGCCACTGCAGTGAAGCGTGAGATCTATGATGCGTTTAAAGGATCTGAAGAATATGATTATTTCCGTCATATCAATACGTTTGGAGGGAATCCAGCAGCTTGTGCCCTTGCCTTGAAAAACATCGAGATCATGGAAAATGAAAAGCTTTTTGAAAGGTCGGCTGAACTTGGAGAAAAAGCAATGAATACATTGAAAAATCATTTGCAGGATCACCATTATGTTGGAAATGTAAGAGGAAAGGGCTTATTGATCGGTATAGAGATGGTGAGTAATAAGGATACTAAAGAACCGTTAGATCTGGATAAAGTAAATGCTGTTATTGGATATTGTAAGCAGCATGGAGTAATCATCGGAAAAAATGGCGCCACTGTCGCTGGATTCAATAATGTTTTAACCTTATCTCCTCCATTAAACATTGAAGATGATGATCTGGATGTATTACTTTCAACTGTCATTCAAGGGATTCAACAACTTTCGTAACAAAGATGAAGGCATCTGCACAAGCAGATGCCTTTATTCATGATGTTAATTTAGAATATTATGGTAAAATGTAAGGGGAATCATAATCAAGGTGGGGGAGAATACATGAATATTGAATTTAAAGGAATCGATCATATCCAAATTGCAGCTCCGGAGGAATGTGAGGTGAAAGCCCGGATGTTTTATGGTACCATCCTTGGATTGACAGAAATACCTAAGCCTGAAAACCTGCAAGGAAGAGGTGGCTGTTGGTTCCAATATGGTCCACAGGAAATCCATGTAGGGGTTCAAAACGATTTTGTTCCTGCTACGAAAGCTCATCCTGGTTTACTTGTTGCTAATTTAGCATCCTTGAGAGAGAGACTAACGGAGCAGGGTATTACGATAAAGGAGGATACTCCAATCAAAGGTAGAGATCGCATCTTTGTATCTGATCCTTTTGGAAATCGAATTGAATTTTTAGAATTTAATTAATACCTTCCGCACCTCCTTAAAGGGGAGGTGCAGGTTAATCTTCCACAGAGTGATCGACTTGTTTTTCCTGAGGTAATTCCTGTGAAGCACTTGGGACCTTCCTTTTTCTAACATTTATGAGGTCTGATGAATGAACCGTAACGACTACTTGTCCACCAAGGATTTTTGCCCGGATGAGAAGCGGCTGGTTATACGCATTCTTAAACGTGAAGTCTGGTCCGTACCAGCTAACCGTAGCATCCCTTCCTTCAGGGACATAAGGAACCCGCTTCGAGTGATGATATCGTTCTAATATTGCAACACCCGCTTGATCTACCGCATTAAATAAGGTAGAAGATACCTGACAGATACCTCCACCTATATCCTCTGATAACTCCCCTTTTACAATTACCGGTGCTTTTTTATACCCTTTTTCTTTCGTTCTTTTTCCAACTACTTTATTAAATGAAAAGACTTCTCCGGGAAACACCACTGTATTATTAATTTTCTCCGTTGCAAGGGATATATTTTTCGTACGCTCTTCGTTATGACGATTGAAGTATGTGACATATTGTCCGATTTTTTGTGTTCGTATATGAGCAAGGATCTCGCTATCGACTTTTGGATACAACGTTAATAAGGGCGGATCGGATAATTTGTCTCCCCTTGAATATAAGTAGTCAGTGGTCAACTCACGAAATTTCCTTTCGTCAAGTTTATTTCCTGCCTTTTCGGGAACAATTCTTCCCAGGTCGTTGATATAGGCATTTTGTGGAGGGGTGTAGACTTTTTTCTGCACTTCCGAAACAAAACGATTATAGTTTCTTACGTTTATTAATGGTTCATCTATCAAAGGCACAACTAAGGAATGACGTTCGACGGATATATGAGTCCCATCAGGCATTTGAATATGTAGTTGATCATCATTCGACATTGTCGGATACAGTAATAAGCAGATCGCAGTAAGCTTAACCCAAAGCATGTGAACCCTCCCTTTCGATGATAGTATCTCTAATGGAGACCAAATTCATGTTCATGGTGAATTGCCAAAAATTGAATGAATGAATCGATGAGCAGGGAACAGAAAATAAAGAAAAAAAGAGGTTTCGTACATGCTTTTTAGACTTACGCTTATTATGTCATTGCTCCTAGTGTTCGGAGAGAAGCCTGCAGGAGCCATGCCGAGTTTTCAAGTGGAAATCCTGCCCTGGAATCAAGTTGAAGAAATTCTTCCAAAATATTCATATTTTACAATCATCGATGTAGATACCGGGTTGTCTTTTAACGTTCAACGAAGGGCTGGAAGCAAACATGCAGATGTGCAGCCGGTTACAGAAAAAGACACAGAAATGATGAAAACTATTTATGGTGGGACTTGGAGCTGGGACCGTCGTGCAATTCTTGTGTTGGTAAACGACAAGCTCATTTCTGCCTCCATGAATGGGATGCCACACGGTGGAGGTGCCCTCCAAAATAATTTTCCAGGCCATTTCTGTGTACATTTTTATGGAAGTACAACTCATAAGACACCCACTCCAGACTTAGCTCATAAAATCATGATATTGAAAGCGGGAGGTAAACTGGATCAATTTCTGTACCAGTCAGATCCATATGAATTAATCAGTTTCCTGGAAATAGCCATTAATCAACAGGATGAAAAACTTCTCTCACGCATCATGACAGGAAACAAGGGTCAGGTTCGTAAGGCTCTGTCCTCCGTGAAACATGTCCAAATTACGCAAAGATCGATCCTGCCAGTAGAGGATTTGCCTGCATTTGTAGCGTTGGATTTTCAGTTTAGGGTGAAGTGGATCAAATCAGATCACTCTCAAGAGGAAAAAAAGATCCAGTTTTATTTACTCAGAGACACGCCTGAGGATCAGTGGAAAATCGACGGTCAAACTTTTGCCGGTGAGATGGGCTTTTAGCATGGGAAAATTCCCCTGAATAGGATGGAAACTTATCCTTTTCTTGCGTTTTTAATCTCGAAAAGAGGGAAAAGGATAGATAAATGAATTGTGGAGGGAAATAACCGATGTTGGAGTTTGTCATGAATTTCATAAAGGAGCTGGGGATGTGGGGGTTATTCGCAGGAAATGCCATTGAAGCGTCCTCGCTGCCATTTCCAGGTGCCCTTGTAACACTGACTTATGGTTATGTATTAGATCCATCCTGGATGAAAGTATTCATGTTGGCATTTGCAAGCAGCATTATTTACACCATCTTTAGTTACATTCCATATGGAATTGGATATAAGCTGAAGGACAAGATCAAAGAGAAAACCAGTTCAAAGAAAATGGAAAAGGGGCAGAAATGGTTCCGTAAATGTGGTTTATGGAGTATAGCCATTACAAGACCTCTTGGCATCGGTAATTATATTTCTTATATTGCAGGAATTAGCAAAGTGAATAAGTGGAAGTTTGGTGGATTGACCTTTATTGGAATATTCCCGATTACACTCACAATGTTAATAGTCGGGATGAATGGCAATTTGAAATCCGTCCAAGCCTTGATGAGCGATCTCCAAACTTACCTTCTGGTTGGAGGGACTGTACTTATCGGTGGTTACTTTCTCTTTAAGTGGTATAAACGAAAAGAAAAGTCTGATTGTTTAAACGAAGATTCAAGTATGATCAAACAAGCAGAATAGATATTAAGAAAGTTCGCTCTTTACGAATAGAGAGCGGATTTTTTTGTTGGAAAATGGATATCCACGAATGGTAAGGGAATACACTTCCTCAATCTACTACATGCCTCAACCCTTGTCCTTATGATATAATGAATAGTTGAAAATAGCAGATTTACTTGGAAAGGTTTGAATGAAACCATGACACAATATACTCCAATGATAAAACAATATCTACAAGTGAAGGCAGAATATCAGGATGCCTTTTTATTTTTTCGTTTAGGCGATTTTTATGAAATGTTCTTTGATGACGCCATCGCTGCCTCGCAGGAACTTGAAATAACTCTGACAAGCCGTGACGGTGGTGGAAAGGAACGAATCCCCATGTGCGGTGTACCTTATCATTCCGCTCCAAACTACATAGAGCAACTGATTGATAAAGGGTTCAAAGTAGCGATTTGCGAACAGACAGAAGACCCGAAACATGCAAAGGGAGTTGTCCGAAGAGAAGTTGTTCAGCTCATTACTCCAGGTACCGTTATGGATGGAAAGGGCTTGAATGATAAAGAAAACAACTATATTGCATCCGTAAGCGATTTTGAAGATCAAACGTATGGTCTTGCCTACAGTGATTTATCGACCGGTGAAACAAAGGTAACCGTCGTTTCGGAAGGATTGCAAGCGCTGTTGAATGAATTATCCACGATTGGCGCGAAAGAAGTAGTCATTCACCCGGAATTGCCCGAAGAAGTCCAGGCAAAAATCAAAGAAAGAAGCGAGGTCACCTTATCATATGAGCGTGATTCTAGCATAGGACATGCGTTCAGCCAACTTGTTGATCCACTGAAACAAGAGAAACTCATTAAAGCTTCTTCTATCTTGTTTCATTATCTTTTCCGTACTCAGAAGAGAAGCTTGGACCATCTGCAAATTGTGGAACCGTATCAGCTTCATCAATTTATGAAAATGGATTACTATTCAAAGAGGAATCTGGAGCTGACGGAGACCATTCGTTCGAAAGGGAAAAAGGGATCTCTTCTATGGCTGCTTGATGAAACGATGACAGCTATGGGCGCAAGACTTTTGAAGCAATGGATTGATCGTCCTCTTATCCACAAACAGGATATCGTGAAGCGTCAAACTGTAGTAGAAGTGTTATTGGAACGTTTCTTCGAAAGGCAGGATCTCAGGGAACGGTTAAAGGAAGTGTACGATTTAGAGCGACTTGCAGGACGGGTAGCCTTCGGCAATGTCAATGCTAGGGATTTAATTCAGTTAAAGAAATCTTTACAGCAAGTACCTGTGTTAAAGCATTTAGTGGAATCCCTGGAGAATGAAGCGACCGATGATCTTGTCAGCAAGCTAGATCCTTGTGAAGAATTGACAGATCTTTTGGAACAGGCTTTAGTAGAAAATCCTCCGTTGTCCATTAAAGAGGGAAGCTTGATTCAGGACGGCTATCATGCTGAACTGGACCAGTATCGTGATGCAAGTAAGAACGGGAAATCATGGATTGCAAAACTTGAACGGGATGAAAGGGAACGAACCGGGATCAGGTCTCTCAAAGTCGGTTTTAACCGTGTATTCGGCTACTATATTGAAGTAACGAGAGCAAACCTTCATCATCTTGAAGAAGGCCGCTATGAACGGAAACAAACCTTAACGAATGCAGAACGGTTCATTACTCCTGAATTAAAAGAGAAGGAAGCGCTTATCCTTCAAGCGGATGAAAAAAGCGTGGATTTGGAATATGAACTATTCCTTGGTATTCGGGAAAGAGTGAAGGAATTTATTCCCCGACTTCAAAAATTGGCGAAACTCGTCAGCGAACTTGATGTCCTACAGTGCTTTGCTACAGTAAGCGAGAAGCGCCATTACACACGTCCAGTATTCAATGATGAGAGAAGGATCGAATTAAAAGAAGGAAGGCATCCTGTGGTGGAAAAAGTAATGGGTGCTCAGGAGTATGTTCCAAATGATTGTTACATGGATCAGGATAGAGAAGTGCTCCTCATTACAGGACCGAATATGTCAGGTAAGAGCACCTATATGAGGCAGGTGGCACTGACGAGCATCCTTGCTCAAATTGGTTGTTACGTGCCTGCAAGTGAAGCGAATCTGCCGATATTCGATCAAGTATTCACCCGAATCGGAGCAGCGGATGACTTAATATCCGGTCAGAGTACGTTCATGGTTGAAATGCTCGAAGCAAAGAATGCCATCATTCATGCCACTCAACAGAGCCTGATTCTGTTTGATGAAATCGGACGTGGTACCTCCACTTACGACGGAATGGCGCTGGCACAAGCCATCATTGAATACATCCATGAAAATATTGGTGCGAAAACATTATTCTCCACTCACTATCATGAGTTGACGGTGCTCGAAGCCGAGCTCCCTAAAGTGAAGAATGTACATGTAAGTGCAATGGAGCAAAACGGAAAGCTTGTCTTCCTTCATAAAATCAAGGAAGGGGCGGCGGATAAAAGTTATGGTATACACGTTGCCGAGCTTGCTGAACTGCCTGATGCCTTAATCCAAAGAGCGAATGAAATCCTTCTTGAGCTCGAACAAAAAGGGGACCACCAAACAACGATGGAAGTAGCGGCTTCAAGAGAGGCTATTCCAGAGGAGCAGGAAACAGCGGATCTTGCCCAGTTGTCCTTCTTTGAAGCAGGGAACTCTGTTAAAAAAGAAAAGCTCAACTCTAAAGAAAAGAAATGTATAGAGGAGCTTAAGAAGCTGGATATCCTGGAGATGACGCCGTTAGACGCTATGAACACACTCTATGGAATCCAAAAAAAATTAAAAAACTAAGGGGGTGAAACTGTGGTGAAAATCTTCCAGCTTGATGATTCCCTTTCCAATAAGATTGCTGCTGGTGAAGTGGTGGAGCGCCCGGCCTCAGTTGTGAAAGAACTCTTGGAAAACAGCATCGACGCAGGTGGGGACGTCATTGAGATCCACATTGAGGAAGCAGGACTTCAGTCCATACGCATCATAGATAACGGGGACGGCATTGAAGAAGAGGATGTTAGAACGGCATTTAAGAGGCATGCCACAAGTAAAATCAAAGACGAAAATGACTTGTTCCGTATCCGGACCTTAGGTTTCAGGGGAGAGGCTCTACCGAGTATTGCATCCGTTTCTCACTTCACGTTAAAAACGAGTACGGGGGATGGACCCGGAACAATCATTGAACTTGAAGGTGGGGAAGTGAATGCATTTGAAAACACTTCGTCCAGAAAAGGGACGGATATCACAGTTTCCCAACTGTTCTTCAATACACCTGCGCGATTGAAATATATGAAAACCATTCATACGGAGCTTGGGAATATAACAGATGTTGTCAACAGGATCGCGCTTGCTCACCCTGCCGTTTCAATTAAGCTCCTTCATAATGGGAAGTCTTTATTGCATACGAGTGGCAATGGAGATGTCCTTCAGGTTCTTGCGGCCATTTATGGAGTGGGGATAGCGAAGAAAATGGTTCCCATTGAAATGGAATCCCTCGATTTTAACGTGAAGGGGTATGTTTCCCTTCCTGAAGTAACCCGGGCATCAAGGAACTATATTTCTACCATGATCAACGGAAGGTTCATAAAGAACTATGCTCTGGCAAAAGCAATCGGAGAAGGGTATCATACCCTTCTTCCTATAGGGCGGCACCCCATTGTTCTTCTCAATATAGAAATGGACCCGATCCTGGTGGATGTGAATGTGCATCCTTCAAAGATGGAGGTCCGCATCAGCAAAGAATCTGAACTCAACGAATTGGTGACGGAAGGGATCAAAAAGGTTTTCAAAGGGAAGGAATTAATCCCCGCAGGATCCATAAGCCCTAAGGCAATGATTCCAAAATCGGAGCAAACCTTTATGAATCTGGACCATTCATCCAAACCGACAGAGGTAAAGGTAGGTAGTCAGGAGACAGTTCGAGAACGGCTTACTCCAAAAGAAGAGAGTGTTAACTTGTATGAGTCGACGCCTTCTTTCGATACCGGCAGGGATTCTGAGGCGTCAGGATTGAATGACGCACAAGTTCGAGAGCGATCCGATAATTTGGAGGGTATTCTTCAGGAAGAAAAGACGATCGAAGACATCGAGGATGTACATGCGCTTCCCAGGGTTCCCCCTCTATATCTAGTCGGGCAGATGCACGGCACATATATATTTGCTCAAAATGAACGTGGGCTTTATATCATTGACCAACATGCTGCCCAGGAAAGAATTAAGTATGAATTCTATAAAGAAAAGGTCGGAGAAGTTGCCAAAGAACTTCAGGAACTCCTTGTCCCCCTTACTCTGGAGTTTTCGACGGATGAGTATATCAAAATCAATGAACATCGCTCACTCCTTGAAGAAGTCGGGGTGTTCCTTGAAGATTTCGGACATAATAGTTTCATAGTAAGGGCACATCCTCAATGGTTTCCAAAAGGGGAGGAACAGCAGACCATTGAAGATATGATCGAACAAATCATTAAAATGAACAAAGTCGATATTAAAAAACTTCGTGAAGAAGCGGCCATCATGATGAGCTGTAAAGGTTCCATCAAAGCGAATCATTATCTGCGCCATGAAGACATGCAGGCATTGCTGGACGAACTGAGAAAGACGAGTGACCCGTTCACCTGCCCGCACGGTCGTCCCATCATCATCCACTACTCGACGTATGAAATGGAGAAAATGTTCAAACGAATCATGTAAAGAAAGAGGGGAATGGACCATGAAGCGGTTCATTCCCCCTTTGATGATTATCCGTAATTCTTTTGGTGTTCTTTTTTCCGTTTTAAATAGTCTTCATCCTCTCTTGCTAATGTCCATTTAGTTTCGAATATAGCAGCAGATTCAGCTTTTTGTTCATCTATCTCTCGCTCGTTAATCTCCCCATCTTTATTATATTTCTTCCCACCTGGATAATTGGCGTACCGTCTGGAACGTGTATACCCCATCTGAAGAAATTTCCTGGCCATGTCCATTCCTACAAAATCATTCTCCTTTTTATATTTGAGAAACATGCAATAGATGCTGTTAGATGATTTTTCAGCTATATCCGGTGTCTTAAATCTCCATTCGGGGAGAATTTCACTTTTATATGGTTCTACGAGTAATACGCCTTGTTCCCCGCGTCCAACCCGATATTTCTCTGGATGCTTCCGAAAGTCGGTGGATTCAAAGTCAAGATCGTAATCAAAGGGCACGTCCTTCACCTCCTAAAATATTTCTACCCAAATCTATCACAGAAGAAACGAGAGAGGGTACCTCCATTTTATTACCTGTAATATTATTATGGTAACTAGATGTTATAGGAACATGTTTAATATTGACTGAAAAAAAGAGGGTTTCTTACAACCTTTCGTTAATGTATATAGTGAGGAATGAATGTTGCTCTAAAAAGGGAGGAAGGGTTGGATGATAGAGGTCGAAACATCTATCAACAATGAAATATTACGGGAAGAAACGTATCTGGAGGCATCTCATCGGGTAGACAAGAGGCAGTTTTCTGAGAAGGAGTATAATAAATTTGTGAAAGTGAAGGGTGTCAGGGATTGGTCTACTTTAACTTGGAAAGATGTTGGAAAACCGTATCAGGTTACGACTTTTGCTAAAGAGAAAACAGACTGGGAAAAAGATAATGGAACATCACTACCTGTCCATACCTCTTGGGAAATGTTTAACCGTTCTTTCCATGAATGGTTTGTGAAGGACGTTCCTTCTGAATTGAAAGGGACGCGAAGTCGCATAGTCCAAAATGCTTTAAATTTGAATGTGAGAAACTCTAAAAAAGCATTGGGAGACTATCTCAGATTACATTTATGGAATTATGTGCATCGAATTCAGGATGGAGTGTGGGACCCCAGAGGAAAGAGAGCGTTATTCAGTGGACTGGATGTCGTTAAGCCTAGGATATTATTTTTAGGTGCAGCAGAAGGGTATGAAGGAATGCAGCTTGCAGCTCTTTACCCCGGTAGTGAAATTGTAATGGTGGATTATGATCCATTTTGCCGAGATACCCGTTATCACGAATTTCCTGATTCTTACCCTTTCCTTGGACCAAATCCCTCAACCGGAGGGTTTAAAACCTATTACAAAGGTGATTTTTCAATATCTTATATTGTTTCGGATATTAGAGAGTTAACCTTCGGAAAAGAATTTGATATTGTATTGAGTGTAGGATTACTAGAACATTTTCCGGATGAATATAAGCCTGAAGTGGTTGAATGGCATCGTAAATTCTTAAAGCCTGGTGGGTATATGGTACTTACCACACCAAGAGCACAGCTTAAATCCAAAGTGTATTATGAAGTAATGGCAGATGTCATGAATCATACTTACCGAGAACTAATGAATGTAGAACAAATGGGGCTGTATTTATATGAAAATGGAGCGGATATTTTACAACACGGTTATATTAAAGTTCATAACGGAGTCATTGCGAAAGCAAGGTAAAGAGTAAGAAGCCTTAGATTAATATAATCTGAGGCTTTTTATTTTTGAGAAATCCATTGAATATTTCTTTTGTTAGTGTAAAATTACACTAAAAGAGTAAAGGGTGATGTAATTAATGTGCACATTCATCAAGGGGAAGAGAAGATTATGGTTGATAATCGTTTTTATCATTATTTCCTATATGTTGATATATAGGTTGGAATCAACTAATAGTGAATCGAAAAACATCATTACAGATGTCAGCAGATTAATGCCCACAAAAATTGAAAAAGTCGTCAAGGGGAATGAAGAAAAGAGCATTGTGGCTGCATTGACAAAAGCAAGAGAGGAAGATCTAAAAGTATCGATTGCCGGTAAGAGACATAGTCAAGGCGGGCATACGTTTTACCCTGATGGGGTCGTACTGGATATGACGAATTTTGATAAAGTGCTTGGTGTTGATCCTGTTAATAAGACTGTCCATGTGGAGAGTGGGGCTACTTGGGATGATATACAACAAGCTGTAAATCCACATGGGCTTTCTGTGAAAGTGATGCAGTCGCAAAATATTTTTACAGTTGGAGGGTCATTATCCGTTAATGCCCATGGCAGGGATATACGGAATGGATCGTTAATTGAAACGGTGAATTGGTTCCGCTTGTTAAAGCCAGACGGTGATATCATCACCGTTTCAAGAGAGGAGAACAGAGAGTACTTCCCATTGGTCATTGGGGGATACGGGTTGTTTGGAGTGATATTGGACGTTGAACTTCAACTTACATCAGATGAATTACTAACAATGGATACAGAGGAAATGACATCTGATGAATATGAAGAATATTTTAACCAGCATGTCTTATCGGATGAAAAAGTGAAAATGCATTTAGCAAGGCTTTCTACTGCACCGGATTCGTTTCTGGAAGAAATGTACGTGACCAATTACAAAGCTAGTGACCAACAGGAGCTATACAATGAATATAATACTTTGAAAAAAGAAGAATATACGTTTCTAACAAAATTCCTCCTGGGTCTCTCAAGAGATTTTGATTGGGGGAAGGATCTCTTTTGGGATATGCAGAAGTCATTTTTCGATAAGAGTAATGGTCAGCTGGAAACCAGAAATAATGTCATGCGATCAGAGTCAGAGTTCTTAGAATACAACGGTAAAAACGACACAGATATTTTGCAGGAGTATTTTATACCTGTAGATGAGTACGAGGAATATATCGACGATTTAAGGGTGTACTTAACGGAAGAAGACATAAATTTAATGAACATAACAGTAAGGTACGTCAACAGGAGTGAAGAAGCATTACTATCTTATGCGAAAGAAGACATGTTCGCACTTGTCCTGTTGATCAACCAGGGAATGGGAGTAAAAGAAAAAAAGAAGACAGGTGATACCATCCGTGGCATGATCGATATCACCATTGAACATGGAGGAAGCTATTATCTCCCTTATTACAAATACCCTACTCTCGATCAGTTTCATGAAGCGTATCCATATGCAGAAGAGTTTTTTAACTATAAGCGAACATTCGACCCAGGAGAACGTTTTGTGAATTTATTTTATGAGGAGTATGGAAAATGAAATGGTTAATTGTGTCTCAAAGCTTTGCCATGGTGGCAGCCAGTGTGTCTTTTCCGTTTTATTTACTTTTTATCCAAAACATCGGTAGTGACATATCAAGTTTTGGTTTTGCATATGGATTGTTTACGTTAAGTTCAGCCCTCAGTCACCGATTCATAGGAAGACTGTCTGATATAGTAGGAGGGCAAATTCTGCTAGTCGTATATAGTTTGGGTATGAGTTTCTTGTTCTTGTTCATACCTTCTACAGGTTCCATCCAGGAGGTATACCTCATACAGATTGTTCTTGGAACCCTCGGTGCTCTCCAAAAGACGTCAGAGAAAGTGGTAATCAGTGACGTGACAGTACAAGGATCAAGAGGAAAGAATATCGGGATGTATCATTTTTGGACCGCACTTTTCTCGAGTATTGCCGTGATGGGAACCGGTTTGATTTTGGAGTATTTTACGATTCATTTTCTTTTCTATGCGTGCTCTCTTTTCTTCTTAGCCAGTGGGTTCGTACTTTTATTATTTTGGTCCAAATTGAAGCACACGGATCGTCCTATGACTGGATGTAAATAAAATCTCCTGTATAAGAGAAGGAATTACCCTTCAAAAAGGCTAATATTAAATATAGCATCATTTTCGGAAAATTCTATATATTACAGGGGGATTAGAAATGAATGGAGGTATTGAGCTTCAAAGGCAGAAAAAGAATAAGCGTCTGAAATTGACATTGTATACGGCGGGAGCCATATTATTTATCCTGCTAGGACTTTTGATCTTCGTAAATTATTACATTGACAGATCACTCCCGGTTACGACAGGTACCATTTCAATGAAAGGATTATCAAATGATGTAATCGTTATGAGAGATGATGAAGGGGTGCCTCATATTCAGGCTAAAGATGAAAAAGACCTTTATATGGCTCAGGGGTATGTACAAGCACAGGACCGATTATTCCAAATGGATCTAAGTCGTCGCCAGGCATCTGGACGATTGAGCGAAGTAGTTGGAGAGAAAGCGGTAGATCGTGATAAATTCTTTCGTACATTTGGTTTGAGGAGGGCAGCGGAGGTTTCCTTTACCGCTTATCCTAATGAATCGAAGCAGCTTCTGGAATGGTACGCTGATGGGGTCAATGCATTTATAGAAGAAGCGAAAGACGAAGGCAGACTACCTTTTGAATTTACACTCTTAGGATACAAGCCTGAAAAATGGACACCGATCGATTCATTAACGATAGGTAAATATATGGCATTTGATTTAGGTGGTCATTGGCAGGGGCAGGCATTCCGGTACTGGGCTCTTGAGAATCTCCCAAAAGACAAGGCATATGATCTTTTTCCTTCTTATCCGGAAGAAGCACCTGTTATCCTCTCAGATAGTGGGGAAGGAAACATCGATCTGAAGCAATCATTCGCATCAGCCGTCATCCCCCCTGAATTTAATGGAAGCAATAACTGGGTGGTCGGCGGGGACAAAACGGAGAGTGGTAAGCCTTTACTAGCAGACGATCCCCATCTTTCATTAGGGACTCCTTCCATATGGTATCAGATGCATCTTGAATCACAGGATGTAAATGTGAGCGGGGTGATATTTGCAGGAATACCCGGAATCATCCTTGGTCATAATGAACAAATTGCATGGGGTGTCACAAACACAGGTCCTGATGTACAGGACTTGTACGTAGAAAAAAGAAATACAGAAAATCCCGAACAGTTTTTGTATGATGGAAAATGGGAAAAAGCGACCATCGTGGATGAACCGATCAAAGTAAAAGACAGCGAGACCATCCCTTATAAAGTGACCATCACGAGGCATGGGCCGGTCATTTCTGAGTTTGCTCATCAAAATGAAAGCGAAAAGGTGCTCTCGATGCGCTGGACAGCCTTAGATCCGAGTCTCGAACTCTCTGCCATTATTAATATCAACAAGGCGAAGAATTGGACAGAATTTGAAGAAGCATTAAAAGACTTTCATGTGCCCACACAAAATTTCGTATTTGCCTCTAAGGATGGGACGATAGCATACAAGGCGAATGGTAAAATACCGATCAGGAAAAAAGGGGATGGACTTCTTCCTGTTCCTGGCTGGGATCCCGATTATGAATGGCAGGGCTACATCCCATTTGATGAACTCCCGAAAGTGATAAACCCGGAAGCAGGCTTTGTGGCTACAGCGAACAATAAAGTCGTGACGGACGACTATCCATACCATATCAGTCATCATTGGGCACAGCCGTATCGCTATATGAGGATCTCAGAATACTTGAAAGAAAAAGATACACTGACTCTTTCTGATATGGAAAAACTTCAAATGGATCAAACGAATTTACATGCCAGGGAATTTGTTCCTATCATGACTGTGGATTTAGAGAAAGCTTCGTTAACAGCTGAACAAAGAAATGCTCTAGAAATATTACATTCGTGGAATTATGTAGATGACAAAGATTCAGCGGCACCCCTTATATTTCATCAGTGGATGAACGAAATATCTACGGGACTTTTTCAAAACGAAGTACCTGAGGAAATGATGAAAATGTTCGAAGGTCGCCAAAGTGTAGTCGATGAACTCTTACGCAGAGCTCACGCCGGGGAAGAGTCCCAGTGGTTTGTAGATCGTGGGGGCTATGAAAGATTTCTGGCTTCATCCCTGTCAAAAGCAGTGAAGGAGCTTGAGGTGGCATATGGATCATCAATGAACGATTGGGAATGGGGAATGTATCATAAAGTGTACTTCGAACACCCATTATCAAGTGCTTCTCCAATCCTAAAGAGGTTCTTGAATGATAAAGAGCCCGTACCTGTAGGAGGGAGCAGGGTGACAGTGGAAGCTGCCAGTTATAATGATGAAGGGATTGTCAATCACGGTGCCTCCTGGAGATTCGTGATCGATACGTCAGATATGTCCAGTGGCTATCATATCGTTGGTCCAGGCCAGGCAGGTCACTACAAAAGTGAGTGGTATCAAGATCAAATTGACGCCTGGGTAAATGGAGATTATCATAAAACCTCCCTTGAAAGTTCAGGTAGGGATCAATTGATATTGAAACCGGAATAAACATGAACAGCTTGAAGAGATACTCCTTCAAGCTGTTTTAACTGGAACGGATGCTAAAATGACGTTTTAGCATTTTCAGAATGGGGTACAATCATTTCAAAGAAGAAAGTTGGTTTGAATAAAACGTACTGGAAAAGGAAATACTGACAAGATGTGATTTCATCGCCTCTATTATTATGGTACGATAATATGTAAAAGAGCATTTACATAGAAAGCAGTGAACATATGACTAGAATGGAAAAAGAGAAAGTGATTGTTCTTATTGGTCCAACTGCTGTAGGGAAAACCAATACGAGCATTGAGCTTGCAAAAAGGTTTGATGGAGAAATTATAAGTGGGGACTCCATGCAAATCTATAGAAAAATGGATATAGGCACTGCCAAAATAACGACAGATGAGATGGAGGGCATCCCCCATCACTTGCTTGACATAAAAGATCCTGATGAGCCTTTTTCTGTAGCAGAGTTTCAACAGCTCGTCAGAAAGAAGATATCCGAGATTCATTCACGGGGGAAAATTCCTCTGATTGTTGGAGGAACTGGCCTATACATTCAAGCGGTCCTATATGACTACCATTTCACAGAAACGCCTGGCGATGAAGAGTATCGGGCGGAGTTGGAAGCTCAGGGAGATAAACGTGGATCCGTTTGGCTCCATCAGCAGCTTGAAAAAGTCGATCCTATCTCTGCGAAAAATATCCACCCCAACAATATACGCCGTGTGATCCGCGCATTGGAAATATTTCATTGTACAGGAAAGACCATGAGTGAGTACCAGGAAGGTCAATCACATGAACTGCAGTATGATGTGGCGTTGGTTGGTCTAACTATGGACAGGGATATTTTATATAAACGAATCAATTTACGGGTAGATGTCATGATGAATCTTGGCCTTTTAGATGAAGTGAAAGGACTCTATGATGAAGGTGTAAAGGACGTTCAGTCGGTACAGGCGATAGGGTATAAAGAACTTTATGACTACTTCGACGGTAAGATCGGTCTGGATCAGGCAATTGAAACCCTTAAGCAAAACTCCAGAAGGTATGCCAAACGCCAACTTACTTGGTTCAGAAATAAAATGGCTGTTACCTGGTATGATATGACGGAAGGAAGTCAACACTCCAAAATTATTGATGATATTTCAGAATTTATTGCAGGAAAGCTTCAATTAAAGTCGAATAAGTAAATGTAGAGATAGAAGAGGAGGACTAACCATGAAACAATCCATTAATATCCAAGATCAATTCCTTAATCAATTGCGAAAAGACGGTTCACTCGTAACAGTATTCCTTTTAAATGGCTTTCAGATTAGAGGCCAGGTAAAGGGGTTTGATAATTTTACCGTCCTGTTTGAAACAGAAGGTAAGCAACAACTGGTATACAAACATGCCATCTCAACATTCGCACCACAGCGAAATGTTCAAATAAATTTCGAAGAACAAACGAATTAAGGTTCATAGTAAAAGCTGCCCTTTGTGGCAGCTTTTTATTTTGGCTTGATTATCGAAAGATTAATTAATGAAATGATTTGTAAGTGAATAGGATGATAAGAGAGGCTTTTTTTGATATGATCAAATGCCTCCCTTGACAAGAAAATGCACCCTGTAATCTATATGAAGGGGCTATTAACTGATGAAACTTGTTAAGCAATAAACGGAGGGTATAAACGAATCATTGCATGAACAACGTAATTCTATTTATTTCTCGGGAAAGCGCAGGAATAGACAGGATTCTTTTTATTTGTCGAAAAAAATAGATGAAGTAGCAGATGCGTATCACCCTTACACCCTATAAGCGTATTTTGTCCTTAGAATGGCGAGGTGAATTAGTTGGATCAACCAATGAGAATGAAAAATAACGGTCAAATCAGCATTGTGCTAAATTCTCAGAAAAGGAGTTCAGTCCGTGAAACATTAGAGTCAATCCCTCAATCCATTCCTCAAGAGCACGTAGCATTAAAAGAAATTGAAGAAGAACTTGGATCTCTTGTTGGTATGGAAGAGATGAAGAAGATGGTGAAGGAAATTTATGCTTGGATATATGTTAATAAAAAAAGGGAAGCTATGGGGCTGAAGGCTGGAAAACAAGCTCTTCATATGATGTTTAAAGGCAATCCGGGAACAGGGAAAACCACCGTTGCAAGAATAATAGGAAAGCTGTTCCTGAAGATGAATGTGCTCTCGAAAGGCCATTTGATCGAGGCTGAGAGGGCTGACCTGGTTGGGGAATATATAGGTCATACGGCACAAAAAACAAGGGACTTGGTGAAGAAGGCTTTGGGGGGCATCCTATTCATCGATGAAGCTTATTCACTTGGAAGAGGCGGGGAAAAGGATTTTGGAAAAGAGGCAATCGACACGCTTGTGAAACATATGGAAGATAAGCAGCATGATTTCATCTTGATCCTGGCAGGGTATTCCAGAGAGATGGAACACTTTCTTACATTGAATCCTGGTCTTCAATCACGATTTCCACTAGTGTTTCATTTTCCTGACTATTCTGTTGATCAACTTATGGAAATCGGTAAAAGGATGTTGGATGAGAAACAGTACTTATTGAGTCATGATGCAGAAAGAAAGATTCGCGATCATTTGAATGCAGCTAAAAATACATTATCTCCAATGGCATTTTCCAATGGCCGTTATGTGAGGAACATCCTTGAAAAGTCGATAAGAGCTCAGGCAATGAGACTATTATTGGAGAATTGTTTTGATCGACACGATCTGTTAACCATTCGCAGTAACGACCTGGTGTTTACGAAAAGTACAACAGAGTCATGATAAGAACAATAAAAAAACAATGCATTCAGATGTGAATGCATTGTTTTTTATACATGGGCCCGTAAGCTTCGATTCGGCAGCCTCCACTTATATAAATAGGAAAGAACGCGTAAAGCCGTCGTAATGATGAATAGCGAATACAGTTCTAAGGCAGTATGAACAATGTCAAGTCCTATGGTAGCTCCGCAAAGGACTGCCCACACCGCGTAAATTTCAGATCGCAGGACTAAAGGTTTCCGGCCGGCTAGAAGATCGCGAATGATTCCCCCGCCACTACCAGTTAAAACGGCTGCTACGATAATCGCACTGATAGGATGATTCATTTCAGAAGCATATAATGCCCCTTGGATAGCAAAAGCTGATAGCCCGATAGCATCAAAGAAATTTCCCCATCTTCTCCAATGCTTTAAAAGATTGTTGGGGAATAAAAAAACCGCTGTAATGGAAAGGAGGGCAATCTGAAATAGCATGCCCTGCTCCCACAAAGCCGAAACTGGTACACCGATCAGTAAATTCCGAATGGCTCCTCCACCAAATGCAGTGACAATCCCTAATATATATACACCTAGAATATCATATTCCTCTTCCATGGCAATGATAGCTCCTGAAATAGCAAAAGCAATGGTACCTATGATGCTCAATACTTCCCATGTCATACACATCCCCCTCTCACCTTATTACAATATGCTACATGCCATTATGTAGAATCTTGAAAGTGTGTTTATTGTCGTAATCAAACATACTGATTTTAACACGAATGCGCGTTTTTGCAACCATTTTTCATTGCTTTTTACATAGAGTTTACGAGATGGATTTGGTATGATGAGAAATAGAATCAAAAATGAAGAAAGAAGGATGATGATTGAAGAAAGAACGGAAAGAAAAAGTCATACTGGTTGGCTGTCAGCTCGAAGAAGACGACCTGCGTTTTCAATATAGTTTGACTGAGCTTGAAGAGCTGACCGAAACCGCACAAGGTCAGGTTGTGAATGTGATAACTCAAAAGCGTGACCGGGTTCACCCGAGTACATATATTGGAAAAGGGAAAGTGGAGGAGCTGATTCTTCTCGAAGAACAGTTTGAACCTGATATTATCATCTTTAATGATGAACTATCTCCCAGTCAGATCAGAAATTTATCAAAAGAGGTAAACGCAAAGGTGATCGACCGTACCCAGCTGATATTGGACATCTTTGCCGGACGTGCCCGTTCCAGGGAAGGGAAATTACAGGTAGAGCTTGCTCAACTTCAATATTTGCTTCCGAGACTGATCGGGCAAGGCGCATCCCTTTCAAGATTAGGCGGAGGGATAGGCACGAGGGGACCAGGTGAGACCAAACTGGAAAGCGATCGGCGCCATATTCATCGACGAATCGACGAGATTAAGAAGCACTTACAAATCATAGTGGATCATAGAGAAAGGTACCGAGAAAGAAGAAAACGGAACAAAGCTTTTCAAATAGCCCTGGTCGGTTATACAAACGCTGGAAAATCCACCTTATTCAATCGGATTTCAATGGCGGAATCCTACGAAGAAAATCAATTATTCGCTACCTTGGATCCAATGACAAGAAAAATGCCTTTACCCAGTGGTTATCAGACGTTACTAACGGATACTGTAGGTTTTATTCAAGATTTACCGACCACTTTGGTTGCTGCATTTCGATCGACCCTTGAAGAGGTGAAGGAGGCTGACCTTCTTCTTCATATCGTAGACAGTTCCAATCCGGATTACATCCAGCATGAGAAGACGGTACAATCGTTGTTGACCGAGTTGAATATGGAAGGGTTGCCACAACTTACTGTCTATAACAAAATGGATGCCATGGTTCCGGATTTTGTTCCTTCCGGGGAATCGGACACTATCCAGATCAGTGCCTTGAACGAGGAAGACCGAGGAAAACTGTTAATGAAAATAGAGGGAATCGTGAAAAAACATATGATTCAGTATCATGTGTTCATTCCTGCAGATGAAGGAAAGCTCCTTTCTCAGCTAAAGAATGATACTATCTTAACGAAATTAGATTTTCTGGAAGAAAGAACAGTTTATGAACTAACCGGGTTTTACCTGGAAGACCACCCTGTCGCAGGGAGCATCAAGAAATATCAAAGGTAGAAGGGATACAAAAATCTTATGTTTGAACAATTAGTAAATGAAATGACTTTAAAACCACTTGTAACAAAAGTGGAACAAAACATACAAGAAATCCACAAGCAAATCGATGGACGTGCTGAAAGTAACCAATTTAAGGTTTTGCGATCATTTCAGAAACACCGGGTCAGTGATTCGCATTTTATACCTTCAACAGGTTATGGTTACGATGATGCAGGGAGAGACACGTTGGAAAGTATCTACGCGGATGTATTTGGGGGAGAGGCAGGTCTTGTAAGGCCACAAATCATTTCCGGGACTCATGCCATTTCCATTGCCTTATTCGGAGTACTTCGACCAGGTGATGAACTTCTTTACATCACAGGAAAGCCATATGATACATTGGAGGAAATTGTCGGTGAACGGGGTGAATCGACGGGTTCCCTTAAGGACTTTCAAATTGGCTATCAAAGTGTTGATTTAGATATGGAAGGAAAGGTCGATTTTGAAGAGGTTTCAAGAAGAATATCATCACGAACGAAAATGGTGGGAATTCAACGTTCGAAAGGGTATGCAAACCGACCTTCCTTTACAATAGAAGAAATAAAAGAAATGATAACCTTCATTAAAGAGATCAATCCTGAAATCGTTGTATTTGTCGATAACTGCTACGGAGAATTCGTAGAAGAACAGGAACCTTGTCATGTCGGGGCGGATCTGATGGCGGGATCCCTTATAAAAAATCCGGGTGGAGGACTTGCTAAGACTGGTGGCTATATCGTAGGTAAGAAAGAATTCGTAGAAGCCTGTTCTTATCGAATGACATCTCCAGGGATTGGAGCTGAAGCCGGTGCTTCCCTATACAGCCTGCAGGAAATGTATCAAGGGTTCTTTTTGGCACCTCACGTAGTCGCTCAATCACTGAAGGGGGCAGTCTTTACATCGGCTCTGTTAACAGAAATCGGGATGAATACGAATCCATCTCCATATGCTACTCGTACTGATTTGATACAATCGGTGCAATTTGACGATAGAGAAAAAATGATCGCATTTTGTCAGGCGATTCAGTTTGCGTCCCCGATTAATTCACATTTCACTCCATTACCAAACTATATGCCCGGTTATGAGGATGATGTCATTATGGCCGCTGGAACATTTATACAAGGATCAAGCATCGAATTATCAGCTGATGGACCAATTAGACCACCGTATGTAGCGTATGTCCAAGGTGGATTGACATATTCTCATGTCAAAATTGCTGTATGTTCAGCAGTAGACAATTTGATCGAAAAAGGTTTAATCACTATTTGAAAAGGATAATAAAGTAGTAATTGGATAGTCTAATTCTGACTATCCTTTTCTTTTGGTTTCTCATGTAAGAAAATCTAACATTTCATTGACAGAACTCCTGACGTTACATATAATATACTCAAGAAGGAAAACAAAAGGAGGAATCAAGATGAGCGAAAGTGAAATTCGTCGAACGATGGCATTGTTTCCAATTAGTATTGTCATGCAGCTCACGGACTTAACAGCTCGTCAGATTCGATACTATGAAGAGCACCAATTGATTAACCCGGCAAGAACCGAGGGGAATCGCAGGCTCTTTTCCTTGAATGACATTGATAAGTTATTAGAAGTAAAGGATTTGTTAGATCAAGGTATCAACATGGCCGGTATCAAGAAAATCTTTTCTGTTTCCAGTCATAATGAAAAGAAAGTAGTATCTGACGTAAGTGATGAAAAGGAAGAAAAGGCACGACAGGATCTATCTGACGACGAACTTCGTAAATTGCTACGAAATGAACTGATGCATTCCGGTCGTTTCAATCGATCAAGTCTTCGTCAAGGTGATATGTCACGCTTTTTTCATTAAATAAACCTTTAATTAAACTTGAGGAGGAATTACGTAAATGGCAAAGTATACTCGAGAAGATGTGTTAAGATTAGCGAATGAAGAAGGGGTTAAATTCATTCGACTACAATTCACTGATATTTTAGGGACGATAAAGAATGTAGAAATCCCTTTAAGTCAGCTTGAAAAAGCATTGGATAACAAGATGATGTTTGATGGGTCTTCAATCGAAGGGTTCGTTCGTATTGAAGAATCAGATATGTACCTTTTCCCTGATTTAGACACATGGTTAGTATTCCCATGGACAGCCGAAAAAGGTAAAGTAGCCCGACTAATCTGTGATATTTACAATCCTGATGGCACTCCATTTGAGGGAGATCCTCGTAATAATCTAAGACGTATCTTAGGTGAGATGGAAGAGCTAGGGTTTACTGACTTCAATCTTGGACCTGAGCCGGAATTCTTCCTCTTTAAATTAGATGTAAATGGCGAACCAACTCTTGAACTGAACGACAACGGCGGATACTTTGACTTAGCTCCTACCGATCTTGGGGAGAACTGCCGTCGTGACATCGCATTGGAACTTGAAGAGATGGGCTTTGAAATCGAAGCATCTCACCATGAGGTAGCTCCTGGTCAGCATGAGATCGATTTCAAATATGCGAATGCATTAAAAGCTTGTGACGATATTCAAACATTTAAATTGGTGGTTAAAACGATTGCACGTAAACATGGTTTACACGCAACATTCATGCCGAAGCCATTATTTGGTGTCAATGGTTCTGGTATGCACTGTAATATGTCCTTATTCAAAAACGGTGTAAACTCTTTCTTTGATGAAAAAGGTGACTTACAACTAAGTGATACAGCACGCCAATTCCTTGCTGGTATCATTAAGCATGCTACTGACTTTACAGCGATCACAAACCCGACTGTAAACTCATACAAGCGACTAGTACCAGGATATGAAGCGCCATGTTATGTTGCGTGGTCTGCACGTAACCGTAGCCCGTTAATCCGTATTCCTGCATCACGTGGATTGAGTACTCGTGTAGAAGTGCGCAGTGTCGATCCTGCGGCAAACCCTTACCTTGCAATGGCTGTCTTATTAGCAGCAGGATTGGATGGGGTTAAGAATAACCTGCAAGCTCCTAAACCGATTGACCGTAACATCTATGTCATGGACAAAAAAGAGCGTGAGGAAGCAGGTATCGTAGATCTTCCAGCAACATTATATGCAGCTCTTGAAAACCTTAAGACAAATGAAGTCATCGTGAAATCACTAGGAGAACACATCTTCGAACATTTCGTAGAAGCAAAAGAAATCGAATGGGATATGTTCCGTACACAAGTACATCCTTGGGAGCGCGAGCAATACATCCAAATGTATTAATAGAAGTAAAAAACCTCGACATCTTGTGTGTCGAGGTTTTTTTGGTTTTTATACACTTTTTCCATCGTGAAGCCAGTCTTTCTACGTCTCATTTTCAACCTCTTAGTTCTTTGTTAAACCAATAAAACACCTTAACTCCCTGATACTGATCTTGAGTATAAAGCAGCTGCGAACATGCTCCACACTTCCTATTCAATCCTTTGGCAGATGTATTCCCTATATAAATGTTAACAAAAAACAAAAATCCCGCTACGCACAATTCGTAGCGGGATGATTATTAATGCACTTGACGATAAACTCCGACCACTTTACCCAAAATCGAAACATTTCTCAATATAATAGGCTCCATGGTTGAATTTTCGGGCTGTAGTCGAACATAGTCCCTTTCTTTAAAGAAACGTTTGACTGTTGCCTCATCTTCATCTGTCATGGCAACGACAATGTCGCCATTATTGGCTGTTTGCTGCTGGCGTACGATGACAAAGTCCCCGTCGAGGATTCCGGCCTCTATCATACTATCCCCCATGATTTCCAGCATGAAGACCTGTTCATCCGAAGGGGCCATCCGTTCGGGGAGGGGGAAGAATTCTTCCACGTTTTCGACTGCTGTAATGGGCTGACCGGCTGTTACCTTACCGATTAATGGGACATTGACAACTCTTTGTCGAGGAATGGTATCCTCTTCAAGATCCAGAATTTCAATTGCTCTTGGTTTGGTTGGATCGCGACGTATCAGACCTTTGCTCTCAAGCCTGGCTAAATGTCCGTGTACGGTGGAACTAGAAGCAAGACCGACGGCTTCCCCGATTTCACGTACGGAAGGCGGATAACCTTTTTCTCTAACTGAAACTTTAATATATTGGAGTATGTCTTGCTGTCTTTTAGACAATTTTGTCATGTTCACGCACCTCTATTATAGATCTTATGTTCCCATTATAGCATGTCTTTCCAATAGATACAAACATAAGTTCGAATTTGTGTTGACACCAAACGGATGTTCGTATTACAATGAATATATCGAAAACAGAACAAACATTCGCATGGAGGTAATTTATATGTTAACACATATTTGGTCTCGATTCTCTTATATAATCATATTATTTGTTTTAGCTCTTTTATCCGCTGTCTATTTATTAATCAATATCACAAACCAACCATCCTACCAAAGTATCACGGTCAAGAATGGTGACACTCTTTGGACCATTGCAAAACAGTATAATGAAGACTATTCTATGACAGTGGAAGAATTTATCGCCTGGGTGGGAGAGGAAAACGACTTAACCTCCTTTTCTATCAAACCCGGAGAATCACTTGTGTTGCCGATAGAAAATCCAACCATATCCACCCAATCAGATTATGAACTTGTCATGAATGAAGAATAGAGGGATAGAAGATGAAGGCGGTAATATACTGCAGGGTAAGTACGAAGAAAAATACGCAGGAAACTTCCTTGGAACGTCAAGAGGAAGAACTGGTCAAATTGGCATTAGATCATCAGTATGAAATCGAAGCGATCATAAAGGACCAAGCGAGCGGATTCGAGTTGGACCGTCCAGGTGTATTGGAACTCTTGGACATGGTGAAAGACCAATCGATCGAAGCTGTGTTCATACAGGACGAGACAAGGATCGGAAGGGGTAATGCGAAGATTGCCCTTATACACTGCTTATTAAAAGAAGAAGTGAAGATTGTCAGCCAGACTCATAGTGGTGAACTTCACTTATCTGAATCCGACTCAATGGTCATAAACATCGTCAGTATGGTGGAGGAATATCAAAGGAAGCTTCATAACCTGAAAATCAAAAGGGGTATGCAAAGGGCTGTTAGAAATGGCTTTAAACCACATAAAAATTTAAAAAACAAAGGCAATCAGGATGGAAGGGAACGCATTGAAGTGCCTGTCGAGGAAATTATAAGGTTAAGGAAAAATGAATTGACATTTGCTGAGATCGCAGCTACCCTAAGGGGGTTCGGCTACGATGTCTCAAAGGCAACGGTACATAGACGATTCAAGGAATATATGGCCTCGCTTGAAGATGCTTAACTCTTGTTTTATCTCCTTTAATCTAGTAACATGACGGTAGTATAATATACAACTGTTGGAACTAGCTGACTATGCAATAAAGGAGTTTTTATAGATGCTTTCAAAAACAAAAATGAACCGAATCAACGAACTTGCCAAAAAGTCCAAAGAAAAAGGACTTACAGAACAAGAAGCTAAAGAACAGACTAAATTGAGGAAAGAATACCTTGAAACGTTCCGTCAATCGATGAAAGGCACGATTGAAAATACGAGAATCTTTGATCCGGAAGGTAATGAAGTAACACCGAAAAAGATTCAGGATATACAAACCAAGAAAAAAATGCACTGATTTGAATGGCTGTCAGGTCTCTTTGTAAGAGATCTGGCAGCTTTTTACATGTGTGTTAAAGGGTGGGGATATATGAATGATATTTATTCACGATCAAGCACACACTGATTGACTACGTCTGGCAGAGATCAGCAGCGATTGGATAAACCCGTAAATAGGCATGTTCAAAGGTTTTTTATTTTCATGGATGATAAAGTCATGTTATCATTCAAGATAGTTGTATAAACTACCAAAGAAGATTAATATTAATAAGGTACATTAAAAGGAAGGATGTCTGACTTATGTTTGATAACACAGATCAATTAGCAATTAATACAATTCGTACATTATCAATCGATGCAATTGAAAAAGCAAATTCCGGTCACCCGGGGATGCCTATGGGAGCAGCTCCAATGGCGTATGCACTCTGGACAAGATTCATGAACCATAATCCTAAAAACCCTGATTGGTTCAACCGTGACCGCTTCGTTTTATCGGCAGGACATGGTTCGATGCTGTTATATAGCCTGCTTCATTTATCAGGTTATGATGTGTCAATGGACGATCTTAAGAATTTCCGTCAGTGGGGAAGTAAAACTCCAGGACACCCTGAATACAAGCACACACCTGGTGTAGAAGCCACGACAGGTCCGCTTGGTCAAGGAATCGCAATGGCGGTTGGTATGGCATTAGCCGAAAGACATCTGGCCACTACATATAACAAAGACCAGCACAACATGGTCGATCACTATACATACTCCATTTGTGGAGATGGTGACTTGATGGAAGGTGTATCCTCTGAAGCGGCATCGCTTGCAGCTCACCTTAAATTAGGACGTCTTGTTGTCTTATACGATTCGAACGATATTTCACTTGACGGAGACCTTGATAAATCGTTCTCTGAAAGTGTAAAAGGACGTTTTGAATCATATGGTTGGCAATACATCCGTGTTGAAGATGGTAATGACCTTGAAGAAATCTCGAAAGCCATCGAAGAAGCACAAGGAGATACTACCCGTCCAACAATGATCGAAGTGAAGACAGTCATAGGATACGGTGCTCCAAACAAATCAGGTAAATCAGCCGTTCACGGTGCCCCTCTTGGTGAAGACGAAATGAAGCTGACTAAAGAAGCATACCAGTGGACGTTCGACCAGGATTTCCATGTTCCTGATGAAGTTTACAGCCGCTTCGAGGAAAAAATACAACAAGCTGGATCTGCGAAAGAACAGGATTGGGCTAATCAATTCATTAAATATAAAGAAGATCATCCTGAACTAGCGGCTCAATTAGAGGCAGCAATCAAAGGTGAGCTTCCTGAAGGCTGGGATAAGGACATCCCTGTCTATGAAGAAGGAAAGGCATTAGCGAGCCGGGCTTCTTCAGGAGAAGTATTAAATGCAATTGCTAAAAATCTTCCTTCATTCATCGGTGGTTCTGCTGACTTGGCAGGTTCGAACAAAACGATGATCAAAGATGAAAAAGACTTCATGCCTGAATCATATGAGGGCCGTAATATCTGGTTTGGTGTTCGTGAATTCGGTATGGGTGGTGCTATGAATGGTATGGCCCTACATGGTGGCCTCCATGTATTCGGAGGTACATTCTTCGTATTCAGTGACTATTTAAGACCAGCTATTCGTTTAGCGGCTCTAATGGGCTTACCTGTGACGTATGTATTTACACATGATAGCATCGCTGTAGGGGAAGACGGTCCAACACATGAACCTGTAGAACAACTTGCATCCCTGCGTGCTATGCCAAACCTTTCTGTCATTCGCCCTGGTGATGGTAATGAAGTGGCAGCTGCTTGGAAGTTATCCTTGGAATCTAAGGATCAGCCAACGATGTTAGTTCTATCCCGTCAGGACCTGCCTACTCTTAAAGGTACGGCAGATAAAGCATACAATGGGGTAAATAAAGGAGCATATGTCGTTTCAGCTTCTGGTAAAGACCAACCTGATGCGCTCTTGATTGCGACTGGATCTGAAGTGCATCTTGCCGTGGACGCGCAAAATGCACTTGAGAAAGACGGCATCAGTGTATCTGTTGTGAGTATGCCTTCTTGGGACCGTTTCGAAAAACAATCAAAAGAATATAAAGAATCTATCTTGCCTAAAGCAGTTAAAAAGCGCTTGGCAATTGAGATGGGATCTCCAATGGGTTGGGATCGTTATGTTGGGGATGAAGGTGACATCTTAGCGATCAATGGTTATGGTGCATCTGCTCCTGGAGCGAAAGTCATGGAAGAGTATGGCTTCACTTCAGATAATGTTGTATCAAGAATCAAAGCGTTACTTCAGTAATTCTAAATGTAAAAGATCAACTCCTTACACTCTTTAAGGAGTTGGTCTTTTTATTTGTAAAGCTGTTTTCGTAAACATTGTTGCTTTTGGATGTAGCGAGTGGCGGTTGATTTCCGCTACAGGTGCTCGCTTTCCGCGGGGCTGGCGGTGAGCCTCCTCGGCTGCGCCTGCGCGGTCTCAAGATCCAGCTATGGCGGCTAGCCCCTCGAGGTCATAAGGCGAGTCGGGCCTGACCAAGCCGCCTTCGCTTTTCGTCCTGTCCAGCGTTTCCCGCAGGAGTCGAGCACCTTCCGCTCCAATCAACTGACGAAAACTTTGACTATCACAAAGGAAATGTGGAGATTGCGTATACCACTGCTTTATCATTCGTTGCAGTGACTGATTTTATTTAATAATCCTTTACTTTTTTTAAACTGATGGTCACAAACCATTATGCTCTGTCAACTACTTACTACTTTAGAGGGTGAAGGAAACTGCGAAGACTCCTACGGAAAACGGGCGTGCCGAGACCCCGGAAGCGGTTTTGAGCTGCACCCCTATTGTTGGACACCCCAATCAACAATAGGAGGTGCCCGCACCAATGGCCAAGTTTACACAGGAACATAAACTTTACGTTGCCAAACGTTATCTAAATGAACTAGTCAGTTATCGAGACCTAGCGTATCAAGTTGGCATAGACGATTCCATTCTCCGTTACTGGGTAATGTTAGTTCGTCATCATGGGGATGAAGCATTTACCTTTCCCTATACAAACTATCCTTCTGCCTTTAAACTGAGGGTAATTCAATTTATTTCGGAGAAGAATTGCTCCATTCGAAAGGCATCAGCCATATTTCAAATCCCTGATCCCACTATGGTTCGTAGATGGGTGAAAAAGTGGGAAAGAGCTGGAGAAGATGCCTTCGGATCTTTAGAAATGAGGCCTTCTACAATGACAGCTAATCAAAAGAAAAAGAAGATGAAAGA